>CAZTOW010000008.1:0-276999 GCA_964615375.1 uncultured Enterobacterales bacterium
CTCCCTCATGTCCGCGCAGGGCGCGGAGCTCGGCGCCGGTGGCCGCGTCCCAGAGGCGCGCGGTGCGGTCGAATCCGGCCGTGACCACCCGCTGTCCGTCCGACGAGAACGACGCGGACAACACCAGGCCCTCATGTCCGCGCAGGGCGCGCGTCCCCTGACCCGCGACGACCGCCTGGCTGACCGCGTGGGCCCACGCCTCCTCGCGCCACCAGCGCTCCGGCGCGGCTCTCGCGATCCCGATCGCAGTCTCCAAGGCGGCCTCGGGGCCGCGCTGCGCGATCAGCAGCGGGACGGCTTCGGCGCGTAGGTTCGCGATCTCCAGCCTTGCCTGCTTCTGCTCATCCCTCGCCTGCTGCGCGGTCGCCTCGAACGCCTGGGCCTCCCGCTGCGCGCCGGCCACGTTCGCCTCGGCGCTCTGCAATCTGCGCTCGATGTCTCGTGCCCGCTCCTCGAACTCCGACGCCTTCCGTTCAGCCTCCGTCGTGGCCGCCTTAGCGTCCTGGAATCTGTCCTCTGCGTCCCGCGCCCGCCCTTCGAGGTCTGACGCCTTTCGCTCCGTCTCTGCCTTTGCCCGCTGTACCTCCTCCAGATCTCCATTCGCGCGCTCCAACTTCGTCAGCGCCGCCGCCTTGTCGCCAGCCGTGCTCCAGGCCAACCACGCGACCACCCCCAGCACCAGCCCCAGCACCCCCAGCACCCCCACAAACCCGCGCAGCATCCGGCTCCGCCGCGCCTCCGCCGCCACGAGCCTCCCCTCTGCCTCCACCTGCCGCGCCGCGTCCAGGAAGGCCCAGCCCTCCGCACCCACCGCGTCCCGGTGCTCGCCGACCCAGGCGCTCAGCGCCGCCAGCGCCGCCCCGCGCGGCAGGAAGTCCGGCGATCTCCCCGCGGCCTGCCACGCCCGCAGGTCCCGGAAAAAGTCCCCCTGCGCCTGCTTCTCCGCCAGCCAGGCGTCGTCGAAGATCCGCGCGAACACACCGTTCCGCACCCCCAGCACCAGCCCGTCCTCGCTCATGCGCTCGGCCGCCAGGCCCGCCAGCCGGAGCGCCTGCTGCTCGGGATCGTCTCCCCGCGCCCCCACGCGCTCCCCGCGCAGCAGCCGCCCGTAGAGCTGGAGCACCCGGCTCCGCAGCGGCTCGGGTGTCGCGTCCACGCGCTTCTCGGCGTAGGACAGGTTCGCCTCCAGCGTGCGCCCGGCCCGCAGGAACAGGCGCGCCACGACCGCGTCGACGCTGGCCTGCGGCGGACCACGCTCCCCGTCGTCCTCCTCCTCCCAGATCTCCGTCAGCTCGTGCAGCACGGCCTGGGTCATGTAGGGGTGTCCCGAGGTCCACCCGTACACGGCGTCCAGCCAGGGCCCCGGCGCGACTTCATGGACCGCGAGGCCGGGGGCCAGGTCGTCCAGCTCCGCCCGGCTCAGGTCCACCAGCCGGATCTCCCGGCCCACGTTGAAGGGCGTGCGGGTCTCGTCGGCGATGAGGTCGCGGGGCGCGGCCACGCCGAGCAGGCAGAGCGCGAGGCCCTCGCCCGAGGTCGCCACGGCTCGCAGCGCGGCGAAGAGGTCGTCGCGGTCGAACGCCACAGACATCAGCGCGTCGATCTCGTCGAGGAAGATCACCAGGGCGGGCTGGCCGGGCGCCGGGCGCAGGTGCTCCAGGAAGCGCACCAGGCGGTGGACGGGCCCGTAGCGCTCCTGGGCGTCCCAGAAGGTGCGCACCTCGGCCTCGGTGCGCCCCAGCCCCTCGCCGATGGTGGTGCAGAGGCCGTAGACCCAGGGCCCGAGCTCGGCGGTCTTCGCCCCGAACACGTTGAGGTCCACATGGACGGTGGGGTGCCCGCGCTCGCGCAGGCGGGCGGCGGTGCGGCGGGCGAGGCTGGACTTGCCGATCTGGCGCGGCGCCAGCACCCAGGCCAGCGCCCCGGCGCGCAGGTGGCGCAGCAACTCGTCGTCGGCGGGCCGATGGGCGTAGAGCGAGGTGGCGCGGAGGTCGCCTCCCGCCTGGTAGGTGAGCGCGCGCTCAGGGCGCATCGTCGGCCTCGTCCAGGGTGCGCTCGAAGAGCGCCTCGCGCAGGCGGAAGGGCCGACGGTCGGGCAGGCCCATCAGCTCCTCCACGGTGACGCTGCCCGAGGGGAGCGCGTACTGCTCCATCAGGCTCAGAACCTGCTCCTTCTCGAAGCCCAGCAGGGACTCGGGGTGCGAGAGGCCGTAGAACACCGAGGAGTTTGGATCCCCGGCCATCTCGTGGGGCGAGCCGGAGAGCGCGATGAGCAGGCGCAGCCGGTCCCAGGGGGCGCTGGCGCCGTCGCGGGCGCGGGCGCGGAGCATGCCGTAGAAGTCGTCGTTGTAGGGCTGGAGCCGGATCCGGTCGGCGCGGTCGATGGCCAGGGCGACCGTCGCGCCCTCGTCGCGGAGCACCTGGGTCTTCAGCACCTCGCTGAAGCGGATGTTGAGGTTCACCGCCCCCGCCCAGAGCGCCGCGATCTCGTCTGAGGATCGCTCGGGGAGCAGGGCGGCGGTGAACCAGCGCAGGAAGGCGGCGTAGTCCTGGCGGTCAGCGGCGGTGGTGTCGTCCAGGTTGAGGGTGTGTACCCTCACGCCCTGGGCCCGCAGCTCGGCGAGCAGCCACTGGAGCAGCCAGGTCTTGCCCACGCGGGGCGGCCCGCAGACCACCACTGGCGCGCCCGGGTGGCGGAGCTGCCGGAGCGCGCGGCGCTCGGGCCTCCCCCAGGAGATGTAGTGCTCAGGGTGGAAGGCCGTACCCGGCGGCAGGCTCGCCGGCGCGCGGTGCGGGGGCAGGGGAGCGCCCAGCGTTACACCCCAGGCCCCGGCGAGCTCCCGCACCTGGGCCTGCGACCCCACGCGGTCGCGCTCGATCTGGGCGAAGAAGGCCCGATCCGGGATCGCACGCGCCGCGAGCGCGTCGACCAGCGCCTGGACCTGATGGGCGGGGCTGGTCAGCGCGGTCGGCAGCACGGTCTCCAGGTCCTGGCAGCCCGGCCAGCCGCGGAGCGCGCGGCGCAGCTCCTCGCGGGCCGCCTGCTCGGTGCCGAAGCGGGCCATCAGGAGATCGTAGAGGAGGGACTCTCGCCGGGCGGGTGCGTCGTGGGGCGTCAAAGGGACCTCAAGGAGGAGATGGCGGGCACGGGGTGGAATGTGAGGGCCGCGCGAGATCATCCTACATCGCCTCGGAGTATGGTCGCATCAGCGCCCCAGGACCTGAATCACCGCGTCCCGGCCCAGCACCGCCGCGCAGGCGCGCAGCCTGGCCGCATTCCGGGTCAGCCAGGCCCGCGCGCGCTCCTCCTCCTGCCGGCGGGCGCTCGCCTCGGGGAAGGTGCCCGGCCGAGCCCGCTCGACGACCTCGCGCACCAGCTCGCGCACCAGCTCCTCGTGCGCGGGCGGGACCAGGATGGGCACCCTCAGGTCACCTTCATCGGCAGGTGAGGGTAGGCTCTGCTGCCAGGGGTCTGCCCATACATGCTCTATTATCGGCGTCCCGCTCTGATCGAAGAGCGCACGAACAGCGTGCAGCCCCAGGACGTTGCGCAGGCGATTCAGGTCGGTCAGGCCAAACCCGGCTCTCCGATTGCAGGGGCGCACCTCAAAGTAGGAATGGTGGCGCGGGTCTCCGAGGCGCACCGCAACCCTCACCTTGGCAGCACGCCAGCAGTAGTCGCGCAACGCGCCCCCCACCGCGCGCGTCGGGAGCTCATAGGCCCGGAGGCCCACGCCAGCGCAGACCCGTTGCATGAGCTCGGCCCAGGTTCGGATCTCAGACCCCATCAGGCGAGCCCCTCCTGACCCGCGGCTTGGATGGCGCGAGCCAGATCGGTGTGACCAGGAATGTGCCCACACCCCCCGTCATCCAACAGCTTCGACGCACCGGCAAGGAACGCAGAAAGGCAGTCAGAACAGGTGCTTATGTGCTGGATCAAGATCTCCAGTGCGCTTTGGGAGCAGCGGGTCGCTGGTTCGAATCCAGTCACCCCGACCACTGTCTAAACCTCGAAGACCTCACGGTTCTTCGAGGTTTTTTCTTTGGTACCCGTCCAATGGACCACGTCCGCGTTCTGCATGGAGCCCGACCAAAGCCCACTCTTCGGGTTCGAGTATAGTCACTCCCCCGACAGCCGTTCCGTCCAGGTGAGCCAGCAGCTCCTCCAGGGCTCACGTACAGGCCTCATCGACATCGTGCTGAACGCCGGGTGCCAGCAGCGGCCCGATGTCTGCCCGAAGCGCGCGGTCCCTGGGCTTCGCGACCAGGTTCGCCTCTACGTCCGCCTTGTGGACGACAAGACCCTGCTGCGAGAGATAGAAGGTGAAGACCGCCGCGATACGGTCCAGACGGACACCGTCTCGCAGACCGACCGTGTAAAGATCGGAGAAATCCCAGCCCTTCTTGCGATAGGACAAGGCGCGGGGCCTGGTCCCCAACAGCTCGTCCACCTCGAAGGTGGGGATGGCGGCCTCGCCGCGGAACCACGGGTTCTCGACAAGGAAGAGGACAGGCCTGCGAGGGCGGTGGGTTAGAACCCGCCGTAGTAGAGGTAGATCGCCCCCTGGTTCGTGTCGTCCCCGCCGTCGCCGTAGCCAGCGGTGAAGAGAAGCTCGCTGGCGCCGTCGCCGTCGAGATCACCCGGCATGTCCACCTGCCAGCCCACCATGTCGTTGGTGCTGACGCCCCGGATCTCCAGGCCCGCCTCGGAGGCCAGGTCTATGCTGCCCGAGACGGGACCGTAGGCGACGTACACCAGCCCGGCGTTGGTGGCGACGTCGTCGTTGCCCGTGGCCCCGGCGACCAGGTCGACGACCTCATCGCCGTCGTAGTCCCCGGTCGCGACCTCGTAGACCCCGACCCCGTCGCTGCCGCTGCCGACCAGGGTGGCCACTGCGTCACCCGTGTCGTCCCCGACGGCGCGGTCTCCGTCGAAGACCCAGGCCGTCCCGTGGGAGGTGCCGCTCCTGCCCTCCTGGTTGGAGCTGGCCGCGAGCCCAGGCAGCCCGTCCCCGTCCAGGTCGTCGATGGTGGTCAGGTAAAGGCCGAAGAGCGTGTCCTCCTCGCCATGCAGGGAGGCGTCCGCGTCGTCCGGTCCGAGATCGCCGCTCACTGGACCGAGGAAAAGATAGGCCGCACCTGCCCATTCGCCGAAGTCGTCAGCCACGCCGGAGCCGACCCAGAGGTCCGCGATGCCGTCGCCGTCCATGTCCTCGCCGCCCGCGGCGTCGATGCCGAGTTGGTCATCCTCGCTGTTCCCTAGGATGCTGGCCAGCTCCGTGCCGTCGGCCGCCCATACGGTGGTCTCGCCGTTGGTCCGCCAGGATCGCGTGAGGTTGCAGGCGCAGGCCCAGGCGCCCGTCCCGTCGTCGTCCCAGGGGGACATGCCGAGCCCATCCTGGCATTCGAGCGCGAAATCTCCCTCGTCAGTGCTGTGGTCCCCGGTGAGGGGGCCGTAGAGCACATGGGTGCCGGAGAAGACCTTCTGCCGGTCGATGCCGAGGTCCTCGTAGCCGTCTTCGTCGACGTCGCCGAGCGCCCACTGCTGGATGCCGACATAGGGCCGGTCGGTGGTCGGGAGCACACGCGCGAAGGCGTCGTCCGTGGCCAGGGCCTCACCGTCCGCCAGCGGGAGCTTGTAGAGGTAGACCATGCCCTGATCGGTGTCCACCGTGTCGTCCTGGTAGGCGCCGGCGACGAGGTCTGGCAGGCCATCCCCATCGAAGTCCCCCACGTCGAAATGCATTCCGAAGCGATCGGAGCTCTCCAAGCCGTAGACCATCGCGTCGGCCCCGTCCGCAGACCAGGGGCCCTCGTCCCTGCAGGTGGCGTCGCGCCCGCTGCAGTCCTGGTCTATGCCGTCGCCACAGGCTTCGTCCGCCGCGGGGCTGATGCTGGCGTCGGCGTCGTCGCAGTCCGTAGCGTCCGCGACGGCGCCGTCGGGGGCCGTGCAGGCTTCCGTGACGGCGCCCAGGTCCCCGTAGGTGTCCTCGTCGGCGTCTGTGTACCATGGAGAGGGGTCGGCGACGTCGGGGTCCTCGTCGTTCAGGAGGCCGTCGCAGTCCTCGTCGCCGTCGGAGCAGATCTCCGGAGAGGCAGGGTTGATCGCAGCGTCCGTGTCATCGCAGTCGGTGGCGTCCGCGACGTGGCCGGTCGGGGCCTCGCAGGCCTCGGTCGGGGCGGCGGGATCGCCGTAGGTGTCGAGATCGGCATCGGGGTACCAGGCGGGAGCGTCCGTGGCATCCTCGTCCACGAGCTCGTCGCAGTCCTGGTCAATGTCATCGCAGATCTCCGGAGAGTCCGGGTTGATCCCGGCGTCCGTGTCGTCGCAGTCAGAGCCGTCGGCTACGTAGCCCTCGGCGCCGTCGCAGCTCTCCGAGGAGACCGCCGGGTCGCCGTAGGTATCCCCGTCCTCGTCGGCGTACCATCGGCCTCCATTGGAGGCGCCCTCGTCCACCTGGCCGTCGCAGTCGTCGTCGAGGCCGTCGCAGGTCTCGGTCGCGCCGGGGAAGGCGGTGGGGTCGGCGTCGTCGCAGTCGGTGGCGTCGGTCGTGGCGCCCTCGGGGGCCTCGCAGGAGGTCTCCGAGGTCTCGGCGTCGCCGTAGCCGTCCTCATCCGCGTCCGGGTGAAAGGTCGTGGCGTCGGCGGCGTCTTCGTCGATCTCCCGATCGCAGTCGTTGTCGAGGCCGTCGCAGACCTCGGTCGCGTCGGGGTTCACGGTGGCGTGCGCGTCGTCGCAGTCCACGGACTGGTCGTAGCCGTCGGAGTCAGCGTCCCGACGCACGACGTTGAGGCCGCCGTCCTGGTTGCAGCCGGTGTGGAGCACCAGAGCAAAGATCGTGGTCGCGAGGCGCATGGGTGCTCCTATACTTCGTGCTGGAGACTACCTCCAAGTCTGGGGGGCGTCTACCGCCCCACCTCGAGGAGACGTTGGAGCTCGGGTTCCCGGTACTCCGCGCTGCCCGTCCAGACGCGCAGGTTGGTGGCCCGGCCACTTCTGAACCCTACGGCGTCTACGGGTAGAACGTCTCGATCAGCCAGCCAGGACGCCCCGAACCCCCGCCATCGCCTCCCTGACCTCCAGGTCGGGCGCGCCGGAAGAAGTTCGAGTTACGTCCACGCAGGCCGACCACGTTGTGGAGGCCCGTCAGAATCGCGAGATTCGGCGGGCCTTCTTCCTTTTTCGTGGCTCGAAGGTGGAAGGCTCGACTCCGACCCACCTCGCTCAAGTCAGGTTCAACGGGCGTTTCCTGGTTCGAATCCGGTCATGGCTCTGCCCGGTCGCAGTCCTGGTCGGGCACGACGTAGCGAGACGAGACCCAGCCGCGTGTGCCATCCGCGAGCTCCACCGCGCGCCAGCCTGGCGCTTCGCGGGGGGCCTCGACGGCGAGGGTCGATAGGCACCGCGCGTCCGGTGCGAGGGTCCCGAGGACGGTCGACGCCGCGTTGGGGCCCGCGCGCACGTTCAGGACGTCGCCAGACGCAACGCCATGCACCTGGACGAGGACATCCTTTGACGGCTGCGCCGGCAGGAAACTCCGCCACGGACGCCAGGCGAAACCGCCTGCGCCCCCGACGGCGAGCAGGGAGTGCTGCGTCGCGTAGAACACCCGCGAATCTCCCGCTTCGGTACCCCGCACCTCCCGCGCCCACGGACCGGCATAGGAGGCAGGAGTCCACGCTGCCCCGTCCCAGGCCGCGGTAGCTCCGTCGGCGCCCGCCGCGTAGATCCTACCCACGTCGACAGCGAGCTTGAGCGTTGGGGTCGTGTACCACCCTGGTGACCGCGCGCTCCGATCGTCGTCGATCCGCGGGGACGCCAGCTGCGGCTGGAGCATCGGGAGCACCGTCCAGGCGTCGGCCCCGCGAACGAGGATGCCTTGGTGCGTCGCCAGGCACGGGGCGCAGCCCGCTCCTTCGAGGACCATCGCTGGCAGCGGCGCCCACGTCGTGTCCCAGGGTTCTACCAACGTCACCAGTCGCTTCCCCACGACGTGGTGGAGCGACCGCCGCGTGTGGTGGGTGCAGAGCGCGAAGGGGTGCTCGGCGTCACCGAGGACGCCGAACGCCCGCGCGCAGACCTTGCCGCCTAGCGCTGTCGCGGGGCTCAAGCGTATGGGCGGGTCTCCGTCGCGGACGAGCGTGGAGTACTCGACCCGCCATGCACCGCTCTGTTGGGTGGTGCTGGGCGGGACCGGAGGGCTCTGCTCGGCGGAGGGGTCGGAGAGTCCCTCCGCGGTCCAGGTCCGGCCCTCGCATGCGCTCTCTCGACAAGTCACGACCCGGACACCTCCTTCGACGCGCTCGACCGCGCGGACCTCGACGCCCGGCCGCTCCAGGAAACCACCCCGCCAGCGACCATCTGCCCAGAGCGCAACTGTGCCCGCCTCGGTCCCGACTGCGACCGCCTCGGCGGTGGCGGCGACCGTGTCGATCACCATCGCCACGAACGGCCGGCACCAGCCGTCGTTGGTACAGAGGTCCGTCGGCTCGGGTGCCGGGGGCGGGAGCTCCGCGGGCCGTTGCACCACCGGATCGGGGGTGGCCCGGACGGACGGCGGTTCCTCGACCGCGGTCGCCCCACACGCCGGGAGCAGCAACATCGCGAACCCGGCCGCGTAAAGCATGGCGTCTGACCGCCTCACCTCGACGGGCCGACCTGGTCGAGCGTCCGAATCCTGCCGATCCCTGGGGGCATGGGCCGCCAGGACGTGGAGGTCGTCCGGGTCGGTCGTGAGCACGTCCTCGTTGCGATCCGCGGCGCCACGAACCACAAACGCATCCACGACGTCGGCCGTCGCAGCGCGGGCACAGAGCTCCCCGGGACGCCTCGATCCGCTCGCGTCGAGCGTCACCTCCCGACACCCACCGAGGACGCTCGCGAGCCGCACATCGCGAGGGCCACGCCATGCCTGTGCCACGACGGGCGACGGCACCGAGGCGACCAACCCCTTCGACGTCAGCCACTTCCACCAGACCCGGAACCGGCGGTCGTCACGGCTCGCTGCGATGAGCGCGCCGGTGTCGAGGGTCACTCCCGCCATTGACGCTCCACCGCGGCCAGCTCAGCCTCGGTGATCTCCCCGTGCTCACGCTCGCAGTCGGCGATGGCCTGAGATGCGTTGCGGAGGAGGAGGCGCGACTCGGCGGCCCGCGCAAGCCACGCCGAGAGGGTTGACCCGTCGGCATGAGCGGCGTCGCGGATGCGAGCGGCGAGGTCTTCGGGAAGGGAGAGGGAGAGACATTCCATATAGTCATCATGCGGTCGTATTACGGGGCCGTCAATGGGCCGCCGCGCCTGGCGGCACTACGAACATGCAGCCTCGAACGCGAGCATCCTCTCCGCCCCCCTCAGCCACACGGACGCACGCCCTCCGCTCTGCCCGCGAGCGCTCAGTCTGGCGGGGCGCCCAGGGCCGCCCGGACCGCCGCGCGCATCGGGAGGCGGGGCGGGTACTGGTCGAGCGCGCGCAGAATCGCCTCCCGCCTTTCCGGGGACACCGGGAAGCCCGCCAGGATGTAGTCCCCCACGCGGCTCAGGGTGTGGAGACCCGCATCGACCAGGGCGGAGTCGACCACCTCCGCGATGGGGAAGGGCGCGCCCCCGGGGACACTCAGCACGTCGCAGACGCGCGGCCAGGGCAGGTTCAAGGCGCACCAGAAGCCCTGTGGATACTCGGAGAGGCGCCACGCCCCCGTGCGCGTCACGACCCGCCACTCATCGGACAGCCAGAAGGTCGCATCGCTGACGCGAATGGCCCCCTCCGGCGCGACGAAATCGGGCGGAGGCGAGAACCCCGGGGGGTACTCGTTCCGCGCCCTCCGACAGCGCCGCGCGAATTGATTGCCCGTCCGCGCCTCCCACTCCAGCAGACACGCGCAACAGACCAGAGAGGAAGCCGCCGCCCAGGGGTCAGGCACGTCGCGCCGCCTGACGCAGGCGTCACAGAGCGCGACGGCCGTCGGGTACTGAAGATAGGCCGCGAGCGACTCCCGGCGCTCGACGGCGGCCTCCAGGTGCTCGCACATGGGTATGGCGAACTGTGGTCCGTGAAGCTCGCAGTCGAAGCCGGCCATCGCGCCTCCTCCCCGCAACCTACAACCCTGCCTGCCTCGAGGCAACGGCCTGGACTCTGGACCTGCTCCGCGAACCGGGAGCGACGCGACGAAAGTGGCGGGGGACCGCCCGGCTCCGCGACCTGGAGGCCCTGCGGCGCTGGGACCTGGCGGGGCGCGATCCCCGCGGCTGATCGGATCGGTCGCCTCGGGCAAGATCCACCGCAACAGCGACGTGGACATCCAACTGTTCTGCACGCGCGAGGATCGGCTGGAGGACGCGCTGCGTGACGCCGGCTACGAGATCGAGCGGCTCGAGCACGAGCGGATGAAGGACGGCGTCTTCCGCCGCTTCGTACACTACCACTTCGACCTGCACGGGGTCCCAGTAGAGCTGTCGGTCTACGACCGCGCAGAGCTGTACATCACACGGTACAGCAGCGTCGACGGCAAGCCGATCGATCGCGTGCCGCTGCGGCGGGTGAGGGCCTTGCTGGTCCACTCCCGAGCTTGAGGCCCCAGCCTCCCGTTCGCTTCTCTCTATCGCGCCATAGAAATTTCGCGTTTCTCAAGGAGACACGGCGGTCCTACATTCCTCAGGCAACCGTTCAACCCCGGAGAACCAAGATGGACAACGTCTCCTCGCTGCGCATCCTTCATCGGGTCCCGCAGGCGACCGTCCTGCTCACCCTGCTCGCCTGCCAGCCCTCGACCCCCAGACCAGAGGAGGCGCCCGCGAAGCCCGCGGCAGAGGCCGCACCGGAGGCCTCAGCGAAGAAGCCCGCGGAGATCGCCGGCTCGCTCCGCGACAACCGCGCCTGGTGGCCCAACCAGGTGGACCTGTCGCCGCTGCGGCGCAACGAGGCGGGGAACCCCTATGGCCCGGACCACGACTACGCGGAGAGGTTCGCGAAGCTGGACCTCCCGGCCCTGAAGGCGGACATCGCCCAGGTGATGACGACCTCGCAGGACTGGTGGCCCGCCGACTACGGCACCTACGGCCCGCTGTTCATCCGCCTGGCCTGGCACAGCGCGGGGACCTACCGCGCCCTGGACGGGCGAGGCGGCTCCGACGGCGGACAGATCCGCTTCGAGCCGCTGAACAGCTGGCCGGACAACGCGAACCTGGACAAGGCGCGGCGGCTGCTCTGGCCGGTCAAGCAGAAGTACGGCGACAGCGTCTCCTGGGCCGACCTCATGATCCTGGCCGGGAACGTCGCGATGGAGCAGGGGGGCTTCAAGACGCTGGGCTTCGCCGGGGGTCGCGTCGACGACTGGGAGGCCGATCTGGTCTACTGGGGGCCGGAGCAGAAGTTCCTCGCCGACGAGCGCTTCCACGGCGAGCGGGAGCTGGAGAAGCCGCTGGCGGCGGTGCAGATGGGGCTCATCTACGTGAACCCGGAGGGCCCCAACGGCAACGGCGACCCGGTGTCCGCGGCGGCCGACATCCGCGAGACCTTCGCCCGCATGGGGATGAACGACGCAGAGACGGTGGCGCTGATCGCGGGCGGCCACACCTTCGGCAAGGCGCACGGCGCGCACGCCCCGGGGAGCTGCGTCGGCGTGGAGCCCGCGGCGGGGGCGGTGGAGGCGCAGGGCCTCGGCTGGCTGAACACCTGCGGCACGGGGAAGGGGGCCGACACGACCACGAGCGGCCTGGAGGGCGCGTGGACCGCGTCCCCGGACAAGTGGAGCGGGCAGTACTTCACGTTCCTGTACGGGTTCGACTGGGAGAAGACGAAGAGCCCGGCCGGCGCGACGCAGTGGAAGCCCAAGGACGGCAAGGGCGCCGATCTGGTGCCCGACGCCCACGACCCGACGAAGCGCCACGCCCCGATGATGCTCACGACCGACCTCTCACTCCGGCAGGATCCGGCCTACGACGCCATCTCCACGCGCTTCAAGGACGACCCGGAGGCCTTCGCCGCGGAGTTCGCGCGGGCCTGGTTCAAGCTGACCCACCGCGACCTGGGGCCGAAGACCCGCTACCTGGGGCCGGAGGTGCCGAGCGAGACCTTCCTCTGGCAGGATCCAATCCCGGCGATCGACTACACGCTGGTCGGGGCGGCGGACGTGTCCAGGCTGAAGGCCGACATCGCGGCGACCGGGCTGAGCCCGTCGCAGCTGGTGCGCGTCGCCTGGGCCTCGGCGTCCACGTACCGGAGCTCGGACATGCGCGGCGGCGCCAACGGCGCTCGGATCCGCCTCGAGCCCGCGGCGAGCTGGAAGGTCAACGACCCGGCCGAGCTGAAGGCCACGCTGGCGAAGCTGGAGGGCGTGCAGTCGGCCTTCAACGCCTCCGCGAGCGGCGGCAAGAAGGTCTCGCTGGCCGACCTGATCGTGCTGGCCGGCGCGGTGGGCGTCGAGCAGGCCGCGGCGGCGGGCGGCTCCAAGGCGGCGGTGCCGTTCACGCCCGGTCGCAACGACGCGAGCGCCGAGCAGACGGACCCCACCTCCTACGCCTTCCTCGAGCCGAAGGCGGACGGCTTCCGCAACTACTACACCGCGGAGGTGAACCGTCGCCCCTCGGACGCCCTGATCGACAAGGCCGCGCTGCTGGGCCTCACCCCGGCGGAGATGACGGCGCTGGTGGGCGGGCTGCGCGTGCTGGACGCCAACAGCGGCGGCGCGAAGCACGGCGTCTTTACGGACAGGCCGGGGACCCTCTCCAATGACTTTTTCGTCAACCTGCTTGACCATTCGACCCGCTGGACCCCGAAGGGGGACGGGACCTTCGAGGGCGCGGGCCCGGACGGCCAGGTGCGCTGGACGGCCACGGAGGTCGATCTCGTCTTCGGGTCGAACTCCGAGCTCCGCGCGATCTGCGAGGTCTACGCCTATGACCCGGTGAAGTTCCAGGCGGACTTCATCTCGGCGTGGACCAGGGTGATGCTGGCCGACCGCTTCGACCTCCAGCGCTGAGGGACCCCATGCCTGGCTACACCTGGATTCGGTTCTGCGGGCTCCTCGCCGCCCTCTCGACGCTCGGCTGTGCCAGCCAGGCGTCCACGGACGCGCCCCCCGGCGGCTGGGCGAACAACGCGCCCACCACCGTCGCGGAGGTGGTGGACCGGGGAGAGCACCAGCTCCTGCGGGTGCAGCAGGGCGAGCTCAGCACCTGGGTCCAGGTGCCGAAGGTCGCGGCGAAGGTCGGCGATCACGTCCTGCTGGGCCGGGGCACGGCGCGGACGGACGTGGAGATCCCGGAGATCTCGCGGAGCGTCCCCGAGGTGGTCGACATCGCCCACGTCCGGGTGGTCGACGCCGAGACCGCGCGCCGCGTCGTCGCCCGGCGAGCGCCCCCCGGCGCCCTGGGCGTCGGACAGGCCTACGCCGAGCTCGCGCAGCGTGATGGCACCGAGATCCTCGTCTTCGGGCGGGTGGTCAAGGCGACCAGCGCCGTGGGCTCGGTCTGGGTCCACCTCCAGGACGGGACGGGGGACCCGGACGCGGGGACCCACGATCTCACCGTCCAGACCCAGCAGGGGGTCGTCCCAGGGCAGTGGGTCGCCTTCCGCGGCACCCTGCGTCGGGACGTGGACCTGGGCTTCGGCTACCGCTACGCGGCCCTCGTCGAGGGCGGGACGCTGGTGGAGTAAGGGCCGCGCGGTCTCTCCGGGGAAAAGCGTTAGGATCCCAGCATGCCGTCGATCACCCAGCTCGAGTACGTCGTCGCGGTCTACCGCACGGGCCACTTCGGTCGGGCGGCCACGAGCTGTCACGTCTCGCAGGCGACGCTCAGCGCCCAGATCGCGAAGCTGGAGAGCGATCTGGGGGTGGTCCTCTTCGATCGGCGCGCCAAGCCGATCATCGCGACGGAGCACGGGGAGCGCATCATCCGCCTCGCCCAGGAGGTGGTGGCAGCGCACGCCCGCCTCGTCGCCTCCGCCGAGGGCCTGCACCCGCTCACGGGCCGGGTCAGCCTCGGCATCATCCCCACGCTGGCCTCCACGGTCGTGCCCTGGTTCCTCCCCGCCTTCGCCGCCTCGTACCCGGACGCCGATCTCACGGTCGTGGAGCGGACGACCTCCGAGATCCTCGTGGAGCTCCAGGCCATGCGCCTGGACGCCGCGCTGATGGTGACGCCCCTGGCCGAGGCCAGCCTGGAGAAGCGGGTCGTGTTCTACGACTCCTTCTACGGGTACGCCCACGCCTCCTCGTCCCTGCTGCAGTCGGAGGAGATCGAGGTCGCCGACATCGCCCGCGACGACCTCTGGCTGCTGGAGGACGGGCACTGCTTCCGCAACCAGGTGGTGCACCTGTGCGGGGTGCATCGTCGGCGCATCCTGGGGGGCGTCCACTTCGAGGCCGGCAATTTCGAGACCCTCCGCGGGCTGGTGGACCGGGTGGGCGGCTGCACGCTCATCCCCGAGAGCTACGCCAGCACGCTGCCCAACGAGGTCCGGCGCCGGCAGGTGCGCCCCTTCCGCGGCTCGGTGCCCACGCGCGAGGTCAGCGTGGTCGGCCAGGCCCAGCACTGGCGGTCCGAGCTCCTCGACGCGCTCGCCGCCTGCATGCGCCACCACGCCCCGCGCTACCTCCCGCGGGAGCCCGAGAAGCTGGAGATCGTGCCCGTCCTGACCTGAGATCGGGCCGGCGCCGCGGCGCGCTCAGACCTGCGCGGGCTCGTCCGGCACCCGGGCGAACACCACCACCCAGCTGTGGCCGGCTTGATACACTGGGGACGATGTCGCCGCTCTTACTGGTCCTGACGCTCCTCCCGCCCGCGAACGCGGAGGATCCCGGCTGGCTCCCGCTCGGGCGCAGCGAGCTGGGGCCAGTGACCGAGCGGAGGACCCACACCTGGCGCGACGCCCGCGTCATCGAGGGACCCATCCTCGGGTTCGCTGCCGCCG
Organism: uncultured Enterobacterales bacterium; assembly: GCA_964615375.1. Classification (GTDB taxonomy): domain Bacteria; phylum Myxococcota_A; class UBA796; order UBA796; family CAZKWG01; genus CAZKWG01. The sequence goes on from CAZTOW010000008.1 coordinate 14,913, forward strand.
TCGCCCATGAGGACCGGATCCTGGTCGCCGCGGCGCGCGCGCTGCCGGACGCGAGCGTGGAGCTGACGGTGCGCGCCCGCATCGGCGACCGCTGGGAGGACCTGCCACCCCTGGTGCTCACCCCGCGCGCTGACCCGGAGGAGCAGAGATTCAGGCTCTCGATGACCACCGATCCCGCCGACCAGCCGATCCTCGCCTGGCTTCGGGCGGACGGCCGCCTGGCTGGGCTGGCGCGCTGGCGCGACGGGCGCTGGGAGGTCGAGGAGGCCCCGACGCCGACCGCGGATGCGCGGGATCTGGCGGTCGTGCTGCTCGGCGAGACGGCGCGGGTGTACCTCATCGATCAGGAATACGAGACCGGAGACAAGATCGTGTATCACGCCGATGGCTCAGCCCTCGGCGCGTGGGCGCGCACCGTCACGGATGGCCGGGCGCTGGAGATCACCCCCTCGGTGGAGGGGCGGCGGCAGGTCGCGGTCACGGGCCAGTGGGGGCGGGTCGCGTGGTCGGCCACGCCCGTCCCAGCCAACCCCTCCCTCGACCACTACCTCATCGAGGCGCCCGCGGGCTGGGACTGGATCCCGGTCCGGGATGACTCGCACTCTGTGCGCGTGAGCGGATCACCTCGGGGGGACGCCTACTCCCTGGAGGTCTGGCCCGCCGACATGGGCACGCACTACGGGTGCGAGTTCAATCGCCTCCAGGTCTCTCAGAGGCGCCTCTTCCTGTGGGACCCGCTGGGCAGAGATCCACTGCGCGTGGGGCACTCGTGCTCCCTGGAAACCACGGTGGCCCTCCTCCCCACCGCCCAGCCTACGCTCGTGACCTCCCTGGCAGGAGCGTTCTACTCGGCGGGGGACGACCTGTCGGTGCTGCGCTGGACGGGCGAGCGCTGGTGGGGCCTCGACGGGGAGCCGTCTCCGGGCACAGCGCTGGGAGACCCCGAGAGCGGCGTGGACGACCTCCGCTTCGAGCCCGACGGGCGGCTCGTGTGGGTCGAGAGCCCCGACGGCGCCCAGCGCCTCGCGGGCGCACGCTGGAGCGGCAGGGCCTGGGTCCAGGATCGGCCCTTGACGGTGAGAGGCAGCTTCGGCGTGCGCTCGGGGAACACGCACCTGAGCGTCGACGTCGGCTCGACCTGGGACACCTTCTGGGGCGCCGGGCGGGTGACCGCGACCCTCCTGCAGGCGCGCGAGGGCCTCCTCCACACCATCACGCTGCCGGAGGTGAGCGGCGCGGACGCGAGCACCTGCGGCGCCGCCTCGGGAAGGCCGTGCGTCCCCGCCGCGATGGCGGAGCTCGCCGACGGCAGCGTGCTCATCGCCCTCCACCCCCGGTCCGGGGGCGTGGTGGACGAGCTCGCGCCACAGCCACCCGACGACTGGCAGATCTGGCGCCACGCCGACGGCGTCTGGACGCGCGAGTCGACGCCGCCCATACCCGGGGAGGCCTGGGACGAGCCCTGGCTCTTCGGCGGTCCGGAGGCCGTCCTCAGCCTGGACGGAGCGTTCTGGGTCCGAGGCGCCGCGGGTTGGGCCGCCATCCCCGCCCACGATGATCTCGACGCGCCGGACGACCTGCTCCCGCTGGGGGACGGGCGCCTGATGGCCGCCTGGGTGATCGTGGAGCAGGAGCCCCAGCTCCGCTTCCACCTCCGCGTCGCCGAGTGGACGGGATCACGCTGGGACGAGCACGACGCCGGGCTCCCGAAGGACGCTCGACAGCCCTACCTCGCCCTGTCTCCGACCGGCACGCCCTATCTCGCCACGGTCACCGAGGACGGCGAGGTGCAGCTCCACACGCGGAGCGGCGGACAGTGGCGTGGGATCGCGGGCTCGAACGCCGCGACGGGCGTGTCGAACAGCCCGGCCTACTCCTACGATCCGGCCGTCGGCTTCCTGGAGGGGAAGGTGTGCGTCGCCTGGGCGGAGGAGGCCGATCAGGAGCCCGTCGTCAACGTGCGGTGCCACGCCGAGTGAGGCTCAGGGCCGGAGCCCCCCTCACCCCCGCGGAAAACACGCCGAGAACCTGTCCAGCAGCGAGCGGTCGCCCTTGATCTTCATCCGGCCCGTGAGCACCGCCAAGACGGGGTTGCGCTTGCCCGTAGCGACGTCGTACCACACGCTGGCCGCGCAGCGCACGGTCACGTCGGGGGTGCCCACCAGCCCCGTGTCGACCTTCAGGGTCCCGTCGTCGATGCGCACCGTCGCCTCGATGGGCGGGTCGGCCGTGAGCTGGAAGTGGAAGGTCGCCGCCCATCCCCGGGCGGGCCCGCGCTGGAAGGTGAGCGGCAGCACGCTGAAGAAGGAGGTCGCGTCGTTCGGCCGCAGGCTCGACCGGACCCGCTTCACCGTCTTGTGCGGGAAGCGCTTCTGTACGTGGGCCTCGGCGTCCGATCCGGGCACGACGTAGACGGTCTCCTCCCGGTCCAGGAGCGGCCTCACCACGGTGTTCATGTGCTCGCCCTTGCTGCGCAGGAAGGTCGGGATCACCTCCTCGCCCGCGGGGCAGACCGCGATGCAGTAGGCGGCCTTGTAGTTCGGCTCGTAGGCGAGGCTCTGCCACATCGAGACGGTCTCGGGCTGTGACACGCGCTCGCGCAGCTCCTGTCGGTCCCGGCTGTCGGCCACCTCCTCCATGAAGTCGGCGAAGCCGGACATGAACTCTCGGTAGTTGTGGTCGAAGCAGGCGGAGAACCGGAAGTCCCCGCCCGCCACGATGGCGCCGACCGGGCAGGCCGCCACGCAGAGCCTACAGTCCAGGCAGGGATCGAAGGAGAGCGGCGGGGGGGCGTCCAGCGCCTCGGCGGTGGTGATCACCGTGCCCAGCACCACGAAGGATCCAAAGCGTGGGTGGATCACGTTCCGGTGGATCCCCATGCGCCCGAGCTGCGCGGCGACCGCGACCTTCTTGTGGGAGACGACCCAGACGCGGCCGGGGAAGGAGGCCATCTCCAGCGGGAAGGCCATGGCGGGGTTGATCGCGCGGTGGCCGCGGGCGGACAGCGCGACCGCGACCCGGTGGGACACGTCGTTGATCGCGTGGGCCGCGCGATGAAACTCGGTGTTGGCCACGCTGCGCGCCGGGCTGCGCACGTCGTCGGGGTGCATGCGCGCCACCAGCGCCACCAGCGAGCGGGCCCCCGGGAGGGCCTGGGTCACGTAGGGGACCTCCTCGGCGAGGTCCGGGTGATCGAGCGAGACCAGCGCCGCGTCGTCCGCGCCCGCCTCGCGCGCCAGCGCCCGCACGATCTCCTGGGTCAGCGGCTGGGGGTCGAGCGGCGGGCGAGCCCGCGCCGCCCGCACGGTGGGGTGCTCGTCGAGCGGGATCTTCGGGCTACCTTCGCGCGCGGACATGAAGCGCATCACATCATCAAATCACCAGACCGACAAGCGCCAGACCACCCCTCCTCGGCGCACACCTCGCGGACGCAGCCGCGCAGCCACCGATGCCCGGCGTCGGCGTCCATGCGCGGGTGCCACAGCAGCGAGAGCGTGAACTCGGGCATCGGGAAGGGCAGCCGGAAGCGGACCGTCCCCGCCTGAAGGCCGCGCGTGAGGCGGTCGGGCACGGCGGCGACCCTGTCGGTGGCCCGCGCCAGCGCGAGGGCCCGCGCGAAGCCGTCGACCTGCACGGTGACCCGCCGCACTCCGCCCGCGGCCTCCACGGCCCGCTCCACCGGACCCCGCTCCTCGCCGCTGTGGGAGACGCCGATGTGCTCGCAGGCGGCGAAGCGCTCCATCGTCACCTCGCCCTGGCTGAGGGCGTGTCCCTCGCGGACGACGCCGACGTGCCTGTCCCGGAACAGAGCCTGCGCCCGCAGCTCGGGCCCGGTGCGCCGCCCGACCACCCCGGTCTCCAGGTCGGCCGCGCCCTCGCGGAGGGGGGCGCTGTCCTTGTCCGGCTTCTGCACGAAGCGCAGCGAGACCCGCGGGGCCTCCCGCCGCGCCCGGTCGAGCAGGGCCGGGCCGAAGGTCTCCACGAAGCCCTCGCTGGTGCGGAGGGTGAAGGTGCGCTCGAGCGTGTCGAGGCGGAGGGTCTCAGCGGGGCGGAGCATGGCCTCCGCCTCCCGCACCAGCTCCCCGAGCCGCTCGCGGAGCTCGAGCGCCCTCGGCGAGGGGACCATCTCCCGGCCCGCGCGCACCAGCAGCGGATCGCCCGTCGCCTCGCGCAGGCGCGCCAGGGTGCGGCTCATCGCGGACGGGCTGAGCTGAAGCCGCCGGGCCGCGCCGGCCACCGTCTCCTCCGAGAGCAGCACGTCGAGCGCGAGGAGCAGGTTGAGGTCGGGGCGGTCCATGCGCGCAGCGTATCCAGACATGGCGTCAGACGCACGAGTGGCGTGCGTCCCGTGCGTCTACCGCCATGTGTGGGCGAGCGGTACATCCCAGGCATCTCCACGAGGTGCGAACATGAACGCCAGGATCCAGACGCTGCCGGCCCGGTCCTCCCCCGCCCCCTCCACCCGGGAGGCCCTCGGCGGCCTCGGCCTCGCCATGCTGCTGTCCTCCCTGGGCACCAGCGTCGCCAACGTGGCGCTGCCGACGCTGGCCCGGGAGCTCGGCGCCTCCTTCCAGGAGGTGCAGGGGGTCGTCGTGAGTTACCAGCTCGGCGTCACGGCCGCGATCGTCGGCGCGGGCCGCCTGGGCGACCGCTACGGGCGCCGGCGCGTGCTGGTGGGCGGCCTGCTCCTGTTCGTGGGGGCGGCGGCGATGAGCGGCCTCGCCCCGTCGCTCGGGCTCCTCCTCCTCGCGCGCCTCGCGCAGGGCGTGGGGGCGGCCGTCCTGATGGCGCTGACGCTCGCCTTCGTCGCCGACCTCTCCCCGAAGGGGCGCACGGGCAGCGCCATGGGGCTGCTGGGCACGACCTCCGCCCTCGGCACGGCCCTCGGCCCCTCGATCGGGGGCGCGCTGACCTCGCAGCTCGGGTGGCGCGCCATCTTCCTGGTCCAGGTGCCCCTCGGCCTCCTGGCCCTCCTGCTGGCGTGCCGCTCCCTCCCGGCCGGAGACCCGGTGGAGGCGCCGCGGGCGGGCTCCCCGTGGCTCCCCCTGGACCTGCTCCGGGACCGGGCCCTCGGCGCGAGCCTGGCGATGAGCATGCTGGCCGCCACCGTGCTGATGGCGACGCTGGTGGTGGGGCCCTTCTACCTCTCGCGCGGGCTCGGCCTGGCGACGGGGAGCGTGGGGCTGGTGATGGCGGCCGGTCCCCTCGCCGCCGCGCTGACCGGGGTGCCGGCCGGCAGGCTGGTGGATCAGCTCGGCGCCCGCCGCGCGACCCTGGCCGGACTCGTCGGGATGGCGGCCGGCGCCGCGATCCTCGCGGTGACGCCCGAGCGGCTCGGCACCCCCGGCTACATCGCCCCCATCGTCCTCCTCACCAGCGGCTACGCCCTCTTCCAGGCGGCCAACAACACCGGCGTCGTGGGCGCGCTGAGCCCCGACCGCCGGGGTCTGGTGTCGGGGCTGCTCACGCTCTCGCGCAACCTCGGGCTCGTCACCGGCGCCTCCCTCCTGGGCGCCGTGTTCGCCGCCGCCTCGGGAGACGCGGACGTCGCCCAGGCACCCGCGGGCGACGTGGCCGCGGGCATGCGCGCCACCTTCGCCTTCGCGGCCGCGCTCGTCACCCTCGCGCTGGGGCTGGGGCACCTGGGGCGCCGCCCGGGGGTGCTATACTCCCCCGATGCGCGCGCTGCTCTGGAGCCTGCTCCTCTCCTGCTCGGACGACGGCTCGGACAAGAGCGGGCTCCCCGATGAGAGCGCGCCGTCCCAGGACACCCAGCCCGAAGACTCGACGCCCATCGAGGAGATCGACGACTCGGCCGCCCCCGCGGACGACACGGCGCTCTGGATCTCCGAGCTGATGTGCGACAACCTCGACACGCTGGAGGACGGCGACGGCGACACGCCGGACTGGATCGAGCTCTACAACCCGGGCCCCGACCCCGTGGCGCTGGCCGGGTGGAGCCTGGCCGACGAGTCCGGTGAGACCTACGTGTTCGAGGAGCGGACCCTCCTGGGCGGAGAGTACCTGCTGGTCTTCGCCTCCGACAAGGGCGCCGACGGCCCGGAGGGCGAGCTGCACACGGCCTTCCAGCTCAACTCGGGCGGCGAGACCGTGACCCTCTCCCGCCCGGACGGCTCGGTCGCGCACGCCCTCACCTACCCTGCCCTCGGCGAGGACAGGAGCTGGGGCCTCGCCCAGGCGGTGGAGACCGAGGTGCTGCTGCAGGACGGCTCGCCGGCGCGGCTGAGCCTGACCGAGCAGGAGGGCTGGGCGGCCGAGGACTACGATGACGCCACCTGGACCGCGGTCACCCTCCCGGTCGGCTTCGACGGCGGCGCCACCAGCGCCACCCCCGAGAACGCGGCGCTGGACAAGACGACGACCCAGTCCACCGACGGATACGGCTACACCGGCGCCCAGGCCGTGGACGGTGAGCCCGGCACCTTCAGCCACACCGGCGACGGCGACACCGCGCCCTGGCTGCTGGTGGACCTGGGGAGCGACTTCGCCATCTCCGAGATCGACCTGTTGAACCGCGCCGACTGCTGCGCGGAGCGTCTCTACAACATCGTCGTCACCATCGAGGACGCGGACGGCGCCGCCCTCTGGACCAGCGAGACCGTCAACCCCGTCGCCGAGGGCGACACGCCCACCAGCCCCGGCTCCCTGGTGGAGCTGCCCGTGGACGACGGCGTGATCGGCCAGTACGTGCGGGTCTCCAAGACGGCGGTGACCTCCTACCGCAGCGAGTGGATGTCGCTGGCCGAGCTGGTGGTCACCGGCACGCTGGCCTCGCCCTACGAGGCCGAGATCGAGACGGAGATCGCCAGCGCGCCGGCCTGGGTGCGCGCCCCGGTGGACGCGGGCGAGGCGCCGACCCGGCTCACGCTGGAGGTGGCTTACGACGACGGCTTTCAGGCGTACCTGGGCGGTGAGATGGTCGCTGAGGCCAACGCGGGAGACGGCGTCGCCACGGCCACCCACGACGGCGACACCTCGGAGACCTTCGCCCTCGACCCGCGCCTGCTGCCCGAGGGCGACGCCACGCTGGCCCTCGTCGCGCTGAACCACCCGGAGGACTCGGACGATCTGCTGCTGGGCGCCACGCTGACCGGCGAGGTCATCACGACCGGGGACCCGGCGTACTTCGCCGACCCCACCCCCGGCGAGCCCAACGGGGCCGGGGTCAAGGGCCTGCTGGCCGAGCCCGAGCTCGACCCGCCCCGCGGCTTCTACGAGGGCTCCACCGAGGTGACCATCCGGGCCGAGGCGGGCGCCACCCTGGTCTACACGACCGACGGCAGCGCGCCCTCCCTGGACAACGGGACCGTGGTCGAGCCCGGCGACGCCCACACGGCGCCCGAGGTCACGCTCACGCTCACGACCACCGCCCTGCTGCGCGCCGCCGCCTTCGCCGACGACTGGGCCGACAGCGAGGTCGCCACCCACACCTACCTGTTCCTGGACGACGTGATCCGCCAGCCCGCCGACCCCGAGGGCTGGCCCGCCACCTGGGACGGCGTGAGCGAAGCGGCCTACACCGCCGACTATGAGATGGACGCGGAGGTCGTGGACGCCGACCCCGAGGCGATGCTGGAGGCGCTGCGCGCGATCCCCACCCTCTCCATCGTGACCGACCTCGACCACCTCATGGGCCCGGACGGCCTCTACGAGAACAGCGCCGAGCGCGGCGAGGCCTGGGAGCGCCCCGTCTCCGTCGAGCTCATCCTGGAGGACGGCAGCACGGGCTTCCAGGAGGACTGCGGGCTGCGCGTCCACGGCTACGGCTGGCGATACCACTCGTCCACGCTCAAACACTCCTTCCGCCTGGAGTTCTCCCGGGACTACGGGGTCACCAAGCTGGAGTACCCGCTCTTCGCCGACGCTCCCGTCGAGCGCTTCGACAGCGTGGTCCTGCGGGCGGGCGGCAGCAAGACCTGGCTGGACTTCCGCGACCCCGCCAACGCCCAGTACCTGCACGACGCCTTCGCCCGCGACACGGCGCGGGACATGGGCAAGCTGGACGGCCACGCCACCTATGTTCATTTGTACTTGAATGGACTGTACTGGGGCCTGTACAACCCGGTGGAGCGGCCCGAGGCCGGCTTCGGCGAGGAGTACCTGGGCGGGGATAACGACGAGTACGACGCGATCAACCGGCGCACCGTCACCAACGAGGCGGTGGACGGCACCCTGGAGGCTTACAACACGCTGCTGGCGCTGGCCGACGAGGACCTCTCGACGGACGCCGGGCTGGCCGCGGTCGAGGCCATGTTGGACCTCGACGACCTCATCGACTACATGCTCATCCACCAGTACACGGTGAACCGCGACGGCCCCTGCTGCTTCTACCACAACAACATGCGGGGGATCCGGCGCCGCGCCGACGGCGAGCTCTTCCGCTTCTTCGTGTGGGACATGGAGTACAGCCTCTGGGAGGCCACGGACGACACCAACGTCGAGATCGACGTGGACGGCGCGATCTCCCACGTCTACGCCCGGCTTCGGGAGAACGAGGACTTCCGCGCCCGCTACGCCGAGCGCGCCGCCATGCACCTGACCGGGAGCGGGGCGCTCACCCCGGAGGCCGCCGCCGCCCGATATCAGGCGCGCGCCGACGAGATCTACGAGGCCCTGCTGGCCGAGTCCGCCCGCTGGGGCGACACCTACCGCACCACGCCCTACACCCGGGACGTCGAGTGGCAGGAGGAGTACGACCGCCTGATGGACGAGTTCTTCCCCTACCGGACGGAGGAGATGATCGCGCAGCTGCAGGCGGCGGGGCTGTACGCGCCTTGAGTGGGCGGGCGCCCGCCGCGATCAGGGGGCGGAGCGGGCCAGGATCGTCCGCACGTCCTCCTCGCTGAGCTCCAGGCCTGGGACGACCAGGTCCTGGGCCATGTGGTGGGGGTCCGTGGTCCCCGTGATCGGCAGGATGTCCAGGGTCATGCTGAATCGGAGGAGCACCTGCGCCGGCGTGGCGCCCAGGCGTCGCGCGATGGCGGCGACGTCCCGGTGGTTCCAGAGGGTCCGGTTGGCCGTCAGCAGCGAGAAGCCCTGGTAGGTGACGCCGGCCTCCCGGCAGATCTGGCGCACCGCGGCGTCCCAGCCCCGGCTGGCGTAGCAGCGGTTCTGCACGAAGGCCGGCGGGACCCGCGCGTTGTCCAGCAGGAGGCGGAGCTGGTCCGGGTCGATGTTGCTCACGCCGATGGCGCGCGTCAGGCCCTCCTGCTGCAGCTCTTCGAGGGTCCGCCACACCTCCCAGTCGGTCGGCGTGAGGCCAGGGTGCGTCTCCGGCCCGTGCAGCAGCAGGCTGTCCAGCCAGCCCACGCCGAGGTGCTCCAGCGAGCTCGCCAGCGACTGGCGCACCTGGACCGCGGGCCGCGCCCCGGGATCGTAGGGCAGCCGATGGTCCTGGCCGCGCGCGTAAGTGAACTTGGTCTGGATCCAGAGGGACTCGCGGCCGTGGCGCTGGAGGAAGGGCTCCAGCGCCTCGCCGACGCCGGCCTCGTGGTAGTGCCGCCGCTGGTTGGCGGTGTCGATGCCGCGAAAGCCGGCGTCCAGCGCCGCGCGCACGCAGGAGGCGGTGCTCTCTTCCTTCCAGGCGGTGCCGTACAGGAGGGCGGGGTGCATGGCGGAACCTCGGGGGGAGGATCTCATGGCTCGCCAGAGGCGCCCTGTCCAGTCGGCATGCGCGCGCTGCGCGCGCGAGCTGCGCGCGCATCCTGTCGACTCAACATTCTTGGCCTTGATCTGTATTCGATACAATAGACAGTCCTGGCACGCCGCTTGCACTCCTCCCCAGCGGGCACGAAAGGAGGCAAGCATGAGAAAGAACCTGATCATCGCCGCGCTGTTCGTCTCTTCCGCCGCTGGCGCCTACCAGAGCACCATCCTGGACGAGATGCGCTACTCCATGTACCGTCTGGCCGGAGGATCCCAGATCGCGATCCCGCAGCGCATGGACAACATCAAGCCCGAGGACATCGGCACGCTGGACCGCTGGCACCCCGATCCTGGCGAGGAGGGCCAGTTCTCCGCGGTCCGCTTCACCCCGGCGCTCGACTTCTCCGTCCGGGAGATCACGTTCTCGGCGCCCAACAGCACCAAGTCTGGGATCCACTGCACCGTCTCCGACGACCGGATCGTCAACCTCTACGTCAGCTCCGAGCTGGTGCCCCCCAACAACGCCCAGCCCGATCTGTCGCTGATCATCCCCGGCCAGCCCGGCGCGATGGACCCCGTGGTCCTGTTCGAGATCCTGCTCGACGACCCGCTGCTCGTGAAGCAAGGCGAGTCCCTGTTCGTGGCCATCGAGCACCCTGGGGCCTGGCCCGACATCGCCTGCCTCACCATCAGCACCGCCGAGCCCGAGCGCGTCGAGAGCGAGTTCTGGAGCTACGCCACGGACGTACCCTTCGACTGGACCGGCTGGGAGGAGCTGGGCGGCTTCACCTACAAGCCCCTCGTGAGCGTCTCGGGCTACATCGAGCTGTAGGCCGAGAGCGTCGCGCGGCGGGCCGGATCCCAACCGTCCCGCCGCGACGACCCGATCCTCTACCCCCGCTCGCGCGCGCCCTCCATGTCAGGAGCAGCCTCCCAACGCCGCGTCTCGGGGCGCCAGACGATCCCGCCGGCACCGCGAGCCAGCACAGGCGACGCCATGTGCAGCACGAGGTCCAACACCTCCACGAACGGCTCGGGGAGGCGCTCTCCCAGCCCGTGTCTGCGCCGCCATGCGGCCCAACGCGACTGCCCCAGCGCGTCGAAGCCCATCAGCACCCCCTCGAGAGGTAGGAGCGGCACGACCCGGTACGCCGCGACCTCCTCCACCGCCCGTTGAAGCTCGGCGCCGACGATCACGTGACGGTGAGCCAGGACGTAGAGATCGGCGAAGTCGCGCCAGCGGGTGTTGGCGGTCCCACGTTGGAGGGCCGTGACGATCTTCTCGGCGAGGACCATTGCGATGGGGTAGCCCGAGAGCGACAGAGGCTCTGGAGAGAGCAGCCTGGAGACCGCGACGAGAGTGGGCGCCGGCCAGACGGGATCGCCCACGTTCACATCGACGTGGAAGACCAGCCGCGCCGAGGCCAGGCGACCGCGCAAGCTCACCCGTACACCCGCGTATGCGTCGCCTTCGCGGATGGCCTCAGCCGGGCCCAGCTCGAGCTCGAGGCCATCGTCGAGCTGCAGGAGCGCTACCTCTCCGACCAGCTCGCGCACAGCCTCGATCTCGTCGGGCGTCTGCAGCGCGAGCAGATCCACTTCCCGCGTCGGGCGCCGGGCGTCCAGGGCGGCCAGCAGCACGCCGCCTTTCAACACGAAGCGTCGCCGGTGTGGTGAACACGCGAGGCGCGTCAGGAAACCCTCCAGCGCGTAGAGCTGGAGCAGCTCGGCGGTCGGGCGCCCCTGAGCGCGGGCCAGCGCGCGCAGCGCGAGGTAGCGGGCTCCCGCGATGGTGTCGTGACGGGGAGCCATCACGGGCGGGGCGCGTTAGAAAAACGCGCTCCGAACGTGAGGGCGAGGAGATAGCGACAGCAGTCGGGCGTTGACAGGTCAATGAAGTATCGAACCCCCAAAATCGCCCGACTGTGAGCTATCGACCAGTAAGAAAGCGCCAAGGCGCGACCGGGGGTCGCGTCTTGGCGACGACTCACAGGAGGATCCTCAGCGCGGCGCGCAGCGAGGGCTCAGCCCTGGGGAACGCGCGGGCCTTCACGAGGAGGATCGAGGGGACCGATCCCGGCCTGCGCAGCCAGCGGCGAAGCGCCTCGATCGCCAGCTCCTCGCCCTCCAGGTGGCGGAGGCGAAAGGCGTCGACGATGCAGCGCTCGGCGTCATAGAGACCCATGGTCACGCCATCATCCACCAGGATCTCCTGACGCCCGAGCGCGAAGGTCGCCTCATCGAAACGGTGCCAACGCGCCGAGCTGGGCGCGCGCGGCGGCCGCGCCCCTCGAGGGATGGCGACATCGACCGCATCGGGGATCTGGTCCGTCAGCTCATGGCGCGCCAGCGCGGTGACGAGGCAGAGCGTCGCCGCTGGCGCGCGCAGGGCGATCTCGACCAGCTCCTCGTCCACCGGCGGCGCGTCCGCCCGCCGATAGAGGCCTCGACCCAGACGAACGAGCGTATGGTCGTCGATGAGCTCCCGAAGAGCACGATCCGAGAGTCCCCGAGCCAGCGCGTCGGCGTGGGTGAACGACGCGGGCAGATGGGCGAGGGCGCTGGGATCCCTGGTGAGCATACGCACGATTTGTAGCCAGATCATGCATATCTGGCAACATTTTCATACAAGCATCTTTAAATGGGTTGAATCCACGACCGTCCGTGACCATCGATGGACCAGCGCACGCCCCGGTGTGCGCCCTCACGCCGCGCGGACCACGCCAGGACCCGAGGGGTCGCGCCGTGATAGGATCGCGCCTTGCCCTTGGAGGAGCGATCCTGAGCCCCTCGACCCCTACCCCTCGCCCCGCCCTCCCCTCCCCCCGCCAGGCGCTGGAGGCGCTGCTCCTGGAGCTCCTGGACGCCGACGCCATGCGCGCGCTGGTCCACGGGCTGGAGCGCGGCGCGGTCGTCTCTCAGGGTCTGCCCGGGAAGATCGCCAGCCCGCAGTACCTGATCTCCGAGGCCGTCTCCCTGCTGGAGCGGGAGCGCGCCGTGGACGCGGGCCTCTTCCGGGCCCTGGTCCGCGAGCGCCCCGGGCAGGCGGGGCGGATCCGTGAGGTGGCCGGGCGCTGGGGGGTGGAGCTGCCCGAGCTGCCGGCCGGACAGGAGCCCGCCAGCCCCTACGACGAGCGCCGCCCCGCCCTGCCGCCCCGCTACGTCGGGCGAGCGCGGACGCTGGCGGCCCTGGAGGGGGCGCTGGCCCGCGGGCAGGGGGTCTCGCTGGTGGGCGACCGGCGCATCGGCAAGAGCTCGACGCTCGAGACCTGGGCGCGGCGGCTGCGAGAGAGCGGGCGGACCGCCTGCCTGCTGAGCGGCCAGGGGCCCGAGGGCTCCAGCCTGCCCGAGCTGCTGCGCGCCGTCGCCGGGCGGCCGGGGCCCGAGGGCGCCGACGCCGCGGCCGACGCGCTCTCCGGCTGGGCCCGGGCCAACGCGGGCCCGCCCCCGGTCCTGCTGCTGGACGAGGCCGAGACGCCGCTCCAGCGGCTGGACTACCGCTTCTGGGAGCGGATGCGCGGCATGGACGGCCGCGTGCTGCTGGTGCTGGCCACGGCCAGCGAGCTGGACCAGGTCTACCAGGACCGGGACCGGACCTCACCCTTCGGCAACACCCTGCACCTCCTCCGCCTCGGCCTGCTGGAGCCCGGCGGGGCGGAGCAGATCCTGGGCTGGTCGGCGGGGCTGCTCTCGGAGCCGGCGCGGGAGCAGCTCGGGCGCTGGGCGGGGCGCCACCCGTACCACCTGCAGTTGTACGGGCGGCTGATCCTGGAGGCGGGCTCGGCCGAGGAGGCGCTGGACCCGTACCAGGACGCGGCCTCGGCGAGGTTTCGCGAGCTGTGGAGGCACCTGTCGACGCGCGAGCGGAGCGAGCTGGAGCGCGTGGGGGCCGGGGAGCGGAGCGGCTACGCCCGGCTGCGCTGGCGCGGGCTGGTGGACGAGGAGGGGCGGGCCTTCGGGGAGATCCTGCGCTGGTGGCTGGGGGTGGGGCGACCGTGAGCGGGGAGCTGCCGGGGGTGCTGGAGCTGGGGTGGTGGCTCTTCATGAAGCCGGTAAGATTGCATCGGCGGCTGAAGAATCTGGGGGTAGAACCCAACGCGCGGCCGTGGACGTTGTGGCGAGCGGGGGGTGTGTCGAGAGCCTACCTGGGGCGGATGGTCCTGCTGCTGGTGCTGGGCAACCTGTCGGCGTTCCTGCTTGCCGGCGTTCTGTGGGCCTTGGGTGTGCCCATGGACTGGGGTAAGGTGGCCGGAGGTGTGACCTACGGGACAAGCTTCGGCGTGACTCTAGGCTTGCCCGGAGGTCTGGCCAGAGGCGTGGCCTCTAGCATTGCCATAAGCGTGGCCGCAGGTGTGGCCTTCGGCGCTACCGGAGGCGTAGCCGCCGGCGTAGGTGTCGGCGTAGCCGTCGGCGTGGCTGCCAGCGGAGGCGCCGGTGTAGCTGGAGGCGTGCCGGGAGGTGTGGCCGCCGACGAGTCTAGAGGCCTAGAGGGTGTTGTGGCCCGAAGCGTGTTCGAAGGCATGTTATTCGGCGTGCTCATCAGCATGCCCTTCGGCATGGTCATCGGCGTGAGCGTCGGCATGACCTTCATCCCCTTGTATTTCAGACTCCCCTTCCTCCTCCTCGAGCTCCCCGCCCAGTTCCTCGCCTACGCCCTCGCCCGCTCTGGCCGCCCCACCCTCCACCTCGCCCCCGTCCTCCACCACGATCTCAGCTACCTCCCCCACCCCTTCCTGGCCGACCACATCCTGCTCTGCGCCGACGCCCAGCCCGCCCTCACCCGCGAGGTCCTGGACGCCTGCGCCATCGCCCCCGGCCAACGCAAGACCGGCCGACGCGCCCTGCTCCGCCTCCAGGCCCGCAGCCTGGAGCGCCTGGCCCAGGCCGGCGACTGGGGCGCCATCGCCGAGCTCTCCGGCCCCTGGCTCCCCGGCGTGGAGGCCGCCTCCCCCCTCCTGCTCGCCCTCCGCGAGGTCGGCCGCTACGCCCAGGCCGCCCAGGTCCACCTGGACCCCCGCCAGCGCCTCCAGCAGCTCCAGCGCGCCCGCGACCGTCTGGTCAGCGCGGAGAACGCCCTGCTCGCCGCCGCCAGCGAGGAGGCCCGACTCCTCGATCCCGTGATCCCCGCCCTCCGCGCCCAGCTCGACCATCAGGCCGCCGCCCTCGCCGCCGCCGCCGCCACCGTGCTCCCCAACCCCTTCCGCGCCGGGCGCCCGCTCACGCCGGAGGAGGGGGCGGAGACCTTCCGCGGGCGCGAGGCCCTGGTCCGCCGCCTGGGCGCCCTGCTCGGCGACCCCCGCCGGCGCGGCGCCCTGGTCCTGCTCGGCCCCCGCCGCTGCGGCAAGACCTCGCTGCTGCGCATGCTGCCCGCGCTGCTGCCCGACGCGCTGGTGGTCTTCGTCGATCTGCAGGACAACCCCACCTCCAGCCCGCGCGCCTTCTTCGAGGCCATCGCCCGGCAGGCCCGCGAGGCCGCCCGGCGCGACCGCCGCTTCGCCGTGCCCGAGCTCCCCGCCGGGCCCGCCTTCGAGGCCGCCTCCGCCTGGCTGGACGCGCTGGAGCGCGCCGCCGCCGGCCACCACGTCCTGCTGTGCGTCGACGAGTTCGAGCGCCTGGAGACGCTCTTCCCCGGCGACCGCGCCGAGCTGCTGCGGCTCATGGGCCTGCTGCGCGGGATCACCCAGCACCGGCGCGCCGTCCACCTGCTGGTGAGCGGCGTCGCGCCCTTCGATGAGCTGGACCTGATGTGGTCCGACCACCTCATCGGCGCCATCGAGCTGCGGGTGGAGCACCTGGACCAGCCCACCACCCTCGGGCTGCTGACCCGACCCTCGGACGACTTCCCGCCCGGCACCATCCCCGAGGCCGTCGCCCTGGAGGTCTGGCGCCGCACCGACGGCCAGCCATACCTGACGCAGCTCTACGGCCAGCTCCTGGTCCTGCGCCTGGACGCCACCGGCCGCCGCGCCGCCGAGCCCGCCGACGTGGACGCGATCCAGGACGAGGTCTTCGCCTCGGGCTCCGCCTTCTTCCGCTTCACCTTCGGCGACTGCGGCCCGGAGCGCCAGGCCCTGCTGCGCCGGCTGGCCGAGGGCGAGGCGCTCCCCGTGCCCCGCCCCGACCAGCGCTGGCTCCAGCGCCGCGGCGTCCTCACCCCCGAGGGCCGGATCCGGGTGCCCGCCCTGGCCCGGTGGATCACCGAGATCGGAGAGTAGGGCCAGGCAGGCTGTGTCGGGACGTAAGCGCCCACGTCGTATCACAGATGCCCACGTTGACGCCAATGCTCCTGGAGGGCTCCAGACTCGTCTCCGCCCTCTGGAGCACATCACGATGTCGTCAAAGATCAGCAGGTCGCGCCGCCAGCATGAGCCAGCGATGGATCTCCTCCCACCCCAGGCGCCCGAGGCGTCTCCCTCTTCCTATAAGGACGCTGACGTACCGCTCTCCCCAGTACGCGCTCTCCTCTCACAATCGGATATGGGCAACGCCGCCATCGGCGATCTCCTGCGGCTCTCAGGGCGCGACGCCCAGGACGCCGAAGCGCACGGCGGCGGCGCGCAGACCTCGTCCCAGCCACTGCGGCATCATCGGCAGATCTCCGAGAGCTTCGGCCCAGACCATGGGCTCGAGGAGGTTCGCGTTCACCGGGGGACTGAAGCGCGGGAGGCCAGCGCCCGGCTCGGGGCCAGAGCGGCCACCTTCGGGGACCACATCCTCGACGGCGGCGCGATGGACCTGAAGACGGAGGCCCACGAGGCGGCCCACGTCGTCCAGCAGGCACATGGGCTCAGCGCGGAGAGCCCTGAGCTCGAGCGCCACGCGGACATGGTCGCCGAGCGCGTCGCTCGGGGGCAGTCCGCTGCAGGACTGTTGAGCGAGCTCCCACGCGGTGCCTCGGGCAGTCCAGGCCTCCAACGCAAGAAGGAGCCAAGCGCGGACAATCAGCTTCGCGACAACAGCAACAGCGGGATGTTCTCCGACATCGTCTCCGAAGACTACCACGAGTTGATGAAGACGACGGTCGAGAGCGAACTCAACCCAAAGCTGCAGAAGGAGCGTGGCCAGTCCGTAACGAATGCGTACGACAGTGGACATGGGAACTACAATTTCGATGAGTACGCCATTGACTTCGACAAGCTGCCCGAGGGGATGACGGAAGAGGATCTCTTGCAGGCCTTCCTCATGGATCCAGACAGCTTCGTCGCGCCTGGGGAGAACGACAAGGGGCACGCCAACTACGAGGATTGGAAGAAGGCAGCCCAGACCTTCGATGACTGCAACAGCTTCACCAGGGTGGACAAGGAGCGCAATCCGCTGAAGAACACCGCGCCGGCGCAAGGGGATGTATACGATATCGACATCTGGGGGCCGGACAACGGTGACGTCGTGAACTCGAAGATGGACAAGAACTCAGCGACCTTCTCGACCATGACCGACCTCCATCTGGGCGGTGAGCATCCGGTCGCGGGCAATCGGAAGTTCGGCATCGAGAAACTGAAGAATGGGAAATACCGATTCTACACCCGAGGCTTCGACCGAGCTGGGAAATGGGTCACCGATAACGAGTACGGAAGAGACCTGCAGGACGAGAGCTGGACCGCCATGATGAAGGCGCTCTCGTACAAGCTTAACGGCAAAGCCGCGTTCTCAGAGACGGCGAAGGACGGCGGTAGCGTCGAAAGTTTCGGGCATCGCAAGTCCTACAGCGCTGAGCAGCTTCTCAAGAACAAAGACGGGAGCGACGTCTCTTCGCCCTCAACGGGCCCGATCGTCTGACTCGAGAGCGCGAAGAGCCAGTCTCAATCCGCACCGCAACTGCAGCCCGCCCCGGGCGAGCCTCTACCCATCCCGCACCCCAGGCGGCCCGTGGAACCACAGCAGCTCGGGTGTCGCCGCGGGCACCGCCTCCCAGGAAATCCAGGCCGAAGCGCCCCCCAAACGTCCGCCCACTGGACGCGCCGCGCACCACCACCGTCGAAGCCCGCCGCGATCCCGCTCACGCCGAGCGCGCCCGAGCCTCTGCGTCCTCTGCGAACTCGGCGTCCTCTGCGCTGAATCACCAGCCACGGCGAGAGACCGCGCTGCTTCCTCGGACCGCAGCGCGCGATCTCCAGGAGCGCTCACCAGCCCTCGCAGCTCTCGACCTCGCCGCCCACCTCGACGCGGAACTGAAGCTCCCCACCCACGATGTGGTCGCGCAGCGTGTAGTACAGCCCGAAGCCCCACGGCGTCTCGACACAACGTTCGATGTCGGCGTGGTGCAGGAACCACAACCCGCTGTCGTCCTTGAACAGCGAGAACTCCCGCGCGTCCTCCTCCATCCAACTGATCAGCTCGCCGTCCATGTCATAGTCCGCCCAGCCGAAGTCGCCGAAGAAGGTGTGGATCTCGTTGCCCGACGGGGTCACGATCCAGCGGTGGAGACCCTCCATGTCGGCGCAGTGGGTGACCCAGACGCCCTCCCCTCCCCCGGGCCTCGGGACATAGCCCTCCTCACAGTGGTGATCGCTGATGTACTCCTCGCGCACGACGGCGCCCGCCCCTGCGGCCTCGACCGGGATCGCGAACACGAAGACAGGGAGCAGATTGCGCAGCATGACCGCCTCCCTTCAGGCGGCGTGACCGCCTGTGCTGCCGACCTCTCGTCAGCAGCAGGAACAAGCTAAGCACGACGCTCGATGGGTCCAGCAAACAGCGCAACGTTCTCAATCAAACTCAGACGCGCAACCTGTCGACATCAGGCTCACGCCCTCGTCCCCGCGCCCACCCCGCATGACCCCTGACACACTCCCCCGCCTCGGTGGTACTCCTGAGACATGCACGCCCCCACCTGCAGCTCCGACGCCCTCCTCCGGCTGATGCACAGCGGCGACATCGCCGCGCTCGACCACCTGACCACCTGCTACGGGCACCGCCTCGTGGCCGTGGCGCGGCGGAGCTGCCGGCGGCCGGACGACGTCGACGACGCCGTGCAGCAGGCCCTCCTGGAGGCGGGCCGCGTGCGCGCGCGCTGGGCGGGGGTGCGGGATCCGCTGGCCTGGCTGGCCACCCTGGTCTCGCGGAGCTGTGGGCGCCTGAACCGCGGGATGGCCAACGACCCCAGCCTCCACGACGCGGAGCTCGAGCTCCCCTGCGCCTGCGCCAGCCCGGAGGCCCAGGCGGCGGACCGCGAGCTGGGCGAGCGGCTCTCCCAGGGCCTCGCCCGCCTGAACCGCACCGACCGCGTCGTGCTGCTGATGTCGGCGGAGGGCTGGACCGGCCCGGAGATCGCGGATGAGCTGGGCATCACGGCCGACGCCGTGCGCTCGCGCCTGAAGCGGGCGCGTCGGAGCGTGCGCGAGGAGCTGGAGGCCGAGGCCCTCGGGCCGGGCGCGCGGAAGCCTGACACAGTCGGGGAGCTGGCTGGCACCTCGGGCTGAACCCTGGAGGCCTCATGCCCATCACCGACACCGCCACCTTCTCCCGCCTCGTGCTCGAGCGCGACACCCCCGTGCTCGTCGACTTCTCGTCCGACTGGTGCCCGCCCTGCCGCGCGCTGGAGAAGGCGCTCGTGGAGCTCGGCCCCGAGTTCCCCGGCGTCACCGTCGAGCACGTCGACGCCGACCGCGCGCTGGAGCTCACGACCCGCTACAACGTCCGCGGGCTGCCCACGCTGCTGGCCTTCCACCGCGGCCAGGTCACGGCCATGCAGGTCGGCTTCCAGGGGAAGGCCCACCTGCGCGGCTTCCTGGCGAAGACGGCCGAGGGGAGCAGGGCGCCGGGGCTCGTCGCGAAGTAATTGACAGCGTCAGAAAGTTAGCGCTCCCAGGAGGGCGGGGCCCGCGACCGCCCCGCTTGCGCGCACGGACAGACTGGATACGTGGCGGGCACGAGCGCCAGAGACACCGCGGCTGCTGAACCCGGTCCTCTTCACTCACCCCAATCTCAGGCCCGACCCTCACAGGGTTCGTGTGCCTGGAATCTGAGTCAGGTGCTCCCATGCCTGCCACGCTTCAGGGCCGCGCTTCGGCGCGGCTCCCCCGGCTCATTCGCGCCCTCGCGCGCGAGGGCCTGGACGTCACGCACGCGGACGGCGTGTACACGATCCGTCTGCGCTCCGATCCCGACGGCCCCGCCGCCGAGGTGCTGCTCTCCGACGAGCTGCCCCTGGAGGCCAAGGCCGCCACCCAGCTCGCCCAGATCGCCGCCCTCCAGCATCCGGACGGCGGCCGCCTGTCCTGCGTCTGCGCCACCCCGGACTTCCATCCGGGGGATGGCGGCGTGCCCATCGGCACCGTCGCCCGCAGCCGCGCCATCGTCACCCCCGGCCTCGTGGGCGGGGACATCAACTGTGGCATGCGCCTGCACGTCACGGACCTCAGCCTGGATCGCCTGCTCTCCCGCAAGGCCGAGCTGGTCGGCCGCCTGCGGCGCGACTACCTGCTCGGCGAGCGGGACATCGCGCTGACCGGCCCCGCCTTCGAGGGCCTGCTGCGCGAGGGCCTGCCCGGCCTGGAGCTGGGCGCGCGCCAGCGCCCGCTGGGCCGCCTGCGCCGGGTGGATCTGGACCGTCTCCGCGAGGAGATCGACCGGGTCTACCTGGGCGGGGCGCTCCCGGACGGGGATCCGAGCGTCGTCCCGGCCTCCCTGCTCCAGTCCGAGGTGGTGCGCGAGGACGGGCTGGCCACCGTGGGCCGCGGCAACCACTTCGTAGAGCTGCAGGTGGTCGAGGAGATCGTGGACCGCGCCGAGGCCTGGCGCCTCGGCGTCAAGGTCGGCCAGATCGCCCTCATGATCCACTCCGGCTCCCGCGACGTGGGGCGCGCCGTCGGCACCCTCTGGGCCGACCGCGCCCGGGCCGCCTGGCCCGCCGATCAGCGCTACCCCGACAGCCGCATCTTCCCCATCTCCCTGTCCGCCGAGCCGGAGCTGGCCCTGGCCTACCTCCGGGCCGAGGCCGCCGCGGCGAACTACGGATGGGCGAACCGCGCGCTGCTGGCCGAGCTCTTCCGCACCCGCCTCGACGAGGTCTTCGGCCAGGTCAGCTCCCCGCTGGTCGCCGACGTGCCGCACAACATCACGCTGCGCGAGGGGGACGACATCGTCGCCCGCAAGGGCGCCACGCCCGCGCACCCCGGTCAGGCCCTGCTGATCCCGGGGTCCATGGGCAGCTCGTCCTACCTCCTGGTGGGCCGCGGCCAGCCGCGCTTCCTGAGCTCCGCCTCCCACGGCGCCGGCCGCTCGCGGCCCCGCCAGGAGATGGGGCACCTGAGCCGAGACCAGCTCGGTCTGGGCGGGGTGGAGTGCCACACGCTGCGCGAGGAGCGCGTGATCGAGGAGGCCCCCGCCGGCTACAAGCCCATCTCCGCCGTGATCGACGCGCAGGTCCGCGCCGGCATGGTGGGGGTGGTCGCCCGGATGCGACCCCTGATGACCTTCAAGGGCTGAGGGGGCTCACCCGGGCGGGACCTGGCAGAGGCCCCGGGCCGAGCCCTCGGCGGAGGACTCGGCCCGCGCGGCCTCCTCGATCGAGAGCCCGGGGCTCAGGTGCGCGCTGAAGTGGCGGTAGATCGCCTGGAGGGCTGGGTCGGTGGCGCCCTGCAACCGGGACAGGAACGCGAACGAGGGGCTGAGCAGGCGGCCGTCGTCCACCGGCTCCAGCCCGCCATTCTGGACCCGGTAGCCGGTCAGCTCCGGGCCGAGGCCCGAGAGCGCCGCCGGATCCGCCGACAGCACCGGCACCACGCGGACCCGGCCCTGCTCGTCCCCGATCTGAAGGCTCAGGCCGTCCGGGGTGAACCGCAGCGAAGAGACGGGCGCGGGCGTCCAGAGGGGCCCGGTGACCGGGTCGCCGGTGCGCGTGGAGTAGACCTGGACGGCGTCGGGCTCGGGGACGCCGTTGTCGAGGAAGATCGACATCACCTCGACCTTGGAGCGCGCCAGGAGCTCGCCGCCCGGGTGGAGCGCGACCGCGACCTTCGAGCCGTGCGTCTCGCCTCTCGGGGCCTGCAACCACCAGCGCGCCTCTCCCAGGCGAAGCTCCAGCTCGCCCTCCAGGCGCAGCTCGAGGCCCCCTGGCAGGCTCAGGTGGAGCCCGGGGCCCTCACCGGCGTCGTCGAGACCTCGCCCGCCGGTGACCTCGATCTGCGTGGCCACGCGGCAGGCCTCCAGGAGGACCCGCGGCAAGGGCGATTGGAGGTCGCGGAAGGTGAGGGGCTGGATCTGTGGGCCCTCCAGGGTCAGGCTGTCGTAACGAGGCAGGTGCGCGCGGTGCCTCCCGTCCCCACACATCACGGGCGCATCGCCGATGCGGACGATGTTGGGAGGGAGCGCGCCCCGGCCGGGCTCGTCGGAGACCGCGGCGGGCCAGATGCGGAGCTCTGACGGGCGCCCCAGGAGGAACCCGTCGAAGGTGCCGAACCAGCCCTCGTCGGCCTGGAGCCGAAGCACCATCTCGTAGGTCCGCAGGCGTCGCTGCCCCACCAGGGTCCGTCGCAGGCGGTCGAGCTCGACCACCGCGCCTCCCGACACCAGCAGATATCGGCCGGCGTCGGCGGCGACCGCGGCGTCCTCGATCTCGCCCGCGTAGATGCCGTCGTAGATCCCGAGCTGGATCCGGGCGGACCGGTCCTCCTGGACAGCCTCCCCCGGGACGCACGCCGAGAGCCTGGGCGTGTCGCAGACCAGGGGCGGCGCGGGCGGATCGAGCGCCACGCCCAGCCGCCCACCGTCCTCGGAGAAGTCGAGCTGGACGTGGGGCGAGGTTCCGCTCAGGGCGACCCGACTCACCGCCGAGGGGATCCCATCCACCACCCCGCTCCACAGCTCGACCTGTCCCTCACGAGCGCAGGCCAGCCCGTCGCCGTCGGGGCTCAGAGCGACCGCTCCGGAGTAGCGGAGAGGGACGGTGCGCGCAGGCGCGGCGAGGGCCAGCCCGATGACCGCCGCGGCGTAGGTGGCCCGCATCGGATCGTCGGGCGCCGCCGTGTCCAGCGCGTAGGAGGCCCAGGTCAGCGCGATCGGATCGAGGTCCTCCTGGAGCGTGACCGCGCGCTGAAAGGCGGCGCGGGCCTCGGTCGATCGTTGGAGGCGCTCCGAGGCGTCCGCCCTGGCCTGCTCAGCCTGACGCTGCAGCTCCACGAGCACGCGCGCCTGGGTCTCGCTCAGGGCCGAGATCAGCGCCCACACCAGCCCAAACACCAGGGCGGCCCCGATGCCCGCACCCAGCCATTTCGAGCGTTGCTCGCCATGGATCTGCGCACGAGCCTCGGCGACCCGCGCGTCCTCCTCGGGGCTCCGCGTGCGCATCCCGGCGGCGCCCTGGTCGATCACCCGCAGCTCCGCCCGATCCAGCACGGCGTCGGGGACGTGGGCCAGCCCCTCCAGCAGGGCCCGAGCCCGCTGACCCGGGGCGAGCGAGCGCTCGCATGCCGCCTTCACCACCGGCGCCAGCGTGTCGTGGGCCAGCCGCGTGCCCCCGTCCGGGCAGTCCGCCAGCAGGTAGAGCTCGCGGGCGTGCCCCAGCGCGCGAGCGACCTCGGGTCGGATCGCGGTGGCGCTCGCCAGCGAGTGGTAAGCCTGGAGCAGCTCCGCCGGAGAGCGGCTCAGCGCCGTGAGCTGAGGTCCGACGTGGAAGACCAGCAGGTCCAGGGCCAGCCCCGTCCGCGCCGCGTCCGGGTCCCGCCGCTCCAGCTCGGCGAGCTGGCGCTCCACGAAGTCCCAAAGGTGGAGGCCCCCCCGGCGGAGGCGGGCATAGGCGTCGAGCGTGAAGTGGCGCACCCCGTCGGCGTCCGGCGCGGCGCCCGCCCACAGGCGCGTCAGCAGGATCTGGAGCAGCGGCGCCACCGGGCTGTCCGCGTCCGAGCCCAGGTCATCGGCGATCCGGGCGCCCAGCCCGGGCTCGACCTCCAGCCGGTAGCGCGCCCGCAAGGTATCGTTCTGGGGGATGGACTCCACCACCTCGATGATCGCGGCGCGGTCCAGGCTGGAGACGCTGTAGTCGTCCCAGGCGAGCCCCTGCCAGCCGTGGAGCCGCTGAACCAGGTCCGGCAGCCACTCCTTGCGCAGCGAGAGGATCAGCCGGCCCGCCGGCCGCTCCGGGCCCGTCAGCCCGGGGGCGAGGGCCGCCAGCAGGTCGCCGAGCTCGTTCGCGCCGGGGAGCGGGTGGGTCCAGGCCTCCTCCACCTGATCCAGGATGACGTGGAGCGGACCCTCCGCCTCCAGCGCCCTCCAGGCCGCGATCTCCTGCCCTTCGGCGCAGCCCAGAAGCGCCCGCAGATCGCCCAGGAGGCCGCCTGCGCCGCGGCGCGCGTAGCGGTGCTGGCCCCGGAGGCGCGGCAGCAGCCCCGCCTGAAGGAGGCTGGACTTCCCGACCCCCGTGGGCCCGTGGATCACGCGCACCGGGGCGCCGGGCCCCTCGATCAGGCTCAGCAGGGCGCGGATCTCGCGGCAGCGCCCCGCCAGCAGCGCGGCCTCGGCGAGGCCGTAGGGCGCCAGGTTGCGGTAGGGCTCCCGGGGCAGGGCGTCGAACATCCTCGCGGGGAGCCCGGGGAGGCCCAGGCAGGGGTCCGGCCAGGGCAGCAGGTCCCGGGTCACCTCGGCCACGAGCTGCGCCGGGCATGCATACAGCGTGCCCGCGACGTTCCGGCCCTCCTTCATCAGGCTGGAGCGCATCACGCCCACCAGCGCGTCCCCCACCAGCACCGGCGCGCCCGAGAGGCCGCGGACCGGCGCGCCCATGCCCGCCGCGGCCTCCTCGCAGAAGAGCTGCAGGGCGGAGACGCCCAGGTACTGGCCGGCGTGGTCACGGACCGTCCCGGCCATGACCATGCCGTCCTGCGGCTGCGCCTCGGGGAAGCCGCGCGTCAGGAACTCCACGCCAGACCTGCCCAGCGCGCCGAGCGGCAGCGGGCTGGCCCTCGGCTCGGTCCGGCAGCGGATCAGCGCCCAGTCCTGGCTCGGGTCCCAGCGCCCCGGGATCAGCTCGCCCTCGACCACGCCCTCGGGGAAGATCAGCGCGATCTTCCCCGGGATCGGGACCACCTCCCCGTGCCGCTCGGCCACGACGTGCAGGGCGGTGAGCACCAGCCCCGGCCCCACCAGCGCGCCCGTGCCGACGCTGCCCCCGACCTCGATCCGGCAGATGGCGGCGCGCTGCTCAGGCCGCATCCACGCCCCACACCCGCAGCGAGGCGTCCACCACCCGCGTCTCGCCCGCCTCCTCCTCCAGCTCCAGCCGCGCGAAGGTGGGCTCGAAGCTCACGTGCTGGCTCAGCCGACCCTCGGAGAGATCCGCGAGGAAGGTCCGCAGCACGTCGGCGGCTCGCGCCTCGTCGGGGCCGAAGAGCGCGTCGGGCAGCCGGATGCGCTCGGCCCAGGTGCCGGTGTTGATGTAGCGCCCCCCGTCGGGCAGGAGGAGGTCCTTGGGCAGGTGCGTGTGGCCGAAGACCACCAGCCGCGCGCCGCCCCGGACGATGGCGGCGGCGCCGTCCAGGTAGACGGGATCGGTCTCCACCGTCCGCGAGAAGCTCTGGTCGGACCACAGGGATCGCAGGGCGCTGAGCAAGGGCCCCAGGCGCTCGTCCGGCGCGTCCGGGCCCAGCGGGTTCAGCAGGCGGGCGAAGCCCCCGTACCAGCTCGCGGTCTCGCGGAAGGAGATGTCCTGCCCGAAGCTGTCCTGGGGCGCCGTCTGGCGCTTGAAGCGGTCGGCCCCCTCGGCGCCCAGGCGGCTCTCCAGGAGCGCGTCCAGCGGATCCCGATCCTCGAGCGCGCCCCGATACGAGATGTCCCCCGCGAAGCTGGGCTGCCCGCCCTCGCCGATCCCGTGCCGCGCGGCGGGGGCCAGGGCCTGCACCGCGGCCAGCAGCTCGCCGCGCACGCCCGGGTCCAGGGCCAGCAGGGTGGGGACGACGCTGCCGCCCTCCGGCTTGAGCAGGTCGATGAAGGCGAAGCGCTCCTTGAGCGGGTTCATCACCCGCGCCACCAGCCGGCTCCCCGGCGGCGCCACGAGCTGCTCGGCCGCCTCGCGGTCCAGCCCGCGGCTCATCAGCGAGCGCGCCCGGCGGAGCGCGTCGTGATCGACCTGGTTGAAGCGGTCATAGCGGTTGCCGTGCTCGATGACGGCGTCACCCCGGCGGAGCGCCTCGTTGTCGTAGACGAAGCGCGCCGGGCCGACCGCGTCCAGCAGCGCCTCCCGGACCCGCGGGTAGGAGAGCTCGACGTCGTGGTTGCCCAGCAGGATGGTCAGGGTCTGGCCGGCGGCGGTCAGCGCGCGGAGGGCGGCGAAGACCGCGCCGTCCCCCGGGCGCGCCAGGACCCCCCGGAAGAGGTCCAGCGCGTCCGCGGGGTCGGTGCGCAGGGCCTGCCACGCCTCCCCCGGGCGGCGCTCGGACAGGAAGTCCACGAAGTCCCCGTTGATCACCAGCTCGTTCCGCACGCCGTCCGCGGGGCACGCCAGCGCGCGGATGAAGTCAGCGAGCACCTCGGGCTGGGTCAGCAGTCGGAAGCCCCGATCTCCGCCCTCCCCCGGCACGCCGCCCAGGTGCAGGTCCGACACGACGTAGACGCGGGCGTGAGCGGGCACGGGCACCCTCCACGGCGAGCGTAGCGCACGCGAGGGGAGACGGTCCAGCGACCCAGGCCCCCTCAGGGAACCGCGCGCAGGTCCACCCAGCTCGCGGTGTCGCAGCTGTAGTCGCCCATCGGATCGGCCTGGAGCCGCACCGTCCCCGCGGACACGGGGATGTCTCCCAGGTCCTCCGCCTCGCTGTAGGAGCTGAGCACGCCGCTGGTCCACAGCACCTCGCCGTCCTGCTCCACCGAGAAGCGCACGCCGTTGGAGCAGTCCTCCCCGAAGTTCTGAAGCCCCACGGCGCCGCGGAGCGTGCCTCTGCCCTCGGGGATGGTGATGGTGACGTCGCTGGGCGCATGCGCGTACAGCCCGGTGCAGTAGTGCTGCGCCACGATGTCGAAGCCGACGCAGGGCTCCGAGGTGTAGAGGCAGCCACCGTTCCACAGCCAGCCGTCCACCGTGAGCTCGGCCCAGCCCACCGTCCCGGTCGGCTCGAGCCCGCTGGCCGGCACGGCGCCGTCCTCCAGCGCCGCGCACTCCGCCACCTCCACCCCCAGCGCGTTGGTCCAGCGCATGTGCAGATAGAGCAGGTCGTTGGCCACGCCCTGCCGGAAGCGCTCCTCGCCGCCCAGGGGGTCGGCGGCGACGTCGGCGGCGATGAGCTCCTGCCAGCGCTCGACGCGCGCCGAGAGATCCGCCCAGGCCAGCGGCCCGGTCATGAGCTCCTCCACGCGCGCGTCCACGTCGCGCCCGCCGGCGATCTGCCGCTGCATCAGCACGTCCACGTAGGGCACCCCCGTGTAGGGGTCGTAGGCGTAGTCGCTGGTCGCCCAGGGCTGGGCCGGCTCCACCCCCAGGGCGGCGCTGATGCCGAACGCGGAGAAGTCGAAGTTGAAGTCCCAGGAGATGACGCGCCAGGTGCCGTGCAGGTCGTCCGGGTCGGCGTCCACGCCGGGGTCGTTGTACAGGTAGAAGTTGTTGCCGTCGGCCGAGAAGCTGTCCTGGCTGCCGGCCAGCGTGCGCACGATGGACTCGTCGAAGAAGCTGTCCAGGTCCAGGACCGCCGCCAGCTCCTCGTCGCTGCCCTCCGCCACGATGCGGGTCAGATCCTCCAGATCGCTCCCGTCGCCCGTCACGCTCGTGTTGTATTGGAAGTAGGCCAGCGCGTCGTCCAGCGGCATGAGGCCGTGGCCGCGGATCCCGTCGATGCTGTAGAGCGGCCCGTCGTCGTTGCCGAAGTTCGCCCGCAGGAAGCGGTCGTCGATGGGCTCCATCACCGTGTAGAAGCCGACCAGCTCGCCGTTCGCCCACACGCGCGCCCAGCCCGTGCGCGAGGCCGGCACGCCCACCGCCCGCAGCATCCAGGGCTCCAGCGCGTCGTGCATGAAGCTGGCGTCGTAGTAGGCGTTCCGCAGCTTGAGCGACTCCAGGTCGCGCCACTCCTGGCCCTCGACGACGTGGTCGAAGTCGATCTTCAGCGGCGGCTTGCCCGCGACGTGGCTGCTGTAGCCGAAGGCGCGCACCCCCACCTGGGTCACCGTCTCGTCGTCCCAGGTGAAGTCGGCGGTGTGCCAGTTCTCGGCCGAGGGGCTGCCCGAGATGTCCGACCAGTCGGCCTCGTCCAGCGTCAGCCGGATGTCGTGGATGGCGTCGGGGTCGAAGACGGCGCTGGAGGGATCGAGCTCGTCGGCGCTGTTGCCGGGGACCTGCTCCAGGGCGGCGCCGCTGTCGGCCGGCGCGCTGTCCTCTGGGGGCGAGCTGTCCTCTGGGGGCGAGCTCTCCTCCGCCGCGGAGCTGTCCCCCTCCGTGGGCTTCGGGGAGGGCTTCCCGCCCGTGGGCTCACAGGCGGCGACCGTCAGCGCGAGGCAGAGGAGGGTGCCTGTCCGCATGGTGGGGAGCTCCGGCGACGAGGTCTCCCGATCAGCCTACACCGAGCAGCTCGACCTCGAAGATCAGCGTGGCGTTGGGCGGGATCACGCCGCCCGCGCCGCGCGCCCCGTAGCCCAGCTCCGGCGGGATGGTCAGCCTGCGCTTGCCGCCCACCTTCATCCCCGCGACCCCCTGGTCCCAGCCGGCGATGACCTGGCCCGCGCCCAGGGCGAAGGTGAAGGGACGCCCGCGGGACCGCGACGAGTCGAACATCTGGCCGCCGGTCAGCCAGCCTGTGTAGTGCACGCTCACCTGCTTGCCGGCGACGGCCTCCGCGCCGGTCCCAGGGGAGAGCTCTTCGATGGTCAGGGGCATCACTTCTCCTTGTGTCTCGGGGATGGACCTAACCCAGTCTGGGACACGCTGACGGTCCATGAATTTGACACCGTCAGAAAGTTCGATAGGCTTGGGATGGAGGTGCCATGCAAGGTCGGAGCCTGAGCCCCGCGGAGCTCGCCGCGACGCGCGCCCGCCTGGTCGAGGTCGCGCTCACGCTGGTGCAGACGGAGGGGCGGGAGGCCGCTTCGCTGCGGCGCGTGGCCGCCGAGGCGGGGATGAGCCGGAGCACACCCTACAGCTACTTCGCCGACAAGGAGGCGCTGCTGGACGCCGTGCGCGCCGCCGCCCTCCACCGGCTCTCCGACGGCTGTGAGGCGGCCGTGGCCGCCGCCCCCGACCTCGCAGGGCGGGTCCGGGCGCTGGGCCAGGCCTACCTGGACTTCGCCTTCGCGCACCCGGCGCTCTACGACCTCATCTTCGAGGCCCACGGCCGCAGCGAGGAGCACCGGGCCGCCGCCGCGCGCTACGCCGCCCTCGCCGAGGGCCCGCTGGGCGAGGCGCGGGCCGCGGGGCTCTCCACCCTCCCCCCCGATCGGCTGGGCGCGGTGCTGTGGGCCTCCACCCACGGGCTCATCGCGCTGCGCCGGGCGGGGAAGGTGGACGAGGCCGGCTTCGAGACGGCGCTGGCGGATCTACGAGAGGTGCTGGCCTTCGGCTTCGTGCCTCGACAGGGGGTGGCGGCATGACCCGACGTGCTTGGACGATCTCGCTCACCCTGGCCGCGCTCGCGACGCTCGGCGTCGTCGCGCCCATCGCGCGGGCCGGGGGCCTCAGCGCCTGGCTTGTCCGCTCGATCACGCCGAAGGGCCCCTTCGCCGAGGCGGTCGCGCCGCCCCCGCCAGACTACGCCTCGCCCGCGGTCTGGAGCGCCCTGCCCGAGGTGCAGGATCTCGGCGACCGCGTCCCGCCCGGCCTGAGCGCGGTGGCCCCGGCCGAGGCCCGCGTGGACGTCTTCTTCATCCACTCCACCTCGGCGGTGAAGCCCGAGTGGAACGCCCCCGCCGACGACCCGAAGCTGGCCGCCGCAACCGACCGGGGGGGCGTGCTCATCCAGGCCTCGGCCTTCAACGGGATCGGCGCGATCTTCGCCCCCCGCTACCGCCAGGCGACCGGGACCGCCTTCCAGACGCCCTCCCCCGACGGCGAGGCGGCGATCGCGCTGGCCTACACCGACATCGACCGGGCGTTCACGGCCTTCCTCGCTCGCCGCACGGCCGGGCGGCCCTTCCTCGTGGCCGGACACAGCCAGGGGGCGGCCCTCGCCGAGCGCCTGCTGGCCCGCCGCATCTCAGGCACCCCGCTGCGCGACGAGCTGGTCGCCGCCTGGATCATCGGGAGCGGCGTCACCCACGAGGGCCTCGCCCGCGCGGCCCCGGACGTCCCCGCCTGCGCGGGCCCGCGGGACGTCGGCTGCGTCATCGCCTGGAACGCGCGCAGCCCCGAGAACCACACCGGCGTCCAGATCCAGTTCCCCGCGGGTGAACACCGGGTCTGCACCAACCCGCTCTCGGGCGTGGGCGAGGGCGGACCCATGCCGGCCTCGGCCAACCTGGGCGCGGTCTTCCTCCAGAGCCCCGACCCCTCCCCGCGGCCCGGCCTGGCCGACGCCGCCTGCGAGGACGGCACGCTGCGGGTCCGGCTCTACGGGAAGGCGCCGCGCGATCTCCCCAGCCGCCTCCTCGACCACATCCTGGGCGAAGGGAACTACCACCCCATCGAGTACGAGCTCTTCTGGTCCAACATCCGGGCCAACGCGGCCGAGCGGACGGAGGCCTGGGAGCGGGCGCACCGCGAGGGCTGAGGCGTCCGGGCGGGTCTCAGGCGGGCTGGCCGAACAGGAAGGGCAGGGTGATGTCCACCGGGCCGTCGCTCACGGGGAGGAAGCGGCTCGCGCGGATCAGCGCGTTGACGCACTCCAGGAGCTCGGGGTCGCCCACGCCGTCCTCGGTGATGCACTGCTCGCCCACCTGACCGTTCTCCAGGATGGACCAGTGCATGACCACCTGCCCGGACAGCCCCGGGCGGGCCTGGCGGCGCCGATCGTAACAGCGCTCCAGGTCGCCCATGTGGCGGCGGAGCTCGGCCTGGACCTCCAGCAGATCGAGCGGGCGGGCCTCCATCAGGGCCGGGGGAGGCGTCTGACCCTCGACGGCGAGCTCCTGCACCCAGGGCGTGCCCAGGCGGAGCGCGGAGGTCGGGGCGGGAGGGGTCGCCGCGGGAGGGGTCGCGCTGGCCGCCAGGGCGCCGACGAGGCCGAGGGTGGCGACGACCGCCGCCCCGCGGACCCGGGCGCTCGGGCGCTGACGGGGCACGGAGGGGTCCAGCACGCGGCGGAGGCGCGCCTCCACCCCCGAGGGATCGGCCATGCAGACCGCCTGGGCGGGCGCGGCCCGCGAGACGCGACGGGCCACCTCCAGCAGATCGGCGGCGTAGCTGGAGGGTCGGAAGCCGGCGCGCAGCACGAGATCGTCGCAGGCGTGCTCGCGCTCGACCCGGAGTCGGGAGGCGGCCAGCCAGGCGAGCGGGCTCCACCAGTACAGGGCGCAGGCGAGCTGGGCGCCGAGCTGAACCAGCGTGTCGCGGCGGCGGACGTGCCCGAGCTCATGCGTGAGCACGGCCTCGCGGCGCTCGGGGGACCAGCCCTCCGTCTGCGTCGGCAGGAGCACCCGGGGGTGGAGCAGGCCGAGGGTCATCGGCGAGGCGACGCTCGCGGATTGTTTGAGCTCAATATTTCTGGACACCCCTACCGTGCTGGCGACGAGGTGCTGCGCGGAGGCCCAGGCCTCCGAGGCGACGGGGCGGGCGGCCGTCCACAGCCGGCGCGCCGCGAGGTGGCCGCGCAGGACGCGGAGGCCCACCCACAGCGTCCCCGCGGCCCACAGCAGGAGGAGCCCAGGAAGCCAGGACGCCTCGGCGACCGCGTCGGGCGCGACCTGAAGGGGGGAGAGGCGCGCGCCGAATGTGGGGGCACCCAGGGAGCTCTCCCAGAGCGCCAGCCTTGGCGCGAGCGCGCTCAGGACCGGCAGGAGCAGGGCGCCGACCACGCCGAGGGCCCAGGCCAGGTGTCGCGCCGCGGCCGAGGCCCGCCGCAGCAGCGCGGTCGCCATCCAGGCGATCCCCAGGATCAAGGTCGCCTCCAGCCCGAGGAGGATCAGCCGCGTCGTGGTCTCTGGGCTCGGGAGCATCGCGTCGATCATCGCCCCTCCTGCTTCGCCGATTGAATGAGCCCGGCCAGCCGGTCGAGCTCGGCCTCGCCCAGCTCCTCGCGGGAGGCGTCGATGAGCGCGGCCATGGCCTCCTCCGCCGACCCGCCGAAGAAGGTGTCCACCAGCGCCTTCAGGGCCGTCCGCCGCGCCCTCGCCCGGGACACGACCGGGAACCAGACGTAGCGCGGCCCCCTCTCCTCGTGGTGGACGTGGCCTTTCTCCTCGAGGATGCGCAGCAGCGCCCGCACCGCGGAGTAGCTGGGCGGGTCCTGCAGGCGCTCCTGCACCTCCGCGCCGGTGAGCCCGTCGGCGGTGTAGAGGATGTCGAGGATCTCGCGCTCGCGGCGGCTGAGGGGCGTGGAGGTCATGCTAAGGGTTTAGCATAGTGCTAGAAATTTAGCAAATGGGGACGCAGCCGGACGGGGAGAATTCCTACTCCGGGTGATCAGGATGTGGCATTGGAGGAGTGGAACCGCCAAGGCGCCAAGGCCGCCAAGGAGGGCTTTCTCTTGGCGCTCTTTGCGTCTTGGCGGTTCCCTCTCCTCTGCGGTGGAGGGGGGTCTGGGGCCAGGTATCTTGATCGGTCTGGTGCCAGGGGTCTGGTGCCAGGTATCTTGATCACAGGTCTGGTGCCAGGTATCTTGATCAATGCTGCCGCTCTTCAACCATCGGGGAGGCCTCGAGGCAGGTCTCGCCACGCTACGGGCGGGATCATCGCAGCTCGAAGCTGACTCTCCCGGCATCGCACGCACCCAAGGTACGGATGAGCGTGGGGGGATGGCTGCCGACGCAGTCCTGGGCGTTGATTGAGGACTATGACGGCGCCGAGGGCCGCGCCCGAGAATGAAGATGAACCACAGAGAACGGAGCACTCAGAGCTCGACGCGTCTGAGATTTCGTACATTCACTGGCGTCTTTCCCGCGCAGCCGGTCTCTGTGTGCTCCCTCTCTCTGTGGTTCCATCTCCTCGACGACCTTCACGGATCGCCGAGCTTCATTCACGCAACGGACGGCTCGGCCGATGATCAAGATACCTGGCACCTGACCGGTGATCAAGATACCTGGCACCTGACCGGTGATCAAGATACCTGGCACCTGATCTACCTGGCACCTGATCCCTGATCCGGGAGAGATCTGCTGCTGGCGCCGATCTATACTTCCTGCACGTCAACGCGGAGGAGGGGGGATGTTCGACCGGGGTCGTGGTCTGCTGCTGGTGGGGGCGCTCGGCTGCGCCGGGGACAAGACAGAGGAGGACTCGGGCGGATGTCTCGAAGACACCGGAGCGCTGACCCGCGAGGCGCACAACCCGGTGCTGCTGCCGGGGCTCGAGGTGGACGGTGAGACGGACTGGCTCATCGCCGACCCCGATCTGCGCTGGGACGATGAGGCGTCCGAGCTGGTGGTGTACTACCACGCGCCCCACGGCGAGAGCTTCTCCGGCGAGCTCACCCAGGCGATCCGGCGGGCGACGAGCCCGGACGGCGTGACCTGGACGGTCTCGGAGACCCATGCCCTGTCGGTGGCCGAGGACGAGGACGCCTGGGACCACGAGAACACGGAGACGCCCTCGGTCGCCACCGCCGACAGCGGGGACATGGCGGGGACCACGGTGATGGTCTACTCCGGGGCGAACGGGCTCCTGAGCGGGCAGGCCTTCGCCGAGTACGCCATCGGCGTGGCCTTCTCGGAGGACGGCGAGACCTTCACCCGGCTCTCCGCGGGCGAGTCCCCCCACGGCGAGGCGGGGCTCGCCCTGACCTTCTCGGACGTCTACCCGGACAGCGACGCGGGCGTGTTGGCCGACCCGGAGATCGTGTTTCACGACGGGGTCTGGCACCTGTGGTTCTCCAGCTTCGGCTGCTCCAGCGGGTGCTCGGTGGTGGACGCCTACGGCATCGCGCACGCCAGCTCCGAGGACGCGATCCACTGGACGGTGGACGCCGACGCGCCGCTCAGCGCGCTGCTGCGGGATCCCGGTTCACCGACCACAGGGGGCAGCCAGCCCTCCGTGCTCTGGGACGCCGAGCGCTGCCAGTGGGAGCTGTGGATGACCTCGGACACGGACGGCGCCTCCGACGATCAGCCTGTCGCCTTCAACAACGCGAGCGGCTTCTTCCGGGCGACCAGCCCCGACGGGGCAGACTGGTCGGTGGACCTGGACGCGCCGGACCTGTCCTGGGACGCGGACGCGCCCGGCGAGGACCTGGGCCTGCTGACCGGGGCGGACGCCGCGGTGACGCCCGAGGGGCGCGTGCTGGCCTACGTGGGCTTCACGGCCGAGGACGTTCCGGCGGGCTTCTACCTGCCGGTTCAGACCTCCTATGATCCGGCGGGCTACGCGGCGGGCATGACGGCGCTGAACCTCGCCTGGCGCTGAGGCGCTGGGCGGTCGGGCTCAGCAGCCGTCGTTGGTGGCCCCGGGGGTCCCGCGATCGTTGCCCGTCACGCCGCCGATGCGGCTGGTCGACGTGCACCAGTAGGAGCCCGTGTTGTTGCGCGTCACGTCGAAGCCGGTCGAGCGCAGGCTCATGCTGGCGCCGGTGGGATCGGGGAAGGTGTCGCCGTTGTCCCAGGCGACGCCGTCCACCAGGGTCGTGCCGTTGTAGAGGTAGATGTCGTCCGATCCGTTCCCCAGCCCGAAGGAGCTGCCCGGGTAGTCGTAGTCCACGCCCGTGACGCCGCCATTCAGCGTGTCGTCCGACTCGACGGCGAAGATCACGTAGGTCTTGCTGGTGACGATCAGATCGTCCTCGACGGTGAACGTCTCGGTGCCTGCCGAGTCGCGCACGGTCAGCCCGGCCAGGTTCCAGGAGTAGCTGGTGGTGTTGTAGATCTCGAACCACTCGCCCTCGCTGTCGGAGACGATGTCCGGATTCTGCATGATCTCCGTGATCAGGAATTCGCCGGAGCGCAGGCTGGTGGAGAGGCCGTCCGCGTCGTCACAGTCGGAGTCCGTCCCGTCGCGCGCGGTCTCGGTCGCGCCGGGGTAGGTGCTGGACTTGCTGTCGTTGCAGTCGTGCGCGGACACCCAGCCGTCACCGTCGCTGTCCGTCATGCCCGAGCAGGCGTCGTTGGCCGAGCCCGGGGTGCCGAAGTCCCCGTCCCCGTAGGTGCTCGTGGCGTCACACCAGTACTGCCCCTGGTCGTTCTTCGTCGCGTCGATGTAGCTGTCGTCCAGGCTCATGGCGTAGCCGCCATCGTCCGGGAAGAAGTTCGTGTCGTCGTAGGCGACCTCGTCAAACGTGGTGGTGCTGTAGGAGATCGTCAGCTCCTCGGCGTCGTTGTCCAGCGAGAAGTCCGAGGGGTAGTCGTAGTCATAGGGCACGTCCCCGTTGACCGCCGTGTCGCTGTCGCGCACGAACACCAGGTAGCCCTTGGGTTGGATGACCAGGCTACCCTCAACGGTAAACGTCTGGACGCTGACCGTGGCGGTCACCACCAGACCCTCCAGGTCCACCGGGTTGCTGGTGGCGTTGTAGATCTCGAACCACTCCCCGTAGCTGTCGTCAGAGACGTCCGGGTTGTTCATGATCTCCGAGATCACGAGGTTGCCGCTGGCGATCCCGGAGAGCTTCTTGGTGTCGTAGCCGTCGCAGTCCTGGTCCTTGCTGTCCGAGAGCACCTCGGTCGCGCCGGGGAAGATGGTGTCGTCCGTGTCGTCGCAATCCTCGGCCTCCAGGTAGCCGTCCAGGTCCTGGTCGTCGTCGTAACCGTCACAGTCCTGGTCGGTGCCGTCGTACCAGACCTCGCTGGCCCCCGGGTGGACCGAGGCGTCGTGGTCGTCGCAGTCCACGTCGTAGGCGTAGCCGTCCTCGTCCACGTCGTCCGGGTCCACGAGGGCCTCGTCCGCGCCGTCGCAGTCCTGGTCCACGGCGTCGCCGGGCACCTCACCGGCGCCGGGGTAGACCGTGGGGTCCGTGTCGTCGCAGTCGGCGGCCTCGACCGAGCCGTCCTCGTCCTGGTCGTCGTCGTTGCCGTCGCAGTCCTGGTCGGTGCCGTCGTACCAGACCTCGCTGGCGCCCGGGT
Organism: uncultured Enterobacterales bacterium; assembly: GCA_964615375.1. Classification (GTDB taxonomy): domain Bacteria; phylum Myxococcota_A; class UBA796; order UBA796; family CAZKWG01; genus CAZKWG01. Next base: position 50,631 of record CAZTOW010000008.1, read on the forward strand.
ACACGCTGGCGTCCTCGTCGTCGCAGTCCGCCGTGGCGCTCACGCCGTCCCCGTCCGCGTCCACCCAGCCCGAGCTCTCGTCAGCCCCGTCGCAGTCCTGGTCTACGCCGTCGCCCGTCACCTCACCGGCGCCGGGGTAGACCGTGGGGTCCATGTCGTCGCAGTCGTCAGCCTCGGCGTAGCCGTCCACGTCCTGGTCGTCGTCGTTGCCGTCGCAGTCCTGATCCGTGCCGTCGTACCAGACCTCGTCCGCGCCGGGGTGGACGGTGGCGTCCTCGTCGTCGCAGTCCAGCGCGGCCAGCACGCCGTCGCCGTCCGCGTCGTCCGCGCTCGACTCCAGGGTGGCGTCCTCGCCGTCGCAGTCCTGGTCCACGCCGTCCAGCGGGACCTCGCCCGCGTCGGGGTAGGCGCCCGGGTTCGTGTCATCGCAGTCCTCGGCCAGCAGGTAGCCGTCGCCGTCCTGGTCGTCGTCGTCGCCGTCGCAGTCCTGGTCGGTGCCGTCGTACCAGACCTCGGCCGCGCCCGGGTGCACGTTGGCGTCCGCGTCGTCGCAGTCCACCTCGGCGGCGAAGCCATCGGCGTCGGCGTCCATGGCCGATGACGAGCCCGTCCCGTCGCGCCCGTCGCAGTCCGAGTCGATCCCGTCGTCCTCCCAGTCGGAGGCTCCCGGGTAGGTCGCCGGGTCCTCGTCGTCGCAGTCCACGGAGAGCGCGTAGCCGTCCGCGTCCTGATCGTCGTCGCTGCCGTCGCAGTCCTGATCCACCCCGTCGTACCAGACCTCTTCCGCGCCGGGGTAGGTCGCTGCGTCCGCGTCGTTGCAGTCCTCCGTCGAGGTGACGCCGTCTCCGTCCGCGTCCGCGTACTTGTTGCCACCACATGCCCCGAGCAGCGCGAGCAGGATCAGACGAAGCACGGGACCTCCACCAGGACGAGCGGGTGACGCCGGAGCCCGAGCGGGAGACCCGGACACCTGATCAGGGCTGTGACGGGAGCGTGGCGTTTCGATCACGGGCGGGTGGCGGGAGGCACCCGGGAGGATCAGGACCAGGTGCCAGGTATCTTGATCACCGGTCAGGTGCCAGGTATCTTGATCACCGGCCGAGCCATCCGTTACGTGAGTGGAATTCGGCGATCCGTGAAGGTCGTCGAGGAGATGGAACCACAGAGAGAGGGAGCACACAGAGACCATCTGCGCGGGAAAGACGCCAGTGAATGTACGATTACATGGACGCGTCGAGCTCTGAGTGCTCCGTTCTCTGTGGTTCAACTTCATTCCCGGGCGCGGCCTTCGGCGCCGTCATAGTCCTCAATCAACGCCCAGGACTGCGTCGGACAGCCATCCCCCCACGCTCATCCGTACCATGGGTGCGTGCGATGGCGGGTGAGTCAGCCTGGATCTGCGATCATCGCGCTTGTAGCGTGGCGAGACGTGCCTCGAGGCCCTCCCGATGGTTGAGGAGCGGCAGCATTGACCAAGCTACCTGGCACCTGACCGGTGATCAAGATACCTGGCACCCGACCGCACCCGACCGCACCCGACCGGTGATCAAGATACCTGGCACCTGACCGGTGATCAAGATACCTGGCACCTGTTCCTGCCACTGGCACCTGTTCCACCCCATTCCCTGTTCGCCCCGCCCCGTGCCCAGATCGCGTGAGTTGCGCCACCGCCTCCACGCCCCGCCTGGATCGATCGCATATCGCAAAGAGTTCATACACTGCCCCTGCTCCGCCATCCGGCGTAGTTAGATTGGCATCAGGAGCGCATCATGATCTACACGAGGCAATTGGGGTACCAGGTTCTCTTCCCACTCGTCCTGAGCTGCACCCCCCCCTCCGAGGTCAAGGATTCAGATTCTTCCTCCGACTCAGGTGATCTCTGTAACTATGAGGACCCCGTGAGATCCTCGACGGGCTGGACGGAGGACATCAAAGACGGCGTCAGCCCTGAAGATCTCTTCGGGTGGGCGATCGGGACCTTCGAAACCGAGCTCTTCTGGGACGACGCCACCTCCACCAACCTCAGCATCACCACCTCACCTGGAGATGCCACCCTCATCACTTACGGCCCCGCCGACGAATGTGCCGGTCCATCGCTGGAGCTCGTGGTCTCGACGACCGTGGCGAGCGCGGACGCGCGGCTGGCGCTCTCCTACGAGGGCGCGTGGCTGGCCGAGGAGACCAGCGATGTCGGGCGGCTGGGCTCGGTGAGCCTGGATTACGCGCTGAGCGTGGACACGATGGGGATCGCGCCCCTCGCGGAGGGCTCCTCGGTCTACCTGAACCTGAGGATCGACGACGATGATGGCCTCTACGTGTCCATGGTGGAGCGCTGGAACCTGAACGCGCACACCGAGCGCATCTGCGTCCGCGCGGCCATGAGCGTGGAAGCGCTTCGATGCGAGGACAGCATCGAGGACACGGGCGCGAGCGTCGACTGAAGCGCGCCAGGGGTGTGGCGAGCGGTGCCAGACATGCATGCCCCATTATGCATCGTCCGGTGCCACCCGCTCCGTACACCCGACCAACTTGGCCCATGTAAAGCCTCATACACAAAATCCTTCAAATCCTGGTATATCTGCTGTCACGTCTCCAAGGGCTCCAGCGTACTTAAGTGACACGATCTCCCCCGCGCTGGCCCGACATCTCTCGGGCGGGCTGGGAGAGGTCTTGTGTCCAACAGCCTGGAGGAGCGTGTATGTCAAAGCTTCGTCTCCCTCGTTTTCAACCCTCCGCGCCCCGCGGGGATTCCAAGAAGCGGCTCAAGCTCACGGCGCGGAGTCTGTCTGTTCGAGCGCTGGCCTGTCTGGCCATGCTCATCCCCAGCTACGTGCTGGCGTCCGGTGGCGATTTCGCCAATATCAACTGGGCCGGCGCGCATCACGACACCTATGACCACGACATCGGAGGCGGCGCCTTCAACGACGGGGCGAGCAACGACGACATCCGCGAGGAGCTGGAGAGCGCGAACTACGCCTGCGGCGACATCGTCACCTTCCTCGTCGAGGTCCCGGTCGAGGCCGACGCCTGCGGGACCCAGGAGATCGAGATCGACCTGGTGCTGACGGCGGACACCACCGGGCAGTCCGGCGTGGCCTTCGTGGACATCATCGACGAGAACGTCAAGGTCAACTACGGCGTGACCCCGGGCACGGACAGCTTCGGCACGGACGCGGGCACCTCCTCCGGCGAGGGCGCGGGCGGCATCGACGCGGGCATCTTCGACGACGGCGGCAGCACGGCGACCCTCTTCTACGAGGAGTTCGTGCCTTTCGACGGCCTCTACAACGAGGGAGACCTCTACGGCTCGCTGACGCTGACCGACCTCGAGGCCGGCGAGACCGTCATCGTGCGCGTGGACGCGGAGATCGGCTGCGAGCCCTACAGCACGCCCACCGGCAACCTCCAGGGCATCCTCGAGGCGATCACGGTCACCGACACCACCTGCTCGGAGAGCGTGCCCGACAGCGTCCCCGGGGCGGGCTCCCAGACCATCCCGCTGAAGCGGATCGATGACCTGAGCGGCACGGGCGAGCCCTTCCCCCGCCTGCGCAAGACCGTCACCACCGAGACCGGGACCTGCCCAGGCGTGGAGCTGCTGGAGGTCACCGGGGGTGACACCGTCCAGTACTGCTACGAGGTGAGCAACGACGGCACCGAGGACCTGCTGAACGTCGATCTGGTCGATGACAACGCGACCCCCTCCGATCCCTCCGACGACTTCGTGGTCGTCCTGGACACCGGCCTCGCCGACCTCGACGGGGACGGGGAGATCGACGATCTCGCGGCCGGTGAGACGGCCTCGGGCGTCGCCTTCGTGGACCTGGCCATCGACGCCGAGGGCCTGTTCACCAACATCGCGGTGGTGACCGGCGAGGACGACGCGGGCAACACCTACGACGACGACAACGACGCGAACATCGACAGCGTCTGCCTGGACTCCGACTTCGACGGCGTCTGCGACGTGGACGACAACTGCGTGGACGACGACAACGCAGACCAGACGGACACCGACGGTGACGGCCTCGGCGACGCCTGCGACGAGTGCCCGCTGGACGCCGACAACGACAGCGACGGCGACGGCGTCTGCGGCGACACCGACAACTGCCCCGACGACGCCAACGGCGCGCAGACGGACTCGGACGGCGACGGCGCGGGCGACGCCTGCGATGTCTGTCCGCTCGACCCCGACGATGACCTGGACGGCGACGGCGTCTGCGGCGACACCGACAACTGCCCCGAGATCCTCAACCCCGACCAGTCCGACTCGGACGGCGACGGGCTCGGCGACGACTGCGACGAGTGCCCGGAGGACGCGGACAACGATCTGGACGGCGACGGCGTCTGCGGCGACGTCGACAACTGCCCGTCGGACGCCAACGTGGACCAGGCGGACGCCGACAGCGACGGCATCGGCGACGACTGCGACATCTGCCCGCTGGACGCCGACAATGACAGCGACGGCGACGGCGTCTGTGGCGACGTCGACAACTGCCCGACCACGGACAACGCCGACCAGGGTGACGCCGACGGCGACGGGGCCGGCGACGCCTGCGACGTCTGCCCGCTCGACCCGGACAACGACAGCGACGGCGACAGCGTCTGCGGCGACACGGACAACTGCCCCGACGACTTCAACGTCGATCAGTCGGACTGGGACTTCGACGGCATCGGCGACGCCTGCGACGAGTGCCCCTACGACTACGACAACGACATCGACGGTGACGGCGTCTGCGGCGACGTGGACAACTGCCCCGATGACCCGAACGCCGACCAGACCGACGCCGACAGCGACGGCGGCGGCGACGCCTGCGACGTCTGCCCGCTCGACCCCGAGGACGACGTGGACGAGGACGGCGTCTGCGGCGACGAGGACAACTGCCCCGACGACGCCAACGCCGACCAGGACGACACCGACTTCGACGGCATCGGCGACACCTGCGACGAGTGCCCCTTCGACGCCGACAACGACATCGACGAGGACACGGTCTGCGGCGACGAGGACAACTGCCCCGATGACCCGAACGCCGACCAGGACGACTCGGACTTCGACGGCGCGGGTGACGCCTGCGACGTCTGCCCGCTCGACCCCGACGACGACATCGACGAGGACGGCGTCTGCGGCGACGAGGACAACTGCCCCGACGACGTGAACGCCGACCAGAGCGACGCCGATCTGGACGGGACCGGCGACGCCTGCGACGTCTGCCCGCTGGATCCGGACAACGACGCGGACGAGGACGGTGTCTGCGGCGACGAGGACAACTGCCCCGACGACGCCAACACGTCCCAGGTGGACAGCGACCTCGACGGGACGGGCGACGCCTGCGACCAGTGCCCGCTCGACCCGAACGACGACGCGGACGAGGACGGCGTCTGCGGTGACACCGACGTCTGCCCCGAGGACTACGACCCCGAGCAGACCGACACCGACGGTGACGGCCTCGGCGACCTCTGCGACGTCTGCCCGGCGGACGCGGCCAACGACGCGGACGGCGACGGCGTCTGCGGCGACGTCGACAACTGCCCCGTGGCCTTCAACGCCGACCAGCTCGACACCGACGGCGACGGGCTGGGCGACGCCTGTGACGAGTGCGACGCGGACAGCGCCAACGACGTCGATGACGACGGCGTGTGCGGCGACGTCGACAACTGCCCCGTGGACGCGAACGCCGACCAGGCGGACGCCGACATGGACGGCATCGGCGACGCCTGCGACGACTGCCCCCTGGACGCCGACAACGACGCGGACGGTGACGGGATCTGCGGCGACGTCGACAACTGCCCGACCATCTCCAATGTGGGCGGTACGGACAGCGACGGCGACGGCGTGGGCGACGCCTGCGACAACTGCCCCGACGCGGCCAACGCCGATCAGGCGGACGCGGACGGCGACGGGCTCGGCGACACCTGCGACCTCATGGGGCTCTGCACGGTGACGCAGGGCGGCTGGGGCGCCCCGGCCAACGGCAACAACCCCGGCACCTGGCGCGACCTGTACTTCTCGACGGTCTACCCGTCGGGCGCCCTCATCGGCGGCACGTACACGGCCCTGTTCACGGACGCCGGGGCGGTCGAGGACTTCCTGCCCTCGACCGGCACGCCCAAGATGTTCACGCGCAACTACGTCGATCCGCTCTCGACCACCGCGGGCGTGCTCGCCGGCCAGGTCCTCGCGCTGCAGCTCAACGTCGACTTCTCGGACGCGGGCTTCTTCCCCGCCGAGAACGAGATGCCGCTCGGCGACGCGACCATCGGCAGCGGCGCCTTCGCCGGGCTGACGGTGCTCGAGTTCCTCGACCTCGCCAACACCGTGCTGGGCGGCGACCGCACCGTCCTGCGCGTCTACGGCGCGGGCATCGGCGACGTGAACACCACCGCCACGCTCATCAACCAGAGCTTCGACAACTGCGACGCGTCGAACAACCAGATCCTCGAGTAGGCTAGATCATATAGTGACCCCGGGTCGGGCCCTCCGACCCGGGGTCTTGCTCCTGAAGGACCGCGCCATGGTAGATCCATGAGGCTTCCCCATGCTCATGGAGTACCCAATGCTCGACACCCGGCTCGTCATCGCTGTCATCGCGACCGCCCTCCTCACCGCCACCACGATCGCCATCGTTGACCGCCCGGCGCTGGCCCAGGCCCCGAAGACCGCGATCTGCACCGCCGCCATCAAGCCCGAGAAGGTCCCGGCGGTGGTCAACGTCGCCAGGCAGAGCGATCTGTTCGTCTCGCCGATGGCGGAGTGGATGAACCAGCAGCTCGCGGCGGGGAGGACGCAGTTCGTCATGACCCCCGCTGACTCCGTGGGCATGGCCCTCTGCGCCTGGTGAGCGCGCCGCCTGGCGCAAAGAGGACACCAGCGATCCATCACACGCCTCAGTACACTCCCGGCAGCAGACGCCAGCGTGTCCGCGCGGCGTAGTCGGCGTAGCCGGGCAGCTCCCGCTGGAGCACGCGGTCCTCCATGCCCGTGCGAATCAGCATCGCCAGCGACCCGACCAGCACGGGCAGCAGGGCCCAGCGCGAGCCGAGCACCAAGGGCGTCCCCAGCTCGAAGAGGATGGCGCCGAGGTAGCCCGGGTGCCGAACGTAGCGGTAGGGGCCGCCGGTGACGACGTGGTGGTCGCGCTCGGTCTGCATGCGCAGCACCTTGGCGAAGAAGGTGTTGGCCATCATCGCCCAGAGCACCAGCCCGTAGCCCGCCGCGCAGAGCAGCACCCCCACCGCCATCGCCAGCGGCCCGAAGCTGCCCGACCCGCCCGCGCGCACCTCCAGCGCGGGGAGGATGAGCCGGCCCATCACGGCGACGCCGAAGACCGCGAGCGCGATCGTGTCGGCGGTGTACGGTCCGGTGCTGCGCTTCGCCCGCTCGGCCAGCAGGGCTGGATCGCGGGGGAGCAGCAGCGCGAGCGTGGCCCCGACCCAGACCGCGTACACGCCGATCAGGCACCAGGCGCCGAGCCAGTCCACGCGCTGGGAGACGCCCAGCAGCAGGGCGGCGATGAAGAAGACGCCGAAGACCTCCCGGGCGGCGAAGCGAAGGGCGCCGCGGCGGACCTCGACGGGAGCGTCGGAGAGTCGCGTCATGAACAGTTCCCCCTTTGCTTCTCGCATATCACGGACAGCCCGGCCCCGCCGGGCGCCCCGCGTCCCGCGCCCCGCGGTTAGGCTCCCCCCATGACCACGCCCCTCCCCACCCTCCCCCGCCGCCTGCGCCCCGGTGACCGCGTCCGCGTGATCGCGCCGAGCCGCACGCTCACCTGCATCGAGGAGGGCTCGCCCATCGGCCCTCAGAGCACGGCCCTGGCCATCCAGCGCCTGGAGGAGCTCGGGCTGAGGGTGGAGTTCGGGCGCCACCTGCGCGGCCACTACCCGCTGGACAACGCCCCGCGGGCCGGGCGGCTCGACGACCTCCATGAGGCCTTCGCCGACCCCGGCGTGGCGGCAATCCTCACCGTCATCGGCGGCTTCAACGCCAACGGCCTGCTGCCGGACATCGACTGGCAGTTGATCCGCGCCAACCCGAAGGTGCTGTGCGGCTACTCCGACATCAGCGCGCTGCAGGACGCCATGCTGGCCCGCGCGGACATGGTGAGCTGGTCGGGCCCGCACTTCTCCACGTTTGGCATGCGCGACGGGCTGGAGTTCACGCTCACCGCCTTCCGCCGCGCCCTCTTCGAGGAGGGACCTTACGATCTGCCCGTCAGCCCCACCTGGTCGGACGACCCCTGGTTCCTCGACCAGGACGCGCGCACCTTCCACCCCAACCCGGGGCCCTGGGTGATCCAGCCTGGCGAGGCCGAGGGCCAGATCGTCGGCGCGAACCTCAGCACCTTCCACCTGCTGATGGGCACGCCCTACAAGCCGGACCTGAACGGCGCCCTGCTCTTCATCGAGGCCGTGGTCGGGCCTCCGACCTTCGCCCGCATGCTGCAGGGCGTCCTCCAGCAGCCGGACGCCCAGGGAATCCGCGGCCTGGTGATCGGGCGCTTCCAGCCCGGCTTCGGCATGACGCCCGAGCTGCTCCGGCACATCCTCCAGGACATGCCACAGCTCGCCGGCCTGCCCATCGTGGCCGGGCTGGACTTCGGCCACACCACGCCCCACCTCACCCTGCCCATCGGGGGGCAGGCGCGCCTGGAGGCGGGAGAGGCCGGCGTCCGCGTGCGGGTCCTGCGGGGCTGAGGTTAGGCAGAGCGCCCCTCTTCGGAGCCCCGAGCATGCCCCCCCGCGCTCTCTGGTCCCGCCTGATCGTGGCGGCGCTCGCGCTGTGCCTCGGCGCCCGCGCGCAGGCGGGCGGGCTCGCCGTCGGGGGCCTGATCGGCTTCGGTGTCGACGTCTACCCTCAGACCCCCATCGCCGCCGGGGAGCTGCTCGCCCTCGAGCTGCGCGTGGACGTGCCCGACCGGCCCTGGAATCTCGACGTCCTGGTGGACTGGGAGCAGCTCCTCGCCTCCAGCCTGCTCACCTCCCAGCCCCGGCTGGGGCTCACGACCCTCGCCCACCTGCGCCGCCCGCTCACCCCCCGCCTGGACCTCGCCGTCGCCCCCGGGCTCGATCTCGAGTGGGGTCGGGACGCCCGGGTCATCGACGAGCAGCTCCGTTGGGTGCCGGCCGGATGCTTCGGCCTCAGCGCCCGCCTGGGCCTGGACCTCCACCTTGGCCGACGCTGGGAGCTGGGGGTCTACGCGCGGGGCGTCGGCGGCTTCCGGGCGGGCTCCGAGGGCCCCGAGGCCTGGCGGCAGGCCCTGGGCGAGCTCACCCTGACGCGCAGGCTCGGCGCCCGCACCGCGCCACCAACCTGAAGGAGCTCCGACCCGTGCGCGCTCCACCCCTGGCTTTAGCGGCCCTCCTGCTGACCGTCCCCGGCTGCGTCCGCGCGCCCTGCGGCGAGGGCGTCGACGTCTTCGACGCGCCCGTCGAGCACGACGAGGATCTCGCCTTCCTGTTCTCCTGGGAGCGCGTCAACCGTCTCGACCTCACCTTGGACGAGGACGCGATCCGCATCCTCCAGGCCGAGCGCCCCTTCACCCAGCCGCGCAACAAGGTCCGCGCCACCGTGGAGATCGACGGGGAGCGCGTATCGGACGTCGGCGTGCGCCTGCGCGGCGGGCTCGGGTCCTTTCAGCGATTCGACGCCAAACCCAAGTGGGAGATCGACTTCAACGAATTCGTGGGCGGACAGGACTTCCACGGGCTGCGCTCGCTGTCTCTCAACAACTTCGGCCCCGACGGCGCCTACCTGCGGGACGCGGCGGGCTTCTCCGCCTTCGAGGCCGCCGGCGTGCCGTCGAGCCGCACCGGGCTCGCCCAGCTCTTCGTCAACGGCGAAGACTACGGGATCATGTCCGTGGTGGAGACCCAGGACGCGCGGTGGCTCGAGCGCGTGCAGGGCACCGACGAGGGCAACCTCTACGACGCCACCTACGCGAAGATCGCCATGGTCGTGATCTTCCTCGACTTCGGCGAGGGCCGGGACGATCTGTTCGACCTCGACGTGGGCGATCCGGTGGGCTGGGCCGACGTCTCGGCGGTCTCCGAGGCCCTGCAGGCCTCCCAGGACCGGGGGATCGTCACCGAGACGCTACAAGCCCGGGTGGACATGGACAGCCTCCACCGCGTCTGGGCGGTCGAGCAGTGGCTGGGTGACGACGACGGCTACGTGTCGCATCGCAACAACTACCGCGCCTGGTTCCCGCCCGAGGGCCCCATGGTCCTGTCGCGTTGGGACATGGACGGCACCTTCCTCCTCGACGTGGACGACGAGGTCTGGTCCGAACCGATGGGCAAGCTCGCCGAGCTCTGCCTGCAGGACGCCGACTGCCGGTCCCGACACGCCGAGGTGGTGGACGAGGTGAGCTCCGCCCTGGACGCCGCCTCTCTGCGCGAGCGCCTGGAGGTCTACGCCGCGCGGACCGAGGAGGGCGCCCGGCACGACCCGCGAGGCTCCTGCGAGACCGGCGAGCTCGACGCGGAGCGCGAGCGGCTGCTGGACTGGATCGACGGCGCGAGCGAGGCCCTGCGCGATCAGTGGTGACGCCTCAGGGAGCGCAGATGTCGGTCGACCAGGACGGATCGCGCGATTCGGCGCTTGACGAGGAGCCATCATGAGCGGGGCGCGCGCACTTCTTCGCCGCGGCGGAGGCCCACGTCGCCCTGGTGTGCCAGGAGTTCCTGTCGAAGTTCAGCGACGAGGAGCTCGGTCAGCTCGAGAGCTACTGGGCGCGCCTGCGCTGACCGCGCCCAAGCCACCCTCAATGGCGTCAACGCGACGAGCAGCGCAGCCAGGCGGGCATGCCGGGATCTCTGCGCGCAGTCGGCGCAGACGGGCCATGCGTTGACGAGGGCGCTGCGATGGAAGGTGGAACACCCTCGAGGACCTGCAACCGGAGCCGCGCCCAGGGCCGGTCCGCCCGCCCGTGAGGACGAGGAGGGGATCAGGAATCTTCCCTGGCCTGCCACTCGAGGTAAGATCTCAGGAGAGGCAGACATGACCCGTGCGTTCTTGAACTACAGCCGTGAGGATGCCGACTTTGCTGGCTTCTTCGAGACAATGTTCAGCCTGGGAGCTTCCGAGGTACAACTTTGGATGGACGAGCGTCTGGACGCAGGCGCACGCTTTCCAGAGGAGATCATGCGCCAGATCGCCAGCTGTGATCTCTTCATCGCCGCGCTCTCTCCGGCCTGGGCTCGATCCGATTGGTGCCAGCGCGAGCTGAGAGCGGCCCTGGCTCGCGAGCCCGACATCGAGATCATCCCTCTGCTCATCGACGAGCTCGAGATCGCCAGGACCGAGCTGGCGGCCTACCAGGCCATCGACCTCCGACAATGGCGTATCGAGGGTGATCTCGTGCTGCGAGCGCAGCTTCTCCACCGTTTCAGCGGGCCAGGGCCCGCGCCGCCGCCTGGCCCGGCACAGCTCGAGGCGCTCCGGCGGCTGGTGCTCTGGGGGGCGCGCTCCGAGACGCCCGATGAGATCGGGCGTGATCTGGCCGACCTGGCCACCTGGCAGATCGCGACCGCCCCCGACAACCCACTTCCTCGCGCGCGCCTGTTGGACGCTCTGGCGGGCCTGCACCTGACCCGACGAGAGTGGCGGGACATGGTGTCGACGACCCAGGCTGCGCTCCGGCTGCTCCACCAGGCTGGCTGGCCCGCACCTCACCTGGGCAGCCCTTACGAGCCTGGCGACCTGACCGACGATGATCTCGCCTTCCTTGGTGAGCTCCACAACCGCCTTGCGCTCGGGGCACGCGAGCTGGGGCGAGGCGAAGGGGTAACAGAGCTCGACCGAGCGCTGGCGGTGTTCACGGCGATTCGACATCCGCTCCTGCGCAGAGAGAAGACCGCCCAGGCTCATCGGGAGTGGGGTACCTGGGCGCAGCGTTCAGGCGACCTCGAGACGGCCCGACACCACTTCCAGCTGAGCGGCGATCTCCTGAAGGGCCTGCCCTCCCAACAGCTCCACGTATTGCAGGCAGAGATCAAGCAGGCGCAGGTCGACCTGCAGCAGGGGAAGCACGAGCAGGCGCGGGCTCGGCTGGATCGTGTCGCGCCCTGGTTTGCCGAGGGAGCGGCCGGGGACGGCCTGCTGGCTGCCCAGGTACGACCGCACTACCTCATCACGGAGGCCGCCTGGGCCACGGTCACCGGTCACGACACGGCGGCACGTCAAGCCCTTGACCGTCTCGACCGTGACGGCCGCCTGCACACCTCAGGTCGGAGCTATCTGAGACGGACAGCCTTGAGGCTCGCGCTGGGCTTGCCGGTCCGACTGCGGCTGCGCGCGCTGCAGGTCACCACCGCCCGGTGGCGCCTGCCGAGCCGTGGGGGTAGAAGCTCCTGACGACCGGCCTTGTCGCGCGGACCTCTCTCCGCGGGAGTCTCCATCCCGCAGCGTCGGGCTGTTCAGCGCTGGTCAGGACCTGCTGTGCGAGTGCCGCTCAGCATGTTAGCTTCGAATCTGACGTTAAGGAGGCCGCCTGGTGAGCAGGAACCTTTTCAACATCGGCGGCCGCTCGATGAGGTCGGGCAGCGGCACCTGCGTGTTCCTGTCGCACCGCTCGTCCGACAAGGATATCGCTTATCGGGTCGCCCTTGCCTTCGATTACTGTGGCGTAGACTACTACCTCGACGCTGCAGACGACCAGCTCCAGGCAGCCACAGCCGCCGGAGATGCAGCCCGCGTCGTAGGCGCCATCGAGCGAGGGATCGAGCGCTCGACCCACCTTCTGGGGATCATCACTCCGAAGACGCGCGGATCATGGTGGGTGCCATACGAGATCGGCTACTCTCGCGCGACCGAGAAGTCTTCGGGCGCGTCGCTCTTGCCCGCGGATGGTCCCTACCAACGCACGGCCTACCTCGTCCTACCCGGCGTGACGGACCTCCCGGAGTACATCCAGATCTCTACCATTTTGCCCGACCAGACGAGCCTCCTGCAGTGGATTGGCCGTCTGTATCCTGGTGTGAAGTCCCTTCCTCATGAACTCCAGGACCTTGTCCCGATGAGCCGCACCATGCGGTATGTACCCAGTTGACCACCGTAGACGTGGAACCGCCATCACCCACCCGCGGCGTCTCGCGGGTGGGCCTCGCCGCGGCCCCTGCCGCGAGGCCCTCCTTCACGTGCCCCATGCTCACGAAGTCAACCAGATTCGCCGCTGCCTCCCAACCCCGAGCTCGTTACCAGTACGCCCTCTCTCGCGCCGTCAGGCCCCGCGCCCCTCGGGCAGGTAGCCCGAAGCACGTGGCGAACTCATCTCCCCTCCGGGGCGATCACAAAGTTGAGGGCTGGCGCCAATCATGGAGCTCGTGACGCACGATCGACCCAAAGCATCGGAGAGGACTTCAAAGGTGACCGTGCGCGTTCACCGACAAGTCGGTCGTGTACTGGGATCAGCAATCTTCACAGGACGACAACTCCCCGTCGCCCGCCAGATACCGCGCTCCTGTAGGGAAGACAGGTCGACCGATGAGCGACTGTGCGTTCGACCCACAGACCAGGCCCGCCCAGCTCCTGTGCGTACCTGTCGGTGGTTTGGAGAACGCTGAGAGGCAGGTGCTGGGTGTAGTGTGCCTCGAGTCAGACGCCTTCGAGCCTGGCCTTCTCGATCGGAGACTCTGGGCCAGGCTTCTGCTCGACGCGCAGACGCTCGACTCCATGGACTGGGGCGGCGGTCGCCTGCGGCCGGACCCTACTGTCTCTTCAAGACAACGCACAGACGAGCGACCCGCCAGTGCGTCACCTGTATCACCAGGCACAACCTACCCCTGAAGCGGCGAGATGGGAGGAGCTCCCTGGTTGCGCGAGTGTGCCAGTCATGTAAACCACTCTGTTCCAAGTCGATTTTTCTGGAGCCCCCATGGCCTCGTGCGAACGACACCTCCTCGACCTCCTCGTTCAGCTCTTTACAGCCCAGGAGCTCCGATATTTCCTGCTGGAGCTCGACGACGGATCCCTCCTGGCAGCACTTCCAGGGACCGGTGCCACAGAGCAAGACGTCCATTTTCAGGCTCTCCTGACCCTACAGCGGCGAGGGCTCATCGATGACGGCTTCTTCGACCTGTTGCGCAAGGCCCGCGAACGCCGAAGCGATGAGATCGACGCCGCTCAGCGGCAGTGGCAGGCTCGACGGCTCGCCGCACCCGACGCCGCCTCCGCCGCCCCTGCGCCAGCCCGTCCCGCCATCGGCGCGACCTGGGGTCCCCCGCTGGTGGTGGTCATCGTCTGGCACGAGCGTAACGCGGAGGGAGCGCGCAGCGCGCGGCTGCTCCACGACCGGTGGTCTCGAAATCCGCAGACACCGCTCGAGCCAGGGCTCGGAATTCCGGTGTTCTTCTGCACCCACCCCGGAGATGAGGGAGAGCTCGCGGTGGCCTCGCTGGAGCGCGCCGAGCGTGTGGCGGTCGTCGTGCTCGTGGACAGGGAGATGGTCGCTGACGAGGCGTGGGCTGGCTGGGCCTCCGCGCTTGCCCGGCGGTCCGCCCAGCGGCCGGGCTGGCGAATCCACCCCGTCACGGCGAGCCGGGAAGGACTGAGGCTGGCCCCCGAGCTCCGAGGTCGCGAGTTCCTGCGCCTCTACGACGAACCCGAAGCACACCGGGACTCCGTCCTCAGCCTATGGCTCACCCACGAGCTCTCCAGGCAGCTTCGCGACCAGCCGCGCATCGTGGATGGGATGTTCGAGACCGAGGCCACCTCCGCGGAGCGGTTGGTGCTCCTGCTCAGCCGGGCCGACGAGAGCGGCGACACGCTGTCCACGAGCCTGATGCGACTGGTCGAGGACGAAACCCCACTGCATGCGTTCACGGAGCTCCGCGATCTGGGGCAGCATCCAGACCCACAATCCTGGAAGGACCTCGGTCGGTCGGTGCTCGTCGCGGTGCATGGTGACGCGGCAGGATCACGTGTCGCCTGCCAGGACGCGCTTCTCCGTGCCAAGCGAGCGCGCAGACCCGTCGTTGTGGTGGATCGGAGGCAGCGCGGTGAGGCGCGGAGCTTCCCCTACCTGGGGAATGTGCCGACCGTGAGGCTAAAAGAGGCGGACGTGGTGGACCTGCTCCTCGTGATGGAGACCGTTCTCCTGGAGGTTCTTCGCCACGAACACGCCGAGCACCATCTGAATTCGCTTCGGTCCTCGGGTTGGCTACCTTCGACGGCCCAGCTCTGCCACGGGCCACCGGAGCTCATGAGCTTCGTTGACGAGCCAGCAGACCACACCCTGATCGTGTACCCGGATCCGCCCATCGCGCGGGTGGAGCGGGAGCTGCTCGCCGCGGCGGGCCGCGATGTGCGCACACCGGCCAGCTTCGCCACGATTCGCTCTGGCTTGCGCGTGGCCGTGTCCATCTCTGAGAGTGAGGAGCCCTCGCCTGGCGCACCTGGGTCGGTCCACCTCCAGGACGCGCTCGTGGAGCTCTCGCGCTACCTGCTGAACGCCGGCGCCACCCTCGCCTATGGCGGCGATCTGCGCGCAGGAGGGTTCTCCTTGCTCTTTCGTGACCTGGCTGCCGCACACGGCCAGCGCCTTCGGGAAGACGAGGTCGAGGCCCGACGGCCGCACCTGCGCTGGTACCTGGCCTGGCCGTATCACCTCGCGCTGAACGCCGAGGAGGAGCGCGCGCTCCGACCAGATGTGCGGGTCCGCCGCGTCACGCCGTATGGGCTCGAGCCCGGCGAGGTCTCCATCAACGACGCCTCTCGTGCCGGCGCACAGGCCGCCGCATTGACGCTCATGCGCGAGGAGATGGCCGATGACACCGACGCTCGGCTGCTCCTGGGAGGAAGAACCCAGGGGTGGAAGGGCAGCATGCCGGGTGTGCTCGAGGAGGCCCTGCTCACCCTGCGCTCCCGCAAGCCGCTCTACCTGATCGGCGCCTTTGGAGGCTGCACTGCAGCGATCATCGAGGGCCTCCAGGGCGCTCGACCTGCCGCGTTCGCGGACCTGGACGCCGGTCTCATCGACGAGCTCGCCCGCCACGGCGTGGCAGGGCTGCGGAACGGGCTGAGCCTGGAGGAGAACCGGAGGCTGTTTACCACGCCCTACCTCGCCGAGATCGTGGGCCTGGTCCTGCGTGGGCTCGGCGAGCTAGGATGAGCTGAGCGTCATTCGAGCGCGCCAGGCCAGAGGAATCCAGGGTGAGCGCCCGTCCCGTGGTGGCCCACCTTCGCCCGCCCCTCCCTGAACCTCCTCACCAACCCCGCCCTCACCAGCCCGCATGCCTCGTCTGGACTCGCCGTCGCGAACAAGGCCCGATTCTCTCCAATGCTCAGCCCATCGTCAGGCCAACGAGGCCCCCCAATGGCGAATGCCTGCAAGTACCCGACAGCATCCGAGATTGTCAGCGGAAGATCTGGCCACCCTACGCGCCTGAGAGCCGCAGGATTGGCTCTCAACTCGGACTCCAGAGCGGCGATGTCGACATCCTTGGGTCGCCAAGACGCGTCTTCCTATCCAGAAAGTGGGGGCGCTGCCCCCGCTCGACGGGCGCCTCCGGCGCCTTTCATGGGCATGGAAGTCGGGACGACATGGAGGGTTAACACGCCCCGCTCGTGATGGCTCCACCGAACGTCCAAGATCCGCCAGCGACTCGGCCGTACCTCCCGCGAATACGTAGACGGCGCGCTTGAGCTCGGTAGGCGCACCGCCCACCCGAAAGGTCCCGTCCTGCCTGGGCGCGAGAAACCAGCTCAACCAACCCGACTCGGCGCCCCCGAGCGCCGCGTCGAATTCGTCGAAGAGGATGAAGGGCACGCTGGCCTTGGGCATGCTCCCTACGACGGAATTCAGCGCCTCCGACAGCTCGACCCTAGAGTTCATCTGGGTGATGTTGATCTCGTACCACGGCAGGGAGATCGCGCCTCTCCGCTCCTCCTCAGCCATCTCGCGAAGCGCCTTCACACCATGGGACCTGCCACTCCCTGGCGGTCCGAACGTCGCGATACAGAGCGGACGTGGGGGGCCTCCAGGTTGAGATGGCCGTTCATGAGCGCTTGCACAGCGCCAAGCTGGTCACGCTCCTCTCTGGAGTACGCCAGCAGCGAGCCTACCCTCCATGGCCCCGCCAGCTCCCGCTTCTTCAGTCCCTTCTCAGCGGTCATCAGGCGAGTCCTGTGATCGAAGTACAACATGCGCACGCTCACAGGCGCCGTGCCGCGAGCTCGAGCTGGAGCTGGAAGGGTAGCAGGAGCCCATCCATCAGGTGGCGCTCCCGCAGCTGCTGAACAGCGAGAGGATGAACCTGTCGTTGCCGCCCGATATGCTCCTCCGGCCCACCAGCGCCCTTCAGAGGCCCGAATGCGCAGCCCGCTCCACATCGTGATTCTCTTCCATCCGGAATCTCCTGTGGCCAACCTGCCCACAGGCGCCTCAGCAGGCTCCGCCCCCCTGGTCGTCCAGATCCTCCGCCGTCTCTATGGTGCGCCCGCGACGCAGGAGCTGAGGATCCCGACCTGGTTCGCGCCGGCTTTGCCCGGTGGGGGGCCGCCACCCCTCGAGACCTGCTGGGAGACGGGATCAGAGACGACGCTGCTCGTGTACCTCCTCGACGCGCGTATGGCTCGACGCGTCGAGGGAGGGACTGCAGATGCCTGGGGGGCGCACCTGGCCCAGGCGCTGCACGACGCCGAGGCGAATCCAAGGCGGCGCTCCGTAGTGCCCCTGAGGGTCGACCGGGAGGGAGTAGAGGTCGTACCCGGGTCCCCTACCGTGAACATCCCAATCGTCCCAGCCGAGGCGCCTCTGGAGTTCATCCTCCAGCACATCAGCATCCGGGCTCTCTACCTGCTGTCCGATCGGCCGCTGCCGGTGCCTCTCCCCGCAGGTCGGCTCCAGGTGCCGATCCAGGTGTTCCTGAGCCACGCCAAGGCTGACCTCGCGCCCGCAGAGACCCACCCGGTCCGGCAGATGCTCACGGCCCTGGAGGAGCACGCCGTCGAACGCTTCTTCGACTCCGCAAAAATAGGACCAGGAGAGGACTTCGCGCTACGGCTCGAAGGGGAGGTCAAGAGCTCGGATGTGCTGCTTGTGGTGTGGACGGACACCTGGAGCGCCAGGCCCTGGTGTCGCTTCGAGCTCCTCACCGCCAAACGCCATGGGCGTGCCGTCGTCGTCGTGGACGCGCTGGAGCAGGAGTCCCCCCGGGCCTTCCCGTACTCGGGCAACACCATGTGGGTGCGCTGGCGCGCCCCCATCCCGGCCCAAGGTCGCATGCCGACCCAGGAGGAGTCGAACGCCGTGATCGCCGACCGCGCCCGCGTGTTCACCGCAGTCCTGATGGCGGCGCTACGGACCCGTTTCGAGCGGCGCGCGCTGGGGGAGCCAACCGACCCTCGAACTGTCCACCTTGGAAATGCGCCCGAGGCGCTCGATGTCGCCGCCAATCCAGCCAGCCGCACCTTCGTGTACCCGGATCCCCCCCTCCCGGATGAGGAGCGGACGCTGCTCGCTGGGCTGTCAAGCTGTGACCTGGTGACCCCGCTGGGTCGGATCGCGCGCGCTGGTGTCCCCGCCAGGGTACACGAGGTGGTGGTCAGCGTCTCGTCACCGGGGGAGGCCGCACTTCGCGCACGGGGGCTGGTGGGGCACCACGTCGACACCATCACCGATGAGATCCACCTCGGCGTCCTCGTGGCCGGGATGCGTATCTTTTATGGCGGACTGGTCAACTACACCTCCAGCGGCCCATCCAACTTCGTGCTCAGGCTCTTCGACGTGGTACGTAGATATGGAGAGCTCGCCCAGCAGGTCGGACGGTCCTGGGAGGCGCCGGTGGTCAACCAGCCCCCGTGGCCGCTGCACCTCTCCTACTCAGACCCAGAGCTCAACCTCTTCGGTCGACTGGCTACCTTGGAGCGGGCCCCCCAACCTGCGCTGGGTGCGCTCGCCTACGAGCCATGGCCGCCCGGCACCTTTCCCACGATAGACAGTGTGCCTCGCCTGTTGGCGGTGGGCCTGGGCCTGCGCACGATGCGCCGGTGGACCATTCGACCGGGAGGGCGGGACGGTCCGCTCCAGCCAGGAGAGGTCCTGCGGCCGCGCGTTCTGGTAGGCGGTCCAACGGCCAGCATGGGCTGGCTGCCGGGTCTCGTGGAAGAGGCCTATTCCTCCCTCTGCGTGGGGGCGCCTCTCTATCTCCTGGGCGGCTTGGGAGGCGCCGCCCGAGTTGTCGCCGACCTTCTTCTCAATGGCCAGGAGACCGATGAGCCCGTAATGACCGAGGTGCGAGCGCGAGCGACGGTGACGATAGGGAAGGAGAAGCGACCAGCCTACGACGACGCGCGGGAGCTGGCGGCAAGTCTTGGCCTGCCCTTCGACACGCGAGAAGACGTCGCAAGGGAGATCGCTGACGTTGGACAACGGCGTGGGCTCGCTGGTGCGCTGGCCAATGGGCTCAACGACGAGGAGAACCTCGAGCTCCTCGAGGCGCGAGATGGCCGCCGGATCCTGGCATTGATACTGCAGGGCCTGACAAGAGTATCCGCAGCGGCAGAGTAGCAGCCCCCCGAGACTTCAAGCGTCTGCACATCCTCGCTCCTTGCCACTGGGGTGCTGTCGCGAGGGGCGCGGCCACCATCTATTGCGCGCCGATCAGTCTGGGGCTGCCTGGAGATTGCATTGCATCGGGCCTTGGCGTCCATGGCGCCTTGGCGGTTCAACCTGCCTTCTCGAAATGCACGAACCCATAGTGCATACTCATGGAATGGGAGATTGATGCCTGGCTCACGAATTCCACCCACTAATCTATTCACCTTGATCTTCATGACCTCGAACGGTCACTTGATCTACCTCCTCGCGACGGGAGGCCCCGCTTGGATAGTCAGCTTAGATCTGTGCATCTTGCTGTTCGCGGGTGGTATCGTCGGGGTGAGCTGAAGAGGTCATATATGCGTTCAGCAGAGCCTGCGAGCTGGCTCCAGGACATCGCGACGCCAACAACAACCTCGTGCGAGCCAGAATCGGCATAGAGGAGCCATCACGAGCGGGGCGCGTTAGAAAACCGCGCTTCGCTCGTGATGGCGGAGAGACAGCGACAGCAGTCGGACGTTGACATGCCAACCAGTACACGAACCCCCAGAACCGCCCGACTGTGAGCTGCCGACCAGCAAGAGAGCGCCAAGGCGCGGCCGGGGTTCGCGTCTTGGCGAGGTGGCCTGGTCCCGGCAGGCGCCAGCATGAACTTCAAGCTGCCCACACATCGTCTCTGCTGAGCCCCGTGTCCCCTCACCCCAGCTCCCCGGCAGCCCCGGCGATCAGCCCGCGGAACCAGGCGTCCTCCGGCTCCTGGTCCAGGCGCGGGTGCCAGAGCGCGGAGAGGGCGTAGTCCTCCACCGGGAGGGGGGTGGGGTGGACGCGCAGGGGGAGCCGCTCGGCCACGGCGGCGACCAGGCGCCGGGAGACGGTCAACAGCAGGTCGTCGTTGCCCACCTGCCAGAGCGCGGACAGGAAGTGGGGGACGGTGCGGACGATCCGGCGGCTGAGGCCGCGCTCGGCCAGCAGGGCGTCGATGGTCCCCAGCGGCGTGCCCCGGGGCGCGACGAGCAGGTGGCCCTCCTCCAGGAAGCGCTCCAGGGTCAGCGTCCCCTCCCCTTTCCGCGGCGGACCGAGGCGGGGGTGCTCCGGCCGGCAGACGGTGACGAAGCCGTCGGTGAACAGGCGCCGCGCGCGCATCTCCGGGGGGGCCTCGGGGAAGATGCCGATGGCCAGGTCCACCTCCCCCGCCCGCAGCTCCTCCATCACCGTGGGCAGCAGGGGGCGCTCGTGCAGAGAGGCGCCGGGGGCCGCCGCGCGCAGCAGGGAGGCGACGCGGGGCAGGAGCACGGTGGAGACGTGGTCGGTGCAGACGACCCGGAAGCTCCGGGTGCAGGCCGCGGGCTCGAAGGGGGCCCGGGGGGCGAGCGCGCTGCGCACGGCGGCGAGGGCGTCGCGGACCGGGCCCACCAGCGCCTCGGCGCGGGCGGTGCGCACCATCTCCGAGCCCGCTCGGACCAGCAGCTCGTCCCCCAGCAGGGACCGCAGGCGCCCGAGCGTGTGGCTCATCGCCGAGGGGGTGAGGCCCGCCGCCCGCGCCGCGGCGCGCACGGAGCGATGCTCCAGCAGCAGATCGAGGGAGACGAGCAGGTTCAGATCGACGGCGGCGAGGTTCATCACTGTTCGATATCCTGCATCTTATTACTGAGCACGTTCGATTTGATTCCCATCACTCCGGGGCGTAGCTTCCTCTCACCAACCCCGGAGAACCTGCCATGAGCGCCAACGCCAACGTCTCGAACCCCTCCCGTCCCAAGCGCGTCCTCTTCGTCGTGGCCAACCCCGGCCTCAGCCCCACCACCGGCTGGCCGGTGGGCTTCTGGTGGGCCGAGCTGGTCCACCCCTACTGGGCGTTCACCGAGGCCGGCTACGAGGTGGAGATCCGCAGCCCGGACGGCGGAGCGGTGCAGGCCGACAGCTACTCCGACCCGGAGGACGGGAGCGGCTACTCGGCCCACGACATCCTCTCGCTGGGCTTCAAGAGGTCCCCCGCTCACGCCGCCCTCCTCCAGGACACGCCCAGCATCGCGGGGGCGCGGCCGGAGGACTATGACGCGATCTTCCTGGCCGGCGGCCAGTCGCCGATGGTCACCTTCATCGACCACGAGCCCCTGCACGCCCTGGTCGCCCGCTTCTACGAGGCGGGCAAGGTGGTGGGGATCGTCTGCCACGCGACCTGCGTGCTGCTGCGCACGCGCCTGTCCAGCGGCGAGCTGCTGGTGGCGGGCAAGACCTGGACGGGCTTCGCCGACGCCGAGGAGCGCTACGCCGACGGCTTCGTGGGCCGCCGCATCCAGCCCTTCTGGATCGAGACGGAGGCCCGGAAGATCGAGGGGACCAACTTCGTGGTGGACCAGGCCTTCCGCGCCTTCGCCGTGCGCGACGGCCGCCTGGTGACCGGCCAGCAGCAGAACTCGGGGGCGGAGGCCGCCCGGCTGGTCATCGAGGTCCTGGGTCGCTGAGCATCGCCGCGGCCCCGCGCCCCCGCCTCGACGGGATACACTCCCCTCCGCGGAGCGGAGCGTCTCATGGGCAGGAGAGGTCTCGAGGTCGTGCTGCTGCCGGGCCTGATGGGCTCGAACCTGAGCGAGCGCGGCGGGAAGCGGCGGATCTGGATCAGCGCGTCCAGCGTCTTCGATCCCACGCTGCCGCGGCTGATCACGCTCGAGCCGCGGGAGCAGGAGGACGGATCGACGCCGCGCCTCTGGCCGGACAGCCCGGTCCGGCCCTTCTATGGCCGGATGGAGCGCCTGCTGACGAAGGCCGGCTACAGCGTGCGCTCCTTCCCCTACGACTGGCGCCTGAGCCTCACCCGCTCGGCGGACGCGCTGCACGCAGAGCTGGCGCGGATCCAGTCCAAGGGGGCGCGCCGGATCGCGCTGGTGGCCCACTCCATGGGCGGGGTCCTGGCCGCGACGCTGGCGGCGCGCCACTGGACCGACTTCGAGGCCTGGGTGGAGACGACCATCCTGTTGGGCAGCCCCATCGGGGGCAGCCTGGCCGTGCTGGAGGCGCTCACGGGCAAGGACTCGCGGATGAGCAACCTCTCCACGCTCTCGCACGCGCCGATGTCCGCCTTCCAGTCCGCGGCGGCGGGCTTCCCCGGGCTGCTCCAGCTCATGCCCCGCCCCGGGCTGCTGGGCGCCGCCCCCCAGGGTGAGCAGCTCTACCGCGCCGAGCTCTGGCCCACCGTGGGCCGCCCCTCCCAGCGGCACCTGGACGCCGCCCGCGCCCTGACCGACAGCCTCTGGACCAGCCCGATGCTGGCCCGCGCCTGGTCCATCGGCTGCGCCAGCTACCAGACGCCCTCCGCCTGGGCCCTCGGCAAGGACGGCGTGCCCATGGTCTCGGCCACCGGGCCGGGAGATGGCCGCGTCGTGACGGGCTCCGCCTGGCCCGCCGCCCTGCCCGCCGCCCGCCGCCTGCACGTCGCCAAGGTGCCCCACATGGCGCTGGCCCGGGACAGCCGCGTGATCGAGGCGGTGGACGATCTGCTGGCCCGAGGGCGCACCAGCGCGCTGCCGGTCTACAACCCCGCCCTGCACGACGAGCGCACCCTCGCCCCGGACGCGCAGCTGACGCACGAGGGGACCGGCGAGGTGGACGCGACGATCCTCCCCTTCGGCTACGAGGGCCCGCCCCCGGATCTCACCGAGCGCGAGACCCTCCTGCTCCTGGGCGGCCTGGACGCCGAGGACCGCGACGAGCGCTGAGCCCGAGAGAATCGGCGTTGCAGGCCCGCCAGAAAGACCATAATTTGTCCGCTTGTCGCGAGACCCGGCCCGCGGC
Source organism: uncultured Enterobacterales bacterium (assembly GCA_964615375.1). Taxonomy (GTDB): domain Bacteria; phylum Myxococcota_A; class UBA796; order UBA796; family CAZKWG01; genus CAZKWG01. Next base: position 73,958 of record CAZTOW010000008.1, read on the forward strand.
CCGCCTTAGGTTGTCTGTGCGGCGCCCACCCGTGAGCGCCCCCCCGAGGACCCATGCTGGTCACCCTGCTCGCCGTCCTGGCGCTGGCCCTGCCCGCGCGCGCCGACGACGACGCTCACGACTCCGTCGAGCTCATCGTGCCCGCCCCGCGACCCTGGAGCGTGCGCGTCGAGCTCCTGCGCCTGGAGCGCGGCCGGTGGATCTGGCCTGGCTCGGAGCTGCTCCGCCCCACCCCGCAGCGCCCTGACCGCGTCCCGCTCCCGCCCCTGCGCAGCCAGGCGCCCCTGCTGCCGACCTCGGAGCGGACGATCACCGGCGCTCGGCGCCCCGCGGAGGCCCCTCAGCCCTGAGGGGCGCGCAGCGGACGCTCGGCCAGCCAGACCTCCCCCAGGGCCCGGAAGCCGTGCCGCCGCAGCACCGGCGCGGTGGTGTCGGACCTCCCGTAGATGAAGAGCGCGCGCAGCCCGAGCTCCCGGGCGAGGGCAATGCGGGCCAGCAGCGCGGCGCGGTAGGAGCCCCGGCCGCGCGCCTCGGGGATGGTGCCTCCTCCCCAGAGGAAGCCGACGCCCCGCGCCAGATCGAGCAGGATCGCCCCCGCCGCGACGGCCCTCCCCTCCTCCTCGACCAGGAGGAGGCGGTGGGGGCTCCGCTCGCCCAGGATCAGCTCCCAGGGCCGGTCCGCCGGGAAGGGCGCGTGCCCGCGGGAGGCGCAGATCAGGTCCGCGTAGGCCCTCACGGAGTCGGGATCCGTCGCGCAGCGGGCGACGAGGCCCTCCCCCGCGCGCGCATCGAGGGCGGCCACCTCGCAGCCGAGCACCTCGTAGCGGACAGGCTCCTCGTAGCCCCGCGCGCGGAGCGCGGCCTGGACCGGGCCCCCCTCCGCGACGAGCTCCCAGCGGGAGCGCGCGGCGGCGTGGGACTGGTCCACCTCATCCAGCAGGGCCGGGAGCTCCGCGAGCGAGACCGCGACGCGCTGGACGAGGTTGAGCTGCGGCAGGGGGATCGGGTGTGCGCGGTAGCACACCCCTGACCGCTCCACCACCCGCGCTCCAGCTACCGCGAGATTCGGGTCGAGAAGAGTAGCTTCCAGGTCTTCCAGCTTCAGGTTCATGCCCAAACATGATATCAGTGCCTTCCCAGGATGAGCACACAGCACACTGAGAGTGACGCGCCCCGGACCTTGTCGGCCGCCTGGGGGCGCGCCCTGGCCCAGGACCCCGACCGCGCCTTCCTCTTGGACGCGCGAGACGGCAGCGCCTTCACCGTGGGCGAGCTCGATCTGCTCCTGCGGCGCGCGATCCACTGGCTGGACGAGGTGGGGCTGCGGCCGGGAGATCGCTTCGTGCTGCCGGGCATCCCGGAGATCGAGAACTTCATCCTGGTGAACGCCGCGATGCTGGCCGGGATGGTGCCCGCGATCCTCCACCCGGAGACCCCGCCGGCCCGCGTCACCGAGGCGGCGCGAGCCACGGGCGCCCGGCGCGTGCTGGGGGCCGCGGTGGAGGACGCCGTCCCGCTGGGGGAGGCGCTGCTCGGGGCGCTGGCCGAGCTGGAGCCCGCCCCCACACCCGACGCGGTGGCGCCGACGGCGGAGGCGCTGATCCTCTTCTCCTCGGGCAGCACCGGGCCCGCCAAGGGCGTGATCCACTCCCACGGCTCGCTGACCGCGGGCACGCAGCGGCTCATCGACGCCACGGAGTCCAGACCCACCGATCGGCACGCCGTGGGCAGCCTGCTCCACACGGTGACGGGGCTGCGCCTGTCCCTGCTGGGACCCGCGCTGGACGGCTCCGCGACGGCGCTCTTCGGGGCGACCGAGCACGTCGCCGGGATCCTCCGGCAGTGCGCCGCCGCCGACGTGACCGCCATCCACACCGGCCCGCGCCTGGCCCGCGCCCTGCTGGCCGCGCCCGAGCGCTTCCTCCCGCTCCTGCCGCCCCGGCTGCGCGCGCTGGTGACCGGCGGCGGCGGGCTGGCTCCCGACGAGCGCCTGCGCCTGGCCCGCACCTTCGGCGTCCGCGTGTTCACCACCTACGGCGCCACCGAGACCGCCGGCACCGTCTCCTGCGGGCGGGCCGAGCCCTCCGGCTACGTCGACGGGGGCGTCGGGCGCCCGCTGGTCGCCGTGCGCGTCCTGGGTCCCGACGGCGCGCCCGTCCCGCCGGGCGTCTCCGGGGAGGTCGCCCTGGGAGCCGACCCGCCGATGCTGGGCTACGTCCACGGCGGCGGCGTCCTGTACGACGAGGGCCTGGGCTGGGTCCGCCCCGGAGACCTGGGCAGCCTGGACGCCGAGGGCTTCCTGCACATCCGCGGGCGCGCCCAGCGACTGCACGTCCGCCAGTGCGGGGAGAAGGTGCTGCTGGACGAGCTGGAGGCGCTGATCCGCCAGATCCTGGGCGCGGAGGTCGCGGTGGTCGCCGTCGAGCTCCCCCGCCGGGAGGACCAGATCGTCGCGCTGCTGGAGGGCGACGACCTCGGGGAGCCTCGGCTCGCCGCGCTGCGGGCGGCCATGGCCCGCGAGCTGCCCCAGCACGCGCTCCCCACCGCCTGGCTGACCCTGCCCAGCCTGCCGCGGCTGCTGGGCGGCAAGGTGGATCTGGTCGGCGCCACGCGCCTCGCCACCGCGCGCCTGGAGGAGGGGCTGTGAACCTGACGGGGGTGGAGCGCCTGGACGCCGCGCGCCTGGAGGCCGAGATCGGCTGCGTCCAGGCCCTGCTGAGCGCCGCCTCGCCCGGGACCGTGGTCGTCGCCACGCGGCGCGACGGCGCCCTGATCCGGGCCGCGCTCGGTGGGCTTCGGGCCGGTCGCCGGGTCCGCGTGCTGGACCCGGAGGCCCCCGCCGACGCCGTGGCGCCCCTGCTCGCCGACGCCGGGCTCCTGCTGTTGGACCCGGAGCCGGCCCGAGGCTGGCCCCTCCCCCCCGCGGTCGCGCGGCGGGAGATCGGGGTGAACGCCCGCCCGAGCGCCTGGCAGTGGCTGATCGGGCGCAAGGCCGCCGTGGAGAGCTTCCCCGGCTGTCTGGTCGGCCTCGCCCCCGCCGCGCCCGACCCTGCCCTCTCCGAGGGGGGAGACCTACAACTCTGGGTGGATCCGGGGCGCGGGCTCGAGGGGCTGAGGACCTGGAGCACAGGGCAGCTGAGGGCCGGGGCGGAGGCGATGGCGCGGGCGGCCGGGCTGGACGCCGGGGCGCGGATCCTGGACCTCCTGCCGCTCCACCACGCCGAGGGCCTGCTGCCTGGTCCCGTCCTGGCGCACCAGCTCGGCGCCACCCTGATCCGGGTCGAGGCGGCGGGGATGGATCTGGGCGCCGTCGTGGACACCGCCTGGCGCGAGTCCGCCACCCACCTGGTGCTCACCGCGCCCCTGCTCACGCTCCTCCTGCGATCCGGCCAGGATCTCGGCGAGGTCTTCGGCGGTCGCGCCTTCCAGCGCTTCCTGGTCGCCGGCCCGCTGCCCCCGGAGCGCACGCTCTCCCGCGTCGCCGAGCTCACCGGGCGCCCGGTCCTGCGGCTGCCGGCCCTGCCCGAGCCCCCCGAGGGCGAGGCCCCGGCGCCCACCCGCGACGGCGAGGTCCCCGAGCGCGTCCTGGAGGTGGCGGCCCGGGTGCTGCGCGTGCCCGTCTCCCGCCTCAGCCTGAGCTCCCGCGCGGGTGAGCTGCCCGGCTGGGACTCGCTGGCGCACCTGGACCTGATCGCCGCGCTGGAGCGCGCCTTCGACCTGGAGATCGCGCCGGCTGAGCTGCTGCGCCTGCGCACGCTGGGCGACGCCACCCTGGCTATCGAGGCGCGTCGCGGTGGCTGAGGAGATCTCGCCGATGCTCCCCTGGAAGCTCGCGAGCCTGCTCCTGATGCTGGTCGCCGCGCTCACGGGCTGGACCGTGAGCTGGGACCCCTTCTCCGAGCGCCGCCCCGGCGCGGGGGCGCCCTTCCCCAGGGCCACCCGGAAGGGAGACGGCCCGGCCGTGCTCTTCGTCGGGAACTCCCGCCTGGAGCAGGTCCTCCGCTACCCGCCGCATGCCCGCGAGATGCTGGACGACGCCGGCTGGGGAGACCACGAGGCGCTCCTGATCGGGGGCCCGAGCATGAACGTCCTCTCGCTGGAGCGCAAGCGGGAGATGCTCGAGCCGCTCCGCCCCACCGTCCTGGTCGTGGAGGTGGATCTCCTCCTGCCCGGCGGCCGGCGGGCGCAGGCCCCCGACCCCATCGAGCGCCTCCGCCACATGGAGACCGACGGCCAGACCCTCGCCCGCGCCGTCCGGATCTTCTCCGTCTTCGAGCGCTGCCGCCGCCTCGCGGTGGAGGTCCCCTTCTCCGAGAGCGTGATCGCCACCCTGGGGCCGGCGTGGCAGGCCGATCGGCGAGCGGGCTACGCGCGCGTCCGGGCCGCGGGCTTCGAGCTGCTGGGCGACGGGGAGCCCTGGCCGGACGCGCTCTTCACCGACGGGCGGCACCTCGCCCCCGCGGGCGCCGCCCGCTTCCGCGCCTGGCTGGCGGCGGAGCTGCGCGCGCTGCCGGAGCCGGGCTGATGGCGCAGCTCGAGCACCTCTTCCTGGCCATCGCCCTGCTGTTCCTGGCATGCGCCCGCTTCGCGCCCCGGGCGGTCTGGCCTTACGCCCGCGACGGGCTGGGGCTCCTCTTCCTGGCCAGCTGGGACCCGCGGGCGCTGGGCGCGCAGCTCGCCGCCGGGCTGGCGGCCTGGGCCCTGGGCAGGAGCGGCCGGCGGTGGGCGGTCCTCTCCGGGATCCTGGCCGTCGCCGCGGCCCTCTTCATCGAGCGCGTCCTGCGCCGCGCGGACACGACGGGCATGGTGCTGGCCCCCGCGGGCTTCGGCTTCCTGGTGCTGCGCCTCATCCACTACCTCGTCGAGCGCGGCCGGGGCGCCCTCCCCGAGCACGGCCCGCGCGAGGTCCTGGCCTGGCTGCTCTACTTCCCCACGGTGCTGGTGGGCCCGGTGCAGCGCTTCGACGACTGGCTGCGCTGGGAGCGCCGCCGCCGCTGGGACGATCACGACGCCGCCCGCGGCCTGCGTCGGGTGCTGCACGGCTACGCGACCGTGGTGCTGCTCTCCTTTCTGCTGGTGGGGACCATCCTCCCGGCGCACCTGTCCTGGCTCCCCGACGGGCTGAGCGCCGCGCTGATCGGCCTGCTCACCCTGTACCTGACCTTCTCCGGCCTCTCCTCCGTCGCCATCGGCCTCGGGCTGGTGGCCGGGCAGCGCGTCCCCGAGAATTTCGACTCCCCGCTGACGAAGACCGATCTCCCCAGCTTCTGGCGCGCCTGGCACATGACCGTCTCCGAGTGGTGTCGGGCCTATGTCTACGTGCCGCTGCTGGCGAAGACGCGCAACGGCCGCCTCTCCGCCGTCCTGGGCATGGCGGCCTTCGCCATGTGGCACGAGCTGACCGTGGCCTACGTGGCCTGGGGGGCCTGGCACGCGCTGGGCCTCGGGCTGTGGTACCGCCTCGCCCCCCGCACGTTGAGCCCCCGCCTGCGCCCGATCGGCTGGGCCCTGACCATGAGCTGGGTGCTGGTGGGGTCCTGGATCCTGCGCGCCTGGCCGAGAGGAGCCGCATGGTACGCGCGCTGATCGGGCTCTGGGAGCGCATGGGGGCCCACCCCACCCTGCGCTGGGCGCGCCTGGCCCTGGAGGTCGCCTGGTACACGGGCCTGGTCCTGGCCCTGCACGCGGCCTGGGACACGCCGGTCGCCTACTTCGCCTACATGGCGATGTAGGCTGGCTTCGACCTCACGGGCACACGCTGTTCTCCACCCCCGGAGTGCCCAGGTCCCCGAGCCCGTAGCTGGCCGAGCCCGCGCACCAGGCGCCCGGATCGTCGTTCAGGGTCGCGTCCAGCGCCGAGGGGTCCACGGAGATCGAGGCCCCGTCCGAGGCCAGCAGGCCGATCGCCGGCCCGTAGGACAGGCTGTCGAAGGTGAGCCCGCCGTAGGAGAGCACGATCTCGTCGGGGCCGTTGTCGAATCGGAAGGGGGTGCGCGTCCAGACGTAGTCCACGGTGGGCAGGCCGCCGTTGATCGCCGCGGACGACTTCACCGCGAACAGCGCGTACTCGCCGGGCAGGACCTGGACCGCTCCGCTCACGGTCGTCGTGTCCGTCCCCAGGTCGCTCAGCACGAGCCCGCCCAGGTCCACCGTGAGCTCGGTGGCGTTGTAGACCTCGAACCACTCGCCGACGGAGTCGTCCACCATCTTCGGGTTGACCATCACCTCGGACAGCACCAGATCGCCCTCGACCAGCATGTCCAGCCCCAGCTGATCGTAGCCGTCGCAGTCCTGGTCCAGCCCGTCCCCCTCCACCTCAGCAGCGCCCGGGTACACGCTGGCGTCCGCGTCGTCGCAGTCCTCGTCCACGCTCGCGCCGTCCCCGTCCTCGTCCAGCGCGCAGACCTCGTTCTCCGACCCCGGCGAGCCCAGATCCCCGAGCCCGTAGCTCAGGCCCGGCGCGCACCAGCTCTCCGCGCTGTCATTGGAGGTGGCGTCCCAGGCCCCCGCGTCCAGGGCGAGGGCGGCCCCGCTCGGCACGCCCCAGCTCGTCGTCCAGGCCACGCGGTCCAGCACCGTGCCCGCGGCGTTCTTCAGCAGGATCTCGTCGGCCCCGTCGTCGAAGCGGAAGGTGGCGCGCGCATAGGCCAGATCGACGGCCGTGTTCCCGCCGTTGACAGCTGCGCTGGACTTGACCGCTAGTACCGCCAGGCCCCCGGACTCCACCACCAGCGAGCTGGTCAGCGTCAGGTGATCCGTGCCCTCGTCCGCCAGCACGAGCCCGGCCAGGTCCACCGGCAGCCCGCTCACGTTGGCGATCTCGAACCACTCGCCCAGGGCGTCATCGACCTTGGACGGGTTCACCATGATCTCGGTGACGAAGAGCTCGCCCGCCGTCAGGTCCTCGGGGCTGAGCGGCAGGACGCCGCAGCTCTCGTTCTCCGCGTCGGGCGAGCCCAGGTCGCCCAGCCCATAGGAGACCGTGGGCGAGCACCAGGCGTAGCCGAGGTCGTCCAGGTCCGGGTCCATGCGCTCCGGGTCCAGGGAGAGCGCCGCCCCCGCGTGGACCGTCAGCTCGCGGCCCGTGCCCCAGGCCACCCGGTCGAAGACCAGGCTCCCATAGGACAGGATGATCTCGTCGCGCGCGTTGTCGAATCGGAACAGGCTGCGCGTCCAGACGTGGTCCGGGGTGGGCAGCCCGCCGTTCCGGGAGCTCTCCGCGCGCACGGCGAAGAGCGCCGTCTCGCCCGGCGCCACCAGCAGCGTGGCGGGTACGGTGTAGGTGTCCGTGTCGTCGTCGGAGACCACCAGCCCGTGCAGGTCCACCTGGCTCTCCGTCAGGTTGGCGATCTCGAACCACTCGCCGACCGCGTCCTCCACCTTCGTCGGGTCGGCCATGAGCTCGCTGACCAGCAGGTCCCCGTAGGCCAGATCGGCGGCCCCCAGGCGGTCGAGCCCGTCGCAGTCCTGGTCGAGGCCGTCCGCGTTCACCTCGCTGGCCCCCGGGTACACGCTGGCGTCCGCGTCGTCGCAGTCGTCACCCAGGTCCGCCCAGCTCGCCGGCAGGTCGCAGCCGGTCTGGAGCCCGCCCGCGCCGTGGGCGTCCCCGTCCTCGTCCACGTACCAGGAGCGCGCGTCCACCGCGTCCTCGTCCACCGCCCCGTCGCAGTCCTGGTCCTGGTCGTCGCAGAGCTCCGCCGCGCCGGGGTACACGCCCGCGTCCGCGTCGTCGCAGTCGTCCCCGCCCCAGTCGTCGAGCCCGTGCCCGTCGCCGTCGGCGTCCGGCGCCAGCGCGTCCGGTCCGCCGTAGGGCCCGATGTCGGACGTGCTCCCGTCCGGGTCCAGCGCGCTCGTACTCCCCGCGTCCACCAGCGCCGAGCTCTCGCTCAGCCAGAGCTGGTCGTTGTCGCAGTCGCCGTCCATCGTGTAGGAGGTGAAGCCCGGATCCTCTCCGATGTTCCCGCCGCTGCCCAGCGTCAGCGAAAACGTCCCGCCGACGTCGGCGCTGGTGTTCGTGTACCAGTCGCTGTAGCTCAGGGACACCGCCGCCGCCGTGGCGCTGTCCCCGCCGTACAGGCCGCCGCCCCCCTGGGTCCAGGCGAAGATGTTGTCGGCGTAGGTGCCCGAGCTCCCCCGCGCGTACACGCCGCCGCCGCTGGAGGCTAGATTACCTAGTACCGCGTTGTACGCGAAGCTCTGCACCTTGCTGTTGCCGAAGTAGGCCCCGCCGCCCAGGCCAGACGCCGTGTTCTCCACGAAGCGGTTGTTGGTCCAGGTGTTCTCCGCGCCCGAGCTCACCTGCCCCACGAAGACGCCGCCGCCGTTGGCCGCCGTGTTGGCGCAGAACATGGATCGCGTCACCGAGACCGTCTTGGACAGATACAGATACAGGCCGCCGCCGTGGTACACGCCCGGCCCGTCCCCGTCGGCCGCGTTGTAGTTGAGCGTCACCTCGTCCAGCGCGATCGTCTTCGTCCCGTAGCTGTAGACCCCGCCCCCGTGCCGCCCCGCGGCGTTGCCCAGGAAGCTGGAGCCCGTGATCGTCGCGTCGAAGGCCGAGCTCGTCGCGGGCGCCACGTAGAGCCCGCCCCCGTGCCCCAGCTCGGCGGTGTTGTCGCTCATCGTCACGCCGTCCACCGAGAGGTCACCCCACAGCGCGACGTAGACGCCGCCGCCGTCGTATCGGGCCACGCTCCCGCTCACATTCACGTCCGTGAGCGACAGGTCCCCGTAGTCCTCCGCGTAGATCGCCCCGCCGTCGCCCAGCTCGCTGGTGTTGTCGGTGAACGTCGTGTCCTGAAAGACCGACTCCGCCGCCAGGTAGTCCAGGGCCACGGCCCCGCCCAGATCCCGCGCCGTGTTGCCCTCGAAGCTGGACGACTGCACCAGCAGCGCGCCGTAGAAGCCGTGGCGCAGGGCCCCGCCGTCCCCGTCGCGCGCCGTGTTGTCCGTGAACGCTGTCCGCAGGAAGCTGGCGTTGACCGCGTAGTCCAGGTAGACCGCGCCCGCGTCCTCCGCTGACGTGTTGCCCTCGAAGCGCACGTCCGTCGCGTCGAGCTCGCCCACGTCGTGCATCACGAGCGCCCCGCCCGTCCCGTACTCCGCCTCGTTGTCCAGGAAATCCACCGCGTCCAGGCTGAGGGTCGCGTCATCGACCAGGTGGACGGCGCCGCCGTCCTCATACGAGCTGTTCTCCTGGAACACCACGTCGTAGAGGGTGAGCGCGCCGCCGGTCTGCTGGAAGATCGCCCCGCCCTCATAAGCGGCGTTGCCCGAGAACAAGCCGCCGCTCAGGTCCAGGCTGCCCCGCGCGCCCAGGTAGATGGCGCCGCCACAGTAGCCGCTCGCCCGGTCGCTGGCGGCGTTGTCGGTGAAGGTGTCGTCCACGCTCACCAGCGTCACGTCGGCGCGGGTGTAGATGGCCACCCCGTGCGTAGACACGCCCACGTTGGCGTCGAAGCTGCTGCCCGCGCTCTGGAGCACGCTCTGCTTGTCCAGGAAGATCCCGGCCCCCGCCGAGCTGGCCTGGTTCTGGGACACGCTGGCCCCGTCCAGCGCGACGCTCACGCCCGCGCCGTCGGTGGCGGCGTAGATTCCACCCCCGCTCGTCGCCACGCCCAGCTCCACCGCGCTGTCCGTGATCGTGAGGCTGGCCCCGCCCGTGGCGTAGAGGTTGCCGCCGAGGGCCCCGGTGTTCCCGCTCAGCCGACTGCCCGTGAGCGCCACCGAGCCGCCGTCCACGTAGAGGCCGCCGCCGTTCAGGTCGCTGGCCCCCGATCCATCCACCACCAGATCGGCAGCGACCAGGCTGGCCCCGCCCTCGATCCGCAGCCCGCGCCCGCCCGCGTTGCGCACCGTGAGCCCGGAGATGACCAGCGCCTCGCCCGCCCCCGCGTAGAGCGCGTCCTCGCAGAGCCCGCCCGCGTCCACGATCGTCGCCGCGGAGCCCGCGGCGCCCTGAAGCGTGAGGCTCTTCCCGCCCAGGTCCACGCAGCCCGCGTGCTCGCCCGCCTCCAGGGAGAGCGTGTCGCCCGAGATCGCCGCGTCCACCGCCTCTGCGAGCGAGGCGTAGGTCCCGGTGGGCCCCACGCTCAGCGTCGCGGCATGCGCGCCGGTCGCCAGGATGGCCAGAAACGGCAGCATGCGATCCCCCCTCGAAGTTGGAAGAGGATATTCTACGCTCGGCGCCGCTCCCGACAAGCGGAGAAATCCGATTTTACATTCGTCAAGAACGCGCCACGCGCCTTGACTTCGACAGGCCATTGTGTAGATTCTCTCTCTTCCTTCGAGGGGTGGGCGATGCGGCAGGTCAAGGGGCAGAACCCAGGTTCAGCGAGCCTCCTCCTCGTCGGGCTGCTGGGCGGCTGCGCGAACCCGCGGACGTGGACAGAACAGGACACCCGACATCGAGGCTCCCTGTCTACGGTGAGCCTGGACGACTTCGTCTACGTCGGCATGGGCAGCATGGGGCGCGTGACCGACTACGATCGCCACCCCACGCTCCCCGACGTGCTGGCGGCCGGATCGGACGTGGGCGGCGTCTTCCTCAGCGTGGACGGCGGGGAGAGCTGGACCAACGTCACGCGGGACATGCCCAGCCTCGGCTCCTGGACGGTGCGCTTCGTCACGGAGACCGAGGGTGACGCGGAGACCACCCGGCTGGTCGTGGGCGGAGACTCCGGGATCTTCGTGAGCGCCGACATGGACAGCTCCGACGGGCTGAGCGCGGACGAGCTCACCGGCTGGAGCCCCGTCGCCGGGCTGGACCTGGGCGACGAGCTGCCCAGCAGCACGGTCATGTCCAAGCTCGCGCCCTACCACGGCTCCCAGCACGCGCTCACCGTGTTCACGCTGGCCGTCGCCCCCTCCGACCCCAGCTTCGTCTGGGCGGCGTCGGCGGCCAACGCTCAGATCAACCTGGCCCAGAGCGCCAAGGACCCCGCCAGCCTGCAGCGCTTCGAGCGCTGGAAGGTCTTCCGCTCCTCGGACGGGGGCAAGACCTTCGCCCCCGCGCTGCGGCTGAGCGAGCCCATCGCCGACTTCGTCGCCACCCCCTTCGACGGGGCGGGCTCCGTCTTCTCCATCCTGGTGAACCCCGACGACGCGGGCGAGGTCTGGGTCGCCACCGACCGCGGCCTCTACCACAGCCAGGACGCCGACAGCACCACCGACGCCGACGGGGACGGCCACCCCGAGATGCGCTGGGAGGAGCTGGGCAGCGCCGACAACGCCCGGAGCTCGGACGATCTGGGCGTCACCTGGACCTCTGCGACCGCGAGCTGCTCGGACTACGAGGACGGCAGCACGGTGGGCGCCTGGTGCCTGCCCGTGCAGAGCAACGCCAAGGTCCGCTTCCTGTTGGACCCGGAGACCGGCTGGCCCGCCCCCGGCTACGAGGACCACCCGAACCTGCGCGGGCTCTCGCTGGCCACCGTCGATGGCGTCGAGACGCTGTACGCCGCCGTGTGGGATCGCGGCCACGCTGAGGACGGGCACGCGGACTGCTCGGACCTGGTGGACGGGGATTATTTTGTAGACTCGGATCTGGAGTACTACCGGGGCGGGATCTACGCCAGCGAGGACGGCGGTCAGACCTGGCGCTGGCTCCTGAGCTCCAACGGCGCGCCGGGCACGGATCCCGACGCCACGCCCCTGCTCACCGACCGGGTGTACCGCTGCGACGCCACCACCTCGGAGCGCAACTCGGACCTGAAGATCAGCTTCTTCTCGGACGTGGACGCCTCGCCCGACACCAGCGAGGGCCCGCTCCTGCTGGCGAGCGGCATGGGCGCGGGGGCGGGGCTCTACGCCTACGACGGGAGCGCCTGGACCTGGCTCACCGACTCGACGGCCAGCGACTGGACGGATCGCTTCGAGGGCGGGCAGGAGCTGGCAATCTCCGGCACCTCCTCGGCGGAGGTCTCGCGCCTGCTGGTGGACTGGGACACCCGCGCGGAGGGCTGGCCGGCGCTGATGTTCGGGCACCGGGGGATCCTGCAGGGGAGCTGGGACAGCACGGACGGACGCTATGAGTTCGAGCACCTGGGCAGCGAATACCTCGGAGACGAGGACGGCATGACCCTCTGGGCGGGCACGGGCCTGGACGACGCGGTGGCCTGGGAGGTGGTGGACGCGGGCGACTATCTGTACGTGGGCGTCAGCGACGGCGGCCTCTTCCGGGCGGAGGAGGTGGAGGGTCAGCTTCAGTACGTGAACCTCGCCGCGTACCACTGGACGCCCAACTGGTCGGACGACCCCGTGGACCTGCGCAAGGACGAGGTGCGGGCGCTGGCCTACGACAGCGAGTCTGGCACGGTCTACGCCGGGAACTTCGTCACCTCGCTGACCACGGGCAGCCAGGTGCTGGCGGGCTCGGGCACGGACTGGGAGATCATCGGCGGCTTCGGCTACACGACCGATTCAGCGCTGGCCGGCTCCACCGCGCTCAGCGACCTGAACGGTCTGTACACGGGCTCGCCGCGCAGCCGCATGGAGTACAATCGCATGGTCGCCATCCCGGCCAGCGATGGGTTGGACACGGATCTGCTGGCCGCCACCTCCGACGGCGTGTGGGCCTGGGATCGCGAGGCCACCGCCGGCAGCCAGTGGAGCCAGGTCTGTGCCGACATCACCGACGCCGACAGCTTCTCGGATCTGGCCTACGACGCCGATCTGCTCCCGGGCTACGTCTTCGCCGTCAACGAGGACCACCGCATCGGCGGCCTCGTCGTGATCCGGCTCAGCGATCTCTCCTGCCAGACCTTGGAGGTCCGGGCCTATTACGACTACGGTAGCACCACCCTGACCACGGGGAAGGATCCGCTGCGCTACGGGTACTCGGTGGCGCTGGCCCAGGACGCGGCCTCCGGTGAGGCCCGCCTGGTCGTCGGCGTGACCTACAGCGGCTACCCCGTCCTGCTCTCCGCCGAGCCGAGCTGCGACGCCGACGGATGCAGCGTGGACGCCTGGGACGTGGTCTGGACGGGCGAGGGCCTGTACAGCTCGGGCTCGCGCTACGATCTCGCGCTCAAGCGTGACCAGATCCTGGACATCGTCGTGGACCCCACCGACAAGACCGTCGTGGGCGCCGCGCTGGGCACCACCCCGGGCACTGACTACTACAACCCGGAGTGGATGCTGTGGAGCGAGGACGGCGGCGCCAGCGTAGCCGAGGTGGGCTTCGCCGACGACGACCACGGGCTCCCCAACCGCGGCCTGAAGCGGCTCAGCTTCTCGTCCGACGGGAGCTGGCTCTACGCGGTGAGCTCGAGCTCGGTGTACCGGATGCCGGTGGGGTGGTAGGGACGGGTCAGGGGCCGTAGGTGCCGTCGAAGAAGACGCCGCCGCCGAGGATGAGGTAGGCGGCGCCGGCGTCTGTACCCGCTTCGTCGTCGTAAGGGGAGCCGATGAGGAGGTCGGGGAGGCCGTCCAGGTCGATGTCGCCGGCGGAGGAGACGGAGTAGCCTGCCATATCCCCTTGGCTGCGCCAAGGAAAGTATAAGTAATACTGGAGAAGCTCCCATTCCATGAGTATGCGCGAACCTGTCGTGCCTACTCATGGAATGGGAGCTCTACCACCCTGCCGATATGAGCTTTGCTATGGGGTGAGCGTGATGCGCAAGTGTCACCGTTTCCACCTCAGTCGCACAGGCCAGACGCACACAAAAAACTCTCGTTGTCGCTAAATGTGTAATAGATGGTGCTTGCTAATATGATGTCGTAGAGATCATTGTCGGTTGTACCGGTCCAATCACAGGTGATGCTCTCGAGCGTGTCGCTGGAGCTTCCAAGAAAGGCTCCGCCGCCCGCCAGTGCCTGGTTTCCCCATATCCCGAAAGTGGACTCACTTGTCCCAGTACATATCGCATCCGACGATCCCTCGAGATAGAGCCCACCGCCAATCAGGCCTGCAATATTTCCCTGGATATTGGATGAGCTCATGGTGTACGTGCTGCCGTCATAGAGGGAGGCACCTGCTCCGTACGATCCCACTTCATTGCCCTCGATCGTGGTATCGCTCATGGTGAACGTGCTGCCACTCAGATACACGCCGCCACCTGAAGAGATCGCCCCATTGCCAGAGATGGTACTGGATTGAATAGTTGTATTGTCTGACTTTCCGAAGTATCCGCCTCCATCTATCGCCGAGTTGTCCGATAGTGTCAACGCAATTGCATCGAAGTTCCCATGGTAGTTGTAGATACCGCCGCCATATTCGGCATGGCCCCCTTGAAAGGTTACGGTGTCCACCGTGAGGCTGCACCCGTTGCAATACAGGTTACCTCCTTTGTAAGCTGATCCGCCCCCGATTAAACTGTTCTTGATCATCAGAATGCCCGACGAGTAAAGGACACCACCAAACTCAGAAGTGGTACCATCCACAATATCAAGATTCTCCAATGTCAAATCTCCGCTACTGTGGATCACTCGACTTGCCCCACCGCCACTCAGCACGGCGTAGTCTTGGCCATCTGGGCTACGAATCACCAGCCACGATGCGCTTGCCTCGATGGTGACGTAGTAGCTTCCAGGACAGACCCATACCGTACCCGACTGGTCCAGAGTCACGGAGACCGGCGAGCCCAGGTCGCCTGCGGCCCAGGTGGACGTCAGGCTCGACCACGCTCCTGTGGTTTTCTCCAGGCTCACGATGCCTTCTTCTGCGCCATCGCAGTCATTATCGTTGCCATCACAGTACTCCACTGCACCTGGATTGATCGCTTCGTTTGAGTCATCGCAGTCTGAGTTGTCTGATGTCGTATCGGCTGGATGGGCGCAGGAGAGGGTGCCAGCGTCATTTTGATCGCCATAGCCATCTCCATCCTGATCCAGGTACCAGATTGTCTCGTCCAACGCTCCTGATTCGTCGACTATAGAATCACAATTGTTATCGACGTTATCGCAGATCTCTGCGGAGCCTGGGTTGATGCTGAAATCTGTGTCGTCGCAGTCCGTCTTGTCCGCCCTGTAGTCCGTAGGGGCCGCGCAGGCCTGGACTGGGGCATACTCGTTGCCATACCCATCGCGGTCCGCATCCTCATACCAGATGCCAGCATCGACCGATTGCGCTTCATCGATGCTGCCGTCGCAGTTGTTGTCCTGCCCATCGCAGCGCTCATCTGCGCCTGGGTAGTTGTCCGAATCCCAGTCGTCACAGTCCGCTTCGATCCCGACCCCGTCTCCATCTCCATCTCGGAGCCGTTCGTCGACCTTTGCGCTGATGAAGCACCCCCCCAGGAAGACCAGCAAGAACACCATCATCCCACACCTCCCCATCAGAAACGCACCGTCAATGCCCACACGCCTAGCCCGATGGCGATACCTTCCAGGGCCACGGCCCCCGCGCCGACCGCGTTGATCCTCACCCGCAGCTGGTCCTGGGCCGCGATGGCCGCGTCCTGGTCGTCCGGCGGATCGGCGTGGATGGCTTCCCACTGGTCCTGCCAGCCGGCCCGCATCACCCTGCCGACCATTGCTACACCGATCCCGGCCACACCGACACCTCCCGCCCCCAGCATCAGCCGCGTGGCGCGTTGTCGCTCCAGCGCGATGTCTGGCTTGACCGCGTCGGAGAGCACCGGTAGTGGGCCCGTGCCGCCCCACGCCTTTGGGGGCTCCGCGCGCGCATAGCCCCAGTACACCTGCAGGTTGACCGGCACCCCACCCGGCATGGTCGCGCTCTTGAGCCCAGCGACGCGCACACGCCCTTCCGGCGGCGCGCGCGGGATCTCTATCGATCCGACGGGGACCTGCTCCGCCTGCTGCCGCAGCGCTCCGTCCACCAAGCAGCCCTCCGGCAGATCCAACGGCGCGTGGGCCTGCTGCCCGGTCCATATTCCCGCACGTAGCTCGCGCGCCGCGGTGTCGAGGTCGTGCAGCTCCAGGTGGTAGAGCGCGCCAAGCTGGTGGTCTCGGATGTCGAGCTCCGCAGTCAGCGGCTCCTCCAGGCAGGCGAGCGTGGCGCGGGCGCGGGTGGCTGCGGCGAGAAACCGCATCCGATCGGGGTTCGCGCACTGCTGGAAGGCGTCGTCCTGGGCTGCGTCCAGATCCCTCTGACGCGCCGGGCAGGTCACCGGCTCGTGCCCCCGCACATTCACGATGGCGAGATCGTCGCCACGCCACTCTCCGGCAAAGGTCGGCTCCTGTGGCCCGCCGTCCCGGGGGAGCTCGGCCAGGTGATCCCGCGCGTATCGGTAGACCTCCTGCACGCTGACCACCCCGTCTGGCGCCCCGCCGTAACCATCGGCGTGGCCCTCCAGGCCTTCGACGAGGAACGCCGTGAAGGCGCCGTGCCCCAGCCCCTCGACCTCTTGCGCGGTCTGGCCAAATGGCACGCCGAACAGGGCCACCGTCCCTTCGAGATTGTACCGCTCTTGCATAAATCCTCCGCTGGCGTTGGAGACGGACTTCGCGTTGGGATCGTTGCGGCACGCGTCCAGCAGGACCAGCCGGGCGCTGGCGGGGATGGCCTCTGTCATGGCAAGCAGGGTGCTTATCTTCAGGCCTGAGTCCTCCAGCACCGACATGGACGTGTCCTGGGGGAAGATGTAGTTCTCGCGTTGGCCGCCTACGTCCTCGGCGCTGCCATGGCCGGAGAAATATACCAGGGCCAGATCCACTCCCTCTTGATGCTGAAGCCGCTCCAGCTGCTCCAGGATGTGGACCCGGGTGGGCAGCAGCGTGGGGTCGGGCGACGATGAGGTCAGGACGATGACATCCTGAGGAAGGAAGGAGCCACTCTCGATCAGCGCGCGGGCCATCGCCTGGGCGTCGTCGACCGCGTAGGCCAGCTGAGGAATCCCGTTCCGGTAGTCCTCGACGCCGATGACCAGGGCGACGCGACGGCCGCCCGTGTGGGGGAGAGTCTCGGTGCGGACGATGTCTCTGTCCTCGGCGACGGCGAGATGGGTGAGAAGTAGGATCAACGGGGGCATTGGGGCTCCGACAGAACACAGGTGATCTACCCTGGGAGCTCTTGTTTCTCCAGGAGAAACCGCGTGTAATTTATTGATCTACTACAGCCGGATTTCATCGTCTGGCGACACGAATTTCAGGGGGAGCACGGCGGCGGAGCCGCCCGGCGAGCGGTGAGCGAGCCGTCGGGGGAGCTTTCGCGGGAGCACCCGAGCGGTGGCGAGGGCGCTCTTGCGCAAGCGGGGGCAGCGCCTCCATGGGATGCGGGCGGAGCCCGCGCTAGGGGACGACGGGCTTTGGGTGCGGGTTTCTCGCGCTCGGGCAGCACGGGGGGTTGGGGACGATCCTCGAAGGTGCTGCGTTGCTCCTCGGACAGTGTGGGCGGGGGTACGGGCGGCGCAGGGGACGCGGGAGAGGCCGGCTAGCGCTTGCCTCGACCGGCGGCGGCAGCCAGCTCGGCGATGCGCTCGTTGGACCGCGCCACCGCCACGCTGAGCTTCCCGATCTCGGCTGTCAGCGTGGCGATCTGCGCGTTGCTGGCGGCCAGCAGCGCCTTGACCTCGGCGAGCTCACGGCGCTGGGCCGCGTTCTCTGCGAGGGCGGTGGCGTAGAGCTCGGCGGAGACGACCATGGGGCCATCAACACTCTCCGCCTCGATCCTGTCGATCCCCTCTCCAGATAGAGATCGACCAACGTCAACTTCTCAGTCCTCCATCTCCCGCCGGTACCCCCGCCGGCGCGGCGCGCGCAGCCGGCCCCCCTCCAACAGGGCGTTCAACGCCGAGGCGTCCAGGCGCAGCCGGGTCGTCCCCGCCGGAACCGTCGGCCGCTCAAAGGAGCCGCGCAGCAGCCGTTTCTGCCAGACCACCCAACCCGAGCGGTCGAAGAAGTAGAGGCATTTCACTAGGTTTCCCCGCCTCGACAGGAAGAGGGAGAGGTGCCCGTCCGTCGGGTCCAGCCCCAGCGCCCGCACCCGCCCTGCCAGCGCATCAAAGCTCCCGCGCCTGTCCACGGGCTCGACCGCCAGGAAGACCCGCACCGACGGTGGGAGGGTCAGCATCCTCGCAGCGCGCCGAGCGGCCGGCGGAGCGTGTCCTCGGCGAAGTCGTCTCCGACTTCCAGGCGAATCCCCTCCACCTCCAGCGTGTAGCACACCTGCGGCGGCGTGGGACCAAGCGGCAGCAACTCGACCAGGCGCAGCGCGTGGGGCGACGAGCCCTGGCGGCGACGGTCCTGCCCCCGGCGGTTGAGGTTCAGCCGCCAAGCGTTCAGCGAGCGCGGGGCCAGACCCTGGGATCGCGCCCAGGGTCGACGCGGAAATCCGCTGGACGCGGCCGCCGCAAGGGCGAAGCGGGCTTCGGCTTCGCTCAGGATCTTTCCGAGTTCCATGTCGCACCTCCACCGGCCACGTCACGCGGGGTGGGGTGGAGGTCTACATAGTGTGGTGGATCGGTCACCCCGCACCCTCACCCCCGCCGCCGCCGGACCAGCCCCAGCGCCGCCAGGACCAGCACCGCCCCGCCGAGCCCCTCCCGCGGCGCCGCGCTGCACCCACACCCACCCTTGTAGTACCCGCTCCAGCCGTCCACCTCCTCGGGCGCCGACGTGTCGATCCCGCCCGTCTCCCCACCGCCGCCGGTCTCCTCCCCCGTCTCGCCCGTGTCCGGGCTCGCCGTCTCCCCGCCCGTGTCCCCGCCGCCCGTGTCCCCGGTGTCGGGCTGCTCCCCGCAGGTCTCATCGTCGCTCGGATCGTTCGGGTCGCACTCCCCCTCGTCCAAGGCCCCGTCGTGGTCAGCGTCCTCGTCCCCGTCCTCGCGCCCGCCGCCGTCGGTGTCCGGGTTCAGCGGATCGGTGCTGGTGCCCGGATCCTCGTCGGGCACGAACACACCCGCGTCCGTGTCCTCGCCCTCCGGCTCGCTGAGCCCGCTCTCCGTCCCGTCCTGGATCCCGTCTCCGTCCGTGTCCGTGTCGTTCGGGTCCGTCTCCGTCCCGCCCGCCGATCCGTTCTGGTTCGTGTCTTCGGATCCATCCGACAGCCCGTCGTCGTCCGTGTCGTCATCCAACGGATCGGTGGTGCTCTCCGGGTCGGCGTCGGGCACGAAGACCGACCAGTCGGTGTCCTCGCTCTCCGGCTCCATGAGCCCGCTCTCCGTCCCGTCCATCAGCCCGTCCCCGTCCGAGTCCGAGCTCACCGCGTCCGTCTCGTCCGCGTCCTGGGCCCCGTCCCGGTCGGCGTCCTCCGTGCCGTCGGCCAGCCCGTCCTCGTCGCTGTCCGCGTCCGTCGGGTCGGAGATGGTGAACGGATCCTCATCCGGCACGAACGCGCCCGCGTCCGTGTCTTCACCCTCCGGCTCGGTGAGCCCGCTCTCCGTCCCGTCCTGGATCCCGTCCCCATCCGTGTCCGCAGAGAGCGGATCCGTGCCCGCCTCCTGCTCCGTGCTGTCCATCATCCCGTCGTCGTCCGAGTCGTCGTCCTTCGGGTCCGTGCCCAGCTCCAGCTCGTCCTCCGTGATCAGCCCGTCCTCGTCCACGTCCAGCCCGTCGTCGGCGAGGCCGTCGCAGTCGTTGTCCACGTCGTCGGCCAGCTCGTCCGCCCCGGTCCAGGTCGTCCCGTCCGCGTCGTCGCAGTCGTCGCCCCCGCAGTCGTCGGCGGCGTGCCCGTCGCCGTCCCCGTCCAGGCTGGGGTAGGGCCAGTCGCCCAGGTCCACGCTGTTGTCCGTCTCGTCACACTCGCCCGGGTCCTCGCCCGCGGAGATCGTCACCAGCAAGGCACCGTCCCCCCACTCGTCCTCGGTGAAGCTGTAGGGGCCCAGCACGGCGCCCTCGCCCGAGACCAGCGCCCCGGTCACCGTCCGCACCTCCGCCCCGTCCTCCCGCGAGAACAGGAGGGTGTAGCTCTCGGCGTCGGCCAGGCCCGCGTTGCCCGCGGGCACCCAGACCTCGACCGCCGGGCTCGTGCACGCCGCGTAGCACAGCTCCGCCTCGCCCAGCTCCAGGTCCGAGAGCCAGTTGGAGTTGCCCCAGTTGGGCGCGGCCGTGCGGAAGTTGTTGTAGGAGAGCCAGTTCTCCTCCACGATCTCTGGGATGCTGAGATCGTCGTTCACGTTGGTGATGCTGTAGGCGTGCTGGTTCCAGACCGGGCGAGAGGGCTGCCAGCTCTCGTCGGAGATGACCGAGAGCCCGTTCCAGGTCTCCCACCACATGTCGGTGCTGGCCACGACGATGTCGCTGGAGCCGTCGTTGTCCACGTCGGCGATGACCGGGTACTCGTAGAGGGTGCCCGAGGCGTGGTCGCCGTTGCTGTATTTGATGTCCCCGGTCGCCCCATCGAACACGTAGAGCGTGTAGTGGTCCGCGTACACCACGTCCGCCGCGCCGTCGGCGTCGAAGTCGAAGACCGAGCTTCCCGTCACGCGGCTGGACGTGTCGACGATGGTGGCGTACCACAGCACGGATCCGTCCGTGTCATAGACGGTGTAGGCGTCCGCCCCGGCCGCGGCCAGCTCCAGCTCGCCGTCGCCGTCGAAGTCGGCCACCGTGGGCGGCCCGCCGCCGGTCGTGTAGCCCCCCGGGCTGTAGACCGACCGGGACCACAGCGTCGTGCCGTCGTCGTCCAGCAGGTAGACCTTGCCGCTGCCCACGCTGCCGAACTCCGCCTTGCCGTCGCCGTCGAAGTCCCCCGCCGCCGTCCAGCTCCCCGAGCCGAGCCACAGCAGCGTCCCGTCGGTGTCGTAGGCGCGGGCCCCGCACATCACCTCCAGGTTGTCGTCGTCGTCCATGTTCACGCCGTAGCAGAAGTAGCCCGAGCCGCTCCACAACAGCGTCCCGTCCGTGTCGTAGGCCCGCCCGCCGACGATGACCTCCGCCTGCCCGTCGTTGTCCAGGTCGTGGATGGCGGGCGCGTCATAGTTGAAGGTGGAGGCCGAGGACACCCACTTGACCGTCCCGTCGTTCTCCAGGCAGATGAGGGTGGCGGCGCCGTAGCCCAGCGTGCAGATGTCCGGGCTGCCGTCCCCCTCCAGGTCGCCCAGCGCCACGCCCGCCGACGCGCCGATGTAGTAGGTGCTCCCCTTGTAGCTCACGGACCGCACGGAGAAGACCTGGCTCCCGTCGTCCCCGCTCACCGCCACCAGCGCGCCATAAGTGGAATACGACGTACCCGTATAGGCGTTGACCACCACCTCGGGCACGTCGTCCTCGTCGATGTCGCCGTCCCCGTCGTCGTCGGTCAGGTTGCCCACCACCGGCGTCATCATCAGCTCGTCGTAGCCCGAGTGCGTGGCGTTGGAGCTCCACTGCCACTTGATGCCGGGGTCGATGGTCCCGACCGGGATGTCCGACTCGCAGGTCTCATCGACCGTGACCTCCGGGGCGTCCGGGGCGGTGGCCGTCTCGCACCAGGGCAGGTCGGGATCGGACCAGGTCGAGGCCCGAGCGGCGGGCGCGGCGAGGGCGAGCAGACCGCAGCCGGTGAGCAGGCGCGTGGCGAGAGCGGGCATCGGGGACCTCCGTGGGATCCCCGATCATACAGGCCGCGAGGCCAACGCTGTCAGCCTTTCTGAGTCAGGCCTTCTGAAGCTGCGCGGCGACCAGCGCGCCCACCTGATGGAGCGGCGTGTGGACGTAGTCATGGTGAATCTCGCCCACGACGGCGCTGCGGACGCGCGGCGAGAGCTCCCCGCGCAGCATCCCGAGGAAGCGCGGCGGCGCGGCGATCACCAGGCGCTCGTAGCGACCCTGCTCCAGCCCGTGCAGCAGCGCGCGGGCCAGCTCGGCCGCGAAGCGCCCCTGCTCGACGTCGGCCGGATCCGTGTGCGCGTCCATCGCCGTGCCCACGCCGGCCATGTTCCTCATCCGCCCGCGATCATCGGAGAGCAGCTCTCCGGCGTGCATCCGGCTCTGGGGATGGACCATGTCGTCCACCTCCTCGAGGTTCGTGATCAGCTCATCCGACCTGCAGATGCGCGCGCGGCTGGCGTCGGCCAGCACCACCCAGTGAACGATCATCCTACCCCCTCGAGACCTCGCCGCGGGCACACCCCGCGGCCTCGCCCGCCTCGCGGGCTCTGGTCACAATGAGAGGATAATCGCCGATGAGCGCTCGACCAGTCACCCGTGGCCCCCTCACCCGTGGGCCAGCGCCCCGATCCGCCGCGCCCGCGCCTCCTCCTCGGCGGAGAGCGGCCCCGCGTCCAGGGCGGCGAGGGCCTCGTCCATCTGGCTCGCGTCGCGGGGGCCCGTCATGCACACCTGGATGTTCGGGTTGGTCAGCGCGAAGCGGTAGCAGTCGCGCGCGCGCAGGGGAGCCTCTCCGGGCGGCGCCTTCGCCGGATCCAGCAGCTTGCCCCAGGCGGTGGCGGTGTAGGCCACCAGGCCCGGACGGCCCTCGGCGGGCAGGTGCGGGAAGACGTCCTGCTCGGCGCCGGGGTGGGCGGCGTTGTAGCGGACGTGCAGGATGTCCAGGCGCGGGTCCTGGGCGTAGCGGACGAAGCTCGGCCGGTCGTGGCTGGAGACGGCGAGGTGGCGCACCAGCCCCCGCTCCCGGAGCTTCACGGCGCGGTCCAGGATGAACTCGGGGATTCCCTGGTTGTACCAGCCCAGCAACAGCACCTCGGCGTGGTCCAGCTTGAGCTGGCGCAGCTCGCGCTCGACCCGGCGCTCCAGGTACCAGCCCCAGCGCATGTAGCTCTGCAGCACCACGACGAGCTGATCGCGCCGGCCCGAGCCCACGATCTCCCGCACCGCAGCGGTCATCCCGGGGCGAAAGAAGGATCCGTGATACCAGTAATTGACACCCCGGTCGAAGGCGCGCAGCAAGGAGCGCTCGTCCACGCCGTAGCCGCCCGAGACGGCCAGCGGACAGACCTGGAGCGCGCTGCGACCCAGCGTGACGCGCGCGGGAAATGTGCTCATCGGCCCCCCTCTCCCCGGGCGCGGTGGTGCCCCAGGGAGGGAGGATAATCACGGCGCGCGGGGTGTCATCAGCCGCGCAGGACCCGGATGGCCCGCCCGCCCGGGCTCTGGGCGCTCTCCAGCGTCGCCCGTTCGGGCAGCGGCTCGGCGCCCGCTCGGCGATCGAAGAGCGCCAGCGTCCCCTCGCCCAGCCCGAGCCGCGCCAGGTACTCGTCGATCTGCGCCAGCCCCTCGGCGAGCGGATCTGGGCGCCGGTCGCGCCAGACCTTGATCTCGACGACCTCGCGCTGCCACTGGACGGGCTCCCCGGGCCGGCGGATGGGCCAGGCCAGGAGCAGGTCCACGCGCCCGCGACCCACACCGACCTCGCGCTCCAGTCTCCCGCCTCCGGGGTATGCGTCCCCTTCGGGGACCGGCGCTCCCGCGCCTCGCACACCCGTCGAAGGGTCCACTGGACCCTTCGACCCATTGACTACTTTTTGCAACCAGCCCATCAGCACCAGGTGGGGCGCGACCTCGTGGTAGGGCATGCCGTCGGCGAGCAGGTCTCCGTGCTGGCGCCAGAAGTCGAGGAAGTCGGCCAGCAGCGCGCCCATGTCGAGCCGCCCGTCGGCGAGGGTGTAACGACCGCGCAGCTCGGGCAGGTTCTGCTCCGCGGTCTGCGCCAGGACCCGCACGATGACCTCGCGGTAGATGGGGTTCGCGATGCGCAATGGCATCGTACGCGCCAGCAGCCCGAGGTCGCGCAGGTACTCGACGTCCTCGTCTGAGGTGCCGCCCAGCACGAAGCCCCCCCCGATCAGCGGCTCCAGGACCCGGCGGACCCGATCCTCCGACAGCCGCGCCAGAAGGCTGTCGATGTGCGTCGCGCGCGCGAGGATGAGGCGCTCCCGGGCCTCCTCGATGTGGCCCTCGGTGATGGGCTCCGTCGGAGGCACCCGGATCTCCTCCACCACCTCGCGGGCGAGGGCGTTGGTCAGCCAGGGCTGGCCCTCGGTGTAATACCAGGCCCTCGCCAGGGCCTCCTTCGTGAAGATCTGGCCGGTGTCCGCGGTGTGTTGGGCGTAGAGGTCGTGCAGTTCGGTCTCCGTGAAGCTCGGGAGACGGAGCGACTTCTCCTTGATGTTGAACGGGCTCGATGAACCCGCGCTGACGGGGCCGCCGCCGCTGGCGAACTTGTAGTCGCGAACGTCCTTCATCCCGCAGAGGATGACCGTGGAGGGGAAGCGATGAGGGCGCTCGGGGAAGCTCTCGCGGAGCTGTGAGAGCACGCTCTTGAGCGCGTTCCCCTCCAGCGCGTCGATCTCGTCGAAGATGAGCACCAGGGGGCGCGGGCAACGCTCCGCCCACAGCTTGAGCTGTACCGTGAGCAGCCCGCCGGCCGGCGCGTCCTG
This sequence comes from uncultured Enterobacterales bacterium, assembly GCA_964615375.1. Classification (GTDB taxonomy): domain Bacteria; phylum Myxococcota_A; class UBA796; order UBA796; family CAZKWG01; genus CAZKWG01. The sequence goes on from CAZTOW010000008.1 coordinate 98,179, forward strand.
AAGGGCGGGCGGCCGGAGCGCCTCGGGGAGCCGCTGCTCCGCTCCCGCCTGAATGGCGAGCCAGATCCGGTGCTCCGCCGCGGACACATTGTCCGAGAACGCTCGGGCCGCCTCGCAGGAGAAGTGGAGGGCAGCGTAGCGCCCCTCCCGCGTGAGCCGCGAGGCCAGCGCGCGCATGGCCGTCGTCTTCCCCGACTGCCGAGGGGCGTGTACGACAAAGTACGCTTTATTCGCCAGCAGGGGCTCGAGCTCGGGGATGCGCGACTCGGCGGGGACCATGTAGTGATCCGCGGGGTCGCAGGGGCCGGAGATGTTGAAGCGGCGCATCTGCGAGAGGTAACCTGTCGAGGACATCCTAGGCCGCGAGGGCCTGCTCGGCGAGAAGGGCGCGGGCGACGGGGAGGATCACGCGCGTGACGACATCGCGCGCGGCACGGTTCACGGCCGCCGGAGAGGACAGGCCGTGAGCTCCCAGGAGAGGGGACCACGACAGGGGCTCCGCCTCGGGCAGACGGAGGCTGGCGAAGACCGCTCGGACGGCATCGCGGACCTCCTCGCCTCCGGTCTCGATCGCCCAGCGCAGGGTCAACCAGGCCAGCTCGGCATGCTCCTTCTCGTCCGCGACGACCCGCTCGAGCACGCGCCGCACGGCGGGGTCGGTGGCGCCATCCAGGGCCCGCTCGGCGAGGAAGGCGGCCAGCGTCTCCCCGATGGCGCCGTCCCGGGCGGTCCAGGCGGCGAGCTCGGCCAGCGAGCGCGCGACCGGCGCGGAGCCACCGAGCTCGAGCGCGGCCGGGCCCGTGGGCTCCCCCAGGTAGGCGGAGACGAGGGAGAACGCATCGATCGCGTGGCGGAGCTCCTGGGAGGCGGCCCGCTGTGCGCCCGCGAGCAGCTCCGGAGGCGCGCCGTGGGCGAGGAGGTCGAGGGCGAAGCGATGAAAGCCGGCGACGGAGGAGTGCTCGGAGCAGGCGTTCTTCCGCCAGTACGCCGCGAGCGCCGCGCGCTCCTCGGGCTTCAGCTCGCCCAGCTCAGGCCGGGTGGCGGCCCTGGTCCAGGCTTCCGAGCGTCGGGTGTCGGCCTGCACGACGTCGCCGTGCTGATCCAACAAGGGCCGTCCGTAGCCGCAGCAGTTGTCGCAGGTGTAAGCGTACGTGCAGACCGGGCCTTCCTGGCTCACGAAGTCCACCTGATCGAGGCCGTACCAGCAGGGAAGGTCCTCATTCTCGTAGATCAGCGCCATCATCTCACCCGGATCGGTCGGGCAGACGTCGAGAGCGTCCTGGACCCCGTCGTAGTCCAGATCAACGTCGTCCGTCTCGAGATTGATCGTCGCCGTGTAGGTAGGCTCCTCGCAGTCACCCGAGTCCCAACCTGTGTCCGAGACCTCCTCCGGGATGGGCTCCTTGGCCGGCACACAGGTCGCCGCGCCGCTCAACCCGAGCGAAGCCAGCAGGCGCAATCGAAAGTTGTCCGTGGCACGATGTCGGGCGTTGAGTCGGGGCGGCATGACGTCCTCCAAGAGGACGATACACCACAAGCGTCGCCCCGGGGCCGCGCCCTGCCAAGCCTCGAGGTCAGCCCCGCCGCGCCTCCGCCACCAGGCCCGTCAGGAGCTGCCCGATCAGCTTGCGCGCCAGCTCGTCCGTCAGCCGGCCCTCCGCGTCGAACTTCGTGTGCGCCGCGCCCACCATCACCTCGGGCTTGTTGAGGAAGCGGAGGTTCAGGTACACGCCCACCTGCCGCAGGTGGTACTGCGCGCGGGCCGTGCCCAGCATCCCCATGCTGGCGCCCATGATCGCGGCGGGCTTGCCGTCCATGGGCTGGGGCTTGCCGCGGGAGGCCCAGTCGATCGCGTTCTTCAGCCCGCCGGGGATGGAGTAGTTGTACTCCGGGGTGGCGAAGAGCAGGGCGTCGGCGGCCAGCAGGCGCTCGCGGAAGGCGGCGACGACCTCGGGCGCGCCCCCGGAATCCAGGTCGGCGTCGTAGACGGGCAGCGCCCGCCAGTCCAGGACCTCCAGCGTGGCGCCCTCGGGCAGCAGCTCGCCCGCGGCGCGCAGCAACCCGGAGTTGTAGGAGCCCTGGCGCAGGCTCCCGGACAGACCGACGATGTGGACGTTCTTCATGGTGAGGCTCCAGCGGTGGGTTGCGGCTGTCTACCCCGCTCGCGGCGCCGGTCCAGCCAGACGTGGCCAGGCGCGCTCCCCCGATCTATGCTCCACGCCGGAGGTCCGATGTCCCTGCTCGCGCTCGCGCTCCTCTCCTGCACCACCGACAAAGGCGTGGCCTGCGGCCCCGGCACCCACCTGGAGGGTGACCTCTGCGTGGCCGACAGCGACACCGACACGGCCGAGCCGGACACGGACACCGACGTGGACTCGGACACCGACACGGACCCGGGCGGCGACACCGACACGGGCGAGGACCCCCTGGACGACGACCCCATCGGCGACGACGAGAGCGAGAGCGTGCTGCGCCTCGTGATCGCCTACTACACGGAGTGGTCCATCTACGACCGGGACTACCAGGTCGCCGACATCCCGGCGGACAAGCTGACCCACATCAACTACGCCTTCGCCGACCTCAGCAGCGAGGGCGACTGCGAGGTCTACGACTCCTGGGCGGCGCTGGAGCGGGACGGCGGGACCTACGCGGCCATGCGCGCGCTCAAGGAGAGCCACCCGGGGCTGAAGGTGCTGCTGAGCGTGGGCGGCTGGACGCTCTCGGGCAACTTCTCCAGCGTGGCCAGCACGGAGGCGGGCCGCGCGCGGATGGCCAGCTCGTGCGTGGACTTCGCGCGGACCTACGGCTTCGACGGGCTGGACATCGACTGGGAGTACCCGGTCTCGGGCGGGCTCTACGACGGGGCGCCGGACGACACGGAGAACTACACGCTGCTGCTCGCGGCGATCCGCGCGGAGATGGACGCCACCGACCCCGACCTGCTGCTGACCATCGCGGCGCCCGCGGGCGACGACAAGATCGTGAACTTCGACCTCGCGGCCATCCACCCCTACCTGGACTGGATGAACGTGATGACCTACGACTACGCGGGCGGCTGGGACACCACGACCGGCTTCCTGTCGCCGCTGAGCTACGACCCGGCCTCGCCCTCCGAGCACGCTGAGACCTACAACGTCCAGGCTACGGTGCGCGCCTACCTGGACGGCGGAGTGCCGCCCGAGAAGATCGTGATCGGCGTGCCCCTCTACGGGCGCGGCTGGGGCAGCGTGGGCGCCACGGACGACGGGCTCTACCAGGCGGCGGGCTCGACCTGGCTCGGCACCTGGGAGGCGGGGGCCTTCGACTACCAGGACATCGTGGAGAGCTACCTCACGGACGCGAGCTACGAGCGGCACTACAGCAGCACCACCCAGTCCCCCTGGCTGTACAGCGCGGACGCGGGCGTCTTCATCACCTACGACGACGAGGAGTCGGTCGCCGCGAAGCTGGCGTTCGTGGACGACAACGAGCTGGGCGGCGTGATGATGTGGGAGCTCAGCGGCGACACGGAGGACCACACCCTGGTGACCCTGGTCTCGCACGAGCTGCGCTGAAGTCGTTCACTCCTCCAGCCAGGCGTTCGCCTGAGGGTGGACCCCGCGGCGCGGCAGTATCCACATCTGGTAGAGCGAGGTCAGGATCATGAAGGCCGCGGCCAGGTTGTAGCCGATTCCACCCACAATGGTGGCCCAGGCAAACGAGGGCCACCAGTGGGTGAGCCACCAGGCCGAGATGTCCACGCACAGGAACAGGAAGGGGAAGCCGATCGCGGTGGCCTTGAGCAGCCGCGGCACGCCCACCGACAGGCTGAAGATCAGGCACACGAAGAAGAAGATGAAGGCAATGCCGAAGAGGTGGATGTGGCTCACCCGCGTCAGGTCCTGCACGCTGGCGCCCATGTCCACCTCCGCTTTGGGTTTGACCCCCTCGTAGGTGCGGAAGTCGGCCAGCCCGGGGATGGCGCCGTGGCAGCGCACGCAGTTCTTGTCGAAGATGGGCTTGATCTCGGCGTCCCACTGCTCGCGGGTCGAGCCCTGCTCCACCCAGCGCACGATCGCCGCGCGCTCGGCCACGTCGGCCTTGTCCTTCATGGTCCCGTCGAGCTTGACCTCCAGCCGGCTGCCGCCGCGGTCGCCGTAGTAGCTGTAGACCACGTCGTCTACGGAGAGCCCGAGCTGACCGTCGGCCATGCCGTGGGTGAACAGGATCTGTAGACCGCTGGTGATCAGCCCGAGACTGACCACCAGCAGGTAGCCTGTGAACAGCACGCGCAGGGACAGGCCCAGCGCGGGCAGGTTGAGCGCGGCGTGGCCGCTCCTGGCGTCGTTCATCGCGGTCTCCCGCGTGGGGGGGAGCCGCATCTTAACGCAGGAGGGCGATCAGAACCCCTCGCAGACCGCGTCCAGGGGCGTCTCCACGCCCGCGTAAAGGAACACCACCGTCTCGGGGTCCTCGATCAGCGGCATCTCGCAGGTCGCCTGGATGATCCCGCAGTCGGCCGTACACTCCTCGCCCTCGCTCTCGATGACCGCCTCGCCGTGGACGACCAGCTGATCGCCCTCCAGCGTGGCGGTGCATGTGGCGCTGACCAGCGTGTCGCAGCTGGACGAGAGGCAGCCGGGGAAGGTGACCTCCACCTGGCCCGCGTCGTTCAGGCAGACCGTGCCCTCGTCCGTGATCGTGGTGGTCGTGACCTTGGGCTCGAGCTCGCAGGCGGCGAGCAGCGGCAGGAAGACGAGTCTACGCATGGAACACCCCCAGTCTGTTCAACCTATCCCGCCCCGCCCCGCCGCGCTCAGCACCCCGATCCAGTGCAGGTGAAGGTCGCGTTGTTGCCCTTCGTGTAGTAGTAGATGACGATCACGATGTCGTACAGCGTGTTGTCGGTGGTGCCGGTCCAGTCACAGGTGGTGCTGCTGATGGTGTCGGACGTGCTCATGTAGGCCCCGCCGCCCAGCAGCGCGGTGTTGCCCCACACGCCCGCGGTGGTGCTGGAGCTGCCCGAGCAGCTCACGTCGGCCCCCCCGGTCAGGTACAGACCGCCGCCCAGCAGCGAGCTGGTGTTCCCGTCCACGTTGGAGCCGGAGCTCATCGCGAAGCTGGACGCGCTCAGGTAGACGCCGCCGCCGTAGCTGCCCGCGCTGTTCTCGGTGATCTCCGTCCCGGTCACGGTCAGCGTGCCGCCGCTGACGAGGTAGGCGCCGCCGCCGGAGGTGGTGGCGTTCCCGCCCGAGACCAGGCTGTCGGCCAGGGTCACCTCCGCGCTCGAGCCGGACAGATAGAGCCCGCCGCCGTTGGTGGCCTCGTTGTCCTCCAGGAAGACCGTGTCGCCGTCCAGGGTCGCCGCCGTGACGTAGACGCCGCCGCCGCTGGTGGCGCTGCCGCCCTTGATCTCCACCGCGTCCAGCGTGGCCGTGCCGCCGCCCACGTAGAGGTTGCCGCCGCGCGAGGAGCTGCCGCGCTGCAGCACCACGTCGCTCAGGCTGAGCGTGCCGGTGCTGTAGAGGTTCCCGCCGTAGCCGGTGGAGGTGTAGCCGTCCTCCAGCGTGAGCCCGGAGAGCGTGAGCGCCTTCGTCGTGTACGCCGTGCGCTTGCTGCCGCCGCCGGACAGGATGGTCTCGTCCGATCCGTAGGGCCCGTTCAGCGTCACCGTGGTGCCGCTGGAGGTCACCGAGACGTAGTATGTCCCCGGGCAGATGGCGTAGGTGCCCGAGCTGGACAGCGTCAGCGAGGCAGCCGAGTCGCTGCTGCCCGCGCCCCAGGTGCTGGAGACGTCGGACTTCGTGCCGCCGCTGTTCGTGAAGGTGACGATCCCCACCTCGTCGCCCGAGCAGTCGTTGTCCGTGCCGTCGCAGGTCTCGGTCTCGCCCGGGTTGATGTCGGCGTCCGCGTCGTCGCAGTCCGTGTCGTCCGTGGCATAGCCCGAGGGCGCGTCGCAGCCCTCCACCGCCACGCCGCCGATCTCGCCGTAGCCGTCGCCGTCGCCGTCGGGGTAGAAGGAGCTCTCGCCGAAGGCCCCGGCCTCGTCCACGCTCTCGTCGCAGTCGTTGTCCGACCCGTCGCAGACCTCGGTGCTGCCCGGGTAGCAGGTGTCGCAGGCGTCGTCGCAGTCGGTGTCGTCGTCCACCATGCCCGCGGGGGCGTCGCAGGCCCGGGTGCCGGAGTCGTCGCGGTCGCCGAAGCCGTCGTCGTCCGCGTCCGTGTACCAGGTGCCCGCGTCGATGGCGCCCTCGTCCGTGCGGTCGTCGCAGTCGTTGTTGGCGTCGTCGCAGACCTCCACGCCGCCCGGGTGCGAGTCGGCGTCGCTGTCGTCGCAGTCGGTGTCGTCGTCGACGTAGTCGGCGGGGGCCTCGCAGGCGGCCGTGGCGCGATCGGGGTCGCCATAGCCGTCGCCGTCGTAGTCGGCGTACCAGGTGGCGGCGTCCGCAGCGCTGTCCTCGTCCGTCTCGCCGTCGCAGTCGTTGTCCACCGCGTCGCAGATCTCGTCGGCCGCGGGGTTGATGGCGTCGTCCGCGTCGTCGCAGTCGGTGCGGTCGCTGACGTGGCCCGCGGGGGCCTCGCAGGAGAGCGTCAGCGCGTCCACGTCCCCGTAGCCGTCGTCATCGTCGTCCTCGTACCAGGCCAGCGCGTCGGTGGCGGACTCGTCGGTCTCGCCGTCGCAGTCCTGGTCCACCTCGTCGCAGGTCTCGTCGGCGCCCGGGTGGACGCCCGCGTCGGTGTCGTCGCAGTCCTCGAAGTCCAGGGTCCAGCCGTCGGGGGCCTCGCAGGCGGAGAGGGCGGTGGCCGGGTCGCCGTAGCCGTCCTCGTCCTCGTCGGCGTACCAGCTCGGCCCGCCCAGGCCGTCCTCGTCCGTATCGCCGTCGCAGTCGTTGTCGGCGTCGTCGCAGATCTCGGTGGCGCCGGGGTAGCTGTCCGCGGAGAGGTCGTCGCAGTCGGTGTTGTCCTCCACGTAGCCGTCGGGGGCGGCGCAGCTCTCGGCCGTGCGGGCGGGGTCGCCGTAGCCGTCCTCGTCGCGATCCTGGTAGTAGGTCGTGAAGTCGGCGGCGCCGTCCTCGTCGGTCTCGCCGTCGCAGTCGTCGTCGTAGCCGTTGCACGCCTCCGCGCCGTCGGGGTTCACGTCCACCAGCGCGTCGTCGCAGTCGTCTCCGTTGGCGACGTAGCCCTCGGGCTGCTCGCAGGCCTCGCGGGAGAGCTCGGGGTCGCCGTAGCCGTCGCCGTCATCGTCCACGTACCAGGTGCTGTTGCCGTCCTCGTCGATCTCGCCGTTGCAGTCGTTGTCCACCCCGTCACAGGTCTCGTTCCCGCCCGGGTAGGCGCTGTCGTCGGCGTCGTCGCAGTCGTTGCCGTTGGGCACGGTGCCCTCGGGCGCGCTGCAGGCGCTCGTGGTGTTCGCGTCGTCGCCGAAGCCGTCCCCGTCGGCGTCGACGTACCAGGTGCGCTCGACCCCCTCGTCAATCTCCGCGTCGCAGTCGTTGTCCACGCTGTCGCAGAGCTCGGTGGCCCCCGGGTGGGTCTGCGCGTCGTCGTCGTCGCAGTCCTCGTCGGTGTAGTAGCCGTCCCCGTCCTCGTCCATGAGCTCGGGGGGGCTGGTGTCCACCGTGTCCTGCTGCTCGGGGACCTTGTCGGCGTCGGTGCAAGCCACGAGCAGGGCGAGCGGGAGGAGGAGAGTGCGGCTCATGAGGATCAGGTCTCCACCCTCATGATAACGCCGCTCCCTCCGACCTGCTCGCCGGAGGCGCGCGCCGGTCTTTCAGGCGCGGACGATCGTGACCTTGTTCATCTTCACCGGCTTGGACAGCGCGCCCGAGCGGCTGCCGAGGGCCTCGATCTTCTTGACCACGTCCATCCCGCGGGTCACGCGGCCGAAGACGGGGTGCTTGCTGGGGGTGCGGGTGTCCCACCAGTCCAGGAAGGAGTTGTGGACGGTGTTGATGAAGAACTGCGAGCCGCCGGAGTTGGGGCGGCCGGTGTTCGCCATCGACAGCGTGCCCGGCTCGTTGGAGAACTTCGCGTTGGGGGGGAACTCGTCGGCCACGTTGCCGAAGGGCGAGTCGCCGGTGCCGCAGCGCGGATCGGAGGGGTTCTTGCTGTACTTGCAGCCGAACTGGAGCATGAAGCTGGGGATCACGCGGTGGAAGTGCAGACCGTCGTAGAAGCCGGTCTCGGCGATCTTCATGAAGTTGCCCGCCGTGATCGGCATGCTGTCCTGAAAGAGCTCCGCCTCGATGATGCCCTCGGAGGTGTCGAAGATGACGGTCGGATTGGCCACGGGGTCTCCAGCGTGAGAGGGAGGGGCGCCGCCCGGCGTCCCCATCGGAGCCCTCTATCCGAGCGGCGGGCCCCACGCTCGCGCGCCACCACCGCGCGGGCGGGCGAGCTTGTGCGGCGGGCCCGAGGCGAATAGGAACTCAGGACGGGGGTGTCCATGCGGGCGCGAATCTGGCTTCAGAGCATTCAGGTGGAGAGCGAGGGGGATCGCCTTGGTCGGGCCGAGCCCTTCCTCTGGCCGCTCTTCTTCCGGCTGGACGCGCGCACGCTGCGTCATCTGAGCGAGCCCCCGTCCGCGCTGGCCGAGGATCCCGTCTGGCTGGTCGCCCCGGACGGCGCCCACCGCAACCTGGGCGGGGCCTGGCGCGCGGGCGAGACCATCACGATCCCGGGCCCGCTGGGGCGGGTGGTCTTCGAGCTGGACAGCGGCGGCCTGCTGAGCAACGAGATCACCCGGGTCGGCTTCTTCGTGGCCCTGCTGGAGGAGGAGATCTTCCCGGCCCACGCCACGATCGTCAAGGAGTACGCCCGCTTCGCCACCAGCTTCGAGCAGCTCCTGCGCGACCGCTTCAAGGGCGTGCTGAACGAGACGCAGCTCCAGGCCTTCGCGCTCACCCCGCCGCCCCCCACCGAGGGCACGCCGCCCACGCTCACCTTCGCCGGCGCCCAGGACATCCGCGAGCAGCTCTCCCGCTACGTGCTCGGCGGGGACGCGCTGGTCGGCGTGCGCTGCGAGGCCTGGAACATCGACGAGCTGGAGGCGCGCCCCTACCGCACCTTCACCTCCCGCTGGGCCGCCGCCGCGGGCTCACGCGAGGGCAGCTACACGCTGACCGGCGAGATCCAGGCGGAGATCACCCCGGAGGGCGCGCTGGCCGGCTGCGTGTGGTCGGTGGACCGCTCGCCGCAGATCCATTTCCGCAGCGAGGGCCGCCACCTCCACCAGGTGCGCTACGACGGCTCGGGCTGGACCCACCAGGATCTGCACCACCTCTCGCGGGGGCCGGAGCGCGCGCTGCCCGTGGCGGCGGTGGGCGACCCGGTGTGCCTGATCGACGCGCCCGATCACGCCCAGCACCTGCTCTATCGCGGGATGGACGATCACCTGCACGAGCTCTCCCTGCTCGGGGGCTGGCGCCACACGGATCTCAGCGCCGCCGCGGGCGCGCCGCCGGCCGCGGGCAACCCGGCCGCCTGGGTGCGGGGCACGGACGGGAGCGCCCACATCGCCTGGCGCGGGCGCGACGGCCACATCCACGAGATCTGGCACCACCACGGGCGCCACCACCACCGCGACGTCACCCTGTCCGCGGCCGGGGCCCCGAACGCGCTCGGCGACCCCGCGGTCTACGTGCGCGCCAACGGCGATCAGGCCATCGTCTTCCGCGGCGCCGACGGGCACCTGCACGTCCTCGCCTTCAACGGGCAGGTCTGGCGGCACGACGACCTGGGCTTCAGCGCGCACGCGCCGGTCGCGGCCAGCGATCCGGTGGTGGTCTCCAACCTGGAGACCGGGCTGCTCGCCCTGGTCTATCGCGGCGCGCTCGGCCACATCTGCCTGCTGGTGCACGAGGCCGACAGCTGGAACCCGGTGGACCTCAGCGCGGTCAGCCACGCCGTCGCCGCCACCGGCCGCCCCACCGCCTGCCTGAGCGAGGGCGCCATCTTCATCGCCTGGCGCAGCCTGGACGGGGAGATCCACGGCCTCATGGGCGAGGGCACGAGCTGGAAGGACCAGGACATCTCGCAGCTGGCGGGCTGCTCGGTCCGCGCGGCCTCCGATCCCATCGCGCTGGCCGGGGGACGCGACGGGGCGCTGCACGTCGTCTTCCGCGGCGTGGACCGGCACCTCCACGCGCTCTCGCTCGCGGAGACCTGGCGGCACGTGGACCTCAGCCTGGCCTCGAAGATCGGCTTCTAAGCCTATCTACTCCAGGCGCAGGTCGTCCACCCACACCTCGTCGTCGGGAGGGGTCGCCGCCGCCGCGCGCAGCTCCACCGCGACCACCCGCGAGAGGTCCAGCGGCGCGAAGTCGTCCAGGGGCAGGATGAGCTGGCTCCAGTGGCGACCCACCACGCCCAGCGCGCCCAGGCCGTCGGCGGCGTCCAGCTCGATCTCCGCCCCCTCGGCGTCGATCAGCGCCACGCTCAGCGGGGGCGCGACCTCCTCGCAGTCCCCCGGCGGCGGATCGCAGGGGGCGGAGAGGCGCAGGGTGAGCGCGCGGTAGGGGCCGAGGTCCGCGGGCTCCCCGTCCGGGGCGAGGGCGAAGCGCAGGGTCGCGTCCTCGGTGTCCCAGCCCAGGCGGCGGGCGGGGGTCCAGGCGTCGATGCGCGCGATCTGCTCGGCGCCGCGCCCGGCCGCGGTGAGCCCGTCGGTGTACGGCGCGGCGTTCTCGTCCGTCGTCCAGGAGGCGCCCGCGTTCTCCCCGCCCAGCAGGTTCTCGTCCTCGTCCCCGCTGAAGTCGTCGATGTCCAGGGCCCCGTCCAGGTGGCGCCGCGAGGTCACGCTGATCCCGCGCGCGCTCAGGTCGGAGCTGAGCGCGGGCTCGGCGAAGAGCGAGCTCTCCCAGCGCAGATCGGCGCGGGCGAAGCGCTCCAGGAAGGCGGTGGACCAGGCCTGGTCGAGCGCGTGGCGCTCCTCCCAGGAGATGTCGGAGGGGCTGGTCACCGAGCCGGAGGTGCCCGCGTCGTAGGTCCACTCATGGTTGGTGCCGTGCAGCGTGACCAGGGCCGCGGGCCCCAGGGTCTGGTCATAGGCGGACTGCGGGAGCGGCCAGGGCTCGTCCAGGTCATCGCCCGCCGCCAGGATCAGGACGGGGCGGACGGGGAAGGGGCGGTCGCCGTTGCCGTCCGGGTCCTCCCAGTCCTGGGACGGGGTCTGCAGCGGGCTCACCTGCGCGAAGCAGATCGCGCCGGCCAGGGAGGGCTCGCGCCAGAGGGAGATCAGGCTCGCCCCGCCGCCGCGGGAGTGCCCGGCCACGAACACGAGGTCCGGGTCCACCTGCCCGGCCAGCGCGCTGGTCTCGTCCTCGCTCTCGTCCAGGAGGCGCTCCATCGTGGCCAGCTGGAACGAGCTCATGTCCGTCAGGTTCTGCCAGCTCTGCGACGCGCTGACCAGGCTGCTCCCGTCCACGCTGGCCACCACATAGCCGTGGCTGGCCCAGTGATCGTGCAGCTCCGTGTAGTCGTCGTAGATCTCGGAGGGGCTGTGGGCGGCGTGGTGGAAGACCACCAGCGGGAAGGGGCCGGCGCCGCCCTCAGGGAAGGCCACGCGCACCGCGACGTCGCGGGCGGTGCCGCGGCTGGTGCTGATCTCGGAGATGGAGAGCTCGAGGCTGGCCGTCGTGTAGGGGCCGGGCTCCGAGGGCTCGGCGGGCGGATCGGCCAGCGCGTCGTCGCTGGGGAAGACCGGGAGCTGCGCGCCGTAGCGCACCACGTCCGAGCCCTCGCGCGCGGCGGCCTCGAAGACGTAGGCGCCCTCGGCCTCGGGCACCCCGGCGAGCCAGCCCCCCTCCAGCGTGAGCCCCGGCGGGAGCCCGCCCGGCTCCACCGCCTCCCAGGGCCCGAGCTCCAGGTACTCCACGCCGACGCGCGCGCCGGGCAGGAAGGCAGGCTCGAAGCGCATCTGCTCGCCGACCACCAGCGGCCCCACGCGCAGACCGGGCGCGCAGCCCTCTACCGAGATGTCGATCTCCAGGAGCCCCGGGCCCAGGGCCTCCAGCGCGTCGAAGGTCGCCAGGCCCTCCGAGACCTCGACCTCGACCACCCCGCCCAGCGCCACGCCGCCCTCGACGGCCTCCGCGCTCAGCCAGAGCCCGTCTGCGTCCTCCACCCGGACCCTGAGCGGGTCCAGCGCCCCCACGAGCTGCGCCGGCGGCGGCGCCTCCTCCACGGCGAGGGCCGGGCAGCCAGCCTCTCCGGTCTCCCCGGTCTCCCCGATCTCCCCGGTCTCGTGGGCCTCGCCACCGCTGTGCTCACCCTCCGGGACGCCCTCCCCGCCGGTCTCCGTGAGCACCTTCACCGGCTGGCAGGAGCAGGCCAGCAGCGTCGCGCCAACGAGGAGCCTCCTCATCCACCCTCCCTCTCGCGCCCCTCAGCGCGCGAGCTGCTGCAGCGCCCCCGCGGGATCGAGGTTCCACCGGACCCGCGCGTCCTCGAGCAGCGCCTCGGGCTCCGCGTCCAGCGCCTCCAGCGACCAGACGCGCAGGCTCCCGTCCCAGCTCCCCGAGGCGAGGCGCAGGCTGTCCGGGCTGAACTCCACGGAGCTGACGCGCTCCTCGTGCCCCGGGAGCACCGCGCGCAGCACCCCGGTGCGCGCGTCCCAGACCCGCGCGTTGTGATCCGCCCCCCCCGCCGCGACCCAGCGCCCGTCGGGCGAGAGCGCCACGTCCAGCGGGGCCGGGGGTGGGTGATAGGTCCGCCAGCGCTCGTTCCCATCGAGATCGACCACCGCCACCGCGCTGGGCAGGCCCAGCACCAGCGCCTGCCCGTCCGCCGAGATGTCGGCGCTCGAGGCGTCCCTCCCCGCGATGGGCGGGAGGCAGCGGAGATCGTGCGCGGAGAACGGGAACACGCCGCCGTCCAGGCCGATCAGCGCGGCGAAGTCTCCACCGGGCGAGCCCGCCACGTTCTTGTACTGCTGCTCCGGGCAGCCTTCGGCCGCCGACTGCCCGGTGATGGCGGGATCCGTGAGCAGCAGCCGGATTCCCCAGTTGGCCATCAGGGTGCGACCGCCGCGAAGCTGGACCACACGCCGGGCGGAGCCGTCGCGGAGATACTCCGCCGGGCGCCCCGGCGCGACGCGGTAGATCCCCGCGGGCGGTCGGGATCCCGCCTCCACCACGTAGGCCGCCAGCGCGGAGCGCTGATTCACCTCGAAGGTGATGGACTTCACGGTCCCCGGCCCGAGCTGGACCTGGTGCAGCACCTCGCCGGTGTCCGCGTCCCACAGCCTGACGTGGCCAGCCCCGTGCGAGGAGGCCAGCAGGGCGCCATCCGACGAGAACGCGACCCCGGTGACCCCCGTGGGCGAGCGCAGCGTGGACGTGTCCCTCCGGCTGGACAGCTCCCAGGCGCTGCCCTCGTCCTGGGTCAGCGCCAGCAGCGCCCCGTCCTCGGTGAAGCGGATGTCCCGCACGTCCCGCAGCGGGAGCTCGCCCACCGGCGTCAGCGAGTAGCCACAGTAGAGGTGGACATCCCCCCGCTCCCCGAGCACCGCCAGGAAGTCCCCGCGCGGCGAGTAGCGCATGATCAGCGGCAGATCGCTCTGGGTCGGGATCTGCTCGACCACGGCCAGCGTCTTCAGGTTCACGCGGGTCAGCCGCCCCCCCGTGCCCCCGACGACCACGGCGTCCGCCGCCTCGTTCACCACCAGCAGCACGGGGTGGAGCTCACCCAGGAGCTCCGCGAAGCGCCGCCGGGAGCGCCAGGCGGGAGGCTCACGCACCTCTCCCCTCACCAGCTCGCCGTCCTCGCAGACCCGCATCACCTCGTCCGTGCCGGGGACGAGCCCGCTGACCAGCGTGATCCGCCCCTCGCCGCAGGGCGCCCAGTCGCGCACCCAGGCCCGATCGAAGAGAATCGGCGGATGGATGGAGCTCTGGAGCGGCTCGAGGATCACCCGATCGCTCAGGACCGTGCTGTTCCAGCAGCACTCCAGCTCCGCCGAGCGGTAGCCGGTCTTGAGATCGATGAGCGTGGAGTGGTGGGGCCCGCGCGCCAGCACCTCGTGCTCGGAGCGCTTCAGCTCGATGGCGACCATGGGCACGCGCCAGAGCGTGCGCCCGTCGGCGATGCGCACGACCTCGTCTTCGGTGGCGCAGACCTGGTCGCGCGGGCCCACCAGCCTCACGAAGCGGCAGGGGGGCAGGGTCCAGGTGTACTGGAGGGTCGGCGAGGGCTGCTCGAAGGCCGAGGCCAGCACGCCGCGCGCCTCCGGCGACTCCCCGAGCCGCAACGCCTCCGAGGCCAGCACCTGCGCCAGCGGTCGCGCGCCGTCCTTGGCCGCCACGATGGCCTGGCTGGCCAGCGCGCTGGAGAGCCGGAGATCCGCGCTGTGCAGCGCGTCCTGGGCGACCTCCGCCGAGGCCACCGCGCTCGAGCGCTCCTGGGCGAGGCTGCGCACCCCCAGCGCGGTCAGCGCGATCAGCACCGCCAGCGCCACGCCCGCCACGAGCATCGGCACGCGCCAGGCCCGCGCGGCCCGCTGCAGCAGCTCCACCCGGCTGTAGCGGTAAGCGCCCACCGGCCGACCGTCCAGCCAGGCCTCCACGTCCTCGGCCAGCGCGCCGGCGTCCGCGTAGCGGGCCTGAGGATCGCGGGACAGCGCGCGCTCGGCGATGGCCGCCAGATCTGGCGCGATCCAGGGCGCGCGGGCCAGGACCGAGGGCGGCGAGCTGGACCGCACGCGGCGCAGCACCTCCTCTTCCGGGCCCCGGCCCCAGGGAGCCTGCCCGCAGAGCAGCTCGTAGAGCACGGCGCCGAGCCCCCAGACGTCGGCCCTCGGGCTCGGCGCCGCGCCGTCCGCCGCCTCGGGGCTCAGGTAGGAGGGGGTCCCCAGCCCTGGCGGACCCGGCTCGTCGCCCACCCTGCAGGCCAGCCCCCAGTCCACCACCTGCGTCTCGCCGAAGGCCCCGACCATGAGGTTGGAGGGCTTCAGGTCGCGGTGGATCACGCCCAGGCTGTGAGCGTAGGCCACCGCGTGACAGGCGGCGAGGAAGTGGCGCAGCAGGCGGATCCGCTCGTGGACGTCCGGGTTCTCGCGGAGGATCTCCGACAGCGCGCGCCCCCGCACCAGGCGCATCGTGTAGAAGGTCCGCCCGTCCTGCGTCTTGCCGGCGTCGTGCACCGTCACGATCCCGGGGTGCTCCAGCCCGGCGGTGAGCCGCGCCTCCCGCGCCAGCGCGTCCACGCTGCCCGTCCCGCCCCCCGCCTCCTTCAGCGCCACCGCCCGCCCGAGCAGCGCGTCCTGCGCGAGGTAGACCCTGCCCATCCCGCCCGAGCCGAGCAGGGCCTCCCGCTCGTAGCGCACCTGCAGATCGACCGGGACCTCCGCGTCCGAGCTCGGGAGGTCCATGCCCCCCGCGCTCAATCCCGAGACGCTGCGCCCGGAGAGCGCGTCCCAGTCGCTCGTGCTCACGTGTGGTCCTCGAGCACGTCCCCTTCGCGCAGGACGATCTGCACCTGCCCCGCATGATCGGCGCTCACCAGGTCCGGGCGCACGCGCAGAGCGCGCAGCCGAGCCCGCAGCCGGGAGAGCGCGACGTCCCAGCGCCCGCGGAGGGTCGGCGTGTCCACCTCCTCCGGCCAGACCTCCCGGGCCACCACCTCCCAGCTCGCCGGCCCGCCCAGCGCGCAGAGCTCCGAGAGGATGCGCGCCAGCACGCCGCCGATGACGAAGGCCGACTCCTCGCCGCGCTGGATCGTCACGGTGTCGAAGGCCGCGATGATGCGCAGGACCGGGTCCACGCCCCCCGCCGCGCGCGTGTGCGGCGAGCCCGAGAGCGGCATCGCCACAGCACGCATCGGGATCCCGTCCAGCACCCACTGGTCTCCCACCGAGATCGAGCGGCGCGCCCCGCGCAGGGAGAGCATCCAGCGCTCGCCGTCGCTCCAGATGTGACAGGGCGCGTCCGGCTCGAAGCGCGCATAGAGCCTGGGCTCCGGCGCCGTCCTGACCGAGCAGAGCGCGGGGAGCACCACCGGCGGGTGCAGCGGGAGCTCGACGCCCAGAACCCAGGTGGGCAGCTCGACCGTGAGCACCTCGAGCGCGAGATCGTCCGCCAGATAGATCACCTGCCCCTGCTCCAGACGGAGCTCCCCCATGGGCTGGCCGCCGAGCGCGAAGCGCCGCCGCAGGGCCAGCAGCCACAGCTCGCCCCCGCGGAGGCTGACCATGGCGTGCGCCTCAGAGACCCGCGGATCATTGACCGGCAGCGCCGCTGTCCAGAGCCGCCCGATGAGGTCCCCCTGACCGAGGACATGCTCCCGCCCTGACGGATCGCGCAGACACACCAGCGCGCGCGCCGCCTCAGGAGCCGTGTACGAGCTGGAGCTGCTCATGAGTCCGAGAAAAGATAACGCGATCTCCGACGCGAGGTACTCAGGCCCTGACGCTGCAGAATCCGCACACCGCCTCAAAACGCACGACGCCCCTGGCCGGCTGGCCGTTCAGCCTCACGTCCACCGCCGAGGCCTCCACGTCCTCGATGGCGCCGCAGCGGGGGCAGACGCGGTGGTGGTGGTGGTCGGTGTTGGGATCGAAGCGCGCCTCCCGCGGCCCGTCGTAGAGCACGCGCACGGCGCCGATCTCCTCGAGCAGCGAGAGCGTGTTGTACACCGTCGCGCGGCTGGCCATCGGAAAGTCCCGGGTGATCGCCTCGAAGACGTCCGCCGCCGTGGGGTGGCTCAGGTTGCCGTCCAGCCAGCGCAGGATGGCCCGCCGCTGCGCCGTCATCGAGCAGCCGCGCTCGCGCAGCCGCGCCTCCACCTCCTGGATGTTCACGCCGCACCTCCCGCCTCGCCCATGTCCTCCAGGATCGCCGCTCTCAGCACCAGCGGCAACACCGCGCGGTGCGGGTAGGCCGGATGGGAGCATTCCAGCAGGACAGGGCTCGAGAGATCGCGCAGCGCGCCCAGCTCGTCCGCCGAGAGCGGGATCCGCAGGAACTGCACCGAGGAGATCCGCGCCTCGCTGAGCTGCTCTCCGTCGAAGCGGACCGCGACGCGGCGCTCTCCGAGGATCAGGTGGAGGTGCTCGTGCAGCCCCACGAGGCGCGTCACCATCTGCGCCCGCTCGACCGGGTCGGGGTACTCGAGGAGCAGGGTGGCCGAGAGCTCACCGGCCGTGGGCAGCAGCGCGTTGTAGGTGTCGAGCTCGTGCTGTACGGCGTCCGCGTCCGTGATGTGCTCGACGCGCACCATCTCGCGGACCTGCCACAGGCAGGTGAGCCGGTTCTCGAAGAGCAGGGTCATGCTGGGTCCCAGCGCGAGGCGGCGGATGCGCTTGGCGTCCAGGACGGCGCGCTCCAGCGCGGGGCGGAGCCGGGCCGCCTCCGCGGGCGGCGGGACGTCGGCGAGGGTCAGGGCGTAGCTCATGCTCCCTCCGCGGGCGGCGGCTCGACGGGCGGCATCGGCGCCAGGGGGCGCTCGAGCGTGCCGCCGTAGGCCCGCCACATGATCTCGATGGGGTGTTGCACCTTCTTGCCGCTGTTCTCCTCGATCTGCAGCTTGGCGATGAGGCAGTCGGATGCGTAGGTCTCCGCGCCCGAGCTCGCCAGCCCGTCCAGCAGCGGCGCCGCTCCCTTCTTGCTGAGCTCGTAATACTCCTTCTTCATGCCCCAGGTGCCGTCCATGCAGGAGCACTTGTCGACCAGCGTGACCTTGGCGCCGGGGAGCTTCTTCAGGATGTCACGGCTTCGGAAGCCGATCTTCTGCACCTTCAGGTGGCAGGGCAGGTGGTAGCCCACGCCGCCCACCTCCGTCGTGTAGTCCTCGCGCAGGCGGCCCTTCTTGCGCAGATCGAAGAGGTACTCCATGAGATCCCAGGCCTTGCCCGAGACCTTCTTCGCCGCGTCGCTGCCCGTGTAGTCGTGCCACTCCCGCTTGATCATGTACGAGCAGGTGGGCCCCGGGCTCACCACCTCACAGCCCGCGTCCACGTAGGGCTCGAGCAGCTTCAGGTTGTGCTGGGCCCAGGAGGTCGCCCGCGGCACGTCCCCGCCGTCCAGGGCGGGCATCCCGCAGCAGCGCATCTCCGGGCAGAACACGGTGACGCCGTTGTGCTCCAGCACCTCGACCGCGGCCCGCCCCACCTGCGGCTCGTTCCACTGCACGGAGCAGGTGTAGAAGAGCACGACCTTGGGCCCCTTGACCTCGGCGGGGCTGGGCTGCGTGGGGTGGCGCTGGCGGAACCAGGAGAGGAAGGTCTGATCGGCGAAGCTCGGGAGCTGCCGATCGCGGTGGATCCCCGCCACCGCCTCCATGAGCACGCGGTTGGGCTTGAGCTTCGCGCCAAGATTGGCGACGTAGGGCACCAGCGTGCCCAGCTTCCCGATCATGTCCGGGTCGCCCAGCACGCGATCCTGGAGCTTCACCCCCTTCTCCTTCGCGTCGATGGCCTTGTGGCGCAGCATCAGGCGGGGGAAGTCCACCGCGAACTCGTGCGGCGGGGTGTAGGGGCAGATAGGGTCACAGAGCTTGCATTGGTAGCAAAGATCCACCACCTCCTGATGTACCGAGAGGGGGATCTTCTGGAGCGCCTCGTGCTGACCGAGGATGTCGGCCTGCTCTTCGGCGGCGTGGGCTCCCCCACCCGTGACGTGGGCGTGGTTGCCGAGCGCGTCCACCTCCGCGGGCGCGGAGGGCGCCCGCTCGACGGAGGTGTCCAGGGCGTCCACGGCGCCGAACAGCGCCGGGAAGCTCGGGCAGAGGTTGAAGCACAGCCGACAGCCGTTGCAGATCTCGAAGACCCGCTTCTCCTCGGCGATCAGCGCCTCACGCGACCAGTAGACCGGATCGCGCGGACCAGGGACGACGATGGCCATCGGCTGCCTCCTTCCTCGACCGCAGGGACGCTCACTCGGCTCAGGCGATGCTGTCCAGGCCCTTCTTGAAGCGGCCGGCGTGCGACTTCTCGGCCTTGGCCAGGGTCTCGAACCAGCTCGCGATGTTCTCGAAGCCCTCCTGGCGCGCGGTGGCGGCCATGCCCGGGTACATGTCGGTGTACTCGTAGGTCTCGCCCGCGACGGCGGCGGCCAGGTTCTCCTCGGTGCTGCCGATGGGCAGGCCCGTGGCGGGATCGCCAACCTCCTTCAGGTAGTCCAGGTGGCCGTGGGCGTGGCCGGTCTCGCCCTCGGCGGTGTCGCGGAACAGGCCCGCGACGTCCGGGTGGCCCTCGACGTCGGCCACCTTCGCGAAGTACAGGTAGCGACGGTTGGCCTGGGACTCACCGGCGAAGGCGGCCTTGAGGTTCTCGTGGGTCTTCGTACCCTTCAGGGAAGGCATGTGTGCTCCGAGATGCGCGCCGGCGGGATGCCGGTCCCCCACCCAATATCTGGAATCGTTCTAAAATGCAAACGATTCTAAATGCTGCCCGCGAGCCCCGCGGCCCCTCCTCTCTCGGCCTGCCGTGCCTATCTTCCTCGTATCGAGGAGGTTGTCATGAGAGCCGCCCTTCTCACCGTCCTGTCCCTCCCCCTGCTCAGCCTGGGAGGCTGTCCCCTGCCCACCGGCTTCGAAGAGGGTGACGTCTTCCTCTGCCTCGGCGCCGATGACCTGACCCTGGACGAGCTGGCCCAGGACACCGGCTACACCGCCGAGATCGAGGGAGAGGTCCTGCTGCACGGGCCGGGGGACGAGGTCCCCGAGGACCAGCCCTGCGCCGGGATGGAGCGCGTCCTGGATGTGGCCGACGCCGAGGGCACGACCTGGCACGTCGGCTACCGGCTGCGCGACGAGGCGGGCGAGACCATCCCCGCCGAGATGGACCTGCACGTGGGCGACCCGGTCTCGCTGAGCTTCCTGGCGGATCTCGGCTACTTCTCCGAGGGCTACGCGCTGACGGTGCGCCGGGACGGCCTCCTGGTGGGCGCCTTCGCTGACCACGAGGACCCCGACGTGGCCGAGCTCCCGGTCAAGCTCGACGAGCGGGTGGGCCAGGAGGACGTGGAGGGCTGCGGCATGCGCTACGGCTACGCCATGCGCTTCGAGGCCGACGAGGACGTGGTCATCACCCCCGTGGGCTCCGCGGAGATCACGGTGGACGGCCGCCCGCTGACCGCCCACGCCCTCCACGCCGTGCGCTGGGGCGAGGACATCCAGTGCACCGACGTGATCGGCGGCTGGTCCTGGGCCGCGCTGTGATCAGCCCAGCCGGATGATCCCGCGGCTCTGGAAGCGCTGGAGCTCGTTGGTCAGGAGCCGCGTCAGGTCGATGATGCGGTCATAGACCAGGCAGCGCTGGCTCTGCACGTCGAAGCGCAGGTCCTTGACGTCCTGCACCAGCAGGATGGTCGGCCGCCCGCGTCCCCAGGCATAGCCCACCTCCAGGTAGACGTTCGGGTTGGCCGTGGTCAGGTCGGCGATGACCACCGCCGCGGTGTCGATGCGCTCGCGGATCTGGTCGAGGATGTGGCCGGAGAAGGAGGCCTGGTCCACGCGCTCGCACAGCAGGCCCATCGCGTGCACCGGCTGCTCGATGCCGAAGTAGTAGACGTCGTCCATCTGCCGCGAGAAGGGCATGGCCACGAAGGCGTGCGGCTTGGCCTCGGAGACCGCGCCGACCAGGGGCGAGCTCGGGGCGGCGGCGACGATCGGGCTCGCCTCGGCGCGCGCCGGCCGGGACCGCTGGAGGCGCAGGGTCCACTCCCCGGCCCGCTCCACGTCCGGCCTCGCCCCCAGCTGCCGCTCCAGCGCCTGCCAGAGCTTGAAGGCCCGCGCCTCGCGCTTCTCCACCACGACCACCCGGGAGAGCGCGCGCGGCAGCGCCCCCTCCTGGAGCGCGTCCAGGTAGCCGCTCACCTGGCTGAGCAGCGCCTCCCCCTCGTCCAGCCCGTAGCCCGGACCGTGGATGGTCATCGCCAGCGAGGCCGTGTCCGGGGCCTCCTTCGCCAGGAAGCGCAGCACGCCCGCGGAGAAGTCCCGAATCGCGGCGTAGCGGAACTGCCCCAGCGAGGGCGTGCCCACCATCAGCACCGACCGCGCGCCCAGCCGCCCGCGGGCCGGCACCAGGCGCCGCTCGCCCACCTCCGGCTCCAGCTCCTCCACCGCGGCGCCCCCCTCCAGCATGCGCTTCGCCACGGCCAGATCCGCGCCGTGAAAGGAGCGCGCGTACTTCAGGGCGACGACGTCGGCGGCCACCTCGGTGATGTCCGCGATCTCGATCTTGATCTCCAGGGTCTCGGGCATGGGCGTCCTCACGGGCATTCTACGACAGGCCGGCGCGCCTCACAGGCTCCGGCGCGGGGCGACGACGACGTGGGCCACCAGCACGCCCGCGACCAGGCCCACGGCGACGAAGCCGGTCTGAAAGAGCAGCTCCACCCCCTTGATCGCGTCGTCCAGCATGGTGGTCATCCCGCGCAGCCCGAGGCTGCCCGGCACCAGCGTCAGCAGCCCGGGGACGGCGACGAGAGAGGACGGCTTGCGCGCGAGGCGGGCGGCGAGGTTCGCCACAACGGTGACGGCGAAGGCCCCGAAGAAGGGCGTCAGGTCCGGCCCGATGAGCTCGGAGACCAGCCGCGCGCCCAGCCAGCCGGTCACGGTCCCCAGGCCCACCCAGCCCAGATCCCGCCAGCGCGCCTGCAGCAGCACCACCAGCGTCAGCACCATCAGCGCCAGCGCCGGGATGTCCAGCGCCGCCGGCAGGCTGGCCCGCAGCGCCCGCGCCGCCGGGGGGAGCCACTCCGCCGCGTAGCGCCCCACCGCGATCCCGAAGGCGAGCTGCAGCAGCGTCGCCACCGCCCCCGCCAGCCGCGCCGTGCCCGAGACGAGGTTGCCCGTCGCCAGCTCGGTCATCCCCACCGTGATCGAGAGCCCCGGCAGCAGCACCAGCACGCCCGCCAGCGTGACCACCGCGATGGAGGCCCCCTCCCGCGCCGCCAGCGCCGCCACCAGCGCCGCCAGCAGGCCGCCCAGCGGCACCACCACCCGACCCGCCTCCGGGCTCCGGGCCAGCGCCGCCACCACCCCCACCAGCAGCCCGGCCAGGGTCGCCGCGGCGATGGAGACCGGCGCGCCCCCCAGGAAATAAGCCGCCGCCGCCGAGGATCCGCTGTAGGCCAGCGTCGCCCACAGGCGCCCGAAGGGCGGCGGCGCCGCCAGCAGCTCCACGAGCCGCGCCCTCCCCTCCCCCACCGAGCGCTCGCCCGCCAGCACCGCCTGGCCGAGCGCGTCCAGCGCGCTGAGCCGCCCCAGGTCCGAGCTCCCCGGGGTGAGCCGCTCCAGCGTCACCCGCTGCTCTCCCGCCGCCCCGAACGCGCACATCAGCGAGGTCGGCGTGGACAGGAACTGCGCCTCCACCCCCAGCCGCGCCGCGAGCTCGGACAGGGACGCCTCCAGCCGGTGCGCCGGGACCCCGTAGGTGTGCAGCGCGACGCCCCAGTCCCGCAGGAAGGCCTCGGCGACGGCCTGCGCGTCGCCCTCGGCGAGCTTCGGGGGGTGGGGGGAGCCCGACATGGCCCCGACATATCGCGAGGGGGTCGGGAGGTCATGGCACGCCCTTTGCAGACCTCTGCCCCCTCCCTGTCCGAGGAGCCCCCCCATGTCGTCCAAGCCCATCGAGCAGAGCGAGATCGTCGGCCCCAGCACCCCCGGCGTCAACCCGCCCCACCCGCGCGAGGTGCCCGGCGGTCGCATGGGGATGGCCCTGGCCATCCTCTCGCTCGGACTGCTGGTCCCGCTCTCCCTCTCCGGCCTCTATGGCGGCAGCCAGCTCGCCCGCGACCCCACGGGCACGAGCATGCAGATGTCGCTGACCCTGCTGTCCGGCAGCCCCTTCGCCAATTTCGAGATCCCCGGCGTCGTGCTCTTCCTGGCCAACGGCGTGCTGCCCCTGAGCGTGAGCGCGGCGGTGGTGGTTCGCTCGCCCCGCTCGCCCGAGCTCGTGATGCTGTGCGGGATCGTGCTCACCTTCTGGATGGGCGTGCAGATGGCGCTCATCGGGTACTCGTTCTGGCTCCAGGCCCTGCTGGCGGGCATGGGCGTGCTCATCCTGACGGTGGGCGCCGCCTGGAGCATGGTCGCCCGGAGCTGAGCGCGCTCGCACGTTCAGAGTGTGCGAAAAGACACATCCCGAAGCTCCGCTGACCGGGGCGCTCAGGCCCCCGGCTCAGGCCCCCGGCTCGGGTGCCTTGAAGGGGCGGCCCGGATCGCGGTCGCTGGCGTCGAAGCGGGCCTCGCGGCGCACGTTGGCCGCCGCGCTGCACTCGGTGAAGCCGCCGTCGGTGGACAGCTCGCCCTTGCCGCAGTTGATCGCCACCTGCGCGTCGTAATTGTGTGGGTCGCAGGCCGTGATGAAGCCGAGCAGCAGGAAGCGCGAGGGCACCTGACCCAGGTTCATGCCCTTCTCGAAGAGCTGCTCGAGCTTGACGAGGTCCGTGGCGTGGCGGAGCGCGCTGGGGCGCAGGCCCTGGCGGATCAGGCTGCCGCCCAGCTCGGCGCGGGCCAGGGTGGGGTGGGTCTCCATGCGCGCGGCGTAGCGCTCGCCCGCCCGCGCCAGCGCGCCCAGGTCCAGGATGTCGGAGACCGGCGTGTAGCCGCCGTGCCCGTCCCGCGCGACCATGTAGTGCTGGACGTACAGGCACTTCTTGACCTGGAACGCCGACAGCATGGCGAAGTAGATCATGTTGAAGTCGCGCACGTCGTCGCGGGTGATGCGCGGCTCCTGGGCGACGAGCAGATCGATGAGCTCATCGGGCATGAGCGCCTGATCGACGAAGCGCCCCGAGTAGCGCGCGCTGCCCAGCATGCGCAGGCCGAGGAAGAAGACCTCGCGGATGTGGTCGTTCTCCGGCTCCAGCGCCATGCGGAAGGTCTCGCCCACCTGCGCCTCGTTCAGCTCGCGGGCGATGACCACGATGAGGCTGGTGGCGATGCCCAGCTCGCGCAGGTTGGCCAGGGCCGCCTTCCGCGCCTTGAGCAGCGGGCGCCCGCGCAGGGCGGTGTTGGCCTGGTCGTCCATCCCGTCGAACTGCAAGAAGACCTCGTCGACGCCCGCCTCCTTCATCTTGCGGGCGTACTCGCGGTTGGCCAGCTTCAGCCCGTTGGTGTGGAGCGCGGCGATGTTCCCGCTCGCCTTGACCTTGCGGACCCAGTCCTCCAGGTCCGGGCGCAGGGTGGGCTCGGCGGCCATGAGGTCGATCTTGATGCCCCGGCGCTCGCTCAGCAGGGTCTCCAGCCCGCTGAGGTCGAGGTCGGGCGTGTCCTCGGTGTTGGCCTTGGCCAGGCAGATCGGGCAGGCCAGGTTGCAGCGCTCGGTCATGCGCACGATGAAGTCGCGCTGCGGGTAGGAGCGCTGGTTCACCTGGAAGTAGAAGCGGTCCAGCTTCGCCCAGTAGTCAGGGCTGCGGCTCAGGAGCTGGGCGTCGATGCCGTGATCCTCGCAGTGCTTCTCCAGGTAGACCTCGCCGTCGCGCACGACGACCTCCGCCCGCACCTCCTTGTGGCACTCCGGGCAGACGCCGCGCGTGCGGCGCAGGGTCTCGCGCGGGGGCGGGCGACGGGCCGTCTCGGCGGCCACCGCCACCTGGGCCTCCGACCAGGTCTGCTCCCGGGCGGCGGGGAGGGGCTGGATCCGCTCCAGCTCGTCGTCGTCGTCGTCCTCCGCGGGCGGGGGCGCGGCGCGCTCGGAGTGGGCCTCCATGGCCGTGAGCGCCGCGGGGAAGAGCTCCTCGTCCTCCTTGCGCGCGTGCTCCGCCAGATCGTCCAGCAGGGCCACCAGATCCCGCTCCAGCGCCCCCGCGTGCCGGGCCGCGCCGCGGAGCTCGGCCTCGATGGCCCGGATCTCCTCGTGCTCGTGCTCCATCTGCCGGATGGGTCCGTAGAGCCCGCAGCCCACCATCTCGCCACGCTCGCACAGCTCGAAGATGGCGGGGAAGAGGATCTGCTCCTCCTTCATCAGGTGCGACTCCATGGTCCGGCACAGGCGCTCGAAGGGCTGGCGCAGCCCGAGCGGCGCTTCCTTGAACGCCGCCTCCAGGCGCGGCAGCTCGCGCTTCAGGAGCGCGTGGTGGGTGTCGAGGATGTCGCGGGCCTGGCGGGCGGGGTCGATATTTGGAGTCATAGATACCAGTATTAGCAAGGA
Source organism: uncultured Enterobacterales bacterium (assembly GCA_964615375.1). Classification (GTDB taxonomy): domain Bacteria; phylum Myxococcota_A; class UBA796; order UBA796; family CAZKWG01; genus CAZKWG01. The sequence continues at coordinate 123,248 of CAZTOW010000008.1, forward strand.
GCGTGCCGGCGATGAAAGCGGCAATTTGCCCCTGGAGGTGTGCGGAAAGACACACCTGAACTGTGCGCGGTGGCCCAGGGCGCTTCCCACGTTGACGCCGCCCCCCAGCGCGCTACCCTTGGCCCGCACCCGCACCCTGGAGCCATCCATGAAGGTCTACGGACACCCCGCCAGCACCTGCACCCGCAAGGTCCTGTTCACCCTGAACGAGAAGGGCGCCGCCTACGACTTCGTCCTGGTCGATTTCGCCAAGGCCGAGCAGAAGAGCCCCGAGCACCTGGCGCGCCAGCCCTTCGGCGTGGTGCCCGTGCTGGACGACGGCGACTTCCGCATCTACGAGTCGCGCGCCATCATCCGCTACCTGGACGCGCGTCTGGCCGGTCAGAGCCTGACCCCGTCCGACCTCCAGGCCCGGGGCCGCATGGAGCAGTGGATCAGCGTCGAGTCCTCCTATGTCTCGCCGCCGGCCATGAAGGCCATCATGAACATCTGGTACTCCAGCATGGCGGGCAAGGCCCCCGACGCCGAGGTGGTCGCGGCGGGCAAGGCGGGCGCGGCGCGGGCGCTGGACGTGGTCGAGCAGGGGCTGGTGGGCAAGGACTACCTGGCGGGCGAGTTCTCCCTGGCCGAGGTCACCTACGCCCCCTACCTGCAGTACCTCCAGGACTTCGGCATGGGCGACGTGATCAGCGAGCGCCCCAACATCGCCGCCTGGTGGGCGCGCGTGAGCGGCCGCCCGACGTGGCAGAAGGCCATCGGCAAGTAAGGACGCGACGAAGCGCGCGATCCCAGGTTATACGGCCTCCCTGCCACGAAGCCCTCGCGCCCCAGGGAGGCCCCATGCGCACCGTCCTCGCCCTCGCCCTCGCCCTGCTGTCCGGCTGCCTGGAGTACGACTTCCGCGACAAGGACAAGGTCAGCTCTGGCGACAGCTGGGACACCGGATTCTGGGGCGGGGACGACTCCGGCGGGCCCGACCCCGACCGCACCTGCCCGAGCTGGAGCTTCGACGTCGAGGACTGCGGGCTGTCCGACTCCTGCAACTTCGGCGACGGGACCTTCACCCCCATCGTCGAGTGGGAGCTGGGCGAGGGCCTGAACTCCCGCGCCACCGTCGCGGTGGGCGACGTGGACCTGGACGGGATGCCCGAGATCATCGCGAGCGTGACCAGCCTCTTCGGGAACGGGACGCTGATCGTGGCCCACGGCGACGGCTCCGGCACGCTGTGGGAGGTGGAGGCCGACATCGGCTACGCCGCGGCCCCGGCCCTCGCCGACCTCGACGACGACGGCTCGCCCGAGATCGTGGTGGTCCGCGAGTACGCGAACTCCATGCTCGGCACGGGCGACTACACGATGGTCGCCTACAGCGCCGACGGCGACGAGATCTGGGAGAGCGAGCACTTCGTGGGCGACGACTTCGACTACGCCGCCGCGATCAGCGTCTCGGACATGGATCACGACGGATCTCCCGAGATCAACGCGGGGCGCGTCATCCTCAACGCCGACGGCAGCACGCGGGGCATCGGCGAGTACGGGCGCGGGAGCATGGGCCAGGTGGCCTTCGGCGAGCTCACCCTGGACGAGGCCTCCATCGCCGCCGTGGCCGACCTGGATCTGGATGGGGTGGAGGAGGTCATCACGGGCAACGCCATGTACTCGCCGGACGGCGAGACCCTCTGGTATGACGCCTCCGAGAACGACGGCATGGTCGGCGTGGCGAACCTCGACGACGACGAGCAGGGTGAGTTCGTCGCGGTCACCGGCAACACCGTGCGCGCGGTGGACACGGACGGCAGCATCCTCTGGGGCCCGGAGACCCTGACCACGGCCAACATCGTCTCGCCCCCGGCGATCGACGACATCGACCTGGACGGCGAGCCCGAGATCATCGTGGCCGGCGGCAACAAGCTGGTGGTCTACAACCGGGACGGCTCCATCCTCTGGACCGCCCGGGTCACCGACCTGAGCGGGGCCAGCGGCGCCTCCATCTTCGACTTCGAGGGCGACGGGCAGCCGGAGGTGGTCTACATCGACGAGGTGGAGATGGCCGCCTACGACGGGGCGACCGGCGCGCTGAAGTTCTACTCGACCAAGCACGCCTCGGACACCATGTACGACTACCCGGTCATCGCCGACGTGGACGGCGACAGCCAGGCGGAGATCGTGGTCGCGCACGTCCTTTACGACTCGGCGCTCTCCGTCTACGGGGATGAGGACGAGAGCTGGGCCCCGGCCCGTCCGGTCTGGAACCAGCACGGCTACAGCATCACCAACATCAACGACGATCTGAGCGTGCCCGAGACCGCGGTTCCGAACTTCACCACCTACAACTCCTGGCACTCGGCCCTGGACCGCGCGCCCGGCACCGAGCTCGTGATGGACCTGGAGAGCGAGATCCTCGGCGTCTGCGAGGACGACTGCGAGGCCGGCGTGCTCTACGTGGCCGGGCGCATCCGCAACCGCTCGGAGGAGGCCCTGCCCGCCGGGACCCAGGTGGCGCTCTACGCCATCGTGGGCGGCGAGAAGTTGCTGGCCAGCGTCAAGGCGACGCGAGAGGAGACGCCCTCGGGGAAGACCAGCGAGGTGCTGGAGTTCGAGGTCAGCGCGGACACGGCCCGCGAGACGGACGCCCTCTGGCTGGAGGCCGACGACGACGGGACCGGGACCGGCGCGGTCGCCGAGTGCGATGACGACAACAACGCCGTCACCGAGTCCGGGCCCTTCTGCGACTAGGTCACCTAGCCCCCTGAAGAGCCGCCCCGCGGCGGGATCTTCCCGATCCCGCTGGTGGGGACGTGCTCGCGCCCGGCCGTGCGGCGAGCCTCCAGGAGCGCGCCGTGCTCCCGCGAGGGCTGGTGGCGCTTTCGCCAGTAGTCGGGCTCCCGATCCGAGAAGCGTTCGAGCACCGCCATGTGGCTCCCTCCAATTCCTATCTAGACCGGCGATCGGAAGCTCACAAGCCCTTTTTTATCTAAGTCAGCTCGGATCGCGCGCCACACCCCTGTACAGAAACCCGGGATCGCACTCGCGAGGATAGGCGCCAGACGCACCCTCTCGGCGGGAGCGTTGCGCCCCGTCGGGGCTGCACTCAGGATGGCCGGAGTCCCACCAGGAGCGCCCGATGAGTCAGGATCAGGTCGAGCGGGCGCGGCGCCTCGTCGGGGTGCTCGCGCTGGACCCGTCCGCGGAGGGCGTGCTGACCCTGCTGGCGGCGCTGGACATCGACAGCCAGCTCGCCGACGAGCACCAGTCGGCGGACGAGGCTCAGCGGCGCGGCGTCCTCTCCTGGCGTCGGATGCTGGCTTTGGGTGAGGGCTCCGTGCCGCGCGAGGCGCTGGAGCGGGCCGTGCGCGGGCTGGTGGGCTGGGGCCTGGTGCAGGTGGTGGGCCAGAGCCCGAGCGATCCGCGGGTGCCGGGGAGCGCCGCGCTGCGGCTGACCCACGCCGGGCGGGTGGGGCTGGATCTGGCGCCGACCGAGCTCGCCCCGTCGGGACCGCCCCCTGCCCTCGAGGAGGAGGGCCCCTGGGAGCTCTGGCACGGCGCCAGCCGGGAGGGGCTCCTGTGGGAGCTGCGCCAGCGCTTCGGGCCCGGCGCGCTCCGACCGCTCCGGCTGGAGGAGCCGCAGATCAGCGCCGCCGGTCTGGCCGGGCAGGTGGCCCTCTCGCTCCAGGCCCAGGGCTTCGCGATCGTGGACGGCTTCGGGGCCGCGCAGGCCGGCGCCACCCCGCTGGTCGAGGAGCTCTTCTGGCGCGCGCGCTCGGCCCGCGGCCCGCGCGTGCTCGTCTCCAATGGACCGGCCATCGCCCGCGTCGCCGCCCTGGCCACCGGGGCGCGCCTGCGCTGGGTGGAGGTCCCGCTGCACGGCAGCCAGCACACCGGCTTCTTCGACGAGCGCGTCACCCGGCGCCTGCACGGTGAGGGTCGGCCCGGCGCCCCGGTGGACGTGACCGGGATGCCCGAGAGCGATCTGGCCCTCCCCCGGCGGGTGGACGTTCGCTGGGACGATCTGCTGGTCCCGCCCGTCGTGCGCCACCAGCTCGACCAGGCCCTGCAGCACGCGCGCTACCGCATGGACGTCCTCCCGGGCGAGCCCGGCTTCGCCGGCCGCGGCTCGGGCTATCGCCTCCTGCTCTCCGGCCTGCCCGGCACCGGCAAGACGCTGGCCGCCGAGGCGCTGGCGGCGGCCCTGGACCGCCCCCTGCTGCGCCTGGATCTCTCCGCCATCCTGTCGAAGTGGCTCGGCGAGACAGAGAAATTCCTGAGTCAGGTCTTCGAGGCCGCGGAGGCTGGCGGCTGCGTGCTGGTCCTGGACGAGGCCGAGGCCCTCTTCCGCCAGCGCGAGAGCGGCGGCGAGAGCGGCGGGGGGGGCGGCGACGGCATGAAGACCGTCGTGGCCTACCTGCTGGTGCGCCTGGAGCGCTACTCGGGCGTGCTGGTCGCCACCACCAACCGCAGCAAGGATCTGGACGAGGCCTTCTTCCGGCGCTTCGACGACTACGTCGTCATCCCCGTCCCCGACGAGGGCACCCGCCTGGTGCTCTGGCGCCGCATGCTGGGCGTGGATCGCGATCCCAGCCTGGAGACCCGCCTCGATCTCGGCCTGCTCTCCCGCCGCTTCGCCATCCCCGGCGCCCTCATCCGCGGCGCCGCCATCCGCGCCCGCGCCTGGTCCAGCGGCCTCTCCCGCCCCCTGGACATGCCGTTGTTGTTGGCCGGGCTGGCCCGCGAGCTGGAGAAGAACGACAAGACCAGCAACGAGGTCTACGCGGAGCCGTGGCGGGCGGAGGTCATGGGGCTGTTGCGGGGGGGGTGAGCGAGGAGCGCGTCGTCAGCCGTCGGGTCTCGGCCAGGAAGCGGTCGAACATCAGGCATCGCAGCACGAAGCGGTTGGGGAAGCGGCGCCACTTCTCGAAGTCCTCGGGCTCCACGAAGGGCGGTCGGTCCATCTCCTCGAGGAGCGGGCGAAGGGGTCCGCTCCTCGCCCAGGCCCCGAGGACACGCTCGACCCCGTCGGAGTACCACGGCGCCGCATGCGTGAAGCAGAGGTCCCCGAACCCCGCCTCCCGCAGCAGGTGGTTCATCACGGGGCGGGTCGAGCTCCGCTCGATGAGGCGGACCTCCGGGTGCAGGCCGAGCGCCGCCTGGACCACCCTGGTGTCGAAGCAGGGCTTTCGACAGGACAGCCCGACCGCGTCGGCGATGGCCACGCACTGTGACCCGTAGAAGTGGGCGGCGCTCGCGAGGTACTGGATGTGGAGACGCTCGGCGAGGTCGCGCCCGCGAAAGCGCGCCGTGGCGTGCTGTCGCCGCCGCGCGAGCTGACGCGCCACCGCCTCTTCACCGAAGCAGGTCCGCGCGAGGAGCGGGTGCAGGACATCCCCCTGATTCAGCGCATGGAGAGGATGCTCCTCGTCGTCGAGGTGCGCCGCGGCCTGCAGGATCAGCTCGGGCCAGCGCTCCCGCTCGACCTCCCCTGGACCGGAGATCTGGAGCCCTTCACGACCGGCGACCTCGAAGACCAGGGAGATCGAGGGCTCCTGCCCTGCCCGGGAGGCGGCCGCGACCCGCTCGGTGAGGCGAGCGGAGCGTGTCAGCGCGCGCCCCAGGAGCGCGTTGGCTCCTCCCCCGTCAATCCCCGTCGCGTGATGGGAGGCGCGGGCGTGGTTGGAGAGCGCCAGATACAGAGGATACCAGTCTACGAGCGGCTGAAGGGTCCGTGCGGACAGCGTCTGGATCGCCTCCGCGAGCGCGACGCTGTCGCTCGACACGACCTTGTGAGGCGCGTCCAGTCGACGGGAGGCGATCTGTGCCTGACGGCGCGCCGCCTCGAAGGTGGCGTGGTCCAGCGCGGCGGTCAGCCCGGGGATCGGACGCCCCAGCCTCCGCGAGGCCAGGAGCGACATGACGGACGAGTCCGTCCCTCCAGAGAAGTACACGAAGCTGGACTCAGGCGCGCCCACCTGCTCGGAGACGGCGGTGAGGACCGACGCGCGGACCTGCTCCAGCGAGCTCTCGGAGGCCGCCGGGAGCGTCAGCGGCTGATCCCACTCCGGCTCGCCGCGCGCCCGCCACCGGAAGATCTGGCCTGTGGGGACGCAGCGCACGTCATCGAACCAGCTCTCCTGGTCAGAGATGGACTGGAACAGGATCCAGCGGAGCCAGGCGTCATCCGCCAGCTTCGCCCGACCCACCAGGCGTATCGCGGCGGCGGCGGATCCACCGAGGACCTCGATGTGCTCGCCCCGCGCCCACCAGACGCGCCGAAGGGAGAGCCAGGGGGTCCACCCATGGAGCGCGTCATCCCCCGGGCGAGCCCACAGGAGGAAGCCTCCCCGAGAGGAGGAGAGCGCGGGCGGGATCTCCTCCGGCGAGATGCGCCCTCTCTCCAGCTGATCCAGCAGCGGGCCGAGAGCCTCCTCCCGCTCGCCGGGAGCGGACGCCCACACCCAGGCTCGGTCGACCCACACGGGCCGCTGGTTGGAGACCAGCACACGCGAGCCCAACGGTGTCCTGAACGGCTCCGCCCCCATCGAGTCCTGCAGACGATCGGCGACCCCGCTCCCGGAGACCGACGCGACGACCAGCTCAGATGGAGATAGCGACATCACACCGGATCCTATCCGTCGGGCCGGCGGCGCGCCGCGGCGTGGCGCGGAGGGCGAGCGCGCGATGACCGAAGCCTCCAGCGTGCGTACATGAGGGGCATGAGAGGAGCGGGGCTCACGGTCTGCCTCGCCGCGGCGCTCGCCTCCGCCTGCGCGGCTCGGGCGCCTGGACGGGCTCCCCCTGAGCCCATCGAGCTCGCTCGCCTCGATGAGCTCGATCGACGCTACCTCGACCTCGAGCGGGCGCTGGCGCTCGCCCGCTGGGAGCGCGCGACCTCTGGCGGAGCCTCCGACGAGGAGGTGGAGAGCGCCCAGCGCGCGCTCACGGCGTTCTGGCGGGATGACACCATCGATCGCCTGCTCGAGCCGCTCGCGGGGAGCGCCAACGCCGAGGTCCGCGCGCGGAGCGCACGCTGGCAGGCCCTGCGCTCCCGAATGCGCCTCGCCGAGGACCCCGCGCTCCTCGAGGCGACAGAGGCCGTCCTGAGGATCCTCCGCGGGGACGACGGCGGCGAGCCGCCGATGGAGGCGCTCTGGACGCTCTACGCCTCCCCGGAGGCCCAGGCCCGCGCCGCGGCGTTGGGCCGTATCGCGGATCTGAGCCCGGCCCTCGCCGAGTCCCTGCGCGCCCGCGGACGCGCCCTTCAACGGGTGAGCACATCCCTTGATCCGGGGCCGCGGTCGGGGCCGCAGGACGTGGATCTGGCCGGGATCTGCCGCGCCCAGATCGCCAGCACCGAGGCCGACTGGGCCGCGCTCCTCGCGCGAGGACGCGCCGAGCTCGGTCGGGAGCCGGGCCTCGCCGACTTCCTCGCGATCTCGACCATCTGGACCGGCACGACCGGATCCTTCCTGGAGCCCGAGGCCGTCGACGCGCTGGCGCGCCTGGCGTTGTCGGAGATGGGCTTCCAGGCGGAGCTCGAGGGCATCATGGTCGTCCGGCGCGAGGGCGGCCCCGGAGGATCGGCCTACGGGGTCTCCATCCCCGACGATGTCCGCTTCCAGGGCAATTTCCCGCCCGGCTACGAGGGAGCCCGCGGATGGTTCCACGAGCTCGGTCACGCCGTCCACATGCGCGCGATCGTCGCGACGGACGCGACCACACGTCGGCTCCCCGACGACCTCTCCATCACCGAGGGCCTGGCGGACCTGCTGGCGCTCCCGCTATGGGATCCGGGCTGGCTGCGCGCCTCCCTCCCGGGCCCCCTGACGCAGGATCTCCGTGAGTACCGCCAGAGCGTGAGCGCCTTCGACGCCCTGGCCGTCCGCTACAATTGTCTGTTTGCCCAGCTGGAGGAGGCGCTGTATCGGCAGGAGACCCTCGAGGAGAGCTTCTCCTCCATTCATCGCAGCGTCTTCGGCGTGCCCCCGACCACGAGGCCCGCCTTCGTGATGCTGCCCTACCTGGAGGAGGCCCACCAGCTTCGGCAGTACGTCCTCGCGCGCGAGGCGCGTGACGAGATCCGGCGACGCCTCGGCGACGTCCCGCTGGTCTCGCCGAGAGCCGGACGCTTCCTCCGAGAGACCCTCATGGCCCCGGGGGGCGCGCTGGACGCGGAGACCTGGTGGCGTCAGCCGGTGTCGCTCGCCGACTGGGAGGTCGCGCGCGCTCAGCCATAGCCCAGCGCGGCGAGCAGGCCCCCCGCCTCCGCCATGAAGTCCCGATGCTCTCCGCGCGTCCAGCGCGATGGATCCCAGCTGGGACCCGGGGCCTGGAAGCAGAGGCGCCCCTCGGCGTCTCGCCGGGCCAGCGGCGCGCGCGGCGTCGGCCCCTGCGCGTGGGGCACGGTGAGCGCGTCGAGCATCTGGTCCTCGTAGGAGAGGCCGAGGGCCAGACAGAGCTCCGCCGCCGTGCCCGGCGGATCCGAGACCAGCGCCTCGTACCGGATCTGCGCGACCCGGGGGTGCCCTCGAAGCGCCAGCCCGGCCTCCACGCAGCCCTGCCAGAGACGAGCCCGCGCGCGCGCGTCCGCTCCGGCCCAGGGCTGACCGGCCCGAGAGAGATCACGGAGCGAGGCGCACACGGCTCGCCCGTCGCGGATCACGTGAACGACCCGGGCGTTGGGGAAGCGGTCGAGGAGCTCGGCGGCGAGCTCGACGTGAAAGGGCGTGTGGTCTACCCAGATGGATCTGTCGCGCGCGGCGAGCTCGCGGGCCACCATCTCGGCCACCATGGCGGGCCCCTCGTCGAAGAAGGTCCGGACCAGCGGAGACAGGCTCGGGTTGATCGAGGCAGGCCAGCTGGTCATCATGCGGTGGAAGAGGAAGCTCTCGCCCCCATCCCAGCACGCGGAGTGAGCGCCGAGCAGGGCCCCCATGAGCGTGGTCCCCGAGCGCGGGCACCCCACGACGAGCACCATGGGGAGATCGTGCCGCCTCATGGCGAGCCCGCGCGGACGACCTCATCGATCGCCCTCACGGTCATCTCCACGGTCGTGAGCGCGCTCACGCCGATGAGGGCGCGATGACGCTCGCCGAGGGGGAGGCCGTCGAGGAGGTGGTCGAAGGCGTCCCGATGTCCAGGGTCCAGGCGCGCGTGGAGCTCGAGCGAGCGGAAGGCCCCCGCGGGCAGCCCCGAGCGCGCCTTGAGCCCCTCGACGTGCTCCGGGCTCACGGGGTAACCCTCCAGGACGGCGATGTACCCCAACAACGCGCAGGGGTGAACGTGGCTCATCCAGTAGTACTGGGAGCCGACCAGCGCGGCGACCGAGACCGAGGGGAGCGCGTCCTCCGCGATCTCCGGGGGGAGCCCGAGCGCCTCGAGGTCGCCCTGCACCCAGCGCTCGTGCCCGCGCTCCTCGGGGATGTGCTCCTCGAGATAGGGCAGGAGCCCACGACACACCTCGTCGTCCGGGCGCCCGGCGCAGAGCGCGGCGCAGCGCTCCATGAGCGGGACGCTCGCCCGGACGATCCCGTGCATCATGATCAGATAATCTTTATAGATATCCACGAAATTCTCGTGCTCCCACAACGCGGCCGCGGCGCGCTGGAGCACAGGCATGACGAGCGCGAGCCGACGCCTCAGGCGCAGGCTGTGGTCAGTGGACGTCATCGGTGCCCTCCAGGGGGCGGAATCGAGAGCCCCATCAACCGGAAGAGGGGATCGGAGGCCGGAGGGGCCACCTCGGCGAGCCTCCAGCACGCCTCGCACAGGCTCTGAACCGGAGCCTCCGCGAGCGACGCGAGCCGCGGGTGCTCGACGACCCCCGCGGGCCCGCAGGCCGCCATGAGGCGCAGCAGCGGATCTTCACGGAGCTCTGCCAGGGCGCGGCTCAGCCCGTCGGCGTCAACCGCTCGTCTGCGCAGCCGCTCCGGCCCCTCCCCCATGGAGATCCGCTCGTTGCAGCAGGCGCTCACGACGCCGTCGTAACGGACGACCGGCGACTGCAGCACGTCGCAAGGCGGACAGCTCCCCAGCGCGAGCGCGCCCGCCGCCGGCATCATCCCCGCGGCGCGTCCATAGGGGAGCAGGCTCACCGCGACGATCTCGGCGGAGGCGCGCCAACCCGCGCCCAGGGCCCGCTCCAGCAGCTCCGCCCCCCGCTCCTGCTCGCCCGCCTCGTCAAGCACCTGCAGCACCAGCCAGTGGGCTCGGGTGGAGACGTGACGGGCCGCGAGCGCGCAGCGCTCCACAGAGACGCCCGGCCGGTGGAAGCGATCTGTCGAGAGCACCACCGTGTCGAAAGCTCGGAGTGCGGCGTCCATCCAACTCGGGAGCTCCTCGCGCGCCCAGACGCCGCTGGTGTACAGGACGAGCGAACGTCCGGGGCGGGTCAGGCGCTCGATCGCGAGCGTGAGCCCGCGCCGCTCGAGCATGGGCTCGCCGCCCGAGATCCCGATGACCTCGAGCTCAGGCTCGGCGGCGAGGCCAAGGACCAGCCGCTCGAAGGTGGCGAAGTCCCGGATGGTCGGGCTCTCGGGCCGGCTGTCCACCGAGCAGTGCGCGCAGCCCACCGGACAGCGGTCCGTGAGGAAGAGGAGCGCCGAGCGCCGAGGGGTCGCTCGGGCGCGCTGCAGGTCGCTCCACCTCATGGCGCGCGTCCGAGGGTGACATAGGGCTCGAAGCCCGGGAGCGGGAGCGTCGAGGGGTCCGCGAGCGCCTCCAGGATCTGCCCCTCCAGCAGGCGCCAGAGCGGTCGCGCGAGCTCCGCCTCGAGCCGCTCCTCCGCGGTCTTGTCCAGCCCGAGGCACCGACAGCGCTCGCAATAGCCCGCGGGGAGCTCCGCGCCGCGCCCCCAGCGCGCGTCGATGTGATGCGGACCCATGAGGCGCAGCGCGCGCAACAGGATCCGCTGCTCCAGGCGCCGCCGCAGCGCTCCCCACCCGTGCTCGAGGGCCGAGCCCAGCAGCAGGTGTGGGGGCGGCGGCCCGTCGACGACGTCCTGGTTGCAGCAGGCGACGACCCGCCCCTGGAAGTCCACCACCGGCCAGGCCGCCATGGCGCAGGGGGCGAGATCCAGGCTCTGCGCCGCGGGGGCGCGCTCCATCCAATCCCGCGCGCGCCCGGAGGGCCCGATCGCGCCGACCAGCACGGGCAGCCGACCGCCAAAGCGCTCCACGACCTCCCCGCAGAGCTCCCGGGCGTAGGAGACCTCGGCCTCATCCACCACCACTTGAAGGCTCGCCGCGCCCCACGCCAGCCTGCGCTCCAGCAAGGCGAAGATGCGCTCCCGCGGGACCTCCAGCTCATGGAAGCGGTCCAGGCTGACGGCGAGGTGGTCCACCTCCCTCACCACCCGCTCGATGTCCGGCGCCCAGGTGTCGCGGACGGCAAAAAAGGCGCCCGTCAGCAGATAACTTCGCGTGCCGCTCGCGCGCGCTCTCCGAACGAGATCCAGCGCCAGCGCCGGCCGCAGCGTCGGCTCGCCCCCCGTCAACGCCAGGATCTCGGGGCGATCCTCGGCGGAGAACGACTCTACGAGCCGCCGATACGGCGCGTCGTCGCCCTGCTCTCCATCAGGAGTGGAGCGCGTGGAGCAGTGCGCGCAGTGGAGCGGGCAGCGGCGTGTCAGCGCCAGGAACACCCCAGCCCCGACGCGCGAGCGGAGGGCGAGGATCTCAGCGAGGTGCACGTCGTCACGCCCTCCCGTGTCTTGGGATGATATCATGTCCCAGACAAGAGGAACCTCGCGACCCCCTGAAGGCGAGCGGCATGGGTGAGCACTCCTTCGATCTGTTGCTGCTCAACCCCAACGTGGTGACGCATCGTGAGGACGGCGCCTCGGTCGGCACCATCGGGGTGCCGGACGACTACATCGTTCGGTGCATCAACGCCGGGATCCTGTCCATCGCCACCTGGCTCGACGCGCTCGGCGCGCGCGTCCGCGTCCTCGACTTCCTCGACGATCCCGATCTCACGCCCCTCACGACGCTGCTCGCGCGCGAGCGCCCGCTGGTCATCGGGATCAGCGTCATGACAGCCTTCGCTTACCCCCACGCCCGCAGGCTCGCCGCGGAGGCGAGGCGGCTCTGCCCCGAGGCGATGATCGTGCTCGGAGGGCAACACGTCGGCCCCTTCGCGGAGCGATGCCTGGATGACGTGCCCGAGGCGGACGTCGTGGCCCGCTACGAGGGCGAAGAGGTCTGCCGCCAGCTCCTCGAGGTCGCGAGAGGGCGGGAGGAGCTGGAGGCGGTCCACGGGATCGCCTGGCGCAGACTGGGCTCCCGCGGCGGGACCAGCAGCTACCCGAGGCAGGTGCCGCTGGAGGAGATCCCGCCCCTGCGCTACGAGCTCTACCCGAATTTCACGACCTTCCTCCCCTATGTCGAGGAGAGCCGCGGGTGCTTCGCGCGGTGCGCGTTCTGCATCACGCCTTTCACCAACGAATACAGCATCCGAGGCAAGAGCGCGGAGCGCCTGCTCCAGGAGGTCGATCACGCCAGGGACTGCTGGGGCCCCACTCTCGGCGGGAAGCAGCCGCTCGCGCTGCTGGCGTCCACCTTCGGCGCGCAGCCCCGCGAGGCGACCCGTCTGATGGAGGGCCTGCGGGCGCGTGGCTATCGCTGGACCAGCGAATTCCGAGCGGACGGCCCCTTCGCCCGACGTCTGAAATTCGTCGCCGACTGTGGGGCGCGCGCGCTGTTCGTGGGCGTGGAGTCCTGCTCACCCGAGCAGCTCGTCCGGATGAAGAAGACGCAGCGTCCAGGTCCCTACCTCGAGCGCCTGTCGGAGCTCGTCCAGAGCTCGCGCGAGGCCAGCGACGTGCTGGTCAAGCTCGGGCTCCTGTTCTACATTGGGGAGAGTCGCAAGACCCAACGGGAGACCTTGGGCTGGCTGTTCTCCCACGCCGACCTGATCCGTTGGGTCTCGGTCTCCCCACTCTTCGTCTTCGGTGGGACCCCCCTCGAGCGGGAATTCCCCCAACACCAGGTGGAGCACGGAGCCCGACTGCACGCGACGGGCTTCTGGTCCGAGAACCGCATCTTCGCCTGTCACGTCTCCCGGGAGTTCAGCTTCCAGGACACGGTGGAGGCCGCCCGCTACACGGAGAAGCTGTTCCGGCAGCCGGAGGCCTTCGACACCGTCTTCGAGCGCCGGGCGCCTTAGAAGAAGATCCCGCCGTTGGTGTCACGCGCCATGTTCTGCGCGTCGCCGAGCTTGGACTGCAGGCGCCCCAGCACCTCGAGCTCCGAGAGGCTGAGCTCGGCGAGCAGGTCGATCTGCTCCTTGGGGAGCGCGCTGAGGTCGATGCCCGCCCTCTCCAGGGTCCGCAGGGGGTCCTGATCGAAGGCCTTGCGGAAGCTCGCCCGCCCGAGGTTCTGCGCGAGGGCCTTCAGGGCGCTGATAGGGAGGTTGGAATAGCCCATGGGTGTCTACCCTCCTCAGAAGAAGATGCCGCCGTTGGTGTCTCGGGCGTGGCCAGCCGCCCGCCCGACCTGCTCGCTGCCCACCCGGGCGCTCAGGCGACCGAGGAGCTCGAGCTCCTGGAGGTTCAGCTCGGCGAGCGCGTCGAGCTGCGAATCTCCGAGAAGATCCTTGTCGATGCCCGCGCTCTCCAGAGCACGCGCAGGGTCCTTGTCGAAGGCCTTGCGGAAGCTGGCGCTCTGGAGCTTCTCGGCCAGCGCCTGAAAGGCCGTAGCGGCGAGTTCATGCCTTGACATTCCATCACCTCGTCCTCTCCAGCGTAGGCGCGCGTCGGGCCTGACGTGTCATTCACGAGGAGAGCACTTGGAGCATAGGGGAGCGCAGTCCCCGTGTCAAACGCGCGCGGTCACGGCATGCTCGGCGCCGCTCGCGCGCTCCGCCGAATGCAGGAGCACGGCGCTGCCGTTCCTCCACCCGTCGAGCGAGGGCAGGCTCGCCGGCGCGGCGGCCCCCGCGAGGCGCAGCCCGTCCTCCAGCCCCTGTCGCTCCGCCTCCTCCGTCGGCCCGAGCCCCCAGGCGAGCTCCGCCTGCGCCCTGTTCAAGGTCGCGAGCCGCGCGCGCGCCTCCCCCGCGACCTCCTCGAAGACGGCCGGATCGTGCAGACTCCAGAAGAGCAGCCGGTTCCGCGTGAAGTGGTATCGCTGGTGCATGGCGTCCGGCCCGACGCCCGCCGAGCCCTCGTTGTAGGCGACGGCCCCCACGACGCACGCGCAGCGCCACCCGCGCGCCCGCGCGCGCAAGCACAGATCGCTGCTCTCGTAGTAGATCTCATAGCGGGGATCGAGGAGCCCCGTCTCCTGGAGCATGCGCGCCCTCACGATGGTCGAGGAGATGGAGCAGCTCCTCAGATCCAGCAGCTCCGAGGGGTCTTCCGGGAGCTTCGTGAGGGGTCTGCACCACCCGTCCGCGGTGTAGCGGTGCCCACAGGAGTAGAGCCGCTCGGGATCCGCGCGCGACCGCACGAGCGGCTGCGCGATCCCGTGCTGCGGGTGGCCGTCCATGAACTCGACCAGCGCCGCGTAGGCCGCGGCGTCGGCCGGATTGTCCGCGTCGACCAGGATGTGGAGCTCCGGCGCGTAGCGTCGCGCGGCGTACTGCAGGAGCGTGTTCACTCCCCCGCAGTAGAGCTGATTCCGCGGGCTCAGCAGGAGATCGAAGTCAGTCGCGTGCCTCTCCATCCACTGAATCGTCCCGTCCCTCGAGTAGTTGTCGAGGAACACCAGGTGCACGGGCCTGTCCTGGATCGCGCCGGCCGCGCGGCGGACGCTGTCCAGCACGCCCGCCTCCAGATCGGGGCGGCTGCGATAGCCCAGCACGAGGACGGCGACCCCGCCGCGGCTCACGATGGCCTCCGCGTGGCGAGGTACTGGATCGTCCCTGGGATCCGCGCACCTCGAAAGCGGTCGGGATCCAGGTGTCGATCCACCGCGAGCTGCACGCCCGGCAGCCTCGGGTTCCCATAGTCGTCGAACAACACCACTCCTCCCGTCACCAGCGCGCGCGCGGCGAGATCGATGGTCTCCACGGTGGAGACGTAGAGATCCGAGTCCGAGTGGATGAACGCCAGCGCTCCCTCGAAGGCGGGGAAGGTCTCCGAGAAGGCGCCCGCGTGGACCCGGACGTTCGGGAGCTCCCGCGCCCGCGCCAGGACCGCGGGCAGGGCGCTCGCGTACAGGCCCGGCCCGAGCCCCTCCCAGGTGCTCCTGGACCGCTCCTCTTCCGTGATCAGGTCGGGGAAGCCAGCGAAGGAGTCGAAGACGTGAACCGTGCGCTCGGGCGCGTGTCTGTAGCACCACTCCGCCATCCCCAGCGCGGTGACGCCCTCGTAGGCGCCACACTCGGCGACGTCTCCCTTCACCGCGAGCGCGTCGAGGAAGCATCGGTAGACGATCTCGGCCCGCGGCCCGAGGAGCGGAGAGACGGGGAAGAGGTGCCCTCGGACCTGCACCCGCTCCAGCGCGTCGCTCATGGGCCCGCCAGCAGCTCGTCGAGCTCGATCCTCGGGAAGAGATCGCCCAGGAGATGGGATGGCGTGAGCAGGCGGATCTCCAGGCCCAGCTTCGGCGCCTCACGGGCGGCGAAGGTGTAGCCCTCTCTCATCAGCGCCTCCTTGTCGGTGCCAGGACGCCACTCCCAGGCGACCCGCTCCCGCTCTACCTCGAGCTCCTCGTAGGCGTGGTGCCGCGCCGCCCAGGGCGGATAGCCGTCGTAGCCGGCGAGGATCACCCGGCGCGCCCCCATGACGCAGGCGGTGCTCAGCAGGAGATACCCCGTGTTGTCGGCAGAGTAGATGCGGTCTCGGGAGAGGCCGATCAGATCCTCCCGCCGATAGTACAGCCGCAGGTCGAAGCGCCCGTGCGTGAAGCTGGAGAGGATCCGCAGACCGGGGCAGGCGAGGAAGACCTCCTCGTGCAACCCATAAATGAACGGATCGGCGATGACATAATAGTCTGGCTGGAACACGTGGCCGATCCCGTTGCACCCCAACGTAGGGAAACGGCGGAGCGCGTCGAGATCGAGCGAGCCCAGCGTCGGCCCGGTGCCCAGACAGACGACGGTCTGCCCGAGGTGGCGATCGCGCATCGCGGCGAGGTACGCCTCCCGGTCCCGATCCATCTCCTCCTGCTCGATCGGGCGCAGGTGTCGGAGGAGGATGTCCAGACCGGGCTTGTCGGGAGGCTCGACAGGTTGACTCATGCGGGCTCCTCCACGTGTACGGGGCAGCGTGGGTTGAGGAGATGGGGCAGGTTCACGCACTCTCTGAGGGGGACACCCCGCGCGAGGTCGAGGACATGCAAGGCCGCCTTGCGACGAAGCTCCACGGTGCAGTCATCCGAGCGGAAGGCGCAGTGGGGGGTCAGCACGAGCCGCCCGGACAGCCATTCCTCGTCGCGTCGCCATGCGCTCACGAGCGGATCCGAGACCAGCGGCGGCTCGTCGGGCCAGACGTCCGCGCCATAGCCCTCGAGCGTCCCCGCCCGGAGCGCGTCATGAACCGCGCGCGTGTCGACCAGATCACCCCGCGCCGTGTTGAGGAGCAGCGCACCCGGTGGGAGCCAACCCAGCGCGCGCGCGTCGATGAGGCCGCGCGTCCGGCGCGTCGAGGGGGTGTGCAGAGACACCACGTCCGATCGCCGGATCAGCTCCTCCAGGCTCCGGGCCCTGCTCACCTGCCAGCTCTTCTCGACCCCGGTGGGGAGATAGGGATCAAAGAAGCACACCTCCATCCCGAAGCTCTGCCCCCTGCGCGCGACCGCCGACCCGATCCTGCCGAAGCCGACGATGCCCAGGCGGCGCCCGCGCAGCCTCCTCATCCCGTGTCCGCCGCGATCGGGGTCCCAGCCCTCGCGAGGATCGCGTCGCAGCGCGCGCTCGTAGCGGGGCAGCCGTCTCGCGAGCTGAAGGAGCAGCGCCCAGGTGTGATCCGCGACGTCGTCGACCCCGTAGTCCGGGACGTTGACCACGGGCACCCCCGCGGCCCCCGCGGCGACGACGTCCACGTTGTCGTAGCCTACGCCGACCCGAACCAGGGCGCGCAGCCGGGGAAGTCCAGCCAGGAGCTCCCCCGTGAGCCGCCCGAGATGCCAGAGCGACAGCACGTCCTGCTCCACCACCTCGAGCGGGAGCGGCTCCCCGGCTCTCCACCGGAAGCAGGTGATCTCCACCCCGTCCCCGAGGACCTCGCGCTCGACCCCGGTCTCGCCAAGGTAATCGAGGATCCCGAAGCGCAGCCCGCTCACGACCCGACCTGCGGATAGGGGGTCGCGGTCTCCGAGAAGCCGTGCGCGCGCAGCCACCACTCCGTGTGCGCGACGCCATAGGGATGATCGATGTCCAGGCCGCCGAACTGTCGGAGCGGGTACACGCTCTGACCGATCCAGCGGAAAGGGGCCCGGCCCCTGGAGAGGTCCATGCACCGGCGTCGAAGCACCCACGCCGAGCAGTCACAGAACCAGCAGGTCTCCGCGCTGTCCCGATCGCAGGAGGCGTTGGGGATGGCGCCCACGTCCACATAGCTCTGCAGGCGCTCCCGCGCGTCGATGCGCATCGCGCGCACCGGAGAGTACTCGTTGTAGGGCGAGACCGTCACGGCGCTGTCCAGACTCTCGTCCTCCTCGAGCCGCCGGATCCCCTCGTCCAGGATCCCCGGACGAATCGTCGCGGAGTTGCAGAACAGGAGCACGAAGATCTCGATGTGCCCCTGCGCGGCCTCCATGCGCGCGAAGGCGTCCACGACCACGTCCTCCACCAGCGCCCCGTCCGTCGCCAGCGCCGGAGGGCGATGCAGGTTCAGGCAGCCGAGCGCCTCCCCCACGCGACGAATCGCCGCGTCGTCCGTAGACAGGTAGACATCCCCGATGCTCCGCGAGCTCCGCGCGGCCAGGACCGGGTAGGTCATGAGCGGCCTGCCGAGGATCGGCATGGTGTTCTTGCCGGGCACACCCCGACTCCCCCCCCTCCCGATGAGCAGCGCTGGCCTCATGCGCCCACCTCCTCTCCCAGCAGCGCCAGCAGATCCACCAGGCGCTGCACATAGCCCCACTCGTTGTCGTAGGCGATCATCAGGCTGCACCAGCCCTGTTCGTCGCTGCTCAGGAAGCGCAGGTCGACCACGCAGGCGGCGGGCTCTCCGATCAAGTCGGTGGACACGATGGGCTCTTCCTCGAAGCGGATGAGCGGCGCGGCCTCCCCGAGCGCCTCCAGGACCTCATCCCGGGTCGCGGGGCGCGCGAGCAGCAGGTTCAGCTGGGCGTAGGTGACCGCGGCGGTCGGGACGCGGAAGCTGACGGCGTCGAGGCGCCCCCGGAGCTCGGGCACCAGCCCCTCCACCACCCTCGCGGCGCTGGTGGACTTCGGGATGAGCGCCCCCGGGCTCGCCCGCCCGAGCGCGTAGTCCCGCAGCCAGGCGCCGCGGCCCGCGAGGCTGGGCACCGGCCCATCCAGGAGGTTCTGATAGGACAACCAGGGGTGCAGGGTCGTGATGTGCCCCCGCTGGACGCCGAAGCGGGCGCTCAGGCGCGACAGGACCGGCGCGATGGCGACCCCGTCACAGGTGGAGGCGCACACGACCGCGCCGCGGGGAGGCGCCCGAGGCGGGGCGGACAGCCCGAAGACCAGGGAGCGCGACGCATGCGGGGAGTCCTGCGTCACCAGCGCGTAGGGCAGCCCTGCCCGGACCAGCTTGTGGCACGCCGCCGCGTGAGCGTCCACGCCGGTCGCCTCGACGAGCGCGTCCACGCGACTGGACCGCCAGTCCACGTCGCGCACCTCCGGCGTGGCGCTGACGGCGATCTCCCACCTTCTGCCGCTGCTGTCTCCCTCTTCGCCCTCAATCTCCAGCCCACCAGCCCTCGTCCGCACCTTGCCGGGGAAGCGCCCATAGCTGGAGTCGCGCCGCAGCAGGTAGGCGAGGCTCTCCAGGTCGGGGTTCAGCTCATTGACGTGAACGACCGGTGAGCTCCCGCGTAACCAGAGCGCCCGGAGGAGGAGCCGCCCGATCCGACCTGCCCCGTTGATGGCGATCCTCACAGAGCCTCCAGACTTCGCGCCAGCGCCACGATGACCCGCTCCTGCTCATCGTCGCCCAGCCCGGGGTACAAAGGCAAGGACAGCACCTCCGAGGCCCAGCGCTCGGCGACCGGGAGCGACGGGGCGGGCGCGCGGAGCGCGGGCTGAAGGTGGGCCGGGGTGCGATAGTGGACCAGCGTGCCGATCCCCTGCTCCTCGAGGAGCTCTGCCAGCCGGTCCCGCCGTGGATGCCGGATGACGAAGAGGTGATGGACCTCCCGCCGCCCCGCGGGAGTCGGCGGGAGGAGCACGGAGGCGGGCAGCCGCGCCCGATAACGCTCCGCCAGCGCCCTCCGCCGCGCCGTCTGCTCATCGAGCGCGCGCAGCCGCACGAGCAGGAGCGCCGCCTGGAGCTCGTCCATCCGCCCGCTGATCCCTGGACCGTCGAACCAGTCCCGGACACCGCTCCAGCCCAGCGAGCGAGCGCTCCGGACGCGCGCGGCGATCGTCGCGTCCCGCACCAGCACGGCGCCCGCCTCTCCCAGGGCGCCGAGGTTCTTCGTCGGATAGAAAGAGTAGATCGCGCCATCTCCCCAGGCGCCCACCGGCCGCCCATCGACCTCGGCGCCGATCGCCTGCGCGGCGTCCTCCAGGAGGTGCAGCCCGTGGCGTCGCGCCAGGGCCGAGAGCTCACGGACCGGCGCCGGGCGCCCATAGAGGTGGACGGCGAGGATCGCGCGCGTGGCCGGGGTGATCGCCGCCTCGACGAGCGCCGGGTCCAGCAGGTAGTGGTGCGGATCCACGTCCACGAAGACCGGGATCGCCCCCACAGCCTGGATCGCGAAGCTCGTCGCCCAGTAGGTCGCGGGGGTGGTGATCACCTCGTCGCCCGGCCCGACCCCGCACCCCAGGAGCAGCGTCTGTAGCGCCTGTGTGCCGCTGCCGACGCCGATGGCGTGCTCCACGCCCGCGCGCGCCGCGAGCGCCTCCTCGAGCTCGCGAACCTTCGGTCCGTGCAGGAAGATCCCGGACGCGAGGACCTGTCGGAAGGCCTCGACGAGCTCAGGCTCCTGCGCGCGGGCTTCCCGATCGAGGCGCAGAAAGGGGACGCGGATCACGCGGTCCGCTCTCTCAATCGCCGATCCACGCTCGACACGGGTGCTCCTGGACCGTGACGTCCTCCCCCTCCCCGCCGTCCGGCCTGGGCTCGAAGGACACCGACACGGCCAGCACCTCTTCGGCGATGTCCGCCACGCGCTCGCGAAGGGCGCGCTCCAGCGGCTCGCTCCCCGGCTGCAGCCAGACCCGGATCCGATCCGCGACGTCGCGCCCGGACTCCTTACGCAAGGTCTGAAGGCGGCGGATGAGATCGCGCGCCAACCCCTCCGCGACGAGCGCGTCGTCCAGCGTGAGATCCAGCGCGAGCGTGCGCCCCTGGTCCGTGCTCACGCAGAATCGCGGATCGGGCACGCTCTGACGCACCAGCAGCTCGGGGGCGAGCGCGACATCCAGCCCTTCGAGGACCACGGGCGCTCCCGCCGCGTGCGCCGCCACCGCTTCCGCCATCTCCTCAGGCCCGAGCGCCGCGAGCAGCGCCTTCGCCTTCGCCGCGTCCTTGCGCAGCACGGGACCGGCGCGCCCCCAGTCGAGCACGAGCGTGCCGACCTCGAACTCGGCGGAGTCCCCCGTGTACACGATCTCCTTGACGTTGAGCTGCGTCTTGATGACGAGCTCCTGCTCACGCACCAGCGAGACCAGCTCCTCCGAGCCCTTCACATGAAGCGCCGGGAGCGGCTGCCTCGTCCGGATCCGGACGAGCTCTCGGAGCGCGAGCCCCTGCCGGATCACGTCCCGCGCCGCCTCCGTCCTCACGAGCAGCCCCTCATCCCGCCACCGATCGAGCCCGGACGGCCAGCGTGCGTGGTGAACGGACTCGGGCGCGTCAGCCTCCTGTCCCCGCACGAGGTTCTGCCAGATGGCCTCCGAGAAGAACGGGACGATCGGGGCCAGCACGAGGATCACCGACTTCAGCGCGCAGTAGAGCGTCCCATAGGCGGCGAGCTGATCCGCCTGATCTTCGTTGCGCCAGAACCGGCGTCGATTCACCCGCACGTACCAGTTGGAGAGCTCATCGACGAAGCTCTCGACCTCTCGGAGCACCGCGGGCGTGTCCCAGGCGTCGAAGGATCTCGTGCACGTCGAGACGAGGCGCTCGACGCGCGCGAGCAACCAGCGATCCGTGGTGTCCAGGGGCAGCGACTCCAGCGGCAGATCGACCCTCGGACGATCGATGAGCGCATAGGTGACATAGAAAGCGTACACGTTCCACAGACCGAGCAGACGACGCTGGGCGATGTGCCCAGGGCCGTAACCGAACCTGCACTCCGCCGAGACCGGCTGCTGGCAGAACAGGTATCGCATGCTGTCCGCACCGATACGATCCACGGCCTCGTCGAAACGGATCATGAAGCCGGTCTTGGAGAAGGTCGTGCCGTCCTCGCTCACGACCCGCTCATACGAGAGCACCTTCTCGTAGGGGGCGCGACCGCTGATGGTGACGCCCATGAACAGCATCGAGTAATACCAGAGGCGGACCTGCTCGCGCATCTCGCAGACCCACTCGACCGGGTACCGCTCGGGCCAGGCGTCGGAGCCTTCGAAGTACCCCTGCGTCGAGTACGGAACGATGCCGGCGTCGAGCCAGCAGTCCCCGACCTCGGTCACCCTGGAGACGGGAGCGTCGCACCGCTCACAGCGGATCGCGACCTCATCGACCCAGGGTCGATGAAGCTCCGTCAACCCATCGACCCTGGCCGGATCGACCGCGCGACGCCGGAGCTCCTCGCGCGAGCCGATGACCGTGAGGTGTCCGCAGCTGCGGCAGGGATAGAAGGGCAGGGGCAGGCCCCAGTACCGCTTGCGCGAGATGCACCAGTCGCCCATGTTGGACAACCAGTCCTGCATCCTTCGCCCCATGTAGTCGGGCTTCCACGCGACCTGCTCCGCGGCGGCCATCATGCTCGGACGCACCTCCTTGCAGGAGATGAACCACTCATCCACGAGCCGGAAGATGAGCTCACCCTTGCACCGCCAGCAGAACGGGAACGAGTGCCGATGGGGGCCAGCCTCCAGCAGGCGATCCCGCTGCCGGAGCTCGGCGACCACGTCCTCCGCGACCGTCATCGCGGTCCGCCCTGCGAGGAACCCGAACTCCGGTCCGTACACCCCCTCGCCGTTCACGGGCCGGATAGGGGTCAGCCCCAGACGCAGACCGAGCTCGTAGTCCTCGCGACCACATCCAGGGGCGATGTGTACGATCCCCGTCCCGTCGGTCGCCGTCACGTCCTCCCACGGGACGACCCGGTGCCCGCCAGCGCGCTGCGCCTCGAGGTCCGCGAAGAAGGTCTGATAGCGCAACCCAACCAGATCCTGGCCCTTGAAGCTCGCGACACGCTCGACCTTTCCGAGCCGCTTCGCCGCGACCTCGCCGAGGATGAGCGTGTAGGAGTCTCCCGGACGCCGGACCTCGACATAGTCCAGCGCGGGATGTACCGCCGCCGCCACGTTCGCGGCGAGGGTCCAGGGCGTCGTCGTCCAGATCAGCAGGCGCCGATTCGGGTCATCCAGGAGGGGCACGCTCGCCCAGACCGCGAGGTGGTCCACCTCTTTGTAGGAGGCGGCCATCTCGTGCTCGGAGAGGCTCGTGCCGCAACGGGTACACCATGGCATCGGGAGCGAGCCCTGGTAGAGCCAGCCCCGCTCGTGACAGAGCCTCAGGAAGTGCCAGATCCCTGCGATGTTCGCGTCTGTGTGCGTGTAGTAGGAGTCGTCCCAGTCCATCCACTGGCCGAGACGACGGGACTGCTCGGTGATGACCCCCGCGAAGGTGTTCACCCGGTCCCTGCACGCCTTCGAGAACTCCGCCAGCCCGAAGGCCTCGATGTCCGACTTGCCCTTGAAGCCGAGCGCCTTCTCCACCTCGACCTCGACCCACAGACCCTGACAGTCGAAGCCGTTCTGATATCGTGCGCGAAACCCCTGCATGGCCCGGTAGCGAAGGAACACGTCCTTGAGGGTGCGCCCCCAGGCGTGGTGAACGCCCATCGGGTTGTTCGCTGTGATGGGCCCGTCCACGAACCTGAAGAGCGGACCGTCTCTCCGCAGCTCGCGGAGCTTCTCGAACGTGTGATTTGCGTCCCAGTGCGCGAGGACCTCGCGCTCGAGGGCCAGGAAGTCAGGCTGGGTGTCGACGGGGTTCACGAGGATCTCAGAGGAAGAGGTCTTGACGAGATGGTGGCGATGAGGCGCAAGCAGATAACACACCGCCTGCTTCAAGGTCAAGAAGTCGCTGGTTCTGCTGGTGGTACGCGCAGAGCCGATCGCAAGGGAGCTCATCGATCCCGCTCGGGCTGGCCGCCCTCAGCAGCTCCTGAAGCGTCTGATCGAGAATGGATCCGAGACGACGTACCAACTCGCCTCGAAACGGCGTGCAGGTGTAACAACCGTGTGTGGAGATGACCAGCCGCAGACGGGAGGTCCGACAGAGCCGCGGCGTGGTCCTCAGAGAGGGTGCGCGCCCTTCGGCCAGGAGCCCCTGGACCTGGTTGTTGACGACGACGCGCTCGCCCCAGCGCGCCCTCGCGCGCGTCAGCGCGGAGAGGATCTGCTCCCGGTGCTCCATCACGAACGCGGCATCCACCTCGTACTGAGGCAGATACTTCGGCTTGTACTCGATGAACCTCGGACCGAGGGGCAGGAGCCTCTCGGCCGCCAGCTCCATCTCGTTGACGTTCAAAGGATCGAGCACGAACGACAGCCCGACGTCGGCGTGTACCGCGCAGAGCGCGGCTACGTTGTCCAACAGTCTGGCGAAGTCCCGCCGATGTGACGGGTAGTTGTGTATTCGCTGGTGTGTCTCCGGCGTCCCCGCGTCCAAAGACACCCGGATCCAGGCGACGTCACGGAGCGCCCTGAGCGCCCGCGCCGTGAGCACCGAGCCGTTCGTGTACAGCCCCACGGCGATCCCACCACCCGTCAGGCGCTCCAGCAGATCCGCGATCCGAGGGTGGAGCATCGGCTCCCCCCGATCACCGGCGATCACGACGGCCAGCACGCCGACCTCGATCATCTCGTCCACGAGACGCTCCAGGCGCTCCCAGGGCAGAGACGACGCCGAGAGCTCTCGATAGTACCCATCGCAGAACGTGCAAGCGTGATTACACCGGTCTGTGTTCACATCCAGATACACTGTCGAGAGCGATCTCGACCTGTCTCCAGCGATCGCGGCCGCGGCGCGTTCAGGGAACCTGGAGAGCTTCGCCTCGAAGTCGAATGCGTCAGGGGACCACTCACGCGGCAGGTCGGATCTCACGGGAGAACATCCTCGCTGACATGGGAGAGAACACTCTATGGCGCCTGCGCTCACGACGCCACATCGCGGCTCCCCCCCTGGCGCCCCCCCCACGCGCGCCGAGCCCCCGCCCCGAGGCGATGAGGCCCGGCAGCGGAGATCACATCCCCATCCCCAAGATCGCCGCCCGCACCGCCTCGGCCCGGGGCGCGAAGCGCGTGATCTCCCCGGCCGCCTCGACGATGACCAGCCTGTCTCCGTCCGGGAAGACCGCGATCCAGTAGGTGTCGTCCTCCGCGCCCATGGGGGCGGCGAGCTCCAGCAGGAAGCCGGGGACGCCGCCAGCGCTGAGGTCGCTCTCGGCCTGGAAGGTGTAGCCGGCGTCCAGCATGCGCTTCTTTGTGGCCTCCTTCCAGAAGGCGAGGGTGGCCTCGGGCTCGTGCTCGGCGGTGCGCACCTGGAATAGCACGCCGTCCGGGCTCACGGCGCGGAAGGGGCGGCGCTTCTCGTAGGCGGCGAAGCCCTCGGGGGCGCTGACGGTGACGCCCTTCAGCTTCTTCGCCGGGATGGCGCCGCGGAAGCCCTCGATCAGGTCGGAGAGGTTCAGCGTGTTCAGCCAGGGGAAGGAGCTCTGACCGTCCCGG
The DNA here is from genome assembly GCA_964615375.1 of uncultured Enterobacterales bacterium. Taxonomy (GTDB): domain Bacteria; phylum Myxococcota_A; class UBA796; order UBA796; family CAZKWG01; genus CAZKWG01. The sequence continues at coordinate 148,223 of CAZTOW010000008.1, forward strand.
CGCGGCGCGGTGCGCTCGCGGAACTGGAAGGAGACGGTGACGGTGGCGTACTCCACCTGGTTCTGGAGCAGGCGGATCTGCCCCTCCAAGCGCTCGATCTCGTCGATCAGGCTGGTGATCTGGCGCTCGACGGTGACGACGGCGTCGGCGTGGGCTCCGCCCAGCACCTCGTAGTAGCGCTCGAGCACGTCCTCCCGCGCGGCGAGCCGGGCGCGCAGGTCGCTGAGCGTGGACGTGCGATCGGAGCGGGAGAAGCCCTTCTGCACCACGACGCCCAGCGTGCCGGCGTAGCCCAGCAGGGTGTCGGTGGCGGCGACGGGGACGCGCAGGACCACCTGCTGGCTGGCCAGGGTGGAGAAGTAGCCGCCGAGCTCGGCGTTCTTCGCGATGATCGCGTCAGCGGCGGCGTCGCGCTGCGCCACCTTGAGCACGAGGCTGGCCTGGACCTGGGAGTCCCCCGGAGGCGCGACCTTCTCCGAGGGCGGCGCGGCCTCGGGGGCGGCCAGGGACACGGGCGAGAGCAGGAGGGTGAGGAGGAGGGCGATCATCAGCTCTGCCCTCCCTTGATCGCGGCGAGGACGGCGTCCTTGTAGCGATCCTCGTGCGCCGGGGAGGGGTAGTAGACCTCCACCAGGTAGAGGTCGTCCCCGTCCACGCGCACGCCGACGAGGTAGCGCCAGGCGGGGTCCGACTCGCTCACGAAGCGGATGAGCTGGTAGCCGCCCTCGGTCGTGACCTCGGCGCTCTCGAACTCGGGGCCGAGGCGCTCGCGGAGGGCGCGCACCCAGAAGGCGGCGTCGCCCGCGGGGTCGTTCTCCAGCTTCGACGTCCAGATCGAGGCGCCGTCCGCCGACTCGGCGACGAAGTGCTTCTTCTCGTCCAAGGCCACGAAGCCGGTCGGCACGGCCATCTTGGAGAGCTCGGCCGCCGCCGCCACGTCGCGGCGGAAGGGCGAGAGCCGGTGGATCCAGGAGAAGCCGAAGGGGTCCTGGCCGGGGGCCTGAGAGGCGAAGGCCGGGCGCGCGACGACGTCCACCGTGATGCGCGACATGCTGGCCAGGCTGGCCAGCGTGCGGAGCTGACCCTCCATGACGTCGATCTCCTCGGAGAGCCGCCGGATCTGCGCCAGCAGCGCCAGCTTCTCGCTCTCGCTCCTGGCCTGGGCCAGCAGGGCGACCAGGCGCTCCCGCGTGGCCTTGGAGGTCTTCAGACGCAGGTCCACGGCGGTGAAGGCGTCCGTGACGTCCTGGGCCGTGATCGCCTTGTCCAGCACCTCGCCGAGCCCCAGCACCGCCTTCATCGCCTCGTCGAAGCGCTCGACCGGGACGCGCACGGTCAGGCGGTTGCCGGCGAGCTGCTCGACGTGGCCGCCCATGCCCTCGATGAGGGTCACGACCTGCTCCAGCAGCTCCGTGGTCTTCGTCGCCTGCAGCCGGGCGTAGCCGGTGTAGTGGATCATCCGCTTCGCCGGCTTCTGCTGCTCGGCGGCGGGCGGGGCCTTCTCCGCCGGGGGCGGGGCCTGGCTGGTGGTCGAGCCGGTCGTGGTGGTGCGGGCCGGCGCGGGGGAGGCGGGGGCCGGGGCGCCCGCGCGGGCGCCGCGACCACCCTTGGAGCCGCCCTCGCTGGTGACCCCCGCGGAGGTGGCCACGGCGGTCTGGTAGGAGCGCCCGGCGGGGACCCTGGAGAGGGCCTCCTCCTCCATCTCGTAGCCGGCGTCGTCCATCGGGGCGGGCTCGGGTGGCGGAGGCGGCGGGGCGGGCGCGTAGTCGTAGTCCGCCTCGGCGTACATCACGGACTTCTTCGCGCAGGCGCCCGCGGAGAGCGCGAGCAGCACGAGCAGGGAGAGCAGGCGTCGTCTCATGGTTCTCCTCAGGCGCTCGCGACGAGCTCGCCGCGCAGCGAGTTGGTGAACGCGCGGGTGACGGTGACGCTTACAGTGCGCCCCACCAGCCCCGGCTCCCCCGGGAAGTTGATCATCTTGTTGGTGCTGGTGCGCCCGCAGATGACGCCGTCGTCGTGGGCGCTCGGCCCCACGACCAGCACCGAGACCGTGCGCCCCTCGATCTCCCGGTTCCGCTGGAGCGCGAGCCGGCGCAGCAGGGCCTGGAGCTCGGTGAGCCGGGCGGAGGCCACGTCCTCGGGCACCTCGTCCTTGCCTACGAGCTTGAGCGCGGCCGTCAGCGGGCGCGGGGAGTACTTGAAGGAGAAGGCGTTGTGGAAGCCCACCTGCTCGCAGAGCGAGAGGGTCTCCCGGAAGTCCTCCTCCGTCTCGCCGGGGAAGCCGACGATGAGGTCGGTCGTCAGGGCGAGATCGGGGCGCGCGGAGAGCAGATCGTCCACCAGGCGCAGGTAGACCTCGCGGGTGTAGAAGCGCTTCATGCGCCGCAGCACGCGATCCGAGCCGCTCTGCACGGGCAGGTGCAGGTGGCTGGTCAGGTTCGGCAGGTCCCGGTAGGCCTGCACCACGTCCGGGCCCATGTCGCGCGGGTGGCTGGTGGTGTAGCGGAGCCGGTCCACGCCCGGGACCGCGGCCACGGCGTAGAGGAGCTGGGCGAAGCTGAGCTCGCCCGAGACCTTGAGCCCATACGAGTTGACGTTCTGCCCCAGCAGGGTGATCTCGCGCACCCCGCGGGCGGTGAGCTCGCGCACCTCGCCGAGGATCTCCGCCGAGGATCGGCTCAGCTCCGGCCCGCGGGTGAAGGGCACCACGCAGAAGGTGCACTTGTTGTCGCAGCCCTTCTGGATGGTCACGAAGGCGCCCACGGTGGAGCCGGCGTCCGGGTCCAGGTCCGCGGCGAAGACGTAGTCGTCGCGGTCCAGGAATTCGGTGTCCAGGACGCGGCGCTCGGCGGCGGCGGCCACCAGCGCGCGGATCTGGGGGATGGCGTCGGGGCCCATCACGAGATCCACGTCCGGGTAGCGGTCCAGGAGCGCCTTGCCCTCCTGCTGCGCCACGCAGCCCGCCACGGCCAGGGTGAGCGGGCGGCGCCGCTTGATGCGCCGCATGTCGCCCAGGAAGGAGTGGAGCTTCTGCTCCGGTTTCTCGCGCACCGAGCAGGTGTTGATGATGACGAGATCGGCCTCGTCCGGGTCCTCGGTGGGTGCATAGCCGTCTCTGGCCAGCAAGGCCCGCATCTTCCCGGTGTCGTAGACGTTCATCTGGCACCCGAAGGTGCGGATGTAGACGTGCTTCATGTCGCGCTCCAGCGGCGACAGGGTAACGTTGTCACGGAGGATCGCCATGCGCCCGGCTCTGCTGCTGCTCCTGCTCCCCGCCTGCACGCCCCCCGAGACCGACAAGAACGAGACCCAGCGCCAGGAGAGCGGGGAGACCGGCAGCCCCGACGAGACCGGCGAGACCGGCCACACCGCCGAGACCGCCCACACCGCCGAGACCGCCCACACCGCCGAGACCGCCCACACCGCCGAGACCGCGGAGCCCGGCCCCGACTGCGAGCTCGGGGTGAGCGGGGCCATCCACGTGGGCGAGGGCGACACGGTCTCGCTCCAGTTCAACTGCGGGGGCGAGGTGCGCACGGACCTGACCCTGAACCTCGACGACCTGAACCGCGACGCCGTCTTCGACGCGAGCACCTGGACGCTGACCTGGGTGACCGATCTGAACGACGCGGGCGAGTACAGGCTGGACCCGGAGGCCTCGAACGGCGCGCGGCTGGACCTCTCGCTGTGGGTCTCCGACGCCTTCTGGGACGAGGACAACGAGGCGGTGGAGGCCGAGGAGTACGAGCTGGAGGACGGGCTGCCCGTGTTCCACCTGGACGTCGACGACGACATCAACAGCGAGTACGACACGCCCGCCACCCTGGTCTACCGGGGCCACACCTACAGCATCGAGGCCCAGTACCGCGGGGCCAGCAGCTACTACTACCCCCAGAAGTCGTTCACGCTGGACTTCTCGGAGGACGACAAGTTCGACGACGACGACTACGGCTGGGGCAAGGCCGAGTCGCTGGTCCTGCACACCACCTTCGACGACAACTTCTACCTGCGCAACCGCCTCACCTACTGGCTCTGGGGGCAGCTGGACGAGGACAACCTGGAGATCCGCACCTTCTCCGCCGTGGTCTACCTGGAGGGCGAGTACTGGGGCCTCTACCAGGTCCAGGAGCGCGTGGACGAGGAGTTCTACGAGGACCGCGACCTCTCCCACGACGGGGACGCCTTCAAGGGTATCGACCACAACGCCAACTTCTACAGCACCGACGTCTACGGCAGCACGAAGTCATACTGGTACGCCGGATACGAGAAATTCATGGGCGAGCCCGAGGACGGCGACGACGGCGCCTACGACGACCTGTCCGAGCTCGTGGAGTGGGCGGCGACCTCCTCGGACGGCGAGTTCCGCAGCGAGCTCGGCGATCACTTCGTGGAGAACGAGATCTACGACTGGTTCATCCTGGTGACCTTCGTGGGCGGCTGGGACTCGGGCGGCAAGAACCAGATCCTCTACCACGACCCCGACAGCGAGGACCCCTGGCGCTTCCTGCCCTGGGACTTCAACGCCTCCTGGGGCCAGCAGTGGGAGACCAGCCGGGTGAGCGTGGACACCTACGACGACTTCACCTGGGCGAACAACCTGTTCTATCGCTCGCTCCAGGACGACGCGCTCTCGTATGCGCTGTGGAGCCGCTACCGCACCGCCCTCGCCGGCCCGCTGGACCCCGACGTGATCCTGGCGCAGGCCCGGAGCATCCGCGAGGAGATCGAGCCCGCCGCCACGCGCTCCTGGCGGAAGTGGGCCGACCAGTACCACTCCTACAGCGGGTGGAGCAGCTCGCGCTCCGCCTCCGGGGACTGGACGACCCCCGAGACGGAGGCCGACTACGTCTACGCCTGGATCGAGGGGCGCTGGGACGTGCTGGACGAGGTCGTCGCCAGCGCGGGGCACTGAACCTCGGCTACAGGTCCAGGCGGACGCCGAGCTCGACCACCTGGTTCGGCGGGAGCTTGAAGTAGGCCGTCGCCGGCAGCGCGTTGCGGGACAGGAAGGCGAAGAGCAGCTCCTGCCAGCGCTTCATGCGGCCGGCGTTGCTGGCGATGAGCGTCTCGTGCCCGATGAAGTAGGTGAGCTCGTCCGCACGCACCGGCAGCTTGAAGCGCTCGATCGCCAGGGCGATGGCCGAGGGCACGTCCGGCTCCTCCATGAAGCCGTAGTGGACGATGAGGCGCCACAGCCCGTCGCCCATCTCCGTGGCCTCCACCCGGCGCGCGACGTCCACGCGAGGCGTGCTGTCGATCAGGACGGTCAGCAGCACCACCGTCTCGTGCAGCACGTGGATGCGCTGGACGTGGTGGGTGAGGATGAGCGGGATGTAGCGATCCGTGGACGCCATGACCACGCAGCCGCCGCGCACGCGGATGGCCTTGTTGTCGATCAGCTCCTGGTGGAAGCGCGGCAGGGGCCAGGCGTGCCGGGAGAAGTGCTCGGCCAGCAGGAGGCGCCCCTTCTTCCAGGTGAACATCACCGTGAACGCCAGCGCGCCGCCGACGATGGGGATGTAGCCGCCGCTGGAGAGCTTCACGAGGTTGGCCGCGAAATAGGGCACGTCGAAGGACAGGAAGAGGATGAGCAGCGGCAGCGCCTTGCTCATCGGCCAGCCCCAGCGCTTCACCATGACGTTGAAAAAGGCGATGGAGGTGATGCAGAGGGTCCCGGTCACGGCGATGCCGTAGGCCGCCGCCAGCGCGCCCGAGCTCTTGAAGCCCAGCACCAGCCCGATGCTGGCGAAGGCGAGCCCCCAGTTGATCTCCGGGCTGTAGATCTGCCCCTCCGCCGCCGCCGAGGTGTGGCGCACCGTGACGCGCGGGAAGTAGCCGAGCTGCACCGCCTGGCTGGTGAGCGAGAAGATGCCCGAGATCAGGGCCTGCGAGGCGATGATCGTGGCCGCGGTGGACAGCCCCACCAGCGCATACGTCATCCAGCCCTTGGGCACCTGCGAGAAGAAGACGGTGGAGGCCAGCTCCGGGTGCTCCAGCAGCAGCGCGCCCTGACCGAAGTAGTTGAGCAGCAGCGCCGGGAAGACGAAGCTGAACCAGGCCGCGCGGATGGGGAAGCGGCCGAAGTGGCCCATGTCCGCGTAGAGCGCCTCCACCCCGGTGAAGGCCAGCACCACCGAGCCCAGCGCGACGAAGCCGTGCGTGGTGTTGGCCTGGAAGAAGGAGATCGCGTGCAGCGGCGAGATCGCCTCCAGCACCGCCGGGTAGTGGAGCAGGTTCACCACGCCCAGCACGGCCAGCGTGCCGAACCAGATCACCATCACCGGCCCGAAGAGGGCCCCCACCTTCGCCGTCCCGCCCTTCTGGATCGAGAACAGCGCCAGCAGCACGCCGCAGGTGATCGGCACCACCCAGGAGTGGAGCGAGGGCGCCGCCACCGCGAGGCCCTCCACCGCCGAGAGCACGGAGATCGCCGGGGTGATCGCGCTCTCGCCGTAGAGCAGGCCAGCCCCGAAGAGGATGAGCGCGATAAGCCCGCCCATGGGGGCGGCGCCGGGCTGCTTGCCGCCGCGCAGCACGAGGCCCAGGAGGGCGAGGATCCCGCCCTCTCCCCGGTTGTCGGCCCGCATCACGAAGGCGAGGTACTTGACCGACACCACCATCGTGAGCGACCAGAAGATGAGCGAGAGCACGCCCAGGACGTTGTTGGCGTTCGGCTCGAGCCCGTGCGGGCCGCTCACGCACTCGCGGAGCGCGTAGAGCGGGCTGGTGCCGATGTCGCCATAGACCACGCCCAGCGCCCCGAGGGCCAGCGCGGCGAGACGCTTCCGGCGCTCCTCCGGGCTCAAGGACGCGAGCGGATCTTCGTGTGGGTGGGCCGTATCGGAGCTCATAGGGCGGGCCCTTAACCGACGAGCGCCGGTCTGGCCCGCCCAGGCAGGCTCCTGGGGCTCACCTCCAGCCACCCGCGGGCCAGGCGGGGCCGGAAGCCGAGCCGCTCGGCGGCCTCTCCGAACTCACGCACCACGGCGGGATCCACCTTGCGGCCGAGGGCGAAGGAGGCGCCGCGCCCGGTGGCGGCGAGCACCAGGGGCTCCACCAGGCAGGCGAAGACCTGGAAGGGGCCGTAGCCCGCCAGGATCTGGTAGATGAGCCCCCAGCCGTCCCGCCACCAGCCATCGGGGACGGAGACCGCCTCGCCCGCCAGCACGCGCGCGCCGCGCGGGGGACGCCCGATGATGGTGTTGGGGAGCGCCACGTCGATGACCACGGCCCCCGGGCTCACGGCCTCGGCGGGCAGGGTGGCGCCCGTGGGGCCCGCGCCGATGATGACGGCGCAGCCCTGCGCGGCCTCGGCGGGGCTCGCGCAGGCCACCGCGCCGGGGACCCCGCGCGCGGCCCGCGGGTGGTCGAGGCGCAGGGTCACGCCCTCCTCCGCCAGCAGGGCCGCGACCGCCCCGCCCACCGCCCCGCTGGCGCCGATGATGGCCACCGGCCCCTCCCGCTCGCGCAGCACGGCCCGCGCGTTCCGCCACAGCGCCCAGCTTGTCGCCGCGGCGCCCGTGGTGACCGGGACGGGGACGCGCTCAGCGAGGGCCTCCCCGCGGCTGGCGACCACGGCGCACAGGCTCCCCAGCCCGATCGCGCTCACGTCCCCAGCCAGGGCCGCGGCCCGCATCATGCGGGTCAGCGCCCGCTCCTGATCGCCGAGCATCTGGGCGGGGGTCAGCGGCAGGCCGATGATCACGCCCTCGGCCACGCCGCCCAGGCCGAGGCGGCACTCCAGCGCCACGTCCCCCGGGTCCGTCCCGTCCCGATGGCCGAGCGCGAGCCCTGCCCGCAGCGCCCGCACGCCGTGAACCCGCTGATGGAAGACCGTCAGCGCGTGGACCAGGAAGGCGAAGCGCGGGGGCCCCAGCTCAGGCTCCCTGGGCCTTCTCGGCCATCAGGTGGACGACCAGGTTGTAGAAGGTCGCCACGCGGAAGAGCTTCGCCACCTCGCTGGTGCGCAGCCCCTCCTTGAACTCCTCGCGCGGGATCTCGGGCATGGCGTCGGCCAGCTTCTGGAGGGCCAGCGGGGTCAGCACGCCGGCGACCTCGTAGGGCTCGTCGCCCATGCTGGTCTGCGCGGTCTTCTCGATGCCGCCGCGGGGGATCTTGATGTCGAAGGCCCGCTCGAGCCGGAAGGCGATGTCGAGGAAGTCGAGGCTCTCCGCGCCCAGATCCCCGATCACCTTGGAGTCGTAGGCGATCTCGTCCTCGTCGAGCCCCAGCGCCTCGGCGAAGGCCGTGCGGACCTTGGCCCAGATCTTCTCGTCCACGGTGTTCGGCAGGTCCATCGGCGTCCCCTCTCTCCTGTTGGTAGCGTCGCGCGTTCGGCCCGAAGATGTACCCTGCAGCGCGCGCTCACGCACCTGCCAGGCCATGTTCGCGCAGAACCCGGCGGGCCAGCACCACAGGCCAGGTCGCCGCGCCCAGGTAGCCCAGCAGCGCCTCCTCCGTGTCCAGGCGCTCGCGGTCCAGGGTCAGGGGCCGCTCTCCCGGACGCGCCGGGCGAAACACGAAGAAGGCCGCGCCCTCCCCGCAGCGCCGCCCGCCGAAGAGGGCCTCGGCCTCAGCCAGCGCGTCCGCGCCGCCAGCCACCGCCACGTCCGCCCTGCCCTCGGCGACCGCGCGGGCCCCCTCCACCACCGCCGTCCAGCCCCCCTCCTCGTCGTCGCAGTAGTTGCTGTTGGTGCCCTGGAAGTCGTGAATCGCCGAGGCGAAGCCCAGGATGTTGTTGCTGAGCCCCTTGACCAGCCACAGCGGGTGGATGAGCGGGTAGCCCCGGCTGGCGAAGGCGCCGAGCGAGAACTGCCCCTCGGGGCTCGTGGCGGCCTCCAGCGCGGGGCGCAGATCCTCGGCGTCTCCCGCCTGAGGCGTGGCGCCGATGTACATGGCGCGGCGCTCGGGCGGGACCTCCTCCCAGCCGGGCGCCTCGGAGAGGGCGAGCCGGATGGCGGAGACGCCCAGCTGCACGGCCCGGCCCATCAGCTTCAGCTTCTTGCGGTCCTCGATGTAGGCGTGCGCGCGGAAGCCCGGGACCTCCCCCGGGCGCCCGCCCATGGCCCCCTGCGCGCCCACGCCCGCGGGGCACAGCAGCCCGATGCCTGCGATCACCACCGGACGACCCTGAATTTCCAGCTCAGGCACGAGGCCCCTCCCACAGGGGGTGCGCGAGCGCGAGGCAGGCGTTCTGCCCCCCGAAACCAAAGGAATTGGAGAGCATGACCCCCACCTCGCGCCGGACGGGCTCGGGGAGGACGTCGATGGGGCAGTCGGGGTCCGGCTCCGCGAGCCCCACCGTCCCGGGGAGCATCCCAAGCCCGAAGCCCGCGATGCACGCGGCGGCCTCCACCGCGCCGGCGGCGGCGATGGTGTGTCCGACCGCGCCCTTGATGGAGGAGACCGGCACCGGGCCCAGCGCGCGGCGGATGGCCAGCGCCTCGGCCCGGTCTCCCACCGGGGTCCCGGTCCCGTGCGCGTTGACGTAGCCCACGTCCTCCGGGCGCAGTCCCGCGTCGGCCAGCGCCCGGCGCATGGCCAGCTCCGCGCCCGCCCCGTCGGGGTGGGGGGCGGTGACGTTCCAGGCGTCCACGCTGGTGCCCGCGCCCAGCACGCGCGCGTACACGCCCGCGCCCCGGGCCCGCGCCGCCCCCAGGCGCTCCAGCACGAAGATCCCGGCGCCCTCGCCGATGAGGAAGCCGTCCCGGCGCCGGTCGAAGGGGCGGCACAGCCCGGGGCTCAGCGCCCCCAGCACCACGAAGGAGAGCAGCCCCACCGGGTGGATCATGCTGTCGTGCCCGCCCACCACGGCGACGTCGGCCAGCCCGCGCTGCAGCGCCCGCGCGCCCTCGGCGATGGCCTGCGCGGCGGCGGCGCAGGCGGAGAAGCTGGTGCCCGTGGGGCCGAGCGCGCCCAGCCTCCGCGCGAGGGCGTGGGTGACGCGCTCGGGGAGGTGACGCCGGGGCGCCGCATGCCGCGGGTCGAGATCGCGCGCCATCGAGGCCCGATCGAAGATCCGGGCCCCCTGCGCGTCTGTGATCAGGTGGGGGAAGAGGTCGTCCTGGAGCTCGCGCGGAGTGACGCTGGAGAGCCCGGTCCCCAGGTAGACGGCGGTGCGCGGCCCGGCGAGCGCGCCCGGCGCTTGGAGCCCGGCGCTGGCCAGCGCGTCCTCGAGGGCCGCGAGCGCCAGCAGCGCCTTGCGATCGTCGGGGAAGTCGGAGAGCTCCGGGAGGGGCAGCTCCACGACGGCCGCCTCGGACACGGGCAGCGCCCCGTGGAGCGGCCGGCTGCAGCGGCGCCCCTCGGCCAGGGCCTCCCCGAGCGCGGACAGACCCAGGCCCGCGGACGTGACCACGCCTGCGCCGGTCACGACCACCGCCTCGTCCGTCGCGCGACACTCGGTCGCCGGTCTCGGATTCACTCCCGCTCGCACGCTTCCTTCCCGCCGGCAAAGCAGCGGTAGGTCCCCGCCACAGCTCCGGTCACGGTGGTCCGTAACCTGGAGCGGTCCTCGAGGATGGCCGTGACGAGACACTGGTCGGAGCTCTCCAGGGGGACGGAGACCTCCTTGCCCTTCTCGTTACCCTTCCCGCCGGTGCACTCCACGCTCATGCGGCCGGTGCCGGCGGCCTCGGAGACGAAGCGCAGAGCGGGCCCGGCGCGGGCGGGGGCCTGCTCCGCGAGGACATCGGGCGTGGGCGGCGCGGGGAGCTCCGTCGGCGTGGCCACGGCGGGGGCGCGCTCCTTCATCAGGCGGGTGCGCAGCCCGCCCAGGTCCAGCGCGAAGACCAGGCCGACCACGCCCACGGCGCCCAGGAGCCCGACGACCGCGCCGATGACGGCGAAGATCCTCATACTCGGCGCGTTCTCCTCAGGGGCAGGATCGGGCAGGCGCGCGGTGGTCGCGTCCAGCATCCCCACCTGACCGAGCGGCGCGGGGCGCTGCGCGGACTCCTCGAACCAGCCCTCCGTGGGGCTCTTCGTGGGCGGACGGGCCGCGGGCGCGGGCGCGGGCGCGGCGGCCCCAGGAGCGGCGGCCAGCGGCGAGGGCTGGACCACCGAGGGGAAGGCCGGCGGCCCCACCGAGGGGAAGGCCGGCGGGGCGCCGCGGCTGCGGGTCGGCGCGGGCGGATCCTGGGGCAGGTTCACCGGGCCCGCGGGGATGGGCGGGAAGACCGGGAGCGGGGGCGGCTCGTCCGAGGCGCGCGACGGGGGCGGGGGCGCGGCGGAGTTGGACCGCTCCATCACCACCGCGCCGAGACCGGCGGGCTCCGGCGCGTCCACGCCATCGACCACGACGCCGACGTCCTCCGCCTCCAAGGCGGGCTCCGCCAGCAGCGTGCTCTCCGGGGAGACGCCGCTGGGCAGGGTGACCGAGCTCTCAGGCCCCAGGTCCGTGCTCTCCGCCGCCTCCGCCATGAGCGTCGGCTCGTCGAGCCCGTCCGAGACGGGCTTCTTCGGCTCCTCCATCGTGGCGAGGCGCGTGGGCGCCTCCGTCCAGTCGTCCGGCTCCAGGTCCGGCGCGTCCGGGGCGTTGGCGAGGCCGCCGCGGAGGGTGGGCTCGCCGTCGGTGCGGGTCGGCGGATCCTCGCCCATGGCCTCGGGGATCTTGGAGTTCATCCCGCGACCGGAGGGGGCCCCGGTGTGCGGGATGGGAGAGAAGCCGCGGGCGATGGAGTCCTCGAGCTCGGCGAGCGCGCCGGCCCGGAGCTGGTCGCCCATGGAGGGCCCCATCGGCGGGACGATGGACTGCACGGGCGCGCCGAGGTTGCGGATCCCGGTCTGCACGAGGGCGTCGATGTCCGCCGCGGAGAGCTTGGTGAGCGCGACCGAGTCCTCGGGCAGGATCACGTCGGCCAGCGGGTTCGGCTCGCGCGGGGCCTCCTGGGCGGCGCGGACCAGGGGCGGGATGACGCGCTCCGCCCACTGCCCCAGGTCTTCATCGCTGACCAGGCGGGAGAGCGAGCGCGCCCGCTGGAAGAAGTCCGCCGCCGACGGCCGCTTCTCATGGGCGAAGTCCAGGGACTCGCGCAGGAGGCCGTGCAGCACCGTCCAGGCCTCGCCCTCCAGTCCCAGGAACCGACCCAGCGCGCCCAGGCGATCCTCGAGGAAGGCGACGTGCTTCTCGGGCCTGCCCTTGGCCTTGCCCAGCTTCTCCAGCGCCAGCACCTCATAGAGGGTGGCGCCCAGAGAGTAGACGTCCGAGGCCGGGGTCTCCGGCTCGAAGAAGAGCCGCTCCGGCGCCATGTAGTCCAGCGAGCCGAACTGCAGCTCCTGTGTGTGGCTCTCGCGGTTCTCGATCTCCGAGCGCGCGACGCCGAAGTCGAGCACCTTGATCATCCCGGTCTCATCGACCATGATGTTGCTCGGCTTGATGTCGCGGTGGATCACGCGCAGCGGCTTGTCCCCGGGGATGGGCGGCCGGTTGTAGGCCGCGTCCAGCGCGCTGGCCACGCAGGCCACCGCCTCGACCGCCGCCCGCACCGGCATCCTCGCGCTCGACTCCTGGAGCGCGTTGGCCACGGCGCGCAGGTCCACGGCCTCCAGGTACTCCATCACCACCGCCGTCCGGTGGTCGATGGAGGTCAGGTCGATGACGTCCACGATGTTGCGGTGGCGCAGCAGCCCGAGCAGCCGGGCCTCGTCGCGGATGCGCCGCGTGACGTCGTCGTTGTCCGACCACTGGGCCTTGAGCAGCTTGATCGCGACGAGACGCGAGAAGCCGTCGGCGTGCATCACCTTGGCGAGGTACACCGAGCCGAAGCCGCCGGACGCGATCTCTCGGATGAAATGGAAGCGCCGGGCGGTCTCGCGGCTCGACACGGGGTCCTCAGCTCCTGGGCTCAGAGAGGGTCTCCCTCTCGGGCGCACAGGTTAGCATGAAAGGATGGCCCTCACGCGGAGCCCACCTCGGCGGGCGCGGGGCCCTCGTCCGAAAAGACGGGCTCGCGCGCGGGCAAGAGCGGGCCGATACCCAGGTCCATGGTCCGGTCGAGCATGGCGAGCACGTGGGCTGCGATAGGGGCAGCCGAGGAGCCCGCGCGCGCGACGCCCGGCCGGAAGACGACGCGCACGAAGCTGCCGGCGAAGCCGGGGCCCATGAGCACGTCGGCCTCGGGGACCTCACCCTCCACCGCGAGCCGCCAGTCGGGATCGCGGATCAGCCCGAAGGTCCGGCTCTCCGCGCTCTCCCGAGCCGCCATGGCGGTGAAGCCGAGCTGGCGGACGCGATCGGCCTCGCCGACGACCAGCGCCTCCAGCTCCTCGGCGCGCCAGTCGATGGGCAGGCCCTCGATGGAGGCGTGGTGCAGCAGGATGAGCGGGAGATCGGGCAGCGTGCGCCCCAGCACCATCAGCGCCGCGCCGAAGCGCGGGTTCAGCTCCGTGGGGAAGAAGCCCTGGGCGGTCATGACCCCGTCCACGGTGAAGACCCCACGAAAATCGACGTTGTCTCTCAGCCAGGCCCCGGCGCGGCGGCCGACCTCGCGCATCTGCGCGCGACCCCAGGCGGGCGGATCCCAGGTGGTCGCGGCCTGGCTGTAGAAGAAGTAGGGGTGACGCGGGCGGCGAAGCACGATCATCTCGCAGGGGCGGAAGACCGCGACGCGCTCGGGGAGCACCCAGCCGTGGATGGAGCAGGGGATCCCCTCCAGGAAGGGCGTGACGCGGACCCGGTCGCAGCGCTGGGCCAGGGTCTCGGCGGCGGCGGCGGCGTCCTCGGGGCTCCGCACCCAGAAGGTCAGCGAGGCCCCGCCGTGGAAGCCCGAGCGTGCGTCGCCGGCCCAGACGGTGCCCTCCCCGCGGTCGAGCGCGCGGGCGGCCTCCTGCAGCGCCTCGAGCTCGGCCGGGACCACGCGCCAGGGCGCGACCTGGATCCCGGCCTGCTGGAAGACGCTGTCGATGACGACCTTGTCCTCCAGCGCGTTCCAGGCGGGCCGCCGGGCCCCGAAGACCGGCCGACCCAGCTGAGGATCGCCCGGGGCCAGGAAGGTCCCCAGCACCTTCGCCTCGCGGGCCGGGTCGAAGGCGTCCACCCGCGCCTGGACCTCCGGCGGCGGGTGGCTGAGGATGCGGTTCCCCTCGTGGATGGAGCCCATCAGATCCCGCGGGAGCGGGCGATCGATGAGGATCTCCTCGAAGCCGAGGTCGGAGGGGACGGGGCCGGAGCCGCGGATGACGCCCACGCAGAGGATCCGCGTGGCGCCGAGCTCCTGAAGCAGGCGCGCCGGGTTCGTCGTGCCGGCCAGGATGTCCGCGGTGACGATCCAGGGGTGGGCGGCGACGTGGGCGGCGAGGGCCTCACGCCAGTAGCTGGGGTTCATCCTCCGCTCCGCGCGATCCGAAGCGCGGCCAGCAGCGCCCCCTCGGCGGCCCCGGTGTCGCCCACGACCGCGCGGAGCGCCACCAGCTCCGGATCGGCGAGATCCCTGGGCTCGGGCGAGGGTTGGGAGAGCACGGCCAGGACAGTGGCGCCGCGGTCGGCGGCGTGCTCGGCGGACTCGAGGAGCAGCCAGGCGGCGCCCTCCCCAGGCGGACCCTCGGCCCCCACGCGGAGGCGGTCGCGGGCGCTGCCCAGGTCCACGAGGCTGTCGGCCCCCCCGGCCAGCGCGGCCTCCAGTCGGCCCTCGGCCACACACCACCAGGCCGCGTGCAGCGCGACGCAGCCCGCCTCGCGCCCCCCGGCCCAGGCGCCGTTCTCGCCCATGACGTCGAGGTTGATCGAGACGTGGGCGAGCGCCATGTTGGGGAGGGTCTTGAGCGGGAGCAGGGGCGGGTAGAGATCGCGCCCGGGGCCCGCCAGCAGCGCCTCGTCCAGCGCGCCCTCCCGCTCGGAGGCGGCCAGGCAGCTCTCGGACTCGCCGGTGTCGGGGGGCTCGCGCCCCACGCCGAGGAAGAGGCCCAGGCGGGCCCGGTCTCCGGCGAAGCCCTGGAGCGCCGCGCCGGCCGCCGCCAGGGCGAGCTCGGAGGGGCGGGCCAGCAGCTTGGCGTCCTTGCGGCGCTTGAGCCAGGGGCGGAGGTCGGGGCCCGCGACCACGGCGGCGGTGGCGTCGGGGAGCGCGGAGAGGCCAGCCTGCGGGGCGAGGGAGGATCGCCCCTCTCGCGCGGCGCGGGCGAGCTCCGAGGCGCCGCCGGGCGGGGCCACCACACCCAGGGCCGTCACCACCACCTCGCGGAGCGGCCTCACAGCGCGGAGACCACCAGGCTCCCGTTGGAGCCGCCGAAGCCGAAGGCGTTGGTCAGCGCGTGCCGGACCCGGACCTGGCGGGCCTGGTTGCGGACGTGGTCCAGATCGCAGGCCGGATCCGGGTTGTCCAGGTTGATCGTGGGCGGCAACACGCCCTCGCGCACCGCGAGCATGGACAGGATGAGCTCCACCGCGCCGCAGGCGGCGACGAGGTGCCCCATCATGGACTTCGTGCTGCTGACCGGGATCTTCCGGCTGTGCGCGCCGAGGGCGCGGTGAATGCCGGCGGTCTCGCTCGCGTCGTTCATCGGCGTGCTGGTGCCGTGCGCGTTGATGTAGCCGATGTCCTCGGGGGTCAGCCGCGCGTCCTGGAGCGCCCACTCCATGGCCTGGGCCGCGCCGCGCCCGTCCGGCGGCGAGTCGGTGATGCGGTAGGCGTTGCAGGAGCAGCCGAAGCCGCTCAGCTCGGCCAGCGGCTCGACGTTCCGGGCCTCGGCCCGCTCCAGGCTCTCCAGCACCAGGAAGCCCGCCCCCTCGCCCAGCACGAAGCCGTCGCGGTCGAGGTCGAAGGGCCGGCTGGCGCGCTCCGGCGCGTCGTTGCGCGAGGACAGCGCGCCGAGCAGGGCGAAGCCGGAGATCATGATGGGGTCGACGAGCACGTCCACCCCGCCCACGATCATCGCGTCCACCTCGCCCCGGCGGATGCGCAGCATCCCCTCGCCCACGGCCTGCGACGAGCTCGTGCAGGCGGTGGAGACCGTGGACGCCGGCCCCTGGGCGCCGGAGAGGGAGGCGACGAGCCCCGTGGGCGTGCTGGGCGAGAGGCGCTGCAGCTCGCGCGCCGTGGGCATGATGCCCGTGCGCATGCGCCAGGCCACGTCGGCGAGGGAGGGGCGCTCGGCCTCGCTGCCCACGCACACGCCCACCCGCGCGCCGCCGCGCGTCCAGCCAGCCATGGCCAGGGCCTCGGTCACCGCGGCGAAGGTGAGCCGACCCTTCAGGTCGTGGACGGCCGAGACGTACTCGTAGGGCACCGTGCGCCCGCCCGCGGCCACCGGGTCGGGAGCCTCCGCGGCGATGGTGACGGGGAATCCGGTCGGATCGAAGCGCCGGATCCGCCTGACCGCGCTCTGCCCGCGCAGGCAGGCGCGCCAGGTCTGACGCACATCGAGGCCGAGCGGCGTGACCATGCCGACGCCCGTGATGACCACCCGCCGCCTGTCCGAGCTCATGCGCGCTCCGTGTAGCCGGCCCACAGGCGCCGCAGCTCGGCGCGCTCGGCGGCCTCGACCGCGGCCCGGTCCTCGGCGTTGGCCAGGGGCACCGCGTTGAAGACGAAGAACTGCTCGGCCTGCGAGACCATGCGGCCACCGACCTTCGCCGTGACGTCCACCATGGCGCTCTCGTCGCGCAGCGAGCCGAGGCGGGCGATGAGCTCGATCTCCTCGCCGGGGCGGACGAATTTGCGGAACTTCACCCGGTCCATCATGGTCAGGATGGGGAAGGGCCAGTCCCCGCGCTGCTCGCGCACGGTGAGCCCGATGAGCTTGCCCGCCACCTGCGCCAGGGACTCCATGATCAGCACGCCGGGCACGACGGGGAAGGTGGGGAAGTGGTCCTGGAAGAGCTCCTCCTCGGGCTCCCAGCGCCGGTGCCCCACGGCGCGCACGCCGGGCTCGAGCACGCTGATGGTGTCGATGAGCCGCCACCTCATCGGCCGCCCCTCTTTCCGTGCTCCATCCTGCGCCCCATCCCTGGCTCCATCCCGCCCCCGGTCCGCATCGCTCCGCCCTCCGGCCCGGCCAGCTTAACGCGCTTCGCGGGCGGCGGGTCCCATCCTTCCCTCGCGAGGGATATACTGCGCGCAGGGCGACCTGAGTCACCCCTCCCCTTCCACGAGACCTGCACGCCTCGCTCGGAGGTCCCTTGATCCCGGTTCTGCTCACATTCTTCGGCTGCTTCTCCAACTACTGGTGGAAGGAGCTGGACGAGATGAACTCGCTGGACCCGTCGGAGGTCCCCTACCGCGTGGACGGGCTCGAGGCGACGGACGCGATGATCACCAGCTTCGACTCCGGGTTGTTGTGCCCGGATGGGGAGACCGCCACCTTCATGGCGGTCTACCGCGAGGGCCAGACCGAGAACGTGCCCGTGGCCATCGTCTTCCACTCGGGCGCCTTCGACTACGTGCTGGACCCGGACGAGGACCAGCCGCTGGCGGGCGAGCACTACTACCTGGACAGCCGCCTGCTGCGCTCCTGGTCGGTGAGCAAGATCTGGGAGACGCTGGGGATGCTGTCGCCGCGCACGCTCGACGACGCGGAGCAGAACCTGGGCGCCCTGCCGGCCGCGCTGACCGACGCGGGCGTGGTGCAGATCTACCCGGGCAACTGCTGGGGTGATCTCTGGCACAACGACCCGGGCTCCCAGGACAACTCGCCCGTGGACGGCTTCGAGCGCTCGGGCCGCACGATGGCGCTCGACATGGTCGAGATGCTGCTGAGCGCGAACAAGGCCGCGGACCTGGGCTTCAGCATCCCGGTCACCATCGACACGAGCCAGCTCTACCTCGTCGGCCTCGGCGAGGGCGGGCGCGCGGTGACCGAGCTCCTCCTCTCCGATGAGCTCCCGCCGGTGGCGGGGGTGCTGTTGGACAGCACGCCAGATGATCTCTCGGCGTACACCGCCGACGAGGACGCCTTCGCCGCCGAGGTGGAGGGGCTCTCGCGCATCTACGGGGAGGACGGGCTGGCCGACCTGGCGAGCTGGAGCTTCCTGAGCGTGCCCGAGGACGACCAGCCTGACCGCGTGGCCTTCCTCTGGTCCAGCCAGGATCCGCGCGTGCCGCTGGGCGCGGTGGAGGCGACGGCGGAGGCGCTCGAGGCCGGCGGGGCCGCCTGGGTCTACGACACCGGCGCCCGCGCCCACGTCGCCAGCAACGCCGACGTGAGCTTCGCCCGGGACGTGGTGGACTACCTCCTGAACGGCCAGGTGCCCTCCAGCGGAGAGTGAAGAAGGAGTAAGGTCGGCGGATGGAATCGGTCCCCACGGAACGGCCCACCAGCGTGCTCGGCAGCGTCGTCAGCCTGGGCACCCTGCTGCTGTTCTGCGCGGTGGGAGCGATGCTCGCGCCGCGGGCGGAGATCGGCATCCTCGGCGGGGCGGCGGTCTTCATGATCTACCGGCTCGCCGTGCGCGAGCTGCTCTGCCGGGATCACCGCCAGGGCGTGCGGCTGTCGCGCTCGGGCGACTTCCGCGGGGGGCTGGCCGCCTTCCAGAAGAGCGAGACCCTGTGGGCGCGCCACCCGGTGCTGGACCGCTACCGATGGCTGCTGCTGGGGAGCTCGGGCCCCTACCCCTTCGCCACGCTGGCCCGCTACAACCAGGCCTACTGCCTCTCGCGCATGAACCGGGTGACCGAGGCGATGAAGATCGTCCAGCGGGTGCTGCAGGACGACCCGAAGATGGGACCGGCGCTGGAGCTCAAGGCCATGCTGGAGAACGCGCTCTCGGGCGGCACGGGCGCGGAGCGCACCTGGAGCGACCAGAACCCGGCAGAGGCCACCTGGATCTTCGACGAGCCGGGGCGGAAGGGCGACGATTGACGGGTATGATACGATCGCCCGCATGAAGCTGAACCCGCTCCGCGTCACCTCTGGCCTGCTCCTCCTCACCCTGCTCAGCGCGCTGCAGATCTGGCTCGCCCGTGAGCACGCCAGCCCCGCGCTGGCCATGCTGCTGGGCATCACCTTCACGGTGCCGCTGATCTCGCTCTGGGAGTGGATCACCCACGGCGTGCTCTACCATCAGGCGCTGCCGGGATTTCGGGAGATCTTCAAGATCCATGTGGGCGGGCACCACCTCGCCCTCTTCCCGCCCGAGCGCTACTTCCGCCAGGCCACCTACTCCTTCATGCGCTTCCGCGCGCCGCGCCTGCCCTGGGCGATGTCGGACAACCTGCTGGACAGCGTGCTGACCAGCGGGGCGCAGGTGGGGCTGCACTTCGTCATCGGGCTGCCCTTCATCGTGCTGCCCGCCTGGCTGCTCTCGGCGAACCCGACGTTCACGGGCTCGGTGCTGGTCACGCTGGCCGTGATCTCGGTGCTGCTGGCCTACGTGCACGGGGTCATCCACAACCCGCAGGGCCGCTGGGTGGAGCGCCAGGGCTGGTTTCAGTGGCTGGACCGGCACCACTACATCCACCACGTGGACATGACGGCCAACGTCAACTTCCTGCTGCCGCTCTGCGACGTGCTGCTGGGCACGCGCAAGGCGGCGCTCACGCCGGAGGAGCAGGCGCGCGTCCCCACCTTCGAGGCCGCCAAGCCGCTCGCCTGGGACGTGCTGCACGCGCCGAACGCCGCGAAATGAGCGGGCTCCTCGTCGCCGCCGGGGCGCTTGCCCTCGGCGGGCTCGGCTTTGGCGCGCTCTGGCGCAAGGTGGGCGGGACCACGGGCGACCTGCGCCTGCACCGGCTCGCCCCGGACGTCTGGGTCTACCGCGGCTTCTTCAGCAACTCTGCGGCGCTGGTCCTGCCCGACGGCGTGGTGGTCGTGGACACCCAGACCACGCCCGCCGTGGGCGAGCGCCTGAAGCGGCAGATCGCGCGGGTGACGCCGCGGCCGGTGCGCTGGGTGGTGAACACGCACTACCACGGTGACCACGTCGGGGGCAACAGTGCGTTCTCTGGAGCCGAGATTGTCGCGCCAGAGGAGACGGCGCGCTTCGTCGTCGAGCGCGACCAGGAGCGCGTGGAGTACTGCCACACGTTCGGGCTCCTGCTCCAGGGCGTGCCCGCCGTGCGCCCGCCCGACCGGGTCTTCCGCGGGGAGACCACCCTCGAGAGCGGCGGGGAGCGGCTGGAGATCCGACAGCTCGGGCGCTGCGAGACCCCGGACGCTGCGGTGGTGTGGTGGCCCTCGCGGCGCGCGCTGGTGGCCGGGGACGGGGTGGCGACCGACCAGTACCCCTGGCTGGGCGTGCCCTTCCTGGACGAGGGGCTGCAGGACGACGGGGAGTGGCTCCGCTACCTGGACGGCATCGCCGCCCTGCGCCCGCGGGTGCTGATCCCCGGCCACGGTCAGCCGCTCGTGGGCGAAGCGAGGATCCAGGCCCGGCTGGAGCTGCTGCGCCGGCTGCTGACGACGCTGCTGGAGACGGCGCGCGTCGAGCTGGCGAAGGGCACCGAGCTGCCCGCGGCGGTGGAGGCGGTGGACCGCGCCCTGGCCCCCTTCCGGGCGCGCGCGGACCTGGTGGAGCGGGTGGTCTCGCAGCGCTTCGCCATCTTCCGGGCGATCAACAGCCTGTCTCCCGAGCGACGCGGGCGGGGCTGGTGGCGGGATCTCCGGCCGAGCGCGATCCGCCGGGCGAGCCCGGACGAGGTGAGCCGGGCGGCGGCGGGCCTGGACGCCGAGGGCGTGCGGGCCAAGGCGCGGGCCCTGCTGGCGGCGGGTGAGCTGCCGCTGGCCTTGGGCCTCCTGGAGGCGCGGGTGGCCCAGGACCCCGACGACGGCGAGGGCTGGGCCCTGCTGAGCGAGGTGCGGGTGACGGCGGCCTTCTCCACGAAGCCCATCGTGGACGGCATGGAGTACAGCAAGCCGGCCAGCGAGGCCGCCTCTCGCGCGCTGGCGCTCCTGCCCGAGCACCCGCTGGCGCGCCTGAACCGCGGCGTGCTGGAGAGCTGGAGCGCGCTGGTCACCGGCCAGGACGTGGACGGTCCCGTGGCCCACCTGCGCGCGGCCGTGGACTCGGGGACCCTGACCCGCGATCAGGAGCGGCGCGCCTGCTTCTTCATCGCCCGCGCCCTGGACGCCGCCGGTCGGGAGGCCGAGGCCGCCCCCTGGTTCACCCGGCTCCTGCCCTGGCCCCTGCGCTGGCTGGGGCCCGCGCTGCTGCCCCGCCTGCGGACGCTCCCCTGATGGCGCGCTCACTGGTCGCCGGGGTCAACGCCCTCTTTCGCCGCGAGGAGCTGAGTCTCCCCCCCGATCTGCGCCTCGTCGAGGACCCCTGGGCCGCGCACCTGGTGGAGCGGGACCCCGTGGTCATGGCGATACGCCTCTTCCGTCACATCCTGCCGCCCCTTCGCCGCGGGATCGAGGAGCTGCGCACCGCCCACGGCGCCCGTCACGCCAGCGTGGACGCGCTGGTTCGGGAGGGCCTGGAGGCCGGCTTTCGTCAGGTCCTCATCCTGGGCGCCGGCTACGACATGCGCGCCGAGCGCCTGGGGAGCGCGCACCCCGAGGTCCGCTGGTTCGAGGTGGACCGAGCCCCCCTGCTGGCCCGCAAGTCGCAGCGGCTCGCCGGTCGGGTGAACGAGGCGCGCGTCCGTCGCGTCGGCGTCGAGCTCGGCCGCGAGCCCCTGCTCCCCCGCCTGCTGGAGGCCGGGCTGGACCCCCAGGCGCCGGTCCTGCTGGTGATGGAGGGCCTGATCCACTATCTGCCGCGGGAAGCGCTGGTGGCGCTGTTGGACGGCCTGCTACGCGGCGGGCCCCGGCGGGTCGTGCTGACCTATATCCACCCCGACATGGTCCCCCGCGCCAGCGGCGCCTTCCGTTGGCTCGTGCGTCTGGTCCGGGAGATCCCGCGGACCTGGTACACCGCCGAGCAGATGGAGGAGCTCGCGGCGCGGTGGGGGTTGAGGGCACGGTCGTACGCGTGGGCGGAGCAGGTGCGGGTGTTTGTGCCGGCGGCGGGGAGGAGGATGGTCGGGGTGAGTCAGGAGGTGGGGGTTTGGGGGTGAAGGAGGGGGGAAGCGGTATCGGCATCGACATCGACATCGACATCGACATCGACAACCGGCCGCTTCGCGGCCTGACATCGGCATCGACATCGACATCGGCATCGGCATCGGCATCGGCATCGCGGGACGGCATCGGCATCGCGGGACGGCATCGGCATCGCGGGTCGGCGTGGCGCTGTTCGGTGGGCCTCAGAAGGACGATGAGGGGGGCATTGCCAACCAGTCATCGTCCTTTTACAGAAATACCGGTACGACCAGAGTGTCCGCCCACACATAGGCGTCCGATGCCGATGTCGATGCCGATGCCGATGCCGATGTCGATACCGATGCCGATGCCGATGCCGATGCCGATGTCGATGTCGATGTCGATGCCGATGTCGATGCCGATGCCGATGTCGATGTCGATGCCGATGCCGATGCCGATGCCGATGCCGATGCCGATGCCGATACCGATGCCGATGCCGATACCGATGCCGATGCCGTCCCGCGATGCCGATACCGATACCGATACCGATACCGATACCGATACCGATACCAATGCCATAAAATCCTCCTCTCCCCCCGCCCCGAGGCCCCCTCCCGTGCTCAACATCCTCCTTCTCACCAGCCTCCTTGCCGGCTCCACTCCCCCGAGGCCGATGTTCTACTTCCTCCAGATCGAGGAGGGCTCCCTCGCCGCCGATCGGATCCCCGTCGCGCTCGCCGCTCTCCCGCAGACCCAGGACGTCTCCGAGACCTGCCCCTGCAAAGAGACCGCCCTGCCGGTCTCCTGCTGGCGCCTCCGGGTGAACCTGGTGGAAGGCGTTCGCGGGATCGGGGTGGACGTGGCAATGGACAGCCTTACCTGCTCTATCTGGCAGGAGGAGTCCTCCTACGCACGGCGATTCTGGTCCGTGGACGAGGCCCTGTCCGCGCTGCCCTCCATGGTCGAGACCATCTCGGCACCATTCAAGAACTGAGCGCGGCGACGAGGCCTCTCCTCCCACCCAACGCTCTCCGCGCCGACCTCCGCGCGCTCTTTCTCTCTGTGGTTCCCTTCATCCCCACGCCGGATCAGCCGCCAACTGTTCCTACAGGAGCCTTCGCGTAGAACACCACCCCCGGAATGCCCTCGAAGTGCCGATCACAGGTGACAAGTTCAACGCCCCTGATCTGTGCATGCGCCAGAATCGTCGCATCGGCCGTGGCCAGTCCGTTGACCCTGCAGAGCCTCGCGGCGTGGATCGCGACCACGGCATCCATGGGGTCGATCTGCGACAGCATCATCCGCGCGGCGACGCGATCAGCGAGGTCTTCTCCGTGCTCGCGGTACATCCACTTGTAGACCTCGAGCATCACCATGGTCGGGACGAGCACGTCCCCTGGCTCGCGGAGGTTGGCCTCCGCGACACCAGCCAGGGCCCCTCGGGTGAGGAACTCAATCCAAAGCGACGAATCCACGAGCCTCACGTCCGGTCGCTCCGATCCCTCACACCGCTCGTGTCCGCCCCTTCGGCGATCCCCAACAGCTCATCGAGCTCGGGGATGGGGACGAGCGTAATCGTGCGCCCCTTGGGGATGACGGCGAAGCGCTCTCCGGGTCGCAACCCCAGCGAGGCACCCATCTCCGGCGGTAGCACGAGGTCGAGTTGCTCGGACACCTTCACGGCGATCATGGGGCGCCTCCGCTCCAAGTATAGCCGGCCGCGAGCCCCCAGACAGCCCCGCCCACCTCCGTCCCCCGCTGAAGCGGCCACCCCTGCGCCTGCCGCCGTCGACCACGGATCCCTCAGACCTCGGCTCTTGTTGGACGGCTCCCCCTACCCCGCCCCGATCCGGGTTATCGTGGTCAGGTCTTCTCTCGAGGTGTCCCCCGATGGAGCTCAGCGCTCGACTCCAGATCGCCACCGTCGCCGGCCTGCTGCTCGTCGCGGCCGTCTCCGTCGCCAACATCGTCGCCATGGATCGCCTCGAGCGACAGGTCATCGCCACCCGCAAAGCGGTGGAAGAGGCGGGCTCGCTGGGCGGGGGCGGAGGGGGCGGCGGCGCGCAGCAGCTCTCGCTCGCTCCCGGCAGCCCGACCGGCCGCGAGGCCGTGGGGTGGGGCGGCAAACGCGCCGAGATCACGGCGGTGGAGGGCGCGAAGCCCGGCGCCCCGCTGACGCTCGCCGAGAAGCCCCGGCCGCAGGGGGACATCTACACGAACCGGCGCAACAGCCCGCCCGGCTCGCTGAACTACTACGCGACCAGCGAGGGCGACTCCGAGCGCATCGCCTCCTACTCGCTGGACCGGATGATCGAGATCGACCCCGACGCGCCCCCGGCCGTGCTGCCGGGCCTGGCCACGAAGTGGGAGGTCTCCGAGGACAAGCTGACCTACACCTTCCACCTGCGCCGGGGCGTGCAGTTCGCGGACGGTCGCCCCTTCAGCTCGGCCGACGTGAAGTTCAGCTTCGACACGATGCGCGACCCGCAGGTCAAGGCCGAGCACCTGCGCGGCAGCTTCGAGGACGTGGTCGAGCTCACCACCCCCGACCCCTACACGGTGGTCGTGAAGTACAGCAAGCCGTACTGGCGCGGGCTGTACACCGTGGGCAACGGCCTGCGCATCCTCAACAAGGGCTGGTACGAGGAGAACCTCCCCAGGTACGCCCAGAAGTATGAGGTCGCCACCTTCGCGGTGGAGCCGGGCAAGCCGGGCTTCGGCGAGGTCTTCAACAAGATCCGCATCCCGCCGCCAGGCACGGGCCCCTACTACTTCGCCGACGAGGACTACGTCCCCGAGAAGCCGGTGGAGCTGGTCCAGAACCCGTTCTACTGGGGCATCCAGGTGCGGCCCACCTGGTACAACTTCTCGAAGTACCGGGTGATCTTCATCTCGGACGAGGTCGCCGCCTTCGAGGAGTTCCGCAAGCAGAAGTTCGACGTCACGGTGGTGGACTTCACGACCTATGACGACGAGCTGAAGAAGGACCCCACGATCGGCGACATCAGCCGGTACTTCGAGTACGACCACATGGGGCTCGCCTACTCGGCGATCTTCTGGAACAACCGCCAGGCGCCCTTCGACGACCCTCGGGTGCGGCGCGCCATGGCCCACCTGGTCGACCGGGAGTGGATCAAGCGCGAGCTGGAGCGCGGGCGCGGCGACATCGCGGTCTGCCCGTCCAAGCCCATCTACCCGAACTACAACAAGAGCATCGAGCCCTACAAGTACGACCTGGAGGAGGCGAAACGCCTGCTGGGCGAGGCGGGCTGGAAGGACTCGGACGGCGACGGGGTGCTGGACCGCAACGGCAAGCGCTTCGAGTTCGAGTTCAAGTTCCCCAGCGGCCGGCGCTTCTATACGCAGGTCACCGCGCAGCTCCAGGACGCGGCGGCGAAGGTGGGCATCCGCATGAGCGTGCGCCCGCTGGAGTGGTCCACCTTCATCCAGGACTTCTACGAGCGCCGCTTCGACGCCACCTGCCTCTACAACAGCTTCAACGACCCCTGGATCGACGCCTACGAGGAGCTGCACAGCTCCCAGGACGTCCCCCGCGGCGGCAACGCCACCGGCTGGCACAACGCGGTCGCCGACAAGCTGCTGGAGGACATGCGCGTCGAGTTCGACGACAACAAGCGCGACCAGATGTTCCAGGAGCTCTGCAAGGTGTTCAACGAGGAGCAGCCGATGACCCTGCTCATGCACGGGCGGGTGGGCGTGCTCCAGAACAAGCGCTTCGAGGACGTGCGGATTCGTCCCACGGGGATGCAGTTCATGGAGTTCTGGGTCAAGCCCGAGAACGTGCTGAACAAGTAGGCGATGCTCACCTATCTCTTCAAGCGCCTGCTCGCGATGATCCCGACCCTGCTCGGGATCACCTTCGTCACGTTCCTGATCGTGAACCTGGCGCCGGGCGACCCGGTGGCCAGCAGCCTGGGCGGCGGCGGGGACGGCGGCCCCTCGGAGGCGGGGGGCGGGACCAACCGCGACCGGCTGGCGGACGCCATCCGGGCGAAGAAGAAGCTGCTGGGCATGGTCCGCGAGGATCACTCCGTGCTGAGGCTCGGGCTCGGCGTGGCCCCCGCCGAGGGCGGGCCGGCCTCGCTCGCCGTGGACGAGCGGCTCGGGGAGCTGCCGGGTTGGGCGCGGGTGATCGCGCAGAGCCCGGACGGCGGGACGCTGTACGCGGGCGGGGACCAGGGCCTGCTGGTGTCGCTGGACGCGCGCTCCGGCGAGGTGAAGCGCCGCTTCGAGGGGCACACGGTCGCGGTCTGGGCGCTGACGGTCACGCTGGACGGGGCCACCCTGATCTCCGGCGACACCGACGGCGCGCTGCGAGCCTGGGACGTCGCCACCGGCGAGGCGAAGGGCGAGGCACCCGCGTCAGGGCGCCCCGTCCGCGATCTGGTGGCCCGCGAGGGCGAGGTGCTCAGCGCGTCCGACGACGGCGCCATCCGCCGCCACAGCCTGCCGGACCTGCGGGAACAGGCGAAGCTGAGCGGGCACAACTCGGGCGTGTACGCGCTGGCCCTCAGCAAGGACGGGGGCACGCTCTACTCGGGCGGCTACGACCGCAAGCTCATCGCCTGGGATCTCTCCACGGGCAGCCAGCTCCACACCTGGACCAGCCACCCGCAGAGCATCAACGATCTCTCGCTCTCCCCCGACGGGGCCTCCCTGGCCAGCGCCTGCGACGACCGGATCGCCCGGGTGATCTCGCTGCAGGACCCCGACGCCGCGCCGCGCGAGCTCAGCGGGCACTACAAGCCCGTCACCGCCGTGGCCTGGTCCGCGGACGGCGCGCGCCTGGTGAGCGGGAGCCGGGACGAGACCGTGCGCCTGTGGGACATCGCCTCCGGGGCGGAGCTCGGGCGGAGCACCGAGACCTCGGGGCCCATCACGTCGGTGGCGGTCTCGGGCCAGGACGGCGCCTTCGCCGTGGGCGAGACCTGGGTGAAAGTGCCCATCGCGGTGCGTTATGTCAAGTGGCTCACCCGCATCGTGACCTTCGACTTCGACCGCTCCTTCGTGGACGAGCGCCCGGTCATCGAGAAGATCGGCGAGGCGCTGCCGGTCACGATCATGCTGAACCTGATCGCGGTGCTGCTGATCTACAGCATCAGCATCCCCATCGGCGTGCTCTCCGCGGTGCGGCGCGGCTCCACCTTCGACACGATCTCCTCGCTGATCCTCTTCGTCCTGTACTCGGTGCCGAGCTTCTGGCTGGCCACCCTGCTCATCATGACGTTCAGCAGCAAGCAGGCCTGGGACGTGCTGCCCAGCGTGGGGCTGATCGCGGACAACGCCGATGATCTGAGCTTCCTGCAGTGGAGCTGGGACGGGCTGCGCCACCTCGTGCTGCCGATCACGGTCATGGTCTACGGCGGCTTCGCCAGCCTGTCCCGCTATGTGCGCACCTCGCTGCTGGAGACCGTGCAGGAGGACTACGTGCGCACGGCCCGCGCCAAGGGCCTGGATGAGTGGACGGTGATCGTCAAGCACGCCTTCCGCAACTCGCTCATCACCATCGTCACGCTCGTGGCAAACCTGCTGCCCGCGATGATCGGCGGCTCCGTGATCATCGAGTACATCTTCACGATCCAGGGCATGGGCAAGCTGGGCTTCGACGCGATCCTGGCGCGCGACTATCCGGTGATCATGGCGATCACGACCTTCTCGGCGTTCCTCACCCTGCTCGGCATCCTGCTGAGCGATCTGCTGTACGGGGTGGTCGATCCCCGTGTCAGGGTGGAGTAGGCCATGGCCCCCGCCCCTCGCGAGCTCGGCGAGACCTACAGCGCCCGCGTCTGGAAGCGGCTCAAGAAGCACCGGAGCGGCCTGCTTGGCCTCGTCGTGGTGGCCATCCTCGTGGTGTTCGCCGCGCTGGCCCCGCTGCTGGCCAACGACCGGCCCATCGTGGCGAAGTACAAGGGAGACTGGGTGTTCCCGGCGTTCACGACCTACGTGGACACCTGGGTGCCCTGGCGCAGCGTGCGCAACGAGCTGAAGAGCTGGGAGTGGTCCGCGGGCTACTTCCCCTTCTCCGACCACTACTCAGAGCTGGAGGGCAAGGAGTGGACGGAGCTGCGGGGCACGCCTGAGCTGACGGCCGACCTCTGGCCGCCCATCCCGCACAGCCCCGTGCAGTTCAACCCCGACAACATCAAGAAGAAGCCGGGGGAAGACCCGAACAACGTGCTGGGCACGGACGACCAGGGGCGCAGCGTGCTGGCCCGGCTCATCCACGGGACCGTGGTGGCGATGCTGGTGGGGCTCATTTCCCAGAGCATCGCCGTGACCATCGGCGTGACACTGGGGCTGGCGGCGGGCTACCTCGGGGGCTGGGTGGATCTGATCCTCAGCCGCATCACCGAGGTCGTGATGTGTTTCCCGACCTTCTTCCTCATCATCGCCGTGATCGCCTTCCTCGAGCCCTCCATCTTCAACATCATGGCGGTCATCGGCTGCGTGGGCTGGACCCACATCTACCGGCTGGTGCGCGGCGAGGTGCTGAAGGTGCGCGGACTGGAGTACGTCACGGCCGCCCGCGCCCTGGGCATCCCGCCCGCCCGGATCATGTTCCGCCACGTCCTGCCGAACGCGATCTCGCCGGTCTTCGTGGCGGTGGCGTTTGGCGTGGCCAGCAGCGTGCTGACAGAGAGCTCGCTCTCCTTCCTCGGCTTCGGCGACCCGGCGGCCCCCTCCTGGGGCGAGATCGTCATGCAGGGCCGCGTCTACGTCTCCCAGGGCATGTGGCACCTGACCATCTTCCCCGGCGTGGCCATCTTCGTGACGCTCACGGCCTTCAACCTGCTGGGCCAGGGCCTGCGCGACGCGATGGACCCGAAGCTGCGCGACTGATCGGTCATGTGAGCGCGCGGTGTCGGGTGTAGGATGAGCGCGGAGGTAGGGATGTCCGCTCGTCTGCTCGCGCTGCTGCTGCCGCTCGGCTGCCCGCCGGCCAAGGTGCCCGGCGAGAGCGGGGAGACCGCGCCCGACTCGCGGGAGAGCGCCCCCCCGGACAGCGTCCCGGAGACGGGTGAGACGGTTGATAGCGTGGACTCTCACACGTCTGAGCCCCTGGTGGTGGACGAGACCGTCCCCGACTACCCCACCGAGTGGGAGCACCTTCCCGTCCTGCGCATCGAGACCTACGGATCCATCGGCGACGGCGACAAGGTCGAGGGCTGGATGGAGCTGATCCGCGACCACGACGGCACCCTGGAGGATCTGGACGGCGCCCCCCTGGCCTGGGAGGGCAGCATCGGCATCGAGATCCACGGCGCGTCCTCAGCGTCGGAGCCCAAGCACGCCTACCGGCTCGAGCTGCGCGACGACGCGGGCGAGGACCAGGACTACCCGCTCCTGGGGCTCGGCAGCGACAGCGACTACGTCATGCACGCCTCGTATGGGGACAAGACCTACCTGCGCAACGCCTTCGCCTACCGGGTGGCCCGCCTGCTGGCCGAGGACACCGGAGAGTGGCACCCCAGCACCGCCTACGCCGAGGTCTTCCTCAACGACCGCTACGTCGGGATCTACTCGCTCACGGAGCGCATCAAGCGCGACGCCGACCGCCTGGACCTGGGCGAGCCGGCCAGCACCGCCGCCAAGGGCGACATCACGGGCGGCTACATCTTCAAGGTGGACTACGATCGCGGCGACTACTTCACCACGGCCGCGGGCACGCTGATGGAGTACACCGACCCCCGCCGCGACGAGGTGAGCGAGGAGCAGCACGCCTACGTGCTGGGCTTCCTGGACGAGTTCGAGACCATGATGGCCAGCGACGACTACGCCGACGAGACCACCGGCTACCCCGCCTGGATCGACGTGGACGCCTGGGTGGACTTCATCCTGGTCAACGAGCTGGCCCACAACATCGACGCCTACCGCCTCAGCACCTACCACTACAAGGAGCGCGACGAGGTCGGCGGCCTCTTCCACGCCGGTCCGGTCTGGGACTTCGACCGGGCCTTCGGCAACGTCAACTACTGCTGGTGCTACGAGATCGACGGCTGGGTCATCGACGATCTCGTCGCCTGCGGCGTGGAGTACCAGTTCCCCTTCTGGTGGGACCGCCTGCTCACGGAGGAGGGCTTCCAGGACCGCCTGGCCTGCCGCTGGAAGGAGCTCCGCGAGGGCAAGCTGACCGACCTGGCGATGATCGAGATGATGGAGCAGATGGCGGCGGAGGTGGCCGAGGCCGAGCCGCGCGACCACGAGCTGTGGGGCACCATCGGCGTGAACGTCGGCTACAACTACTTCGTCGGCGAGACCTGGGACGAGGAGCTGGACTACCTGCGGGAGTGGACCTTGCAGCGCGCCGCCTGGATGGACGACAACATCTGGGGGAGCTGCGAGTGATCCTCCCTCACGGGAGCGTGGACCGCCCCTCGGAGGCCTCGACGACCTGCGGGCTCACCAGCGCCGTCAGCAACGCGCGCGCCACGGGCAGAACAACGCGCGTCACGCCGGTCTCTGCGTCAGCCAGCTCCTGATCGGGCGAGGGCACGCCGTGCGCGGCGAGCGATGGGCTCCAGTCCCCCTCTCTGCGCTCAAAGGGCTGGATGCTGGCGAAGACCTGGAAGACGGCCTGCCGCACCTCGTCTCCCCCGGTCTCGATGGCCCAGCGGAGCGTCGCCCAGGCCAGGGCGGCATGCTCCGTCTCCTCCGCGACGATGGCGCTCAGGACGCGGCGCACCTGGGGGTCGGTGGTCTCGGACAGGGCGCGCTCGGCCAGGAAGGCCGCCAGGGTCTCGCCAATGGCCCCGTCGCGGGCCGTCCAGGCGGCGAGCTCGGCGAGGCTGCGCGCGATGGGCACGCTCGAGCCGAGCTTCATCGGCGCGGGGCCGATAGGCTCGCCGAGGTAGTCTGATGCCAACGTGAAGGCGTCGATGGCGTGGCGCAGCTCCTGGACGGCGGCGCGCTGGGCGCGCGCGAGCAGCTCGGGTGGCGCACCGTGGGCCATGAGATCGAGGGCGAAGCGATGGAAACCGGCGACCGAGGAGTGCTCGGCCTGGGCGTTCTTCCGCCAGAAGGCGCCGACCAGCTGACGCTCCTCGGGCGTGAGCGCGCGCGCGATCGCGGGCCGCTCGTCCAACCAGGCGCGCGACGCGCGGGTCTCCGCGGTCATCGGCCTGCCGGCCTCGTCCAGGACGGGGCGCCCGTAGCCGCAACAGGTGTAGCAGGAGACCTCGTAGGCGCAGATCCTGCCGTCCTGCTTCAGGAAGGTGAATTCCTCCAGGTTGCAGTAGTCGTCGTTGGCGTCGAGCAGGGCCTGTACGCCCTCGTGGTCCATGGGGCAGTCTTCGACCGGGCTGGGCTCACCTGTGTGCGCTCCGCTCGAGG
Organism: uncultured Enterobacterales bacterium; assembly: GCA_964615375.1. Classification (GTDB taxonomy): domain Bacteria; phylum Myxococcota_A; class UBA796; order UBA796; family CAZKWG01; genus CAZKWG01. The sequence goes on from CAZTOW010000008.1 coordinate 179,465, forward strand.
TGTCCCCGGCGGTGTCGGAGAGCTCGTCCAGGTTGAGCCTGATCAGCACGGGGTCCCCACACTTCGAGCTCCCCCAGCAACCGGGAAGGACCGTCGCGCCAAGACCCGCAGCCACGAGCAGGTGCGCGCGGAGAGCGGTCGCGGCCAGAGCATCAGGTCGGACTGGATTGGGCATGAAGACCTCTCTGTTGGACTATAGCACCTCGATCAGGCTGGCCGCGCGGCGCGGGCCGTCGATCCGACGAAACGCCTCCCGGATCGCCTCTCGTGGCGCCGGATCCAGGCGAAGCGCCCGCTCGAAGGCGAGGCCGAGCCGAGCTGGGTTGACCTCGGAGGCTGGGACGGTGACGCCGAGCCCGGCGCCCGCGACCAGCGCGGCGATCTCGTGCTGCTCTCCACCGCCTGGGACGCAGACCATCGGGACGCCGCGCTCCATCGCGCCCAACGCGACAGCGCTGGTGCCGCTGCACAGGACGGCGACCGATCGCGCGAGCACGGCCCCTTGCGGCACGATGGGGCCGACCAGAGCGCCCCGCGGCCCGCCACCCGTCCCCACATCCATCCGGCTGGTCGACGCGGCGACGCGCACATCCGCTGGCAGCGCCTCGGCGAGCATCGACCAGAAGCCGGAAGCCCCGAAGCCGCGCGCCTGTTGGACGTAGACGACCCGCGCCCTTCCGACGTCGTCGAGCCAGTCGCGGACCCCCCGCGGCGTGGGGGGCTCCCAGGAGCAGGCGCCGATGGGGTTCGGCACGTCCTCCAGCTCGGGCACGGTACGACGAAGCACCAGATCTCCGAGCAGCCGATCCACCGCGACCCGCCGTAGGCCCTGCGCCGCCCGGCAGGCGTCCCAGGCCACCTGGAACTCCTCCCTGCGCGCGCCGGCCCGGGGCACGAGCTCGGTCAGGAGCCCGACCACCACCACTGGGATACCAGCCTTCTCCGCCGTGATCAGCGGTCCCAAGGCCAGCGCGCTCGTCAGCAGGAGGTCTGGAGGGTCCTCGTCCATCGCGCGACCGAGCAGCGCGAGCTGCCGCCCGACGACACCTGGGTGGTGCCAGAGGCTGACCTCGAAGCAGGGAGGCTCCGCGCCACCCTCGAAGGCCAGCGTCAGCCCGGCCCCGCGCAGGATCGGCGTGAGCCAGCGCTCCGAGAGGAAGCGCACCGTGTGTCCCCGGGCCGCCAGCTCCTGGGCGATAGGGACGAGCGGGAACGAGAACCCTGGAGACGCGAGCGGGCAGGCCAGGATCTTCATTCGGATGAGGCCATGGTAGCTGTTGGAGAACGAGCACGTCGGGGAGCCGTCACGAGCGGGGCGCGTTAGAAAAACGCGCTTCGCTCGTGATGGCGGGGAGATAACGATAGCAGTCGGGCGTTGCCGTGCCAACCCATACACGAACCCCTGGAATCGCCCGACTGTGAGCTATCGACCAGCAAGAAAGCGCCAAGGCGCGACCGGGGGTCGCGTCCTGGCGAGTCGGTAGCCGCATTCCCTCGCCGATCGGCTCCCAGCGCGATGAGCACCCCAACCCGTCAGGATCGCTTGAACGAAGCCCTAACCAGCCAGCGTCAGCAGCGCCTCGGCGAAGCGGTCGATCTCGTCCAGGGTCGTGTACACGTTGGGCGTGACCCGGACGCCGGAGAACTGCACGGGCCCGGGCTGGGCGTCGGTCAGGGCCGGGTCCGCGGGGGCGAACACGATGGGGGTCGCCACGATCCGCCAGCGCGTCCACAGCTCGGTGACCAGGGCGCCGATGTCCGCGCCCTCGATGGAGACCACGCCGATCCCGCAGCTCCGGGAGGGCTCGTCCGGCGTGAGCATGCGCACCCGCGGGTGGCCGCGCACGGCCTCGGTCCAGCGGCGCCGCAGCAGGCGCAGGCGGGCGGCCTTCAGCTCGCCGCCGATGCCGCGGTGGAAGGTCAGCGCCTCAGCCACCGCGTCGTGGTTGGCGGCCGGGTGCGTGCCGATCTCCTCGAACTTGCGGATGTTGTCGTCCAGCGCGGGCGGCGCGGGCTGGAGCGGCCAGACCCGGCGGATCTGGTCCCGCCGCAGGTAGAGGAAGCCCGTCCCCACCGGCGCCAGCAGCCACTTGTGCAGGCTGGTGCCGTAGGCGTCGCAGCCGAGCTCGTGCAGCGAGAAGGGCCAGTGGGCGAAGGCGTGGGCGCCGTCCACGATCGTGAAGACCCCGCGGGCGCGAGCCTCGGCGCAGAGGCGCTGGATGGGCAGGATCTGGCCCGTGATGTTCACGATGTGGCTGAGGTGAAGGACCTTCGTGCGCGGCCCCAGCGCGCCGAGCACCTGCGCGACGAAGGCGTCGTCCGCGCAGCCGGGGGCGAAGGTGAGGCGCCGCAGGGCCAGGCCCTCGCGCCGCACCCGCTGTCCCCAGGTCGTGAGCATCCGCGGATAGTCCTGGTCCGTGGTCAGGATCTCGTCCCCGGGCTCCAGGTCCAGCCCGAGCTGCACGATCTGGAGGGCCTCGCTCGCGTTGCGCGTGACCGCGAGCTCGTCGGCGTCGCAGCCGGCCTCCCGGGCGAGCTCGCGCCGCACGCTCTCCACCCCGGGCTCGAGCTGCTGCCACATGTAGAAGGGCGGGCCCTGGTTGGACCAGTCCAGGTAGCGCTTGAAGGCCTCGTGTACGGCCCTCGGCGTGGGGCAGCAGCCGCCGTTGTTGAGGTTGATGACGGTGCGGTCGAGCGTGAACGCCTCCTGCACCACCCGCCAGAAGCGCTCGTCCGCCGCGAGCGAGGCGATCGGGTCGGGGCCCGGCTGCGGGGGCGCCTTGGCGGCGAAGGCCGGGCTGGCCAGGGCCGCCGAGGCCAGGGCCCCCAGCACCGCGCGCCGGGAGAGCTGGGCCGCCAGTGACGGCCCTTGCCTATTATCGATTTCTGTGGGCGTCGTCTCAGGCCTGTGCATCGCGGCCTCCTCGGAGCTGCTGCATCCAGCGCCCGACCTCGCTGTCCCCGTCCTGAAGCTGGCGCACCTTCGCCAGGTCCCGGCAGGCGACCACGGGGTTCGCCCCCATGCGCCGCCCGGCCTCGGCCTGGGTGAGCCCGGCCCGCTCGACCAGCCAGGCGATGGCCACCCAGCGCGCGGGTGAGCCCCGTCGCCCGGGGAAGGCGCGGCGGAGGTCCTCGACGCTCCGACCAGTGACGGCGACGACCTCGGCCAGGGCCTCCTCCGGGCTCAGGAGCCCCGTCGCCCTCGGCTCGACCTGGGGCAGCGCGCGGGCTGATCCCCCGGGCGAGCCCCCCTCCCAGACCTGGCCGTCCCAGCCCTCCGGGCCCGGCCGGCTCCCGGCCTGCACCTCGGCGACATAGCTCCCCAGCGCCTCGGGGCCGCCGTGGGCGCGCAGCAGCTCCTCGCAGGAGAGCCAGGCCGGGCGCTGCGCCAGCCCCAGGTAGGCGGCGTGGCTGGTCCAGCCCTCGCGGCTGTCGGCCACCAGCCCCGCCTCCACCGGGTTCAGGTGGAGGAAGGCCAGCAGGTGCGCCCACCAGGCCCCGTCCTCCACCAGGCGGTTCTGGTAGCGGCCCTCGTAGAGCGGGCCCGCGCTCTGGTGCCGCAGGTTGAAGCGCGCCGAGTGCTCGCCCTGGAGGCGCTGCATGGCCTGGCCGAGGCGCCCGCGCCGCGAGACCACCATCAGGTGGTAGTGGGTGGGCATGAGGGCGTAGCCCTGGACCTCCACCCCGTAGCGCGCGGGGAGCTCGGCCAGGAGCTCCAGGAAGCCGCGGCGGTCCTCGTCATCGAGGAAGAGCGGTCCCTTTCGAGCGCCGCGGTTGTAGACGTGGTGGTGACCGTCGGGCGGATCGAGGCGGGGAGGTCGGCTCATGAGGGAATGGTAGCGCTGGAAAGGTGAATGGGCAAGGACTGGCACCCGATTCTCCCTCCCCCCGGACCTCGCCCCGGGTTACCTCTGCCCGCTACCAGACAGGGGAGGCAGCGATGGCCCGGTACGTGTACGCCTTCGGGGGCGGGAAGGCAGACGGCGACAACCAGCAGAAGAAGCTGCTCGGAGGCAAGGGCGCGGGCCTGGCCGAGATGACGAACCTGGGGCTGCCGGTGCCCCCGGGCTTCACCATCTCCACCGAGGCGTGCCGCTACTACTTCCAGAACGGCGAGAGCTGGCCCGACGAGCTGTGGGACGAGGTGCTCGCCGGCATCGCCCGGGTCGAGGAGCTGACGGGCAAGCGCTTCGGGGACGCGGAGAACCCGCTGCTGTTCTCGGTGCGCTCGGGCGCGCCGGTCTCCATGCCCGGCATGATGGACACGGTGCTGAACCTGGGGCTCACCGACGAGACGGTGGAGGGCCTGGCCCGCAAGAGCGGCAACCGGCGCTTCGCCTTCGACAGCTTCCGCCGCTTCGTGGCCATGTTCGGCGACGTGGTGCTGGGCATCCACTACAGCCGCTTCGCCCGCGCCCTCGACGAGATCCGCGGCAAGCGCGAGGAGTCCGAGCTGGGCGCCGAGGACCTGGAGCGCCTGGTGACGAAGCTCAAGGGCGTGGTGCTCGAGCAGCAGGGGGCCTTCCCCCAGGACCCGCACGAGCAGCTCCGGCTGAGCATCAACGCCGTCTTCAAGAGCTTCAACACGCCCCGCGCCCGCTACTACCGCAAGTCCCACGACCTGCCGGAGGACATGGGCACGGCGGTGAACGTGCAGACCATGGTGTTTGGCAACATGGGCGAGGGCAGCGCGACGGGCGTGTGCTTCACCCGCGACCCGAAGACCGGGCGCAACGTCTTCTTCGGCGAGTGGCTGCCCAACGCCCAGGGTGAGGACGTCGTCGCCGGCACGCACACGCCGCTGCCGCTCTCGCCGGAGCAGCCGCAGAGCGCCACGATGACCACGCTCGCAGCCGCCATGCCCGGCCCCTACGCCGAGCTCGTCGCCGTGCGCGACCGGCTGGAGCACCACTTCAAGGAGATGCAGGACATCGAGTTCACCATCGAGGACGGCCGCCTGTACGTGCTCCAGACCCGCACGGGCAAGCGCACGCCGGGGGCCGCCGTCCAGATCGCGGTGGACCTGGTGAGCGAGGGCATCATCGACGTGGACACGGCGCTGGGCCGCATCCAGCCGGCCACGCTGGAGCTGGTGCTGCGCCCGGTGCTGGACCCCGACGCGCCCAAGAAGGTCATCGCCCGCGGGCTCGACGCGAGCCCCGGCGCCGCCAGCGGGCGCGTGGTCTTCCACTCCGAGGAGGCCCAGGAGCTGGCCGAGCGCGGCGAGGACGTGGTCCTGGTGCGCCTGGAGACCAGCCCGGAGGACATCCAGGGCATGACGGTCAGCAAGGGCATCCTGACCGCCCGCGGCGGCCAGACCAGCCACGCCGCGGTGGTCGCCCGCGGCATGGGCAAGCCCTGCGTGGTCGGCTGCACCGAGATCATGGTGGACTACGCCCGCCAGCTCTTCTACGCGGGCGACACCGTGGTCCGGCGCCTGGACTGGATCACCATCGACGGCGGCACGGGCGAGGTGATGGAGGGCAAGGTGCCCACGCTCGCCCCGCCCACCGACGCCGGGGCCATGGCCGAGCTCCTGCGCTGGGCCGACCAGCGGGCTCGCCTGAAGGTTCGCGCCAACGCCGACAACGGACCGGACGCCACGCGGGCCCGCTCCCTCGGCGCCACCGGTATCGGCCTCTGCCGCACCGAGCACATGTTCTTCCAGCCCGACGCGCTGCGCGCCATGCGCGAGATGATCATGGCGGACGACGACCGCAGCCGCTCCCGCGCGCTGGCCCGGGTCCTGCCCATCCAGCGCGAGGACTTCAAGGCCATCTTCCGCGCGATGGACGGCCTGCCGGTCACCATCCGCCTGCTGGACCCGCCCCTGCACGAGTTCCTGCCCGAGCGCGCCGAGGACATCGCCGCCGTGGCCCAGGATCTCGGCGTCCGCGTGGAGGTGCTGAACGAGCGCCTGCGCCAGCTGCACGAGGCGAACCCGATGATGGGCCACCGCGGCTGCCGCATCGGCGTGACGACGCCTGAGATCTACCGCACGCAGGTCCGCGCCATCTTCGAGGCCGCAACAGCCGTGGCCCGCGAGGGCGGCCACGTCCTGCCCGAGGTGATGATCCCGCTGGTCGGCATCCCCGAGGAGCTGCAGATCACGCGCAAGCACGTCGTCGAGGTCGCCGAGAAGGTGCTGGCCGAGCAGCAGCAGCAGATCGACTACAAGGTCGGCACGATGATCGAGCTGCCCCGCGCGGCGCTGCTGGCCAAGGAGATCGCGAAGCACGCGGACTTCTTCAGCTTCGGCACCAACGACCTCACGCAGATGACCTACGGGTTCTCGCGCGACGACATGGGCAAGTTCTTCCCGGCCTACCTTCGGGAGGGCGTGCTGAAGGACAGCCCGCTGGCCGTCTTCGACACCGAGGGCGTGGGCCAGCTCGTGAAGATGGGGACCGAGCGCGGGCGGCACGCCAACGCGCGGCTGAAGGTGGGCGTCTGCGGCGAGCACGGCGGCGACCCCACGGGCATCGGCTTCTTCCACCGCACGGGCCTGGACTACGTGAGCTGCTCGCCCTTCCGGGTGCCCGTCGCCCGCCTGGCCGCCGCGCACGCCGCCATCGGGAAGCTCTGATGCGACGCCTGCTTCTCCCGCTCCTCGCCCTGCTGGCCGGCTGCCCCGGCTCCATCAAGCTGGACGACTCGGGGGACACCGGCGGCGGGACCTGCTGCGCCTTCATCTGCGCGGACGGCACGGAGGGCACCGTGACGTTTACCGTGGACGCCTCGGACTGCGACAGCTACGCCTCCGACCAGTGCAGCCTGGCGGGCAGCAGCGTGGACGACGTCGCCTTCGAGGAGGGAGGCTGCTAGATGTCGCTCCGTGACCAGCTGCTCAAGGCCGGCGTCGTCAGCCAGAAGGACGTGCGCCGGGTCAACCAGGAGCAGCAGGCCGGGCGCAAGGAGCAGAAGGGTCAGCGGGAGAGCCGGGAGGAGGCCGAGGCCCGCGCCGCCGAGCAGGCCCGCCTGGCCCGCGAGGCCCGCGAGGCGGAGCTCATCGCCAGCCGCCGCGCCCGCGCCCGCGAGGCCGAGCTCCTGGAGCTGCGCCGCCGGGTCGCCCACCTCGTCCGCGACTACCAGGTGCGCACCCGCGGCGGGAACCAGCCCTTCTGGCACCGCGCCGCCGACGGGCTGCACGTCCACCGGCTCTACCTGGGCGAGCGCGTGGCCTGGGATCTGGTCCACGGCCGCCTGGCCATCTCCTGGACGGGTGAGGCGGCGGACCCGAGCTACGTGCTCCTGCCCTCCACCGTCGTCCCGCGCATCCAGGAGCTCGAGCCTTCGCGCATCCTCTTCTTCAACCCGGGCGGCGCCCCCAAGGACGACCCGTCCGAGCAGCTCTACGGGGTCTACGAATGACGCTCCTGCTCCTGCTCCTGGCCTGCGGCGACGAGGGCACGGACCTCGTCATCCCCGACGAGACGCTGAGCGGCACGGTGGCCGGGGCGAGCTGGACCTTCGGCGCGGGCGAGATCGACCCCTACCAGTCCGAGGGCGAGCTCTTCTTCGCCATGCTCTGGCCGGAGCTCTACGACCCCTGCGAGCTGGGCGGTCACGAGGCGACGAGCTGGCTGGTGCTCCAGATCCCGGCGGAGGTGGGCGAGCACCCGTTCACGTCGACGTTGAACGGCACCTTCGTCTACGAGGGGCAGGACGGATCGGAGAACCTGCCCGTGCTGGACGGCGTGGTGCGGGTGGACGAGATCACCGACACGGAGCTGGTGGGCGGCCTGGCGATGACGGACGGCAGCGGGGACTTCGACGTGGCGGGGACGTTCACGCTGACGATCTGCACGAAGTAGGGTCCTGCCCCGGCCGGGCCGCGCGAGCTCACCACTGATCCTGGATGGCGTGAGCGCGGCGCATCAGCCGTCGCACCTGCTCGAATTCGCAGTGTCGGACATCGTACTCCACCTCTCCGAAGCCCAGGTTTCGCGCGCCGCCAGCGCCCGCGTTCTGGCAAGCCCCCGACTCGTTCTCGCAGTGCTGCTGCATGATGTTGCTGTCGTCGGTGGACCGGGTCACGGCCGGATCGCAGACGTGCCTCAGCCCCAGCGCGTGGCCCATCTCGTGCTCCTCGGGGCTGGCCGTCTGATGCTGAAGGCGCGCGATGTCCAGGGCGATGAGCGGATGAAACAGGCCGAGATCGTCCTCGTTCGAGGTCCCGTGGCTGTCCAGGTTGGTGCAGTCGACGGTCTCGGTGGTCTCATCCCACACGCAGCGATCGATCACGTAGAAATTGATGGCGGTGGGATCCACCAGGCGCTCGTCCGCGCAGCCCAGGACCGCGTCGTCCATCGCCCCGTAGTCCCCCGCCTTCAGCACATCCACGTCCTGCATGCTGCCGAACTCGAGCAGATCACAACTCGTGTCCGAGATCTCGTCGTAGAACCAGTGTGAGCGGTACGCAAACGAGATGCAGGAGGCGTCGTCACAGACCGGCCCCCCGTCCGAGGCTACGAAGTACTCATTGAGGATGTCCACCTCACGCCGGAGGAGCTCCTCTCCCGTGCGGAGGAGCGATGGGTCGTATGGGTCGGCGTGGAGAGAGCTCGCGCCAGGCGCGTTCGGGGCATCGAGCAGCACCACGAGGTTGATCGGGAAGGGCTCCAGCGAGCCGGAGCCCTCCCACCCGGTGTCCTTCGAGCGAGTGGAACAGGCGACCGGCAGGATCAGCGCGAGCCAATTGAACGATCGTTCAATCCTCACGGGATCACCACCGCCCGCGGGTTCGGCACCGCCAGCGCCCGCATCCTGCGCTGCATGACCGGGAGCCGCGCCGCGTGAAAGGCCGCACCCAGCAGCCTCCGCGCCGAGGCCTGGTCCGGGTGGCGCAGGAAGCCGGAGAGCGCCTCGCGGCTCTTCCCCGCCGAGTGCAGCGAGCGCAGCACCTCCTTGGCCGCGCCGTAGAAGGCGTCGGGGTAGGGCGCCTCGAACAGCGGCTTGTTGTCCATGCTCACCGCCCAGGAGCGGTCGCGCAGCGAGGCCGAGACGCGCTCATAAAAGGCGGTCCCGGGGTGGGGGTAGCTCACGCTCACGCCGATCTCGTCGGGGCGCAGGCGCCGCACCATCTCCACGGTGGAGAGCACGTCCTCCAGCGTCTCGCCGGGGTAGCCGAGCTGGAGGAAGAAGCAGGCCTTGATGCCGTGCGCGCGGAGCAGCGCGGTGGCGGCCTCGATCTCGGCGACCGTGCTCTCCTTGTCCATGGCGCTCAGCACGCGGTCGGAGCCGCTCTCGGCCCCCACCCACACCTCGCGACAGCCGGTCGCGGCGAGATCGGCGGTGAACGCCGGGTCCTTCATCAGGTCCACGCGGCTGAGGCAGCGATAGGGCACGGGCCGCTGGAGCGCGGCGCGAAAGGCGCGCAGCCAGGCGGGCTTGAGCGCGAAGATGTCGTCGGTGAACCAGATGCGGTCCATGCCGACCCGCGCGTGCAGGGCGGCGATCTCGGCGGCGACGCGCTCGGGCGAGCGGACGTGGTAGCTACGCCCCCAGGTGGGCTTGGCGCACCAGTTGCACCGGTAGGGGCAGCCGCGCGCCGTCCAGATGTTGATCTCCCAGGCCCCGTGGCGGGCGATCCACCAGGACTTGTACCTCTCGAGGTCCGCCAGATCCCAGGCCGGGTCGGGCAGGCGGTCCAGATCGGCGATGGCCGGCACCCGACCGCCCGCGCCCCGCTCGCCGTGGACGCCGGTGAGGCTGTCCGCGCCGTCCACCCAGCGCACGACGACCTCCGCGGCGTCGCCCACCACCACCGCGTCGGCCTCCGCCCAGGCCTCGGGCCAGGTCGAGGCGTCCGGCCCGGCGGCCAGCACCCGGGCTCCCCGGGACCGCGCCAGCCGGACCATGCGCTGGCCCGCCTCGCGCAGCACGCGCAGGCACATCTTCTGGTGGACCGCGTGATCGTCGGCCACGACCACCACGATCTCCGGGCGGTGCCGGTCCATGGCCTCGGCCAGGGCGGCCTCGGTGCGATCGGCGGGCTCGAACATCGGATCGTGCAGGGCGACCGCGTGCCCGGCGCGCCGCAGGCTCGCCGCGATCACCAGCGGCCCCAGCGGCGGGTAGGGCTTCCCGACCTCCGCCTCGTGGGGGTTCAGGGCGAGCTGATCGTTGGACGCGACGAGGACCCGGGCCATGATCTCAAGATATCGCGCCCAGCCGCCGATGCGTGCTACCGTCGCCGGTGTGGCGAGGAGATCTGAATGTCCGTTCTGATTCACGCCCTGATGCTGCTCTCGACCCTGGCCGTTGATCCGACCACCTGCCCCGAGGGCCACACGGCCGTGACCGGCGGCTGCGCGGACCCGGACACCGGGATCGGCGCCGTCTGCTTCGTCCGACCCGGGCGCCTGATGGCCGCGGGCGTGAACATCCGCCTCTGGGAGACCGGGGTGGAGCGGGAGGAAGGCGCCCCGCCGCGCTTCATGGGCGACTCCGAGCTGGACCCGGACGAGCTCGCCCGCCTGGCCAATGGGCGGATGTTCTGCTTCCTCACCACGGAGGGCGTTCACTCCTACGCCGGCGCGGCGATGCTCCAGAAGGGGATGAAGGCGCTGGTGCCCATCGTCACGCTGATGGCCAACCCGAAGGTGCCCGTGGGCAAGACCAGCGTGCGGGTCTACCCGGGCCAGGTCACCGTGATCAGCGCCACCCTGGAGCCCGGGGCGAACACCGGGGGAGACCCCACGCTCACACGCGAGAAGATCGGCATCTTCGACGATCTCTACTTCGATCCAGAGGACAGCAGGCGCCTGGCGCCCTGGCTGGTGCCCGTGCCCGAGCTGGAGAGCTGGATGAAGGCCACGCGCGCCGCGGACGAGGAGCCCGCGGACTGACTCACCAGCTCCAGCCGGTCTTCCCCGCCGCGTCCGCGGGGACGCCGGCCTCGGTGCCCAGCCCGGCCAGCGGCGCCCCGGCGATCACCTGCCCGATCCAGGCCAGGCAGGCGCCGATCACGAAGACGAGGCCCACCAGGAGCGCCATCAGGATGAGGTCGCGCGCCCTCCGCTCGTCGGCGCCCTCCGGCTCCTGAGCCTGTCGGGCCAGCGCCCGATCCAGGTAGAGGCACACGGGGAGTGCCCCCAGACACTGAACAGGTATCCAGCCCGCGGCGGCGAGCCCCAGCACCAGCACATGGCTGGCGCGGAAGCTGATCCGCGCGGCCCCCAGCACGGCGGCGGGCCCCCCGGTGGCGACCAGGGTGCGGTAGCCGCGCGCACGGTCCTCCTCCTGCTGAAAGCTCTGGGCGAGGAAGAAGGCGCCGAGCACGGACAGCGCCAGCGCCAGCATCAGCAGGGCCGAGCGCGCGTCCAGCGGCACGCCCACCACCGCGTAGCCCGCCAGCGGCGACGCCACCCCGAACCCGAGCACGTTGACCAGCGGCCCCGCCAGCGGGCGCGCCTTCCAGGCGACCGCGGGGTGGCTGTAGCCCACGGCCAGCAGCGCCGAGAACAGGGCCATCAACGCCGGCAGGAGCCCGGCCAGGCCCGCCAGCCCCACCGCCAGCGCCAGCGCCAGGCTCCCCTCGCGCTCCACCCCCGGCGGCACGCTGGCCGGCTCGCCGTAGAGCACCGGGCCCTGATCGCGATCCAGGGCGGCGTTCCACCACAGGGTCCCGGCGTTCAACGCCACCCAGGCCAGCACCAGCAGCAGCGCCTCCCGCCCCCCCAGCATCGGCAGCGCGCGGCTCCAGTGGGCGATGGCCCAGCCGGTCAGCGGGGCGGTCGCCGCCAGGACCAGCCCCTTCGGGCGGGCGAGCCGCCACAGCGCGCGGGCGCGAGCGCTCAAGCTCCCTCAGGGCGCGGGAGTGGTCAGGGCGAGCGCGTCCAGGCGGAGGGGAGGCGGCGGCGCGTCCTCCAGGTGCAACCAGCGGATCGCGTTCTCGCGGTAGACCAGCCGGAGCTGCTCGTCGCTGAGCGCGAGGCCCTTGAACGCGCCCTCCCCGTCGCGCCCGCTCTGGTAGTAGCGGCTGAAGCCCGCCGCCAGATCGGTGCGGAAGACGTCACGCTCCAGCTGGTCGCGCGTGGCCCAGATCACCCGGCTGTACCAGCCAGGCGTCTTCTCGGGGTTGCCCGTGATCACGCTGTCGGTCCCGAACACGATCTGCTTCGGGAAGCGGTCGAAGAAGGCGCGGAAGACGCCCACGTCCCCCTCCATCGTCGCCAGGCCCTTGAGCAGGATCTCCCGCGTCCCCAGGCTGGTGTCGATGTACAGGTTCGGGTGGGCGGCCAGCAGGGTCTCCAGCTGCTTCATGGCCGGGCTGCGCGGCTGCCAGAAGGCCACGCCGTAGTGCGGGACCATGACGTTGAGCTTCGGGTAGCGGTCCAGGATCTGCGCGAGCTCGTCCCCGAACTTGACGATGTTGACGTGCCAGTTGACCGGGATGCCCTGCTCCTCCAGCCAGCTGAGGACGGGGTGCATGTCGTCCGGGTCCAGCGGCCCGTCGGCGAAATTGCTGTGGCCGGAGTACAGCTTCACGCCGCGCGCGCCCTCGGCGACGTGGCGCTTGAGCCGCTCGAGCTTGTCCTTGTCCTTCGGGTCCAGCGTGCAGAAGGGGATGAGCTCGCCCGGCGCGAGCTTGCTGGCGGCCAGGACCTCCTTCCAGTTCTCGGACATCCCGGGCTCGCCCTTCTCGCCCTTGCCTTCGAGGGTGAACTTCGGGCTGCTGACCAGCACGGTGGCGGCGACGCCGCTGCGGCGGGCGGCCTGAAGGTAGCGGTCCAGGTGGCGGACGGCGTACAGGTGCTCGTGGGCGTTGATGATGCCCATCTCGGCGTAGGCGTCCGGCCGCTGGCCCTCGGCGATCTGCCGCTTGAGCATGGCGATCTCCGCCTCCAGGGCTCGGATGCGCGCGCGCTCCTCCAGCGGCTTCGGCTTGGGCAGCTTCTCCGGGGCGGGCTCGTCCTCGCCGTCCTCCTCCGCCGCCGGGGCGCCGGCGGTGGCGGCGGGCGCCTCGGCCTCGGGCTTGCCCGGCTCCTTCTTCGGGCGCTTCTCGGCGTCCCCACAGGCGATGAGCGCGAGCAGCAGCAGGGTGCGCATGGTCACTTCTCCGGGGGCATCGTCACGGACGAGAGCGGCGGGATGGGCGGGCGTGGCGGCTCGGGGGTGCCCGGGACGGGCCAGCCCTGGGAGCGGTCAGGCAGCCGGCCCTGGCTGTCCATCAGCAGGAAGGAGGCCGGCGAGCGCTCATAGACGGCCGAGAGGGTGGCGTCGTCCAGGGCGAGCCCGTGCATGGGGCGGTCCGGCATCAAGAAGAAGCGGAAGGTCTTGGACTCCAGGAGCTGCATGTACGACCGCAGCGTGTCGTAGATGTAGGCCTCGTCCTTCGAGGGCTCCAGGACCATGTCGCTCGCGAAGAGCAGCTTGCCGCTGTACTTCGTCACATAGTCCTTGCTGCGCGACCGCCACTTCGCCAGGGCCTCGAAGCCCTCGGAGTGGAAGGTGTAGTACCCGAAGCTCATGTCCGTATACAGGTTGGGGTAGCGCTCCAGCAGGAAGGCCAGGCGCGCGAGCCGCGTGGACGTGTTCTTGTGCAGCCCGAAGTGCGCGATGTTCACCCGCAGGTAGGGGTACTTCTCCATCACGTGCAGCAGCTCGTCCCAGTACTTGATGAGGTTGACGTGGTAGACGATGGGGAGCTGCACCTCCTCCGCCCAGGCGTAGATCGGGTCCATGCGCGGATCGTCCAGCGCCATGACGTGGAAGGGCCCCTTGCCGTGGCTCTCCCCGTGGCCCAGGAAGAGCTTGAGCCCGTCCGCGCCCCGGGCGACCCAGTCCTGCAGGCGCGCCAGGCTGTCCGGCGCCTCCGGGTCGATGGTCACAAACGCGCAGAAGCGGTCGGGCCAGCGCTGCTTGATGCGGATGACCTCCTCGTTGTTCTCCTCCCAGCCCTCGAATCCGTAGCGTTTGTCCAGCGTGTACGTGTAGCGGGTGGCCGCCAGGTTGCACATCTTCTGCACGCCGAGCGCGTCCATGGCCGGCAGCACGCGCGCCGCCTCCGCCTGGTCGCGCAGGTGCTCGTGGACATCGATGATGCGCCAGCGCCGCGGCCCGATGTCCGTGGTCTTCAGCGCCGGATCGTCCTCCTTCAGGTAGGCGAGGCTCTCCGGGTCGCCCGAGCGCAGGGCCTTCTCGCTCGTGGACGCGAGCGTGGGCAGCCCGCCCTCGCGCCAGAGCCAGCCGAAGGCCGCCCCGGCCACCAGGACGGCGAGGAAGATGAGGACGGAGCGGAGTCGGGGGGAGGTGGTGCTCATGGGCGTCCCAGGAGCCTATCCCGTCGGTCGGAGGCTGGCAGGGTCGCCACGGAGCTCAGCGCCCGTCCCCGTCCCCGTCGATCCACAGCGGATTGGTGAACGCGAGCGGCGGGACGTTGGGGAACACGTCCGCGAAGAGCCCACCCACCGCGGGCGCGTCGTCGTCCAGCGGCCAGCCGGCCTCCACCAGCGCCCAGCCGTCCCGGGATCCGTCCAGGGTCCACTGGAGCTTGTAGTCCAGCCCCGCCCCGGGCTCCCGCTCCGGCAGCGCCACGCGCGCGACGACCCGACCGTCCCGCACCAGCCGCAGCTCGGGCACCGGCACCCAGGGGGCAGCCTGCACCCGCGCCTCCACCACCAGCGGGCCCGCCGCCGTCACCCGCTCGCCCACGCCCCAGCGCCGCCCCGCCGCGTCCCGCGCCGTCATCGTCAGCACGGGGCCCGTGCTCACCGAGACCCGACCCTCTACGAGCGCGTCCAGGAAGCGCGCGACCGATCCGTCCTCGCCCACGTCCACGAGGTTCACCGGGGATCCAGCCAGCTCCAGCGCCAGCGCGTGGCTGTCGCTGTTGCCCGTCCCGGTCACGCCCACGCCCGCGTTCAGGAGCGCGAACCAGTCCAGCCGCACCTGGCGGTACAGGACCCAGGAGAAGCGGTTGACCACCTCGAGCGCGTCCATGTCCAGCGCCGTGGTCCCCGAGGGCTGGGCCTCGGTGAGCCAGGCGTTGGCGCCCTCCCCCATCGCCCGCTCCCGGTGGAAGCCCAGCGAGGAGAAGAGGCCGTGCGCGCCCTTCACCGGCTCGCTCTCCGGCCGGAACTGGATGCCGCGGGGGTGGTTGAGCATCTGCACCACGCGCCCGCCGGCGGGAGGCCAGGGCGAAGCGTCGGCGATGGCCCGGTAGAGGTCCAGGGTCTCCGCGAGCGAGCGCCCGCCCGGCGCGTCCGCCCCCGGCCCCAGGGGGAAGGCGTTGAGGTGCCCGCTGGTGGCGCTCTTCCCCAGCACGGGGATCTCCGCGCCCGGCACGCCGATCAGCCCGCTGTCGAGCCCCTGGCGCTCCAGGTGCGGCGAGGGGTCCACCACCTGGTTGTGGTCCGTGATCACCACGAGGTCCAGCCCGGCGCAGGCGAGCGCGGCGTAGCGCGGGCGGTTCGGCGTGTAGCTGTCGGCGCTGGCCCCCGTGTGGACGTGGAGATCCGCCGTCAGCACGCCCGGCGTCGGCACCACCTCAGGCAGGGTGAGCGTGAGCTCGGCGTCCCCGCTCAGGTCAAGCTCGGCCACGCCCAGATCCTCGCGCAGGCCGCGCACGGCGACGAGCCGGTAGTGACCGGGCTCCAGCCGCAGGCGAGCCTCCCCGTGGGGGGCGAACACGCTGGCCAGCACGGTGTCGCGCCGGCTGGGATCCACCGCGTCCGCGTCCGGCCCCAGCAGCAGGAGCCGGCGTCCGTCCTTCCAGATCGCCACCCGGGCCGCGCTCGGCGCCCCCTGCCCGTCCACCGTGCGGATCGTCAGCGTGTGGGGCGGCGGCGCGTAGGTGAAGGTGCTCTCCAGGGCGATCGGCCAGCCCCCAGGCGGCGTGATCCGGGCGCTCAGCGTGTGCGGTCCCGGGGCGAGGTCCAGGAGCTCCAGGGTGGCGAGGTAGTCCAGCCCGCCGCCGCCGCGATCGTTGCGCCGCCGCAGCAGCGCGTCGGGGTCCTCCCAGGGCTGACCGTCCAGGCGGAGCTCCACCCTCGCGCCCCGGGCCGAGATCGGCAGCCGCAGGCTGAGCGGGACCCAGGGCGAGCTCGTGATCACCGCGCCGTCCGAGGGGCTCACGAAGGCGGGCTCGACCTCGAGGCCGTCGGCGCTGGCCGCCTCGTCGTCCTCCTCCGCCGCCAGCCCCAGCGGCTCGCAGCCCGCCGCCAGCAGCAGCGCGATGAGGGCCAGCAGGCGCCTCACAGGCCCGGGAGCTCCGGGCAGCTCACCGTCCCGCTGGCCGCGTCGTAGCTGTAAGCGTCCGGGTAGTAGAGGCCGCTCACCGAGAGGCTGCCCAGGTCGGGGGGCAGCGCGTCCTCGTTGCTGGCCTTGTAGAGGTCGATGGCGGCGCGGATGGCGCTGAGATCGGTGGAGACCTTCACGCGGTCCAGGGTGGCGCGCGGGGTGGCGCCGGAGACCGGGCCGTCCGAGGCCTCCTCGACAGGGGCCGGCGCGGGATCCTCCCCGCAGGCGAAGAGGAGGGCGAGCAGGGCGAGCGGCAGGCGAGGCATGGGCGTTCCCCGGAGCGAGGACGCCATCCTAACACGCGACCTCCCGGCGGGCGGACGAGATAGGGACCCCGGGGAGGAGCCGCCATGTCCTACGCCGTGTCGCTCCAGGACGTCCGCGAGGCCGCCGAGCGCATTCGGGGTCAGGCACACCTGACCCCCGTGTTCACCTGCAGCGCACTGGACGCCCTGAGCGGGCTCCAGCTCTTCTTCAAGGCCGAGAACCTCCAGCGCACGGGCGCCTTCAAGTTCCGCGGCGCCACCAACGCCGTGCTCGCGCTCTCCCCCGAGGCCGCCGCGCGCGGGGTCGCCACCCACTCCAGCGGCAACCACGCCGCGGCGCTGGCCCTGGCGGCCCGCCTGCGCGGGATCCCCGCCCACATCGTCATGCCCGTGGGAGCGCCGCCCAACAAGCGGGCGGCGGTGGCGGGCTATGGCGGGATCATCGTGGACTGCGAGAACACCCTGGCCGCGCGGGAGGCCACGGCGCGGCGCGTGGTCGAGCAGACCGGGGCCACCTTCGTCCACCCCTCCGAGGACCCCGCCGTCATCGCCGGCCAGGGCACGACCGCGCTGGAGCTGATGGCGCAGGTCCCGGATCTCGACGCGATCATCGCCCCCGTCGGCGGGGGCGGGCTGATGAGCGGGATCGCCACCGCCGCCGAGAGCCGGCCTGGCCTGCGCGTCTTCGGGGCTGAGCCCGCCGGGGCCGACGACGCCTTCCGCTCCAAGCGGGAGGGGCGCCTGCTGCCCCAGCTGGACCCGCGGACGGTGGCCGACGGGCTGCGCACCAGCCTGGGGCCCAACACCTGGCCCATCGTGCGCGACAAGGTGGACGAGATCCTGCGGGTGGAGGAGGAGGCCATCATCGCGGCGACGCGCAATAGCTTCGAGCGGCTCAAGCTGGTGGTGGAGCCCAGCGGCGCCGTCCCGCTGGCCGCCGTGCTCTCCGGGGGCCTGGGCCAGCGAGGGCTCCGCCGGGTGGGCGTGGTGATCTCCGGCGGGAACGCTGACCTCGATCGCCTACCCTGGCATCGGCCATGAGCTCGGCCCAGGGCCCCGGCGGCCCGACCCTCCCCGGATCCACCCCCACCTTCTCCGAGGCCGCCCGCGCCTGGCTGAAGGTGGGCCTGCTCAGCTTCGGCGGGCCGGCGGGCCAGATCGCGGTGATGAACCGGCTGATCGTGGAGGAGAAGCGCTGGGTGCCCGAGGACCGCTTCCTCCGCGCGCTCAACTACTGCATGTTGCTGCCCGGCCCCGAGGCCCAGCAGCTCGCCACCTACCTGGGCTGGCTGCTGCACGGCACGCGCGGGGGGCTGGTGGCGGGCGGGCTCTTCGTGCTGCCCGGCGCGCTGTTCATGGCGGGCCTGTGCGCGATCTACGTGACCCTGCACCACCTCCCGCTGGTGGACGGCGCCTTCTACGGGATCAAGGCGGCGGTGGTGGCCATCGTGGCCGAGGCCCTGCTGAGGGTGTGGAAGAAGGCCATCCGGGGGCGCGAGACCGTCGCGGTCGCCCTGGCCGCCTTCCTCCTGCTGCGGCTGGACCTGCTGCCCTTCCCGGCGGTGGTGCTGGGCGCGGCGCTCGTCGGGGCGCTGCTGCCCGCGCGCTTCGCGAAGCCTGGCCCTCCCCCGCCTGCGGGCGCGGCCACGCCCTCCTGGGGGCGCTCGCTGCGGGTGCTGGCGCTGGGGCTCGCGCTCTGGTGGGCGCCCGTGCTGGCCAGCCACCTCACCTTGGGGCCGGATCACCTGCTGACGCGGCTGGGGCGCTTCTTCGGCGAGGCCGCCGTCGTCACCTTCGGCGGGGCCTACGCGCTGCTGGCCTGGCTGGCGGACCACGTCGTGCAGGACCAGGGCTGGCTCACGGCGGGGCAGATGATGGACGGGCTGGGGCTGGCCGAGACCACGCCGGGGCCGCTGATCCTGGTGGTGCAGTACGTGGGCTTCCTGGCCGCCTGGCAGCAGCCGGCGCCGTTTACGCCCTGGGTAGCGGCCCTGCTGGCCAGCGCGCTCGTGCTGTGGGTGACGTTCACGCCCTCCTTCCTGTGGATCTTCCTGGGCGCGCCCTACGTGGAGGCCCTCTCCGGGCTGCGCCGCCTTCAAGGGGCGCTGGGCGCGATCACGGCCTCGGTGGTGGGCGTGGTGGCCAGCCTGAGCCTGTGGTTCGCCCTCCACGTCGTGCTCCCGCAGCCGGGCAGGCCGGACTGGGTCGCCCTGGCCTTGACGATGGGCGCGCTCGTCGCAACATTCAGGTTTCGGCTGGGGATGGTGCAGCTCCTCCTCGGCGCCTCGATCCTGGGCGCGCTCGCCCGGCTGGGAGCTCTGACCCCGTGAACCTGCAGAGCCCTGTGCGCTGGGGCTTCATCTTCCTGGCCTGCCCGCTGCCGCTCGACGAGGAGCAGCGGCTCACCCTCGTCCGCCTGGCCGCGCGCGCCTGGTTCGAGGGCAAGGACGAGCTCTCCCACGCCGAGGAGGGCTTCCACGCGACGGTGCGCCCCACCTCGGACGCCATGCTGGTGGGCAGCTTCTACGGCCAGCGCTTCACCGCGGCGGTTGACGCGGGCGAGAAGAAGGGCAAGGTCGAGTTCCTGGTGGCGGAGGCCGCGCTGCGGGCGGGAGGGCAGGAGATCGCGGAGGCGTGAGGGTCCTTGACCACCTCCCCGCCGCACCGAAATTGAAGGGGCGGGGGAGGGCACCATGATCGCACACACGATCGGTTGGATGACGCTCGCGCTGACCACGGCCTGCACGGGCGAGGGCGACAAGGATCCGACAGGAGACGACAGCGCCGCGCAACACAGCGGAGAGGAGCACAGCGGCGACGACACCGGAGGGCCGATCCCGGTGGACGCGGATGGCGACGGCCACGCCTCCATCGAGAGCGGCGGCGGTGATTGCGACGACACGAACGCGAGCGCCCACCCAGGCGCCATAGAGGACTGCTCAGGGAGCGTGGACCTGGACTGTGACGGCCACACGGGCTCGGACGACGGCGACTGCGAGCACGAGCACGGCCCGCTGCAAGCCTACGGCTACTTCGTCGTCGGCGAGCGCTCCACCGACTGGGACTGCCTGCTCTACTACGTGGCGGACGGGGAGTTCCTCTGGAGCTCACCCGACATGTGCGAAGGCTGTGACTACGCCCTGGAGATCAGGTCCACCTACATCGAGGGCGCCGTCGAGCGCTACTACCCCGAGTGCGCCTGGGAGGACCTGACACATTGGGAAGAGATCGAGGAGTTCACCACGCGCTGGGGCTTCAGCCTGGAGTCCGGCGGCTCCGAGGCCTCAATGGTCTGGTACTACGCGGAACCCTACGCCGCCTGGTACCCGATCGCTGAGTTGACGACTGGTTATTACGCATACTACGACTATTACTACTGGACCTGGAACTGGTTCGCCGAGACCGACGACGCCGGGAACACAGAGGTGGGTCTGTGGTGGTTCCTCTTCGACTACTACGGCTACCTCTACTGATTCGACCCATGCTGTGGCCGAAGATCTGCGCCCTCGGAGCCGCCTCCCGTGTTCCTCGTGGAACAGGACCACGCGCTCAGCCCTTTACAGGGAGCCCGTCTCAGGTGAACATCTGATCGGGCTCCCCCCGACGAACGTGGCCCCATCGGGCTCCTCGAGGTCCTCATGCGCTGGACGCTGCTCCTCCTCCCCCTCGCCTCCCTGATCGGCTGCGACCGCGACAAGGGCGCCGGAGAAGGCGACGACACCGGCACGCCCGAGAGCGACACACCCACGCTCAGCCTGAGCGTGAGCCCGGAGAGCAGCGCGGCGGGCGACGAGGTCCTCTACACGCTGGTCGTCGTGACGGGCGACAGCGAGACGCCGGTGAGCGCGGACAGCCTGAGCTCCGACCTGGAGAGCGCGCTCAGCTACGACACGGACAGCCTGGCTCCCACCGTGGCTGGCGCCCACGCGCTCAGCGCCACGGCGACCTGGGAGGGCGAGACGCTCAGCGCCACGGCCAGCCTGGACGTCTCGGCGGGGCCGGCGGCGGAGCTGGACCTCGCGCTGGCGGCGAGCTCCTTCCTGGCGGGCGAGAGCATGGCGTACACGCTCACCGCGTCCGACGCCTACGGCAACCCCGTGGACACCAGCGCCGCCACGCTCACGCCCAGCAGCGCCGACTTCAGCGCCTCGGGCGGGATCATCAGCGGCACGGTCCCCGGCTCGTATCAGCTCGGCGCCTCCCTGGACGGCGTGGACGACGCCGAGTACTTCCAGGTCCTGGCCGGCGCCCCGGCGGGCGTCGTGCTGACCCTCAGCGACACGGACCTGGAGGTCGGCGACAGCACCACCGCCGAGGTCAGCGTCACCGACGCCTACGGCAACGCCATCGAGGACGCCTACACCCTCTCGGTGGACGGCACGGGCGCCACGGTCCTGGACGGCGACACCATCACCTTCCCCGAGGAGGGCGAGTACACGGTCATCGCCACCGTGGACGGCACCGAGCTCCAGGACAGCGTGGGGCCGCTGCTGGTGGACTCCACCGGGCCGGATCTGGTCGTGGAGACGCCCGAGCGCGGCGACTGGTCGGAGAGCTACACGGGCACGGTGAGCGGCTACGTCACGGACGAGTGGTCGGGCGTGGTGGCGCTCACGGTGGACGGCGCGGCCGTGGACGTGGCCAGCGACGGGACCTTCAGCACGTCCGCGACCTGGGCCTTCGGGACCAACGTGGTCCAGACCGAGGCCAGCGACGGTGACGGGAACACCGCCAACGACACGCGCAGCCTGATCGCGGGCAGCTTCCTGGGCTACGAGCAGAGCGCGCCGAGCGCGATGCTGGCGCGCCTGAACGAGGGAGCGGGTGGGCTGGACGAGCTGGAGGCCATCGGCGAGGGCCTGGTCGCGGCCACCGACCTGGACGCGCTCATCCCCTACCCGGCCTACTCCTACTATGAGGAGACCTGCATCGACTACTGGTGGGACGAGTACTGCTTCGACTGGTACTCGGTGAGCCTCTACATCACCTCGCCCAGGATCGGCTCCACCGACATGGAGCTCGACCCGCTGGACAGCGGCCAGCTCCAGGCGAGCTTCGTGGTCTACTCGCCCTCGCTGAACTGGAGCGCGTCTGGCGATGTCGTCGGCATCGGCTACTCCGGCTCCGGGACCATCACCGCGGACAGCATCACCGTGACCCTGCTGCTGACGCCCTACGTGTCGGGCGGGGACATCGGGGTGACGGTGAACAGCGTCAGCGTGAGCTCCAGCGGCTTCGACTTCGACTTCGACTCCTGGTTGTATGACGCGCTGGACTACGTGGGCGGGGACATCGACGGCATGATCCAGGACTACATGGAGGACGCCATCGCCGACGTGGTCTACGACGAGGTGCCCGCGGTGATCGGCGAGGCCCTCCAGGACCTGGAGATCGGCTACACGTTTACGCTCGAGGACAACGAGTTCGCCTTCCTGGCCACGCCGGACGCGGTGAGCGTGGACGGGACCGGCATCACGCTCGGCCTGCAGACCGCCTTCTGGACCACGACCTGGGCGAGCGTCTACAGCGGGCTGGGGAGCCTGTACTACGACTACTCCCAGCCCACCTGGAGCGGGAGCACGGGCACGGCCATGTCGGTGAGCGCCGACTTCATCAACCAGCTCTTCTACGCGCTGTGGGGCGGCGGGCTGCTGGACATGAGCCTGACCGACGAGGACCTGGGCCTGGACGTGGCCGACCTGTCCCTGGTGCTGCCGGGCCTCACGGACCTGACCGTCACCACCGAGGCGCTGCTGCCGCCGACCGTGGTGCCGGGCAAGGGCGACGACCTCCTGGATCTGCAGGTGGGCGACCTGCTGGTCACCCTCTACGACGGGGCGGCCGAGCCGGGCAACGAGTACATGCAGGTCTACGTGGCGGCGGAGGCCGGTCTGAACCTGTCGGCGACCAGCGACGCGACGCTCAGCGCCGAGCTGGGCGAGACCGAGATCTGGTTCGACGTGGTCTACCCCGACGCGAGCTCGACGGAGGCCGCCGCGGCGGAGGACCTGCTCAGCATGCTGGTCCCGCTGATCCTGCCCGAGCTGACCGGGGCGCTCTCGGAGATCGAGATCCCCGCCATCGAGGGCTTCACGCTCTCGGGCATCACGGTGACCCAGCAGGGCGCAGAGAGCGGCTACACCGTGCTCTCCGGCTCGCTCTCGGGGAG
Organism: uncultured Enterobacterales bacterium; assembly: GCA_964615375.1. Lineage (GTDB taxonomy): Bacteria > Myxococcota_A > UBA796 > UBA796 > CAZKWG01 > CAZKWG01. Next base: position 202,145 of record CAZTOW010000008.1, read on the forward strand.
CTGAGGCGGCGAACCACGCGGGCGGTTATGGGGCTGCTCCGGGAGTCACCCCCATGATGCAGACGCCAGGTGAGAAGGGGCCGCCGGAGCCTGGGACGCCCCTCGCCCAGGCCCCCGACACGGAGAGCGACGCGGGCACCGAGGCCCCCGACCTGGGGGTCGCGCCCGCGCCCCGCGCGGCGTCCCCGGCGAAGGGCCGCTCGCCGCTGGTCTGGGCGCTCATCGCCCTGGCCCTCGTCGGCACGCTGGCCGGCGTCATGGCCGTCGTCGGCCTCGCCACCTGGCTCTACGTCGCGCGCTGAGCGGGCTCAGTTCCCCTTGCAGCCGTCGCTCACCTTGCAGGTGAAGGCCGTCCCCGTCGGGTGGAAGGCGCCCGCGCCGTCCAGGTAGATGTCCTCCTGGGCGGTGCCCACGCTGCAGCCCTCGGACCGCAGCTCGCTCTTCTCCGCCGCGTGGACCGCCGCGCCGCGCGTGGCGCTGTTGCCCGCGACCGTCCCGCCGGAGCGGCAGGTGAGCGCCGCGCCGCCGTAGAGCTGCACGCCGCCACCCTGAGAGCTGGCCATGTTGGTCGCCACCCGGCCGCCGGCGAGGTCGACCGTGCTGAAGCGCGCGTAGACGCCCGCGCCGTCCACCGCCTGGTTGTCCGAGACGCTGCACTCGTTCAGCACCATCGCCGCGTAGTAGCCGTAGAGCCCGCCGCCACTGTGCGCCTTGTTGGCCGTGATCTCGGTGCGGCTGACGCGCAGCGTCCCCCGCTGGGCGTAGAGCCCGCCGCCAAAGGAGGTCGCCTCGTTGCCCGTCACCCGGGAGTCCGTGACGCTGACGTCGCCGCCGTTCACCAGCACGCCGCCGCCGCTGTCCCCGTTCTTCCCGTTGGTGAGCGTCAGACCTGTGACCGTCACGCCGCCGTCGGCGCTGACCACGGTGCCCACGCCGCCGCCGTCCAGCCGGGTCTGATCCCGCCCGTTGAGCCCGCGGACGGTGATCCCCGTGCCCTTCAGGTCCAGGTTCGCGTAGAAGGTCCCGTCGCAGAAGGTGAGGATCCCCGGCCGCGTGACGCGATAGGCCACGGGCTGACCCGGCCTGCCCTTCTGGAAGGTGGGGCTGAGGTCCTCGAGCGCCCCGCGCGCGGGGGAGAAGGTCACGAGGCCCGACTCATCGCCCGCGTTGCAGTTGTTGTCCTTGCCGTCGCAGAACTCGGCCGCGCCCGGATAGGTCTGGCCGTCGCGGTCGTTGCAGTCGCTCGCGTCGGACACGAAGCCGCGCGGCGCGTCGCAGGCGACCGTCGTGTTCGCGCGGTCCCCGTGCTCGTCCCCGTCCGTGTCGGCGTACCAGGTGGGCGCGCCGAAGGCGTCGGGCTCATCGGTGGTCCCGTCGCAGTCGTTGTCCAGGTCGTCGCAGACCTCACGCCCGCCGGGGAAGGCCTTGTCCGAGCTGTCATCGCAGTCGCGGCTGTCGGCGACGTGGCCCTGCGGCACCTTGCAGGCGCGGGAGCTGTTGCGCTCGTCCCCGAAGCGGTCGCCGTCGCGGTCGGCGTACCAGGTCTTCGCGTCCACGGCGTTGTCCTCGTCCGTGGTGCCGTCGCAGTCGTTGTCCAGCCCGTCGCAGCGCTCGTCCGCGCCCGGGTTCACCGCCGCCGTGCGCGCGTTGCAGTCCGAGCTGTCGGAGACGTAGCCCCGCGGCTGCGAGCAGGCCCGCGTCGTGGCGTTGGCGTCGCCGTAGCCGTCCGCGTCCGCGTCCGAGAACCAGGTCTTCGCGTCGCTGGCGTCCGGCTCGTCGGTCTTGCCGTCGCAGTCGTTGTCCGCGCCGTCGCAGACCTCACCCGCGTTGGGGTTCACCGAACCCTTGCCGTCGTCGCAGTCCCGGGTGTCCGCCACGTAGCCCGTGGGCGCCGTGCACGCGCGGGTGCTGCTGCCGCGGTCGCCGAAGCTGTCCCCGTCCGAGTCGGCGTACCAGGTCTTGGCGTTCGCCGCGTCCGGCTCGTCCAGGCTCCCGTCGCAGTCGTTGTCCACGCCGTCGCACAGCTCCGTGCCGCCCGGCTTGATGGAGCCCTTGCTGTCGTCGCAGTCGTCGCTGTTGGCGACGTGGCCCGAGGGCGCGTAGCAGGCGCGCTTGCTGCTGCCGGAGTCGCCGTAGCGGTCCAGATCCTTGTCGGCGTACCAGGTCTTCGCGTCGCTGGCGTCCGGCTCGTCGGTGGTCCCGTCGCAGTCGTTGTCCCGCCCGTCGCAGACCTCGCCCGCGTCGGGGTTGGCGTTGCTGGCGGCGTCGTTGCAGTCCGTGGCGTCGGACACGAAGCCCGAGGGCTGGTTGCAGGACCGGGTGGAGCTCAGCTTGCTGCCGAAGCGGTCGCCGTCCTTGTCGGCGTACCAGGTCTTCGCGTCGCTGGCGTCCGGCTCGTCCACCTTCGCGTCGCAGTCGTTGTCGATCCCGTCGCAGACCTCGGCGCCCTTCGGGTTCACCGAGCCCTTGCCGTCGTCGCAGTCGCCCGCCGCGGCGATGAAGCCCGCCGGGGCCGAGCAGGCGCGCGCGGTGGAATCCTTGTCACCGAAGCCGTCCCCGTCCGCGTCCGCGTACCAGGTCTTGGCGTTCGTGGCGTCGTTCTCGTCCACGGTGCCGTCGCAGTCGTTGTCGATCCCGTCGCAGACCTCGATCCCGGACGGCTTCACGCCGCCCCGAGCATCATCGCAGTCCGTCGCGTCGGCCACGAAGCCCGTGGGCTGCCGGCAGGCCCGGGTGCTGGCCCCGCTGTTGCCGTAGCGGTCCAGATCCTTGTCGGCGTACCAGGTCTTCGCGTCCGTGGCGTCCGGCTCGTCCACCTTGGCGTCGCAGTCGTTGTCGATCCCGTCGCACATCTCCTCGCCGCCCGGCTTCGCCGCGCCGCTGCCGTCGTTGCAGTCGGTGGTGTCGGCGACGTAGCCGGAGGGCTGGTTGCAGGCGCGGGTGAACGCGAGCTTGTTGCCGAAGCCGTCGCCGTCCTTGTCGGCGTACCAGGTCTTCGCGTCCGAGGCGTCGTTCTCGTCGGTCTTGCCGTCGCAGTCGTTGTCGATGCCGTCGCAGACCTCGACCGCCTTCGGGTTGATGCCCCCCTTGACGTCGTCGCAGTCCCCCGCCGCCGCCACGAAGGTCGCCGGCTGCGAGCAGGAGCGCTTGGACGAGCCCGCGTCGCCGTACCCGTCCCCGTCGGCGTCCGAGTACCAGGTCTTCGCGTTGATCGCGTCGTCCTCGTCCGAGCTGCCGTCGCAGTCGTTGTCGAGCCCGTCGCAGACCTCCGAACCACCCGGCTTCATGGAGCTCTTGCTGTCGTTGCAGTCGGTGTTGTCGGCCACGAAGCCCGTGGGCTGCCGGCAGGCGCGAGCCGTGACGTCCGCGTTGCCGAAGCGGTCGTAGTCCTTGTCGGCGTACCAGGTCTTCGCGTCGGTGGCGTCGATGCCGTCGACCTTGTAGTCACAGTTGTTGTCGAGGCCGTCGCAGACCTCGGTGCCGCCCGGCTTCGCCGCCGCGCTCTGGTCGTTGCAGTCGGTCTTGTCGGAGACGAAGCCCTGAGGCTGCGTGCACGAGCGCTGGGTGATGTTGCGGTTGCCGAAGCCGTCGCCGTCCTTGTCGGCGTACCAGGCGCTCGCGGCCCCGGCGCTGCCGTCCTGGTCATTGCAGTCGCGGCTCTGGGGCACGCCGTCGCCGTCCTGGTCTATGACCGGAGGCGCCCCGGTGGTGGCCTGCTGGGCCATGGCGGCCAGCGCCATCAAGGCGGAGAGGGCAGCGGCGATCAGGAAGGGGCCACGACGCGCCATGGGGAACGGACTCCTGCGGACGCCTATGCTAACGGAACCGGAGCCATCGCGCCCTCCCCTCCGAGCGCGCGCGAGGGCTCATCTCACGGATCTCCCGTTTCCGGCGCGCCCCACACGCTCCCCTCTTCATCTCGCCACCCCTTCAATTCGGCGCGGAAGGTGCCCACGTTGGCGTGCAGCTCGGCGCGCAGAGGGAGGCGCGCGGGGTCCGTGCCCAGCCACAGCACGAAGTCCCCCTTCTGCTCCACCTCCCCCTGGTGGGGCACCGAGAGCGTGATCCGACGCGCCGGGAGCACGCCGAGCGCCGTCTCCAGCGCCTCCTCCGGGCCGGCGCGCGCGACCACCGTGAGCGCCTTCTTGCCGTTCCAGACCGTGAGCGTCCAGGGCCCCTCCCCCTCCGCGCGCCTCAGGGCGTAGAGGGCCGAGACCGGGTCCTCGGCGCCCGGGGCCGCCGGGTATCGCCGCGTGCTCTCCTGCCAGCTCCCGTCTCGGAGCTGCTTGCGCCACACGTCGATCCCGTCCGCGTGCAGGCGCATGTCCTGGTCCTGGTGGAAGCGCCCCTCCCGGAACCAGGTCTGATAGCGGACGGAGCCCGCCCCCGGCAGCCAGGTGCTGCGCACGAGGTCGTTGACCACGTAGATCGGCTCGTACCAGGAGGCGTTGCGGCACCCCGCCTCGAAGACCACGCTCCCCTCACCCTCCCTCGCCTCCGCCCAGGCGGTCCCGGCGGAGATCCCGGCGTAGCTCACCTCCCAGTACAGCCGCTCCCCCACGAAGGGGAGCTCGCCCGCCCGCGCCTCGAGCGTGAACAGGAGCAGCGCGGCGTGGGGGAGGCTCATGTCCCCAGCGTAGCGCCGCCCGAGGGGACCTTCCAGCGGTCGTGGAGCCACAGCCAGGACCAGGGGCGGGAGCAGATCTTCTGCTCGTAGAAGCGCTGGCTCTGCTCGGTGAGCGCGCGCACCGCCTCCTCCCGGTCGGCGGGGATCGCCCAGTCCAGCCGCTCGGCCGCCACCCAGTGCCGCCCCCCCGGCTCGCGCCCCTGCCAGACCCCGAAGATCGGCGCCCGCGTGCGCCAGGCCATGGCCCCGAAGGCCGGCGAGGTCCAGGCCGCCCTGCCGAAGAAGGGCACCGGGATCCCGGCGTTGTGCCTCTGATCCTGCACGAAGACCACCACCCGGCCGCGCTCCAGCGCCCGGTAGGCCGCCTCCATCGAGCCCCGCGGGGGAAGCAGCTCGATGTCCGCCCGCCGCCGCGCCCGCGCGATCAGCCACGCCGCCAGCGGGTTCGAGGGCTGGCGCACGAAGATGGTGACCGGCAGGTCCCGGGCGCCGCTGATCAGGCAGAGGTCCCAGGCCCCCCCGTGCCCCGCCAGCACGAGCCCGCCCCCGCGCAGCAGCTCGAGCCCGCGCCCCTCCGCCCGCCGCCCGAGGGCCAGCTCCAGGTAGCCCAGGACGAGCTCGCCCACGGTCCGCCGCAGCTCGCCCGGGTCGCGCTCGGGGAAGCAGGCGGCGTAGCTGGCCACGGCCAGACGCTTGCGCACCGGCAGCAGGACCCACCAGATCCAGCCCAGCAGCGCGATCACGGGAGCAGCTCGCGGATCCGCCGCAGCAGCCGATCCTCCCCCACCAGGCGCGGCGCCAGGCACAGCGCCCACACCTCCGCGTCCGGCGGCAGGCGCGCGGCGTCCTTCTCCGTCATCACCGCCCCGGGCGGAACTGTGTGAAAAGACCCATGATCGGGGCCCACGGTGAGCGCCTCGATCTCCACCCCCAGACTTAGGAGCGCGCACACGAAGCCCTCCACCCGCGCGAGCCCGGCGAAGACCCGCGCCGGCCCCCGCCGCGCCGCCAGCGGGAGCCGCTCTCCCCGGTGGAGCCAGCCGGTCGGCTCCCAGCGCGCCCGCACCCGGGGGAGTGTGCTCAGGAGCGGCACCGCCGCCCTCAGCTCCTCTGGGAGTGGGTCCGCCCCCGGCGGCAGGCCGGGCAGCCCGTGGGAGACCCAGAGCCAGTGCGCCCGCTCCAGCGCGCTCCAGGGCTCCCGCCGCCAGCCTACGGGGATGGGCCCGCGCCCGTCGGGCCAGCGCGCGTCCACGCACACCAGATCCAGGTCCCGGGCCAGCCTCCGGTGCTGGAAGCCGTCGTCCAGCACCACCAGGCGCGCCCCCCGCCGGGCCGCCTCCCGCGCCCCCTCCACCCGGTCCGGGGCGGAGATCACCGGGATCCCCCGACGACGCAGCATCTCCAGCTCGTCCCCCAGCGCCTCGGCCGAGCCCGCCTCCCCCGGCAGGCCCACCCGGACCTCGTCGCCGCCCGCCCGCCCGTAGCCGCGCGCGACCACCCAGGCCCCCGGGATCTGGCCGGCGATCCAGCCCGCCGTCGGCGTGCGCGCCGCCCCGCCCGCCACCAGCGCGCCCACCGAGACCACCGGCACCTCCACGCGCTCCGGCTCGGCCGCGAAGTCCCGCGAGGAGCGCACCAGGATCTCCCAGACCGGGACCAGCGGGCGCAGGCGGGGGTGCAGCGGAGCCTCCGGCGGGGTCCGGCCCTCGGGGAGCATCGCGGCGCAGCGGGCGGCGGCCTCATCCTGGGGGGGCGGTCGAGGCCCCAGCGCCAGCGCCGAGCGCAGCGCCCGGGAGAGCACCTCGGGGTCCAGCCCCGAGACGCGGAGGGCGATGCCCTGTGTCCAGGCCACCGGGTTCGCGTGGGTCGCCGGCCCGTGGACCACCGGCAGGCCCGCGGCGAAGGGCTCGGCCGGGGAGTGCCCGCCGATATCCGGGTCGAAGGTCCCCCCGATGAAGGCCGCCTTCGCCCCGCGGTAGAGCCCCGCCAGCTCTCCAATCGTGTCCAGCAGCAGCACCTCCGTCTCCACGCTCAGCCCCGCCTCGCCGAGCCGCGTGCGGCGCGCGATCCGCACCCCCATCTCCAGCGCCAGCCCCTCCACCTCCGAGGCCCGGTCCAGGTGCCGGGGCGCCAGCACCAGCAGCGGGCGCGGCGCGGGCAGCAGAGCCCAGGCCGAGAGCACGGCGCGCTCGTCCCCCGGCCGCGTGCTCCCGGCGACCAGCGTGGGCCTCCCCAGCTCCAGGGTCGCCGCGCGGAGCTGCGTGGACAGCTTGAGATCTCCAGTCTCCTCCTGCCCGATGAAGCGCACCCCGCGGGTGAGCCAGCGCCAGATCAGCGGCCGAGCCCGCAGCCGGGCCGTCCCCCGCCCCGCCCGCGCGTTCACCACCACCACCGGGATGCCCCGCCGCCGGCAGCCCGCCAGCCAGCCCGGCCAGAGCTCGCCCTCCACCAGCACCAGCAGCCGGGGGCGCGCGCGGTCCAGCCAGCGCTCCACCACCCAGGGCAGGTCCAGCGGGGCGGGGAAGGCGCCGGGCACGGGGGTCCGCCAGGAAGAGGACGTCCGCCAGACCTCGGGCGGGAGGGCGGCGGCCAGGGCGCGCGCGGCGACGTGCTCCCCGGCGCTGGCCCCGTGCAGCCAGATCCAGCCGGGCTCCGGCGCGGGCAGGTCCAGGATGTAGCGCCGGGCGCGGGGGTGCAGCAGCAGCAGGGGCAGGGCCAGCAGGCCGATGAGGCGCCAGAGCGCGTCCAGCAGCGGCCCCAGACGCTCCACCCGGGCGTCCAGGGGGTCCGGCGCGCCCGCCTCCTCCCCCGTGCGGGCGCCACGCTCCGTCCACATCAGCGCCGGCCCGCGGTGGGGCCCGCCGAAGGGCAGCGGTCGAACCGGGCTCCGCCGGGAGTCCTCGGGCTCGCTCATCCGTCGATCCAGGCGTAGACGGCCATGTCCACGCGCTCCTGCTCGTCGAAGACCACGCCCTCCGCCTCCAGCAGCGCCCGCTGGAGCGGCCCGCGCGCGGGGTCCCCCTGGAGCGCCAGGTGGCCGCTGGAGCGGATCACCCGCCACCAGGGGACCGCGTCACCCTCCTGCAGCGCGCCCAGCGCCCAGCCCACCTGCCGCGCCAGCCGCGGGCGGCCCAGGCGCGCGGCGACGTGGCCATAGCCCAGCACGCGACCCTGGGGGATCTCCCTCACGATCTCGTAGACTCGGGCCCGAAAACCGCGGGGGACTGGATCCTGGATCGACATGATGCTCTGCTAATCGTGATAGAGGGCGAGGAGGTGAATGTCTCTAACCCATCCCGCTGACAACCCCCTGCTCCGCCCTGGGGACTCCCCCGCCTTCGGGGAGGTCCGGCCCGAGCACGTCCTCCCCGCGCTGGAGGCGTGCATCGAGGACGCCCTCCGCGCGGCCGATCGCGCGCTCGCCGAGGGCGTGGCGCCCTCCTGGGAGGCGATCCTCTCGCCCATCGACGCGGCCGAGGAGCAGGTGGAGCGCGTCTGGGCCCCGGTGGACCACCTCAGCCGGGTGCTCCGCGACGACCGGCTCCGCGCCGCGCACCGCGAGGGCAGCGCCCGCTATGTCGCCTGGCGCACGCGGATGAACCAGGATCCACGCCTGCTCCGCGCCGCGCGAGCCCTGGAGCGCGTCCCGCTCTCCCCCACCCGGGAGAAGGTGCTCGGCGACCTGCTGCGCGAGCTGAGGCTGGCGGGGGTGGAGCTCCCCGAGGCCGAGCGGGCGCGCTGCGCCGAGATCCGCCTGCGCCTGGACCGGCTGGCGACGCTGTTCTCCGAGCACGTCACGGACGCCTCGGACGCGGGCAGGCTCCCGCTGAGCGCGGAGGATGTCGCGCCACTCTCGGCCTCGCTGCGGGCCTCCTTGCGGGCCGCCGCGCTGCGCGACGATCCGGACGCGCCCGAAGGCCGGCACACGCTGCCCATGCACGCGAGCCAGGTCACGCCCTTCCTGGCGGCGCAGCCCGATCGGGAGCTTCGACGTCGGGCCTACGTCGGATATTCGACCCTGGCCAGCGCGGGCGAGCAGGACAACGGGCCCGTCATCCTGGAGACGCTGGCGCTTCGGGCGGAGCTGGCGCGCCTGCACGGCCGGCGGAGCTTCGCCGAGCTGACCTTGCAGGCGGAGATGCTGGAGAGCCCGGAGGCCGTGCGCGCCTTCCTGCTGACCCTGGCGGCCCGGGTCCGGCCGCGGGCGGAGCGGGAGCTCGAGCGGCTCCACCGGAGAGCGGCCCAGGAGGGGATCCAGGACCTGCAGCGCTGGGACCTCGGGTACTACCGCGAGCTGCTGCGTCAGGAGCTCGTGGGCGTCTCGGAGAGCGAGCTTCGGAGCTGGTTTCCGCTCCCCCGCGTGCTGAGCGGGGCCGCCGAGGTGATCCGCCGCCTCTTCGGCCTCGAGATGCGCGTCCGCTCGGCCGCCGGCGAGCCCTTCTCCTGGGACCCCTCCCTGCTCCTCCTGGAGCTCCTGGAGGGAGAGCTGCTGCGCGCGCGGATCCTGGTGGACCCCCTGGCCCGCCCGGGGAAGCGCGGCGGGGCCTGGGTCAGCGGGGTGATCCCGGGGATCCCGCGGGGCGAGGGGCGGCAGATCCCCTTCGTCGTGCTGTGCGCGAGCTTCCCCCCGGCGGAGGGCGATCTCCCGCCGCTCATCACCCACGAGAACGTCCGCACCCTGCTGCACGAGCTCGGCCACGCCCTGCACCACGCGCTCAGCGACGCCCCGGAGCGCCGGGTGGCGGGGACCCGCGGGGTGCCGCGCGACGGGGTGGAGCTGCCCAGCAAGCTGCTGGAGCAGTGGGCCTGGCAGCCCGACGCGCTGCACCTGCTCTCGGGCCACGTCGAGACCGGCGATCCCCTGCCCGCCGAGCGGCTCCGGCAGCTCCAGGAGGCCCGCGACCTCACCCGCGGGATCGACCTGATCCGCCAGATCGAGCTCGCCCTCTTCGATCTCGAGCTGCACGACCGCCCCCCGCCAGCGGACGAGGCCGGGATCCGCGCCGTGCTGGCCGAGGTGCGGGCGCGCGTGTCGCTGCTGCCCGCCCCGCCCGAAGACCGCTTCGCCAAGCAGTTCCAACACATCTTCGCCGGGGGATACGCCAGCCGCTATTACGGCTACCCCTGGGCGGACCAGCTCGCCGCCGACGCCTTCTCCCGCTTCGAGGAGGAGGGGATCTGGTCGCGCGAGACGGGCGAGCGGCTGCGGCGCGAGGTGCTGGCCCACGGCGGCGCGCGCGCGCTGGGCGAGCTCTTCGTGGCCTTCCGCGGGCGCCCTCCCTCCGCCGAGGCCCTGGCGCGCCAGCTCGACCGGATCTGAGTTCGCCGGCTCGCCAACGGCGACGCCATCGCCTGCGCCGCGCGGCCGGAGGATCTGCGCGATCTCGGGCTCCGGCCCTCGGGCGTCCTGTTCGTGCACGACTTCGGGTTCCCCCGCGTCGCCCTGGCCTTGGAGCCCGACGGGAACATGCTGGTGTCCTGGGCGGAGATCGTCCCTTTTCTGAGCGCGGACTGGGCCCTGAGGCGCGCCCTCGCCAGCGCTTCCCCCTGAGCCAGCTCACCGCCGCCTCAGGTCCCAGGGCGGGACCATCCAGAGAGATGCCCGCGCCGACCTCGCACGATCGGGGTCGGGGCTTGCTCGGAGCAGGTAGAGGCGGCTAGAATGCGCCCTATGTCGCCACCGCTCGCGCCTGTCTCCGCGCCGGCCCGCGCCGCCAGCCCGGCGGGCGTGGGCGCGCTCACCCTCGGGTCCCGCTGAGCATGCTCAACCCCGGCGACACCGTCGACCGCTTCACCGTGGAGAGCGTGCTGGGCGAGGGCGGGCTGGCCATCGTCTTCCGCGTGCGGCACAACACGCTGGGCAGCCTGCACGCCTTCAAGCTGCTCAAGTTCCAGGGCGACGCCATCCAGAAGCGGCTGGTCATGGAGGGTCAGGTCCAGGCCTCCCTGCGTCACCCCAACATCGTCGCCGTCACCGACGTCGTCTTCTTCGGCGAGCGCCCTGGCCTCGTGCTGGAGTTCATCGACGGGCCGAGCCTGGAGAGCTGGCTGGCCACCCACGAGCCCACCGTCGAGGAGGCGGAGGTGCTCTTCTCCGGGATCCTGGCGGGCGTGGCGCGCGCCCACCGGGCCGGGCTGGTCCACCGTGACTTGAAGCCCGGGAACATCCTGCTGGACAGCACGGACGGCGCGGTGACGCCCAAGGTCACCGACTTCGGGATCGCCAAGGCCCTGGCCGACGAGGGCAACCGCTCGCACACGCGCACCGGGGTCGCCATGGGCACCCCGCAGTTCATGGCGCCCGAGCAGATCCGCAGCACCAAGGACGTGGACCAGCGCGCCGACATCTGGGCGCTGGGCTGCATCCTCTACCAGCTCGTCACCGGGCGCCTGCCCTTCGACGCCGACGACATCATCGAGCTGTACTCGTCCATCGGGGCCGGGCGCTACATCGCCCCGGAGAAGCTGGTCCCCAGCCTGCCCCCGCGCGTCGGCGACGCCATCCGGGGCTGCCTGACGGTGGACCTGGAGCGCCGCATCCCCGACTGCGAGACCCTGCGTCAGGTGCTCGGCGCCCCCACCGCCGAGGTCACCGTCACCGGCACCCAGCGCATCGGCAGCACCCTCAGCCGCGCGCTGCCCACCAACACGCCCTGGAAGGTCCCCGACGGGACGCGCCCTGCCCCCGACACCCTCCCGCTGGTCGGCGCGCGCACCCAGGACGAGGCCCCCGAGAGCGTCGGCCCCTCCGCCGCGCCCATCGCCGGGGCGCTGGAGATCGACACCTGGGGCGAGGCGCAGGAGGCGCCCAGGACCCCGAAGAAGCCGCCTGTACGCGCGGAGTCGCGCCGTCTGGGCCTCATCGTCGGGCTGGTAGGCCTGGCCGGGCTGGCCCTGGTCAGCGGCGCGGCGGGGGTCTACCTCCTGCTGAGCCGGCAGGAGGCCGCGCGCCCGCCCGAGGTGGCGCCCCTCGTCCCCCCGATCGCGACGAGCGCCCCCGCCGCCTCCAGCGAGGGGCCCGCCGTGGCGCCCAGGGAGGAGCCCGCCGCGACGAAGCCCGAGCTGGTGAGCGCCCCCGTCAAGGCCGCGTCGCTGAAGGCCAGCGCGCCCTCGGCGAAGCCCGCCCACGCGGAGACCGCCCACGCCGAGACCGCCGCCACCGCGGCCTCCGCCGAGCCGACCCCGTCCACCGGCCGCGTCGCCGTCAGCGGGGAGGTGCAGAGCGTGGTCCTCCGCTCCGGCAGCAAGAGCCGGAGTACCGGGCAGGTCCCCGTCGGCACCTACACCGCCACTGTCACCTTCGCCGGGCGCGACCCCATCGAGGTCCCCGCCTTCGAGGTCGGCGCCGACGAGACCGTCACGCTCGTCTGCAACGCCGCCTTCGTGAACTGCCGCGTCTCCCGCTGAGATCTGCCCGCTGAGATCTGCCCGCTGAGATCTGGAGGTGCCCATGGGCTCCGATTCCCGCCTCCCCTCCGCCGTCCTCATCGCGCTCGGGCTGAGCGGCTGCGACAGCTGCGACCCGACCTACCTCTTCGCCTGCCTGGAGCCGGCCCCGGTCACCGAGCCCCCGCTCGGCGTCTGCCTCTCGGTCGCCCCCATCCCCGAGACCGAGCCCCCACCGCCCGAGCCCCCGCTCGGCGTCTGCCTCTCCCCGGTCGAGCCCCCTGCCCCCGTCGAGCCCCCTGCCCCCGTCGAGCCGCCCGTCGAGCCGCCCCTGCACCCCTGCCTGAGCGAGGTGCCTCCAGCGCGTGAGGAGGACCCCTTCAAGGTCTGCCTCTCTCCTCCGCTCCCGCCCAGGCGGGACGAGGGAGATCAGGGCGCGCTCCGGCCCGCCCAGCCCGCCGCCGACCGCGCGCAGGCGCTCGCCAAGGCCCTCGAGCGCCTGCCCCCCGACCTGGCCGCGCGAGTACGGAACGTGCGCGGGGCCTGAGCTTCGAGCGCTGATCCTCCCCAGGCCCCGTGCTATGGTCGGCTCGGGAGGTGCGCATGGGCGACAGGGGGGTTCTGCCAAAGGCGGTCGTGGTCGCGCTGGGTCTGGGCGGGGTCGCCGCGCAGGCGCTGGGCGAGCCGAGCGTGGTCTTCGACGAGGGCGAGACCGGCGACACCGGCGACACCGCGGACACCGGCGACACCGCGGACACCGGCGACACCGCCCTGGGCGTGTGCCTGAGCCCGATGAAGGAGGACGACTGCGGCTGCGCCACGGAGGGCGAGGCCGGAGGGAGCGCCCCGCTGCTGGGGCTGGCAGCCCTGGCGGCCCTCGGGAGGCGGCGGCGGGAGCAAGATAGTTCGGACTCAAATAATTCGAGCCAGAATAGAATCCCCGCGGCCATCACCCTCGCCCTCGGGCTCAGCGCGCCGGGCTGCGGGCCCTGCCTCTCGGTGAAGGCCTGCCTCTCCATCGCCGCGCCGGACGACACCGGGGACACGGGCGACACGGGCGACACCAGCGACTCCGGCGACACGGGCGACACCGCCGACTCCGGGGACACCGCCGACACCGCCGCCCAGGCCGAGGCCAGCGCGCTCGAGGCCCTCGCCAGCGCCCTCGCCCGCCTGCCCGCGGACGTGGCGGCGCGCGTGGCCGCCCTGATGGCGCCGGATCCGAAGGAGCCCTGATGGCGGTCGGCGGGCATGGACAACGCCTGGATCTCGAGCTGACCGAGGGCTGCGACCACCGCTGCGGGCACTGCTACAACGTCTGGAACGCGCTGCCCGGCGACGCGCAGCACAAGGACCTGCGCTCCGGGCCCATGCTGCCCACCCCCGCCCTGCTGGCCGCCCTGCGCCGCGCCGCCCGCGACGCTCCCCTCACCCACATCACCGTCACCGGGGGCGAGCCCCTGCTGCGCAGAGACGCACTGGACGTCCTGGCCGCCTGCGCGGAGATGGTGCCCACGGTGCAGCTCATCACCAACGGCAGCCACGTCCCGCCGGAGACCGCCCGCCGCCTCGCCGCCATCGGCGTGCGCTCCGTGCAGCTCACCCTCCTGGCCGGGGACCGCGCGCTGCACGACCGGCTCAAGGGCGCCCGCTGCTTCGACGAGACCGCCCGCGCCGCCCTGAACCTCGCCGAGGCCGGCGTGCCCGTGCAGTGCTGCTTCGTCGCCCTCGCCGAGAACCGGGGCGAGCTCGCGCGCGTGCTCGAGCTCTGCCTGGCCCTGGGCATCCGCCAGCTCTCCTACAACCGCATGTCTCCCACCGGCGGCGCCGTCCACGAGATCGAGCGCCTCCTGCCCGATGCCGAGCAGATCGAGGACGACCTGGACACCGCCGAGCGCCTCGGCCGCGCCTGGGGCATCGGCGTGTCGACCGCCATGCCCATCCCGCCCTGCCTGGTGCGCGTCGAGCGCTACAGGTGGGTGCAGCTCGGCTTCTGCTCCACCGGCTCCGACACGCCCCACCTCGTCATGGACGGGCGCGGCGACGTGCGGAGCTGCAACCTCGCGTCCACGGTGCTGGGCAACCTGCACGTCCAGCCCTGGGCGGAGATCTTCGGCCACCCCTACCTGCGGAGCTTCCGCCACAGGGCGCCCGAGGTCTGCCGGGGCTGCGCCTATGAGCGCTCCTGCCAGGGCGGCTGCAAGGAGAGCGCGTTCGCCACCTTCGGCGACCACACCCACCCCGAGCCCCTGCTGTGGCGCGAGCTGAGCCGCCGTGCGTGAGCCCTGCGTCCTGCTGATCTCGCCGGGGGTCCTGCGCTGGACCGACCGGGACTTCGGGATGCCGCACCTCGTGGCCCTCGGCGGCTACCTGCGCCAGCAGACCGGGGTGCGGGTCGAGCTGCTGGACCTGAACTATGAGGGCGGGGACCACCGGGATCTCCAGAGAAAACTAGATGAAATAGCACCCTTCCTGCTCCTCGGGGTCAGCGCCTACTCCAGCTTCGACTACCGGCGGGTCATGGCGCTGGGCCGCTTCCTGGCCGATCTCTACCCGCAGGTGCCTCGGATCGCGGGGGGCTACCACGCCAGCGCGCTCCCCGGGGATCTGGTCTTCCCCGGCTCCCCCTTCGACGCGGTGGTGCAGGGCGAGGGCGAGCGCCCCGTCGCCGAGATGGTGCGGACGCTGCTGGGCGGCGGGCGCCTGGAGCGGAGCGTCTGGACCCAGGACCTCGAGCCCGAGCTGGACCGCCTGCCGCCTTATGCCTGGGAGCTCCTGGACCGCTACTGGCCGAGAGCCACGGAGCTGGGCCGCAAGCTCCAGATCTACCTGTCGCGCGGCTGCCCCTACCACTGCACCTTCTGCATGGAGCGGGCCAAGAGCGGCTACGCCTGGCGGGCGTTCTCGCCCGAGCGCGCCCTGGACGAGCTCTCCCGCCTGGCGCGCTTCACCGACCTCTCCCGCTGGGTCATCAACGTGGCCGACCCGCTCTTCGGCTTCCGGCGGGGCTGGCGGCGGGAGGTGCTGGACGGGATCGCCCGGCGCGGGCTGCTGCCCCGGCAGTACTGGACGCTGACCCGCTCCGACGACCTGGACGAGACCGACGTGGGGCTGCTGGCCCGCGCCCGCTTCTCCATCGGGGTGGGGCTGGAGAGCGGCAGCCCCACGATGCTGCGGGTGATGCAGAAGGTGGGCAAGCCCGAGCGCTACCTGGACGCCATCCTGCGCCTGGCGCGGCTCTCGGACGCGGGCGGCCTGAACTGGGCCGTGAACGTCATCCTGGGCCACCCGGGCGAGACGCCGGAGACCCTGCGCGAGACGCGGGACTTCCTGGGCGAGCTCTTCGCCGGAGAGCGCACGCGGGGCTGGCTCTCGGTGGACCCCTTCCGGCTCTACCCGGGGGCGCAGGTCCACGAGCAGATCGAGGACTGGGAGCGGACGCACGGGGCGCGGTTCCACCACCGGACGTGGTGGCGGAGCTGGTACGACGGCGGCTTCCTGGCGGAGCACGTTGACCCGAGCGCCAGCCTGGACTTCGAGGGCCGCGTGCGCTTCATGTACCAGCACTACCCGCCCCTGGTGGCCGACATCGCCCGGCGCTTCGTGGGGCAGGGCCGGGACATCGACAGCGTGTACGCCGCGAGCCTGGCCGAGCAGCAGAGCATGCTCCGTCCCGAGCGCGCCGAGGAGCTGATCGCCCGCGGCCGGGCCGCCCTCGCCTCGCCGGCCAGCGGGCTCGCCGAGGGGGGGCCAGAGCTGCGCGTCCCCATCGGGCTCCACGTGCGGGACCCCTGGGTTCGGCGGCGGGAGGAGGCGGTGCGGCGCCTGCTGGACCGGGGCGCGCTGGACGACGAGGCGGTGATCGAGGCGCTCCTGCAGGTGGGGCCGGAGCGCTTCATGGACGAGGTGGAGGCCGGGCAGCTGCTCACGGACCGGCTCGCGCCGCCTGAGCCCGAGGGGGCCCTGGGGCCGGGCCTGGGGATCTCGCTGCTGGCGCGGGGGCTCCAGGCGCTGGCGCCGCAGCCGGGCGAGCATGCGGCCGATCTGTGCGCGGGGAGCGGCTACGTGGGGGCGCTGCTGGAGGCGCTGGTGGGCCCCGAGGGGCGGGTGGACCGCTTCGGGCCCGAGGCCGGCGCGGCGCGCCTTCGACCGGAGGGGCGCTGGGACGCGCTGTGGATCGGGGCGGCGCTCCCGCGGGTGCCGGCCAGCCTGCTGCCTCGGCTGAAGGAGGGCGGGCGGGCCTTTCTGGGGGTGGGGCCTCGCTTCCGACCGCAGGATCTCCTGCTCTTGCGGCGGGAGGGCGAGGCGTTGACGGAGCGCGCGCTGGGCCGGGCGCGGCTGCCGGTGCTGGGCGGGCTGGACGGCTGGGTGCCGGCTCCTTCGGCGGCGCGGCGCGGCGGGATCCGCCTGGAGCGCTGGCCCGCGCCGGCCCTGGCCTATCATGTGCTCGCCCACCTGGACCTGGGGCGGGACGCGGCGAACCTCCATGATCCTCGTCTGCCGGCGCGGCCCTGGGTGGAGGCGCTGCGGGCGGCCTGGGAGGGCGCCCCGGGGAGGCTCACCTTGCATGCGCTGGTGTTGCGTCACCGGGAGCCCGCGATGCTACTAGATTCTCTAGCCAACCCTCCCGCGCCGCTGAACGACCCCGGCGGGCGGGCCCTGTGCGCGGCGATGGCCGACGCGGTGCGGGCGGAGCTGCCGGGCTTCGGGGCGGGCTGGCGTGTGGACGCGGGGGCGGAGGCGGGGGCGCTGGTGGAGCGGATCTCCCGGCTCCACGGCCTGCTCTGGTCGCACCAGGCCAGCGCTCCTCCGCCGCTCCTGCTCCTGGACTGCCCCGCGCTGGGTCGGGCGGGGCGTGGGTCTCGGGAGACGGGCACGCAGATCGTGGCCTTCTCCCTGGACGCCGGGATGGAGCACGCCACGCAGCAGATCCTCCACGAGCTGATGCATGGCGTCACCGACCCCCACGTCCCCGGCGACGGCCCCCGCGACACCCGCCTGGGCAGCCCCGGCTGGTCCCGCCACGCCGAGCTGGAGCGCGTCGCCCTCACCGCGACCGACGCCTTCCTGCGCGCCCGCGCCCCGGAGCTGGTGTCCAGCTTCGAGCGCTGGCTGGGAGGGTTGGGTTGAGCTCTGGTGAGAGGGGGGTAATGTTGGAGTCCGACCTGTAAGCGCGCTCGATCCGTCCGCCCCGCCACAGGATCCTGGTCGGGGCGGGTCGAGGGCTCATCGCCGCGCTCGATGGGGAGTTTGGGGGCTTCGCCGTCTGGGGTGGAGAGTTGGGGGGAAGGGGTGAGGGATCCGGTGGGGAGGAAGACGGCGGAGCTCGTGTCGGATGGGCGCTCGGGTCGCTACGCGGTCCGGGCGTCGGCGGCCTCGTCCTCCGGCGCGTCGGCGAAGCCGCGGCGGCCCATGATCAGGCCGAGGATGGGGGTGGTGGCGAAGGTGGTGACCAGGGCCATCACGACGAGCATGGCGAAGAGGGTGGGCGAGATGACGCCCATCTCCAGCCCGAGGTTCAGGACGATGAGCTCCATCAGGCCGCGCGTGTTCATCAGGATGCCGATGGCGCCGGACTCGCGCCAGCCCAGCCCCACGAGGCGCCCCGCCAGGAAGGACCCGCCGAACTTGCCCACGGTGGCGACGGCGATGATGGCGAGACAGACGAGCCAGTCCGAGGCGCCGGAGAGGAGCCCGACCTGCGTGCGCATGCCGGTGAACGCGAAGAAGGTCGGGAGCACGACGACGACGACGAAGTCCTCCATGCGGGCGCGGACCTGATCGGCCAGCCGGCCCTCGTGGGGCATGACGGCGCCGAGGAGGAAGGCCCCGAAGAGGGCGTGGATCCCAATGTACTCGGTGGTCGCGCCGGCCAGCAGCAGGCCCACGCACACGACGGCCAGCATGCCCTGGGACAGGGGGGCCTCGCGCCGCTCCTCGCGCTCGGCCAGGTGGCGGAAGACGGGTCGGACGACCAGGAACATGACCGCGACGAAGGCGCAGACCAGCAGGATGGTCCAGGCCACGCCCGCGGTCTTCGCCGTCGCCACGCCCGCCACGAAGGCCAGCAGGGTCCAGGCGCTCGCGTCGTCCACCGCCGCGCAGGCCAGCGCCATGACGCCGATGCGCGTGCGCTGCACCCGCCGGTCCGTGAGGATGCGCGCCAGCACGGGGAAGGCCGTGACCGACATCGACACGCCGAGGAACAAGGAGAAGACCGTGAAGCTGACGTCCTGGGTCGCGTAGAGCGGGTAGAGCGCGAGTGCCAGCCCGGCGCCGAGGAGGAAGGGGGCGATGATGCTGGCGTGCGAGATGACGAGCGTGGCGTGCGAGCTCTTGCGGAGCACCTTCAGGTCGAGCTCGAGCCCGACCAGGAACATGAACAGGACCACGCCGACCTTGGCGATCATCCCGATGTAGGGCGCGGCGGCCGAGGGGAGCACGAGCTCCTGGAGCTCGGGCGAGATCGCGCCGAGCAGCGAGGGCCCCAGGGCCAGGCCCGCCAGGATCTCGCCGATGACCGGGGGCTGCCCGAGGTAGCGCTGAACCAGGGCTCCCACGCCCCGCGCGGCCATCGTGATCACCGCCAGCGCCAGCAGCACCGGCGCCAGCAGCTCGGCCTTCGGCCCCTCGCTCCGCGCGCCCTCCGCCGCCGGGAGCCCCGCGACCAGGCCCTCCCCCTGCGCTCGGATGAGGAGGTAGGTCCCCACAGCCAGCGTGAGCATCACGACATAGCCGGCGATCACGGCCAGACGGTTGCGGGTGACGGGCACGGGGGGCCTCCGGGCGATGGGGGGTCGGAGGGGGGCTAACACAGGCTGGGGGTGGGGATGGAGGGGGGTGGGGGGATTTCGTTCTGGAGGCCAAATTGAAATGGAATCAACCTGACACCTTCGCCGGGACAACCTGACACCTTTGCCGTGACACCTTCACTCCCGCTCCGGCCGAGGCGCGATATAGGGAGGCCACATCAGCCGCCCTCCCCATGGGAGGCCGGATGCCATTCTGACGCATCGAGAGGAGCGCCCGTGGTCCAACAGCGCACGTTGCCCCTGACCCTGATCCTCGCCTTGGCCGCCATGAACCTGCTCACGCCTGGCTGCGGCGTGCTCGGCGGGTCACGATCGAGCGAGCGTAGCGCTTCAGACCTGACGGGCGTACCCGTAGTCATCGCGAAGCGGGAGATCCCGCGCGGACTCCCCATCGGCCCCGACGACATCATCGTGCGGGAGCTGCCTGCGATCGCGGTACCGGATCAGGCCAAGGTCTTCCGGGAGGCCGAAGAGGTGCTGGGTCGCACCTCCAAGGAGCGGATACTGCCCAACGAGCTGATCCGCACTGAGCGCCTGGCACGTCGGGCCGCCGGCGAAGGACTCAACGCGATCATCATTCCCGGCAAGCTGGCGCTCCCCCTCAGCCTGCCCTCCGCGAGCTGCATGGGGGGCCAGCTCGTCGCGGGCAACTACGTGGACGTGCTCGCGATCGGGGTGGTCGCCGAGGGTGGTCCAAAGACCGGCCTCGTCTTCGTGCAGGGCGTGCAGGTGCTCGCGGTGAACGGGGCGCTTTTCCCGACCTCGTCTGCCGAGCACCGCGCCCCCAGCGCGGAGGGCTGCGAGGTGGTCCTCGAGGTGAGCGTGGACGAAGCCACACGGATCGGGGTGATGGCCGAGGCTGGCGCTATCCGACTGGCCATGCGGTCGGACGTCGACATCACGCAGAAGGAGGCCCAGGCCATATCCGTTGAGCAGGCTCTGACCGCGCCTGTGTTCAATACGGGGAAGGTGCCAGGTTGATACGATTACGATTCCATCAAATATCAGCCTATCCCATAGGTAATCTCACCCTCCCGCTCTGCGGACCCCTCCCTTCCCGCTCCCCAACCTGTAAGCGCGTTCGATCCGCCCGCTCCGCCACAGTCTCCTGGCCGCGTCGACCTCTGAGCTCTCTGTGCACTCTGTGGTTGATTCTCCACTCCAGGCGTCCACGGATCTCAGATCTCGTCCTGATTCGCCGATCTCTCGGGCAGTACACCACGGAGTGCACAGAGCACTCAGAGCCCGGCGCGGAGAGCGGTCGGGGCAGGTCGAGAGCTCATCGCCGCGCTCGATGGGGTGCTTGGGGGCTTCGCCGTCTGGTCCTCAACATTGGGTGTGACCGCGCCAGCGGAGGCGTGCCCACCGCCACCCACAGGCGATCAGCCCCCACCCCTCAGGGCCGGCATTCCGGGCCGAGCCAGGCACGCGAGCTCCACTCCTGCGGCAGCATGCTCAACCCGAACGCACAGACCAGCAGCACCACCGAGATCACGGCCGCGAACCCCCATCGCCCCACGCGCCGTGCCTCGGACCACAGCGGCAGGAGCGCGACCAGCGACGCCAGGAGGGCCACCCCGGCCGAAGCCTCACCCGCCCCCATCACCGCGAGCGCCCGCCTGCAGCGCCCCACCGGGTCCTCCGGGCCCCAGTGGAAGGGGATGATGAAGGCGTCCGGCACGCTCCCGGTCGCGATGAGCATGGCGAAGGTGGCGTAGGTGACGAGCGCGCTCGTCCGGGTGCGGTCGGACTTCTCCGGTCGAAGCAGGAGGACACCCGCGAGGGCCAACGCCGGGGCGGCCACCATCCAGGCCCCCGACGGCCAGCCGTAGGTGCCCCGGCGGGTCAGGACCATGGCGAGCTCCAGGGAGACGACCGTGAGCACGACACCGAGGCGCAGCCGGTCGCGGCCCACCCCCGCGAGGCCAGGGATCAGCAGCGCCGCGCACAGCCCGGTCCAGATCGGCAGGTAGGGCCAGACCGACCAGAACTGCGCCAGGATGAGGGTTCGCTGGACCGGATCGACGCCGTCGATGCGCAGGTAGTTCAGGATCTCCACCAGGACGAGCGAGGCCCCGACCATCGGCAGCGCGAGGGCTCCTACCCTCCATCCCCTCCACGCACCCCATCCCGCGACGAGGGCGGCCACCCCGATGACCGCCGCACGCCAGGACAACGCATCGAGGCACTCCCAGAACAGACAGGGCACGGCGGACTCCACAGGAGAGAGGATGCCCCAGTTCGAGGCCGCTGCGAAGCCCTCAGTCTGTCCGCCGCGCAGTTCATGCCCCCGTCAATCCTGCGCCCCCTCCGCCGCCGGAGTACAAGACCCTCATGCGCACCGATCGCTTCGAGGACTCCCTCTCTGCGCCCATCCTCCACGCGGGCGGCCTCGCCGAGATCAGGCTGGGGACCGGGCTGCGGCTGGTCGTGGCAGCTCCCTCCTGGGTGCTGGCGCACCCCCTGGTGCTGACGGTGGAGCTCGGGGAGGGCGAAGGGCTCCTCGAGCTCCGGCAGGTCGACAGCCAGGCCTCCTACAAAGCGCACTTCAGCCCGCAGGGCCGGCGCCTCACGGAGGCCGAGCGGCAGGCGGCTCCCGCGGGCCTCGGGGTGCGCTCCGTGAGCGTCTTCGAGCTCCCGGAGACGATGTTCCGCTGGGCACGAGAGCAGGACATGGTCGCGCGCGCGCTGAGCCTGCCCGCGCAGGAGCCGTCCAATGTCCGGGACGGCATGTGGGTCTCGGTGGAGGCCTGGCAGGGTGGGCGGCGAGTGGGGGTGACCGGACTCACCTACGACCTCGATGCGGACCTCTACCCGGAGCACGCCGCGCTGGTCCACGCGCTCTTCTCGGCCTGCCTCGAGCTCCCGCTGAGCGAGGAGGAGCGCATCTCGGTGGCCTGCTGCGTGCGATCAGCGCTCCCGGAGCCCAGGCGCCATCAAAGGAAAGAAAGGAAAGTGCCAGGTTGATACGATTACGATTCCATCCATTACCAGCCTATCCCATAGGTATTCTCTCCCTCCCGCTCTGCGGACCCCTCCCTTCCCGCTCCCCAACCCGTAAGCGCGTTCGATCCGCCCGCCCCGCCACAGTCTCCAGGCCGCGTCGACCTCTGAGCTCTCTGTGCACTCTGTGGTTGATTCTCCATCCCGGCGTCCACGGATCTCAGATCTCGTCCTGATTCGCCGATCTCTCGGGCAGTTCACCACGGAGTGCACAGAGCACTCAGAGCCCGGCGCGGCGAGCGGTCGGGGCGGGTCGAGGGCTCGTCGCCGCGCTCGATAGTGTGCCTGGGGGCTTCGCCGTCTGGTGCTTGAACCTGGGTGGGACGGCTTCGAGGTGGTGGAGATGGGGGAACGGCAGGGCGGCTCACCCCGGCGCCGGGGTCAGCACCTCCACGCCGTCGGCCGTGACGATCACGGTGTGCTCGAACTGGGCCGACCAGGATCCGTCCGCGGTCACGACGGTCCAACCGTCGTCGAGGAGGCGCACCTCGGGTCGCCCGAGGTTGATCATCGGCTCGATGGTGAAGCTCATGCCCGCGCGCAGGACGCGGTCGGGGGCGAGGCGGGCGACGTGGCTGACGAAGGGAGGCTCGTGCATCTCCCGGCCGATCCCGTGCCCGCCGAAGGTCGCCACGACGGAGCAACCCTCGGAGCGCGCCAGCGCCTCGATGGCGCCGCCGACCTCGCTGAGCCGCGCGCCCGGCCGGACCACCGCCACGCCCGCGTCCCGACAGCGCCGGGCGGTCTCGACGAGGTGCCGGGCCTCGGGCGAGGGGGTGCCCACGAAGAAGGTCGCGCTGGTGTCGCCGTGCCAGCCGCCGAGCTGCGTGGTGACGTCGAGGTTGACGATGTCGCCGTCCTGGAGCACGCGCGCCTCGCTGGGGAGCCCGTGGCAGACCACCTCGTCGGGGCTGACGCAGAGGCTGGCGGGGAAGCCGCGGAAGCCGAGCTGGCTGGGGCGACCGCCGCGCGCGCGGGTGTCGGCGCGCACGAAGCGGTCGAGCTCGGCCGTGGGGAGGCCGGGGCGGAGGAGGCGGGCGGCGGCGGCGAGGGTGGCGGCGGCGGCGGCGCCCGCGCGGCGCATGCCGGGGAGCTTGTCTGGGTGCATGAGGCATGCTTCCGCCGCGGCGCGCGAGCCCGCCAATACCCATTCGGTATGCGTCAGGCGACGCATACCGCGCTAAGATGGAGCCATGAGCCTCGACCAGCTCTCGGCGGTGGTGACGATCGCGGAGGAGGGCACGGTGATGCGGGCGGCGCGACGCCTGCACATCAGCCAGCCGCCGCTCACGCGCAAGCTCGCCGCGCTGGAGGACGAGCTGGGGGTGCGCCTCTTCGAGCGGAGCGCGCGCGGCATGACGCTCACGCCGGTCGGGGAGACCTTCGTCGCCGAGGCGGCGGCGATCCTCGCGGCGGTCGGGCGGGCGGCGACCATCGGGCGGCGCGAGGCGGCGTCTGAAGGACCACCCACCCCGCTCAGCGCTGCGCCGTCGCCCCCTCCGCCCCAAGCCCCCGAAGCTGCTCGAGGAAGCCGAGGCGGTCCACGACCTGCCAGTGGCGGCTGACCCGTCCGTCGGAGATCGCGTAGATCGTCTGCCCGGAGAAGCGCAGGCGGCGGCCTCGAGATCTGCAGCGGACCGTCGAAGCGCATGAGACAATGACGATGATCCTCGACGAGACCAGACGCCCCAAGGAGCCCTTCGTGAAGCCTACCCTCCTCCTGCGCCTCGCGGCCCCGCTCGCCTTCGTCACGCTCAGCTCCGGGTGCGACGCGCTGAACACCTGTGAGCAGGATGGCGCCGTCTACGAGCTGGGCGAGTCCTTCGACGCGGGCGACGGATGCAACTCGTGTTCCTGCACAAAGGACGGCACCGTCTGCACCAACCTGGACTGCGGCGGATGCGTGGACGCAGAGGGGCTCCCGCGCGCGGTGGGCGAGACCTGGGAGAGCGAGTGCAACACCTGCGTCTGCATGGAGGACCACGGCGTGGACTGCACGGACCTGGACTGCCTGGACAGCGGGGAGTGACCCTCCAGGACAGAGCGCCCCCCAGGAGCGGAGCCCACCGGAGTCGGGGCAGCGCGTCCAGGGCTATCGCCTCACCCCAGCGCCAGCGCCACCACCCCCGCCACCATCAACGCCGAGGCCAGGAGCCTCCGGCCCAGGTCTCCGCTCCCCTCGCCCATCACCCGCGCCCCCAGCCAGGTGGCCAGCAGCATCGAGATCTCCCGGGCCGGCGCGACGTGGCTCAGCGGCGCCAGCGTCATCGCCGTCAGCACCAGCACGTAGCCGAGGGTCCCCAGCACCGCGACGGCGAGGGCCTCCCGCCAGCTCGCCCGCAGGGTGGCCCGCAGCGCCGCCGGCTCACGCAGGGCCGAGGGCGCCAGAACCAGCGTCCGAAGCAGGTTCCCCGCCTGGTCCACCAGCAGGGCCGGCAGGCCCAGGTGGCGCACGGCGTTCCCGTCGTTGAGCGTGTACAGCGCGATGAGGAGCCCGGTCAGCGCCCCCCAGGCCAGCCCGCGCCCCACGGCCCCCTCCCCCCGCCGCTCGCCCAGCGAGAGCCCGAGGATCCCCAGCACCACGAGCCCCGCCCCCAGCAACGCCAGCGCGCTCGGCCGCTCGTCCAGCAGGACCACCGCGCCCAGGGTCGAGAGCGTGGGCCCCAGCCCCCGCGCCACCGGGTAGACCACGCTCAGCTCGGAGACCTTGTACCCGTGCTGCAGCGAGAGCCCGTAGCCCAGGTGCAGCAGCCCCGTGGCCAGCAGCGCCAGCAGCGCGGGCGCCTCCCAGCGCGGCGGATCCCGGTGCAACACCCACAGCAGCGGGCCCAGCCAGACTAGATTACCTAGTACAGAATAGAGCCAGACGAAGCGCGTCCCCGAGACCCCGCGCGCGGCGGCGCGGCGGGCGGCCAGGTTCCAGGTGGCGTGCAGGAGGGCGGCCACCAGGACGAGGGCGAGGGCGATCACGGGCACGGCGCGGGCTTATCCCGGGGGGAGCGGGCTCACGAGCCGCGCGCTCACCACGAGCTGTCGGCCCCGCCGCCGCCCGTGTCCCCGCCCCCGAATGAGCTCCCCGAGTCCGAGCTCGAGGAGCTCGAGCTGTAGTCGCTGCTGCTCGAGCTGTAGCTGCTCGTGTCCGCCACCGCGGCGACCACGATCATCGGGGTGACGATGCGCTCCTGGTCGCGATGGTGGCAGTGGACGCAGTAGCTCTCCTTCATGTCCACGCCGGTGGAGGTCGTCGTCGCCTCCTCCAGCGTGCGGCGGGTGGACTGCACCGTGCGGAACTGGCAGCGCGGGCAGTCGTCGTAGCCGCCGAGCCAGGCCCGGCTGGAGGTGATGTCCGTGCGTTTGCAGCCGGTGCAGACCCACACGTCGTGGCGCACGGAGCCGATCTCCTCCTCCTTGTTCTGGCCCTCGCTGAGGTGCGCGTCGTCGGAGACCTCGTCCAGCTTGCGCATCTCCTTTCCGCAGTCGGGGCAGCGCCGGGGCCGCAGACCGAGCGCGATCAACAGCCCGGCGAAGCCCACCGCGCCCCCGCCCACCGCGAAGGGCCAGAGCGGGGTGCTCTCCTCCTCCCGGTGCGGGGTCCGGTCGACGACCACGGGCGCGCTGCGCCTGGGCTCCGGCGAGGCTGAGCGCGCCCCCTCGCGCACCTCGTCCGCCCGCTCCCGCAGGCGCGCGTCGATCTCGACGAGCCCCGCCTCCAGCCCGCCGGCGAGGTCCCCCTCCTTGAAGCGCGGCACCATGGCCCGGCTCTGGAGCTCGCCCAGCCAGCCATCGGGGAGGACGGGCTCCAGCCCGTAGCCGGTCACCATGCTGAGCCTGCGCTGACCGACCACCAGGAGCACGACCAGCCCGTTGTCGGCGGCCTCGTCGCCCACACCCCAGCGCTCGAAGAGGCCGGTGGCGAAGGCCCGCGCCTCATCGGGGACGCTGCTGACGGTGACGACCGCGACCTCGGCGTCAGTGCCTGCGTGGAGGGAATTCAAGCGCTGGTTGATGCGCGCCTCGGCCTCATCGGGGATGATCCCGGCCACGTCGGAGACCCAGGCGCCGTGCTCGCGGGGGTTGGGGACCTCCTCGAGGGTCTCGGCGTGAGCGGCAGCGAGCAGGAAGAGGAGCATGGCGAACCCCATCGATGTCGCGGGGAGCATATCACCCGGGCCGATTCAGGACCCAGGCGCGCCTCCGCGAGGGTCGGGTGGCGAGGTCCCGGGCGCTCAGGAGGCGCCCTTCTCCTCAGGCTCATCCACCTCGTCCGGCAGGACCAGCGCGAAGGGATCGACCCGCCAGAGGTCGCCCGTGGCCGCGAGCGCGTCGATGCGCCGGTTCACCTCCTCGGCCACCTCGACGACCTCCACGGGCGCGTCCACGATCTCGCCCAGGCGCTGGCGAAGGGCGACGACGATGGGCTCCATCCGGGCGCCCGCGGGGGTGGACTCCAGGAGCTCGAGGGTCTCGCGGACGAGACCGGCGGCGGCGAGGCGGAGGGCGATGCGCTCGGACCAGCGGGTGTTCTTCTCGAGGAACGAGGGGTCGAGCAGGAGTTGCCGCGTGGGTTCCAACGCGGCTCGAGGTCCAGAGGTCGCGCCGAGGATGTGAACGCGGAGGCCGCGCGTCCTGTTGCTGGAGAGCTCATGCCCCAGGAACTCCAACGCGGGAGACCAGACGCGCGGCGGCCCCTTCACGAACAGCAGCCCGACGAGCACAGTCCGGGTGCGCTCATCGAGCGTCCTATGCTCAATGAGTTCACCTACCACCGTGTCGAGGCCATCGGGAGCGCTCTCCAGTACCAACTCCAGACGCACCTTCCAAACCAGCCATTCGGACGGGCTCAAGCGAGTCGCCTCAGCCATCGCGGACAACGCAGCCGCCCTGTCTCCAAGGTCTTGGAGCACCAGGGCCTTCAGAAGTCTGCCCAGACCCCAGGCGGGAGCCATCTCGAGTACCCGATCGGCGACCTCCATGGCTTCCTGCAGTCTCCCTTGTGCTGTAAGAGCGCCACCCAGCGACAGCCAGGCTCCTACGGATCTCGGAAACCTCTGGGTAATCCATAGAAAGCGTTGAAGCTCATGCTCGCCGGGCGCACCGGATGACATCAAACGCACAGCCTCCCCGAGCACCTCACCAAATCCAGCATCCTCCTCTTCCGGTCGTGTGTCTCCCAGGCGCGATTCGCAGGCAGAAAATCGGCGCTCAGCCTCCTCCCTTGCGCCACATCTCGCGAGACACAGGATCAGGTGAGCCTCGAGCTCCAGGTCCACCTCACCGCTCTCCTGAAGGCCCTGAAGGAGGACCAGCGCGCGCTGGTTTGCATCTGGCCTGTTCATGCGCAACAAGGTGAGCGCGGTCTCTCGTCGAATCTGCGGGTTCTCCGGCTCACGCTTCAACGCGACGGCCAGGATGTTCAACGCATCCACGGGTCGCCCCAGGTCCCGCATGAGGCGCGCAACGACCGGACCCATCATGGTCGAAACCGACTCCTGTGTCGCCGCCCGGACCAGGCAGGCATGTCCACTCTCCCGCCTCTCGGCGGCGAGCAGAACCATCATCGCCACGATGAGGTGTTGAAAGGCCGCCCCGGGATGCTTCGCGATCTCCTCCGCCAACACCACCTTCGCCTCGCGCCCCCGCTTCGGCAGACTCGGGACCATCCCCCCACCTGACACCTTGAATGGCCCCAACGCCTCCGCCGCCTCATCCAGCCACGCCGCCCCGTCCTCCCGCCGCAACAGCTGCACCAGGACCTCCGGGCTCTTCAGCGCCTTCCTCATCCCGGCCGGCCCCTCCTTCGCCAGCAGCTCCCGCGGCATCCCCTCCACGATCTGCTTCAAGATCTCCTCGTCCCTCCGGTGCTCCCGCAGGAACTCGCCCAGCACGCCGAGGTGGACCCCCCTCCCCTCGTCCTCCATCTCGGACGCCTCGCCCGCGATCCGCAGCAGCAGCTCCGGCCGCCGCGCCGGCTCGAAGAGGTGCCGGATGAAGTCCACCAGGGCTCGAACCCGCGCCTCTCCTGCTCCCCGGCGACGCATGAGGTAGTAGATGTTGTACAGGCGCTCCGACACCTGGTAGTAGTTGTTCTTCCCTTGCACGCGCGCCACGCTGATCCGGCCCTGGCGCAGCAGGCGCTGCAGGTTCGAGCTGGTCTCGTTCACCGGCAGGCGCGCGGACTCCGCGATCACCCTGGCCGGCGCAGGCTTCCAGATCTCGGCCAGCGCCAGGAAGACCCTCCGCATCTGGCCGTGCAGCGACTCGATGTTGTGTCGGAAGTAGTCCGTGTGATCGTCGATCAGCTCGTCGAGCTCCCCCAGCAGCTCCGAGAGCCCGCGCCCTCGCGCGAAGCTGGCCAGGATGACGACCATGCGCGGGTTCCCGCCGCAGAGGATCCGTACGGCCTTGGCCCGGCGCGTGCCGATGCGGGCGCCGGTGACCGAGGCCCACACGCGGTCGCACTCGCGGGCGTCCAGCGGGGGGATCTCCACGCGCCGGAAGAGGTCGAACATCGCCTGATCGGGCTGGTCGATCCCCTCGAAGCGGTGCACCGCGGTGGCCAGGAGCATGATCCGGGGCTCTCCCAGCAGCGTGGCGCGAAGGGCCCAGGCGTCGTCGGGCGGGACCTGCTCGCCGAGGAGCTGGTCGAGGTTCTCCACCACCAGCATGAGCCGCGTCTGGCGCTCGTCGGCGAAGTCCAGCAGGCACCCGAGCGCGCGGGCGGCGAGCCGTCGATCGTCGGTCTCGCGCTTCAGCTCCGCCCAGGTGCGCTCCCAGCGTGGGTCACCGGTCGCGTCGGCCAGGTGCAGCAGCGCCTCCAGCCAGAACTCCCCGACCGAGGCGACCTCGTAGCTCTCCTCCGCGTAGACGATGGGGAACCACCGCTGTGAGAGCTCGGGGTCCCGTCGGATCGCCGCGGCTGCGCGGAGCGCGAGGGTGGACTTTCCGAAGCCGCGGGGCCCGAGGACCAGCAGGTGCTGGTTGACCGGCCCGGTGTTCTCCCGGACCACGGACATCAGCGTCTCCAGCTCGTGCTGGCGCACCACGAAGCGCGCCACCAGCTCGTCCTCGGGCAGGAAGCCGGGGTTGTACTTCCGGGGCCTCACGCGACACCTCTCTGGGCGGCGGGGACGTAGAACTCGCCGAAGCGCGCGCGCCACCAGTCGCGGAGCAGGCGCGAGACGAAGCGACGCAGCCCGTCCTCTCCGCGCTCCAGATAGCCGTCGTGCTCCAGCACCCCGAAGAGGTCGCGCAGCAGGAGCTGAGGATCCTCCCCGTGGCTCAGATCGTCTCGGGCGAGGGTGAGCGCCGCGGCGCTCGACAGCGCGCCGGTCACCGCCGCCTCGCTGAGCAGGTCCAGGGTGAGCGGGAGCGCGGACGCAGGCACCATCAGCCGCAGACGCTCCTCCATGTGGGCGAGCTCCGCGTGGCCGTGATTGGAGAGCAGGCGCGCGCGGTACACGCGCTGGACGTCCTCGCGCGAGATGTGGAGGCGCCCGTGACGACGCGCGTCCTCCTCCAGCTGAGAGAAGAAGAGCTGCACATGGTAGGGGATGCAGCTCCCCAGCCGCTCCGTCACCTCCAGGCGCGCGCCCTCCTCCAGGAAGATCCCTCGACTCCGCGCGAGGGCCTCCAGCGCGGCCTGAGCGACCTCGGGTGACCACGGCCCCAGGGCCAGCGGGGTGTAGATGTTCAG
This sequence comes from uncultured Enterobacterales bacterium, assembly GCA_964615375.1. GTDB lineage: Bacteria > Myxococcota_A > UBA796 > UBA796 > CAZKWG01 > CAZKWG01. The sequence goes on from CAZTOW010000008.1 coordinate 231,666, forward strand.
GGCGCCGCTGAGCCCGACCTGGCGCGCGACCGGCTCCAGCCCGATGGAGCCCGTGACCACCACGCGGACGCGGCCGGTGTGCGCCAGGGCCCCCCGCCTCAGCCAGGACAGGAAACGATCGGCCTCCGCCCGCCCCTCGGCCTTGAGCTGCCCGCCCTCCCCGCGCAGGATGCGGACCAGGAGCACCGGGAGCTCGTCGAACATCAGCACCACGGGCTTCTGTGACTCCGCGAGGCAGGCCAGCAGCCGATCCCCCTTCGCCGCCCAGTCGCCGACGAGACCGTCCCGGAGGCGGATCTGCAGCGCGTCGCCCCCCATCGACTCCACGCCGCCCAGGACATTGGCGAAGACGCCCCGCACCCGCTCCCACAGCGCGAGATTCGGACGCGCGGCCAGGGCCAGGGACGTCACCGCGTCGCCCGGGTCCTTGCTGGCCTGAAGATCGACGTAGAGACAGGTGAAGCGCTCCGCCAGCTCGCGCTCCGCCTGCCTCAGCAGGCTCGTCTTCCCGATGCGGCGCTGCGCCACGAGGGAGACGTGGTCCCCCTGCTCCAGGAGCCGCACCAGCGTCGGGAGCTCGTGCTCACGGTCGAAGAAGTCCTCGCCAACCACATAGGGGCCAACACGGTTGCGGAGCGCGCTCGTCGTCAAGGCACACCTCTCGGCGGGCATGGCAACAACCTCGTTGCCAACATCTGCGTTGCCATCTCCGTATCGTGGCGACAAAATTGTTGCCAACAATTTTGTCGCCATCGATTCCCATACCCCGTCGCGCCACCCCACCCCCAGACAGGCTAAGATCCTCCCATGACCGACGACCCAGCGCTCACCCCCGGCTACGACTTCCAGGGCGACGCCTTCGATCTCCGGGATCCCGGAGATCGCGACATCGTCTGCTTCATGCTCTCGCAGGCGCTCTATGGTGAGGCCACCGGCGTCTACTGCGGCAAGTCGCTCTACGCCGCGCAGAGCCTGGAGGCGGCGCGCTTCTACCTGCGCCAGGCCCGCCAGGAGCTGAACCACCTGGAGCTCTTCGCCGACGTCTTCCGCCTCCTCGAGATGCAGCCGCAGCCGGCCCACTGGGTGATCCGGCTCATGAGCGCGCACAACAACTACTACCCGCTCAAGGTCTTCCTGGAGCACGCCATCGGCGAAGGCCTGGTGCTGGACATCTTCAAGGACGTCCTGCTGCAGACGCTGCCCGACAGCCACCCCGCCGTGCCCGAGATCAAGAAGCGGCTGCGCGTGGTGGCGAAGGAGGAGATCGAGCACGTCGCCTGGGGCGAGAAGGAGACGAAGCGCCTGCTGGCGGAGCGGCCGGGCCTGCGCACGCCGATGTACGGGCTGCTGGAGATCCAGCTCTCGCTCCTGCCCTTCGTGGTGCGGGCCTTCGAGAGCCGGGTGAGCGGCCACCGCGTGCTCCGCCACCTGCCGCGCTTCATCGATCACGTCCGCGCCCGCGTCTGGAGCCAGGCCCAGGAGCTCGGCCTGGCCCCGGCCGAGCGCCCGGGGACGCTCCGACGCTGGGGGTCGATGCTGTGGGGCGTGACCCTCTTCCTGCGCAGCCAGCTCGCCCGATCCGAGTCCAAGCTCGAGAAGATCTACCTCTCCGAGCTCGGCTTTCAGCGGCCATGAGGCTCGGGATGGCCCCCTGGCTCGTGGGCGCGCTGCTGCTGGCCTGCGCGGGGAGCACGGGCGCGCGGCCCTCGGAGAGCGCGGGCCCGCGCAGCCAGGCGCCCGAGGGCTTCTGGGAACACTGGGGGGACGGCCAGGCCGAGCTCTCCGGCTACGCCCTCACCCAGGCCCGCTACGGCGAGCTGCGCCAGGGCGAGGCCGTGCTCATCTACGTGACCGAGACGTTCACGGACGCCCAGCGGGTGAAGTCGGACGGCGGCCACAAGGACGAGTACCCGGTGCTGAAGCTGAACGACAGCCGGCACTTCGGGACGGGCATCTACGACTACCGCACGATGACCAGCGCCTGGGTGCGGCTGGACGGGGGCGCGCCGCTGGGGCTGCCCGCGAAGATCAGCACCTCGGTGCAGGAGTGGTGTGGCCACGCGTGGCTACAACTCCTGGTCGATCCGGGGCGCTACCGCCTCACCCAGCACAGCTACTTCGACGGGGAGGGCGACCGCGCCGCCGAGGCGAAGGTGCCCGAGGGCGCGCTCTTCGGCGACGCGCTCCCGCTCCTGGTCCGCGGGCTGGCGGGGGAGCTGCTGGCGCCGGGGGCCTCGCGGACGGCGCCCTATCTGGGCACCCTGCTGGACGCGCGCCTCACCCACAAGGATCCGAGCTGGGGCCGCGCCACCCTCTCCCGCTCGGCCGCGACCGCCCCCGCGCCCGGCACGGAGACCCCGGCCTGGACCTGGGAGCTCACGGTCGAAGGCGGGCTCTCCACGCGCTGGTACGTGGAGGAGGCCGCCCCTCACCGCCTGCTGGGCTGGTCGCGCTCGGACGGCGAGGAGGCCCGCGTCCTCCGCACCCTGCGCACTGCCTACTGGACGCAGAACCACGAGGGCGACGAGCGCCTGCGCGCGGAGCTGGGCCTGGGGTCGGCCGTGAGCGCGAGGCCAGGGACGGATTCTCCGCCAGAGACGCCTGCCTCTACGAATTCCGCGCCAGCCGAACCCTGAACACACACACCGGGGCGCGAAGGGGCTATCCTCCGCCTGGGCGTCCCTACCCCCGAGGTGTGCCATGTCCTTCCTCTTCGATCACGCCGAGCCCGAGCAGAGCCAGACGCCGGAACCTCAAGCCCAGGGTGGAGGCTTCGGGCTCCAGAACCTCATCGGGAACGCTGGCCTGATCGGGATGCTCCCCGGGCTGGGCGGGGGCGAGGACCACGGGCCCGAGGTCCACTGTGGCCACGATCACGGCCCCAGCACCACGCCCTCGGCGCCGGGGGGTACGGACTCCTGGTTCCCCTCCTTCGGGCAGATCGCGGGCGGCCTGCTGGGCGGCGCGCTGGGCGGCCCGCTGGGCGCCCTGGCTGGCGGCTGGCTGGGCGGGAAGATCGAGGAGGGCATCAAGGGCCTGTTCGGGCCGGGCACCCCGCAGGGCTCGGGCCTGGGCAAGGACGTGGACGACATCGTCAACAAGTCGCCCACGCTGAAGGCCAACATCGAGGCGCTCCAGAAGCAGGGCTACACGATCTCGTATGGCGAGAAGGGCAAGGGCACCTACGTCAACAAGGACGGCAAGTCCATCGTCATCGACGAGAACGAGAAGGGCAACCCGCTCAGCGTCGTGCAGTCGTTGGCCCACGAGAGCGGGCACGCGATGTACACCGCCGACCCCTACGTGGGCTTCGACGGCAAGACGCGCGACGAGTACGTGGCCGCCAACGTCAACAGCAACCTGAAGGACGAGGGCGAGGCCACGATCATGAACCTGATCGTGCGCGAGGAGCTGATGAAGAACGACCCCAAGATGGACATCGGGGTCGCGGGCGCGCAGGCCGAGAAGTACAAGGAGCTCTACGAGAAGAACAAGGACAAGATCTCCGATCCGGCCGAGCGCGACAAGCTGCGCCAGACCATCGGCGACGCCTTCGCCGACGGCGAGCACCCCAGCACGGACACGGGCAAGACCTATCGGCAGTACTACGCCAAGACCTACGAGGATCACTGGGATAAGCATCACCCCTGAGAGGTGATCCGTGCTGAGACCCCTCGTGCTCGCGCTCACGCTGACGCTCGGCCTCGGCCTCGCCAGCGGGTGCTCGTCTGCCGCCAACCCCGGAGCCAGCGCGCCCATGGACGCCGCCGCCCTCTTCGCCACGATCTCCTCGCTCAGCGCGCTGCGCCCCTTCACCGCCGCCGCCGTCTCCCGGATCACGGGCGCGAAGCTCAAGGACACGCCGCAGTCCAACCCGTATTTCACCGTGCAGCGCGCGGAGAAGGGCGCGGCGGGCGCCTTCGACGGCGTGGAGGTGCGGGAACCCACCGCCCAGAGCGCGGGAAAGGGCGGGATGATCCTGCTCACCCTCTCCGAGCCCTGTGTCCAGCGCGCGGAGGTGGGCGACCGCTTCGGGGCCATGGAGCCCACCAACCCCACGCCGCCCAGCCCGCACATGCCCCCCGACAGCCCGGTCTACGACACCTACCCGCAGCGCTGGGGCAAGCTGAAGCTGGGGTATCGGCCCTCGACCGGCTGCCTGGTCTCGGTGGTGATGGACGGCATCGGCTGAGCCTGCTCGCCCGCTCTTTCGGTTCGAGCAACCCAAGCGCGCGCCCAGGGTAGACAGATCTCCCCGACCGTGCGATCCCTGGTCCATGGCCACGGTAGAGTTCACCCGCAACCTGCTGCGCTTCTTCCCCAGCCTCGCGCCGGTGGAGGTGGACGCGGCCACGGTCGCCGAGCTGGTCGCGCGCCTGGAGTCCATGTACCCCGGGCTGCGCGCCTACCTGCTCGACGAGGCGGGGCGGCTGCGCAAGCACGTCAACATCTACGTGGACAGCGAGCCGGTCCTGGACCGGCAGGCGCTCGGGGACACGATCGGTCCCCAGACCCGGATCTACATCGCCCAGGCGCTCTCGGGAGGTTGACGTGGGAAGGCTGCTGCTCGGGACCCGCAAGGGCCTGCTGATCCTGGAGAAGGAAGGCGACACCTGGCGTCAGCGCGCGCTGGCGCATGCGGGTGTGCCGGTCTCGGCCGTGCTGGAGGACACCCGCACGGGCTCGCTGTGGGTGGGCCTCGACCACGGGCACTGGGGCTGCAAGCTCTCCCGCTCGCGCGACGGCGGCCAGACCTGGGAGGAGGTCGCCGCGCCCGCCTACCCCGAGGGCAGCACGCTCAAGGACGGGAAGCCCGCCACCCTGGAGTACATCTGGGCCCTCGCCGCGGGCGGGCCCGACCAGCCCGGGCGCCTGTGGGTCGGGACGAACCCCGGCGGCCTCTTCAAGAGCGACGACGACGGCCAGAGCTGGGAGCTGGTGCGCGACCTGTGGGACAACCCCTGGCGCGCCAACTGGTTCGGCGGCGGCAAGGACACGCCGGGCATCCACAGCATCTTCCTCGACCCCCGCGACTCGCGGCGCATCTTCATCGCCGTCTCCTGCGCCGGCGTCTTCCTGAGCGAGGACGACGGGCAGACCTGGGTCGTGCGCAACCGCGGCCTGCGCGCGGACTTTCTGCCCGATCCCAGCTCGGAGGTGGGCCAGGACCCGCACATGGTCGTGCCCTGCCCGGCCCACCCTGACGTCCTGTGGCAGCAGAACCACTGCGGCGTCTTCCGCAGCGAGGACGGCGGCCAGAGCTGGACGGAGATCAGCCAGCCCCAGGGCCCCGCGCGCTTCGGCTTCGCCGTCGCGGCCCACCCGACCGACCCGAAGGTCGCCTGGCTGGTGCCTGCTATCTCCGACGAGGTCCGCAACGCCGTCGGCGGCGCCCTGGTGGTCTGCAAGACCGAGGACGGCGGCCAGAGCTGGCGCGAGCTGCGCGCGGGCCTCCCCCAGGAGCTGTGCTTCGACCTGGTCTACCGGCACGGGCTGGACATCCGGGGGCAGCGCCTCGCCTTCGCCAGCACCACCGGCAACCTCTTCGTCAGCGAGGACGGCGGCGAGCGCTGGTCCGCCGTCGCCCACCACCTGCCCCCGGTCTACGTGGTGCGGCTGGCTTGACCAGAGGTACTTCTGAACGTACACTGAGAAGTACGTTCAGAGGTGCAGATGCCGCAGACCCTCCTCGACATCGAGCGAGATATCCAGCCCGTCTCCGAGTTTCGCGCGCGATCCGCGGAGGTGCTGGATCAGGTCCGCAGCTCCGGCCGGCCCGTGGTCCTCACCCAGCGCGGGCGCGGCGCGGCGATCCTCCTCGACATTCACAGGTACCAGGCGCTCCTGGAGGAGCTCGAGATCCTCCGCGACGTGGTGGCAGGGCGAGCGGAGCTGCGCGCCGGTCTCGGCGTCGATCACGATGAGGTGGCGCAGGACCTGCTCGCGCGATTCCCGGGCTGAGGGCGGAGGCGCGCGTGAACTGCCGGATCCTCTGGACACCGCGAGCGAAGCGACGCTTCGAGGACCTGGCGGAATTCCTCGCGGAGAAGAGCCCTTCGGCGGCAGCGAAGATGGTCCGGCGCGCGCTGGCGGGCGTGGCCCATCTTGGACAACAGCCGCAGCTCGGACGACCTTGGAGACAGGACGGATCTCATCCGATTCGCAGGCTCATCTTAGATGACTATATCATCTACTATGAGCGTGACGAGGAGGCGCGCCTCGTAAGCATCCTCAGCGTCCGGCACGGGAGAGAGTCGCCCCTCGACGAAGGGGCTCCCCTGAAGTGAGCGATCCTGCCTGGACATCCCGGGAGCCGGTTCGGGACGGCAACGGCGGGTCGAGCATCTGCGCATCCGATCAGATATCCTCCGCCCATGTCGACCCCCGCGCTCCTGCTCTGGCTGTTCGCCTGCCGCATCCCTCCGGTGGATGTGGGCAAGGTCGACACCGACGAGCCGCAGGAGACGGGCCTGATCGGGAACGACGACACGGACACCGGTGAGGAGCCCGAGAGCGACTGCGCCAGCGCGGAGGCGCCCTGGCTGGAGACGACCACCGGCTGCGTCACGGGCGTCAGCGACGGCGGCGTCGAGTCCTTCCTGGGCCTGCCCTACGCCGAGCCGCCCACGGGCGCCCGCCGCTTCCTCCCGCCGGAGCCCATCGCCCCCTGGTCGGTGACGCTGGAGGCGGACAGCCTGGGCTCGCCCTGCCTTCAGACCTATGACAGCCCCGACGGCGCCCTGCTGGACGGCGAGGGCGACGAGGACTGCCTGACGCTGAACGTCTGGCGACCGGCCGGGGCCAGCGGGCTGCCGCTGATCTTCTACGTCCACGGCGGGAATTTCCTGAACGGCTCGGGCGGCGTGCCCGAGCTCGCCGAGAGCCCGACCCTGCCCCGCGACGCGGTGGTGGTCACGCACAACGCGAGACTAGGTCCATTTGGTTACCTGGCCCACCCGGGCCTGAGCGCGGCGAGCAAGGAGGGGGTCTCCGGCAACCAGGGCGTGCTGGACACGCTTCAGGCGCTGCGCTGGGTCAACGAGAACGCCGAGACGCTGGGCGCGGACCCCGATCGGGTGATCCTGGTGGGCCAGGAGAGCGGCGGGCTCGCGGCCTGCGCCCTGCTGCTGAGCCCGCTGGCCGAGGGCTGGTTCGACGGCGTGATCCTCCAGAGCGCGCCCTGCGGCCTGCTCAGCACGCCGCTCTCCGACCGCGACCCCACCGCCACCTACGCCAGCGCCGAGGACGCCGGGCAGGCCCTCGCCGACGCGCTGGGCTGCGAGGGCACCGACGAAGAGCAGGTGGCCTGCCTGCAGGAGCGGCCCGCGTCGGGCGTGCTTGGCGCGCTCACCGCCCAGCCCGCCCCCTTCATGGAGGGCGTTCCCTGGGTGCCCAACATCGACGGCTACCTGATCCCCGACACCGCGCTGGCCCTGGTCGCGGCGGGCGCCGTGCGCGACGTGCCCGTCATCGCCGGGGTGAACGCCGACGAGGGCACCCGCTACGCCGACGCCATCGCCGCCGACGACGTCTCCGAGTTCACGCTCGACTTCGTCATCCCGCGCCTCCTGGAGGAGGGCGGGGCCGACGACGACGCCTTCCCCGAGGACGCCTACACCGTCGCCCGCTACGGCAGCGCGCCCGACGCCTTCATCGCCTTCTACGGGGACTTCGTCCACACCTGCCCCACGCGCAGCTTCCTCCGCGCGCTGGCCGAGATCAGCGACGACGTCCGCGCGTATACGTTCACGCACACGCCCTCCTTCGCCGCTGACGGGCTCGGCGCCTACACGGGCGCGGAGATCCCCTTCCTCTTCGGCACCCGCGCCGACGAATACACGGGCAACGAGGCCCTGATCAGCGCCTGGGTCCAGTCGGCCTGGCTGTGGTCCCTGGACACCCCGCCCATGGTCATCGGCGTGGGCGAGTGGCCGGACTTCGAGGGCGATCACTGGGTGCTCTTCGGCGACGGCGCCGACCCCGGCACCGACGACGACCCCTACGAGGACCCCTGCGAGGCCTTCGACCTGGCGGGCTGGCAGCGCTACTGAGGGCGCCGCAGGTCTCGCCTGCCCTCAGGCCCGCTCGCGGTGGTCGAGCTCGCCCTCGGGGTCGATGTGGACGATGGGGTCGCACTCCGGCAGCGCCTTGCACAGCGCGGCCTCCAGGTCATCGGCGATCCGGTGCGCGTCGCGCAGCGCCATCTCCGCGGGGAGCACCGCGTGGACCTGCACGAAGCGGCGCGGCCCGGAGCGGCGCGTGCGCAGGTCGTGATAGTCCAGGATGCGGTCGCGGAAGCTGTCCAGGACCGCCTTCGTGACCTTGAGCTCCTCGGCCGTGAACGGCCGGTCCATCAGCTCGCTGACCGCGTCCCAGGCGATGGGGGCGATCTCCCGGGCCATCCAGGCGCAGAGCATGAGGCTGGCGATGGCGTCGGCGCGCCCGTTGCCCGTCACCCAGGCGGCCAGCAGCCCGAGGATCACCCCCGCCCCGGTGAGCAGGTCCATCCGGTAATGCGCGGCGTCCGCCCGGAGCACCAGCGAGCCCGTGCTATCCGCCGCGCGCTGCAGCCCGCGGGAGAGCAGGAAGCTCCCCACCATCGAGCCCATCATCACCACGACCGCCGGCCCGACCTCGGGCATCACCGGCTCACCCAGGAGGCGCAGCACCGCCGAGCGCCCCACGCCCACCACCACCAGCGTGAGGAAGAGCGCCTGCCCCAGGCCCGCCAGCCCCTCCGCCTTGCCGTGCCCGTAGGGGTGCCCCTCGTCCGGCGGGGAGGCCGCGTGCCGCACCAGCACGAGGTTGGCCCCCGAGACCAGCGCGTCGGTCATCGCGTCTGCCGCCGAGGCCCCCACAGCGTTGGAGTCGGTGAAGTAGGCGGCCACGCCTTTGGCCGCGCCCAGCAGCAGCGTGCCCAGGATGGCGCGTCGGAGCGCCCGGGTGGCGATGCTGGTCTGCTCGGCCATTCGGTCTCTTAACCAGCAGGTGGGGCCTCCGCCTCCCGCCGCGTTATCCCCCTCGCCTGCGGAGGTCGCGTGCGTCCCGTCCTGAGCCAGCTCCTCTCCCTCCTCGAGCTCGAGCGCGTAGATTCAATGCAGACGGACGTTACCGAGGGGGGAGAGGAGTCTCGACGACCGGAGCGCGTCAGAGACGCGCGGCGCGCGATGGGCGCGCCGTCGGGGGGGCTTGCGCAGGAGGGCCCGAGCGGCAGCGAGGGAGCTCTCGCGCAAGCGGGGGCAGCGCCCCCAAGGGACGCGGGCGAAGCCCGCACAAGGCTCGATATCTTCCGCGGCCAGAGCCAGGATCTCGGCTGGGGCGCCGTCTTCGGCGGCCAGGTTGTGGGCCAGGCCCTCTCTGCCGCGGTCCAGACCGTGCCCGAGGGCCGCCACGTCCACTCCCTGCACGCCTACTTCCTGCGCCAGGGCGACGTGGGCGCCCCCATCCTCTACACCGTGGACCGCATCCGCGACGGCCACAGCTTCACCACCCGCCGCGTGGTCGCCGTGCAGCACGGCAAGGCCATCCTGAGCCTGTCCGCCTCGTTCCAGGAGGACGAGCCCGGCTTCGACCACCAGGCCCCCATGCCCAGCGTGCCCGGCCCCGACGGCCTCCTGAATGAGCGCGAGCTCGCCGCCCGCATCGCCGACCGCGTCCCGGAGTCCATGCGCGCCGTGGTCCTGGCCGAGCGCCCCCTGGAGATCCGCCCGGTCAACCCGCTCAACGTGCTCCGCCCCGACCCGCGCCCGGCCATCAAGCACGTCTGGATGCGCGCCGCCGACCCGCTCCCCGACAGCCCCGCGCTCCACCGCTACCTGCTGGCCTACGCCTCCGACTTCCACCTGCTGCTCACCGCGCTCCAGCCCCACGGCGTCTCCTGGCTGCGCCCCGGCATGCAGGTCGCCAGCCTCGACCACGCCATGTGGTTCCACCGCCCCTTCCGCATGGACGACTGGCTGCTGCACACGATGGAGAGCCCCTCGGCGAGCGGAGCGCGGGGCCTGGTGCGCGGCCAGTTCTTCGACCGGGAGGGCCGTCTGGTGGCGAGCACGACGCAGGAGGGGTTGATTCGGGACAGGGGGCAGGCTTCTCCCTAAGAGGACCCCTCCAGCCGGTCGCGGCGGCGCTCGCCGACGAGCAGACCAAAGGCGAAGACGACGAGCACGGCGCTGCCCAGAGAGACCAGCGTGATGAGCAGAGGAGCATCGAACAAGCTCCCCGTCACGAGGCTCATCGAGATCCCCGTGGGGCCGATCAACAACGTGAGCGCGAGCCGGGGATGCTCTCGGCAGCTTCGAGCGACCACGGCCAGCACCCAGGCCAGCGCGAGGTTCAGCCCGAAGATGACGCCGCTCAGGCCGTCATAGAAGCTCCGATGGAGGTCCTCCCCGCCGCCCAGGTGCATGAGCGCCCTGCCCGGCTGGAAGGGCTCCCCGAGAGCGTCCAACGCATGGAAGTCCGCCGAAGATGCCTCCAGGAACACGCCGCACGCATGCACGTGAAACACGAGGTACAGGAATCCCAGCACGACGTGCAGGAACGCGGCGACATAGAGCAGCGGCGAGGGAGAGACCTTCATTTCAGCCACTATCTGAGCACGCTCTCGGGAACAAGCCGGCCAGGCTCGCGTGGGATGTGTGGCCCAGGCTCAGCCCGCCGCGTGACCATGGTCATGATCATGACCATGTCCATGACCATCTCCCCCGTGGGCGTGCGGTCGGGCCAGCGGGCCCATCAGCACCGGCAGCCCGCCGCGCAGCACCGCGTCCGCGCCCAGCAGGACCAGCAGCGCGAGCGAGGCCCAGGCCAGCGGCCCGCCCGCGGTCTCCACCAGGTCGTGCAGCAGCGGCAGCGGGATCCCGAAGCGCTCGGCCAGGAGCCCGGCCACCAGCGCCAGCGCCGCCGTAGACAGCGCCCTGGGCAGCACGGTCGGCGCGCCCCGACCCTCGCGAAGCCGGCGTATCACGCTGAGGTTGAAGAGTGATCCCGCCACCAGCGCCGCCGCCGCCGCCCCCGGGCCCAGCCCCTTGTGCTCCAGCACGAAGACCACCGGCAGGGTCCCCACCAGCCCGAGCCCGGCCAGCGGCGCCAGCGCCACGCAGAGCGGGACCATGAGCCAGGGGGAGGAGCCCTCCAGCGCGCCCGCGGGGACGAGCCCCTCCAGCACGCCGGCCAGCCCGAGCCCCAGCAGCACGCGCCCCACCTCCGCGTCCGCCACCGCCCGCAGGGCCGCGACCCACCCGCGCTCCCGCGCGCCCAGGGCCGTGAGCGCGATCGCGCCCACCCCCAAGGCGGGCGCCAGCGTGAGCGCGAGCCCCAGCATCGTGGCCTCCGCCTCCAGCTCGTCCAGGTCCAGGCGATGGAGGGGCCAGGCGCGGTTCATGGCCACGATCGCCAGCAGGCCCAGCAGCGCGCCGACGCCCGATCCCCGCCGGCTCTGCGGCGCCGGCGCCCACACGAAGTGCAGCAGCGTGCCAGCGGTGAAGCACTGCAGCAGCCCCAGCAGCGCGCCCGAGGCGTCCAGGAGCGCCTGCGCCCCCACCCAGCCCAGCAGCTCGCACAGCGCGGTGTAGCCCAGCAGCACCACCGCCAGCGCCCCGCCCTGCGCGCTCGCCGCCCGCCACACCGCGAGGCTCAGCGGCACCGTGTGGATCACCACCGCCCAGGACAGCGCGTGCCCGGCGTCGCTCTCCTCCGGCGCCGCCAGCATGGCCCCGTCCACCAGGGCGTGCGCCCCCAGCCCCGCCACCGCCGCCAGCCCGAGGATCCGCACCCCGCCGAGATCGCAGATGGAGGGCAGCGCGAGCCCCGCCGCCGCCGCCAGCAGCGCCCACACCCCCAGCGCCTCCACCCCGTGCGGGAGGACGTGCAGCAGCACCGTCCCCAGCACCGCCACCGCGGCGAAGGCGTCCGCGCCCGACCCCAGGGTCGCGCTGCGCCGGAGCGGCCGGTCCAGCAGAGGTGCGACGCCGATCGCCGCGAGGCTGAGGAGGAGGGTGAGCACGTCCCCGGCTATCCTGATCCCGGGGAGCCTGCCTCAGCAACGCTCCTCCAGTGTCCGTGATAAGCTGAACAGATGCGTCCCATCGCTCTCCTCTTTGTGCTCGGCTGCGCGCCCTCCACCTCGCTCCGTGACGCGGATGTTCCGGCAGGCGCCTGGGAAAACCAGGGGCGGACCTTCCGTGCTCACCCTGGCTTCGCCGTCACGCTGGACGAGCAGGGGCTTCACGCCAGCGCCGAGGGCGCCGAGCTGAGCCTCGCCCTGCGCGCCTGGGGTCGCGCGGACGCGCTGGTCCCCGCGGAGCGGGGCGCGCCAGGCTGGGGGGCGCTCGATCGGATCGACCGCGATCTGGGGGGCGCGACCGAGTGGGTGGCCCTGCGCGACAGGGGCGTGCAGCAGGGCTGGGACCTGGAGCGCCGCCCGGGGGGCTCGGGCCCGCTGCGGCTGGAGATCGACGCCACCGGCGCGTGGCGGGCGGTCGCGATGGAGGACGGCTTCCTGCTGACAGACCGCCTGGGCGGGGTCTGGAGCTACGCCGACATCGGCGCCTGGGACGCGGACGGCGATCCACTGGAGGTGGACCTCTCGGTGAGCCCCGGAGGCGCGCTCGTGCTGGAGGTGGAGGACGCTGGCGCGCGCTGGCCCATCCTGGTGGATCCGGTGCTCAGCTCCCCGACCACGACGCTGGAGGGCACGGGCAGCCTCTCCTCCCCCGACTTCGGCCGAAAGCTGGGGAGCGCGGGAGACCTGGACGGCGACGGCGACGAGGAGCTCCTGGTGTACGCCCCCTCCTTTGGGAACGAGGACGGCGCGCTGTTCGTCTACGAGGGGGATCCGTCCGGGCTGTCCGAGAGCCCGGATCGGACGCTCACGGACACGTCGCTCAGCTATTTCGGGGCCTTCGCGCGCCTGGGGGACCTCAACGGCGACGGGTACGAGGACGTCGGCGTCTATGGGCTCGGCTCCGCGGCCTACGTGTACTACGGGTCGAGCGAGGGCCTGGAGAGCACCGCCGGGGAGTCGCTCAGCCCCAGCAGCGGGTGCTACGCCTACCCCTTTCCTGTAGGGGATGTCAACAACGACGGATTTGACGAGCTGCTCTTGATGTCCAGCAGCTCCTGCTCGCCGCAGGTGCTGGAGGTCCACGCGGGCAGCGCAGACGGTGTCTCCTCCAGCGCCAGCACCACCTTCACCTCGACCGGCGCCAGGTACTACCTGTCCGCCGGGCCTGCCGGGGACGTCAACGCGGATGGGTACGACGATCTGGTCGCGCTGAGCTACGTCGCGGGGGCGGGTCAGATCGAGGTGATGCACGGTGGCTCCAGCGGGGTCTCCAGCACGGCCACGACCACGCTCAGCGGGTACAGCTCGTCGGACGTGCAATACAGCCCTCTGGACGCCGACAACGACGGCTACGGCGACCTGGCGGTGGTCGACGGGAGCACCCGCAACGCCTACGTCTACCACGGGTCCGCGTCCGGGCTCTCCAGCTCCGCGAAGACGCGGCTCACGAGCTCCAGCGCCAGCCTCACCTGGCGCGCCCTGTCCACCGGAGACGCCAACGCGGACGGCTATGACGACCTGGCGCTGAACGAGAGCGGGACCAGCTCCTGGCAGATCACGGTCCGGCACGGCTCGTCGAGCGGGATCGCCAGCGCCGCGGCGACCACGATCACGGCGACCTCCTCCACCTCCCGCTACGGCGTGCCCGCGCTGGTGGACCTCGACGGGGACGGGGACGATGACCTGGCCGTCGGTCTGCCCGACGCCTCGGACGCCGAGGAGGTCCAGATCTTCCCGTCCTCCTCCAGCGGAGCGGCGTCCAGCGCCACCACGGTGCTGCCGGGGCCGTCCCGGTCGGAGTTCGGCTGGACCGTCTCCCAGGCGGACGTGGACGGAGACGGCTACGACGACGTGATCGTCGGCGACCTCTACGCCGACCAGGTGCAGATCTTCCTGGGGAGCGCGGCCGGGCTCGACGACGAGGCGGACACGGTGCTGGAGGGGGACGACACCTTCGGGACCGTCGTGGCGGGGGCCGGGGATCTCGACGGGGACGGCTATGAAGACGTCGCGGTGGTCAACGGGTACACGGCGACGGTCGACGTGTTCCTGGGCAGCGCCACGGGGCCGGGCGCGGACCCGGACGTGAGCCTGCTCAGCACCATCCGCCTGACCAGCTACCCGGTCATGGCCTCGGCGGGAGACGTCAACGGAGACGGCTACGGCGACCTGATCGTCGGGGACTACGCGGCGAGCGGATACAAGGGCAAGGTCTACCTGTTCTATGGCTCGGCCAGCGGCCCGTCGGACGCCGACGTCACCACGCTCAGCGGGACCGGGGGCTACTTCGGGGGGGCCGTGGCGGGCGCCCACGACGTCAACGGCGACGGCTACGACGACGTCGTGATCAGCGCGCCCACGCTCACGTCCAGCGCGGGGGCCGTCTACCTCTACCTGGGCAGCGCCAGCGGCCTCTCCAGCACCGCGACCAGCTCCCTGAGCGGGAGCGCGGGCGCGGGCCTGGGCTACGCCCTCGCCGGACCGGGCGACGTGGACGGGGACGGCTATGCCGACGTCGTGATCAGCGCGCCATTCCGGAGCGGCGGGGTCGGCACCGTCTACCTGCACCGCGGCTCCTCCACGGGCCTGGCCAGCAGCGCGACCTCGACGTACACGGGGTCCACCAGCGGCAGCTACCTCGGATATCGGCTGGCGGTGGTGGGCGACGTGAACGGGGACGGGCTCCAGGACGTGCTCGCCGGGCCGTACTCGGACGGTGACGTGGTGCTGCTCCAGGCGCTCAGCACGGGCTACGCCTCGTCCACGGCGACGGTCCTGTCCGGCCCGGCTGGCTCGGGCTCCTATGGCCTCTCCCTGGCAGGCGGCGACCTGGACGGCGACGGCCTGGGCGACCTGCTGATCGGCGCGCCGACGACCGGGACCTCTGGCGTCGTCTACGTCTATCCGGGCTACAACGACGACGATGACGATCTGGACGGGTACATCGCGGACGAGGACTGCGACGACACGGACGCGAGCGTCAACGAGCCGCTGACCTGGTACGCGGACGGCGACGGTGACGGCTACGGAGACGCGGACGCCACGACCGCCGCCTGCGACGCGCCGGACGGAAGCGTCGGGGTCTCGGGGGACTGCGACGACGCCGACCCCGACGCCAACCCGGGCGAGACCGAGCGCTGCGACGACGGCGCTCGGGATGAAGACTGCGACGGGCTCACTGACGACGCTGACCCGAGCGTGAGCGGCGAGACGATCTGGTACACGGACGCGGACGGCGACGGTTACGGCGACGACGACGCGGCGACGGAGGCCTGCGCCGCGCCGTCCGGGGCCGTGGCCCTGGGGGGAGACTGCGACGACACGGACGCGAGCGTCTCGCCAGGGGCGGCCGAGGCATGCGACGCCTCCGACCAGGACGAGGACTGCGACGGGCTCGCCGACGACGCGGACGAGGGCGCGGAGGGGGCGTCCACCTGGTACACGGACGCGGACGGCGACGGCTACGGGGACAGCGAGACGGGGCGTGTGTTGTGCGAGGCTCCCGCGGGTGCGGTCGCCCAGGGCGGTGACTGTGACGACGGCGACGCCCTGGTCTCACCGGACGCTGTGGAGGTCTGCGACGCCACCGACGTGGACGAGGACTGCGACGGGCTGGCCGATGACGAGGACGACGCGGTCAGCAGCGCCAGCCTGCACCTGTACTACGCGGACGCCGACGGCGACGGCTATGGGGACGCCTCGGCGCCGACCATCGCCTGCGACGCGCCGACGGGGACGGTCGAGGACGACAGCGACTGCGACGACGAGAACGCGGGGCGGAACCCGGGCGAGCCCGAGGTCTGCGACGACCTGGACATCGACGAGGACTGCGATGACCTGGCCGATGACCTCGACACGGAGGCCGAAGGCGCGAGCACCTGGTACACGGACGCCGACGGGGACAGCTACGGCGATCCCGCAGCCCCGGTGCTGGCCTGCGACGTGCCCGAGGGCGCGGTGGCCGACGCCACGGACTGCGACGACGCGAGCGCGCTGGCCCACCCCGGCGGGGTGGAGGTCTGCGACGACGAGGACGCGGACGAAGACTGCGACGGGCTGGCCGACGACGATGACGACGCGGTCAGCAGCGCGAGCCTCTCGGTGTACTACGCCGATGCCGACGGCGATGGCTACGGCGACGCCACGGCCACCCAGATCCAGTGCGACCCCTCCGAGGGCTACGGCGCGGACGCCACCGACTGTGACGACGCGGACGCCTCGGCCTACCCTGGCGCCTCGGAGGTGGCGGGCGACGGCGTCGATCAGGACTGTGATGGCGCCGACACGCCGGCCGGATCCCCCGACGACACGGGGGAGCCGGACGACACCGGCGCGCCCTCCGGCGAGGGCGGCGAGGGCGGCGGCGAGGACGGCGAGAAGGTGGGCTGCACCGGTTGCGCGAGCTCCCCTGCGCGGCCGGCGTTGCCGCTCAGCCTCGGCCTCGCGATCCTCCTGGTCCGCCGCCGCCGGTGGACCACGCGCTGATCGGCCCTCAACCCCGGGGGTCGGCCAGCGCCGCCGC
Organism: uncultured Enterobacterales bacterium; assembly: GCA_964615375.1. GTDB lineage: Bacteria > Myxococcota_A > UBA796 > UBA796 > CAZKWG01 > CAZKWG01. Next base: position 248,252 of record CAZTOW010000008.1, read on the forward strand.
CAGATCCTCCAGCAGGGCGTCGATCCGATCGGCGTGCGTGCGGAAGGACAGCACACAGACCCGGATCGCGAAGACCGGCTCGCCCCGCGCAGGATCGAAGACGGTGACCCCGGTGAGCAGCACGCGCTGGCGCTGCACCACCCGCGAGAGCACACGGCGGTTGAAGGCGTCCCACTCCGCGGGGGGCAGGCGCGCGGGCTCGGCCCGAAAGGCGAAGAGCGACAGATCCGGCTGGTTCAGCAGCCGAAGCTCGGGCAGGGCGGCGACGCGCCGGGCGGCCTCGCGGGCCAGATCCAGCTTCTCGTCCAGGGCCTCGCGGAAGGCCCGCGCCCCGTGCAGCTTCAGCGGCAGCCAGACCCGGAGCCCGCGCGCAGGGCGGCTGAGCTCCGGCCCGAAGTCGGCGAAGTCCCAGCGATCCGCGTCGGTCTGCGAGGCCGGCAGGTAGGAGGCGCTCACGCGAAACGCCGCCGCCAGGCGCTCGCGATCCCGGGCCAGCAGGGCGCCGGTGCCGTAGGGCAGGAACAGGCCCTTGTGCGGGTCGAGCGCGATGGAGTCCGCCCGCCCGATCCCGCGCAACACCTCCTGACCGCGCGCCGTGAGCAGGAAGGCCCCGCCGTAGGCCGCGTCCACGTGCAGCCACATCCCCTCGGCCGCGCAGAGATCGGCGAGGGCCTCGAGATCGTCCACCGCCCCCACCGGCGTGCTCCCCGCCTGGGCCGCCACCAGGAAGGGCCGCAGCCCCGCCGCCCGATCCTCGGCCACCGCCGCCCGCAGCGCGCCCAGGTCCAGGCCAAAGGTGGCGTCCGTGGGCAGGGCCCGCACCGCGTCCGCGGGGAAGCCCGCCACCCGCGCCGCCTTCAGCACCGAGTGGTGCGCCTCGGTCGAGGTGTAGAGCCTCCCGCACAGGAAGTCCCGAGGAAGGAGCGCCTCCCGCGCCGCCACCACCCCGCCCAGGTTGGCCAGGGAGCCGCCCGAGGTCAGCAGCCCCGCCGCCTCCGCCGGGTAGCCCGCCAGGTCCGCGAGCCAGCGGATCACGTTCTGCTCGAGCTGCACCAGCCCCGGCGCCGGCATCCACAGCCCGGTGTAGCGGTTCACCACGTCCGCGATCAGGTCCGCCAGCGCCACGCTCGGCAGCCCACCCCCGGGGATGTAGCCCAGATATCCGGGCGAGGCTGGGTTCAGGCTCACTGGCAGCACGCGCTCGAAGAGCTGCCCGAGGATCCGGCCGTAAGGCGCGCCCTCCTCCGGCAGCGGCTCGACCAGCGCGCGGGCGAGCCGGTGGCTGCCCTCCAGGCGGTTGGTCGGCTGGCTCGGCAGGCTGTCCAGGAAGGGGGCGAGCCGATCGAGGGTCTTGCCGACGAGGACCCGGAGGGCCTCGCCGTCCAGCTCGAGCGGGGTCTCCTCGCGTCGTCGGGGCATGGCTCCAGAGGATATCCCGCTCGCGAGGCTGGGACCAGACCGGGAGGGCCCGGCGAGGCTCCCAAGCCACCATCCCGAACATCTGTGTGGTATCCTGAGCCCGCGCGCCTCGTCCTCGGCACCCCGAGCGGAGGTTCATGATGGGCTATGACTACCAGAACCAGGTCTGCACGCCGAGCCCCGCCGTCTGCAGCCCCGAGCCCGACTGGGAGACCGAGCTCCCCGATCAGGACGAGCTCGGCAACCAGGCCGTGCTCGACCAGCTGGGCGATCAGTGCGTCGAGGAGTCCGATCCGGTCGGCGCGCTCGATCAGGTCTGCGAGGAGGTCGAGGCCCAGGTCTGCGAGGTCGAGGAGCAGGCCCCGGTAGACGGGCCCGTCTGCGAGGACCCGGCCACCCTCGTCTGCGAGGAGGTCGAGGAGCAGGTCTGCGAGGTGGGCGAGGAGATCGAGCAGCAGCAGGAGGTGTGTGAGATCCCTCAGGTCAGCCGCCCGCTGGACCAGATCATGGGCGAGGCCATGCGCGGGCGCGGCGCCGACCAGACGGGCGTGGACAACGCCTGGGGCTCCGTCCAGCGCGAGACCGCCGCCGCCTACGGCCGCTACTTCGAGGACAGCGGCGCCGCTCAGCGCTCGGTCTACTCCATGCTCGACGCCGCGGACACCCTGGACGGGCTGATGCCGGGCATGGGCTCCATCCTGCGCTCGGCCGCGCTGGCCACGGTGCAGGTGCAGCTCCAGTCGCTGCGCGCCCAGGCGATCGACAGCGTGGTCGCCAGCACGATGGGCAACCTCTCCCCCGACCAGAGCATCGACGACCCCTGCCTCGAGGCGCAGATCCGCGCCCAGGTCGAGGCGCAGTTCGCCGCCAACGCCTTCGATCCCTCCACCATCTCCGGCAGCAGCCAGGACATCCGCTTCGCGCTCACCTCCGGCTTCGACGCGCAGCGCACGGCCGTGCAGCGCTCCATGGAGGGCATGGCCGGGACGCGATTCCAGCAGTACGTCACTGGGGACGCGAACGGGCTGCACATGGAGATGCTCACGCAGTCGGACTACGACGCCCGCCTCACGCGCGACGAGGGCACCGGGGCCGCGCGCATGGACGCCGGCCACCTGCATGCGACGGGCGTGGCCGGCAACGGCGTCACCGCCAACGAGAACATGCAGACCATGCTGCGCGACATGTACCACCTCCAGACGACCTCCAACGTCGGGCGAGAGCTGACGGGACAGCTCGTCTCCGGGCAGGGGCAGAACTTCGACACGCGCTACATCGCGGGGAACACCAACCCTGCCGTGGACGGCGACTCCTTCCTCAACAACCGGGTGGACGTGGCCGACCTGCACGACCCCAACATGGTGCCGAACCGTGTCGCGCGCGCCGGGGATCGCGGCCCCATCGACGTGCAGTCCACGGGATCGGCCTACGTCCACTTCATGGCGGAGCGCCAGTACGACGCCCAGAACAGCGCCACTGACATGGGTACCATCGAGGCCAACGAGACGGCGTTTGAGGCCCAGCGCACCACCCTGCAGACCCGGCAGACGACCCTCCAGACCCAGTTCAGCGCGCTCTCCGCCGCGGATCAGGCCGCCATCAACAGCGGAACGGGCGCCCTCTCCCCCGCGGGTCAGGCCTGGGTCGCCTCGGCTACCACCTTCCAGACGGACCTGACGACCTTCCAGACCGGTTATCAGGCTCACACCAACGCCTTCAACAACCGCTTCAGGCCCTCGCATGCCCACGGCATCCAGATGGAGAACGCCTACAACCGTGAGCAGGGCCTGCAGCCGACCAGCCGTAGCTGAGGGCGCCCCGCTCCTGCTGCTCCTGGCCGCCGCCTGCGCCTCGGTGCAGGCGGTCCCCGACGAGCCCGCCGCCCCGGAGTCCCCCGTGTCGCTGAGCAACCTCGTCTTCGACGACCTCCAGGAGTCCGCCACCCGCCCGCTCTTCGTCTCCACCGCGAAGTCCGCCCGGGTCGTCTTCGTCGGTCGGCTGGTGGAGGTGGGGCCCTCGCCGGGCGCCTGGAGCGGGCTCGTGATGGCGACCCAGGCGCTGAGCTTCGAGGTGGAGCAGACCCTGCGCGGCGAGCTCTCCGGCCGCGTCACCGTCCACCAGATCCTCATCGAGCCCTCGCCGCTCGTGCAGAAGGACCCTCCGGGCCTGCGCGCCCGCTACACCGGGCTCGGCCAGCGCTATGTCGTGCTCCTGGGCGAGCCCGCTCCCGACGGGCGGCTGCTCACCGCCAGCGACACCGTGGGCCTCTCCCTCGCCACGGAGCCGCTCCTCGCCGAGCTCCGGGCCAAGCTCACCCCCTGAAGGAGGAGCGCGTGCGAATCGGCGCCTCGACCATCCTCATCATCCTCAGCCGCTTCTGCGACCACGACCACGAGGACACCGGCGAGACCGGCGATCCCGCGGACACCGGCGAGTCCGGCGAGACCGACGACGACACGATCCTCGTGACCGCGGACGACCCGCAGGGCTGGGAGAACAGCCGGGACGACGGCGGCGAGGGCGGCCCCTGCGCCGGCCAGCCGCGGGAGGGCGAGGGCTCGCTCTGCCTCAGCATCCCCGACCCCACCGAGGAGCTGAGCCCGGCCTACGGCTGGTCGATCTCCCAGGACTTCGGCCGGCTCTCCGATCTGGACGCCATGAGCTTCGACTTCTGGCGGGACAGCGCCAGCGGGGCCTACGGGCACTTCACCCCGGCCGTGGTCGTCTACGTGCAGGAGCCGGGCGAGGACGACACCACCGCGCTCATCTGGGAGGGCGCCTACAACGGCTACGCCTCGTACTCGGACTCCGTGCCCGAGGACGTCTGGGTGAGCGACGACATCGGCGCCGACTACTACTGGCAGTGGGACGATGGCGTGGTGGAGATCTACAACCGTGGGTTGCACGACTGGGGTTATTCGGACGAGGCGCGGGTCGTGAAGCTGGGCATCCAGCTGGGCAGCGGCTGGAACGCGAGCTGGTCGGGCTACGCGGACCTGCTCAGCGTGAGCTTCGCCGGCGAGGTCACGACCTGGAACTTCGAGCCCTGAGCAGGGCGGCCGGTTAGGGCGCAGGCTCTCGAGGACCCGCTCATGTCCCCGCACACGGCCGACGCCTGCACCCTCACCGACATCGCGGGAGAGCTCGCTCCCCCCGGCAAAGCGCCCGATCTCTTCATCGAGATCCCCCACGGCGCCACCCGGCGCGCGGACTACGAGGCCCTGGAGCGCCAGCTCAAGAGCCCTCTGCCCCCGAACCTGATCGACTTCTTCTTCGTGAACACCGACGCGGGCGCGCCGGAGGTGGCGGAGGCCCTGGCCCGGCGGCTCTGTGAGGCGGACCCCTCCAAGAAGGTGCGCATCCTGCGGGCGAAGGTCCCGCGCACCTTCATCGACCTGAACCGTGTGCTGGACGCGAGCCCGGAGAGCTACCGCGAGGGCCGGGTCACGCCCGGCGTCCCGCCCTGGATCCGCGACCCTGACGATCTGGAGCTGCTGCGCGGCCTGCTGCGCGCCTACGCCGCGGAGGCCGCCCTCGGGTTCGAGGAGACCTGCGGGGCGGGCGGGATCGGGCTCATGCTCCACACCTACGCGCCGCGCTCGGTCGATGTGCAGGTGGACGAGGACATCGTGCGCGCCCTGCACCGCGCGTACTCCCCCGAGGTCGTCCACACCTGGCCGCTACGACCCGAGGTGGACATCATCGGCCGCGATCTGGACGGGCACCTGCTGGCCCCGCCCGCGCTGGTGGACGCCGTGCAGGCCGCCTGCCGACGCGCCGACCTGCAGGTCACCGTGGGCGGCACCTACCCGCTGCACCCCAGCACCGCCGGCTACCACCTCGCCGCCCGCCACCCCGGCCGCGCGCTGTGTGTGGAGATCCGCCGCGACCTGCTGGCCGATCCGTTCACGCCCTTCGACGAGATGCGCATCGGCGAGGTCAAGGTGGCCCGCGTGGCCGGCGCCCTGGTCGAGGCGCTCCTGCTGCACTGGGGTCTGGCCGCCCTGCCCGCGGACGCGCGCCAGCCCGGAGAGCCGGACAGCGCCTGAGCGAATTGCCCGCGCCGAGAGCCTGGATTAAGGTGAAACCATGCAGTCTAACGCTTCGTCCGTCCAAGAGTACCTCGCCAGCCTCCCCGCCGACCGCCGCGCGGCCATCGACGCCGTGCGCGGCGTCATCCTGGCCAACCTCGACCCGATGTTGGAAGAGGGGATGCAGTACGGGATGATCGGCTACTACGTGCCGCACAGCCGCTTCCCCGCCGGCTATCACTGCGACCCCAAGCAGCCGCTCCCCTACGCCGGGCTGGCCTCGCAGAAGAACCACATGGCCGTCTACATGATGGGGCTGTACGTGGGCGGCGAGGCCAGCGCGGCGGCGGAGCCCACGGCCCACGAGCGCTGGTTCCGCGAGGAGTGGGCGAAGACGGGCAAGAAGCTGGACCTCGGGAAGAGCTGCCTGCGCTTCAAGAAGCTGGATGACCTGGCCCTCGACGTGATCGGCGAGGCCTTCCGCAGGGTCACGGCCCGGCAGTACATCGACACCTACATGGCGGTGCTGGACCGGACCAACCCGAAGCAGGCCGCGAAGATGCGGAAGGTCGGGGTGGGGTGAGGCGGGGTGCGAGGCCCGGGGCCCGCGGTTAGGAGCGGCGCTGAGGTGCCGACGTGCAGATCCGCAGGCTGATCCTCCGCGAGGTGGGGCCCTTCGAGGCCCTGGACATGCGCTTCCCGGAGGGGACGATCGCGGATCGCGCGGACGTCCACCTGCTGGTCGGGCCGAACGGGTGCGGGAAGACGACGGCGCTGATCGCGCTGGCGCAGTGTTTTGCGGTGGGGGATGTCGGGCTGGCGGAGCGGCTGTGGAGCGATGAGGGCTTCGCGGCGGTGGACACGACGTTGGGGATGCGGGGGGTTCTTCGAGCAGGACCAGCTAAGCGTGGCGCAATGAGCGCAGGAGACGTTCCGCTCAAACAGCAACGTTCTACAGCCGGTGGACGCTACCGATTGTACTATGACACGGATCGATTCAACAGGTACGAACACGCTACTGCGTGGGCTGAGCAGGGCGACGTTGCCCGGTCTCCTCCCCTCCCCTTCGCCGTCTTCGCCTACAGCGGCCTCCGCCACGCCAGCCCGAGCCCCGTCCAGGGCGTGACCGAGCTCAAAGACAACCCGCTGGTCGAGGCCTGCAGCTTCTCCCGCCCCTCAGGCACCAGCACGCTCGTCCAATGGCTCGTCAACAGCGAGGCCCGTCGCTCCCTCTACCTGACCAGCGGTCAGCTATCCAAGGCCGAGCAGCGCGCCGCCACCCTCCAGCGCTTCGTCCGGGCCATCGCGCAGGTGGTCGAGCAGCCTGTCCGCCTCCAGCTGGACGTGGATCCCTTCGCGCTCAAGATCGCGGTGGGCGACGCCGCGCCCGCGCCCATCGACCTCCTCCCCGACGGCCTGCAGTCGCTGCTCTCCTGGGTGGGCGACCTGCTGATGCGCCTGGACCGCCTCCCCTGGGCGGATGACGTGCCCGTCACGGATCGCCGCTTCGTGCTGCTCCTGGACGAGGTGGAGGTCCACCTGCACCCGAAGTGGCAGCAGCGTGTGATCCCGATGGCGGAGCGTCTGTTCCCCAACGCCCAGATCATCGCCTCCACGCACTCGCCTTTCGTCATCGGCTCGGCGTCGGACGCATGGATTCATGTGCTCGGCATCGACGGCGGGCGCGCGCGACTCGTCGAGACCCTGCCCAGGGCCCGCGGCACCAGCTACCCGGCCATCGTGGACACGATCCTCGGCCTCCCCGGTGACTTCGACTACCAGACGGAGCAGGACCTCCAACGTTATCGAGCCCTCTGGCATCAGCGGGTGCGCGGAGACGCGAGCGGAGAGGAGGCCCGCCAGAAGCTCGCCCGCGAGCTCGCAGCCCTGAGCGAGGAGCTGAGCACGATCATCGGCGCGGAGGAGCGGGAGCTTCGTGTTCGTCTCAGCCGGGAGCAGAGCGGCTCATGATCGGCTGTGTCCGGCCCACGGAGCCAGACGTGCTGGCGACCCGATCGGCGCAGTGGACCAGCCGCTGGATCGCCCGGCGGCAGGAAGATCCCAGCGCCCGATTCCGCTGGCCAGAAGCTGACGGACAACCCGTGAACCAGCAGATCCTCCCTCCGCTCCTGGTCATGACCGCGGAGCACTGTGCATACTGTGATGGTTTCCCTCTCGACACCACGGGGAGCCCAACCATCGACCACTTCAAGCCGAGCTCGCGATTCCCGGAGGACGCCTTCTCCTGGCCCAACCTCTTCCCGGCCTGCGAGCGATGCCAGAAGGGCCCCGTGGGGAAGGGGGACGACTGGAGCCCGCTCCTGCTCAAGCCGGACGCCCCCGACTACAACTTCCAGAAGTACTTCCGCTACGTCGCAGCGACCGGGCACCTGGAGCCGAACCCCCAGGCCAGCGAACAGGACCAGGAGCGGGCGGCGCTGACCATCCGCACCTTTGGACTGAACACAGGCAGCAGACCCCGGAGTCGGCAGCGTGTCGCGTCCACCTACGGGCACTTCAGCGCCGAGGACCGCCCCTACCGCTTCGTCTTCTCCCCCCTCCCCTGATCCTCCTCCGCGCTCAGTTCTCCAGCGCGCCCGCGTCGCAGGGGCTCGCGCGCGCGACGCCAGTCTGGTCGCTGGGCGGACAGAACGCGCCAGGGACGTGGCCCTGCAGATTGCTTCCCGCAGTGGGCGGGTAGAGGCCGTCGGTACCGCCAATTCCCATCCCACCCGTGTCGTTGGAGGGGTGGGCGGTCACGCAGGTCCCGTCCACGGACACGCTGCCGAACACCGTGCCGCCTCCCACCACGCAGTCGTCGATCACGTTCGCCGCGGCGGTCTCCCCCACCGCCATGCCCTCGGCGCTAAGGGCGGTCCCACCGGAGAGGATCTGATCGGCCGTCCCGGCGCTGTTGTCGACCACGGTGAGGAAGCTCAGCGCCTGGGACCCGGCGCCGTCGATCCAGAGGCCGCCGCCCTCGCTCGCCTCGTTCTCGCTGATCGTGCTGTTCTCCACCCCCAGATCCCCGTCGCAGGCGTAGTAGATGCCGCCGCCGCGGTCGCTCGACCCGTTCTCGAAGACCCGGCTCCGCTCCATGTCCAGCCAGCCCTCCTCCACGGCGATCCCGCCGCCGTCCAGATCCGCGACGTTGTTCTTCAAGACGCTGTCTGAGATGGAGATGAGCGTTGTGTCGGCGAAGCTCGTCTCCACGGCGTCCCCATAGATGCCGCCGCCGGAGAGCGTGGCCTGGTTTCCATTGAGGGTCGTGGTCCCCAGGTTCATGCCCGCCTCGAAGAGGTAGATTCCGCCGCCGTCCTCCGCAGCGGTGTTGTGGTTGATGAAGCTGTCCACGATCGCGACGAAGGGACGCGCCTCCTCGCGGCCAGACGCGATGCCGCCCCCGCTGTCCGAGGCCTCGTTGTGGTGGATGAGGCTCCCGACGATAGAGATGTCTCCCCGCGCGCCGATCCCCCCGCCAAAGGGGGCCTCGTTGCCGGTCACCTCCACGGCGTCCAGGGTCAGGCGCCCGCCGGAGGTGACGCGGACGCCGCCCCCGTAGTCCGAGCTCACCCCGCCGGTGACCGTGAGATCGTGCAGCTCCAGCGTGCCGTTGAGCACGTTGAAGACAGGACCTGCGCCGGCTGCGGTGACGGTGTGTAGGCCGCCTTCGATGTCGACGGAACGGTTGACGGTGATGTTCTCGGTGACGTCCGCCTTCAGCACGATCGGCATGCTGCCCGCGGGGCAGTTCGTCACGGCGCCCTGGAGCGTGAAGAAGGGCCCGAGGACGGGATCGACGTCGCAGACGGCGAAGGCGGTGGAGGGGAGCGCGCCGAGCAGCGCGAGGATCGCGGTTCGCATGAGGACTCCTGCCGCGTCCCGACGAGCGTTCATCGCTCATCGAGCGCAAATAAAGAGTAGCGGCGCAGATTAGACTGTTCAGCCTCAAGCGTCCATCCATTGGGTATCAAACGGGTATCAACCTCTATACGCTCACCCCCCCAGCCCCTCTTCCAACCCCACCCCCAACCTCTCCTCCACCGCCGCCCCCAACCCCTCCACCGCCAGCTCCAGCGCACCCAGGTCCCAGAGCCGGGCGGTGCTGTCCCAGCTCCCGGTGGCCAGCAGGCGGCCGTCGGGGGAGATGTCCACGCTGACGACCCGCTCGGCGTGGCCGGGGAGCACCGCCCGCAAGGCCCCGGTCCGAGCGTCCCAGACACGGGCGGCGCGGTCGGGGCCGGCGGTGGCCACCCAGCGCCGGTCCGGGGAGAGCGCCACGTCCTGCGGGTAGGGCGCGGGGTGGGCGATGGTCCAGCCGTCCGGCCCCAGGCGCCTCAGCTCGCCGTCCCCGCCGACCACGATCACGCGCCCGTCCGCGCTGAGGTCCACCGTCCCCAGGCCCCCGCCCTCGGCCACCTGCTCACAACGCCGGGTCGCGGCGTCCAGGCGCAGGACCCGCCCCGCCTCGTCGATGAGCGCGGCGAAGGCGCCGCCCTGCGCCACCGCCAGGTCCACGTAGATGGCCCGCGGACAGTCCAGCGCGACGTCCGCGTCCCCCAGCGCGCCCAGCAGACCCAGCACGTAGGGCACCACCACCACCACGCCGTCCGCGAGCACGCCCACCCGACGACCGGGGGATTCGGGGCGGCGGCTGGGGATCTCCAGGCGCGCGGCCCAGGCCCGGACCAGCGACTCGGAGGCGACCCAGCGCTGCTCCCCGTCGGGGACCGCCCACATCCTCGGGAGGTAGAGCGGCTGGTCGTCCGTGGGGACGCCGACGTCCACGGTGAAGAAGCCCGTGCCGTCGGGCGTGAACGCCCCGGCCTTGACCGTCGCGTCCCCGATGTCCAGGAGCCGCGGCGGGGTGGCGCCGCTCAGGTCCCAGAGCCCCACGAGGCCCCAGGAGTGGGTGCTCCCGAGCGTGCGACCGTCGGGCGAGAAGCTCACGCTGGAGAGCCCGCTGCTGGCGCGCAGCACCGCCGGGCGCGGCGGCGTGGGCGGGCGCCAGGCCGAGACCCGCAGCGCGTCGGTGACCAGCAGATCCCCCTCCTCCAGGAAGCGCAGATCGCGCAGCCCGCGGGCCGGCAAGGTGGCGATCGGCTCCAGCTCGGGGAGCGTGAGCAGCTCGACCCGACCGCTCTCCCGGGCCACCGCGAGGCGCTCCCCGCCCGCGTCGGGGACCAGGCGCCGCGGCGCGTCCACCCCCGCCGACTCCCGCGTCCAGATCTGCCCGGTGCGCAGATCGACCACACCCACGCGACCGCGCACGTCCCCCAGGACGATCAGCGCCTCGCCCACCAGCGCGAGCGTCAGCACGTCGGAGAACCCGCCGCGCTCCACCCTGGCTTTGAATTCGCTCTCGCCGTTCGCCAGGGTGAGCCCCACCCGCCCGTCCCGACAGAGCAGGCCCAGCCGCGCGCCCCCGTCCGTCCCCAGGGCCGCCAGCCCCGCCGCGCCGCAGGCGTCCACGGCGAGGCGCTGGCTCCACGCCGCCTCCGCGCCGAGCAGGGGGACCGGGCGCCCGCCGACCGCGACCGCTCCCCAGCGCACATCGAGGGCGTGCCCGTCGTCCACGTCGATCGCCGCGATCTCGCCCTCGGCCAGCGCCAGGAGCCGCCCGGCGCTCAGCCAGATCAGCGAGGACGGCCGCGCCTGGCGCCAGCGCTCCACCCCGCCGACGACGCGCCAGATCTGGCCTCCCCCGCTGCAGATCACGTCGTCCACGCCCAGCGCGACCAGGTTGGGGCAGCCGGGCGCCTCCGCGGCCGCGATCCGCCGGGCCGGGGCCTCCGCCCGCGCCCCCATGAGCAGCCCGCGCGCCTCGGGCGTGTCCTCGCGGATGAGGGCGTTGGCCGCCAGCAGCTCCGCCTCGGAGAGCGAGCCCGCCTCCAGCGCGCGCCGCCCGCGCTCGACAAGGGCCGCGGCGAGGTGGTGATCGGAGCGGGCCAGCGCCTCCCGCGCCTCGTGCTCGGCCTCCAGGGCGCGGTCGCGCTCCACCCCCAGTTTTATGGTATACCAGATACCCGTTATCAGCAGCGCGGCCAGCGCGAGCGCGCCCACGGCCAGCGGCGCCCGCCAGACCCGCGCCAGCCGGCGGGCCAGCTCGACGGAGGAGTAGCGGTAGGCGGAGACCCGGCGCCCGTCCAGCCAGGCGTCCACGTCCGCGGCCAGGGCGGCGGCGTCGGGGTAGCGGTCTGCGGGCACGGGGGCCAGGGCGCGCTCCAGGATGGCGGCGAGCTCGGGCGGGAGCTCGACCCCGGCCCGCTCGCCGGGAGGGGCGCGGGTGAGCAGCTCGCAGAGCACGGCGCCCAGGCCCCAGACGTCGGCGCGGCGGTCCACGCGCTCGCCGCGGGCCTGTTCGGGGCTCATGTAGGCGGGGGTGCCGACCGGAGAGCCCGGGGCGACCTCGTCCACCGGCACGGCCAGCCCCCAGTCCACCACCTGCGTCTCGCCGTGCTCGCCCAGCACGATGTTCGACGGCTTGAGATCGCGGTGCAGCACGCCCCGATCATGAGCGTAGGCCATGGCCTCGCAGGCCTGGAGGAAGGGGCGCAGCAGGCGCAGGCGATCGGCCAGGAGCGGCGTCTCGGCGACGATCTTGGAGAGGGGTCGGCCGCGCACCAGGCGCATTGTGTAGTAAGGCCGGCCGTCCTCGGTGAGCCCGTCGTCGTAGACGGCGACGATGCCCGGGTGCTCCAGGGTGGCGGTGACGCGGGCCTCGCGGGCCAGGGCGGCCTCTGCCGCGCCGTCGCTCGCCTCCTTGAGCGCCACCAGCCGATCCAGGCGCCGGTCGCGCGCCAGGTAGACCCGGCCCATCCCGCCCACGCCCAGCAGCCCCTCCCGCGCGTAGCGGGGGCCCTCGGCGTCGGGCTCAGGCGCGAAGCCCTCGGGCGCCTCGGAGGGGCCGCTCTGGTCGTCGGGGCTCAGGCGCGATCCTCGAGCACGTCCCCGCGGCGCAGGAAGAGCTCCACCAGCCCGGTGCCGGCGGGCCGCACCAGATCGGCGCGCACCCCGCCCTCACGCAGGCGGCTGCGCAGGCGGGCGAGGGCGATGTCCCAGCGCTTGCGCAGCAGCCAGAGATCGTCCTCGTCCGGCCAGATCTGGTGGGCGGCGGCCTCCCAGGCGATGGGGGCGCCCACGCTGGCCAGCTCGGACAGGATGCGCGCGGAGACGCCGGAGAGCGCGACCGGCGGGGCGCCCTCGGGCTGCACGCTGGCGGTGTCCCAGGAGGTGACGACGCGGAGCGGCGGGTCGATGCCCCCGGTCATCCGCGTCGGCGAGAGCCCGCGGAGCGGCAGCAGGGAGGCCAGGAAGCGCACGCCGTCCACCTCCCAGCTGTCCCCCGGCTGGAGCGGTCGCACGACGGCGCCCACCTGCAGGCGGAAGCCCTCGCCCGTGTCCCAGATCAGGCAGGGCGCGTCGGGCTCGTAGCGGTTGCTGAGGCTGGGGCGCGGGCGGCCGCGCAGGGCGCAGACCCCGGACAGCGTGGTGGGCGGGAGCCCCGGGGCCTCGACGGCGAGCGCCTCCTCGGGGAGCTCGACGGAGAGCACCTCCAAGGCGAGCCCCTGCGCCAGCGCGACCCGCTGACCGGGCTCCAGGCGCAGCTCGGACAGGCTCTGCTCGCCCAGCGCGACGCGGCGGCGCAGCGCCAGCAGCCAGAGCTCACCCCCGCGCACGCTCAGCATGGCGTGGGCCTCGCTGACCCGCGGATCGTCGATCTGGAGGCTCGCGCTGGCCATCCGGCCGATGATCTCGCCCACGCCGAGCGCGCAGGCGCGCCCGTCGGGGAGCCGGAAGATCGCGCGGGGGCCGCTCACCCGTACAGGATAGCACGCGGGGCGCTTGACGACGGGGCGACCGGACTGTACACCCAGATCAGCGCGCCACGAAGCTGCGCGCTCCAACCCGCGGACGCCAGCCCTCTCGGCTGGCGTTCGCGTTTCTGCCCACGGCGTCCCCGAGGACGCCAGACATCGCCCCGGCGCCCCGCGCCCAGGAGGTCCCATGACCCGACGTGACGACGTACGCCTGCCCCTCGCCGACACCACCCTCTACGCGCTCGACCAGGGAGAGGGCGCCGCGATCCTCTTCTTCCACGGTGGGCTGGCCGATCACCGGGCCGCGCTGCTGCACGTGGGCGCGCTGGCCGAGCGCCTGCGCCTGATCACCCCCGACCTGCGCGGGGCCGGGCGCTCCCGCTGGGGCGGGGAGCTCTCCTGGGCGCTGCTGGCCCAGGACGCGCGCGACCTGCTGGATCACCTCGGCGTCGAGAGGGCCGTGGTGGGCGGCGTCTCCATGGGCAGCGCGGTGGCCCTGCGCTTCGCCCTCCAATTCCCCGAGCGGGCGGCGGGCCTGGCCCTGGTCCACCCGGTCTACCCGGGGGCGGAGCTGGGGGTCCCCGAGCCCTCGCGCCTCGCGATGCTGGCCATGGACGCCTTGGGTCAGCGGGTGCGGACGGAGGGGACGCGGGCGCTCTACCCGCTCTTCGAGACGCTGCCCGCAGCGATCCGGGGGCGGGCCATGGCCATGGTGGACAGCTTCGACCCGGAGAGCGTGGCGGCCACCACGCGCTTCCTGGCCTCGGACGCCCAGCCCTTCCAGATCGCGGCCGAGCTCGCCCGCCTGAGCGTGCCCACCCTGGTCGTGCCCGGGGTGGACCCCACGCACCCCGCCGAGGTGGCGGAGCGCCTGGCGGGGGCCATCCCCGGAGCCGAGCTCGCCCGACTGGAGGGCGTCGCGCTCAGCGAGCGGCTGGAGCGCCTCGCCCTGGCCGGGGTCGATCAGTCGTTGGGGTAGTCCGTGTAGCCCTCAGGGCCCGGGGTGTAGAAGGCGCCGTAGTTCGGCTCGGCCAGGGGGGCGCCGCGCTGCATCTTGCCGACCAGGCCCGGATTCGCGACGAAGGGGCGCCCGAAGGCGATCAGATCGCAGCGACCGGCGCTCAGCTCGGCCTCGGCGCGGGCGGCGTCGTAGCCGCCGCAGCGGATGATGGGGCCGTGGAAGCTGGCGCGGATCCCCGCCTCCAGCGCGGGGGTCAGGCCGCCGAAGTCCTGGAAGTGCAGGTAGGCCAGGCCGAGGCGCGAGAGCTCGCGGGCCAGGTGCAGGTAGACCGCGTCCGTGTCCGGGTCAGCCACGCTGCCGTTGAAGGTGCCGTAGGGCGTGAGGCGGATGCCCACGCGCTGCGCCCCGATGCGCGCGGCGACCGCCTCGGCCACGGCCAGCGCGAAGCGGGTCCGCCCCTCCACCGTGCCACCCCAGCGGTCGGTCCGCTGGTTGCTGGCCACGTTCAGGAACTGCTCGATGAGGTAGCCGTTGGCGCCGTGCAGCTCCACCCCGTCGAAGCCGGCCTCGATGGCCAGCGCGGCGCTGTGGGCGTAGGCCTCGATGGCGGCCTGGATGTCCGCCTCGCTCATCTCCTCGGGGACGGGGTGCTCCTGCATCCCCGCCTGGTCGGTGTACATGCTGCCCGGCGCGGCGATGGCCGAGGGGGCGAGCATGCGCGCGCCCGCCGGCAGGTTGTGGGGGTGCCCGACGCGCCCGGTGTGCATGAGCTGGACGAAGATCCGCCCGCCGGCCGCATGCACCGCGTCGGTGACCAGGCGCCACCCCGCCGCCTGCTCGGCGTTGTAGAGGCCGGGGATGCGCGCGTAGCCCAGTCCCTCGGGGGCGGGGCTGGTGCCCTCGGTGACGATCAGGCCCGCGCTGGCGCGCTGGGCGTAGTAGGTCGCCATCAGCGCGTTGGGCACGCCGCCGATGGCGCGGCTGCGGGTCATGGGGGCCATGACGACGCGGTTGGGGAGGGAGAGAGAGCCCAGCGTGGTGGGGGTGAACAGCTTCTCGAACATGCGGACGCTCCGGGTGACCGGGGGAGGATGCGCACGGCCTCCGGGGTCGGGAAGGGGGGCGCTGGGAGATTGATTGTTGACTTGAACGCAACAATATAGCCCCAGCGACCAGACCTGTCCCGCCTCTGGGCATGGCGAGGCCCGTCATGTCAGGTTAAGAGGCGCGCCGCCCTGGGGGGGTGAGGACGTGCGCGCGCGAGCGCGGGACACGCGAGGTCGCGGCGTGGTGCCGAGATCTGCGCCTCCTCCATGGCGCTCTGGAGGAGACGACCATGACCAGGCTTCAAGCCATGCTCTTCGCGCTGCCCCTGCTCGCTGGCTGCCCCGGCGGGAAGACCACTGACATCGCCTCGCCGATGGCGGGTGACTACACCGGCAGCATCAGCACCAGCTCCGGCGTCACCGAGA
Source organism: uncultured Enterobacterales bacterium (assembly GCA_964615375.1). Classification (GTDB taxonomy): domain Bacteria; phylum Myxococcota_A; class UBA796; order UBA796; family CAZKWG01; genus CAZKWG01. The sequence continues at coordinate 263,955 of CAZTOW010000008.1, forward strand.
CGGCCTACACGATCAGCGTCTCAGCCGTGGACGAGGACACCATCTCCATCTCCGGCGCCGACTTCACCACCTTCGACGTGGACCTCACCGGCGTCAGCGGCTCCGTCACCAACGCGCTGACCGAGACGGAGACCACGCTGACCTGGGAGGACGACCTGCTGGACTTCACGCACACCAGCGACACCCAGAGCGTCACCTTCTCCGGCAGCCGTGGCGGCGAGGGCGAGGGCGAGGGTGAGGGTGAGGGTGAGGGTGAGGGTGAGGGTGAGGGTGAGGGCGAGGGCGAGGGCGAGGGTGAGGATCTCTCCGACGTCGTCGCGGGGAACTACACCGGCGCCATCTCGGGCCCCGTCAACAGCGCCAGCTACACGATCACGCTGAGCCCGGTGGACGCGGAGACGGTGGAGGTCAGCGGCGACGACTTCTCCAGCTTCGAGGTCCCGCTCGCCGCCGACGGCGACGACGTGGAGCAGCTCGGCAGCTGGTCGGACGGGAGCTTCACCTGGAGCGACGGCTCCCTGAACCTGGTGTACACGCCGCTGGGCCTCAGCTTCTCCGGCGCGCACGACTGAGCGCGCGCGATCCTCAGCGCAGGAGACGCCAGCGCAGCAGCGCCTCCTCGCCCGCGATCCGCGCCAGCACGCCGCGCCTGGAGAGGCCGAGGATCTCAATCACGGGGCCCTCGAAGAGCACGCTCTGGATCCGCGGCGCGCCCTCCTCCACCCAGGCGCTCACCAAGGTCGGCTCTCCAGACCGAGGGCTCTGGACGAGGAACCAGGCGCGGCCGTCGCCCTCCCCCAGCGGCGTGATGGCGAGATCGATCCAGAGCCAGGCGTGGCGACGGCCCTCGGGGTCGAGGAGCAGGAGCGCCCCGTTCGGCTCGCGCGCCTCTGTCTGGTGGACGCGCCAGGCGTAGGGCCCGAGCGTGCCGCTGGGGCCGGCTTTGAGCGAGGGGCCGTCGAAGGTGAGGAAAAAGTCACAGTCGGCCGGATCGGGCTGCCACGGACCGAAGACCAGGGGCGGCCCCACCACCTTCGCGCCCTCGCGCCAGGCCAGCGCGCTCTCCCGCGAGACGCGCAGAGTCAGCCCGTCGGGCCCTGCGCGTGGCGCCCCGAAGAGGGCCGGCAGCGGCGGGATCGGCGGGAAGGCCACGGGCCCGGGATCGCCCAGCAGGCGCCGAAGCTCGTCGGCGGTGGCGGCGTCCGGGCAGGGGGTGCCCTCCGGGCGAAGCAGGTGGACCTCGGAGCTGGGCGAGCCTCCGGCGCTCAGCTCGAGAGCGCCCGCGGCGGCGCAGGTGCTCGGGTCCACGAGCCAGATCTCCCGCGTGAAGATGGCGTTGGCCCCAGAGCCTCCCCCTGACCACCCCATCTGCCAGCGCCCGTCCGCGCGCAGAACGGCCGGAGGGTGCTCCTCGCAGTCGCCCTCCGCACACGCCAGGCGATGCTCCTCGACGACGGGGCAGCGGTCTGGCTCCAATGGAATGGGCATCGCCGGCTCCAGCAGTGGATGATTTTCCTATCCTATCCTACTTTTTCTCTCGGAGCGCCGACCGGGTGGTTACGAGGTCGGGCACAAGGAGATCCGAATGCCCGAGCACGCCCCCGTCCTCCCGCACGGCGCCCTCCAGGAGCTGCTGCCCGGCGTCCACTTCGTCACGGGCACCATCGAGATGAAGGCGCCGCTGACCCTCCGCTTCAGCCGCGCGATGACGGTGATCCAGGAGGAAGGGCGCCTCGTCCTGGTGAACAGCGTGCGGCTGGATGAGGCGGGGCTCGCCGCGCTGGAGAAGCTCGGCCGCGTCACGGACGTCATCCGCATCGCGGCCTTCCACGGGATGGACGACGCCTTCTACGCGGAGCGCTACGGCGCGAAGGTCTGGGCGATGCGCGGGCACACCTATGTGCGGGGATTCTCCACGGATCCGTCCAAGGCCTACTTCAAGCCGGACCAGGAGATCGACGCCAGCACCCCGCTGCCGCTCCGCGACGCGCGACTGTACGTGATCGGCTCCACCCCGCCCGAGGGCATCCTGCTGCTGGACCGGGACGGCGGCGTGGCCATCACCGGCGACAGCCTGCAGAACTGGGCGAGCGCGGACGCCTACTTCAACACGGTGGGGTCGTGGATGATGAGGCTCATGGGCTTCATCAAGCCCTGCAACGTGGGACCGGGCTGGTACAAGCAGGCGAAGCCGCCGCTGGCCGATATGCGCGGCATCCTGGACCTGCCTTTCGACAAGGTCATCCCCAGCCACGGGAGCCCCGTGCTCTCGGGCGCGCGCGAGGCGTTCCGTCCGGCGATCGAGCGGCTGCGCTGAACACTTCCAATCGAAGCCCATTTCCATCCAGGAGAGAGAATGTCCACCCAGAAGGGTAGCTGTCACTGCGGGGCCGTCTCGTTCGAGATCGAGTCCACCGATCTGTCCAAGGCCATCGCCTGCAACTGCAGCATGTGCGGGCGCTCGGGCACCTGGCTGGTCTTCCTGCCCGCGTCCTCTTTCCACCTGAACAGCGGCGAAGACAGGCTGACCGACTACCAGTTCGGTCGCCACCACATCCATCACCTGTTCTGCAGCGTCTGCGGCATCAAGCCCTTCGCTCGCGGCGCGGACCCCCAGGGCAACCAGGTGGTCGCGGTCAACGTGCGCTGCCTCGAGGGTGTGGACCTGCAGACGATCTCGCCGACCTGGTTCAACGGGGCGGCCCTGTAGGTCGCGCCCAGCCTCCCCGCGGGCGCATAATGGATCGCCTCTCGTCAACGCCGAGGACCGCCATGACCCGCCCCCGCGCTCTCCTGATCCTGTGCGCTTCCACGGCGTGTACCTCCCCCGGCTCGGTGGCCCTCACGCCGGGCGAGAGCGCGAGCGTCGAGACGGCGCTCCCCGACACCAGCCCGGGCGAGACGGCCACGCCGCAGGAGGACGAGCTCCCCGTCGAGCAGGTCGGCAGCTCGCTCATCCGCCTGGATCCCGCCCCCGGTCTGCTCTACGCCGCCACCCAGCTCACCCTGCGCACCGACGCCGAGGGCGAGATCCACTACACCCTGGACGGCAGCGACCCGCGCAGCTCACCCAACGCGCTCCTCTACACGGCCCCCCTGCCGCTCGAGGAGCGCATGATCCTGCGCGCGGTGCTGGTGATGAACGGCGAGGCCACGGGCCCCGTCTCCACCGGGACATGGATCTTCCCCGAGCAGGTCGGCGACCAGCAGGCCCCCGAGGGCTGGCCCGCGGTGTGGTTCGAGGACTACGGCGAGGGCCCATATGAGGCGCTCTACACGATGGAGGAGGACGTGGTCTCCGAGGATCCGGCGGCCCTGGTCGCCGCCCTCGAGGCGCTGCCCACCCTCGCCCTGGTGGTGGACCCGGAGGATCTCTGGGGAGCGCGGGGGATCTACGACCACGCCTGGGAGGAGGGCGCCGAGTGGGAGCGCCCGGTCCACCTCGCCTTGATGAACGCGACCGAGGCGTGGGAGGCCGACGCCGGGCTGCGCGCCTACGGCGGGGCCAGCCGCGCGCCCTCCGGCACGCCCAAGAAGACGTTCAGGGTCGTGTTCCGCTCCGACTACGGCCCCGGCGAGCTGGACGAGGTGGTGTACGGGGAGGAGGAGGACGCGATCAACAGCGTCATCCTGCGCGCGGGCTACAACCACACCTGGACCCACTGGGACCCCGAGCAGCGCAGCCGATCGCAGTACCTCCGCGACCGGCTGGCCCGGGAGACGCAGATCGCGATGGGCTGGGCGGCCTCGCGCGGGCGGGCGGTCCACCTCTACCTGAACGGCGTCTACTGGGGCGTCTACGACATCGCCGAGCGCGCCGACGCCCACTTCTTCGCCCAGGCCTACGGCGCCACCGACGGCAGCGAGGATCCTGCAGACTGGGACGCGCTGAACAGCGGCGAGGCCATCGACGGCGACACGAGCGCCTGGGAGGCGACGCTGGCCCTGGCCCGCGCCGCCGACGGCAGCGACGAGAGCCTGGCCGCCCTGGAGGCGCAGATCGATGTGGACGCGCTCATCGACTACATGCTGCTCAACTTCTGGGCGGGCAACGTGGACTGGCCCTACCACAACTGGTACGCCGGCCGCCTGCGCGAGGGCGGGCGCTGGCGCTTCGTCTCCTGGGACGCCGAGCACATCCTGGAGGATCTGGAGGACGACGTGACCGGCGTGAGCGACGCGAACACGCCGGCCGCGCTGTGGAGCGCGCTGCTGCGCCACCCGGCCTTCGTGGAGCGCGTGGTGGCCCGCGCGGACGCCCTGCTGGGCGAGGGGGGCCTGCTCTCCGAGGAGCAGACGGTGGCCCGGCTCACGGCGCTGGGCGAGGAGCTCCGCCCCGGCTTGATGGCCGAGTCGGCGCGCTGGGGCAGCTACCGCAGAGACGTGGTCTGTTATGCCTCCCCGCCCTGCCCTCTGTACACCTTGAACGACTGGGACGCCGAGCACGCCCGCCTGTCCGACACGCTGGTCCCGGCGCGGACCGAGACCGTCCGGGACCAGCTCGCCGCGCGGGGATGGGCGACGTCGCGCTGAGGATCAGGGCGTCCAGCAGGGGATGACCTGATCGCGACACTCGCGGTAGGCGTTCCCCCAGGCGTTGTTGCACTGGCTGGCGGTGCCGCCGCCCTCGATACAGGCGTCGTAGACCGCGTCCGCCAGATCCTCACACACCTCCTCGGAGGGGTGACAGACGATCGGCTCCAGCGGGGGGCGCGCGTAGCTGGCGGCGCTGTAGCCGAGCACGGCGAACATGGACGTGAAGAGCACATTGCGGGCGTTGAGGCGAGACATGGTGAGCTCCTTCCTGGGGTTCGAGAGCGACTTCCGTGCCGCTCTTCACCCAATGTAGAAGCGAGCACGGCTCGATGCTGTACAGAAAGTGTGCCGGATTTGTATGACCATGTATGGAGGATCATCAACAAGATACAGACCCGGCGAGGGTCGCTCTCAGCGCGTGAGCACGATGATCAGCGCCCCCGAGCTGGCCAGCGCCGCCCCCATCGCCCGCCGGGCCGTCAGGCGCTCACGCAGGAAGATCCAGCTCAGCAGCAGCACCCAGACCGTCGTCGTCTGGTTCAGCGTCGCCGCCACGGAGGCCTCCGTGTACTTGAAGCCGCCCATCCACAGCAGCATGGAGAGCCAGGTGCCCAGCACGGCGCCCGGCAGCAGGGTCTTCCAGGTCTCCCGCGCCCGGAAGGCCAGGAAGTCCGCGCGCGGGAAGCCGCGGATCGCCGACCAGAGGATCTGCCCGGCCACGCCCGAGAGCAGGCGGATCAGCGTCACCTCGGCCACCTCCCGGTGGGCCAGCACCGGCTTCGCCAGCAGCACCCCGGTCGCCAGCACCACGATGGCCAGGGCCCCCAGCCCGACGCCGCGCAGGTCCAGGGGGGCCTCCTCGCGCCGCTCCGTGCTCCCCACCCCCACGCCCAGCGCCACCAGCGCCGCCCCCAGCACCAGCGGCGGCCCCACCGGCTCCCCAAGGAAGATCGCCGAGAGGGCGACGATCAGCGGGCTGTAGACGCACTCCACGATGGCCAGGCGCGTGGGCCCGATGCGCTGGAGCGCCGAGAAGAAGAGGGTGTCGGCGATGGCGATGCCGGCGACCCCGCTGGCCACCAGCGCCGCCCACTCGAGCGCGGGCCGATCCCAGACCACCTGCGCGCCCAGCAGCGGCATCGTCCCCAGAAAGAGACCGATGGCGGCCACGTTCTTGAACAGGTTCATCGCGAAGGGCGAGACCATGGGCGTGCTGCGGAACAGGATCACGGAGACCGCCCAGGTCAGCGCGCAGCCCAGCGCCATCGCCTCGCCGACCATGGATGCTCCCAGCCACGGCCAGCTATCCCGCCTGCATCCGGCGCGCTCCTCGCGCTACCAGGTGGACGTGCTCGCGGGGGCGCGCACGGTGGGGGCGCGCGGGGGCGAGGGCACGCGCTCACCCGGGAGCGCCGGCGGGAGCGCGGGCGGCGGCTCATAGGCGGGGATATCGACCAGGGCGGGCTCCGGGGCCAGCGCCGGCGCGGGCTCGACCGAGGCCGCCATCACCGGCTCGGGCTCGACGACCGGCTCGGGCTCGGCGACCGGCTCGGGCTCCGCGACCGGCTCGGGCTCCGCGACCGGCTCGGGCTCCAGCGCCGCGGTGGGGGCGAGCGCGTCCAGCACCTCCACCTCCACCTCGCTGGTGGCGATGGGGGTGAAGTCGGCGACATCCCGCTCGAAGCTGCGGATCCGACCGCAGGGCAGCAGCAGGGTCGAGCCGGCCAGCTCCCCCTCGGAGACCTCGACGCGGCACTCGCCGGCCGGGGCGTAGGCGACGAGCGCGCCGCGCACGGTGGCGCCGCTGTCCAGGGTGAGCGTGTCGGCCAGCGCCAGGGGCGTCATCAGCGCGAGGAGCGCGATCATGGGGACCTCCGTGAGGCGAGCCCCGGGCCCTCCCGGGGTCTGCTTCACCGGTCCAGACACCGCGCGCCCCGGCGACCGTGACCGGCCCCTGTCAGGAGGCTGTCAAGCCGCCCGGACCCGCCCCGACGACCCGCGCGATCAGGCCGCGAACCCAGCGCATGCCCGGATCGTGCTCCGTGCGCGGGTGCCAGAGCATGGCGATCTCGAAGGGGGCCATCGGCACGGGGGGCTCGCGCAGGGCGAGCGTGAAGGCGTCCGCCAGGCGCTCGGCGAGGCCGCGGGCCGTGGTCAGCGCCAGATCCGTGCCCGCCACCAGCGCCAGCGCCGCGCCGAAGTGGGGCACCGCCGCCACCACCTCCCGCCCGAGGCCCTGGCTCTGGAGCCGCCGGTCCACCTCCCCCCGCCGCCCGCCGGTGGGCGAGACGATGACGTGACGCAGGCCCGCCCAGAGCTCAGGCGTCCAGGGCTCGTCCAGGGCCGGGTGCCCGCGCCGCAGCACGGTGACCCAGCGCTCCTCGTAGAGGACCTGACGGTGCAGATCCATGCCCGCCCCGCTGAAGTAGCCGAGCGCGAGATCGGCCTGGCCCTCCCGCAGCAGGGCCTTCCGACCGGGCGCGCCCCGGGGGAGCACGTCCAGGGTCACGCCCGGCGCCTCCGCCTGGAGCTGGCGCACCAGCGCGGGCAGCGCGGTGATCCCGACGTAATCGTCCGTGACCAGGCGCAGGGCCAGCGCCAGCTCCCGCGCGTCGGGCTCCTGGGGGGCCAGCACCGCCTCCAGCTCGCGGATGAGCGGGCGCACCTGCCCCAGCAGGGCGACGGCGCGCGGGGTCGGCGCCATGCCCCGGCCCGCCCGCACCAGCAGCGGATCCTCGAAGTGCTCGCGCAGGCGCCCGAGGGCGTGGCTCATGGCGGGCTGGGAGAGGCCCACGCGGCGGGCGGCGCGGCTGACGCTGCGCTCCTCCAGGAGGGCGTGCAGGGCGACGAGGAGGTTGAGGTCCACGGCGGCGAGGACATGCATGAGATGGATGATAATGCATTTGGATCATTCATTGGATTCAGTTTTCCGCCGCGGGTACATCCGGATCAACCCCAGCGCGGAGCTCCCATGCGCGTCATCATCACCAGCGACACCCACGGTCAGCACGAGCAGCTCGGCGTCCTGGAGGCGGACCTGCTGCTGCACTGCGGCGACCTCTGCGGCGGGATGCGCCGGGGCGAGGACGAGCTGGCGCGCCTGGACGCCTGGTTCGCCCGGCAGCGCGTGAGCCAGATCCTGGTGGTGGGCGGGAACAATGACGCGGCCGTGCAGACCCGGATCCGCGAGGGGCGACCGGTCTTCCGCCACGCGCTGGCCCTCCAGGACCAGGGGGTCGTCTTCGACGGGATCCGCTTCTACGGCTCGCCCTGGGTGCCCGACCTCGCGGGGATGGCCTACCACGCCGATGATCGGACCCTGCGCGCGCGCTGGGCGGAGATCCCGCGGGACACCGACGTGCTGCTCACCCACACCCCGCCGGTGGGGGTGCTGGACCGCTCCAGCCGGGGGGAGAGCCTCGGGTGCCCCCTGCTGGCCCAGGCCCTCGCCACGCGCGCCGTGGCCCTGCACGCCTTCGGCCACATCCACGCCTCCGCGGGCGTCCAGGCCCGCGGCGCCACCACCTTCGTCAACGCGAGCGCGGTGGCCCGGGGTCAGCCGAGGCTGCGCGCGCCCATCGCCCTGGAGCTGCGGCGCGCGGGCGGACGGGTGGTGGTGGAGGTCCCGGCGAGCCGCGGCGCGCAGGCTTGACACGGGGGCGCGATCGGGCACAGTTCTGCGCGAAGCACAGGGAAGGGCTCAGCGCATGGCGCCGTTCGAGGGTCAGAGCGTCTACGTCAGCGGGAAGTTCGAGGGCGTGGACAAGGGCGAGGTCTGGGCCTGGCTGCTGGGCCTCGGCGCCTACGGCTGCACCAGCAAGTCCGCCGCGCGCGCCTATCTGTGCGCGGACGCGAGCGATCCGAAGCTGGTCGCCACCGGCAGGCCTGTCTACACGCTCGCCGACCTCGGCGCGCCGCTTCAGGGCTACCTCGGGCGGCTCAGGGAGGCCGTCGCCGAGCGCCGGGCGGAATTCGCGCGCTACCGCAACCAGGGGACGGTGGCGCACCTGGGCGCCGGCCCGCCCGCGGACGAGGCCCTGATCGCCTCCGTCACCGAGGCGGTGGGCGGCCGGCTGCCCGAGGAGCTGGGGGCGCTGATGCGCCAGTTCAACGGCCTGTCCTGCGTGGTCGCCACGCTGAAGGGCCCGGGGGGCCTGGATCTCCCCGACGGCGAGCCCCTCCCCTACGGGGCCCTGGTGGACTCGGATCACCCGCTCTGGCGGGGTCGGGTGGACTGGCTGCTGGGCGTCATCGGGATCCCGCGCTGGGAGGACATCTTCCTGCGCCCGCCGCAGCGCCGTATGTGCTACCGGGAGGGCCCCTACGGTCCGAAGGAGACCTTCAAGGCCGGCGCGCTGAAGGTCAAGGCGGCGGACTTCTACCCGAACCTCTACACGTTCGACCTCTACCACCCCTTCGGCGGCGCCGCCCTCTACATCGACCCCAAGGACGGGAGCGCCAGCGTGCTGCACGCCTTCGACGCCTGGGCCGATCTCAGCAGCGCCCACCCGCTCGGCCTGCGCGCGTACATGGAGAGCCTGGTGGCCGGGATCTGGCACCGGGTCTCGCACGCGGGCCAGCGACCGATCCGCCCGCTGAGCCGGACGGCCTGGCCGACCTTCATCAAGAACCTGCACGGGGCGCCCTACATTTTTGTAGAGCTGAAGTAGGGGCTGGTCAGAGCTCGACCTCAACCCAGTCGCCCGGATCCAGCGCGGGGAAGGTCCAGCTGTAGGCGTAGGCGTAGTGTCTGCTGCCTGCGCCACCGCTCCAGTCCGAGTAGGCGTAGGTGACCGCTCCAGCGCCTTGATACCAGACCGTGTCCCCGGCCAGCCAGGGCGCGTTCGCTCGGGTCCAGGGCGCTACACGCAGCTCGCCGGGGAGGAATCCGGAGGTGTAGACGCCGCAGCCAGGCTCGATGGCGAAGCCCTCTCGACCGCCCGGAAGGAAGTGAGAGCCGGACAGGTCGAAGCCTGGGCTCTCGTGGCAGTAGGTCCCGTCCCAGACGCCGCCGAAATCGCCCCACGAGCGGACGTGACTGAAGGTGGCCTGTCCGTTGTCGAAGGACCACCGACAGGAGGCCCAGCCATCGTCCGTCACCGCGCGGAGCGTTCCAGCGACCTCGTTGAAGCTGCCTCTGAATACGAAGGTCTCCCTCCGGACATCGCTCCCCACGCACCAGTACGTGTCCGTGGTCCCGTCGCTGCTCTGCCGGGCCTTCAACCTCACCCAGCGCAGGTGCATCTGGCCCTCGCTCAGCCGCACCCGGCTCGCGCTGCATGCGTCGCCCCAGCAGTCATCGTCGTCGCAATCCACCAGCCCGTCCTCGTCGTCGTCCAGGCCGTCCGAGCAGTCGCTCTCCGCACAGGCGCTCTCCGACGAGCAGATCTCCTCCTCGCAGTCCATCAGACCAGAGCAGTCATTGTCCCGCCCGTCCGAGCAGAGCTCGGGGGCGGAGGGGGATACGCTCGGGTCGTCATCCGCGCAGTCGCCCGCGGTCTCCACCGTGCCCTCCGGGCAGGCGCAGGCGGACACGCCGGGGTCGTCGGAGGCGCCGAAGCCGTCGCCGTCACCGTCACGGAAGCAGGACAGCGGGGTCTCGCAGCCGGTGTCGGGCCCCGAGTCGGGATCAGAGTCGAGGTCGGGCTTCGAGTCGGGTGGGGTGTCCGTGGAGGAGTCCGAGCTGTCACCGTCGCTCTTGGGGAGCGGGCAGCCCACGAGGAGGAGGACCAGACCAAGGACCGGGCGAGGACGGAGGGGAGCGAGCATGGGAGACCTCACCCGCGCAGCGTAGACAAAGACGGGGCGCGCGCGGCGGCCTGCCTGTCAAGATTGCTTCAAGAGGATTGTGCTCAGGCTCAGGGTGGGACGAGGCCGACGAAGCGGAAGCCCTCGGGCGTGACCTCCAGGATCACGGCGGGCCTCCTGGCGTTCCGTTCCGCGTCGAGGGTGATGGAGCCGGTCAGTCCGGGGAAGTCCGTCGTGCGGGCGAGGCTGTCCCTCAGCGCCGCGCGCGCCTGAGCACGCCGCTTCTCCGCGGCCGGCGACCGGGAGCGCTCCACCAGGGCGCGCGCCATCGCCGGGTCCCGAGCGACCTCGTCGAGGGCGGCGAAGAGGATCCGGGCCGCGTCGTAGGCCAGGGCTGCGATGCCGTCCGGACGCGCACCGAAGCGATCCTGGTAACCTCGAACAAAGGCCTGGACAGCCGGGTCGGGAGCGTCCAGCGCGACGTGGTTTGTGGACAGACCGCCCACGATCGCCTCACCCCCTATCTCGAGGAGGTACTCCGAGTCCCACCCGTCGCCGCCGAGCAGGAGGCCCGTGTACCCCATCTGCCGCGCGGTCACCGCGATCATCCCGACGTTCGTGTAGTAGCCGGGGACATAGATCGCGTCGGGGGCTCGCCCGTCCGCGAGGAGGACCTGGAGCTGCGCGCCGTAGTCGAAGTCGCCCTGGGCATAGGTCTCCCGCCCGACGATCTCTCCGCCCAGGGCCGTGAACGCCTCCACAAAGGTCTGGACCAGCGAGCTCGCATAGGCGCTGCTGGCGTCCTCGAGGATGGCCACCCGCCGCAACCCCTTCGTCTCGTAGGCGAAGCGGGCCATCGCCTCACCCTGGAAGGGGTCGATGAAGCAGGCGCGGAAGATGTAGTCGCCCACCTGCGTCACGCGCGGGTTGGTGCTGGTGTGGGAGAGCAGCGGGATCCCCTCCGGCTGGAGCACGGAGGCCGCCGCCAGGCTGAGCGTGGACGCGACCTCGCCCAGCACGGCCACGGGCCGCTCGCGCGCGATCAGGTCGCGGAGGGCGGGCTCGACCTCCGCCGGCTTGCCCTGGTCGTCTCGAAGCACCAGCGCGATGGGCCTCCCCGCGATCCCGCCCGCGGCGTTCCGCTCCTCGGTCGCCAGCAGGACACCGTTGTTCGCCGAGATCCCGAAGGAGGCCATGGAGCCGGTCATCGAGGCCAGGTGCCCGACCACGACGCTGCCGCGAGGCGCCTCGGGGCGCGGGCGCGGACCGGCCCAGGCGGACGTGGCGAGGAGGAGGAGGGCGGCGAGCAGGCTCAGCAGGCGCGCGGAGAGGCTCAGGACGAGCGGCGCGCGGCTCACTCCATGGCCTCCACGGCGTCCTTCGCGTCCTTCAGGCCGACCCCCGTGACCTCGCGATAGCGTTTGATCGCCTCGATCTTCCGCCCCGCCCGCAGCAGCGCGCGGACCTCGGCGATGGCGGCGTCCTCGTCCTCGCCGGGCGAGGCGATCCCCGCGTTCTGAAGGAGCAGGTCCAGCTTCTGCTCGACGCGCTCCAGGCGCGCCATCAGGCGCTCGAAGTCCAGCTTGTCGATCCCGCTCATGGACGCTCCTGTGCGCAGGGATTCTACCGTTCGCGGAGGACGACGCCACGTCGAGGCGACGAGAACGGTGGGAGCGGGCGGGAGAGCCTGCTCGCCGCCGCCTCAGGAGGGCCAGACCAGGGGGAGCCCGGTGGGCGCGATGGGCAGCAGGTTGACCCAGCGCTCTCCCTCGCGGCGCCAGACACCCTCGCCCAGCGCCCATCGCTGACCGTGGCTGTCCACGGCCCGATCATAGATGGGCCCCAGCTCGGGATCGATCTCCACGTTCGGCCAGCGCGGATGGAGCGCCGAGTCCCCCGACGGGCGCATGCCGAGGACGCGGCGTTCGGAGCGGACCTCCCGGCCCGTCACGAGGTCCAGGACCGTGACGACGCCCTCGCTCGAGGTGGCGTGCGCGGCGGGCGCCCAGCTCAGCCAGGCCCGGCCGTTGGCCTCGATGCTCAGATCCTGCACCTGCAGCGTCGGATCGGGCAGCGGGAGCCGGACGGTGCGGACGCGACCGGTCGCGCCACGCCAGCGCACGCGGCCGTGATCCCACACCTCGACCACCCAGGGGGCAGAGCTGCGCTCGCCGACCGGGGCGATCCGCTCGGCCAACATGGAGACGATGAGGGCGTAGATTCCCTGGGAGGACACCGGGCCTCTCAGCGTCCCCTGCATGCAACCCTGCGTGTCGCTGTGCTCCTGGCTGGGGTCCTCTGGGGGAAACTCGCGCTGGATCTGTTCGCGGACCCGCTGGAGATGCGCCTCCCAGGGCCCGCGCTCCAGGCTCCCATCGAAGCGGATCAGCAGGCTCTCGTCTGTACTCAACACCCTCATCCCCTGCTCGTCCGGCTCGAGATCGAAGAGGATCGCCTGACCCGACCAGCCGTCGGGGAGCGAGGCGGGCTCAGCGGCGAGCGCGGGGAGGGCCAGGAGAGGAGCGAAGACGAGGAGCGGGAGGTGCATGGCTGATCAGACAGGGGCTGAGGGGCGCGGGTTCCCGAGAAATGGAGGCGGTGAGACGGGAAGGGACGAAATCGAAATCGAATCAACCTGACACCTTTTGCCACCCGGCAGGCCCGATTCAAAGTCCTCGACCAGACCCGCCGCCCCCACCGCCAGGTCCGCGCTCAGCGAGGCCCTGACCGAGCGCGCATAGATTCGCAGGCCATCATCAAA
>CAZTOW010000009.1:0-126716 GCA_964615375.1 uncultured Enterobacterales bacterium
CATCGAGAAGGGCATCGAGAAGGGCATCGAGAAGGGCATCGAGAAGGGCATCGAGCGAGGCGAGGCGCGCGGCCTCGCCCGAGGACGCCTGGAGACCCTGCGGGCGATGACGGCGCGTCTCCTCCAGGCGCGCTTCCCCGGAGCCTCCCTCGACGACCTGATCGCGGAGTGTGGGCCGGAAGATCTCGAGCTCCTGGTGGAGCAGATCGTCCAGGCTCCCTCCCTCGAGGCGGTGCGGAGCTGGTTGGAGGCGCGGATCTGAGCGCGCTCGACTACGCTGGTGCATGCACGACGGGGGGAGGTCGAACATGCGCGCGAAGATCCTGGTCCTGGGGCTGCTGGCAGGCTGCCCGGGCTCGAAGCACACCGGTGAGACGGGGGAGACCGGACACACCGGCGAGACCGGCGAGACCGGCGAGACCGGACACACCGGCGAGACCGCACACACGGGAGAGACCGGCGAGACAGCACACACGGGAGAGACCGGCGAGACAGCACACACCGGCGAAACCGGCGAGACCGGCGATCCAGGCGCCGCCCTCGACGTCTGCGAGCTGTCCGTGGACGATCCCTACACCCTGGACGGCGCCACCCTGGAGGGCGACACGCTCTTCGTGGACGTCTCCTACGGCGGCGGCTGCGAGACCCACACCTGGGAGCTCTGCTGGGACGGCAGCTTCGCCCAGAGCTACCCGGTGCAGGTCTGGGTGGAGCTGGGGCACGACGATCACGACGACCCCTGCGACGCCTGGATCAGCGAGACACTCAGCTTCGACCTGAGCCCGCTGGCCGAGGCCTACGAAGACGCCTACCACACCGCCCACGACACGGTGACGGTCCACTTCGAGGGCTCGACGATGAGCTATACATTCTAGTTTTCCGAGACCCGCCCGCCCGGCGCGCAGATCCCGAAGCTGCAGCCGTGGTAGGGCGGGCAGTCGGCGTCCACGTCGCAGCTCCGCAGGCCCTCCGCGCAGTCTCCGAAGAGGCAGCGCGCGTCCTCCCCGCAGTCGGCGTCCGTCACGCACTGCCGCGCGCCCGGGCTGCAACGGTCGAATTCGCAGCGTTGATGCACGGCGCAGTCCCCGTCCGCCACGCAGTCGCGGGCGCCCTCCAGGCAGTCTCCCAGCATGCAGCGCCGCCCCGGCCCGCAGTCCGCGTCGAACACACAGCCCGGCGCGTCCAGATCCCAGCACAGCCCCGCCACGCAGATCGCCCCCTCCGCGCACGGCATCCCCTCCCCGCAGGCGCGGGCCCCGCCCGAGCAGAAGCCCTCGTCGCAGCGCGCGTCGAGCCCGCACTCTCCGTCCTCCTCGCAGGGCGCGCCGCGGTTCATGCACAGCCCGAGCCTGCAGCGCTCCCAGCCCCCGCAGTCGTCGTCTCCCTCGCAGGCCCGCCCCACGCGCTGCGCGTCGACGAGCCAGCCCGCGATCACGGGGGGCAGCCCCCCCGTCGAGCGCGCCGCGCGGCCCTCCTGTCCCTCCGGCGCGCGCTCAGCGCCGCTCGGTGCGGAGACGGGGTCCTCGCCCGAAGGAGCCCGCCGCGCCCGCGCCGCCCACGCCGGATCCCGCGGCTCCCGGCGCGCCGCCGCTCCCGCGGGCCAGGGCGTCCCGGCCAGGCAGCGCTGGATCCGCGCCGCCACCAGCGCCAGCAGCAGGGCCAGGATCGCCAGCCTCCAAGGCCGCTCAATGCGCATGGCGCTCGCGCTTCCGCCGGAAGCTCTCCGCGGCCATCGCCAGCCCCTCCACGTCCAGCCGAATCCCCGCCAGCAACCCCGCCGCGCCCGCCCGCTCCGCCGCGAGCTCCGGGTCCTCCAGCAGGCTCGCCCGCGCCGCAGGATCCACGTAAGCCCGCGCCAGCAGCCGCTCCAAGGCCGCCGCCGCGCTCAGATCCGGCGGAGCCCCCGACGGCGCCGGAGCCGCCCGCCCCTCCCTCGCGACCCGCCGCGCCCGCCCCCGCGCCAGCCGCGCCCGCGCCTCGCCAAGCTCGCCCAGCAGCTCCTCCATCGGCGGATAACGCCCGTCCCGCTCCACGATCACCGTGAGCGGCCCCGGCGCCCGCGCCGCCACCTCCTCCAGCAGCGCGAAGACCGGCTCGGGGACGGCGTGCAGGTGGTCGTCCAGCACCCGGCCGATCCATCGCCCGCCCGCGAGGTGGACCTGCTCCAGCCGCTCCAGCGGCAGCGCCGCCAGCCCCGCCAGCGGGTCCCACCCGAAGTTGACGGCGTTCGCCCACCAGTTGTGCAGGTCCAGCAGCAGCGGCGCCTCGCAGGCCTGGAGCGCGATCCCCAGCCACTCCGGCTCAGGAATCCGCGATCCCGGCGGCTCCAAGAGCGTCGCCACGTTCTCCAGCAGCGGGGTGGAGCCCACCGTCGCCCGCGCCCGGCGCAGGTTCCGCGCCGCACCCTCCAGGCTGGCCAGCGTCCGCGGGGGCGCGGCGAGGTGGCCGATCTCCACGTCCCCCGCCCGCACGAAGGCGAGGTGCTCGCTCCAACCTTCAGGACGCACGGCCTCGACGAGGCGGGCCAGCGCGTCCAGCCGCCCCTGCTCCACCGGCGCCGCGCTGGCGAGCCCGAGGCCGACCCCGTGGAGCGCGACGGGCAGGCGCGCCGAGAGCGTCCGCAGCGCCCGCAGCCGCTCGGGCGGCGCCCCCAGCCAGTCGTCCAGGATCACCTCGACCAGATCGAGCTGGTCGGCCACGGCGAGGATCGAGCCGGCGATGGCCGGTCGCCAGCCCAGGCCGACCCGATCCCTCAGCTCCCGCACCCGCCGCACCCGCCGCCGCAGCCGCCCCCGCAGCTCCCGCCCCCGCAGGAGGAGGAGCCGCAGGACGATCCGCAGGACGATCCGGAGCTGTCCGCCGCAGCCCCTCGGCGCTGGAAGGCCCCGAAGGTGTCCTGCCAGAGGGCCTGCGTCACCTCCGGCAACGCGAAGGCCCCGAACGCCGCGCCCAGGAAGACCAGGTCGTCTCCCGCCAGCGTCTCCCCCTTCACCGCCCGCTGGTGCACCCCGGAGAACAGCACCTGCGCGTCCTCCACCAGCGCTGGGACCGCCGGGTGCTGGACCTCACCGAGCCAGCGCGTCGCCCAGAGCAGCCAGACCACCACCAGGATCACGAGGAAGGCGAGGTTGTGGTGCCCCGTGACGAGCGCCACGACGATCTTGAGCAGCGCGAAGGCCGCGAGGCCGACGATCAGGATCAGGGAGAGGCTCTTGCGGGTCGCGAGCTGCTCCGAGCTCTCGATGAGGCCCTGGCGGGCGAGCCGATCTCGGAGCCCGTCGAGCGCCCGCTTCACCCCCGACTGCTGCTCGAGCTGGCGCGGCGCCAGCGCCTCGGCGCGCGCGGCGCCCAGGATGGCGCGCTCCAGCGGCCAGGCGGCGCGTCCGTCGGTGGTCGTGCTCAGCGCCCTGTCATCCCAGGAGAGCGACCCCCGATCGCGCAGGGCGGTGACCGCCAGCCGCACCGCCTCCCGCGCGCCGCCGCGGGCGAAGGCCAGCAGGTACGGGTCGGAGAGCGGCGCGACACCCTGAACCTCCGCCATCCAGGCCCGCCGCGCATGCCGCATCCACAGCAGCGCGGCCCCGCAGAGCAGCACATAGAGGGCCAGGAATTCGGGGCCCCGCATCGTAAACGGGTTCACGCCTGCTCCAGCCGGGCCGCGCGGCCTCGCATCTCCTCCGCCAGGGCGAGCAGCTCTCGCGCCGCCGTCGTCGCCCCCTCCACCGAGAGCGCCTCGCCCGCCCGCGCCGCCGTGAGCGCCGGAAGCGCCCGCCCCGCCACCTGCTCCAGCGCCGCCTTCGGATCGGGGACAGGGGCGCCCGAGAGCTCCAGCAGCTCCGCCGCCGACACCCGCAACGGCCCCGCCGCCTCCGCCAGCGCCCGCGCGAGCGCCTCGGCGTCCCCCGCCTCCTCCACCAGCCGCACCCGCAGGCGCAGGGCCAGGTTCAGGAGGGACTGCTGCAGCCGGAAGATCGCCGCGGCCCGCGGGACCTGGACGCGACCGAAGGGGTCCTCCCCCCACAGCACGCGGTGGCGCCGCCCGATGTCCGCCGCCTTGACCGGGAAGAAGGTCAGGAAGGCCGGGAGCTCCTCGTCGGTGAGCAGGAGCACGCGCAGCCTGGCCGCCGCCCCCGCCGCCCGCAGGGCGTCGTGGTGGAGCTCCGCGCGCTCAGGCACGAAGCGGCGCAGCACCACGGCCACGTTGAGATCGGAGCTGGGCCGGAGCCGGTCCTCCGCGCCCGACCCGAAGAGCACGACGGCGCGCAGGTCGTCGCCCAGGTCGCGACGCGCCGCCTCGACGTAGGCCTCCAGCGCGCGGTTCAGGTGAGCTTCGATGGGACCTCCAGCGTGAGCAGGCCCATCATACGCCGATCGGCGCGCCCGCTGCGCGGCGAATGTTGACAGTAAATACTGTCATGATTACAGTAATGTCATGACGCTCACCGACCACCGCGACCGCGCCCTCACGCTCGCCGAGCTCGCCCACCTCGCCGGGGAGGCCCTGCAGGAGGCGGGGATCCACGCCGAGGACGGGCGCGTCGGCAGCGGCGTGGACGAGCGCACCCTGCGCTACTGGCAGACCCTCGGCCTCCTGGACCGCCCGCTCCGCTACGAGGGACGGCAGGCCCTCTACGGCTGGCGCCACCTGCTGCAGGCGCTCAGCGTCCGGCTGTTGCAGTCCCGCGGCCACAGCCTGGCCCAGATCCAGGCCGCGCTCCAGGGGGTGGACACGCCCGCCCTGGAGGCGGCGCTGCTGTCCGCGCTCCCCCTCCGCGTCGAGGCGCCCACGCAGGCGCCCGCCACGCCGCCCGCGCCCCCCTCGCCCGCGCCCCGCCCCCTGCTGGCGGCGGAGGTGGCGCCCGGCGTGACCGTCCTGCTCGACCCCCGGCATGCCGCCGAGGCCGAGGCCATCTTCGCCCGCATCTCCGCCCTCTTCCCGTCTGGAGGTTCCCGATGAGCGCCCCTGTCCGCTCGCTCCCCACCCTGTTCGACGCCCCCGCCGCCCCTGACCCTCGCGGGCTGGGCGGGCTCCTGGTCCTGGTGCAGGCCGCGCCCCGACCCCTGCCGCTGAGCGAGGTCAAGGTCCGCGCCACCATCGCCGGGGACGTCTGCCGCACCGTCGTCGAGCAGCGCTTCCAGAACCCCTACGCGAGCCCGATGGAGGCCATCCACATCTTCCCGCTCCCCGAGCGCGGAGCCGTCACCGAGGTCGAGCTGCGCGCGGGCGAGACCGTCGTGCGCGCCGAGTGCCGCGAGCGGGCCGAGGCCGAGCGCACCTACACCGAGGCCGTCGGTCGGGGGCACCGCGCCGCCCTGCTGACCGCCGAGCGCGACGACGTCCACACGCTGCGCGTCGCCAACCTGCCCCCGGGCACCGAGGTGCGCGTGCGCATGGTCCTGGTCGAGCGCCTGGTGGCCCAGGACGGGCGTCTGCGCTGGCGCTTCCCCACGGTCGTCGCCCCCCGCTACACGCCGGGCCAGCCGACCGGCCACGCGGGCGAGGGCACCACCCCCGACACCGACCAGAGCCCCGACGCCAGCCGGATCTCCCCGCCGCTGCGCCTCACGGGCGGGACCCGGCTGGACCTGGAGGTGCGTCTGGCGGGCCCGCTGCGCTCGCTCTCCTCCTCCCTGCACGCCCTCGCCCTGGACCTGGAGGACGGCGGCGCCCGCGTCGCGCCCTCGGGCCAGGCCACCCTGGACCGCGACTTCATCCTCTCCTGGACCAGCGGCGAGCCCGAGAGCGTCGCCACCCGCGCCTGGACCGACGGCGCCCACACCCTGATCGTCGTGGAGCCCCCCGCCGGCCTCGCCGCCGCCACCCTGCCCCGGGACGCCGTCTTCGTCATCGACATCTCCGGCTCCATGGAGGGCGTGAAGCTCCGGGCGGCGAAGCTCGCCCTTCGCACGGCCCTCCACGGCCTCGCCCCGGGCGATCGCTTCCGCCTGCTGGCCTTCGACGACCGTCTGGAGCCGATGTCCCCAGACTTCCTCGACTATGCCGATCAGACCCTGGCCCGCGCCGACCGCTGGATCGACGCCCTGCGCGCCCGCGGCGGCACGGAGATGCTCCCCGCCCTCCAGGACGCCCTCTCCGGCGCGCCCCCCGCCGGGCGCCTGCGCACCGTGCTCTTCGTCACCGACGGGCAGGCCAGCAACGAGGACCAGCTCGTGGCCGCGGTCGCCGGGCGCCGCAAGGCCGCGCGCCTGTTCACGCTCGGCATCGACACCGCCGTCAACGCCTCGCTCATGGAGCGCCTCGCCCGCGCGGGCGGGGGTGAGGCCACCCTCTGCACCCCCTCGGACGACATCGAGGCCGTGGTCGCCCGGCTGGAGGCCCGCTTCGGCAGCCCGCTGCTCACCGATCTCGTCGTGGACGGCGAGGCCGCCCGCCCCGAGCCAGCCGCCCTCTTCGCCGGCTGCCCCGTCTCCCTCCTGATCACGGGCGCCCCGGCCCAGCTCAGCGTGCGCGCCCAGGGCCCCGCCGGCCCCTGGAGCCAGACCCTGAGCCCGCGGAAGATCGAGCTCCCCCTCGGCGTGGCCTGGGCCCGCGAGCGGGTGAGCTGGCTCACCGACCAGCTCGCGCTCAAGCCCTTCCAGGACGAGGCGCTGCGCGGCGAGATCATCCGGGTCGCCCTGGGCGCGGGCATCGCCTCGCGCTTCACGGCCTTCGTCGCCGTGGACACCTCGGTACAGGTGAGCGGGGAGCGGGTCACCGTGACCCAGCCCGTCGAGCTCCCCCACGACTGGAGCCCGGGCTTCCTCGGCGCCCCCGCGCTGGGGAGAGGTGGCGGCATGGCCCCGCCGCCGCCGCCGAGGGCGCCCGCCCCGATGGGACCCCCCATGTCCGTCTCCGCGCCGGCCCCCCGCGCCATGGCCCCGCCCGCCCCCGGCGCCACGCGCAGCCGCGCGCAGGCCCCCGTGGACCTCGCCGACGACCTGGACATGGAGCTCGCCGAGCCCGAGGCGCTGGCGCCCATGTTCGAGGTGGCGCCCATGCTCGACGAGATGAAGGAGCTGGCGGCCCCGGCGAAGAAGCGCGCCGCCAAGGCCGACCGGGCGGAGAAGGCCGCCAAGGCCGAGGCCCCCGACCCCAGCGCGCACCTCGCCGGCCAGCAGTCCGCGGACGGCAGCTTCGGCGGGGACCTCGCCCGCACCGCCGCCGCCCTCGTCCTGCTCGTGCTGCTCGGCCACACGCGGAGGACCGGGCTCCGGCAGCGGGTGGTCCAGAAGGCCGCGCGCTGGCTCCAGGGCCGGTCCGAGGCCGAGGCCCGCCTGGCCCTGGAGATCCTGGAGGCCGCCGAGGCCGGGAGCCGGCCCGCCCGCGACGACCGCTGGGCGCCGCTGCTGGCGGCCGGGGAGGAGGGTCGCCTGCTGGCGGCCCAGCTGGGGCGCGCTTGATCAGCGCGGGGGCTCCGGCCGGAAGGTCGGGGCCTCCGCCCGCCAGTCGTCCAGGGCGCCGCGGAGCGCCTCGACCACGGCGGGCTCGTCCGCGGCGCGATCGGTGAGCTCCGCCGGGTCCGCCGCGAGATCGTAGAGCAGGGCGCGCTCGGGCCGGTCGGCGCCCTCCGCCCGGATCAGCTTCCAGCGCCCCCAGATCGCCGCCCGCAGGAAGCGGCCGTCGGAGGACCGCAGCTCGGCCAGCACCAGGCGATCGGGGGCGGGCGCGCCGCGCAGGGTGGGACCCAGGTCCACCCCCGAGACCCCCTCCGGCGCCTGCCCCGTGGCCAGCCCCACCAGGGTCGGCAGC
Source organism: uncultured Enterobacterales bacterium (assembly GCA_964615375.1). GTDB lineage: Bacteria > Myxococcota_A > UBA796 > UBA796 > CAZKWG01 > CAZKWG01. The sequence continues at coordinate 7,751 of CAZTOW010000009.1, forward strand.
AGGTCCACGGCGCTGACCGGCTCCGCCACCCGCAGCCCCGCCTTCGCCCCCGGCGCCCGCACCACCAGCGGGACCCGGAGCTGCTCGTCGTAGAGCGAGGTGCGGCGCCCCAGGCGACCGCGGTCCATCAGCTCCTCGCCCTCCGCGCCCAGCACCACGACCACGTCCTCGGGATCGGGCGCGAAGCGGGCGATCAGCGCCTCGATCTGGGCGTCGGTGGCGCGGATCTCGGAGTCGTAGGCGCCGACGCGGGCGTCCTGACCTAGCTGTCTAGCGCGCATGTCAGCGTCCTGGGAGGCCGACAGCGTGGTGGCGGGGGACGGCTCCTGGGACCAGGCCTCGGCCCAGGGTGCCCGCGGGACATAGGGGCTCCGGGGCTCGCGCAGGTGGGCCCAGATCAGGCGGGGACGGCCGTCCTCCGGCAGCGCCCCCAGCGCCGCCAGCGCGCCCCCCTCCGCCAGCCCCGGCGCGAGGTAGCGCGCGAAGCCCTGGTCCAGCCCCCTGCCCTGCCCGGCATGCGGGGTCCCGGCGAAGGCGAGGGTCTGGTAGCCCGCGGCGCCGAGGCGCTCGGCCAGGGTCTGCACCTCCGGCGAGAGCCCCGGCTGCCCGCTCACCTGATCCCCCTCGATCTCCCCGCGGTCCACCCCGTGCTGCCCAGGGTAGAGGCCGCTCATCAGGCTGGCCAGCGCGGGGGCCTCCCAGGGGGCGGCGGCGTAGGCGCGCTCGAAGACCACGCCCGCCGCCCCGAGGCGGGTGAGCGCGGGGGCGGTCTCGCGGGCGTAGCCGTAGAGATCGAGGTGATCCGCCCGGAGGCCGTCCACCGTGATCAGGAGCAGGTCGGGCGGCCGGGCCGGGCCGGGAGAGCCCGGAGCGCCCGCGGGGACCACCGGGGGAGGCTCCAGCGGGGCCGGCACCTCCGGCTCAGGTCGCGCGCAGGCGATCCCGAGCAGGAAGACCCCGATCAAGCCGCGTATCCGGCGGGTGTCAGCAGGCCGTGGGCGCGCTCCACGGCGGCGGCCAGCGCGAACAGCGTGGGCTCGCCGAGCGTGGGCCCCATGAGCTGCAGCCCCACCGGGAGCCCCTCGGAGAGCCCGCAGGGCACGCTGATCGCGGGCAGGCCCGCCAGGTTCGCCGGGGCGGTGAAGATGTCCGAGAGGTACATGGCCAGCGGATCGCTGGCCTTCGCCCCCAGCGGGAACGCCACCGTGGGCGAGGTGGGAGTGACGATGGCGTCCACCCCCGTGAGCGCCAGCGCCAGATCCTCGGCGAGCCGCCGCTGGGCCGCCCGCGCCCGACCATAGTACTGATCGGCGTAGCCCGCCGAGAGCGCGAAGGTCCCCAGCAGGATGCGCCGCTGCACCTCCGCGCCGAAGCGCGCCGAGCGGGTCCGCACGTAGAGCTGCTCCAGCGTCTCGGCGGCCTCGCGCGGGCCGTAGCGCACGCCGTCGAAGCGGGCCAGGTTGGAGCTGGCCTCCGACGCCGTGAGCACCTGGTAGATCGCGATGGAGAGCGGCAGGAGCGGCACGCGCACGGGCACCACCCGCACCCCCTCGGCCACCAGCGCGTCCAGCGCGGCGCGGCAGGCGGCGATCACCCCGGGCTCCACACCCTCACCCCACGCCTCCTCGGCCACCCCGATCGTCAGCCCGCGCACGGGGGCCGCGCAGGCGGACACGAGATCGGGGACGGGGGCGGAGAGGGTCGTGGGATCGTGGCCGTCCAGGCCGCTCATCAGCGCGGTCGCCAGGGCGGCGTCCTCCACCGTGCGGCCGATGGGCCCGATCTGGTCTACCGAGGAGCCGAAGGCCACCAGCCCGTAGCGTGAGATCCGCCCGTAGGTGGGCTTGACCCCCACCACCCCGCACAGGCTGGCGGGCTGGCGGACGGAGCCGCCGGTCTCCGAGCCGAGCGCGAGCGGGCAGACGCCGGCGGCGACCGCCACGGCCGAGCCCCCGCTGGAGCCGCCGGGCACGCGCCCGCGATCCCAGGGGTTGTACGCCGGCCCGTAGGCGCTGGTCTCGGTGGACGAGCCCATGGCGAACTCGTCCATGTTGGCCCGCCCCAGCACCACGGCCCCCGCGCCCAGCAGCCGGGAGACCGCCGTGGCCGTGTACGGGGCGATGTAGCCCTCCAGCACGCGGCTGGCGCAGCCGCAGGGCTGACCCTCGTGGGCGAGGTTGTCCTTGAGCGCCACCGGCACCCCGGCCAGGGGCCCGGGGTCCTCCCCGCGCCGGACGGCGGCGTCGATGGCCTCTGCCCGCGCCAGGGCTCCGGCCGTGTCCAGGTGCAGGAAGGCGCCCAGCCCCGCGATGGCCTCCGCCCGATCCAGGGCCGAGCGGACCACGTCCGCCGCCCGCAGCGCGCCGGAGCGCACCCCGGCCGCGATCCGCGCCGCGCTCACGGCGCCTCCCCGACCACCGTGGGCACGCGCACCTCCCCCCCGCGCTGCTCGGCCGCCATCGCCACCAGGGCCTGGCCGGGCGGCGAGGCGGGCTCGTCGGCGCGCAGGCGCAGCGGCGGGGGCTCGTGCGCCGCGCCGTGGCTCTCGGGGATGGCCGCGAGCTGGTCCGCGTAGTCCAGGATGGCGCTCAGCTCCGCGGCCAGCGCCGAGACGCGATGCTCAGGCACGTCCAGGCGCGCCAGCGTCGCGACCTGGCGCACCAGCTCGGGGTCCACGCGCATCGATCACCGGTTGCGGGTGAAGCTGAAGAAGTCCGTGAGCCAGCTCGCCCCGGCGCTCTTGTCGGCGCCCACGAGCTGCTCGAGCTCACCCGGGTCCAGGAGCACGGCGCCGCAGTCCGGGCAGACGTCGATCTCGACGCTCTTGAAGACCCGGGTGGCCATCTTGCCGCCGCACTTGCCGCAGTGGCCGAAGTGCAGCGCCTTGCGGGCGGCGCGCTCGCTCTCCGCCTTCTCGCGCTCCACCTGCTCCTTCAGCTTGCGGATGCGCTCCTGATCCTCACGATGAAAGTACTCTTCTTCCATGCTGGGCGCGTCCTTCGACATGCTCACTCCTCTCGGGCGGCGAGGTGAACCATCCTCTTAACCCACTCGCGGGCGCCCCAGCGAGCGCATCGCCGACGCGATCGCGCGCCGGTCGAGGCGCACGGGGAAGCCGCGCTCCAGGGCGCGCTGGGCCAGCTGCTGGAGGGCGGCCGAGATGACGTCGTTGCCGCCGTCGCACTCCTCGGGCAGATCCTCCTCGTCGAAGCTGAACTCGGCGAGCTCCACCGGATCCAGCGGCACGCCCGAGGCCATGCGGTCCAGGTCGAGGGCCTCGCCGATGGAGGCGGCGGCGGCGATGCGCTTCGTCCAGGGCTCGATGCCGTGGGTGTCGCAGAGGAACTTCAACCAGGAGCTGTGGTCGAAGGTGGTGGAGCAGACGCCCTGCTTGACCCAGGGGCCGATCAGCAGCGCCGGGACGCGGAAGCCGAGCTGGTCGAAGCCGTCGGCGGCGTAGTCGTCGTCGGTGGTGGGCGGGTTGACGTGATCGAAGAAGCCGCCGTGCTCGTCGTAGGTGACGACGATGAGCATGCGCTCCCACTGGGGGCTCTTCGAGAGGATCCGGTAAATGTCGGCCAGGAAGACCTCGCCGAGCGCGTGGTGCTTGGGCGGGTGGTTGTCGTTGTAGGTGAAGGCCGGGTCGATCCAGACCACCGGGGGCAGCAGGCCGTTCGCCGCGTCGAAGGTCAGGTCCTCGACCATCTTGCAGGTGGCGCTGTCGTAGCCGTGCTCGAAGACGGCGATGAAGGGCACGTCGCCGTAGTAGTAGGTCCAGGAGACGCCGATCTCGTCCAGCTTGTTCCAGATCGTGGGGTTCGTGTACGGGTAGGCGTCCACGAAGTCGTTGCCCTTGACGCCGAGGTTGGAGCCGGCGTGGCCGTAGATGCGGTTCGGCCAGGTGGGCCCCATCACCGAGCAGAACCAGCGGTCGCAGACCGTGTAGCCGTCGGCCAGGGCCCAGGAGACCGGAACGTCCTCGCGCCGCAGGTAGCCCATGACGTCGTGGCCGTCCGTGCCCGAGCTCGCGGCGTGGACGGTCACGAAGCTGTCGCAGGCGCCCTCGTTCCACTGGGTGTGGGAGCCGTTCCAGCTGTGGGAGGGGTCATCCAGGCAGGGGTTGTCCAGCGGGAAGGGCGTGACCGCGACCCCGCTGGTGTCCAGGTTGGACATCGCGCTGGTGAGCCCGTCCTCCGCCCTGCCCTCGACCAGGGCGCGCCCGCCCAGCCAGTGGTCGAAGGAGCGGTTCTCGAACATGATCAGGATGACGGTGTCGATCTGACCGGCCGCCGGGGCCGCGCTGTCGCCTTTGCGCGCCTCGCTGCCCTCTCGGGTCCCGCAGCCCACCGCCGCCACCGCCGCGGCGCCCCGCAGCGCCTCGCGCCTCGACCAGCCCTTCCGCGATCGCGCCATCGACCACCTCCGAGGAGGAACATAGCGCGACGCGGTCGGGCGGGCCGCCTACTCCACCAGGTCCCCAGCCGCCCGCGGCTCTACGCGGAAGGCCTCGTAGGTGTAGTAGACCGTGCCCATCACCGAGCTGTAGCTATCGCCCGCGGCCCAGGTCTCCTCGTCGATGAACAGATCGTCCAGCAGGACGCCGTAGTTCGTCTCCGACTCGCCGTAATCGTTGGGGTCCGTCTCGACCTCCACGTCAGAGAGCCTGACCAGGCAGCCCTCGTAGGGCTCCCAGTCCGATGGCGCGGCGTCCAGCTCGAGCGTGTAGATCGTGGCCTCGCTGTCGGTGTCGTAGATCGTGACCGCGTGGGCCACGATCTCGGTCATGTCGTAGTACTCCTTGACCTCGCCCTCGATCTCCACCGTGTCGCCCGCGGCGACGGCCGCCGTCACGCCGTCCAGGTAGACGTACATGCAGTCCCACACGCCGTCGCCGTCCTGGGCGAAGAAGCCGGCCTCGGAGAAGATCAGCCCGCTGGTGGTGACGGCGCCGTCCACGCGCACCAGATCACCGTCCGTGACGTCCCCCGCCGCCACGCCCTGCTGGATCTCCTGGAAGGTGGTGTCGACGTACTCGCCCTCGCCCTCGCCCTCGCCCTCGCCCTCGCCGCCGGACTCGCCGCTGAAGTCGTCGGCCGAGCGGGGCAGGAGCTCGAACGCCTCGTAGCTGTAGTTGACCAGGCCCGTCACCCAGTCGAAGAACATGCCCGAGCTCAACTCATAGTAGTAGAGCGAGTCGTCCAGCTGGATGCCCGCGCTGGTCTCCACCTCGCCGTAGCCTGAGTCGTCCGACGTGATGGTGAGGTCGGTGAGCGTGATCAGCACGCCCTCGTAGACCTCCCAGCCGGCGTCGTCGGTGGGCACCTCCTCGGCGGCGAGCTCGAGAGCCGTCACGTCGGCGGCGGCGCCGGTCTTCGTGATGTCCTCGGGGTCGTAGACGCTGATCTCGGTGAGCGAGCTGAGCGTGCTCTCAGCGTCCGAGGGGTACTCGGTCACGGCGCCCGAGAGCGTCACGACCTCGCCCGCGGCGACGGTGAAGTCGGGGTTCTCCTCCACCATGTTGCCGATGTAGACGTAGATCCCGCAGTAGGCGCCGCCGCCCGGCTCCTGCACCCAGAAGCCGCGATCGTCGTTGGTCAGCCCGCTGGCGACCACGACCTCCTCGAAGCTCACAGAGCGGCCGTCGTAGGCGCCCGACTCCTGGACGTCGCAGATCGAGGTCTTCTCCGGGCCGGTCCCAGGGGTGTAGCCCTGCAGGTCGTCCTCGTCGCGGGGGGCCACCTTGTACTCGCTGAAGTTGTACTCGATGGGCCCGACCACGGCGGTGTAGGTGGCGCCGTACTCGGTGGAGAAGTCGAAGAAGAGGTTGTCCATGGAGATGCCGCCCGAGAGCGTCGCCTCGCCGTAGCTGTCCACCTCGCTCAGCACGGTCTGGTCGGGGAGGCTGACCAGCACGCCCTCCCAGGGCTCCCAGTCCTCGCCGGACCAGCCCGAGGTGTCGCCGAGGGACTCCGCGGAGGCGCCGCCGGCCAGCTCGCCGGTGACCTCGATGGCGCTGACCGAGCTGACCGTCAGCTCGGTGTAGTCGTAGTACTCGGTGACGGTGCCGGTGACGCTCACGAGATCGTCCCGGTAGATCTCCAGGTCCGAGAACTCACCCTGGAGGTAGACATAGATCCCGCTGTACTCACCGCCGGCCTGCTCCTGCACGAAGAAGCCGTCGCCCAGCGCCGTGAGCCCGCTGGTCACCACCACGTTCGAGAGGGTCACGGTGGCGTCTTCCTCGACGAGACCCTGCTGGATGTCATAGATGGTGGTGCCGCTGCCCCCACCTCCCGAGTCGTCCTCGCCGCTCGTGTCTTTGTCGGTCTTCTCCGGCTTGATGCAGCCGACGAGCAGAAGGGTGAGGAAGAGCGTGCGGTTCATGAGCGTCTCCTGGAAGCTGCGGACTACGTACACGGAGGGCAGGGCGGTGACAAGTGAAGCCTTGGTGACGCGGGGCCTGACGAGGCGCTTCGGAGCAAGGACGGCGGTGGACCGGCTGGATCTCACCGTGCGGGAGGGGGACGTCTACGGGTTCCTCGGCCCGAACGGCGCGGGGAAGACCACCGCCATCCGTTGCATCCTTGGGCTCATCCGCAAGGATGAAGGTCAGGTCTCGCTGTTCGGCGAGACCGACCCCATCCGCCAGCGGGCCTTCGTCGGCGCGCTGGTGGAGACCCCCGCTTTTCACGGCGGATTGTCCGGCTGGCAGAACCTGAAGCTGGCGGCGAGCTACGCGGGCACGCCGGACGCGGGCGGCGCCATCCAGGACGCGCTCTCCCGCGTGGGCCTGCTGGGGCGCGAGCGCGACCTCGTGCGCGGCTACTCGCTGGGGATGCGCCAGCGCCTCGGGATCGCCCGCGCGCTGGTGGGGAGACCGCGGATCCTCATCCTGGACGAGCCCACCAACGGGCTCGACCCGCGCGGGATGAAGGAGGTGCGCGACCTGCTGCGCGAGCTCGCCCGGCGGGATCGCCTGACGGTCTTCATCTCCTCCCACCTGCTGGCGGAGGTGCAGCAGCTCTGCGACCGCGTGGGGATCCTGGAGAAGGGCCGCCTGGTCTACGAGGGCGACGTCAGCGGCGTGGCCACCGAGGAGGGGGCGTCCAAGGAGCCACCGGCCCTGGTGGTGGACGTGGGCGCGAAGGATCTCGGCGCGCTGCGGGCGGCGCTGGGGGCCTTCGCGGGGGCCAGCGTGCTGGGCGACGGGGAGAGCGGGCGGGTGCGCGTCAAGCTGGTGGGCGGGACCATCGGCGCGCTCAACCGCGCGCTGGTGCAGGCGGGCGTCGAGGTCGAGGCGCTGGTGCCCATCGAGCGCGACCTGGAAGAGCTCTTCCTCAGCATGACGAGCCGGGAGATCACCTGATGCCTCCGCAATTCCTCTCGATGTACAAGGCCGAGCTCTCCGTGATCTTCCGCCGGGGGACCGGGCTGGCGGTGCTGGTGGTGGCGGCGCTGGTGGGCGTGATCTGCCTCGCCGGGCTCCAGATGCTCAAGGGCGGGATGGAGGTGAGCAGCAACGGCACGCCCGTGAGCCAGCTCATCCAGTATTCGGGCGGCGACGCGGCCGGGATCGCGCTGCGCGGCCGCAATTTCTTCGTGCTGCCCATGTTCCTGCTGCTGGCGACCGGCAACGCCCTGGCCACCGAGCGCGAGGACCACACCCTGCGCGAGCTGCTGGTGCGGCCGGTGCCGCGCTGGAGCGTGGTGGTGGTCAAGTTCCTGGCCCTGCTGACGCTGTCTGTGGCCAGCCTGCTGTGCAGCTTCGCCCCCAGCATGCTGGGCGGGCTGGCCCTGTACCAGGAGCTGGGGCCGGTCTCCGACGTGCTGCTGGGCTACGCCGCCAGCGCGCTCTCCGACGCCGGGCTCATCGCGCTCGGGCTGCTGGCGGGGACGCTGGTGCGCGGGGCGGGCGGCGTGGTGGTGAGCGTGATCGGCTTCCTCATGGTCGATCTGGCGCTGCGCGCCTTCCTCTGGGTGCTGGACAAGGTAGGGGTTGAGGGCGCCGCGGCCTTTGGAGACTGGCTTCCGGGCAAGGCGCTGGCGGCCTGGGAGGACTGGTCCACCGGCTTCCTCTGGCAGCCCTTCGCCGGGCTCGCCCTGCTCATCACGGTGGGCCTGGGCCTCACCATCCTCCGGGTCGAGCGCATGGACGTGCCGTGACCGGGCTGCGCCTGCGCGCGCTCCCGGGCCCCGCCACGGAGATCCCCGTGCGGGCTCAGCCGGGGGCCAGCCGGGACGAGATCGTCGGCGTGGTAGACGGGGTCCTGCGGGTGCGGGTCTCGGCGCCGCCGGTGGACGGGGCGGCCAACGAGCGCCTGTTGCGCTTCCTGGCAAAAGAGGTATTGCACATACCCATATCAACCCTGAGCCTCAGCCGCGGCGAGCGCGGGCGGGACAAGGGGGTGCGGGTGGAGATGGAATTGGAGGCGGTGCGGCAGGCGCTGGAGGCGTGGGAGCGGGCGCGCTGAGGCCCCCTCAGAGCCCCGCGCAGCTCTCCAGGTTCCACAGGGCCCCGCTCACCTCGCCGCTGATGGGATCCCCGTCCGAGCTGTCCTTGATCTCCGTGCCGATCCCCTCGGTCAGCTCCCAGAGGGCGACGGTGTCGCTGTCGGCCTCGGGCGTACCGTCGGGCTTGAAGTCCGCGGTGTAGCGCGCGACGCTGGAGACTCGAACCTGGCTGATGTACCCCTGCATGCTGTCGAACTCGGGCAGCCCGGTCCCCGAAGAGATGAACGCGCCGATGAAGGCCTCCCCGTCCCCGTCGGCGGCGTCGGTTCCGCCCACCGAGTAGACGTTCAGCACGCCGTCTACGTACAGCGTCACCCCTCCTGAGTCCGCCACCCAGGCCAGGTGCGTCCAGCCGTCGCTCTCGTTGATGACGCCGGATCCGGGGAACGCGACGGCCACCCCGTCGGTATTGGTGACGCTGATGTAGGGGATCCCGTCCCGCAGCTGGAACAGCTTGCTCTCGCGGCCACTGTTCACCTTGCCCAGGATGTTGTCCGTGCCCTCGGGCGCAGACTCCGTCACGTAGATCCAGAACTCGACGGTCCAGTCCTCCCCGAACGCGAGCCAGGAGCCCTCGGAGTCCGAGGTCAGCGCGACGTGATCATCGGCGCCGTCGAACCACAGCACGCTCTGGTAGCCGTCATAGCCGTCGCAGTCGCTGTCGATCTCGTCACAGAAGTCCGCCGCGCCCGAGTAGATGCTCGCGTCCGAGTCGTCACAGTCGTCGCCGCCCTCGCAGCTCTCGCTCAGGTAGCCATCGTCGTCCTGATCGCAGTCCGGCGGGCTCGTGTCCGTGTCCGTGTCTGTATCGGTGTCCGTATCTGTATCGGTGTCCGTGTCCGTGTCCGTGTCCGTGTCCGTGTCGCCGCTGTGCCCGTCGGTGTCGGGGCGACCCGTCTCGCCCGTCTCGACAGGCTCCCCCGTCTCCCCCGAGTGCGGGATCAGGCCCAGCCGCTCCTCCCACTCCTTGTCCGTGATCAGCAGGCAGCCGGAGCAGGCGAGGGCGAGCGAGGCGAGGGCGAGGCGGTCACGCATGGTACTCTCTCTTCACTGGAGGCTGCAGTTGGCGAAGGCCGCCACGCAATTCAGGGTCCGATCGGCGCCGGCCTCCAGCGCGTAGGGGCCGAGCTCCAGCGGCTCCCGCCCGGCGAAGGTGACGGTGGCTGTGTACGTCCCCGCGGGCAGCTCTCCCGGCCGGTGGGTCCGCCCCCCTGCGCTCAAGAGCACACGCTCCGCGTCCCCCGTGACCCGGACCCGCGCAGTGGGCTCAGCCGGCGTGGGCGCGGCCGGCGTGGGCTCCTCCGTCTCTGCACGACCAATGGATCCATCTGGGGTGGATGGGATGGTCCGCGATCCGCCGCGCGGCGTCCGGGGAGCGGGAGCGGCGGCCTCGACCGGGGCCGGGCTGCTCCGACGCACCGTCGTCACCACAACCGGCGAGGGCGCCTCGGTCGCGGGCGTCGCGGTCGCCTCCCCCTTGCGCGCCGGCTGCACCCCGTCCGCCGCCAGGGCCAGGAGCGCCCCCGCGCTGCCCACGAGGCCCAGCACGCCGATCGCCGCGAGGGCGGCCCATCGCTGCCGGCGAGGAGCGGAGGGGGCGGAGGGGACCCGGACCGGCGCGGGCGGCGGGGCGAGCGGTCGCCGGAGGTCGGAGCTCGCGACGTGCTCCCCCCCGCTCTCGCCGGAGAGCACCTTGCGCAGGGTCTCGCAGTCGGGGATCCGGCGCTCGCGATCGACCACCAGGCAGCCGCGGATGGCCTCGGCGACCCGGGCGGGGATGGCGGGGTACAGCGCCTCGGGGGGCGTGTAGCGCCCGTCCCCGACCGCGGCGTAGAGGGCGATGACGTCCTCGTCCCAGAAGGGCGGGCGCCCCGTGTAGAGCTGGTAGAGGATGCAGCCGAGCGCCCAGATGTCGGCGCGCGGGTCCACGCTCTTCGCGTCCCGCATCTGCTCGGGCGCCATGTACTGGGGCGTCCCCATGGTCGTGCCGGTGCGGGTCCGGGCGTGCCCGCCCTCCTCGTCCACCAGGATCTTGGCGAGCCCGAAGTCGGTGACCTTGGGGATGATCACGCCGTCGGCGCTGTCCAGGAGCACGTTGCCCGGCTTCAAGTCACGGTGGACCAGCCCCGCCCGGTGAGCGCGCCAGACCCCGGCCAGCACGCCGCGGAAGACGTGCTCGCGCTCCTCGAGGCTCGGGTTCTGCTCGCAGAGCCAGGCGTCCAGCGTCGGGCCGTCCACCAGCTCCATGACGAGGCCGGGCTGGTCGCCGACGAAGATCACGTCGGTGACGGCGACGATGTTGGGGTGGCGCAGGGAGGCCTGCACCTGGCCCTCCAGCACCAGCCGCTCGCGGATGCCCGCGCCGGACATCTTCAGCAGCTTGAGCGCGTGCTGGCTCTCCAGGGTCTGGTGGCGCACCCGATAGACGGCGGCCATCCCGCCCTCGCCGAGCATCGCCTCGACGACGAAGCGCCCCACCTCCTGACCGGGCTGGAGCACGGCGATCTACCAGGAGCCCACGAGCACGGCCCCCACGCCCGCGCCCAGCCCGACGGTCGCCAGGCCCAGGGAGCCGTAGACCAGGCCGTTCGTCTTCTTCCGCAGCGCGGCCAGATCGTCGGGGTCGACGATCGTGAGGTCGTTGAAGCGCTCCTCCGGGCCCGAGGCGGCCAGGTAGAGGCCGCCCGCCGCCGCCAGGCTGAGCCCGGAGACCACGGCGAGCTGCAGGCCGCGACGCGGTCCGGGCCGGATGGGGGTGGGCTCCACGGTAGAGACGGGCGCGGGCAGCGGGTAGGCGAAGATCGGCTCGCCCGGGTCCAGGTAGGCGCTGGCCTTGACCGCCCCGTCCGGCGCGACCAGCACCGCCACCGTGGGCCAGCTCGTGGGGCGCTCGGTCGCCACGCGCCCGTCCAGCTCCAGCCGACCCTGGGCAGGCTGCGGGAGGGGCTCGGGCGCGGGGGCGAGGGCCGCGGAGGCGTCGTAGAGCGTGCGCACCGGGTGGTTGGCCGGCAGGTTCGCCACGGCGTAGCGCCACTCCGGCTCGATGGCCCGCGCGGCGGCGAAGGCCCGCTTCGCCCCGCTCTCGTCGCCGTTGACGAAGTCCGAGAGGCCGCGGACGCGGTGCAGGCGCGCGGCCAGGGCGGGGGTGAGCGTGCCGCTCAGGCACTCGGCGTCGCTCAAAGCCTCCGTGGAGGCCGAATTGAACACGGGGGCGTCCATCTTGACGAAGGCCGCCTCCGCGCGCTCCAACGCGGCCGCCAGCGACGCGGCGTCGCTTGGGCAGGCCGCCCAGGCGTCCAGACTGAGGGCGAACAGGAGCATGGGTTCATCTTAATCGTGCGATCGGCGGAGGGTCAATGGAGGGCGACCGCGCCCCACAGTAACAACGTGTAACAGCCATTCGTTACATGGTCGCCCTCGGTAACGGCCCGGTCGGAGCCGCTGTGTAACGCCTGGTTTCAGCTCTCTGCAGGCGTCGGAGGGTCGAATAGAGTTGGACCGCGCTCGCCGCTCCTACATACCACGAACCACGGAGATGCACATGCTCAAGCTCTCGGCCTCCTTCGGCGCCCTCGCCCTCGCCTTCGGCTTCTTCGCGGTCTCCGAGCCCGACGCGCTCCTGGCGCCCGCCTCCGCCGAGCCGGTCACGGAGCCGGGTTGCATGGACGAGGAGGGCGCGGGCGAGGAGGGCGCGGACGCGGCGCCGATGTCCATCCAGAGCGACAACGACCTGTCGGCCACGGTCTGGACCGACGCCTCCTGCAAGCAGGCCTGCCTGGACGCCGGCTGCAAGTCCTACCAGTACATCGGCCGACCCAGCGGCGGCGGGAGCTGCACCTGCAGCCATTGCTCCTGGAAGTACTGAGCACGCTCACTGCACGAGCACGGGCTCCAGGGTCTGCCTCCGCGCGCCGACGAGCCCGCGGAGGCGCGCCGCCGCCAGCCGGAGCAGCGGGGGCGCGGGGGGCAGCGTGTAGAGCGAGAGCGCGTCCGTGTCGCCGCGCTGAAAACACAGCAGCGCGCTCTCCAGCGCCCCCTGACCGGCGAAGGCGTGCCCGACGAGGCGCTCCTGCAGAGAGGCCAGCGCCTCCGGGTCCTCCCGCCCCAGGGCCTGGGCCATCGCCACGCGCAGGAGCGCGCTGATCGCGAGCTGCTCGTAGCGGAGCGCCGAGGGCTCCACCCCCGCCAGGCGCGCCCAGGCCTCGGGCACCTTGGCCGCGCTGAGCAGGGCCATGCCGTCGAGGAGCTGAAAAGACGCCTCCACCCGCCCGAGCTGGAGGTTGTGCGCGTTCACCATCCCCTCGTCGATCAGCTCGCGCGCCTCGTCCAGGCGGAGCTCCTCCAGGCAGAGCCCGGCGAGCCCGTGCTGCGCGCTCAACACCAGGCGGGGAAGGCTGGCCATCCGGCCCTCGGCGATGGCCGCCTCCCAGATCTCCGACGCCTCGGTGTTCCGGCCGACGCCGTGCAGCGCCGCCGCCAGCGCCGAGGTCGCCATGCTGACGTAGGGGCGCGCCCCCGCGGCCCGCCCCTCCTGGAGCAGTCGCGCCGCGTCGGCGGCGGCCGAGGCGTAGCGGCCCAGCAGAAGATCCAGCACGACGCGCTGGTAGGACCAGCTCCGCCGCGACTCCGCGATCGGCCGCGTCGCCACGATCAACCCGAGCTGATCGGAGGCCACCAGCGCCGACTCGACGTCCCCGGCGAGCTCGTGGGCCGTGCTGACCAGGAGCCAGGTGGCGGCGCTGGCGTTCAGGTCGCCCGCGGCGTTGAGCAGCCGCGCCGCGCGGGTCAGCCGGCGGCGGGCGGCGGCCTGGCGCGAGGCGTCGGTGGCCTGAAGACAGACGATGAAGGCCGCCTCACACTCGGCGAGCGCGGCCAGCTCGGGCAGGTCTCCGGCCGCCCGCGCCAGCTCGTCCACCACCGCCTGCGCGTCCTGGATGCGCCCCCGGCGGCGCAGAGAGCTGGCCAGCATCCGCAGCGCGCTGCAGCGCTCCGCCCGCGCGCCTTCCGCCGCGTAGAGCCGCTGAGACTCGGCCAGATCCTGCTCGGCGGGCTCGGTCTCTCCCGCGAGCAGGCGCGCGTGCCCCCGCCCGTACAAGGCTCGGGCGCGCGGGAGCCCGGACTCGGGGAGCCGCGGCAGGGTCTCCATCCAGAGTTGTAGTCGCTGCGCCAGCGTCCCCGAGATCGCCCAGACCGCGTCCAGCGCCCGCCCCACCGTGACCAGCTCGTCCGGGGGACCCGCGAGCATCCGCTCCCAGGCCGCGCGCAGGTCAGGCTCCTCCAGGCCGAGCTGGCCCGCCGCCGCCAGCGCGCCCTCGCCCTTCAGATCCACGTAGAGCTGCTCCGCCAGCACGCGCATCCGGTCGGCGTGTCGCGCCTTCGCCGCGGCCACGATCCCGGGCTCCCCCTCCTCCAGGGCGAAGGCGCGAACCGTCCGCAGCATGCGGAAGCGCCCCTGGCCCGGCAGGTGCTGGAGCAGCGATCGATCGACCAGATCGGCCAGCAGGCGGGGCGTGTACGCGGCCCCCGAAGAGAGGATCTGCTCGGCAGAGCTCAGGTTGAAGCTGCCGACAAAGACGGCGAGCTCCGAGAGCCCCCGCCGCGCCTCCGGCTCCAGCAGCCCCCAGGACCAGCGCAGCGCCCCGCGGAGGGTCGCGCTGCGGGCGTCCCCGCGCGCCGGCCCCTCCACCAGCAGGTCGAGGAGCCCGCCGATCCGCGAGCGCAGCTCCTGTGGGCTCAGCGCGCGGGCCCGCGCCGCCGCCAGCTCCAGCGCCAGCGGGAGGCGATCCAGCAGCTCGACCAGCTCGTCCAGCGCCCCGGAGGTCAGCTCCGCGCCCAGCCCGCCCGCCGCCTGCGCGCGGTCCAGGAAGAGCGCGCGGGCGTCCTCCAGCGGGAGCGGGGAGACCTCGCGCAGGAATTCCCCGCGAAGCCCCGGCCGCGCCCGGGAGCACAGGACGATCTTGAGCCTCGGCGCGGCCCCCAGGAGCGCCTCCACCACGCCCTCCAGCGCGCCCAGCAGGTGCTCCACCGGGTCCAGCAGCAGGAGCTCCACCCCGCGCGCGTCCAGCGCCTCCCCCAGGGTCTGGAGCGCCGCCGCCTCGCCCACCCCGGGCAGCGCGATCCCCAGCACCGACGAGATCGCGCCCAGGATCTCCAGCCGCCCGCGGGCCTCCCCCAGCTCGCAGAGCGCGGCGCGATCGGGCGCGCGCCGGGCCAGCTCCCGCGCCAGCCGGGTCTTCCCCACGCCCGGAGGCCCGACCAGCGAGACGATCCGCCGTCCGCCGAGCAGCAGCCGATCCAGCTCCTCCAGATCCGCCGCCCGCCCGAAGAGCGGCGTGACCTCCACCACCGCCGGGAGGCGGGCCACGGGCGTGCTCCCCGGCAGGAAGCGGTAGCCGTCGCCGCGGCAGGCCTGGATGTGGTCGGGGTTGGCCGGATCCGCCTCGATCTTGCGCCGCAGGCGAAAGATCGCCATGTCCACCGCCCGGGTGGGCACGCTCTTCTGGAAGCCCCACACCCCGCGCAGCAGCTCCTCGCGCGTCACATCCTGGCCGGGTCGCGCCGACAACCAGGCCAGCAACCTCGCCTCCTGCGTGGTGAGCGACAGCGCCTCCCCGTCGCGCCGGATCACGCGCCGCGCCAGATCCACCTCGCAGGCCCGGAGCTGCAGCACCGAGCTCCCCCGCGAGGCCAGCGCCGTGGACACCGCCTCCTCCAGGAAGGCCGGCGCGGTCAGCACCACCGGGGCGATGGAGCGCGTCTCCGGGTCGCGCGGCGCCTCGGCCAGCGCGACGACGACGGTCCGATCGAGCCCGTCCGCCCGCCACCGGACCAGCCGAGCCCGCGCCTCCGCCCAGTCGAGCCCGACCAGGACGAGCAGATCCGCATGGGAGCGGGTCTGCTGGTCCGGGTCCGGGTCAGCCACGACCGCGGCGACGGAGCCGAGCCTCTTCCTGAGCGTCGCGATCTCCCGATCCGGCCGCGGACCTGCCACGAGGACGAAAGACACCTCTGCCTCCCCTGTTCAGACCTACCACCGTCGGCGCCCCTCCCACCAACAGGAATTGTGCCGCGCGCCGCGCGACCGCTATGCGTCCTGGTGAGCTGTTACCGACCGTTACAGGAGCTTCGCCCACGGGCACCCGAGGGCGTCCCCCCGTCGGACTATACTCGAAGCTCAGGAGGAGCAGGCCATGGGGCTGGGATTCCAGGCGCCCGATCAGCAGACGGCTCAGGCGGTGGAGGTCGCGCCGGTGGCGCCACGGGTGGCGCCGGCCCAGGAATTTGGGAGCAACCAGGATCGGCTGGCCAGCCTCGGCCTCGCCGCGGGCCCCCAGGCTGGGCCCGCTCCCCTGAGCGCGCCGCCCAGCCTCGACCGCGCCTCCGTCATGCGCTCGCTCGGCCGCGGCAAGAACGGCGACGACGTCAAGGCGCTCCAGCGCTTCCTCGGGCTCGAGGGCGACGCCGCCGACGGCGACTACGGCAAGGGCACGGCCGCGAAGGTCGCGGAGTGGCAGGCGAAGAACGGCATCGACCCCACCGGGAGCGTCGGGCCGCGCACCATCGCCGCCATGCGCGGCGACCCCTACATCTACGGCTACTCGATGTCGCACGACCCCCAGAAGTTCGTGCCGAAGTACCCGATGACCGCCTATCACGAGTCCGGGATCTACCGGAAGAACGCCGACCCTTACGCGGTCGGCGCGATCACGCGGCCGTCCAAGGAGGACGACGCCGGCGGAAAGACGTATGGCCCATACCAGTTCGAGTCCTACCACTACCCGGACGGCACGAAGGACGAGAAGAACGCCCCCAGCAGCACGCTCCAGCGCTTCGTGAACTGGAAGGACAACCCCTACGCCGCGAAGCTCAGCGACGTCATCAAGAAGAACGGAATCGCCAGCGCCGAGTTCGACAAGCTCTGGGGCGAGCTGTCCAGCGGCGAGAACAAGCTCTTCGGCGAGGCCCAGGAGCGCTTCCTGGAGCACGACGTGGCCGAGCGGGTAAAAGCCCTGATGGACACGGCCGGCGCGTCGGAGGAGGCGCGCAAGGACCCGCGGCTCATGGACCTGATGATGGGCACGGTCAACCAGTACGGCGGGCTGGCCAGGGGCCACATCGGCGCCGCCGCCGCTGCGCAGACCAACGCGAAGCGCAGCTTCAGCGCCGACGAGCTGGCCCTGGCCATCCAGGACAGCAAGGCCGCCAACGTCGAGGGCAACTTCCGCCGCTCCCCCGACGCCTGGGAGGGCATCCGCTCCCGAATCGCCGACGAGCGCGCCGTCTTCGAGCCGAAGAAGAAGTAGGGCCTACCCGCCGCGCACGGCGCCCACGACCAGCCCCAGCATGGCCAGCCCCCAGACCAGCGTGAGGCCCGCGAGCACCCGGCGGTGCAGGCTCACCGCGCGCTCCACCTGGCCTCGCTCCGCCATCTTCGTCGTGTGGACCACCACGCCCAGGCCCACGATCACGAAGACGTAGGCCAGCAGGTAGACCTTGTCCATCAGCATCAGGTAGCCGACGTCGGGCAGGTCCGTGTTGTAGGTCATCTGCAGCGCGACGATGGTGAGCAGCGAGGTGATCCCCACGTCCACGCGGGCGTCCGCGAGCGTGGGCGAGAGCAGGAACATCAGCGCCGCGCAGAGGATGACGCAGACCACGGGCAGGAAGAGCTTGGTCGAGTAGGCCACCGGCGGGCGCGTCAGCGGCACGGCCAGCGTGGCCCGGGAGTAGCTGGTGTTCGGCGCGGTGCGCGGGTCGCCGAAGGCCGTCGGGTAGTGCCAGGGCTCGACCGTGAACGTGGCCTGCCCGATGCGGTAGCCCGGCAGGTTCATCGCGGCGTTCACCGTGGGGCTGCCCGCGTCCACCTCATAGACGAGGGCGCTGGTGTCGTGGGCCCCGTCCTCCATGATCAGCACGAGGCTCTGGCGGTCGAAGGGGTAGTTGTAGAGCGGCAGCTTCTTCGAGAACTTCCCTTGAACGCGCAGGATCTGGTAGAGCGATCCGTCCTCGAGCTCCTCCGGCTCCTCGTAGATGGGCGTCACCATCAGCCCCCACTGCTCGATGGGGTTGGCGATCTCCATGCTGCTGGCCGGGTCCAGCTCCGGGTTCTTCCAGCGGAACCAGACGTAGAAGTCCATCTCGTAGGCGTGCGACTTCAGATCGATGCTCTGGATGTCGTTCAGGTGAACGCCGATCGCCACACGCTCCGGCGTCTCGTAGGTCTTCTCGGGCTCCTCCCCGGCGGGCTCCTCCGCGGCCGGCTCCTCCCCGGCTGCTTCCTCCGCGGCGGGCTCCTCGGCGCGCGCCGGGTCGGGGCGGACGCCAAGCCAGAAGAGGAGGGCGAGCAACAGCAGACGCAGCGTTGGCGGCATGGAACCTCCGAGGCGTCGAGCTTAGCACGACGGGCGACGCGCAACACAAGGCCCGCGGGAACAGCGCGTCATCACCGTGGGTTTCTCAGACGACCTTCATAGAGGAGACAACATGCGCGGATGGATGTTCCTGTGGATGATGGGCTGCGAGGGCGGAAAGTTGGAGGACAGCTCCTGCACCTCCGGCGGCTGTGACACCGGCGAGGGCGAGGGCGAGGGCGAGGGTGAGGGCGAGGGCGAGGGTGAGGGCGAGGGCGAGGGCGAGGGCGAGGGCGAGCCCGGCGAGATCGGCTTCGAGATCACCTGGGACGCCGAGGGCTGCACGCTGACGATCACGAACGGGGTGGGCGACCACTCCTGGGGGATCGCCGAGACCGACCCCACCTCCCCCGATCCCTGGACGGGGGAGGACTGCCTCCACGGCTACGCGACCGAGGGCGGAGAGATCTGGATGCTCTGCCACAACGCGGACGAGGAGCGCGGGCGCGTCCTCAGCGTGGAGAGCCTGGCGCTGCTCACGGAGGAGACCACCCTCTTCTGGGAGGAGGACGCCCCCGGGCTCACCTACGCCGTGTGGTCCCACGAGACCAGCGAGTGCTGGACCTTCGGCCAGGATCCCGGCTACTACCTGCCGGCGGGCTGCGTCGAGTACACGCCCTGAGCGGGCTCAGCGCCGCGCGGCCCAGCGGGCCATGCCCTCGATGTTGGCCTTCACCACGCGGCTGGCCGCGGCGTCCGCGCCGGACGTGAGCGCCTTGAACTTGAGGAAGCCCACGTCGTCGCGGCGGGGCGCCGAGGCCAGCGCGTAGCCCAGCACGCCGTTGCCGACGAGCCACGCCCCCACGTTGTAGTCGCTGCGGGCGCCCTTGCCGGTGCCCAGCGCCTCGGTCTCGGGCTTAAGCAGGTCCCAGGCCAGGACCTCGTAGCCCTGACGGGCGCCGAGGCGCATCAGCACCAGCTCGTGCTGGATGGCGCCGAGCATGGGGATGTCCACGCGCTGGTAGAAGCGCACCTGCTGGGGCGGCGCGTAGCGGCTGTCCTGGACGGACCGACACTCGACGACGTGCTCCACGTTGCCCTTGTAGTGGTCCACGTCCATGATGGCCGCCGCCACCTTCGCGGCGTCCATGCCCGGGATCGGGCAGAGGCCGAAGCCCTCGTCGGTCGGCCGACCGGCGTGGTTCCAGTGGAAGAAGACGTACTCGGTCGGCGGGAGCCGGGGGAGACGCTGGAACAGACGGTCGACAAAGGCCTGGGCTTCCATGAGGCACCTCGGATGGCGAGCCGGGGTTATCCAGAGCGCGGCGCCATCGCAAGCGCGGGGCACCCGAGGGAGGACCGACCGTGGCCACCGTGCTCATGCCCCTGCCCGACCAGGACTTCGACGTCACCGAGACCGCCGTGCCCTGGAAGGTGCTGACCCGCGCCGGGCACCGCGTGATCTTCGCCACCGAGCGCGGCGGGAGCCCGCCCGCCTGCGATCCGCTGCTGCTGACCGGGGTGCTCTTCGGGCAGCTGGGCGCCGAGCCGGAGCCCCGCGCCTTCTACGCGGAGATGAGCCGCTCCCCGGAGTTTCAGGCCCCCATCGCCTGGGACACCATGAACGTCGCCGACTTCGACGCGCTGTGGCTGCCGGGCGGGCACGCGCCGGGCATGCGGCAGTACCTGGGCCACGCGGGGCTGCAGGAGCAGGTGCGCCGCTTCTTCGCGCTGAACCGGCCCGTGGCCGCCATCTGCCACGGGGTGCTGGTGGCGGCGCGGGCAGGGGTGCTGGCCGGGCGCCGGACCACCTGCCTGCCGGCCTACATGGAGCTCAGCGGCTGGGCGATCACGGCCTGGAAGCTGGGTCGCTACTACCGGACCTACGATCAGACCGTGCAGTCCGAGGTCACGGCCGCGCTCGCCCGACCCGAGGACTTCGTGCTGGGGCCCATCTCGCTGTTCTCGCGGGACACCGACCAGGACGAGCGCCCCGCCTTCGTGGTCGAGGACGGCCTCTACCTCTCCGGGCGCTGGCCGGGGGACGCCTACACGCTCTCCAAGCGGCTGCTCACACTACTAAAGAATTAGTTGTAACCCAGCACCCAGGCCGAGCCGTCGCCCGCGCCCACCAGCAGGGTGTGACCGTCCGGGCTGGCCGCCAGCGACCAGAGGTCCCTGCCCGAGAGATCTTCGCGCTCCAGCAGGATCTTCCCCGTCCGGTCCCAGGCCACCAGCCTCCCCGGCGCCCGCCCCTGCGCGTCCGGGTCGCGCCCGAAGGCCCCGAGCAGCACCGCGCCGTCGGTCGTCCAGGCCAGATCGTGCCCGGTGGAGCCCGCCCCCTCCAGGTCGCGCCCCTCTGGCTTCGATCCCCGCAGATCCCAGAGGCGGACCCCGGCCGCGCCCCCGGTCTCCTGCCCCAGCGCCGCCAGCGCGCCCCCGTCCGGGCTCCAGGCCACGCGCAGGATCGCGTCCCCCGGCGCGCGGCCGGGCATGACCCGGGTCTCCCCGCTGGCCGGATCCCAGACCAGGACGCGCCTGTCGGCCATGCCCAGGGCCAGGCGCCCGTCCGGCGACCAGGCGATCACGCCCTCCCGGCCCCGCACGCCGCGGGCCACGCGCTGGGACGTGCTGTCCGCGAGCCGGACGACGTGGAGCTCCGACTGCCCCTGGACCGCCAGCAGCGCGCCGTCGGGCGAGAAGCGCAGATCGTGGACCGTGCCCAGGCCAGGGAGGGCCGGGAGCTCGGGCCTGCGGTGGCCGCGCAGATCGTGGATCACGATCCGCGGTCCCCCCTCCTCCTCCAGGGCGAGCGCGGCGAAGCGCCCATCCGGGGAGAGGGCCATGGCGAGCTGCCCCTTCGGCCCGCGCAGGTGACCCGGCCCCTCCTGCGCGCTCCAGCTGGCCCAGCCCTCCGAGGTCGAGACCCGGAGCACCCCCTCCGGCGTCCAGCCCAGATCGCGCAGGTGCCCGCCTCCCAGCTCCACCGTCCCCAGGTGCGCGCCGTCGGCGACCTGGAGGATGAGCACGCGCTCAGGGGTGCCCAGGGCGGCCATGCTCCCGTCCGCGCTGACGACCACCCGGTAGGGCGTGGCGCCGAGCGGGAGCTGGACCACCCACGGCCCCTGACCGGGCGTCCAGCGGCGCAGCGTGTGATCGCCGAAGAAGAGGGAGAGCTCCTCGCCGGCCCAGAGGGCGCGGATCTCCCCGTCTCCCAGCCGCATGGGGACGCCAGGGCCTGGCTCCCCCTCCTGGATGAGCGTGATGATCCCGGCGGGGGAGCCGAGCAGCAGCCAGCGTCCGTCCCCCGACCAGCGGGCGATCCGCGCCGCGCCGGATCCCAGGAGCTCATCGGCCTGCCCCTCGTCGAGGCGCCAGCGGAGCGGCGGATCCCCCGCCAGCAGCAGCGCGCGACCGTCGGGGCGCCAGTCGAGGCCCAGGAGGGCACGGCGACGCTCCAGGCGCTGGAGCTCCGCGCCGTCCGCGCCCCAGATCAGCGCGAGCCCGTTGGTGTCGGTGGCGGCGAGGCGCTCGCCGGCCGGATCCCAGCCGATCCCGGTGACCCGCCCGCCCAGGCCCGTGAGCCGCCGCTCCTCGCCGCTGGCCAGCGTGCGCACGACCACCACGCCGCCGCGCCCGCCCCAGGCCAGGCGCTCGCCCGCGCCGTCCAGCGCGAGGACGGCCGGCTCTCCCACGCTCCAGCGGGAGAGGGCCTCACCCGCCTGGGTCCACAGGCTCAGCTCACCCGCATCCGTGCTGGCCGCGACCCGCGCGCCGTCCCCCGAGACCGCGACGGCGCCCACCGCGCCCAGTTCCTGGAACCAGCGCGGCTGCGCGGCCCCGACGGAGAAGGCCCCGAGGCCCAGCGTGGTCCCGACGTAGACCATCTGCTCGTCCGAGCCCGGCGCCGCCGCGCGCAGCTCGCCGTAGCCCAGGCGCCGCGCGACCGTGAGCGCCCCGGGGGTGGGCGGAGGAGGAGGCGGATCGGCGCAGCCCAACAGCGCCGCCAGCAGACCGGCGCGGCCCATCTAGGCCTCCGCCAGGGAGAGGACGACGTCCAGCAGGACGTTCACGCCGTCGCCGCACTGGGCCTCGGTGCTGAGCTCGCGGGGGTTGTGGCTGATGCCGTCGTAGAGGCCGGGCACGAAGATCATCGCCGTGGGGCAGAGGCGGGCCAGCTCCTGGGCGTCGTGGCCGGCGCCGGAGACGATACGCTGGCGGCTGAGCCCGCGGGCCTGGGCGGCCTGGTCGACGCGCGCCATCAAGTCCGGGTGGAAATCGACGGGGGCCGTCCGCGCCGTCTGGCGCCAGGTGATCTCCACCCCCTCTTGTAGGGCCACCTGGGGCAGGATCGCGTCCAGCTCGGCCTCCGCCGCCTTCAGCAGGGACTCGTCGGGGTTGCGCAGGTCCACGGTGGCGATGACGCGGCCGGGCACGATGTTCACCAGGCCGGGGTGCGGCTGGATGCAGCCCATGGTCGCCCGGAGCTGGCCGAAGCGCCCGGATCCGCAGAGCTCGCGGAGCGCCAGGTTGATCCGCGCCGCCGCCACGCCCGCGTCGCGGCGGAGCTCCATGGGGGTGGTGCCGGCGTGGGCCGAGACGCCGTGGAGGGTGAGCTCACGCCAGGAGATGCCCTGCACCCCGGTCACGACGCCGATGTCCACGCCGGCCGCGCCGAGGATGGGGCCCTGCTCGATGTGGCACTCCAGGTAGGCGTAGGGCGGCTCCAGGTGGGGGTCGGCCTCACCCAGGAAGCCGATGGCCTGAAGCTCGTCCCGGAAGACCCTGCCCTCCAGATCGCGGAGCCCGTAGGCGTCCTCCAGCGCGAGCCGCCCGGTGGCGACGGCGCTGCCCAGCATGTCCGTGCCGAAGCGGCAGCCCTCCTCGTCGGTGAAGAAGGCCACGACCAGCGGGCGCCGGGTGCGCACGCCGTGGTCGTCCAGGGTCTGAAGCACCTCGAGCCCACCCAGCACCCCCAGGCAGCCGTCGAAGCGCCCCGCCGTGGGCACCGAGTCGATGTGCGAGCCCATCATCACGGGGGCGAGCCCGTCCTCCCGGCCCGCCCGCCGGCCGAAGACGTTGCCGATGCGATCCACCGTGACTTGAAGTCCGAGCGCGCGCATCCGGGCCACGACGTGCCGGCGGCCCTCTCCGTCGGCGGGGGTGAGCGCGAGGCGGTTGACGCCCTGGAGCCCGGTGCGGGGGTCGGTGTAGGCGCCGATCGCGCCGAGATCGGCGAGGGACTGGTAGAGGCGGGCGGCGTTGATGTCCATCGGCGGGGATTAACCGGGCTGTCCCCCGCTCGCCCGACGGCGCAGGAGGAGCGCCAGCCCGAGGCCCAGGATCCCCGCCCCGCCGCCGCCGGGCGCGCTCCCGCACCCGCAGCCGGCCTCCTTGGGCTGGCCGGTCTCCTGGGGGTCCTCGCCCTCGGGGCTGTCCGGGGTCCCGGTCTCGCCGGTCTCCTGGGGCGCGCCGGTCTCGCCGGTCTCCTGCGGGGTGCCCGTCTCCCCGGTCTCAGACGGGACCAGCGCGTAGCTCACCGTGATCTCGTCCAGCGAGGTGGTCCCGGTGGAGACGAGCGCGAGCCCGTCCGCGGCGCTGAGGGGGGCGCTGAGCGCGGGTCCGTCGTCCATCGTGGCGGTGAGCGTGGCGCCGTCCCAGGAGAGGGAGAGCGTGAGCTCCTGGCCGGGCAGGGGCACGGTCTTCGCATGCGCGATGACCTCGTCGTCCACCGCATAGTCGTAGGCGTTGAACCACATGTGGTAGGTGTAGTCGAGCAGCAGGACCGAGGGCGCCTGGATGTAGCCGCTGTTCCAGTCCGCCCAGTTCTTGGTCAGCACGGGCTCCGGCCAGTCCTCCCACACCGTCCAGTCCGAGGGGTCGGCCACCGAGAAGCAGAAGGCGTCGTCGCAATTCCACCACTGCTCGACGCCATACGGGCTCATCACCATGCCCCCGCCCTGGAGCCGGCTCTCGTCCTCGGTGATGGCGCCCTGCTTCTCCCAGGTCCAGCCGTCCTCGCTGGTGGCGTAGCCGGTGGGGCCGTAATGCTGCTCCGGGTCGGTGCCGTTGTAGAGCAGGTGCCAGAGGCCGCTCTCGTCGCGCAGCACGTCGGGCATGCGCAGGCTGCCCTCGTCGAACTCGCCGTCCCCGCCGAGATCCACCGCCACGCCCTCGGGGGTCCAGCTGAACCCGTCGCTGGAGGTGGCGTGGCAGAGGCGGTTGCCTACGTCGTTCTGGTAGCAGGAGTAGTACATGTGCCACTGACCGTCCTCGTCCACCTCCACCGTGGGCATGTGGACGTGGATGCCGTCCACGGTGGTCCGGTCGTAGTCGATGGTCAGCACCGGGTTGCCCGCGTACTTCGTCCAGGTCTCGCCGTCCGTGGACGTGGCGACCCCGATCTGGCGGTAGGGGTAGCCCTCCCTCATCTCGCCGGTCCAGTAGAGGAACCAGGTGGCGGTGGACGCCTGGTAGTACACGTCACAGTGGAGCGTGTTGGCGCCGTCCCAGTAGTCCGCGCCCGGCTCGATGACCGGGCTGTCGTCGGGCACCAGCTCGCGGTGCCCCTGCGGGAAAGGCAGGCCCTCCTCGCCCAGGGAGATGTGGCCATCCTCAGAATAACTGGCCTTCCAGGACTGATCACCGACCCGGATGGAGACCGCGCCCTCATCCAGCTTGCTGAGGCGCAGGGTGGCCTCGAAGCGGGTGAGCGCGCCGAGCGGGAGCTCGGCCACGTCGTCCTCGACCACGAGGGCGCCGCCGGTGACCGCGCCGCCCTCCCAACGCCCCTGGTCGAGCTCGAAGGGGTCCGCGTAGATCTCGTCAGCCAGCGCGAAGGGGAGGAGAAGGATTCTGATCATACGTCCAGGTTAACACCCGCGTGCCCCCGAGCGTCCTGCGTCGGGACCGTTGACCGTGATAGAAGGCCGCAGGACATCTCACGGGAGCGGCGATGACCGACGAGCGCATCAGCGAGCTGTACAACCTCTGCGACCCAGAGGAGCCACTCGAGCCAGACGACTCCCGAAATGTGAACATCGAGGTTCAATTCCCCAACCGGGTTCGAGGAGGCGCCTGGGTCCGCAACGAGCTGACCCGCCTGAGGGCGTTGCAGGCCAAGAACAGGGCGGAGAAGAAGTACTATACGTCGTTCTTCTGCGGTCTCCGAGGTTCTGGGAAGTCCACGGAACTTCGCCGCCTCGCCCAGGGTGCCCGGCTGCCGCTGAACGGGGGGCTCCTACCCGTATACATCGACGCCGAGGGCCTGCTCGATCTGAGCGCGACCGTGGATCTTCCCGACATTCTCCTGGTCATGCTCTATGGCGTCGAGAAGGCGGTGCTGGAGCTCGAGGGCTCCACGCCCGAGCGCGCCATGAAGGAGGGCCCCTTCGATCGCCTCTGGCACTGGTTCACCAACACGGAGATCGAGCTGAAAGACATCGAATTGAGCGCTGGCGCGGAGCTCGGACTGCCTTCGGCGCTCAAGCTCGCCAGCGGCGCAAAGCTGGCTTATGCGCTGAAGAATCGACCAAGTCTTCGCGCAGCGTTCCGCGACAGGGCGGGGGCAGCGTTCGAGCGCTTCCTCGAAGAGGTGCGCGCCGAGCTGGCGGGGCTGGTCCAGCGCGCCTCCAGTAAACATGGTGGAGTGCTGGTGATCCTGGACTCTCTGGAGAAGCTGCGCGGCACGTCGACAACCTGGACCGACGTACACGCCAGCGCAGAGAAGGTCTTTCGACGTCTGGGCGAGGGGCTGGGTCTGCCGGTCCATGTGGTCTACACAGTGCCACCCAGCCTGTACCAGCGCCTGACCATCAGCGGCCTGCACTTCATGCCGATGATCAAGCTGCACGACCGGGTGACCGGGGCCCGCTTCAAACCAGGATTCGAGGCGGCGCGAGCGCTGATACGACAGCGGGTCCCCGACCCGGAGCTCGAGGAGCTGCTGGGGAACAAGCAGATCGAGGCGCGCGTGACACGGCTGATCGAGGTCTCGGGAGGATACCCACGGGAGCTCATCCGCCTGCTGCAGGATCTCGTCGTGGCCTGGCCCTTCGATGAGGATCGGTTCGAGCAGACCTTCACGACCGCCCAGGACAACCTGCGCGCCTCCGTCGTCACTGAGGAGGCCATGCTGGTGCTCGCCCATGTCGCCCGCTCCAAGGCCCTGCAGGTTCCAGAAGCCCTGAGGCGCTATGTCGATGAGCTCCTCGACAACAACGTCATCCTCCGATACCAGAACCAGGAGCTCTGGTACGAGGTCCACCCTGCGGTGGTCGGCATGAAGGAGCTCCAGACCATGCTGGCGCGCCTGAAGCAGG
This sequence comes from uncultured Enterobacterales bacterium, assembly GCA_964615375.1. Classification (GTDB taxonomy): domain Bacteria; phylum Myxococcota_A; class UBA796; order UBA796; family CAZKWG01; genus CAZKWG01. The sequence continues at coordinate 33,933 of CAZTOW010000009.1, forward strand.
CGGACGTCGCGACAGGCAAACCTTAGGCGATGGCCACTCCGCAGCTCCCGCTGGACCAGGACCAGCTCTCGATTCTGGCCCGACATCTGATGTTGGCGCGTGGGGCGCGCCTGCTGGTGATGGTCTGTGAGGCGGACCAGGTCGAGCCCTCGCTGGCCAGTGTCGAGGCCAGGCTCTCCGCGACCAGCAAGCAGTACACGCCCCTGCGCCTGGATCCCTACGCGACCCCCGAAGGGTATCTGGCCGCGGTGGATGAAGAGACGTTGAATCGCGTTGTGTTTGATCCCCTGACCACCGGAGAGGAGGTGACCCGGCCCGGCGTTCTGGTCGTGGTAGATGGCAGTCGGGGAAGTCAGCGGGACGAGTTCGTCTGGCAGGCGCTCTTCGCCCGGCTGAACCTGGCCAGGAACACGGTGATGCGTCGCCTGGGTGGCCCTCTGCTGCTCGCGTTGTCCCCTGGCCTCTTCCGCTGGCTCGCCCGTGGAGCGCCAGATCTGTACGCCATTCGAAGCGCCGTCGTGCGACTCGCATCGGAGGAGCCCAGCCCTGAAGAGGAGAGGCCATCTTCGGCCCTGCGCCTGCACGCGCCAGAGCCGTCCGAGCTGGATCCGAGGGTGAGGCAGCGCGCGCAGTATGACCTGGAGGAGCTGCTATTGGATATGTTCTCTGTGTACGAGTTGAGACGCCTGCTCCGCAGCATCCCGGACACGGAGATCTTCGAGCGCGACCTGCCCCTCCAAGCCCCTCCTGCAGCGCTGGCTTCCGCTGTCGTGTCGTGGCTCGAACGGCGCGCCCTCCTGAATGCGGAGACGTTTTCGGTCATCCTTCAGGCCAGACCTCGGAGAGCAGCCGAGATCAAGAGCATCGCCGCGCAGCTGGGCGTAGACGTGTCCACCATCGATCGTCCGGGAGGAGGGGAGACCGCCCCGCAGACGCGGGAGGAGCCGCGCGTCACCCTGGCCGACACCTCTCGAAGCGCCCCCGAAGCGGTGCTGATCCTGGCCAGCTACAACCCTGAGGAGGTCCTCCCCGGTCGTCATGCCGACCTGCGCCTCTTCCTCTCAGCAGACGCCGAGGATCGTGCCACATGGGAGTCCACGACCTGGTCGCACCTTCGTGATCTCCGCCAGGCCCTCGCTGCCCAGGGCCGCAAGCGCCTGCTCATCCTCCCCCGCTGCGTCGTCGGGCTGGCCATTCGCGCCGGCGCGGTCTTCCACCGGGCCACCGGAATGGACGTCTCGGTCGTCCAACGCGACGACAGCAGCGGACGGGATGAGGTCTGGGCGCTCGACGGCGAGTCCAGTCCGGCCAACGTACACGTAGAGCTGCGTTTGCCGGATCGCGGCGAGGTGCCGGAGGAGGTGCACCTCCTCCTCTCCATCGCCCAGGATACGTTTCCCCTCTGGAGCCGCTGGCGCTTCACCCATGCTCAGCCCGCCGTGCTGCTGCATATCCGCCCCCCTGGTGGCACCAGCCGTAGCGCGGTGCAGGGCGCACCCGCTGCCCGGGACCTCGCGAGAGCGGTCACCGGGCTGCTTCTGCAGCAGCGCGCCGCATGGCCGAGCATCCCGATCCGGGTCTTCTACGCGGGTCCTGCCGGGCTCGCCGTGGCCCTGGGTCGAGGGCTGAACGCCCTCGGCGATATCATCCTGATGGACCTCGACAAGTACAGGAGCACCTACGTCGAGTCCTTCCGGTTCCAAGGCGGCTGAGTCAGGTTGCATCGACCAGCTGCGCGTCCGAGGGAGCCTTGGGACCGACCGGCCGCTCCTTCCTTGAACAGGCGCGCGCTCGACAGCCGATCTCGTCGCGCCTCAGGGCGTCCAGACGAGGTCGCTCACGCCCGTCATCTCCTCGGATGCGGCGGTGCTGGCCCAGGTCTCCTCGCCCGTAGGGTAGAGGGTGGCGCGCCAGAGGACGCCCGCGTACAGGCACCACAGGGTGGCGGCGCCGTCGTCTCTGGGGACGAGGGCGCGCGGCGCGCAGCTCAGCTCCAGGGCGCGGGTGGGCTCAGCCGAGCCGCTGGCCAGCGTCCAGATCGCCCGGGGGCCCGTCTCGGTCCAGTCCTGGTAGGGGGTGAGCGAGAGGGCGTGGACCTGACCGGGGATGGAGGCGACCCCGCCGAAGCTGTAGCCCTCCTCCGAGCTCCAGCTCCACCGGAGCGCACCATCGGCGGCGGAGCGCTCCTCCACCTCCGCGGAGAGCACCTCGTTGCCCAGCTCCCGGCCCGCGCTCAACACCCCCTCGCGCAGCGTGTGGCCGCTCGCGCGGTAACCCAGGTTCACGATCTCTCCCGGGCTTCCGCCGCAGGGGGTGGGGAGCCCGACCTGCTGGGTCTCATAGCCCGAGCCCCATCGGTAGAGCGTGTGGACGACCTCGTCCTCCACCAGCATGGCGGTGGTGTAGCCCAGGGCGGCGAGGGCCTCGCGCGCTCCGGTCTCCAGCTCCACGCGCTCGAGCTGCCCCTCGCCCGCGTCGCCCAGGTTCGCGACCAGCAGCGCCCCGCAGGCCCAGAGCGCCTGCTCGGCCCAGCCGTCCACCGCCACCTCGCCCAGCGAGGCGCCGGTCTCCACATCGACGACGGCCACGCGGTCCCCCAGCGGCGCGCGCAGGGTGGCGACCTCGTCCGCGCCGTTCACGTAGGCGTAGCCGGGCACGTCCGCGATCCACTCCTGGTGGACTCCGTCCGCGGACTCCGTGAGGCGCCAGAGGACCTCGTCGGCCACCACCAGCAGCGCGCCCTCGGCGTCGGAGGCGCCGGGCTCGTCCAGGGGCGCGGAGTCCTCGGGGGAGCGCTCGTCGGCGCTCTTGGAGCCGACACAGGCGAGGGCGAGCAGCAGGGCGGCGACCATGGGGTGATGGTAGCGTCGGCTCGCGTCCGCCGGTCGAGCCCAATTGTAGGAGAATTGTATGCTCTCCTCAGGGCGTCCAGACCATGTCGCTCACCCCCGTCATCAGCGCCACGGCCGGGGCGCCGGCCCAGGTCCCCGCCCCCGCCGGGGTCAGCGTGATCTGGGAGAGCGCGCCGAGCTCCGCGCACCACAGCGTCGCGCCGCCGTCCTCGCGGGGGGCCAGCGCCAGCAGATCACAGCTCGCGTCCAGCACGCGGGTGGGCTCCTCCTGTCGGCTGCCCAGCGCCCAGATCGCGTAGGCGCCCGTCGTGTAGGGCTCCCAGACGAGGTGGTGCGCGCGGGCGACGTGCAGGAGGCCCGGGAGGGCGGCGTAGGCGGAGAGGTAGAAGTCCTCCTCCGAGAGCCAGCTCCAGCGCTCCTCCCCGGTCGAGGCGTCCAGCTCCGCGATGGAGACCTGGTAGGGGTTGTAGCCCTCATAGCCCTGCGTCCGGCCCGCCCCCCAGCGCCCGCCCCAGAGCCCGTGGCGCGAGCCCTCCCCGAGCGTGAACGTGGTCGCGGGGCCGGTCGGGTCGTCCTCGCAGCGGTAGACCGCCACCTCGTCGGGGGAGCCGCGCCCCTCGGCGGTGCCGTAGCTGGCGTAGATCACCGCGTCCTCGGCGCGCAGCTCGGCGTCGTGTCCGAGCTCGCCCACGGAGACCGCGGTCAGCGTGTCGAGGTCCACCACCTCCAGCTCCTGCCGGGCGCCGTCGGCCACCCACAGGTGCTCGCAGGCCCAGAGCGCGTCGGCGATCTCGCCTTCTCCGCGGGAGATCTCCGCCAGCGCCTCGCCGCTGGAGAGCTCGACCAGCAGCAGGCGGTCCCGCGCCTCGCTCAGCAGGACCGCCACGCCCTCCGCGGCGTTCACGGTCGCGTACCCCGTGACGTCCGCGACCAGATCCACGCTCACGCCGTCCGCGGCGCTCTCCACGCGCCAGAGCGCCCCGTCGGCCACCACCAGCAGCGCCCCCTCGGTCGCCGCGCCCTCGGGCTCGTCGATCAGCGCCCACGCCGGCCCCAGGTCCTCCTCGCCGGTGTCCGCGCCGGTGTCCGCGCCGCTGTCCACGCCTCCGCCGTCCTCGCCGCCCGTGTCCGAGCCCGCCAGGCGCGGCGTCGGGAGATCCGGCCAGCGAGCCGGTGGATCCCGCTCCTCGGGGAGCGGAGTGCAGGCGAGCGTCAGCAGCAGGAGCGGCTTCACCATGGTCCCCAGGATAGCGCGCGGCGACCAGATACCGAACAAAAGTTCAGTAATCTTCAGGACTAATTGAAGCATGTATTGTGCGTATATATTTGATATTACGTATCATCGCCGGCCTTTGTTTTCAGACTGAATCAGGCGTGCTTGACTCCGGTCATGCCCCAGCCCTACCCCGGACTCAGCCCCGAGCAGCTCGCCGTAGCGCGCGCGCTGGCGGAGGCCCCCGAGTGGAGCTGGGGCTCCCACAGCGTGGGCCTGCGGCCCGACGGGGCGCTGGTGGAGGTCATGCCCGGCCGCGCCCTCGGCATGCACCGCAGCGTCGCCCAGGGCCTGGTGCCGCTGATCACCGATCCGGTCGTGCTGGGCTACCTCATCACCCGCCTGGAGGAGGCCTGCGGCGCCGAGGTCCGCTGGGCGACCGGGCGCGGGGGTGAGCCGGAGCGGCCCAGCTGGTGGTGCTCGCTGGAGGCCGGGCCGCGGCGGCGGATCTGGGAGGGGGGCAGCCTGGGCGAGCCCGTGGGCCAGGCGCTGCTGGCGCGCTGGGAGGCCCTGCGCCGCCGGGAGCACTCCGCCCGCGCCCACCTGATGGGGAGGGAGCGCCCCACGCCCGCGCGCGAGCGCCTCCCCGCCCAGCCCGCGCGCGAGCGGGCGGCCTGAGCCGCAGCAGGCAGACAGAGCAGGCAGACGGAGCGCCAGGGGATTATCCTGCTCACATCATGATCCCCGCCGCGCAGCTCCTGCTCACCCTCGCGCTCGACCCCACGCTGCTCGAGGCCCGGCTGGCCGAGGCTCGCCCCCTGCGCGCGCAGCGCCTCTTCACCCGCGCGCCCGCCATCCCCGCCTCGGCCTACGCCAAGGCCCTCCAGGGCGAGGTGGTCAGCGGGGTCCTGAGCGGGGGCGGCGCGCCGGTGGCCTGGGCCGTGGGCGTCATGGACGTCGGCATCGACGACCTCTGGGCCGCGCTCAACGACGAGCCCCACCACACGGGCATCACCCCGCTCTCCTACGCCGCCGTGCTGCGCGGGAGCCCCTGCGCCCACGACCGCTACGCGATGATGGTGCTGCCGGTCCCCGTGCTGGACGACCGCTGGCTCATCAACCACAACCTGTACAACCAGGCGGTCGCGCGCGCCTCGGACGGGCGGGTGCGCGAGCTCTTCTGGGAGGCCGCCTCGGACCCCTCCAGCTTCACCCTGCCCGAGGCCGCCGGGCCCCTCATCGAGGGCGCGGTCTACGTGACCGAGAACACCGGCGCCTGGTGGCTCATCGCGCTCGACGACAGCCACACCCTCGCCGAGTACGCCAGCGTCACCGACCCGGGCGGCGTGGTCCCCACCGGCCCCGCGACGAGCTTCGCCGCGGGCGGGCTCGACCAGACCTTCGCGGCGATGGAGGGCTACGCGAAGGCGGGGAAGCTCCCCTGCAAGGGCAAGGCTAATTGATCTAGCCCATCGCCCGCGCCGCCAGCCAGGAGAACGCCATCACCGGGAGCTGCGTGTGGCTGGAGGCGGTGGTGGGGAAGACGCTGGCGTCGAGCACCCAGAGGTTGTCCACGCCGTGTACGCGCAGGTCGAGCCCGACCACGGAGCGCCGCGCGTCGGGCCCCATGCGGCAGGTGCCCTGGGGGTGGGCGCTGATGAGCGGGGTGGTGGCCGTGCGCAGCGGCAGGCGCTCCAGCGCCGCGAGATCCGCCTCTGACCTCACCGGGGGCGCGTCGGCCAGCGGCACCCGGACCCGCTCGGCCCCCGCCGCCAGCCAGACCCGGCAGGCCTGGGCCATCGCCGCCTTCAGCGTGGCGCTCACCTCGGGCGTGAGCGTGTAGGCGATCTTCGGGCGCCCCTCCCGCGTCGCCGTCACCCGGCCCGCGGGGCGATCGGGCACCAGGCACAGGTTCCCGGCCAGGTACCGCAGGCGCCGCATCATCGCCGCCATGTCCTCGCGGGCCGCGGGCAGGGTGGTCGCGATCATGCCGGGCGTGGCCGAGACCACCTCCAGCCGGTAGCCCGCCAGCCCCTCCGCCTCGGTCGCCCGCTCCTCGCTGTCCAGGTAGGCGGACTGGGGCACGCCGCGGAACATGAGGACCTCCTCGGGGAAGAGGGCGCCGACCGCCACCTGGGGCTGGAGCGAGAGGTTTCGCCCCACCTCCCGCCCGCCGAGGCCCGAGGCGAGCAACAACAAGGGGGAGTGGATCGCGCCGGCCGCGAGCACGAAGCGCCGCGCCTCCACCCGGAAGGGGCCCAGCGCCCGCCCGCTCCGGGGGTCGGTGAGCTGTCCCAGGGCGGCGCGCACCTGCCCGCGCTCGACGATCAGGCGCTCCACCCGGGCCTCCGTCTGCACCAGGGTCCGGCCGGTGGCCAGCGCCCGGGGGATCCAGGTCAGCGCGACGGATCGCTTGGCGTCGTAGGCGCAGCCGATCAGGCAGTAGCCGGAGCCCGCGCAGCCCACCCGGTTGTGCTCGAAGGGGCCGCCGGACATGCCCACCGCGCGCCCGCCCTGGAGCAGGAGGGCGTTGGCCCGGTTCAGGCTCTGCTCGGCGATGCGGTTGGCGCCGATGACGCCACGGCACAGCTCCTCGGCCGCGCGGATCTCGGCCGCCGACCAGCGATCCACCCCGAAGTGGGACGCCCAGTGGGCCAGCACGCCCTCGGGGACGCCGACCACGTCGGCCATGTTGACCACGGTGCTCCCGCCCAGCACCCGCCCCTGGAGCACGGAGATGCCGCCGTCGGCGCTCATCTGGTTGCCCCCGTCCCGGTAGAGCAGGGGGTACATCTGCTCCTCGCGCTGGGTCATCTGCTGGCGCGGGACGTGGCCGCCCTCCTCCAGCACCAGCACCTCGTGGCCCGCCTCGCTCAGCACGGCCGCGGCGACCCCGCCGCCGGCCCCGGAGCCGATGACGCACACGTCGGCGCGGGCCTCGAAGCCGCCAGGCACGGCGGCGGCGGCGCGGATCATGGAGCAGAACCTCGGGCGGCGCTCATGGGCTCATCTTGCCAGATCCTCTCCACCGAGGCATGTAGTTTGCACATTTTTCTCGCGCGGAGCCTCACCCATGTCCGCCATTCACGTAACGACGGAGCCAGCGTCGGCCCACGGGCGCCCGGTCCACTACCCGGACAGCGACGGGATGCCGATGGCCGAGAACACCCTGCAATTCGACTGGATCATGATCCTGAAGGAGAACCTGGACGCGCTGTTGCCCGACTTCGTGGCGGGAGACCTGCTGTGGTACCCGGTGGAGGGGGACAACCGCACGCGGGTCGCGCCGGACGTGATGGTGGCGCTGGGGCGACCCAAGGGGCCCCGGGGCAGCTACAAGCAGTGGGAAGAGGGCGGACAGGCCCCGCAGGTGGTCTTCGAGGTGCTCTCGCCGGGCAACCGGCTGGACGAGCTCTACAACAAGCTCCAGTTTTATGACCGCTTCGGGGTGCAGGAGTACTACACGCTGGACCCGGACCAGCGCGCCGTGGCGGTGCAGGTGCGGCAGGACGGCTACCTGGTGGACGTGCTGGACGTGGACGGCTTCGTGAGCCCGCTGCTGGGGTTCCGGGTGGCCTACGAGGGCGACGACCTGGTCTTCTACGGGCCCGATGGCGCGCGCTTCTTGACTTTCAAGGAGCAGAAGGCCCGAGCCGAGACCGCCGAGGCCCGAGCTGAGACCGCCGAGGCCCGAGCCGAGACCGCCGAGGCCCGAGCCGAAGCCGCCGAGGCCCGAGCCCAGGCCCTGCTGGCGAAGCTGCGCGCGCTGGGGCTGGAGCCCTGAGGCTGGAGCCCTGAGGCCTCAACGCACCCAGGGCCCGTCGTAGCCCAGCGCGGGCCAGACCTCGGGCTGCGAGTAGTAGGAGAACATCGCCACCTTGCGCAGCGCGGCGGCGATCTGGCGCTTCGGCCCGAGCCGGCTCCGCTCCCAGGCGGCGAGGATGGCCTCGCGATCCTCCCGAGAGCGCTCGGAGAAGGCCTGGAACGAGAGGAGGGAGAGCCCGCCCGCGCGCTCCAGCACCAGCAGCGCCACCCGGAGCTGCCCGGCGACGACCGGGTCCGAGCCCGCCAGAAATCCGTCCACCCCCTCCGCCAGCCGCGGCGCGTGGCCGGGATCGGGCAGGAGCGCGTCAAAGGCCGCCTCCAAGGCCCGCCGCGCGCTCGATCCCAGGAAGGGGCTCGCCTGCGACGCGGGCCAGCGCCCCAGCACCTGCGCCGCCACCCAGCCGGCCGCCAGGAGCGCGCCGCCGCCCAGGAGCTGTCGCCGGGTCAGGGGCAGGTTCATGCTCTCTCTTCTACCAGATGCGGCCCGGCGCTGACCCACCCCCCTGCAACATTCCCCTCCCCCGCCCGTATCGGATACAGCCCTCCCACCCCGCCGAGGCCGCCATGTCCGACGAGAAGCCGAAAAACGCCTTCGAGAGCTTCAAGATCGAGATTGATCCCGACAAGATCGACGAGAGCGTGCGGACGCTGACCGATCGGCTGACCTCCCTGGTCGAGCAGGGCCGCCACATGAAGGTGCGGCTCAAGTACAAGGGCAGGCCGCTCATGAAGGACATCCCGCTGCCCCTGCTGGCGGCGGCGCAGGTGGCGGGCTTCTGGTACGCCGGGCTCATGCAGGCCCTGGTCCTGAACCTGGGCGTCAAGGCCTTCCTGGAGGTGGAGTTCATCCACGAGGCCGACGGGCTCGTGGTGGAGGGGCAGCAGCGCTACGCCGAGGGCGAGGTGGAGGCGGCGGAGGCGCTCTACCGCGAGGCGCTGCGCATGAAGCCCGGGGACTGCGCGGCCCTGTACAACCTCGGCGTGCTCCTGCGCGTGACGGGGCGAAGGGACGAGGCCATCGCCGTGTTCCAGAAGGCCGCCGCCGTCTCGGGCCACCCCGACGCGGAGCGGGCGCAGGAAGCCCTCGATCGGTTACAGCGACCCGGTCGGAGCCTCTGAACCTCCACCCCCGGGGACGCCCATGAAGACCTGGACCCTGCTCGCCGCCCTCGCCCTCGGCTCCGGCTGCGTGTCGATGAAGAAGTACGAGAACCTGGAGGACCGCTTCGAGAAGAGCCAGAACCGGGTGCAGCGGCTCGAGGACGAGATCGCCCGCCGCGACGCGCTGGCTCAGGCGCGCCTGCAGCAGCTCCGCGAGCTCCAGGCCGACTTCAAGCCGCTCATCGACAAGGGCGTGCTGGAGATCGAGGTGGTGGACGGCCGCATCGTGCTGGGCATGGCCGCCGACGTGCTCTTCCCCAGCGGCTCGGCCGCGCTCTCCGCCACCGGCCGCGAGAACGTCGCCGAGGTCGGGCGCCTGCTGGCGAAGAAGCCCGCCTACGAGTTCCAGGTGGAGGGCCACACCGACAACGACGCCATCAGCACGCCGCAGTTCCCCAACAACTGGTACCTCGGGTCGGCCCGCGCCATCGAGGTGGTGCAGGTGCTCGTGCAGAGCGGCATGTCGCCCGAGAACCTGTCGGCCGCCTCCTTCGCCCAGTACGCGCCGGTGACCTCGAACAGTACGGCGGCCAGCAAGGCGCGCAACCGCCGCATCGAGATCGTGCTCCTGCCCGACCTCGGCGAGCTCCCCGGCTACCAGCAGCTCATGGACCAGAAGGAGCGCCCCGCCCGCAAGCGCAAGCCGGGGCAGGGCCAGGGCCCCGGGCCGAAGGGCCACGGGGGCTGAGCCGGCTCAGTTCTTGTTCTTCGCCTTGTTCGCCCGGTAGAGCTTGTAGTTCTGCCAGGGCGTGGGGTCGGCGACCCAGGGGGGCAGGACGACCTGGCCCCCGCGCCAGAAGATCACGTTGGACGCGACGCTGGGGTTGTCCCAGTTGCGGAAGAGCCACTTCAGCTCCTTCGACGTGATCGCGCGGTCCTCGCCCTTCTTGTTGATGTCGTCCCACAGGTAGCTGAAGTCGTAGTCGTCCAGCACGAAGTGGATCTTCTTGTTCAGCTCCACGGTCGTGTACTCGAGACCGGCCTTGCAGGCGCGGCCCACGCGGGTGTTCCACTGCTCCTGCCCCGGGGCCATCTTCGGGTCGTACTTCTCGTGACCCTCCATGTACTCGCGGAAGCCCTTGACCTCCGGGATCTCGTTCTCCTTCTCACCCTGGTAGGTGTTCATCTCCTTGATCCACTGATTCCGCTCCTCCTTGGACCCGCCGTGCTTCTGGAACAGGTTGTTGTCGGAGACCTCTGAGCCCGTCCCCAGGAACATGTTGTTGATGGTGTCCAGGAACATGGGCGCCTTCTTCGGCGCCACGATGCCGTTGTCATCGTAGGTGTTCAGGTGCTCGTCGAAGTCGTCCACCGCGTTCTGCATCACCTTCTCGCGGGGGCGCGCGAGCCCGTAGAAGAGGTCCCCCTCTTCATAGGCGTCCCGGATGTTCAGGCCCTGGCGCTCGTTCGTGAGCCAGCGGTCGCGGTCGTCGCGGAGCTCCTGCGCCTTCTCGTCCATCTTCTTCTGGTTCTTGCGCTGCTTGCGCTTGTTCCAGGCGTTCTTGATGGCCTTGAAGGGGTTGAGCGTGAACATCTGCACGGGCGCCTCGGGCCCGACGCTCCCACCCCCGACGCTCCCACCCCCGACGCCCCCGCCCGCCGAGCCCGCCATCTGCTCCAGCAGCGGCTCGGCGCTCTCTCCGCGCACCACCGCGCCGGCGACCGCGTCGGCGTGGCGCTCGTAGGCGTCCCCGTGCCGCCCCACCCCACCCTTGAGCTGCACGCCCCCCTGCTGCTGCACGACGTGGGCGGCCTCATGAGCGGCGACGAAGAGGGAGGGCGTCCCGCGGAAGGCCAGCGAGGAGCCGGTGGCGAAGGCCTCGGCCCCCATGTCCTCACAGCCCGCGCGCGCCTCGGCGCCCGTGTGGGCGCGAACGCCGCTCAGATCATAGGCGCCGAACGCCGCTTGGATGCGATCCAGGTGCGGCATGCTCCCGCCGGGGCCGCGGGTGCCCTGCTCGGCGGAGCGCTGCACCTCCTCCAGCGGATCGGTGAGGTTGTCCGGCCGGGGAGGGGCGGCGACGCGGGCGCGCCCGGGGGCCTGCTTGAGCTGGACGGTGGTCTGGATGTTCGCCGACATGCGCGTTCCCCCCATGGGTGCCTGGGCCAGGGATTGTAGCGCAGGGCGCGACACCTGAAACCTGTTCAGTTCTTACATCCGACTTTCCATCTTTTCATGCGGTTTTGGGCTGCTCACGCCCCGCCCCATCGCCAACGCGAGCCCCAGCGCCATCAACAGGCTCGCGATCCGCAGCCCGGGCGCCCCCTCGACCGAGGGCGCCAGCGTCCCCGCCAGGACCAGGAAGCTCAGGTAGACCAGCACCGGCGCCCTCAGCGCGCCGGGGAGCCTCGCCCGCAGCAAGGCCGGCAGGGACAGCCCCGCCACCCCCGCCAGGAGGAGCAGCCCCCCCAGGTTGGGGTCCACCCCCAGCGCCACCAGCCCGTGCCAGGGCAGGAAAAACAGGGTCCCCAGCAGCGGCGTCCCCAGCGCCACCCCCAGGGCCAACCCGAGCGCCCTCGCCCCGCGCGCCGTCGCCAGCCGCGCCCTCGCCCGATCTGCCAGCAGGAGGAAGGCCGCCGGGAAGAGCGCGCCCCACAGCAGGTTGGCCACCGGGATCCCCGCCACGCGCGCCGCGAAGAGCGGGTTGTCCTCCTGCCAGGCCCACCACCCGAGCCCCTGCCCCGGGCCCTGCATGGCCCCGTCCAGCAGCACCCCGCAGACCCCCGCCGCCGCCGCCCGCGACCAGCGCGGCGCCCGCGCCTCCGCGAGCAGCCTCCAGCTCAGGCCCAGGTGGTTGACGTACATCAGCGCGATGTACAGCGGCAGCCGCCCCGCGATCATCACCGTGAAGCGCCCGTGCTCGAAGCCGCCCACGCCCACCAGCGCCCCGAGATCGAGGAAGGAGCCGTAGATCGCCGCCGCCAGCAGCACCGCCAGCGCCGCCCCGTCGCCCGCGCGCCGGTCCCGCAGCGCGGCCCGCAGCAGCAGCAGGGCCAGGATCAGGTGGGAGAGCTCCAGCGCCGCCGAGGTCCACGGCGCCTCGAGCGGCGAGCGCAGGTCGATCAAGGCTCAGCCCTCGGGCGAGGCGCGCCGGTCGGCGGCCCAGACCTCGGGCTCGCGCACGGGCCCTGTGGTCTTCCGATAGTCCAGATAGGGCGCCGCCGCCGGGCTCTGGCCGTCCACCCGCCGCCCCAACGGGCTGAAGTCGTCCTCGCTGTAGCGGTTGCCCACCCGCCGCGCCGTGCCCAGGAGCCGGTCCCAGACCCCCAGGCACTGCCCGAAATTCACGTGGAAGTAGCGGTGATGGTCGTCATGGAACTGCGAGGGCTCCATCCAGGGCAGCCAGCGGCTGTAGAGCCGCACGCCCGAGTGGTCGATCATCCCCACCAGCAGGTGGAAGCCCGCCAGCGCCCCGAGCACGCCCGCGTGGATCGGGACCACCAGCGAGGGCAGCACGAGGCAGGCCCAGAGCATGGCGAGCTCGACCGGGTGCAGCGCCGCCATGCTCATCGCCGTGGGCGCGAGGAACTGGTGGTGCGTCCGGTGGAAGGCCCGGTAGAGGGCCGGGATGTGCAGGGCCCGGTGCATGGCGTACAGCAGCACGTCGGAGAGCACGAAGTAGCCCAGCCCCGAGACCACCGTGAACAGGAGCCCGTGCTGCTCCAGATCGAGGTAGAGCGCCGTCTTCCCGCCCGTCGCCACGTACACCATCATGACGGCGGTGAGCAGGCTCGCCTCCAGCAGGGCGCAGCTGGCCAGCAGGATCTCCTTTCGCCGCGTCTTCCAGTCCGGCCAGCGATCCGGCTGGCACTTCCAGCGCTCGACGTCCCCCCGGCGGCGGTACCAGCTGAGCTCGAAGAGCAGACCCAGGGCGAAGTACCCGAGGAAGGCCGGGACCGTGGCCAGGACGACGCACTGGAGGACCAGGGTGGCGGTGAGCGGGACGGGCTCGAGCATGACCTCTCCGCGGCGAAAGGGCGGCCGGGCTCTGGGCTAAGGCGATCGGGCCTCGGTCGCCACTTCGTGGGCGGGGGGTGGCTGGCCGGGAGCTCCTGCTGGAGCTTGCGGCCGAACCGGCGTTGATTAAGGATCCAGTGCTGGCGCGCCTGGCGGCGGCCCTGCGGGAGGACGACCTCGGTGGCCGTTGAGGTCTACGCCTTCATCTCCACGAAGGGGGGCACGGGCAAGACGACGCTCGCCGTAGCGGCGGCGCTGGGGCTCGCCGCGCGCGGTCGCAAGTTGGCGGTCTATGACCTCGATCTCGTGGGCTCCTCGATCGGGGATGGCCTCCCGCTGTGCGCGCCGGATGTCGCCCTGGTTGGCGGAGCGCTCGATCTGGCGCGCCCCGCCCCGGCCCTGCTCGACCGCGCCCGCACGCTCGCGGCGCGCGGGAGGCGCGCGGCCGGGAGGGTCGCCTTCGTCCACCTTCCGTACCTGAACGACGCCCTGCTCCACACCTCCGAGCGCGGGCCTGGACCGCTCGCGTCCGCATACGTCTGGCGGAGAGGACCGGATGATCCGGTCGCCTGGTTCCCCTCCAGCCCCTGCCTCCATGACGTCGCGGTCTGCTCCGCCTGGACGGGGCGCAGGGATCTCGACCGCCTGGGGGAGCGGCTCCAGGAGCTGATGGAGGAGGCCACCGAGACGCTCGGCCTCGACACCGTGCTGCTCGACCTCCCGCCTGGGATCGCGGGGTTCGCGGAGCTGTTCCTCCGGCGATTCCGGGTGCCGCGGGGCCCCTTCGCCGGGATCGTGCCCGTCTTCGTCACCACCCCCGACCGGCACGACCTGTACACGGCCACCGATTTCTTCTCCAAGGCCGTGCTCAGCTATCCCTCGATGCGCTTCGTCTTGAATCGGAGCCGACAGCCGCTGGACGAGCTTCGAGCGGAGGTCCGCCGCACGCTCGGGAGCCTCCTGGGACCCTCGCGGGCCGAGGACAGGCTCCGGGCGGTCGCCTTCCACCCTGACACGCTGGGGCAGGCTTTCACGCAGGACCGGCTGGAGCTGCGGGCCGAGCTCCTCGACGAAGCCCTGCGAGCGATGGAGCTGCGATGAGCGCCGAAGATATCGAGCTCAAGGGATGGGACGTCGAGGGGCCAACCCTGGTCGAGCCGGGGCCCCCCGCGGATCTCCCCTCCGCCTCGGTCAGCTCCCCCAACACCCTGAACGCGCGCAAGCGGCGCTCGCTCCGGGACATCGCGCCGCTGCGCTGTGGCCCCGTCCTGAGCACCTTCGATCGCGCCGAGCTCGCCGACGAGATGTTCGACCGATGAGCCTGGCCCTCGACACCGACCTGCTGATCGCCTGGATGGTGGCCGCGCACCCGAGCCACCACGCCGCGCGCGCCCTGGTGGCCCGCGAGCTGGACCTGCCCGGGACAAGGGTCCTGCTGACCCCTCAGGTCTGCTGGGAGTATCTGCACGTCGTCACGGACGCCAGGCGGCTCTCCCAGCCGCTGGCGATGGACCAGGCGATCCAGAGCCTGCTCGAGCTCCTCGACGCGGACGAGGTGGAGAGCCTTCAGCCCGACGGAGGCCTGATCCAGCGGGTCCTGGCGCTGATGCGGCAGCACCAGCTCGGCCGCAAGCGTATCCTGGACACGGCGCTCGCCGCGACGCTGGAGCAGGCCGGGGTCCGACGCCTGGCGACGCTCAACGGGCGGGACTTCCAGTGCTTCCCCTTCATCGAGATCGTCCGCCCCGACGCGCAGGACCAGGAGCCCCCGAGCCCATGAACCTCTCCCTACAAGACCGTCACGCGCTGGTCTGCGGGGCCAGCGCAGGCATCGGGCGGGCCACCGCCCTGGAGCTCGCGCGGCTCGGCGCCACCGTCACCGGGCTCGCCCGCCGGGCGGACCGACTCCAGGGCCTGCGCGCCGAGATTGAGGCCGAGGGCGGCCGGTGTCACGCGCTGGTGGCCGACCTCGACGACCGCGATGGGATGGAGCGCGCCGTCCGCGCCCACATGGACGCGGTGGGCCCGGTCCACATCCTGGTGAACAACACGGGCGGGCCGCCGCCGGGGCCCATCCTGGAGGCCAGCGATGAGACCTTCCTCCTGGCCTTCCAGCGGCATATCCTCACGGCCCAGCGGCTCCTGCGGCTCACGCTCCCCGGCATGCGCGAGGCGGGCTTCGGGCGCGTCGTCAACGTGATCAGCACCTCGGTCCGCGAGCCCATCCCGAACCTGGGCGTGAGCAACACCATCCGCGCCGCCATGGCCGGCTGGGCCAAGACGGTCGCGGGCGAGCTGCCGCCGGGCGTGACCATCAACAACGTGCTGCCCGGCTACACCGACACGGAGCGCCTGGGCGCCCTGGCCGGGGCGGTCTCCACCCGCCAGGGCACGAGCCCCGACGCCGTCTTCGCCTCCTGGGCCGCGCTGGCGCCGGAAGGCCGCATCGGCCGCCCGGACGAGCTCGGGGCCGTGATCGCCTTCCTGTGCAGCCCCGCCGCCAGCTTTGTGCGCGGCCAGAGCCTCGCCGTGGATGGCGGTCGGACGCGGAGCATCTGAATGCAGTACGACATCTTCTTCTCCATCTGCCAGACCCCGGTGGGCGGACACCAGCCGTCTGAGGCTGAGATGTTCCGCAACTTCTTCCGGCAGGTCGAAGCGGCGGACCGACAGGGCTACGGGACGGCCTGGGTGGCGGAGGCCCACCTCTCCACCCAGATCCAGAAGCGCCACAGCCAGCCGGTGGTGCCGCACTGGCAGGGCGAGATCGGGCTCAACACCGACATCTTCCAGCTCGCGCACCGCGTCCTGGCCCGCACCGAGCGCATCCACGTCGGCAGCGCGGTCATGAACCTGCTCAGTAACGGCGGCCCTGTCGCCCGCGCCGAGCAGGTCGCCGCCTTCCTGGCCCTGCACGGGCTGGACCCCGCCGAGCGCCGCCGCCTCTGCGTGGGCTTCTCTGCCGGGCGCTTCGACTTCATGACCCGCGCCTACGGCATCGTCCCCCGCGACGAGGTGGAGCGCGCCGCCTGGCCCGTGGTCAAGGGGCTGATCTTCGCCGAGGCCTGCGAGATCTTCCTGCGCCTGCTGGCCGGCGAGGTGCTGAGCGGCGACGACGTTCGGGGGAGCACGCTGTCCCGGGCCGACTTCCGCTCCGACGCCGACTGGGAGCGCGTGCGCGCCCTGGCCGGCGGCGCGGACCGCATCGAGCTCTCCCGCCGCTTCGCCTTCGAGCCGCTCCAGGTCATCCCCCGCGAGCTCCGCCTGGACCTGCTCGAGCTCTACATCGGCACCCACGCGCCCTGGCTCCAGGAGGAGGTCAACCGCTGGATGCCGGTGAACGTCTTCAACCTCTCGATCACCGCGCCCCAGGTCATCGACGACACCCACCGCCGCATGGCCGCCGCCTACCACCCGCGCGGCGGGGCCTGGACGCGCGCCAACATGCCGCGCACCGTCATGGTCTTCCTGAACCACGAGCCCGGCCTCACGCCCGCCGAGCGCTCTCTGGCCGCCCGCGCCGAGGCCGACGCCGCCCTCTCCGCCTACTGGCGCGCCATGGAGGGCACGCTGGACCCGAAGAAGGTGGCCGAGGCCACCGACAACGCCGTGGTCGGCAACGCGGAGGAGGTGGCCGGTCAGATCCGCGCCCGCTTCCACCCCGAGGATCGCCTGATGCTGTGGTTCGACTTCTTCAACCACGACAGCGAGCGCATCATCCGCAACCAGGAGGCCTTCATGGCCGAGGTGGTCCCGCGCGTGGAGACCGGCGACAGGAGCGCCTCATGAACGGCCCCGGAAGCGGCATCTACCCCAGGAGCCCGCTGGGCGAGCGCGAGCAGGGCATCCCCACCGGCCGCGACGTCCCCTGGGAGCCGCTGGTGGACTACCGGCGCGCGGGCGTCAGCGAGACCACCATCCACGGCGCCGTGGCCTGGGCCAGCGGCGACCGCGTGGTCCACCAGCTCGGCGGGGACGTGCTCTGCTACGGCCGCAGCATGATGAAGCCGCTCATGATCAAGGGCGTGGCCTCCGTGCTCGGCCCGCTCACGAGCTGGGAGCAGCGCGCCATCTCCGTCTCCTCGCACAACGGCACGCCCGAGCACGTCGCCACCGCCCAGAGCCTGCTGGACGACACCGAGCGCGGCCTCATGCAGACCCCGCTGGACGTGCCGCTCATGCAGTTCGGCCGCCAGGTGCGCCGCCCGCGCCGCTGGTACCACTGCTGCTCGGGCGAGCACGCCGCCATCCTGCTGGCCTGCCGCCAGTCGCGCTGGCCGCGCGTCGGCTACACGCTGCCCCAGCACCCCTTCTTCCAGGCCTACCTGGACGTGCTCCGCCGCACGCTGGGGCCCGACTGGAACCCGCTCCGGGTCGCGCGCGACGGCTGCGGGCTCCCCACCTGCTCCAACACCGTGAGCGAGCTCGCCCTCCTCTTCTCCAGCCTGGCCCGCCACCGGGACGAGGACTGGATCTGGGAGGCCATGGTCCGCCACCCGGACCTCGTGGGCGGCTTCAACCGGCTGGACAGCACCATCCTCAAGGCCGGAGGGGGCGCGGTCCTGGCCAAGGAGGGCGCCGACGGCCTGCTGGGCATGGCCATCGTCCACCCGGACTACCCGGACGGCCTGGGCGTGGTCATCAAGATCGCCCATGGGTGGAACCCGCAGGCCACCTGGTACGTCGCCCGCGCCGTGCTGGGCGTGCTGGGGGTGGAGCTGCGCAACCCCTACCCCCTCCACCGCCAGAAGGCCTTCCTGGTCCCCGGCGTCGTGCCGCCCGAGCGGCTCGCCACGCTGGAGAAGATCCACACCTGGGACGACTGGGATCCCGACCGCGAGCGCTACTACTACGAGTGGGAGCGCTACGTGGACAGCTTCGCCCCGCCCGAGCACGGGCTGGGAGGTCCGAGATGAGCCTGCACGTCACGCCCGAGCTCCACAACTACATCGGCGGTCGCTTCGTCCCGCCCGCGGGCGGCGTCTTCCTGGACGACCTCGCCCCGGCCACGGGCGCCCTGCTCACGCGCATCCCGCGCTCCGGGCCGGCGGACGTGGACGCCGCCGTGCTGGCTGCCTCCAACGCGCGCCATGGCGCCTGGGGCCGGACCAGCGTGGCCGAGCGCGCCGACCTGCTGGACGCCGTGGCCGACGCGCTGGAGGCCCGCCTGGAGATCCTGGCGGCGCTGGAGAGCCAGGACACGGGCAAGCCGGTGAAGCTGGCGCGCAGCCTGGACATCCCGCGGGCCATCGCCAACTTCCGCTTCTTCGCCGGGGCCGTGCGCCACGACCGCACCGACCTGCACGAGATGGCGGGCGCGCTGAACTACACGCTGCGGCGTCCGATGGGCGTGGTCGCGCTCATCAGCCCCTGGAACCTGCCGCTCTACCTGCTGTCCTGGAAGGTGGCGCCCGCGCTGGCCCTGGGCAACGCCGTCATCGCCAAGCCGAGCGAGCTCACCCCGCTGACGGCGAACGCGCTGGCCGAGGTCCTGCACGATCTCGGCCTCCCGCCCGGCGCCTTCAACCTCCTGCACGGGCTCGGCCCCGAGGTGGGCCAGGCCCTGGTCGAGCACCCCGGCGTGGCCGCGATCTCGTTCACCGGCGGCACCGCCACCGGGCGCCGCGTGGCCGCCACCGCCGCCCCGGCCTTCAAGAAGCTGAGCCTGGAGCTGGGCGGCAAGAACCCCACGGTCGTCTTCGCCGACGCCGACTTCGAGGCCGCCGTCCAGGGCACCGTGCGCGCCGGCTTCCTCAACCAGGGGCAGATCTGCCTGTGCGGCTCGCGCATCCTGGTCGAGCGCGAGATCGCCGAGCCCTTCACCGAGGCCCTCGTGGACGCCGTCAGCCGCCTGCGCATGGGCGACCCGAGCGACCCCGACACCGATCTCGGCGCCCTGGTCTCCCTCGACCACCGGGCCAAGGTCGAGAGCTACCTGCGCCTGGCCGAAGAGGAGGGCGGCCGCGTGCTCTGCGGCGGGGATCGCCCCGCCCTCGGCCAGCCCTGGGACGGCGGCGCCTGGCTGCGCCCGGCGGTGGTCACGGGGCTCTCGCACCAGTGCCGCACCGCCAGCGAGGAGATCTTCGGGCCCGTGGTCACCGTCCACCCCTTCGACACCGAGGCCGAGGCGCTCGCGATGGCCAACAGCGTGCGCTACGGCCTGAGCGCGAGCCTCTGGACCCGCGATCTGAGCCGCGCCCACCGCTTCTCCGCGGCGCTGGAGAGCGGCATGGTCTGGGTCAACACCTGGCTGCTCCGGGACCTCCGCGTGCCGTTTGGCGGGGTCAAGGAGTCGGGCGTGGGCCGCGAGGGCGGCGTCCACTCGCTCGAGTTCTTCAGCGAGAGCAAGAACGTCTGCATCAAGCTGTAGTGGAGGAGCCCTCCCGGCGCGCCTGGAGCTCCACCCGCAGCGCCTCCGCAGAGCGCGCGTCCAGGAGCGCCTCGGCCAGCCACAGCAGCTCCTCGGCGTCAGCTCCGCTCAGCAGAACCTCGCGCGCAGCCTCCTCCGCTGGGAAGCGCCGGGCGAGCTGGCGCGAGACCGCGGCGCGCAGGCCCTCCGCGTGGCCCTCTGCGTGGCCCTCTGCGTGGCCCTCCGCGTGGCCCTCTTCACGCACAGACTCGAGGCTCTGGTAGCCGAAGCGCTGCAGCATGTTCCGCAGCACCACGCCTTCCGCGGCCTCCTCGCTGTAGAGGGCCTCGACGGGGACCGGGTTCTCCAGCACCCCAGGCGCCTCCAGCCGCTCCCCGGCCACGCGCAGGACCCTGGCCTTGCCGGGCTCATAGACCTCCACGCGGCGCGGCCCGTCCAGGCGCACCACCCAGAGGTAGCGTGTGCCCGCCTCCAGAAGGTCTTTGATCTTGCGCTTCAGATCCGAGTGATCCTGCCCAGGACCCGCGTACTCGATGGCCAGGGGCGGCGCGACCCGCTCCCAGTCCCCGTCGCCGCCTTCGCTCAGCACCGAGACATCTGGGGCGCGGAGCATCCCGGGGCGCGTCGTGACCCCCACCTCCACGCCAGCGCGCTTGACCTTCGGATCGCTCTTGAGGATTGCGGCCCCCCAGGCCTGAGCGTCCCCGCCCGCCTTCTTCGTCGGCATCACCTCGATGAGCTGGCCGTCGGAGATCTCGTAGGGGTCGCCCGAGCGGATCATGTCCGCGGTCCAGTAGACCCCTGGGGCGATCATCGGGTCAGGCATCGTCCACCTCACACAGGGTGCGCTCGTCGCGCTACCACCGGCGACATGGATGTTTTACCCCACTTTTCCCGGAACTACAAGGCAGGGGAATTTGCCGATGCACATGAGCATCAGTATACTCATCTCGTCCCCCGGCTTCGCGCGAGGAGGTGCAGAGATGGCCCAGACCCGACGTGCGCAGATCCTCATGGACCCGGCGGAGTACAGCGCCCTTCAGCTCATCGCCCGCCAGCGTCGGACCTCCGTGGGCGACCTCATCCGCCTCGCCGTGCGCGAGAAGTACCTCACCGCGACCGACGAGCGGCGCGCCGCGGCGGCCAGGATCGCGGGGATGAGCCTCCCCGTGGAGAGCTGGGAGCAGATGAAGCAGGAGATCGAGGGCGCATACGATGCCGGTCTTCCTTGACACGAACGTCTTCATCTACGCGGCGGGCCAGGACCACCCTCAGAAGGCGCCCTCCGTCGCCCTCCTGACCCGCATCGCCAACGGCGAGGTCGCGGGCGTCACCAGCGTCGAGGTGGTCCAGGAGCTGCACCACGTCTACCGTCGGCGCGGGATGCTCCGCGAGGGCGTCGCGCTGGGTCGCGAGGTCCTGAGGCTGTTCCCCGAGATCCTGCCCATCACGCGCCGTGACCTCGAGCGCGCCGGTCAGCTCCTCGAACGGCTGCCCCAGCTCTCCCCGCGAGACGCGCTGCACGCCGCCACCGCGCTGGGTCAGGGCGTGGACGTGATCGTCAGCGTCGATCCGGACTTCGACGTGATCCGCGAGATCCGCCGCCTTCTGCCCGCAGAGGTCCTATGACCCCCGACTGGTCCACCTGGACCCCCACCATGCGCGCCACGCTCTGCTTCGTGCTGGACGGCGACCGCGCCCTGCTCATCCGCAAGAAGCGCGGCCTGGGCGCGGGCAAGGTCAACGCGCCGGGCGGGCGCATCGATCCGGGCGAGACCCCGGCCCAGACCGCCGTGCGCGAGGTGCAGGAGGAGCTGGGCGTCACGCCGCTGGACGTGGACGAGCGCGGGCAGCTCTCCTTTCAGTTCGTGGACGGGCTCGCGCTGCACGTCCACGTCTTCCTGGCGCGGGCGCACGAGGGCGAGGCCACCGAGACGGACGAAGCCATCCCGCTGTGGACCCCGCTCACCGCCCTGCCCTACGAGGAGATGTGGGCGGACGACCGCGTGTGGCTGCCGGTGATGCTGGAGGGACGCCGCTTCGCCCTGCGCGCGGTGTTCGACGGGGACGCGATGCTGTGGCACGAGATGGATCTTTTTTCTTGACAAGGAGGCTCTGACGTGAAAGGCTCTCCTCAGGGCCGGCTCTCCTCAGGGCCGGCTCTCCTCAGGGCCGGCTCTCCCGCACCCGATGCCATGATGATGACAGGAGAGCCCAATGCGTCGCAGCAAGATCCCGCTTCCGTTCACGACCCTCCTTTGCAAGAGCACGACCGCGACCTTCTGGCCCATGACGCCATGGATGGACGCGAGCCAGGTGGGTAGCCTGCGCTTCACCTTGGAGATCCGCTGCCTGGAAGGGGATCAGGAGATCTCTGGCGCATACCAGACCGCGAACGTGGAGAACAGCCCGGACTCGGCCGTCGCGGTCGGCAGCTACGCCAACTCGAATGGGATGTCCTACGGATCGAGCTTCACGGACGTCTCGGCGAACACGCAGCCCAAGCAGCTCGTCCGGCTGGGTTGTCTGGTGAAGAACACGTCGACGTCCAACACGACCTGGTCGCGGGTGGCTGGGTCTGTGGACATCCTGGACATGCAGTGATCACCGCGGAGACCTCCTGCGGGGGGCCGGGGGCCTGCGAGTGCAGCGGGTGCCGCTCACCCTCCTCCGTGGCGCGGACGCTCGGGGGTGGGAGGACCGCGCTGGCGGCACCCTCAGCACCTTCGCCGGCAGAGCTCGCCCGAGCCGCGGGGCGAGGGTGGTCTTCTCGTGATCGGGCCTCCCATGCGCGCATCGCGTCCGAGAGCGGCCCTCGGAGCTCCGAAGAGCGCGAGGCCGATGAGGACGCCTTTCGCACCAACGCCGTGATCGGATCGGGGAAGCTGGGCCTGATCCGGGAGTGGGCGGCGCTGGTGTCGCTCGGCGACGAGGAGGCGACGGACGCCTGGTGGTTCGAGCACTACGATGAGCTGGGGCTGCTGTTCTGCGATCCGCTCTACTCCCCACCATCGAAGTACTGGGGCAGTTGCGCCAGCACCATGTTGGGATCGGACGCGGAGTGCGCGGACCTGGCCTGCGACAACACCCGGTCCATCCCCGACATGGACGACTACGCCGCGCGAGATGTCCCTCTGGACATCTACGATCTGCGTGGGAAGACCTCCGATTGCGAGGATGCCCTCGCCGACATCATCCGCGCGGCCTGGGCTCTGCTCATGGCCAACCTGGACCTTGTACGGTGGGCTGCCTGCTATGTGTTCGGACCTGGTGAGCGCGAGGCGGAGTGCCTCGTGAATGCCATCAATGGCATGGCGGCCGAACGAGATGGCATCTTGGACATCTTCTCGGATGGAAGACTTACAGATGTTGATATCTATATTGTCAGCCCCGACTGGGCAGGCGCCGGCGTCTCCTGGGGCCTCCGAATCATGGTGATTTATGCAGGTCACGAGTACTGGAATGTTGCGACGTCCCAATGGTGTTGCGGCGACAATTTGACGCGCACATGCATGGCCTTGGACGTAGCCACCATCCTCCTGCATGAGTTACTCCACTACTGCAAATACGACAGCGCTGACGCGGAAGTGTCTGGCACGGATGTGACCGTCAGCGATTCATGCGGTCTTGCCTACCTGCTGGAGGGCGCATTCAAATGGGCGATCCTCGGTAGGTATCCAGATCTGGCTGAGAGCAGCTGCTGCGCGCAGTTCTACTTTGACTATTACCTTGACCTCGAAGATCTCAAGTATTACAGGTTCGAGGGGGTACCTCTCTATTCGCTGTTTGCGGAGGGCTATCCTACTCCCGGCATTGCCACCTACTGCTACCCCACGAGTTGTTGATGAGCGTCGGTTTGACAGCCTCCTCGTCTCCACATCGCCGACAAGCGAGAACGCCCTGATGAGAACCCACAGGTGCAAGACATCAACCTATCTCATCCTGCTCCTCACCCTGTCCACTGGATCTCAGACCCTTCCTGTGGCCCATGCTCGACACGACTATATCTACTGGAGGCTCGTGTTGGAGAACGACACGCTCACGGGGGTGGACTCAGCGCTGGTGAACGATACCGGACTCCACACGGAGTGCTCGAGCTCGCCCGGGGCACTGCAAGTTGTTGACGGGACCTCCCTGTATCTGGCGATCCTCTGTCGCTTTGCTTCGGGTATCAGGATGGAGCCCATGGAGGCCTCCCCATGATCCCCTCCCTCCTCCACAAGCTGCCCCAGCTCCCCCTGGGCTCCCTCCTCCTGCTCGCCCTCCTCGCCTGGCCCGCCTGCGACCGCAGCCCAGAGATGCCCCCCGAGGGCGCCTACCAGATCCTCAACCCGGAAGACCTGCCCGTCGCCGACGTGAGCGTCGAGGTCGAGGGAGATCGCATGACCGTCTCCTTCACTGAGGACGACGGCGCCCGCCGGACCCTGGTCTACCGCATCGAGCTCCGGGACTGATCAGCCCCCCATCCGCCGCCGCGTCCGCCGATCCAGCGCCACGCCCAGCTCCGCCGCGCGCCGCCACGAGGCTCGCGCCTCGTCCTCGCGCCCGAGCGCCCACAGCGCGTCCCCGCGGGTGCGCTCCAGCGCGCCCGAGCGCGGGAAGGTCGCCAGCAGCGGGTCCAGCAGGGAGAGCGCCGCCTCCGGCCGGTCGCCGCGGGCCAGGAAGAAGGCCAGCGCGGCGAGCTGGTTCGCCACCTCCACCGAGGCGGGCAGGTCGTTGAAGCTGCCCTTGCCCGTGCAGGTGGGGGCGAGCGCGCGGCAGATCACGAGCTGGCCCGTCCGGGGCGAGCTCTCCGGCGAGGTGAGCGGCGGGTTCGCCAGGATCTCGTAGGCGATGCTCGCGGCGCCCTCGCTGTCGAAGAGCCGGTGGCGGCGGAGCGCCTGCTCTCCGGCCACGGCCAGGAACTGGAGGTAGATCTCGTCGTCCAGCCAGGTGATGCCGCCGTTCGGCGTGGTGCCGAGCTTCGCGACCAGCTCCCGCGCCCGCCCGAGGTCGCCCTCGGCCAGCGCGGCGTCGAGGGCGGCCCTGCCCTCCGCCCAGGGGCTCGTGGTGATCTTGGTGTGGTCGCCGAAGCGCCGGGCCCCGTCCTTCCAGGTCCAGGTCTCGATCGTGTACTGGTCCAGCGGATCCATGGGTCCGCCGCTCGGGCGCCGCAGGGTCAGGAGCCCGTCGGCCAGCGTGGGCGTCCAGGCCCCGGCCGGCGCCTCGACGGGGCCGTCCACGAGGGTCTGCCAGACGTCCTCTTCCCCGTCGGCCGCCTGCCAGTTGACCAGGGCGAGCGCGCGGTGGTCCTGCTCGCCCACGGGAGAGGTGCAGACGCGCAGGAAGACCGGCCGACCGCCGGCCTCGCCGAGCGCCTCCTCGTAGACCTCCTCGGCCTGCGCGCAGGTGAACGACGAGGCCCTCGCCGGCGCCCCTGCGAGCGCCGCGAGCGCCGGGACCAGGACCGTCCGCGCGCGCACCATGACCGTCTCCTATCGCGCCCCTTCGCATGGCGCCCCCATTCCGGGATATGCTCCCGCCGCTGAGGTGTCCGATGGCCCCCTGGCTGCTGCTCGCTCCCGCGCTCGCCGTGAGCACCCCCACCGAGATCCCCGACCCCCGCAACGAGGACGGCTGGCTGGTCGACCAGGCCGACGTGCTCGACGCGGAGCAGGAGAAGGCGCTCAGCGCCGAGCTCCGCAGCGTGCTCTCCCAGAAGGGCGCGGAGGTCCTGGTCGTCACCGTGGACACGGTGGAGGGCGACCCGAGCATCTTCGCCGACGAGCTCTTCCGCCAGTGGGCGCCGGGCCGCGTGAACCAGGATCGCGGCGCGCTGATCGTCGTGGTCGAGGACAGCAAGGCGCTGATGGTCAACGCGGGCATCGGGCTGATGGCCGACCTGACCAACCCCTGGGTCCAGCAGATGCAGTCGGAGGTGATGATCCCGGCGCTCCAGAAGGGGGACATCCCCGGCGCGCTGGCGGCGGGGGTGGCCGCCATCCGGGATCGGGTGGGCGCGTCCACCCGGGCCTACGCGGATCAGCCCGGCGCCGAGGAGGACAAGCCCCTGCTGCCGCTGTGGGTGTGGATCACCGCGGCGGGCGCGGGCGTGCTGGGGCTCCTCTGGGCGGCGGTGCGCGTCATGGCCCCGCCCACGGACGACGAGGTCCCGGATCTCAGCGACCTCGACAACCGCAAGCCCTGAGGATCCTCTCATGAACAAAGGGCGCGTTGTAGCCGGGGCCCTCGCGCCCCACCCGCCACACCTCGTGTACGCCGAGAACCCGCCGCAGAACGAGCCCCGCGCCGAGTGCGGCTGGGAGGAGCTGCGCTGGGGCTACGAGCGCCTGCGCCGCAACCTGGACCGCCTGGACTACGACGTGCTGGTGGTCCACTCTCCGCACTGGCGCACCGTGGTCGGCCACCACCTGCTGGGGCTGCCGCGCTTCGAGGGCCTGAGCGTGGACCCCATCTTCCCCAACCTCTTCCGATTCCATTATGGGTTGGACGTGGACGTGCCGCTGGCGGAGGCCATCTGCGCCGAGATCGGGCGGGCCGGCATGACGGGCGAGATGATGCGGAACCCGAATTTCCGCGTGGACTACGGCACCATCACCTCCTGCCACCTCACCAACCCCGCCTGGAACAAGCCCATCGTCAGCATCTCGTCGAACGCCGCCTGGTTCTACTACTCGGCGGACGTGATGCAGGAGCAGATGGTGGCGCTGGGCGAGGCCACCCGGCGGGCGGTGGAGGCCACCGGGCGGCGGGCGGTGCTGCTGGCCAGCAACTCGCTCTCGCACCGGCACTTCACGCGGGAGCCCGCCATCCCCGAGGACATGAGCCACGAGCACGTCTACCACCACGGGCAGTACCTGTGGGACATGCACGTCCTGGACCTCATGCGCCGCGGCCAGAGCCGGCAGCTCATCGCCGAGATGCCCGACTACATCGATCAGACGGTCAGCGAGGCCAACGCCGGCTGCCTGACCTGGCTGCTCGCCGCGCTGGGCTTCCCCGAGTACCCGGCCGAGGTCCACGCCTACGGCACGGTCATCGGCACCGGCAACGCCATCGTCGAGTGGTGCCCGGACAGGAGCAACGCATGAGCGTCGTCGGCGGGCTCATCGTCCCGGGGATGCCCCACCCCCTGCTGGCGCCCGATCAGAACGCGGGCTGGGCGCGGGTGCGCGCCGCCTACGAGGCCGCCCGTCGGCGCATCGAGGCGCTGGACGCGGACATCCTGATCCTCTACAGCACCGGCTGGCCCTCGGTCATCGGCCACCAGATCCAGGCGGACCCCGAGCCGCGCTGGAACCACGTCGATCACGAGTGGCACGCGCTGGGCACCATCCCCTACCACTTCCGCATGGACGCGGCCTTCGGCGCCGCGTATCAGGAGGCCGCCACGGCCCGCGGGCTGCATGCCCGCACGGTGGCCTACTACGGCTTCCCCATGGACACCGGGACCGTGGTCGCGCTGACGCTGCTGAACTCGAACAACCGCCTGCCGGCCAGCGTGGTCTCCTGCAACATGTACGCGGATCGCGCCGAGACGCTCGTGCTGGGCAAGGCCGCCCGCGACGCGCTCCAGCGCCAGGGCAAGCGCGCCGTCGCCATCGCCGTGACCGCGCTCAGCAACCGGATACACACCCGGCCCGTCGCCCCCGCGGACGACCGGATCAGCAGCCTCAAAGACGACGAGTGGAACCGGAAGCTGCTGGAGATCCTGGGCGAGGGCCGGCTGGAGGACACGAGCCAGCTCGCCCGGACGTTCTCCGCCCAGGCCCACGCCGACAGCAAGATGAAGGCCATCTGGTGGCTGGCGGCGCTCATGGGCGAGCACAACCGCTATGAGGGCGAGGTGCTGGCCTACGAGCCCATCATGGGGACCGGCGCGGCGGTGGTCTCCCTGCTGCCCTCGACCCGACAGAGCGCGGATCACGAGTTCGACGAGGAGTCGGTGGAGGTCTTCGGCGGCGAGCGGAGCGTGCTCGGCGAGGCGCTGGAGGAGCGGAGCCGGCTCGCCCCGAGCGCCCTGGCCCCAGCCGCCCCGGCCCCGGCCCCGGCCCCAGCGGCCCCGGCCGCCCCGAAGCCCGCCCCGGCCCCGCGCTCGGAGATCATCCGCGCTGAGGGCGCTCCCCGCCCGGTCGGCGCCTACGCGCATGCCCGGCGGGTGGGCGACCTGCTCTTCCTGGCGGGTGTGGGGCCCCGCGACCCGGCCACCGACGCCATCCCCGGCGGCCCGGTGCGCGACGCCGCGGGCCAGGCCCAGCCCTATGATGTCGCGGCCCAGACCCGCGCCACCATCCAGAACGTGGTCCGAATCCTGGAGGCGGCGGGGGCCACGCTGGCAGACGTCATCGACGTCACGGCCTTCCTCATCGACATGGACCGCGACTTCCCTGTCTTCAACAAGGTCTACGCCGAGCACTTCGGCAGCGTGGGCGCCACCCGCACCACGCTCGCAGTCAGCGCCCTGCCCACGCCCATCGCCGTGGAGCTGAAGGTGGTCGCGCGCGCGCCGAAGGCCGGATGAGCCGGATCCTGGACATCTCCCCGCCCATCGGGCCGGATCTGGCGGTCTGGCCCGGCGACACGCCCTTCTCTCAGCGTTGGTTGTGCAGGATGGATCAAGGGTCCAACCTGGATCTGTCCACCGTCGAGACGACCCTGCACCTTGGCGCCCACGCCGACGGGCCGAGCCACTACGCGCGCGCGTGCGCTGGCATCGGCGAGCGCCCGCTGGACCTGTACTACGGCCCCTGCGAGGTGATCCACGTCCAGGTCGGGCGCGGCGAGCGCGTGCTCCC
Organism: uncultured Enterobacterales bacterium; assembly: GCA_964615375.1. Lineage (GTDB taxonomy): Bacteria > Myxococcota_A > UBA796 > UBA796 > CAZKWG01 > CAZKWG01. The sequence goes on from CAZTOW010000009.1 coordinate 62,107, forward strand.
GGCCCACCTCCCCGGCCCGGTCCGAGCCCCCCGCGTGCTGCTCCGCACCGGCACCTTCCCCGACCCGCGCGCCTGGAACACGGACTTCGCCAGCCTCTCGCCGCAGCTGGTGGACCACCTCGCGGCCCAGGGCGTGCGCCTCGTGGGTCTGGACACCCCGAGCGTGGACCTGATGGACGACAAAGAGCTGTTGAGTCACCAGGCGTTGGCCCGTCACGACATGGCCAACCTGGAGGGCCTGGTGCTGGATCACATCCACCCTGGCTTGTACACGCTCGTCGCGCTGCCCCTGCGGATCCCAGGGGCTGACGCGAGCCCGGTGCGGGCGGCGCTGATCGAGGGCTCCGAGCCGATCCGCTGAGCAGCGGCGACGGTCCGTTCAGGATATACTCACCTTCGTTGTCTCCGTGTGCCCCACCACCCGACCCCGAGGTCCTCGTGATCACTCGCTCGCTCCTGCTCACGCTCCCCATGTTGTATGCCTGCGGCGAAGGTGAGGTCTCCTCCGAGGCCAGCTCCTCCGACGAGCTCGCCGCGGACCTGGACGCGCTGCGCGCGCAGGTGGAGGCGCTCGACGCCGAGCTCGACGCGACCCAGACCACGCTGGAGGCCACGCAGGCCGCGCTGGAGAGCACGCAGACGGAGCTGGAGGCCACGCAGGCCGCGCTCGAGGCCGCGCAGGCCGATCTGTCCACCACCCAGGCCGATCTGTCCACAACGCAGGCCGGGCTGGAGAGCCTCGAGGCCTCCGGCCTGCTGGACCTGGCCAGCTACGTCTACGCCGATCCCCTGGAGGACGCCGTCATCTTCCACGGCGCCAACGTCTACATCCAGAGCGGCAGCGGCAGCACCGACGACGACGAATCCCCGCTGGGCCTGGGCAACCTCATCCTCGGCTATGACGAGGCGGTCTCGGGCGAGGAGGCGCGCACGGGCTCGCACAACCTCGTGATCGGCGACGGGCACAGCTACACGGGCTGGGGCGGGCTGGTCAGCGGCTACACCAACGAGATCTCCGGCCCCTACGGCGTGGTCGCGGGCGGAAGGCTGAACGTGGCCTCGGGCTCCTACTCGGCCGTGCTGGGCGGGAGCACCAACGAGGCCAGCGCCACCCACGCCACGGTGGCGGGCGGGGCCTACGGGCTGGCGTCCTCGGGCAGCGCCACGGTCTGCGGCGGGCGCGAGAACACCGCGAGCTGGGACTACGCCACCGCGCTGGGCGGCTACCAGAACGAGGCGGCGAAGGCGCACACGGTGGTGGTGGGCGGCTACCAGAACACGGCCGCGGGCGGCACGGCGACGGTGGTGGGCGGCAACGGGAACAGCTCGTCCAGCGACTACGAGGTGGTGGTGGGGGACTGAGCGCGTCGCGACACGTCGCGACATCTTGAAACGCCGCTCTCTGGCCCGCGCGCGAAAACCTCGCACCTGGGCCCGTTCTCGCGTCGAGCTCAGGTTGGATCGGCGCTTGCAGAGGAGCGGGGGGAAAGCTCGTCACCGAGGCCCCCATGACCGCCGCGCCCCTGCCCCTCGCCCACCCCGCGCTCCGCCTCGCCCCCGGGCTGGGGCTGGCGCTGGGGCTGGCGCTGCTGGCCCGACCGCTCTCGGAGGGGCTGGGCGCGCTCGTGCTCCGCGCGCAGGGCCTCGCCGAGGGCGCCGCCGCCTCCCCCGTCTCGCCCGTGCCGGTGGCGGTGCTGCTGGGCCTCGGCGTCGCCAACACGGTCGCCCTGCCCGAGTTGCTGCGCCCGGGGCTGGACGCGGCCCTCAAGGGGGTGCTGCGCCTGGGCGTGGTGCTGATCGGGGCCAGGCTCTCGGCGCTGGCGGTGATTCAGGTGGGGCTGCTGGGCGTGCCGGTGGTGCTGACCCTGGTGGGCTTCGCGCTGACCGTGACGCTGCTGCTGGCGCGGTGGATGGGGGCGGGGCGGCGGCTCGGGCTGCTGGCGGCGGCGAGCACGGCCATCTGCGGGATCACGGCCACGCTGGCGGTGGCGCCGGTGATCCGGGCGGACGACCGGGAGGTGGCCTACACCGTGGCCAATGTCACGCTGTTCGGGCTGGTGGCGATGCTCGGGTACCCCTGGCTGGCGCACGCGCTGTTCGCCGACGCCTCGGGATCGGCGGGCCTCTTCCTGGGCACCGCCATCCACGACACCAGCCAGGTGATGGGCGCGGCGATGTCGTACAGCCAGGTCTTCCAGGACGAGCGCGCGCTGGAGGTGGCGACGGTGGCCAAGCTCACGCGCAACACGCTGCTGGTGGTGGTGGTGCCGCTGCTGGGCTGGCTGGCGGCGCGGGGGGAAGGCGGCGCGAGCGCCCGGCCGGGGCTCCGCGCGCTCTTCCCGACCTTCGTGCTGGGCTTCCTGGCGATGGCCACCCTGCGCAGCCTGGGCGACGCGGGGCTCGCGGCCGGCGGGCGGGCGCTCGGGCTGTGGGACGCGGCGGGCTGGAAGGCGCTCGCGGGTGCGCTGGGCGACACGGGCGCGACGCTGGCCCTGTCCACGGCGCTGGCGGCGGTGGGGCTCACCACCCGGCTCTCGTTGCTGCGCGGCCTCGGGCTCCGCCCCCTCCTGCTGGGGCTGGCGGCGGCGCTGAGCGTGGGGCTGGCCTCGCTGGGGCTCTCGGCGGTGGTGGGGCGGTGGCTCTGATCGGCCGCTGAGGATGGGCGCGGAGCGAGCCTCGCCTGTCCCCCCCGACTCCGCCGGAATAAGCCTCCCTCATGCCCGACGCCGTGCTCATCGCCAGAGGGCTCACCAAGGTCTACCGCATGGGGGAGGTGGACGTTCACGCCTTGCGAGGCGTGAACTTCGCGCTCTACGAGCGTGAGCTGCTGGTGCTGCTCGGGCCATCGGGCAGCGGCAAGAGCACGCTGCTCAACATCCTGGGCGGGCTGGACGTGCCGACCAGCGGAGAGGTGCGCTACCGCGACCATGTGCTGGAGGCGGCGGACGAGGCCGAGCTCACGCGCTACCGCCGCGAGCACGTCGGCTTCGTCTTCCAGTTCTACAACCTCATCCCCAGCCTGACGGCCCGCGAGAACGTGGCGCTGGTCACGGAGATCGCCGAGGACCCGATGGACCCGGCCGAGGCGCTGGGCCTGGTGGGGCTGGGCGAGCGGCTGGACCACTTCCCGGCCCAGCTCTCCGGCGGCGAACAGCAGCGCGTGGCCATCGCGCGGGCTGTGGCGAAGCGCCCGGACGTGCTGCTCTGCGACGAGCCGACGGGCGCGCTCGACTGGCAGACGGGGCTGCTGGTGCTGGACGTGCTGGCCCGCGTGAACGAGGAGCTCGGGACGACGACGGCGATCATCACGCACAACGCGCCCATCGCGCGGCTGGCGGACCGGGTGGTCTCGCTGGCCGACGGGCGCATCGACCACGAGGAGCGCCACGCGAGCCGGGCGAAGGTCTCGGAGATCCGGTGGTGAGGGGAGGGCCCCGATGAGCGTGCTCCACCGCAAGCTGGCGCGCGACCTGCGGCGGCTGGTGGGGCAGGTGTTGACCATCGCGCTGGTGGTGGCGGCGGGCACGGCGATCTTCGTGGGGGCGAAGAGCGCCTGGACGGCGCTGAGCGGGGCGCGGGCGGCCTGGTACCAGGAGACGCGCTTCGGGCACGTCTTCGCCGCGCTGGACCGGGCGCCGCGCGCGTTGGGGGCGCGCATCGAGGCGATCCCGGGGGTGCGCGCGGTGGACCTGCGCGTGGTCGAGGAGGCCACGGTGCTGCTGGAGGCGCAGGGGCAGCCGCCGGTGGGTCGCCTGGTCTCGCTGCCGCGCGCCGGGCGCCCGGCGCTGAACGACGTGGTGGTCTCGCAGGGGCGCTGGCCAGACCCGGACAGCGCCGACGAGGTGCTGCTGCTCGGGCTCTTCGCCCAGAAGTGGGGACTCGGGCCGGGGAGTCCACTGACGGTGGTGGTCGCGGGGGTGCAGCGCCCGCTCCGGGTGGTGGGGCTGGCGGACTCGCCGGAGTACGTGTTCGCGGTGGCGCCGGGCTCCATCGCGCCCGACCCGCAGCGCTTCGCCGTGATCTGGGCGCCGGAGGACGCGCTGGCGGCGGCGACGGGCAAGCAGGGGGCCTTCGACGACGTGTCGCTGCTGCTCGAGCCGGGGGCCAGCGTGGCCGCGGTCTGCGCGACGCTGGACCGGGTGCTGGCCCCCTACGGCGGGCGCGGCGCGACGGGGCGCGACCGCCAGGTCTCGGACATCTTCGTGAGCCAGGAGCTCCAGCAGCTCTACGGGATGGCCTTCGTGGCGCCCGGCATGTTCCTGGCGGTGGCGGGCTTCCTGGTCCACGTGGTGCTGTCGCGGCTGATCGCGCTGCAACGGGGCGAGATCGCCACGCTGAAGGCGGTGGGCTACCCGAACCGGGCCATCGCGGCCCACTTCCTGCAGCTGGTCGGCGTGGTGGTGGGCGTGGGGGCGCTGCTGGGGCTGGCCGGAGGGGCCTGGATCGGGGCGCTCTTCGTGGACCTGTACCGCGACTACTTCAACTTCCCTCACATGCGGTGGCGGCTCGTGCCGCGCGATCTGGCGGTGGCGCTGGGGGTGACGGGCGGGGCGGCGCTGGTGGGGGCGATGTCGGCGGTGCGCGGGGTGGTGCGGCTGCCGCCGGCCGAGGCGATGCGGCCTCCCTCGCCGACGGTCTGGCGGCGCACCTGGCTGGATCGCCTGCGGGTGGAGCGGGTCTTCGGCGTGGCGGGGCGCATGGTGCTGCGCGAGACGAGCCGACACCCGCTGCGCCTCGCCTTCTCCGCGCTGGGCATCGCCTTCGCCGTGGCGATCCTCGTGGTCGGGCGCTTCAGCCTGGACGCCATCGAGCCGCTGATTCAGCGCCAGTTCCAGGCCGGCTTCCGCGAGGACGTGGCGGTGAGCTTCGCCCGGCCGGTCCCGCTCTCCGACGCGCGCGCGCTGGCCGCCGTGCCCGGGGTGGAGCACGTGGAGGGGCTCGCGCTGGTGCCCGCGCGGGCGCACGCGGGGGCGCGCTGGCGGGACGTGGCGGTGCTCGGCCACCCGAGGGGAGCGCGGCTGCGACGGGTGGTGGACGCCGAGGGCCGGGCGGTGAGCGTGCCGGAGCAGGGCGCGCTGCTCACGGAGAAGCTGGCGGAGGTCCTGGATGTCCGGCCGGGGGACGCGCTCTGGCTGGAGGTGCGTCAGGGCGACTGGCCCACCCTGGCGGTCCGCGTGGTGGGCACGGTGGACGAGCTGCTGGGGACGCAGATTCACATGGACCAGGACGCCCTCGCGGCGCTGCTCGGCGAGACGCCGCGGGTCTCGATGGCGCTCCTGGACATCGACCCGCCGCTGCGCGGGCTCGCCCTGGAGCGCCTGCGCGCCCTGCCCGGCGTGGTGGACGTGGCCGTCACGGACGGCCTGGTGGCGCGCTTCCGCCGCCAGATGGACGAGAGCCTCGGCGCGATCACGGTGATCATGACGGGGCTGGCCAGCGTGCTGGCGGTGGGCATCGTCTACAACAACGCGCGGGTGGCGCTCTCGCAGCGGGCCCGCGATCTGGCGAGCCTGCGCGTGCTCGGCTTCACGCGCGGGGAGATCTCGGCGGTGCTGCTGGGCGAGATGGCGGTGCAGGTGCTGCTGGGGCTGCCGCTGGGCGTGCTGCTGGGGCGCTGGATGGCGGCGGCGCTCGCGTCGACGGTGGACCCGGAGCGCTACCGCCTGCCGGGCTTCGTCTCCTCGCAGACCGTGGGCTTCGCCCTCTCCGTCACGCTCATCGCCGCGCTGCTGAGCGCGCTGCTCGTGCGAAGGCGGCTGGATCGCCTCGATCTGATCGCCGTGTTGAAAGCAAGGGAGTGAGCCATGAAGGCCCCGAAGCTGCGCCCCCGCCTCATCGCTTCCGTCCTCGGGATCGCGCTGCTGGCGCTGCTGTTGGGCCTGGCGCTGCGGCCGCGCCCCATCGAGGTGGAGCTGGCGATCGTGGCGCGCGGGCCGCTGGTGGTGACCGTGGAGGAGGACGGGCTGGCCCGGGTGCGCGACCGCTACACCGTGTCGGCGCCGGTGAGCGGCACGCTGGCGCGGCTCGAGCTGCACGCGGGGGATCGGGTGGCGGCGGGCGCGGTGCTGGCGCGGGTGCTGCCGATGACGCCGGCCCTGCTGGACGCGCGGACGCGGGCGGAGGCGGCGGCCCGGGTCTCGGCGGCGGGGGCGGGCGAGGCCGCGGCGCGGGAGGCGGTCGGGCGAGCCGAGCTGGCGGCCGAGGAGGCGGCGCGGGAGCTGGCCCGCGCGCGGGCGATGGCGGAGGCGGGCGGCGTGACGAAGGTGGAGCTGGACCGCGCGATATACCAGGAGCGCATGGCGCAGGGCGAGCTGCGCTCGGCGCGCTTCGGGGCGGCCATCGCGAAGAACGAGCTGGCGATGGCGAGGGCCGTGCTCGGCGGGGGCGCCGGGACCCGGGACGAGCTCCCGGTGCTCGCCCCCGCGGACGGCGTGTTGCTGCAGGTGCTGCGCGAGAGCGAGGGCGCCATCGCGGCCGGCACGCCGGTCCTGGAGTTCGGCGATCCGACCGCGCTGGAGGTCGTCGTAGACGTGCTGACGGCCGACGCCAGCCGCGTCGAGGTCGGGGATCGCGCGACGATCACGCGCTGGGGCGGCGAGGATCTGGAGGCGACGGTGCGCCTGGTGGAGCCCTCGGCGTTCACGCGGCTCTCCTCGCTCGGCGTGGAGGAGCAGCGGGTGAACGTCGCGCTCGACCTGGACAGCCCGCCCGAGCGCTGGGCCCGGCTCGGCGACCGCTGGCGGGTGGAGGCTCGCGTCGTGGTGGACGAGGTGGCGGACGCGCTCACCGTGCCGCAGAGCGCCGTGTTCCGCCAGGGCGAGGGCTGGGCGGTCTACGCCGTCGTGGACGACATCGCGCACCTCCGACCGGTGGAGTTCGGCCTGAAGAACGGGATGGAGGTGGAGATCCGCGCCGGGCTCAGCGAGGGCGACCGGGTCGTGGTCTTCCCCGGCGACCGCGTGGCGGACGGGGCGCGCGTGACGGCGCGGGAGTAGGGTCGGAAGCAGGGGCGAGAGCGGGCGCAGCGAGCGATCAGCACAGGGCCCAGAGGGGCAGGACGAAGGTGCGGGGGTCGGGCATGGCCGGCTCGCCGAACGTGAGCAGGACGCGGTAGGGGATGGCCAGACCGAGGGCGGCGTGATCCGCGTCGAAAGCGTCGAGTCCGCGGAGCCAGCGGCTGTCCCAGCGCTCGGCGGCCTTGATCACGAAGGGGATGTGGTAGCCCCGGTTGGAGAGGACGACGTCCACCTCCGAAACCTCGGTCTTCTGCCAGTAACGGAGCTCCGGCGCGGTCTTCTCCAGGGCGCACCACTTCCTCAGCTCGGCGACGGCGAGCTGCTCCACATACGCGCCCCACATCCCTGACGCGAGGAGCAGCCGCTCGTCCTCGAAGTCGCGAAGGGCCCAAAGGATCCCGGCGTCGTTCAAATAGAGCTTCGGCGCGCGCTTGACCCGGGCGGCGGGGCTCACGGCGAAGGCGCCGAGGCGCGTGAGGTTGAAGGTCTGCTCCATCAGGCCGACGTACTTGCGGAGCGTGACCGACGTGGTCCCGACCTCCTGGGCCGCCGGCTCCCACTTGAGCGCGCTGCCCACGCGGGCCGCCACCTGCCGCAGGCAGGCCCGGAAGAGCGCGACGTCCCCGACCGCCGTGAGGCTCTGGATGTCCTTCTCGATGTAGGTGGCCAGGTAGTCCCGCAGCCAGAGCTCGGGCTCCTCCTCGGCGCAGGGCTCCGGGTAGAGCGGGTGTCGGACCTGACGCCGGGCGAAGGCGCGGCGCTCCCGCTCGTGCCAGCGGGCGCGGGTCACCAGCGCCTCGAAGTCCTCGGGCCCGAACTGCCCGCGGAGCAGCCTGCTCATGAGCTCCGGGAGCACGGGGTCCGGCCGCTCTCCGCGGAGGTGGGCGAAGCCCTCGGCGAGCGAGAACGGCAGGACCGGCAGGATCCGCGCGCGCCCGGCGAAGCTCTCCGCCACCGGATCATGGATGGCCAGCGCCGATGAGCCGGTGACGATGAGTCGCAGGCGATCCCGCTCCCGATCGTAGAGGTCTTTCAGGATCTCGAACAGGCGCGGCGCCCGCTGCGCCTCGTCCACGACGAGGTAGAAGCGCCGCACCGCCGACCACGGGCGGCCCGCCTTGCGCTCCATCACGCGCATCAGCGCACCCTCTTCGCTCACCAGACGGTCGCGCAGAAAGGGATCATCCAGGTTCAGGCTGAGCTGCTCCTCTTCGGACACGCCGGCGAGCAGCGCCCGGGCGAGGGTGGACTTCCCGGTCTGCCGCGGCCCGACCAGGACCAGGATCTTCCCCTGCTCCAGCGCCGCGCGCGCGAGAGGCTCGAGGAGACGGGGCGTGTAGGGGTTGGGGCTGAACACATCAGGAGCTTATCGATTTTGTTCTGCAAAGTCGATAGGGGCGTTTGATCCACTGCGCCGCGATGCGCGCCTTGGGCGCGACGAACGCGCCATCCTCACCGCTCCCCACCTTGACGACGACTTGACTGGATCCGCTCGACCGCTCGGGAGGACGATGGGCTCGGAGCTTCGATGTCCTCACGCGCGCTCACACCCTCCGCGGTCCTCCCGTTGCTGGCCCTGGTCGCGGCCTGCGCCGGCCCCGGGAAGGGCGAGCCTGTCGCGGAGACCGGCGGAGCCGACACCGGCTGCGAACCCTGGGAGCGCGCGCCTCAGTACCTGGACTCGGATGGAGACGGCTACGGTCAGGCCGGGTCCTCCGCGCTCCTCTGCCCGGACGCCGAAGGCTACGCGGAGACGGGCGACGACTGCGACGACGCGAACGGCGCCGTCCACCCGGGGAGCCCGGAGAGCTGTGACGTCGTGGACGAGGACTGTGACGGGGTCGTGGATGACGGCTTCGAGACCGGGCTGATCTACCGGGACTGGGACGGAGACGGCTACGGCGACCCCGAGGAGCCCGCCGAGGGCTGCCTGAGCGCGACCGGCTGGACCACGGACGCCAGCGACTGCAACGACTACCAGGCGACCGCTTACCCCGGGGCCGAAGAGCTCTGCAACGCCGAAGACGACGACTGCGACGGCGAGGAGGACGAGGGCCTCGAGACGGCCACGGTCTACCTGGACCAGGACGACGATGGGTACGGAGATCCCGCATACACACAGACAGGCTGCGAGGACGGCTACGTCTGGAGCAGCGCAGGGGGCGACTGCCTGGACTCCGACCGGGACACGAACCCGGGTGAGGAGGAGGGCTGCGAGGACGGCTGGGACCGCGACTGCGACGGGCTGGTGGACTGCGAGGACGAGGACTGCGCCGACGCGAGCGTCTGCGGCGAGGGGGACTGCACGGACGGGCGGGACCAGGACGACGACGGCTACACCGACTGCCACGACGACGAGTGCTGGGGCGTCGAGGGCTGCCCCGGCGTCATGGTGACGCGCGTGATCGCCGGGGGGAGCGCCTTCCTCTCGGAGGAGTCGGTGCACTGGTCCGTCCGCGACACGTGCAGCGAGACCCTGATCAGCGCCTCCCATCACACGGAGGTCCGGCGCCACTACGCCCGCGGCGTCCAGGGGGTCGCGCTCCGGTACGCCGCGGGCGCCGAGAGCGCCGCGCGCTGCGACTGGGGGCTGGACCTCGCGGGGATCGGCGGGGGCTCCTGGCGCGTGCGCTGGTCGGTGTCGTCCACGGATCGCTGGACTACGAGCTTCAGCCAGCGATCCGGCTTCTGGATCTCGGGAGACTGCGGGCTCGACTCGAGCGGCTTCCTCCCGCCGCTCAGCGACCTGCAGGAGCGCTGGACCCTGTGGTACGAGGGCAACTGGTCCGGCAGTGGCGGCTGGGGGACGGACGACATCGTCAAGTCCTACCCGGACTGTCTCAACCTCCGATCCTGGGACTGGGACTACGAGAGCTACGCTGTGCGCATGGCCCCCGGCACGCTCGACGCCTGGACCACCAGCGCCTACGAGCGGATCCGCTGACCGTCGCGACGTCGTCGCGACAAAATGAGACACAATGCCCCCAGCGCCACGCCTCCGGAGCGGATCGGCGCCGAGGAGCAGCCCGCGCCGCCGACCGCGGGCGCGACCGAGGCTTCGGGGGCCACCTCCGTGTCGCCGGTGTCGCCCCAGGTACCGCTCAGGGCCGCGGCGCCGGGCCCGCCGTAGGCCCCGATGTCCGAGCGCGAGCCGTCGGGGTCGGTGAGGGTGGGATCGCCCGCGTCGATCAGCGGGGAGCCCGCGCTCAGCCTCAGATCGTCGCCCGCGCAGTCGCCGTCGTTCGTCCAGGCGACGAGCCCGGGGTCTCCGCTCAAGTGCCCGTCGGCGCCGAGATCGAAGTCGAAGTCCCCGCCCTGGTCTCCGCCCGCGTTCTCGTGCCAGGCGTCGTACCGCGCGTCGCTCAGGGTTGCGCTATACCCGTCATCGGCCTGAAGTGCAGCGCCACCCTCCGACCAGGCCACCAGGTTGTTCACGAGGTGGACGGGCACATCGAACAACCACAGGGCCGAGCCCGCCTCGCCGCTCGTGTTCCCGACGAAGGTGTTGTTGTACACCGCCAGACCCTGGCCGTCGTTGGCGTAGATCGCCCCACCCACGTCGGCGGCGACGTTGTTGACGAACAGGTTGTTCGAGAGCTCCACGCTCTCCGCGCCCCCCAGGGCATAGAGAAGGTAGAGGCCGGCCCCACTGTCTGCCTCGTTGCCGCAGAGGCGGCTGGCCTGGAGCTTCATCTGGGTCTGGTTGAATGCGACCAGCGCGCCGCCGCTCTTCGCCCGGTTCCCTCGGAGGTCCAACCCCTCCAGCGTGACGGACGCGAAGTAGTTGATGTACGCGGCCCCGCCGCTCACGCTGGACTCGTTCGCCACGAAGCGCGTGTCGCTCACCTCCAGGGTCCCGTACCCGCGGCCGTGCAGCCAGGCCGCACCGGCGGAGTACTCGCTCAGGTTGCCAGAGAACACGCTGCCCTCGATGCGGACCTGAGAGGCCGACGAGACGGAGAGCGCTCCCCCGTTTGTCCCGACATTCCCGGTGAACGTGGAGTCCACAATCTCCAGCTCACCCTCCACGAGCTTGAGCGCGCCACCGTTGTTCGTCGAGAAGGTCGAGCTCGTGATCCGCAGTGGGGCATGCGCGCTGTCGAGATAGAACGCCCCACTTCCCTCTGCCTCGTTCTCCTCGACCAGCGCGCCCTCCAAGGTGAGCTGCACGTCCCAGTACCCGTAGAACGCGGCGCCGTAGGCCGTGGCCTGGTTGCGCGAGAGCGAAGCTCCCTGCACAGAGAGGACGACGTCGTTCATCGCGTAGACGCCGCCACCGTACCTGGCCACGTTGTCCTCGAGGATCAGGTCCACGAGCTCCAGCGCCGCGTCATCCAGGGCGTACACGGCGCCCCCTGCGTAGGCTGTGTTTTCCGAAGCGCGACCACCCTCCCAACGCAAGGTGGCGCTGTCGAGGTGAATCCCCCCGCCGTAGAGGTGGCTGGCGCCCGAGCCGGTCACATCCACGTCCACCAGCTCCAGCGCGCCGCCCTCCACCTCGATGGCCGTCGCGCCCGGGTTGGTGACGGTGAAGCCCTCGAGCGTGAGCTGCTCCCCCAGGACCAGGCTCAGCGCGGCCTCGCATGCGCCCCCGCCGTCCAGCACGGTCGCGTCCGCGCCCTCCTCGCCCTCGATCGTCACCGATCGACCGCCCAGGTCCACGCACTCGGTGTACGTCCCCGCGCTCACCAGAATGAGATCCCCGTCGGTGGCCGCGTCCACCGCCTCCTGAAGGGTGGTGAAGTCTTCGGAGACCCCGACCTGCAAGGTCGCGGCTTCGGCGCTCCGCGTGAGGAGCAGCGTCCACATCCTGGAACTCCTTCCGTTGTGGAGCATTGTCGATCATGAACGCCAGGGCGAGCGAGCACTCTCGGGCACCTTTACCGACAATTGACGACCCGGGAGAACTACCGCGCCGTAGGATGGACCTCGAGGGACCATGGGTCCATGGCACACCACAAGGAGACGCTGATCTGGACGCTGCTGGTCATCCTGGGATCTGGAACAGGTTGTCCGGGCGACAAGGAGCCCGTCGAGGCCGTCGACGAGAGCTGTGAAGAAGCGGAGATGGTGACCCGCTACGCGGACAGAGACGGAGACGGCTACGGAGACCCGAAGGACTGGGATCTGGTCTGTGAGGGTACTCGTGGCTGGATCGAGGACGACACCGACTGCGACGACCAGGACGACCAGATCTACCCGGGCGCAGACGAGCGCTGCAACGAGGAAGACGACGACTGCGACGCGCTCGTCGATGAGGCGCTGCCGGCGGTGACGGTCTACCTGGACCAGGACCGGGACAACTACGGAGACTCCGACGTCTCACGCGAGGGCTGCGGCGACCTCGCATCCTGGTCGACCGTGGGCGGGGACTGCCTGGACAGCGACAGGGGGACCCACCCTGACGCCGAGGAGAACTGCGAGGACGGCTGGGACCGCGACTGTGACGGGCTGGTGGACTGCGAGGACGAGGACTGCGCCGTCGCCAGCGTTTGCGGAGAGGTGGACTGCGAGGACGGGCTCGACGACGATGACGACGGCTACACCGACTGCGACGACGACGAGTGCTGGGGGCTGGAGGGCTGCCCCGCCGTCCTGACCGTGCGGGTCGTCAGCGGCGAGAGAGCGTTGATCTCCGAGAGTTCACGCGACTGGTGGTGGTTCGACGTCTGCGGAAGCACATCGATCCGGTCTGAGGGCGGATCCTCCGAGGAGGGCCACTTCGCGTGGGGGATACGCGGCGAGGTGCGCCGCTACGCCCCCGACGCGAGCGCGGTGGCGCGGTGTGACTGGGGGCTGAACCTGGCCGCCATCGGCTTTGCGCGCGCCTCCCTGCAGGGGCCCACCATGGACGCGGACACCTGGTCCAGCAGCTTCAACCTGCGCACAGGCTTCTGGATCGCGGGAGGCTGCGGACTCGGGACGAGCGACTTCCTCCCGCCGCTCTCCTCGCTGCAGGACCGCTGGACCCACTGGTACGAGGGTGCGTGGTCCAACACTGCCTACGGCGACGGACACGACGCCAGCAGCTCGGGCAGCGGAGACTGCCAATCCTCGGGCTACTCCTCCAGATTTCGCATGAACTACACCGATGATCTACGACCCGGCGAGCGCCGCGCCTGGACCACCGAAGCCTCCGAGATCCTCCGCTGATCGTCGCAACATCGTCGCGACATTCTGAAACACTCCGCCCTACCCCCGCTCCTCCCGCGCGTACGGCACCCCCAGCGCCGCCGGAGCCCCACCGCGCCCCCACCGCGCCGTCACCGCCAGCACCGCGATCGTCGCCACGTAGGGCAGCATCTTCAGCGCATACACCGGGACGTCGAAGCCGAAGGCCTGCGCCCGGAACTGCATGGCCACCAGCCCGCCGAAGAGCCAGGCGCCCAGCACGATCCAGCGCGCCGACCAGCCGGCGAAGATGACCATCGCCAGCGCGATCCAGCCCCGCCCCGCCACCATGCCGTCCGTCCAGCCCGGGGTCTCGCCCAGCGAGATGGCCGACCCGCCCAGCCCCGCCAGCGCCCCGCCGAAGACCGTGGCCAGCACCCGCAGCCGGGAGACGTCCACGCCCAGCGCGTCCACCAGCCGCGGGTTCTCCCCGCAGAACTGAAGCTGCATCCCCAGCCGCGTGCGCCGCAGGCCCAGCGCGACCACCACCGCCAGCGCGAGCGAGAGCCAGGTCAGCGCGTGCTGGGAGAGGATCACCCCCCCGGGCAGCTCCTCGAGCCCCGAGATCCACCCACGGTCGAAGCTCGGCGCCACGCGGCCCACGTAGGACCGCCCCAGCGTGCTGGAGAGCCCGAGCCCCAGCGTGAGCACCGCCAGCCCGCTCACCACCTGGTTGACCCGCAGGTACACCGACGGCAGCGCGTGGATCAGCGCCAGCAGCGCCCCCACCGCCGCCGCCGCCAGGACGCCCGCCCAGGGGCTGCCCGTGCCCAGCGCGACCAGGAAGCCCACGCAGGCCCCGGCCGCCATCATGCCCTCGACGCCCAGGTTCAGCACCCCGGCCCGCTCGCTGACCAGCTCGCCCACCCCCGCCAGCAGGATGGGCGCGCCCCCGGCGATGGCCGCCGAGATCAGCAGGGGGAGGAGCTCCATCACGGGGCCTCCGGGCGCGTGCGCACCACGCGCAGGCGGGTGAGCGCGAGGCCCGAGAGCAGCGCGGCGAAGAGCACGCCCTTGAAGACCTGCACACTCGACGCCGCCACGCCGGGCAGCGCCACCTGCGCCCCCTCGCCGCCCACCTCCAGCGCCGCCAGCAGGAAGCTGACCAGCACCGCGTGGACCGGCCGGGTCCCGGCGATAAACGCCGCGAGGATCGCGGTGTACCCGTAGCCCACCGACATCACGGGCTGGAGCCGCTGCTGCACGCCGGCCAGCTCAATCGCCCCCGCCAGCCCGGCCAGCCCGCCCGCCACCAGCATGGTCGTGACCCGGATCTCCCCCACGCGCAGCCCGGCGTAGCGCCCGGCCTCCGGGCTCTGGCCCACCACGCGCAGGCGGAAGCCGGCCACGGTGTGCTTCAGCGCCCAGGCCATCATGAACGCCAGCAGCAGGGCCAGCAGCACGCCCCCGTGGACCCCGCCGGCCAGCTGGGGCAGGCGCCAGACCGGCGCCAGGCGCGCGGTGTAGGGCATCCCGTCGACGCCCTTCCAGGGGCCGTAGACCCACAGCTCCACCCAGGCGATGGCCGTGTAGTTCAGCATCAGGGTGGAGAGGATCTCGCTCACCCCCAGCCGCACCTGCAGGACCGCCGGGATCGCCGCCCAGATCGCCCCGAACAGCGCGCCCGCCAGCAGCACCAGGAGTGGACCCAGGGCGCCCGGCTGCGTGGTCGCGTAGAGCGCGAGGCCCATGCCCGCCCAGGCCCCCAGGTAGAGCTGGCCCTCCGCCCCGATGTTCCAGAGCCCCACCTTGCGGGCCAGCGAGACCGAGAGCGCGCACAGCGCGATGGGGCAGGCCTTCAGCAGCGTCTGGGAGAGCCCGAACAGGCTGCCGAAGGGCTCGCGCACCAGGGCCAGGAGGCCGTCCACCGGCGACACCCCCGACAGCCCGAACAGCAGCGCGCCCGAGAGCGCGGCCAGCCCGAGGCCCACCCCCAGCACCAGCGCCCGATCCCAGGGCTGGGGCTCCCGCGGCACGAGGGCGAGGCTCATGGCGGCCCCTCCGTGTCCACCGGCGCCGAGAAGAGCCCGAGCTCCGCCTGGGTGTTCTGCCCGTGCCCGCCCATCCACAGGCCGATGCGGTCTCGGCTGGCCTCGGCCCGGCTGGCCACCCCGATCACGCGGCCCCCGTAGAGCACGGCGATCTGGTCGGACATGCGGAACAGCTCGTCCAGATCCTCGCTGATCAGCACCACCGCCCCGCCGCTCCAGCGGGCGCGCAGCAGGCGCTCGCGCACCGCCTCCGCCGCCGCCATGTCCAGGCCGCGCGTGGGGTAGGCGGCGACGATGAGCTCCGGTCGCCCCGACAGCTCGCGGGCCAGGATCACCTTCTGCAGGTTCCCGCCCGACAGCACCGCCGCCGGGGTGTCCAGGCCGGGCGTGTCGATGCCATACTCCTCCACGCGCCCCTGGGCCCAGATCCGCGCCCGCTCCCAGTCCACCACCCCCGCCCGGGTGAACTCCCGCATGCGCAGGATGAGGTTCTCCAGCACGCTGAGCGAGCCCACGGCCCCCGTGCGGTTGCGATCCTCCGGGATGTAGGCCACGCCCAGCCGGGCGAAGCCCGAGGCGCTGAAGCGGGTGACCGTCTGCCCGAAGAGCTTGACCTTGCCCGCGCTCGGCTGGCGCAGCCCCGCCACCAGCTCGGCCA
The DNA here is from genome assembly GCA_964615375.1 of uncultured Enterobacterales bacterium. Lineage (GTDB taxonomy): Bacteria > Myxococcota_A > UBA796 > UBA796 > CAZKWG01 > CAZKWG01. The sequence goes on from CAZTOW010000009.1 coordinate 77,943, forward strand.
GCGCGAGCTGACCGCTGCCCGCCACCCCCGCGATCCCCAGCACCTGACCGGCCGCGAGGCGCAGGTTCGCGTTCATCAGCTCCGGGCGCCCCCGGGCGTCGCGCACCGTGACGCCGCGCAGGCTCAGCACCTCCGTGCCGACGTGGATCTCGGAGGTGGGCACGGCGCGGGAGATGGGGCGGCCCACCATCAGCGTGGCCAGCTCGTCGGCGCTCAGCTCGCCGCGGACGAAGGTCCCCAGCACGCGGCCCTTGCGCAGCACGGTCACCCGGTCGGAGACGCGCAGCACCTCGTCCAGCTTGTGCGAGGTGAAGACCACCGCGCCGCCGCCCTCCTTGAAGCGCCGCAGCGCGCTGAGCAGGGCGCCGGCCTCCGAGTTCGTGAGCACCGCGGTGGGCTCGTCCAGAAGCAGGACCCGCGCGCCGAGAAAGAGCGCGCGGACCACCTCGATCTTCTGGCGCTCCCCCACCGGCAGCTCGCGCACGGGGCGGTCCAGATCCACCGGGATTCCGTGGCGCTTCGCCACCTCGTCCACCGCCGCCCGCGCCTGCCCCCAGCGCGGCAGCGCGCCCAGCCCCTCCCAGCCCAGCGCGATGTTCTCCAGCGCCGTGTGCCGGTCGCTCTGGACAAAGTGCTGGTGGACCATCCCCAGCCCCGCCGCCCGCGCCTCGGCGGGACCCCAGGCGTCGCGGACGGCTCCCTCGATCACCACCTGGCCCTCGTCCGGGCGCACCATGCCCGCCAGCGTGGACAGGAGCGTGCTCTTCCCGGCGCCGTTCTCGCCCAGCAGCGCGTGGATCTCGCCGGGCAACAGCTCGAAGTCCACCTCGGAGAGGGCCTGGACCGACCCGAAGCGGCGGCTCACGCCGCGCAGGGCGACCAGACAGCGCGTCTCCTCGTGAGCCATCTCCAACGCGAGCCTCTCTACTTCGGGAGGGTGCCCTCGACGCCTTCCACGAACCAGTCGAGCTTCAGGCGCTCCTCCTCGGTGAGCGCGGCGCCCTCGGGCACGACCACCGCCCCGTCCTGGCGGCGCAGCGGCCCGGCGAAGACGTCCCGGGTGCCGGCGACGATCTCGGCCTGCTGAGCCTCCACCAGGGTCTTGACCTCCGCGGGCACCAGCTCGGTGAACGGGGCCAGCTTCACCAGACCCGAGTCCATCCCCAGGTTGATGTCCTCGCTCTGCCAGGTGCCGGCGCGCACCTGCTCCGCGGCGCGGGTGTAGACCACCGACCAGTCCCACAGCGCGCTGGTCAGGTAGGCGCCCGGGGCGGCGGCGCGCGCGTCGGAGTCGTAGCCGATGGCGTAGGCCCCGCGCTCGGCGGCGGCGGTGATGTGGGCGGTGGAGTCTGCCCCGCTGGCGATCACGTCCGCGCCCACGTCCAGCATGGCCAGCGCCGCCTCGCGCTCCTTGCCCGGGTCAAACCAGGAGTTGGTCCAGACCACGCGCACGGTGGCGTCGGGCCGGGCCGCGCGCACGCCCAGCGTGAACGCGTCGATGAAGCGCACCACCTCGGGGATGGGGTGGGGGGCGACATAGCCCACCTTGCCGCTCTTCGACATCTTCCCGGCCACCAGCCCGGTCAGGTACTTGGCCTGCTCCATCTTGCCGAAGTAGGTGCCCACGTTCTGCGCGCGCTTGTAGCCCGAGCAGTGCATGAAGGTGACGCCCGGATACCGCGCCGCCACCTCGATGGTCGGGTCCATGTAGCCGAAGGACGTGGTGAAGATGAGCTTGTAGCCCTTCTCCGCGAGCTGCGAGAGGGCGCGGGAGGCGTCGGCCCCCTCGGGCACGCTCTCCAGGGTCGTGGTCTCCACCCAGGGCAGGCGCTCGGTCATGGCCTTGCGCCCCTGGTCGTGGGCCGTGGTCCAGCCCCCGTCGCCCACCGGCCCCACGTAGACGAAGGCGACCTTCAGCTTCTCCTCCTCCGCCGGGGCGGCCGGGGTGGAGGTCGCCTCGGGCGCGCCGCCCGTGCAGGCGACCAGGGCGAGGGCGAGCAGGGAGAGGGCAGCCAGGGAGAGCAGGACGCGGACGAGGTTCATGGCCCTTCCTACAGGGTGCGCTTGACGTGCCCGTCGGCGTCGAGCTCGATGGGCTTCGTCGGCTCGGGCGGCGCCTCCTCGACGGGGGGGGCCTGGCGCCGCGCCGCGGTCCGCGGGCGGGGGGTCTTCTCCAGCTCGCGGTCGAGCTCGGCCTCCCTCGCGGCGTCCGGGTCCTCCGCGCGCGCGTGCTCGAGCCACTTGCCCTTCGCCAGGTTGCCGATTCGATCGAAGATGGACATGGCGCCATCGTATGACGTCGCGCGCCAGATGTCAGCAGTCGCCCGGGATGGCGCCGGGCGCGATATCCCTGGGCGATGAGCTCGGGCGTGCGCATGGACGGGGTTCGGTTCGGCTGGCCAGGGGCGCCGCCGCTGCTGGACGGGCTCACGCTCACGGCGGAGGCCGGGTCGATCACGGCGCTCGTGGGCGCGAGCGGCTGCGGGAAGTCCACGGTGCTCCGCCTGATCGCCGGGCTCCTGTCCCCCTCCGCGGGGACGGTGTCTGCGCCGCCGGGCGAGCGCGCCTTCGTGTTCCAGTCCCCCACGCTGCTGCCCTGGCGCACGGTGGCGGAGAACGTGGCCCTGCCGCTGGAGCTCCAGCGCGCCCCGGCCTCGGAGATCGGCTCCCGGGTGGCCGAGGCGCTGGCGCGGGTCGGGCTCGGGGAGGCCGCCGCGCTGCTGCCCCGCCAGCTCTCCGGCGGGATGCGCATGCGGGCCTCGCTGGCGCGGGCGATGGTGACCCGCCCGGCGCTCCTGCTGCTGGACGAGCCCTGGTCGGCCCTCGACCCCATCACGCGCCGCCGGCTCCAGCAGGAGTTCCTGACCCTGTGGGCGGAGCTCCGCTTCACCGTGCTGCTGGTCACCCACGACATCGACGAGGCCGTGCTGCTGGCCGACCGGGTCCTGGTGCTGGGCGGGCGCCCGGCCCGGGTGCAGCGCGCGCTGGACGTGCCCCTGCCCCGCCCCCGCCCGCCGGAGCTCCTGCACGACCCGGCCCTGGGGCGCGTGGCGGCAGACGTGGAGGCGGCGCTGTGAGCATGCCGCAACGCAGCAAGGCCTCCGAATTGCTGCAACGCAGCAAGGCCCCGCTGGTCGGCGCCGGCCTCGCGCTGGTCCTGTGGAGCCTGCTGGCCGCCCGCGCCCCCGCCGTGCTCCTGCCCAGCCCGCTGGAGGTGGCCGAGGCCGCGATCCGCGAGCGGGAGGCGCTCCTGCGCGCGGCGGCCAGCACGGGACAGGCGGCGCTGCTGGGGCTCGCCGTGGCCAGCGCGCTCGGGCTCCTGGGGGGCGTGGCGTTCACCCGCTCGCGCCTGCTGGAGGCGGCCTTCTACCCCTATGCGCTGCTGATCCAGACCACGCCCATCGTGGCCATCGCCCCGCTGATGGTGGTGTGGCTGGGCTACGGCCTGCCGGTCGCGGTGGCCACGGCCGCCATCGCCAGCTTCTTCCCCGTGCTGACGGCGGCGGACGTGGGCCTGCGCTCCACCGAGCCCGAGCAGCTCGAGCTCCTCCGCCTCTACGGGGCGGGCTTCTGGCAGACGCTGTGGAAGCTGCGCCTCCCCGCCGCCCTGCCCTACCTCTTCGCCGGGCTGCGCACCGCGGGCGGGCTCTCCGTCATCGGCGCCATCGTCGGCGAGTTCGTGGGCTCCAACGGCGCCCCGCCCAGCCTGGGCTACCTGGTGCTGCGGGCGGCGCGGACGGCGGAGACCGGGCTCTCGCTGGCGAGCGTGCTGGCGGCCAGCGCGCTCTCCCTCGCGATATACGGGACCGTGCGCGTCTGCGAGCGGTGGGTCATCGGTCGCTGGCACGCGGGAGGCACGGCATGAAGGCGCTCTGGTTCGCGCTCACCCTCATCGGCTGCTCGGGGGAGCAGCCCGAGAAGAACCCCGCCAACCCGGAGAGCCCGCCACTCCAGAAGGTGCGGCTCGCGCTCAACTGGTTCCCCGAGCCCGAGTTCGGCGGCTTCTACGAGGGCGTCCTGAGCGGCGCGTACAAGGAGGCCGGCTTCGACGTGGAGATCCTGCCCGGCGGCCCCGGCGCGCCGACCCTGGAGCTCCTGGTGAGCGGTCAGGCGGAGGCGGCGATCACGTCCGCGGACGACCTGCTGCTCAAGCGCGCCAAGGGCGTGACGGCGCTCGGCGTCTGGCCCGCCTTCCAGCTGAGCCCGGTGGGACTGATGGCGCGCGCCGGCCGCGGGATCACTCGCTTCGAGGACATCCAGGGCGGGCGCGTCGCGCTGGAGATCGGCGGCCCCTTCCAGCGCCTGCTGTGGCAACGCTACGGCTACGAGGGCAAGGTGGAGATGGTGCCGACCTCCGGCGCCGTCAGCTCCTTCCTGGCGGACGAGGCGCTGATCCAGCAGGCCTACATCACGGCGGAGCCCTGCGCGGTCAAGGCCCAGGGGGTCGAGACCGTCTTCCTCAAGGCCTCCGACGCCGGCTGGAACCCCTACGCCTCCCTGCTGGCCGTCTCCGATCCGCCCCCCGACTGGACGGGCGCCTTCGTGGCCGCCACGGCGAAGGCCTGGGCCGCCTACCTGGCCGATCCCAGCCGGGCCAACGGGGAGATCGCGAAGCTGAACCCCCAGATGACGCCCGAGCTCCTGCCCTGCGTCACCGAGGCCCAGCGCCCCTTCGTCACCGGCACCGACGGGCTCGGCGCCATGACCGAGGCCCGCTGGACCGAGCTCAACCAGAGCCTGATCTCGCTCGGGCTCCTGCCCGAGGGCAGCACCGCGACGGGCGCCTGGAGGGCGACGCCGTGAGCTCCCCGGAAAAGCAGCGCAGGAAGGCGCCCCGACCCCTTGCGCGGGAGCGCCGCCCCTGGCATGATAACGGGGCCCGCGCCGCGGGTTCTCACGCGAGGTCGAGTTCAAGGCCCCCCAAGAGCTGAACCCCCAAAGAGCTGAAGTCGCAGAAACCCTCGGGCAGGTGGAATGGTCGAGCCGGCCTCCAAGTTCACAGAGCTCAACTGTCAGCGCGCCGGCAGCGCGCTGGCGGCGGCCCCCGTGCCCGACTTCTCGCGCCTGGAGGCGATGGGCTATCGGGTCTTCGCGCTGGAGCGCGTGCGGGTCATGAACACGGACCCGGAGGTCAACGGCCCGGATCCCGCCTGGCATGCCGTCCCCCTGGGCAAGGAGGCGGACGCGCTCATCAACGGCACCTTCACCTACGACCTGCCCCAGCGCTTCCACATGAACCCGGTGGGCAGCGTCCTGCGCGGCGGCGTGCAGGAGGCGGTGGGCCTGGACCGGGCGGAGCAGCGTGGCGGCCTCGCGGTGCTGAGCGACGGCAGCGTGGTGGTGGGGCGCAGCCAGGGCAACGGCGAGCACGAGATCCACGCCATCTACGGCGAGGGCGAGCTGACGGTGCGCGACTTCATGGGCGGCGGCGCGATGCTGGTCGAGTACGGCCAGCCGGTCTCCACCCACGATCTGCGCGAGGTCCAGGGCTTCACCAGCGGCCAGGGCGGCATCAACGCCACCCAGCTCCAGCGCTCCGACCACACCGTCTTCGGCATCCGCCGCGGCCAGTGCTTCGCCGTCTGGGCCCGCGCCAAGACCGGCCGCGACATCCGCACCGACCTGCTGCAGATGGGGTTCACGGCGGTGGTCAAGTTCGCGGGCGGGTCGGCCGCCTTCCTGCGCGACAAGCAGGGCTTCCACGCGCAGGGGACGAATTCGGTGGGGTTCGGGCTGAAGGTTCGGAAGTGGTGACGCCGCCCCGGGCAGCAGCTCAGTTGTAGTCCACGTACCAGGGATACAGGTTGTCGCCGTAGTCCCCCGTGATGGTGAAGCCGTCGATGCGGTAGTAGGTGGTCGCGTAGCTGGCGCTGGTCTCGTCCGACACGCGCCCGCCGGTGTAGTCGTCGTTCAGGTAAGAGTACTTGACCGCCGTACAGCGCAGCGCGATGTCGTCGCAGTAGTCACCATCGCAGGCGACGCCGGTCACGACGTAGCCATAGTCGCACTCCACCCAGCCCTCCTCCTCGGACGCGTAGTCCGTCCAGTAGTAGTCGGAGGTGGTCAGGCTCGGGAAGGTCGAGTTGCTGCAGTACAGCCGGATGTTGTCGCAGTAGTCACCCGAGCACTGGATTCCGCGCACGCTGTAGCCCGACGAGCAGGTCTTGTAGCCCGTACCCTCCTCCGAGAAGTAGCTGGTCCAGGACGAGGCGGCGAAGGCATGGCCAAGCAGAAGAAACGCAAACATGGCAATCTCCAAGAGGATGTTGGTGGCGTGTCCGAGGAGACATGGCGCGAGCTCGTCAGAGTGTGATCGCCCGAAGGAATAAAGGGTGCGGCTCCTTGACGACGACGAGAGCGCAATTGAGTTGCAGCTTTGATCCTCCTCCCGCGCCAGCGGGGGGAGGTGGCCCGGAGGGCCGGAGGGGGGACTCCGACACGAACTTCCCCCCTCCGCCGGCTTCGCCGGCACCTCCCCCCGCTGACGCGGGAGGAGGATGGTCGGGCAGGCGTCCTTGAGAGCCGCACCCAGGAAAAAAGTCGAGGCTACCCACGTGAGCGGTGTCACCTTCCGGGCTCCCCGCGATACAATTCGTCCATGACCGCCAAGGTGGCCCCCCTCGCCCTCGATCCTGCCCTCGAGATCCCCGTCACGCCCTCCGTCGAGGGCTGGCGCGCGATGTCGCCCCGGGCGCGTCAGGCCCACCACGAGGCCGTGATCGCCGCGCTGCAGCGCGAGGCGGAGCTCATGCCCGAGGGGCGCCCGCACTCGTACTGGTGCATCAACGCGTACTCGGTGCTGGGCGACTTCTTCCAGCGCATCGGCCGCCGGATCTACCTGCCAGCCGAGCTGCCGGTGCTCTACCCGGACGAGCCGGCCTTCGCGCCGGACCTCATCGCCGTGCTGGACGTCGAGGACCCCGGCCCGGCGGACACGCGCATGGGCTGGGTGGTGGCCGAGGAGGGCAGGGGCCCCGATCTGGCGATGGAGATCCTGCACGCCGGAGACCGCCAGAAAGACCTGGTCGTGAACGTGGCGCGCTTCGCCCGCCTGGGCATCCCCGAGTACTTCGTCTACGACCGGCTGAACCAGCGCCTCTACGGCTACCGACTCCCGCACGCGGGCGCCCGCGCCTACCAGTCCATCCCCTCGCGCTCGGGCAGGCTGCGCTCCAACGTGCTGGAGCTGGAGCTCGGCCTGGTCGACGACCGTCTGCGCTTCTTCTACGGGGAGGCCGTGATCCCCGAGGCCCGGGAGCTCATCGGCCGCCTCGACGCGCTGGTCGAGCAGCGAGAGCGCCGCATCGAGGAGGAGATCCAGGCGCGACAGGCCGAGGAGCGGAGCCGGCGGGAGGCCGAGGCCCGCGTCGCCGCCCTCGAAGCCGAGCTGGCCAGCCTGCGAGCCCGCCTCAAGGACCCGGGCTGATCCTCACGGACACCCCGCCCCCGCCGCGATCCACGCCTCGATCAGCGCCACGCCCTCCTCGTCCACCACCGCGCTGCCCAGCGGCGGCATGCGGCTGGCCTCCAGCGTGGAGATCCGGGCCAGCAGCACGCTGCGCTCGGGCTCACCGGGGGCGATGACCCGCGCGTCGGCGATCCCCAGCTCGCCCTCGCTGGGAGAGACGTCGCAGGCGCCGAGCTCGGTGGCGGTGGAGCGCAGGTCCAGGTCCCCGCCGCCGCCGCCGTCGGGCCGGTGACAGCCGCTGCAGTTGGCGTGCAGCCAGGAGCGGGCGCGGGCCTCGAGCTCGCCGTCGCCGTAGGGGTCCACCAGCGGGGCGATCTCGGGGAGCGCGCCGGAGAACAGGCCCATCTCCTCCATCCGCGCCACCTGCCGCCCGACCTGGAGCTGGGCGAGCTCCAGCCCGAGCGAGCGCCCGGCGGCCTCGCTGTGGCACTGGAGACACTGGGGCGAGCTGGGCAGGGCCCAGGTGTGGTCGGCGAACGCCACCGCCCCGCCGCCCACCACCAGGCTGGCGTCCGTGCCCTCCGAATTCCACTGGTAGGTGTAGCCCGCCCAGATCCCGTCCTCGTCGCGCACGAAGAGCCGCGTCTCCGTAGGGGTCCCCGCGAAGCTGAAGGTCTTGACCAGCACCGAGCGCGGCGGGAAGGTGAAGTCCCCGTCCTCGGACACCTCGATGAGCGCGTCGTCGGGCAGCGCGAAGTACCGATCCTTCTCCGCCCCGTCCGACCACAGGGGCGAGATCACGTCATAGGGGATGAGCGCGTCGGACGGCGCGGCCCCGTCGAAGCAGCCGGTCTCCGAGAGCAGATCGGGGAATTCGGTCTCTTCTTCCGTCTCTTCGGCGGTGGGCACCAGCTTGCGCAGCTTGCCCTTGAAGTCCAGCACGTACAGCTCGCCGTTGGCGTCTTCTGCAAAGCTCGCCGGAACATTGCCCGTTCGCGCCACCGCCTCCCGCGAGGGCTCGCCGTCGGCGTCCCAGAAGATCCCCCAGATCTCGGAGGCGTAGTAGTCCCCGAACACATAGATCCCGCTGAGCGCGGGGATGGCCTCGCCCCGGTAGACGTAGCCGCCGATGACGGACTTCCCGACGCTGTGGCTGTACTCCACGACCGGGTCGATGAAGCCGCCGCCCTCGCAGGGCTCATCGGCCTCGTAGCAGAGGGTCCCCTCCTTCCAGTCCCAGCCGTAGTCGCCGCCGAGCTCGATGAGGTCCACCTCCTCCATGTCGTCCTGGCCCACGTCGCCCGCCCAGAGCTCGCCGGTCTCGCGGTCGAAGCTCATGCGCCAGACGTTGCGCAGGCCGAGCGCGTAGACCTCGGGCGCGCCGTCCACCCCGTCGGCGAAGGGGTTGTCGGCCGGGATCCCGTAGGGGTCGGCGCTCTCGGGGTCGATGCGCAGGATCTTGCCCAGGAGCGCGTAGGGGTCCTCGGCGTTCTCCTGGGGGTCTCCCGCCGAGCCGCCGTCCCCGAAGCTCAGGTAGAGCCGGTCGTCCGGGCCCCAGAGGATCGCCCCGCCGTTGTGGTTGTTGTAGGGCTGGTCCAGCGTGAGCAGCACCTCCTCCGAGCCCTCGTCGCCCACCAGCGCGCCGTCGGCGCTCACGAAGCGCGAGACGGTGGACGTCAACGCCGCGTCCCCGGTCCCGGGCGCGGTGTAGCTCAGGAAGTACTCCCCGTTCGTGGCGAAGTCGGGGTGGAAGGCCATGCCCAGCAGCCCGGCCTCGTTGGGGCCGTCGTCCACGACGCCCGTGAGGTCCAGGAAGAGATCGGGCTCCTCGACCTCTGAATCCGCGGCGTCCCAGGTCCAGATCTCGCCGTCCTGTTCGACCACGTACCAGCGGCTGTCGTCCCCGGGGCGCTGCAGCGCCTGCACGGCCCGGTCGAATTTCAGGTTGGGGTAGACCACCTCGAGCTCGGCCGAGACGGCGGTGTCCGGCGGGTCCGGCGCGAAGCAGCTCGTGTTCACGGGCCGGACGGCGGGCTCGGGCGCGGTGTCGACCGGGCCGGTCTCGACGACCGCCTTCTCGGCGCTGCAGGCGAGCAGGAGGAGGAGCATGGGCACCTCAGCGCCGAAACGCGGCGGCGTGGCCCATGGCGATGACCGCGTCCACCTGCTCGGGCCTCAGCAGGGTGGCGGCGCGGGCGAGCTCGGCGGGCGCGTCCACCGCCGAGAGCAGCGTGTTGTCCGTGCACACGGCGACGGAGAGCCCGAGCTCCAGCCAGCGGGCGATGGGGTGGGCCGACCAGTGGGGGAGCGCGCCGACGTGCCAGTTGGAGCTGAGGCAGGCCTCCAGGGTGACGCCGCGCGCCAGCAGCAGATCCACCAGGGGTGGATCCTCCAGCAGGGTGGTGCCGTGCCCGATGCGGCTGGCGCCCAGCGCCTCCACCGCCACGCGGATCTCCTGGGGAGGTCGCCCCTCGCCCGCATGCACGGTGCGCCCGAGGCCCCGCTCCGCCGCCTCCCGAAAGGGGACCACGTAGTCCAGCAGCGCCCAGCGGTTCCCCGGCGCCGGCCCGCCCGCGAGGTCCAGGCCCACCACGCCCGGGCGGGAGGCCGCGACCCGGACGAGCCGCGAGAGGAGCGCCGGATCTTCGCCGTAGAGCCCGCAGAGGATGAGGCCCGCGCGCCCGGCGACGCCTTCCAAGGCGGCGTCCACGATCTCCTCGAGGCTCCCGCCGTGAAGCTGGGGAGCGAAGCGGATCTCCAGCGTGCTCACGCCCTCGGCGGCGGCGTCCTCGCAGATCTCGGCGGCGACCCGACGCACGGCGGAGGGGCTCTGCAGGAGCGAGAGGGTGAACGCGAAGCGCGAGAGCGCCGCCTCCAGGCCCATCCGCGGGAAGAAGGCCAGATCCTCCGGCACCACCAGCCCGAGCCCGGCCGCGAGCTCGGCCACCGTCTCCGGCCGCAGGGACCCGTCGAGGTGCCGGTGCAGGTCGGCGAGGGACCTCACAGGTCCTCGTTGAGCGTCCCGCGACCCCCGGCGATGAACTCGCGCAGGTAGCGCAGCTCGCTGCTCCGGGCCTCGTCCGGCGTGCCCACGAAGGCGCAGCGCCGCTGGTAGATGAGCGCGAGGCGGTTGGTGACCGTGAACACCGTGTCCATCTCGTGCGTGACGACGATGCTGGTGACGCCGAGCTTCTCCTGCAAGGACAGGATGAGCCCGTTGATGCGCCGCACGTTGATGGGATCGAGGCCGGTGGTGGGCTCGTCGTAGAGGATCACCTGGGGCTTGATGGCGATGGCCCGCGCCAGGCCCACGCGCTTCTTCATGCCGCCGGAGAGCTCGGCCGGCTTGAGCTTCTGCACGCCGGGCAGGTCCACCATGGCCAGCACCTCCTCGACGCGCTGGTTCATCTCCGCGTCGCTGCCCCAGCCGTGCTCGATCAAGGGGTACTTGATGTTCTCCTCCACGGTCATGGAGTCGAAGAGGGCCGCGCCTTGGAAGAGCATGGCCACCCGCCCGCGCAGCCGGAGGAGCTGCGCGTCGGTCATGGTGCCGACCTCCTCCCCGAAGGCGGTGATCGTGCCGCCGTCGGCGTCCATCAGGCCGATCAGCAGCTTCAAGGCTACGCTCTTGCCCACGCCCGAGCCGCCGATGATGGTCAGCGTCTCGCCCGCGTAGATGTCCAGGGTCAGATCCTCGTAGACCACCTTGGATCCGAAGGCCTTCTTGACGCCCTGGAAGCGGATGATGGGGTCAGCCATAGACGGCCAGGAAGATGCGGGTGAGCAGGAAGTCGCTGACGAGGATGGTGGTGGCGGTGTAGACGACGGTGCGGGTGGTGGCGAGGCCCACGCCCTCGGTGCCGCCGAAGGTGCGCATGCCGTTCCAGCAGCCGATGATGGCGATGAAGTAGCCGAAGAAGACGCTCTTCATCAACCCGTGGTTGATGTCGTAGGGGTCGATGGTGTCGAGCTGCTGCTGCACGGCGAAGGCCCAGGTGACGTCCACCTCGATGACCGTCACCACCGCCCCGCCGAAGCAGCCGATGAGGTCGGCCAGCAGGGTGAGCAGGGGGATGGAGATGAGCATGGCCGTCACGCGCGGCACGACGAGCTTGCGCACGGGGTCGGCGCCCAGGGAGCGGATCGCGTCGATCTGCTCGGTCACCGCCATGCTGCCGATCTCGGCGGTGTAGCCGGCGCCGACCCGCCCGCCGACCAGCAGCGCGGTGAGCACGGGGCCGAGCTCGCGCACGATGCCCAGCGAGACCAGCTTCCCGGTGTAGAGCGAGGCGCCGAAGGGCTCGAGCCCGATGGCGAACTGGCTGGCCATCACCATGCCGGTGAAGATGGCCGTCAGCACCGTGATCGAGGTGGAGTCCACCCCGCCGAGCGAGATCTGCGTGACCAGCAGCGGGATCTCGAAGGGGCGGCGGAACATCTCCCGGAAGGTGTGCAGCGTGAGCACGGAGATGGAGCCCAGGTTGGCCAGGAACTGCTGGAAGCCGCTCACGAGCCCGCCAGGGAGACGAAGGCGCCGAACACCGCCTCGAAGGCAGGGAAGCCCGCGTCGAAGCTGGCCGGGGGCGCGATGTAGACGACGTCGTAGAGGCAGGCGTCCTTCTTCAGGATCAGCGCGCCCAGCCGCAGGGGGACCCCGTCCACGGCGCCCTCGCTGACCCGGAGCAGGGCCTCTCGCCCGTCCAGGGTGCGGAGCTCCTCCCGCAGGGGCTCGCCGGAGATCTCGCCCAGCAGGCCCTCGTGCAGGCGCTTCAGGGGCGAGTCCTCGAAGCGCTCGCCGCAGTTGGAGTCCGCGTAGATGGTCGCGCCCAGCGCCGCGTTGTGCCAGGCCTGATCGGCCCCGCCGGGGCGCACCTGCACCCAGCCCTCTCCCGGATCCCCCAGCGTGTAGCGCCCCTCCAGCCGCGCCGCGCCCCTGCGCGCCCCGCAGCCCGCCAGCAGCAGCGCCAGCAGCAGCGCCCTCACGCCTCGGGCCCCGCGCCGCCCGCCGCCTGCGCCTCCTCCTCGGTGATCTGGAGGAAGACCTCCTCGAGGTTGGCCCCCGCGCGGCCGGCGCGCATCTCGGAGACCGTGCCCAGCGCGACCAGGCGCCCGCGGTAGAGGATGCCCACGCGGTCGCAGACCTCCTCCGCCACGTCCAGCGAGTGCGTGGAGAGGAAGACCGTGCGCCCCTCGTCGGCCAGGCGCCGGAAGAGGGCCTTGATGCGCCGGGCGCCGTGGGGGTCGAGCCCGACCATGGGCTCGTCCACGATGAGCGCCTTCGGATCGTGCAGCAGCGCGCTGGCCAGCACGAGGCGCTGCTTCATCCCGTGGCTGTAGGCCTCGATCAGCTCGTCCGCGCGGTCGAGCAGCTGGTTCTCGCCCAGCAGCTGCTCCGTGCGCCGGACGATCGTGGCGGCGTCCATCCCGTAGATGCGGCCGATGAAGCGCAGGAACTCGCGCGCCGTCAGCTTGTCGTACAGGTAGGGCCGGTCGGGCACGTAGCCCACGCGCCGCTTGCTCTCGACCGGGTCCTGGGCCAGGTCCACCCCGTCGATGATGATGCGGCCGGCGCTCGGCGTGAGCACCCCCGCGAACATGCGGATGGTCGTGGTCTTCCCGGCGCCGTTGGGCCCCAGGAAGCCGAAGACCTCACCCGGCCGGACGTGGAGATCCAGGCGATGGAGCGCCTGAAAGCTCCCGTAGCGCTTCTCGACACCCTCGACGCGGATCATCGTGCCTTCGCCCGTCGCGGGAGAGCCCGCCCTCCAGGGGTAGCACGTTCGGGGCCTGACCGCTCGCGCGAGCGGCCCGATCCCGACGCTACTTCGCCCCGCCCTCGGCCGGCGCGGCGCCCTCCGCCGGCGCGGCGGCGGCCCCGAAGTCTACGATGTACATGCGGCTGCCCGTGTCGCTGAGGACGGCGTAGCGCCCGGCGGCCACGGCGTCAGCGGCGATCATGTTGGTCGCCCAGCCCTTGCCCTTGAGCTCCTTGACCTTGGACGTGTCGAGGTTGGCGTCGACCTTCTCGATGTCGTCCAGGCTCTTCATCGTCTTGGACTTGAAGCGCACGCCCACCCAGGAGGCGTCGGAGATGGTGGCCACGGTGCCGTCCCCCTTCTCCAGGTGCGGGAAGTTGACGGCGCCCGGCGCGGCGATGAGCGGGACCAGCTTGAGATCCTTGACGTTGTCCTCGCCCGCGATGGCCAGGTGCCCGCCCGCCGGCACGTTGGGCACGCTGTTCGGCACCACCGACGGGTAGCGGATCTTCTCGTAGACATCGACGTTCTTGGGATCGGGGAAGAGCGGCTCCCAGTAGATGTCGGCGGACTTGCGGACCTCGGTGATGTCCTCACCCGCCACCACATACACGCCCTCGCCCTTGGGGGCGCGCCAGGCGTCGATGCTGCGGGGGGAGGCCTCGGCCGGCTTGCCCCCCTCGATCTTCAGGTCGCCCTGCAGGATGAGCGTGTCGTCGCCCGAGCTCAGGCTGTAGTTGTGCTCGGCGCAGGTGTCGGCGATGGTGAAGCTCCCGTCGGCGCCGGTGGTGGCCTCGCGGCTCTGGCAGGTGACGTCCCCGCCGCTCGTCGCCTTGGCCACCACGCGCACGTTGGCGCGCGGGCCGCCCGTGACAGGATCGACCAGCTTGCCGTTGAAGGTGCCCGAGGAGGCGCAGGCCGAGAGGAGGGTGAGGCCGAGCGCGGCCGAGAGGGGGAGCTTCATGATCACCTCAGGAGAGTGAGGGGGATCCTACACCAGTTCGTTCATGAGGAGAAGAGGCGTTGCAGGTAGCCTTCCGATCAGAGGGTCAGGAGGACCTGGAGAGGGGGGCCTGCGCGCGCCGGACCGAGGCCACCAGCGCGTCGGCGCGCGCGGCGATCCAGGCGCGAAAGTCCTCTTCATAAGATGCGTCTTCGCGATCGGGGAAGAGGACCGAGCGCGCCGCCACCACCAGGCTGCCGAGCCCGTCCGAGCGGGCGCCGGCCAGCGCCTCGGAGGGCCCCGCCCCTTGCGCGCCGACCCCGGGGACCAGAAACCAGGCGTCGGGCATCGCGGCGCGCAGGGCGCGCTGCTCGTCCGCGGGGACCTGCGCGCCCACCACCGCGCCCACGCTGGACAGACCCGAGGGCCCCCGGAGCTCCTCGCCCAGGCGATGCACGGCCTCGGCCACGCGCGCGGCGGCGGTGGGCTCCCCGTAGCGCTGCAGATCGGCGCTGCCCGGGTTCGTGGTGCGCACCAGCACGAAGACGCCCGAGCCGTGGCGTCGGCAGCGGTCCAGGAAGGGCTCGAGGGTGTCGAAGCCCATCCAGGGGTTCACCGTGACCGCGTCCGCCCCCAGCGGGCCATCCGGGTCCAGGATCGCGTCGGCGTAGGCCGCCGCGGTGCTGGCGATGTCCCCGCGCTTCCCGTCGGCGATGACCAGCAGCCCGCGCGCGCAGGCCAGCTGGCAGGTGTGCTCCAGCGCCGCCCAGCCCGCCGACCCGAGCTGCTCGTAGAAGGCCAGCTGCACCTTGATCGCCGCCACCCGCCCGGTGAGCGCGTCGATGGCCCCCGCGTCGAAGTCGCGCACAGCCGAGGCCGCCGCCGCCCGCCGCTGTGCCCCCTGGAGCCCGAGGAAGCGCGCCTGCAGGGCCCGGGGGTAGCGATCCAGGTGAGGGTCCAGGCCCACGGCCACGGGCGCGCCCACGCGCAGGGCCGCCTCGCAGAGCCGCTCGCCGAAGGGGGTGATCATCGTCGCTCCTTGTCCTCGGGGGCCCGCTGCTCGCCCGCCCGCTTCATCGGGCCCCGCTTGGAGGGCAGGCCCTCCTCCGGGTCGTCGGGCCGCCAGCCGTAGGCGTCGTTGGTGACGCGCGTGACGTTGAAGACCGCCCCGAAGAAGCGGTCCTCCAGGTCCTTCTGCACGCGCTGGGGCAGGGCGCGGAAGAGCCGGCGTCCGCCGCCCAGGATGAGCTCCCCGGCGACCATGGTGACCCGGTAGATCGCGCCCCCGTCTTCCGCCACTCAGAGCCCCGCGCTCAGGAGCAGGTTCTCCACCCAGAAGATCGCCTCCGCGTCGCGCTCGAAGCTCTCGGCGTAGCCGCGCAGGTACTCGGTGAGGATGGGGTCCTGCTTCAGCCAGTCCAGCACCGCCGTCACGCCCGCGCTCATCGGCTCCGCCGGCGCCCCGGCCGCCGCCAGCAGGTGGATGGCCCGCTTGAGGTCGCGCCAGCGCTCGTGACCGCCGCGGATGAGGAAGCGGCGGAACTCCGGCCAGCGCTCCGACAGCACCACCCAGGCCCACTGGGCGTCGGAGAGCTCGCGGGTGCCGCGCATCTCCACCATGAACTCGGCGATCAGCACGATGCGCACCGCGAGGCGCTGCAGGAAGCGGGGCGAGCCCAGCGGCCGGTAGCTCACCGCCGTCCCCAGCCCCTGGAGCGCCGCCGCGCCGAAGCTGCGCAGCACGATGGCCTCCCCGTCGCCCAGATAGCGCCGCAGGAGCACCGCGATGCGCCGCGCGTCCAGGTTGGGCACGGTCAGCGTGAGATCGACGAGCTCGTCCAGGTGCCGCGCCGCGCTGGCGTCGGGGATCTCGCCCTCGCGCGCCCGGATGGCCGCCAGCGCCGCCTCCCGCCCGATGGAGAGCACCACGGTCACGTCCGCCCCGCTCTGGAGCAGCAGGCGCACCCCGTCGATGAAGAGGAAGCGCAGGTGCGGGGCTAGATCATCTAGTCCATCCACCAGCACCAGCAGCCGGCCCGGGTTCCCCGCCTTGACGCCCTCGACCAGGCCCACGAAGCCCGTGTGTACCCGGTCGATGGGGTCGATGTGCCCCTCGGCCAGCAGCGAGCCGAAGCCCGGGGCCATGGTGGTCCCGAAGTGCATCTTGCTCAGGTAGTTGGAGACGTCGCGGGCGCGCTCCAGGATGTAGGGCGTGGGCCGCGGCACGCTGGCCGCGATGTTCGACAGCAGCCCCGCCAGGATATGGCCCTCCTTGGCGAAGGCCCAGGGGTCGTACCAGACCACGTTGGGCGCGAACGCCGCGGGCGCGGCCTGCCCCGTCTCGGCGGCGATGGCCGCCATCCGGCGGAGGAAGTCCGTCTTCCCGCTGCCGGGCGCGCCGTGCACGGCGATGAGCGAGCCCCGCGCCATGCGCGCCAGCACGCGGAGGAAGGCGCGCGTGAGCCTGTCCTGCCCGAGCAGATCCTCCGAGGCGTAGTTCGAGCGCTGCCAGCTCGCGTCACCGTAGGGCACAGGCACCTCCCGCTGAACCGCTCTGATCTCCTGTAACCAGAGATCTCCGGCTGCGGAGCCTGAACTACATCAGCATCCGCATCCCTGGAAACAGCGAGCGGAGGATCTGCTCGCCGTGCAGCAGATAGACGAGCGCGCCCAGCGCCAGGAAGGGTCCGAAGGGGAGCGCCGAGCGCAGGCCCTTGCGCTGGAAGAGGAGCACCGTGATCCCCACCCCGGCCCCCGCCACGGAGCCCACCATCAGCACGATGGGCATGGCGGGCAGCGCGCCCAGGAAGGAGCCGATCATCGCCAGCAGCTTGACGTCGCCGAGGCCCATGCCCTCCTCGCGGCGCACGATCCAGTAGAGCAGGGCCACGCTCCCCAGCACCCCGCCCCCGACCAGCGCCCCCACCACGGACTGCTGCCAGGAGGGCGCGCCCTCGAAGCCCAGGCGCCCGAGCAGCGCGCAGCCTGCCACGCCGAAGGGCACGGCGTAGATGCTGAACTGGTCCGGCACGATGTAGTGCCGGATGTCGATGTAGGTCTGGGCGATGAGCATGGCGGCGAAGAGCAGGTAGAACAGGAAGCCCGCGAGGTGCGGCAGGTCCAGGTCCTGCGGCCCGTCGGTCACCCGCCGCCAGATGAGCCAGCCCACCAGGCCCGTCAGCAGCTCGATGGCGGGGTACAGGCCGGAGATCGCCACGCCGCAGTCCCGGCAGCGCCCGCGCAGCAACAGCCAGCTCAGCACCGGGACGTTGTCGCGCGGCCGGATGGCGTGCCCGCAGGAGGGGCAGGCCGAGGGCGGCCAGGCCACCGAGCGATCCTCGGGGATCCGCGCGATGCAGACGTTCAGGAAGCTGCCCACGCACAGGCCCAGGACCAGCGCGAACAGGCCCATGACCTCGTAGAAGCGCTCCGGCGTCACGCGAGCTCCCGGAGCGCGGCGATCACGCGATCGACCTCCTCGTCGGTGAGCGCCGCATGCAGCGGCAGGGCCAGGAGCTCCTGGCACCAGCGCTGCGCCACCGGGGTCGAGGCCGGGTCCGCCCCCAGCGGCGCCAGCACCGGCTGGGCGGAGAGCGGGCGCGGGTAGTACACCGCCGTCTCGACGCCCCGATCGGAGAGCGCGGCGGCGAGGGCGTCGCGGCGCGGGTGGCGGATGGCGTAGACGGAGACCGGGCTGCCCGGATCGCGCGGCAGGGCCATCCCCCCGAGCGCCTCGTCGTAGCGGGCGGCCAGGGCGCGGCGCCGGGCCAGCCTGTCCGGCAGGAGCGGGAGCTGGGCCAGGATCGCCGCGGCCTGCACGGCGTCCAGGCGGCTGTTGGTGCCCGTGTGCCCGGAGACGGCCTCGTGCAGGTGCAGCTCGGTCATGCCGTGGCTCCCCAGCGCGCGCACCCTGGCCGCCAGCTCCGGGTCGTCGGTGAGCGCCATCCCGCCGTCGCCCACCCCGCCCAGCACCTTGGTCGGGTAGAAGCTCAGCGCGCGGAGCTCGCCCTCGCCGACCGGCGGGCTCGCGCCGATGGCCTGGGCCGCGTCGTCCAGCACGGGCACGCCGAGCCGCGGATGGGGGGCGCGCTCGCCGAAGAGGTGGACGGGGATCACGGCCCGGGTGCGAGGCCCCAGCGCCCGGCGGGCAGCGTCGGGGTCCAGGAGCGGGCGATCCTCCAGCACGTCCACGATCACGGGGCGCGCGCCCAGCCGGGCCACCGCGCCGGCCGTGGAGAAGAAGCTCACGGCCGGGACGATCACCTCGTCCCCCGCGCCCACGCCCAGCGCCTGCAGCGAGAGGACGAGCGCGTCCGTGCCGCTGCCCACGCCCACGCCGTGCGCCACGCCGAAGAGATCGGCGACCGCGCGCTCGGCTTCGGCCAGCACGGGCCCGCCCACGTAGCGACCGCTCCGCAGCACGGCGAGCACGCGCGCCTCCAGCGCCTCCCCCATGCTCGCCGCCACAGCCTGAAGATCGTTCATCCGAACGCGGTGCATCACTTGAGATCGCGCCTCTGGAACACGGCCATCGCCACCCCTAACACCGCCCCGGTGTAGGTCAGGCCATAGGCCACGGCGGCGCCGACCCGATCCCAGGGGATGGGGCGCTCGTGGACCGCGTAAGCGCGGAGGTTGAAGATCTCGAAATTCGGGAGCATCCAGTACAGGACCTGGGCGATGGCACGCACGTCGGCCGACTCCGCCTCCTGCCCGAAGAGGCGGATGTCGTCGGCCAGGTGCCCGATGACGAAGACGGCCAGCGTGAACGCCGAGGCCGTGATCGGCGCCGAGTAGGTCGAGAACAGCGTGGCCCAGGCGCAGAGCAGCGCGAGCTCGCAGAGCAGCATGCCCATCGAGACGAAGACCACCAGCGGCGGGAAGTGCTGCTGCACGACCATCAGCCCCACGTAGACCACCATCAGGATGGCGATCTCCGCCGCGATCGTCATCATCAATCCCAGGTATTTGCCCAGCACGAACATGCCGCGCGGGATGGGCTTGGACAGCACGGTGTAGACCGTCTTGCGCTCGATCTCCTTCCAGACCATGGAGACGCCCAGGAACATGGCGATGATCGAGCCGAAGACGTCGATGCTCCCCTGCGCGACGCTCCGCACGACCTTGGCCTGGTCGCCGATCGTGATCTCCTCGAGGGCCAGGGAGAGCAGGATCACGCCCGCGGCGAAGAAGAGGATCGTGTACAGCACACGATCGCGGACCGCCTCCCGGAAGGTGTTGAGCGCGAGCGCGAAGAGCCGCGTCATGAGAGCACCCCCAGGCGCTTCTCATCCACGGGCCGCGCCCGCTCGACCTCGCTGAGCAGGATGTCCTCCAGGCTCTCGCGCACGGGGTTCACCGAGAGCACCCGCCCGCCCGCCGCCCGCACGGCGTCCAGCAGGGCGTCGGTGCGCTCCGGGGCGCAGCGCGCGCGCCTCACCCCCGGCTCCGCGCTGGGCTGCTCGTCGTCGAGGGCCAGCTCCCCCGCCCCGCCGAACGCGATCTCCACGTAGCGGACCCGGTCGCCCAGCAGCCCGCGCACCGGCCCCGTGCCGCGGAGCTGACCCCGCACGACGATGGCCACGCGGTCGCAGAGCAGCTCCACGTCGGAGAGGATGTGGCTGGAGAAGAAGACCGTGCGGCCGGCCCGGCGCTCCTCCAGGATGAGGTCGCGCACCATCGCCCGCCCCACCGGGTCGAGCCCGCTCATCGGCTCGTCCAGCACGATGAGCTCCGGGTCGTGCAGCAGGGCCTGGCAGAGCCCCACCCGCTGGAGCATCCCCTTCGAGTACTTGCGCAGCGGCACGTCGGCGAAGCGCACGAGGTCCACCCGCTCCAGCAGGCGCGGGATCCGCTCCTCGCGCAGGCTCCGCGGGACGTCGTAGAGCTGGCCGTAGAAGTGCAGCAGCTCACAAGCGCTCAGGTGCTCGTAGAAGTAGGGGCGCTCCGGGAGGAAGCCCACTTTCCGCCGCGCCTCGGGGTGCTCGGCCGGGTGGTCCCCGATCCAGGCCCGGCCGCTGGTCGCCGCCTGCAGGCCCATGAGGATCTTGATGGTCGTGGTCTTCCCCGCGCCGTTCGGGCCGATGAACCCGAAGATCTCGCCCCTGGGCACCTCGAGGTCCAGACCCTCCAGACCCAGCACGGGGCGCATCCAGAACCCGGTGCGGTAGACCTTGCGCAGCTTCTCTGTTCGGATGGCGGGCGTCATGATCGGCGAAGTCTACCTCTTCTTCAGGCCGGACCCCACGGTCTCCATCCAACGAGCCGCCTTGTCCGCCGGGTAAGCCCCCGCGCTCCGCCAGTTGCAGCGGGTGCACAGGGGGCCGCTGTCCTGGAAGCGGCCCTCGATCTGCGCCAGGCGCCAGCGGTTCAGGGTCTCCCCGCTCCAGAGGCTGGCCAGGGGCTGCTCGCGCAGGTTGCCCAGCCGGTTCTCCAGGTGCTCGTCCAGGCAGCAGGTCGTCACGTCCCCGCCGACGTGGACCATCGGCGTGTTCCAGAGGCCAGCGCAGGGCGGACGGGAGGACACGCGATCAGTATAGCCCAGCCTCAGGGCGCGGGCGGCAGGTCCCCCTGCTCGACGAGCGTGCGGTGGACCACCTCGGCGATACGGGCGTGCCCCAGGGCCGTGGGGTGGATGTGATCGGTGAACCAGTCCGACGACCACACCGCGGGGGTGTCCACGCGCGCGGGCAGGTCGATGAGCGTCACGCCCACCTCCGCCGCCGCCTCCCGGATCACCTCGTTGCAGACGAGCTGGGCTTCCCGCGCGGTGCGGACGACCGCGGCCTTGTCCGGGCTCAGGCCCGCCCCGGGCTCGCCGGGCACGAGGTAGGTCAGCAGGATGGTGCGCCCGCCACTCTGTCGCACGGCGCTGTCGAAGGCGCGGAGCTGATCGGTGTACCACTCCAGGCTGGCGCGCTCGACCGCCACCTCCGGCTCCTTCGCCGTGAGCAGGTTCCAGGCCCAGCTCGCCACCCTCAGCAGGCGCGGGCGGTGGTCCTCGGCCGCGCGCGGCGCCGACGCGCTGATCTCCGCCGAGAACGGGTTCACGGCGTCCTCGGGCCAGGCGAGGAAGTCGTTGTGCCCGACCATCAGCAGCACGACGCTGTGCATGCCGGGCTCCACGACCTTGATCCTCGGGATGCCCAGCTCGACCACCGTGGCCAGCCCCGCCCCCGGGCGCGCCATCTTGGCGATGGCCACGGGCGGGTCGTAGCCCGAGAGCCGGCCCCCGAGCTGCTCCGGCCAGCCCTCCCCCTCCTGGACGCCGTAGCCGTAGGTCACCGAGTCCCCGAACGCCGTGATCAGCACGCGAGCGGATCCGGGCTGCCCCTCGTCGTTGCGCAGGTGGACCGCCAACTTCGGGTAGAGGGCCAGCGCGCCCTCCAGCAGCAGCAGGAAGAGCCCGAAGACCACGCCCGTGTAGAGCAGGCGTCTGCGGAGCGGGATGGACGTGCTCAACCGAAGACCTCGCGCGCGCTTACGATATCGGATCCACGCCGCGGATCAACCCGCGCGCTCCTCGCCGGGTGGTCCGTCGAAGCGCTTCCACTCCCCCGCGATGAGCCTCTCGTGAGGATAAAAGCGGGACTTGTAGGCGATGTGCGGCGAGCGCTCCGCCCACAGGCCGAGGTAGTGATATCGCCCGTTGTTCTTCGCGAGCCAGGCGCACTCGAAGAGCACCGAGAAGGTGCCCAGCGAGCGGTCGGCGTGATCGGGGTCGAAGTAGAAATAGACGCTGGAGAGGTCTCGCGCCCCGGCGTCCAGGATGCCCACGCCCACCAGCTGGCCGTCCAGCAGGTAGCGCATCTCGATGGTGCGCGCGCAGGAGCGCAAGAACCAGGCCGCGTAGCCGCGCGCGCTCATGGGCCTCCCCTCGCGGGAGAGGCCGCGCTCCAGCTTGTGGCGGTTCATGAGGCGCAGCTTCTCCTCGGAGAAGCTGGCGGGGGCGACCTCGACGACGAGATCCTGGTTCTTCCGCCAGACGCGCCGCTGGGAGCGCGTGTGGACGAGCTCGGTGGCCAGCAGGCGCACGGGCTCGCAGGCGCGGCAGGTCGGGCAGGTCGGGCGGTAGAGCAGGGTGCCGGTGCGGCGGTCCCCGAGCGCGAGGGCGGCGTCGAAGGCGGCGGGCGTGACCGGCCCCAGCGGCTGGCGCAGGGGCAGCCGGGCGGTCTCCCCCTCCAGGTACGGGCAGGGCTCGGGCTCGTCGTGAACCACGAGATCGCGGACGATAGGGGTGATCGCCTTGCCCATGAGGAGATCCTAGCAGATTGTCACGCCGCCTGCTCTGGCGCCAGCCGGTTATGAAAGGCCGCTGGAGGCGCCGTGGGGGTTCGCAGCGAGCTGCGGGACGAGGTCGGGCTGGTCCTGCTGGACCGCCCCGAGAAGGCGCACGCCTATGACCGCGCGCACCTCGCGGCGCTGGAGGAGGCGGTCCTGGCGCTGGCGCCGCGGGCGCGGGTGCTGGTGCTCGGGTCCACGGGCAACCGGGCCTTCTGCGCGGGGGCCGACCTGGACGCGATGCGCGAGGTGGACCCGCTGGACGCCCTCGATCTGATGAGCCAGCGGGTGTTCACGACGCTGGCGCGGCTGCCGCTGCTCACGGTGGCGGCGGTGCAGGGGCCGGCGGTGGCGGGCGGCTTCGAGCTGACCCTGGCCTGTGACCTGCGGATCGTGGGCCCGCGGGCGCGCTTCTCGCTGCCGGAGACGGCGCTGGGCATCATCCCCTCGGCCGGGGGCTGCGCGCGCCTGCCGCGCCTGGTGGGCGTGAGCGTGGCCAAGCAGATCATCCTGGCGGGGCGCTCGCTGGACGCGACGGCGGCGGTGCAGCTGGGGCTCGCGCTGCGGGTGGCCGAGGACCCGCTCGCCGACGCGCTCGCGCTGGCCGGCGAGCTCAGCAAGCGCGATCCGGTCGCCGTGAGGCTGGCCAAGCAGATCCTCGACCGCGGGGAGGACGTCGGCGCGCTCGACGCCGAGCGGGTGAGCGAGGCCCTGCTCTACACGCGCAAGCGGGCGAAGGCGCCCCCGACCGCGCGCTAGCCCCTCACGGGTCCGCGAGCCGCGCTATGCTGCTGGATCGGAGCCCCCCATGCTGACCACCCGACCCCGCATCCTCTCTGTGGGCACGGCCCTGCCGCCGAAGAAGTACACGCAGGAGGAGGTGCTGAACCTCCTCGCGTCGAAGAACCCGGCGGTGCGTGAGATCTTCCTGGCGGCGCACATCAAGACCCGCCACCTCTACCTGCCGCCCCCCGTGCAGGGCGGGCGCCCGCACGAGACCCAGACGCAGCTCCTCCAGAAGATGCGTCGGGGCGCGCTGGAGATCGCCCCGCAGGCCATCGAGCGCTGCCTCGCGCCGCTCGGGCTCACCACCGCCGACGTGGACATGCTCACCTGCGTCACCAGCTCGGGCTTCATGCTGCCGGGCCTGACGGCGATGTTCATCAAGCACTTCGGCTTCCGGGTGAACTGCCACCGCTTCGACATCGTGGGGATGGGCTGCAACGCCGGGCTGAACTCGCTGAACCCGGTCGCCAACTGGGCGGCGGCCAACCCGGGCAAGAACGCGCTGATGGTCTG
Source organism: uncultured Enterobacterales bacterium (assembly GCA_964615375.1). Lineage (GTDB taxonomy): Bacteria > Myxococcota_A > UBA796 > UBA796 > CAZKWG01 > CAZKWG01. Next base: position 101,629 of record CAZTOW010000009.1, read on the forward strand.
CTGCGAGATCAACAGCGCGCTCTACATCGACGAGGACACGGTCGGAAACGGCGTGGTCAACAGCCTCTTCGGGGACGGCTGCGCCGCCATCCTCGTGCGCGCGGACGAGCAGGACGAGCCGCGCTTCTCGCCGCAGGTGCTGGGCTTCTACAGCCACATCATCCCCGACACCTGGGCGGCGATGCACTACAACTACAGCGAGAAGCACGGCAAGTTCTTCTTCGTGCTGGACAAGGACGTGCCCTACGTCCTGGGCACGCATGCCGCCACCCCGGTCAAGGGCCTGCTGGACCGCTTCGGGCTGAAGGTGCGCCACATCAACCACTGGTTGATCCACTCGGGCGGCAAGAAGGTCATCGACGCCATCAAGTACACGGTCGGCATCACCGAGCACGACGTCCGCCACACCGCGGGCATCCTGCGCGACTGCGGCAACCTCTCCAGCGGCAGCTTCCTCTTCAGCTACGAGCGGCTGATGAAGGAGGGGGTGGTCCGCCGCGGGGACTACGGCGTGATGATGACCATGGGGCCGGGATCCACCATCGAGAGCGCGCTGATCCGCTGGTAGCGGGTCCTTTCTTCCATCGGGCACAGGAGCTGGGAATGCGTTCGTTCGAGACCCTGCGGTACGAGGAGTCCGGCGCCGTCGCGCGCGTGTGGCTGCTGCGCCCGCGCATGAACATGCAGATGATCAACGAGCTCACGGCGGTCTGCGACCACCTGGAGGACGTGAGCCAGTGCAAGGTCGTGATCTTCCGCGGCGGCACGGGCGACTTCTGCGCGGGCATCGACCTCGAGGACTTCAAGCCGGACGCGCCGCTGGACATCCACGGCTTCAACCGCTGGGAGAAGCTGGTCGTCCGGCTGGAGCGCCTGGACAAGATCACCGTCGTCGCCCTCGAGGGCGCGGTGGTGGGCGGCGGCTTCCAGCTCGCGCTGGCGGCGGACGCGCGCGTGGCCAGCCGCTCGGCGACGCTGCAGTGCAACGAGGTGCAGCTCGGCTTCCTGCCCGGGATGGCCACCTACCGGCTGGCCAAGTACGTGGGCCTCGGCCGCGCCAAGCAGCTCATCCTGCGCTCGAAGGTGATCACGGCTGAGGACGCGCTGGCCCTCGGCATCGTGGACGACGTGGCCGACGACGTGGAGCAGGGCGTGGCCCAGGCCATCGCCGACTTCGGGCCGCTCTACACCGTGACCGTGAAGCTGGCCCGCCGCCTGCTGAACGAGAGCTACGCGACCGAGTACGAGGACGCCATCGGCAACTTCCTGGCCGCCCAGCACGTCTCCATCAGCCAGACGGCCTTCCTCGACACGCTGAAGAAGCACCGCGCGGAACGCAAGAGCGGATGAGCGCGGACATCAAGCCCTTCCCCGTCGACGCGGACGTCATGGGACGCATCCGCCCCATGCAGAACCGGGACGCCCCCCGCGTGGCCGAGCTGCACGAGGCGGCCATGGGCAACAGCTTGTGGGCGAAGCTCGGGCGGCGCTTCCTGACCGAGCTCTACCGCGGCCTCATCGACAACCCGCGCTTCCTCGGCTTCGTCTACGTGGAGGACGGCCAGGTGGGCGGCTTCATCGCCGGCTCCACCGACGCCGAGGCCATGATGCGCGAGGTCTTCCAGAGCCGCTGGATCGTGCTCGGGCTGGCCAGCCTGCCCAACGCGCTCAAGCCCGCCGTCATCCGCCACCTCGTCCACACCGCCCGCTACTTCGACGCCAGCGGCGCGGACGTCAAGGCGGAGAGCCTGTTCTGCTCCTTCGTGCCGAACCTGCGCGGCAAGCGCGTGAGCGGCCACATCAACAAGGTGCTCTTCGACGACATGCTGGCCCGCGGCATCCAGGCGGTGAAGATCACCACCGAGACGAACAACGAGGGCGCCAACCGCCAGCTCCTCAGCTGGGGCTTCGAGAGCCGGGGGACCTTCACGTTCTACGGGAAGGAGATGGTGACGTATGTGCTGGAGCTCGCCCGCAGCCCGCGGGTGGAGCCGGTGATGCGGCACCCGGCGGTGTGAAGGGAGGCGGCGTGGCCATCAACCCCCAGATCGTCGAGGCGCTCAAGCGGCTGAACCCGTCCGTGCCGGCCGACGAGGACCTCTATGTCGACCGCGACGGGATCGAGGGGGCGCGTGGGTGGGATCTCCCGGAGAGGTTGGAAGCGCTGGTGACCGCCGGGATTCGGACGACGGCGCTCCTTCACGGCGCGATTGGCGTCGGGAAAACCACAGAGCTCCAACGTTGGGAGCAGCGGCTGGGAGAGTCCTCCCTGGTGGCCCTGGTGACGTTGAACGGTGTGGATCTGAGAGAGCTGTCGATAGAGTATGTCGCCTCGCGGGAGACCTATGGGCCCGACCGGGCCATTCGCAGGCTGTTGGCGGCAGCATGTTCACGCTGGGGTGCTGCGAGCGGTGTAGATGTGATCGAGGACATGAATCCCGCTGAAGAGCAGGTTGATCTTGCCCATCTGGTGGAACAAGTGAGAGGGCCCGCTCGCCGCTCGCTCATCCTGCTGGTCGACGGTGTAGACCTGCTTCTTCCCGAGAGCGCAAAACTGGCTGTCGAGCGAATCTTCGCCGCTACGAGGTCGCTCGTGGATGCCGTCGTCTGTGTGGTCCCCCACGTTACGCTCGCGATGGACACGAGCTTCGCCCGTGCGCTGAATGTCGATCAGATCTGGCACCTGCCTGCGTTCCCTGTCCACAACGCCGACGAAGTCCGCAACCGTGTCGTGGTCGACCTCCTCGCCGACGGGCTCGGCCGGCGACTCGCGGGGCTCGACCTGTTCGATCAGCCGGACTATTGCTTGAAGGAGGCGGCCTGGCACTCAGGGGGGGTCCTGCGGGACGCCGTGCGCATCCTCCACGCATCCGTCCTTTCTGCCGCGCGCCTCGGGCGCGTCAATCGATTCCATCTTTCCCAGGGCCTTCGAGAGATCCGGCAGGATCTCGCGCAGGGCATGACACCTGAGAACTGGCGGGAGCTTCGCTCCTTCGACGCGAACCCGACCAGGCAGGTCCCCAGCGAGCTCATCGCCCGAAACGCGATCCTCGCCTACGAGTCCCTTCAGGATCGCTACTGGCACCCGCACCCCCTCCTCGCCAGCATGCTGGCAGATCCTCAGTTGGGATCGAGCAGGGTGCCATGACGACCGTCGATCAGATCGCGCTCCTGATCCGCGCGAACCTTCCCGTCATCCTCCAGCGGGTCCCACGCTGGTTCACGGCGGAGCAGGTGGCCGCGGAGCTGACGGCTCTCCTGGAGCGAACGACGCAGGTCGTCTCGGACCCGCTGGGCCTGAACCCGCCCACCGTGCGCATCCTCGACGGCCGACAGATGACCGAGCGCGAGGCCCAGCGGTGGGAGATCGGCCGGGCCTCGCTCGGGACCCCCGACTCTCCCCTGGTCGTCCTCCTCGATGCCGCCAGCGCTCGCGTGGTCCTGCGCACCGCGCCGCACGTCACGTCCTGGGCTGGGGGTGTACAACTCCAGGTGGAGCACACTGTGCGCCCGACGCAGACGGAGCAGGAGCGACGCCTTGGGAACAACGCCTTCTCTCGCGTCCGCAAGGAGAGTCGAGAGCTGCTGGAGACCTTCCTGGGCTACACCATCGGCGTCGATCTGGGCACAGAGCGGATCTTCGTGCCCACTCTGGCGGCGTCCGCGCTGGACGCCGCGCGCGAGGAATTGGATGAGGGTCTCATCCACATGGTGCGGGTAACCGATGACCACCTTGTATCTTGATGTCCCCGCGGATCAACGAATTCGCATCGACGTGAACGGTCTTCGAGTCCTGGCACGATACGTCAACGTCGAGAACGCACGAGGCAGCCTCGAGGTCGACGCCGTGGACCTGGACACGGGCGGAGCACAGGCCATCCTGGGACCCTGGAGCGCGGTCGCCCACCTGTTCGAGGAGGTCGCTCAAGAGGATGGGCAGGTCATGACCGCAGGTGGCGTGGTCACCACCCGGGTCATCCTCGTCACCCTCACTGTCGGCCACTGGACGCTACACAACCTCGAACTGCACGCGTCCGAGGCGTTCACCCGCTGGCTCATCGGCATGCCCGTGCTCCGCCACCTCGACCTCCTCCTCCGTGAAGATCGGCCCGAAGGTGCCTGGCTCTGTGGGCCTCCACCTGGGCTCGTCGCGACCACCCCTCGACGCCCCAGCCGCCGCCCCGCGCTATGATCCCCCGAGGAGCCCTCATGCGCGCCCTCGTCCCTGTCCTCGGCCTCCTCTGCTCCGCGACCCTGGCCTGCGGATTCTTCGAGTTCGGCCCCAACGGCTTCGAGCCCGACGCCCCGTCTCCCCCGGTCGAGCCCGCCCCGACCGAGCCCGCGACCGAGCCCGCCGCCGCGCCGCCCGTCGAGCCCGCCCCGGCCGAGCCGGTGAAGCTGGTGCAGGACCCACAGGTCACCATCGTCCCCCCAGACATCCCCGAGGGCGCCGTCCTGGGCGAGGTCCAGACCGACTACGAGCACCTCGCCAAGACGGGCAAGATCGAGAGCTGCCCCGAGGGCACCACGCTCCAGGACAAGGACGGCACCGACGGCAAGCAGAGCTTCTGCGGGCTGGAGAACGGCGTGCGCCACGGCCCCTGGATCGCGTTCTGGCCGAACGGCAAGGTCCGCGAGATCGGCCCCTACGTCAAAGGCTACCGCAACGGCACGTTCACGACCTGGAACAAGGCCGGCAAGGTGAACAGCCGATACACCTGGACGAACGGTCAGATCGGCGCCGGGCAGGTGTTCTGAGCCGCGTGCCCGCCCTCCCGCCGTCCCGCCGCGTCGAGCTCCGCGAGGCCGCCGTGGTGGGCCTCGGGCTGGCCGCGCTCACCCTCTGGCTGCTGCGCGATCTGCCCCAGGACCGCCTGCTGGGGCGCGAGGGCACCGACGCGCTGCGCGCGCTGTGGAGCCTGGAGATCCTCGGCCGCTCCCTGCTGCCGCCCGATCTGCCCTTCTGGACCCGCGAGCTCAACCCGCCCGCCGGGGCGGTGGGCCTGCTGCTGCCCTGGCTCAGCGGGCTGCTGGCGGCGCCGCTGGTGTGGGCCCTGGAGCCCGTCCGCTCCTACGATCTCTTCGTGGGAGGGCTGCTCTGGGCGGCCGGGGCGGGGACCGCCGTCCTGGCGCGGGCGCGGAGCGGGTCCTGGAGCGCGGGGGCCGTGGCGGGGGCGGCGATGATCGCGCAGCCCATCCTCCTGTGGGCGGTGGCCGACGGCGCGGTCGAGCACGCCGCGATCTGGGCCCTGCCCCTGGCCCTCGCCCTGACCGGCCGCGCGGTGGAGCGAAGGGACGCGCGCCTGGCGGGCTGGAGCGGCCTCGCCCTGCTGGCGGTGGCGCTCGACAGCCCCTACCACGCCGTCTACGCCGCGATCCTGGCGCTCCCCGTCCTGCTGCCCGCCCTGCGGGCGCGCCCCGGGGCCGACCGCAACGCCCTGCTCCGCTGCCTGGGGGTGCTGGCCCTCGGGGCGTTGGGCGTGGTGGCGCTGCTCCTGGCCCTGCGCCTGCTCCTGCCCGTGGGCACCGGCGGTGGGCTCTCCGCGAGCGAGCTCCAGGCGGTGAACGCCACGAACCTGGAGAGCTGGGCGCGGGCCGAGCGTGGCGCGCTCCCCGCCGAGGGCCCGGCCCCCACCCTCATCCCCAACGCGCTCCTGTTGAGCAGCCTGGCGCTGTCGGCCCTCGCGCTCCGGCGCGCGCTGCCCTGGGTCCTCGCGGGCGGGCTCGCCCTCCTGCTCTCGCTGGGCACCGATCCCCGCCTGGCGGACACGCTCGGCCCGACCTTGGGGTCCGCGGCGCTGAGCATCAACCGTATCTTGTACCTGCTCCCCGGGCTGGAGGCCGTGCGCTTCCCCTACCGCTGGCTGGTGCCGGCCGCGCTCGCCCTCTCCGTGGGGGGCGCCATCGGGCTCGCCCGCCTGCTGGAGCCGCTCGGTCGCCTCCCCTTCGCCCGCGGCGGGGTCGCGGCGGCCCTCGGCGCCCTGGCCCTCACGCTCAGCGCCCGCGTCGGCCCCTTCGCCCGCGAGCTCCCCACCCAGGCCCTGCCCGAGGTGGCGTTCACCGCCTGGATCCGCCAGCAGCCCGAGGGCGGGATCGTGGGCCTGCTCCCCGTCCTGCGGCCCGCCGCCCCCGCCCAGGGCCGCAACGACCGCCCCGTCTTCGCCGGCCTGGATCCGGCCATGGCCGGGCTCGACGCCGCCACCCTCCAGGTCCTGCACGGCCGCCCCCAGCTCGGCGCGCCGGGGCTCCAGACCCTGCGTCCTCTCCAGCAGGACAGCGCCGTGGCCCGCGTGCTCCAGGACTGGGACGACCTCACCCACCCGCGGCTGAGCGGGAACCCCATCCCCCCTGGCGCCAACGACCCCCGCGCCGACCGCGCCCGCGGTGAGGGGATGGATCGGCTGATCGACGCGGGCCTGCGCTGGCTGGCCGTGGACCAGGGCGCCTACGAGGAGCAGGGCATGGCCGAGCTGAGGCGGCAGGTGCGACCCTGGATGGAGTCTGAGCGCGCCTTCGAGGAAGGAGATGGCGTGCTGGTCTGGACCCTTCGCGCGAGAGAGCCGAGTCCATGAAACTAGATTCTTCTGTACATCCCGTGCTCCTGCTCCCGCCCGGGACCCCGGTGCTGGATCTCTCCGGCGCGCACCCCGAGGGTGTGGGCCCCTGGTCCATCGGCCGCTACGACGAGGTGCGCGGCATCTACACCCAGGCCCTCTTCGCCGGCGGGCGCTGCGTCCACATGGGCGTGGACCTGGGCGGCCCGGCCGGGGTGGCGGTCCACAGCTTCGCCGACGCCACCGTGATCCTCGCGGGCGACAACGCCGCGCCCGGCGACTACGGCCCCACCCTCGTCACCGAGCAGCGCTGGGAGGGCCGCCCGCTGTACGCGCTCTACGGCCACCTCTCCCGGGCCTCGCTCGCCCGCAGCCCCGTGGGCCGCCGCCTGCGCGCGGGCGAGGTGCTGGGCTGGCTCGGCGAGCCCGAGGAGAACGGCGGCTGGCCCCCGCATGTCCACCTCCAGCTCGCCTGGGAGCGCCCGCTGGTCCCCGACCTGCCCGGCGCCGTGACCCTGGCCGACCGGGAGGCGGCGCGGGCGCTGTACCCGGACCCGCGGATGGTGCTGGGGGAGATCTACTGAGGGTGGATCAGCGCCGCGCCACCGAGATCCACGCCGGCATCTCGTAGCCCACGGATCCATCCCCCAGCCCCTCCAGCACGCGGGCCCGGATCCGCTCCCGCAGGGGCGCCCAGGCCTCGCCGTGGCGGTGGCGCAGGAGCACCAGCGGGGCCAGCGTGCGCTCCATGACGCCCCAGAAGTCCTCGACCGAGGTGTACTCCACGCCGAAGGTGCGCTCGTGGATCTCGACCTGGGACAGCCCCGCCGCCGCGGTCTCCGCCCGGATCTCCTCCGGTGTGCCCAGGGGCGCCGTCGCGCCGCCGACGGGGAGGCCGGGGAGCGCCTCGCGCAGCGCGCCGAAGACCACCTCCATCGCCGGCACCTGGCTGAGCGGCTTCCAGCTCGACACCACCACCGGGCCGCCCGCGCGCACCACGCGGCGCAGCTCGGCCAGCCCGCGGACGCGGTCGGGGAAGAACATGAGCCCGAACATGGAGAAGCCCGCGTCGAAGTGGTCGTCCTCGTAGGGAAGCGCCTGGCCGTCGCCCTGGCGGACCTCCACGGACAGCCCCGGCTCCAGGCGCGCCTGCAGGCGCCCCACCATCTGCTCGGAGAAGTCCAGCGCGCAGACCTCCGCCCCGCGGCGCGCGGCCAGCAGGGAGAGCGAGCCCGGCCCGCAGGCCACGTCCACCACCCGCTGACCCAGGCCGACCCCGGAGAGATCCAGCGCCTGGCTCGCGTAGCGCTCGAAGTGGGGGAGGAGCTCGGCGGCGTAGTCGCTCGCGACGAGGTCCCAGGGCAGCGGCGTGGCGAGGGGGCTGGGGGGAGAGGACATGGGGGGCTCCTGAAGCGCTCCCTATCGCGCAGACAGAGGCGGCGCGCCCTCAGACAGAGGCCTCTCGTGGCGCCGGCCCCTCGTCCGCGTCCGCGACCATCCGCGCGTGAAGATCGCGCAGCAGCGCCTCGACCTCGCCGCGCTCCCGGGCGTCGGGCAGCAGGGCCAGCCGCGTGGCGGCCTCGTCCACCGCCTGGAGCAGCCGGTCCCGATCCGCGCGCAGCCGCGCCTCCGCCTCGTCCAGCAGGCGCGAGGAGGCCCCCCGCGCCCCGGCCCGCGCCAGGACGATCCGCTCCACCCGCGCGTCCAGGCGCGCCAGCGCGAGGTTCAGCTCCGCCACCAGCACCTGCGCGGGATCCCCGGGCCCCAGCGCGGCCTGCAGGCGCTCCAGAGGAGAGGTGGTCGGCCGTGCGCCCAGGAAGAAGGGCCAGAAGAGCACGGCCAGCGCGCGCTCCCGCCCGTCCAGGCCCCGCGCCACCCACACGCCCACGGCGAGCCACCCGAGCAGCAGCAGCGCGGGCTTCATCAGAGCACCGTGCCGATGAGCTTGAGCACCTCGGCGAAGCCATTGCTCTCCAGCGGGCGCAGCAGGATCACGCTCTCCGCGGGCGAGCCCACCACCGGCCGCAGCAGCCAGGTGAGCTGAAGCCCCGCCAGCCCGAAGAGACCGGCCCAGGGGACCACGGCGGAGAAGGGCAACGCGCGCAGGAGCCGGCTGGCCCCCACCAGGCCTCCCAGCGCCGCGACCGCCGTGAACGCCGCCACCGCCCGCCGGTACACGTACCAGTCGGAGTCGCTGAAGGTCTGGGCGGAGAGCCAGACGACCACGGCCAGCGGCACCAGCGCCGCCATCGTGGTCGCGGCGGTGGCCAGGCTCTGGAGCAGCAACGCCGAGATCTGCGCGGGACGCAGGCGACGCCCGGCCAGGCTCGCGCAGAGCTGCAGCACAGGGAGGCTGATGCTGGCGCCCCCCAACAGCACGATCGGGAACTTCAGCGCGCTCAGCGCGGCCTGCGCGCCTCCGCCAGGCAGCCCGATGGCCAGCCCGAACAGCGCCCCCGCGCCAGCCGTGACGGCCAGCATGCGCGGGACGAGGGCGTCCACATCGCGATCCTCCAGGATCTGCTTCGTGATCGTCGCCCCGTCGTGCAGCAGGCGGGCGGGGAGGAAGTCGACCGCCGGCGGGGGCGCCAGGGTCTCGAGCGGGGGCAGGGCCTCCGTGGCCCCGGGAGAGAGCGTGGGCGTCATGGGAGCTCCTTAGGCCTGGCGGCTGAGGTAGAGGACGAGGATGGCGGTGGTCCACAGGACGACCGCGTAGTGGGCGAGGCGGACCAGCGCGCCCGGAGACCGCAGGCCGACGTTCTCGCCCGCGCGCACGGCGTTCCGAGCCCCGATGAAGAGGCTCACCAGCACGGTGAGCACGATCAGCAGCCCGGTCGCGAGCGGCGCGAGGCTCCACTCCTCGTGGGGAGGCGCGGCGAGCCCGTAGAGCAGGAAGACCGGGGCGGTGGCGCCCAGGAAGGCCCCCATCGCCCCCGGCCCCGCGGTCGCCGCCGAGGCCATGCGCACCGGGGAGACCAGCACGCCGCGCAGGGTGGACCACAGGTAGAGCGGCGGGAAACAGAGCAGCTGGGCCAACGGCACGCCGAGCAGGAAGGCCGGGATCAGCGTGAGCGGGTCACCGTCGGAGCCGCCGCCGAGGCTCACGCTGCTCAGCGCCCACGAGGCGGCGCCCCCGAACAGACCGGCGCCGACCATGCCCACCGCCAGCGTCGCGGCGGGCTCCACGGGGTGCTCGCCCGACGGCGCGTCCGGGGCGGCGAGGAAGCGCCCGAGGGGCGCCAGGGGTGAGGAGAGGGGGTTCGCGTGCAAGGGCACCTCCGCCAGCCAGGGATAGCAAGCGGCGTGCCAGGCTTTGCTGGCTGTGTCTCGGGCGTGATCTACGAAGGACAGATCACCCGTCTTCATTCATCGATCTGTCGCGCGCGCTCCGAGGAGGGGGCAGAGGGGACTGAATGCCACCCGCAAGGAGAGCGGGGAAAGTCTAAAAGAAGGGCATCGCCCGCCCTCCTCGCTGGTGGCAAGCCGACCATCCCACAGGTGGGGCCCGAGATCGATAACAGACGATAACAGCGCCTCAGCGCTCGTCGCGGCGCCGCACCACGACCAGGGTGGCGCCCAGGAAGGCCAGCCCGAAGGCCGCGAGCGCGCCGCAGAGGGTCCCCATGGACAGGCCCATGTCCTCCACGCCCGCTGGCTTGAGCCCGAGCTCGTAGAGCGGGCCGGTGATCGCCCGGCGCTCCAGCTCGCCGGCGACGCGGGTGGGGACGGCCAGGTACTCGCCGCACTTGATGGCCGCCTCGAACGCGTAGCGCTGCTGGGTGGCCCAGGTGAGCGCGCGGGCGAGCGGCTGCATGTCGCGGAGCGCGACGATGAGGCCGCTGAACGCGATCTGGGGGATGAGCAGGAGGGGCAGCGTGCCGACCGCGGCCTCCGAGCTGCGGAATACGGCGCTGATCAGCAGCCCCAGGCACATGCCGGAGAAGCCGGTCAGCACGCTCACGCCCATGAGCATGGGCAGCGAGAATTCGTAGCTGCCCAGGTCCAGCCCCAGGAAGACCAGCGCGGCCAGGACCGCGCACTGAAGCGCGCAGATCGCGCTCAGCACGACCAGCTTGCTGCCCACGTAGGGCAGCACGCCGACGCCGACCCGCCGCTCGCGCCGCCAGATGGCCCGGTCGCTGATGAGCTCGCGCACCGCCCCGCTCATGCCGAACCACAGCGCGCTCAGCACCAGTGTGAACGCGAACGGAGGCGTGGGCCCCGGGAAGACCACGCCCTGCACCAGCGCCAGCATGGGCGCCTGGAGCCCCAGCACCAGGAGCCCCGTGCGATCCCGCAGCTTGACCTTGAGGTAGCGCTCGGTGAGCGGCCGGAGCTGGCGCAGGGGCGAGGGCGCTCGGCGAGGGCGCTCGGTCTCTCCGGGGCGCCGCCCCGCGCCGAGCCCGATGAGGTGCTCGCGCGTGGCGACGTACTTGCGCGCCTCCGCCGACGCCCTCCAGCAGCGCCCCCACTCCTCGGGCTGCTCGTCGGAGAGGCGGTCGAAGAGGGCGTCCGGGGTCGGCACGCCGAACCAGGCGCAGGCCTCGGACGGCGGCCCGAACCAGGCCAGGTGCCCGCCCGGGGCCAGCACCAGCAGGTGATCCACCTGCGCCATGACCTGGGGCGTCAGATCGTGCGTGACGACGAAGACGATGCGCCCGCGGTCGGCCAGCTGCCGCACCAGCCGCACGATGTCCTGCGCGGCGCGCGGGTCGAGCCCGCTGGTGGGCTCATCGAGGAAGAGCACCTTGGTCGACTGGCTGACCAGCTCCTGCCCCAGGTTCACCCGCTTGCGCTGCCCGCCCGAGATCCCGCGCCGCAGCGCGTCCCCCACCCGGCTCCCGCGGATGTGGGCGATGTCGAGCTCGCCCAGCACGCGATCGACCTCCTGCTCGACCTCTTTCGCCGAGACGTCCGGCGAGAGGCGCAGGCGCGCCGCGTAGCGCAGGCTCTCCTCCACCGTCAGATCGGCGTGGACCAGATCGTCCTGGGGCACCATGCCCACCAGCAGCGGGTCGGCCACCAGCTGGGGGTGGAAGTCCTCCCCGTCCAGCATGACCTCGCCCTCGTCCGCCGGGGCAACACCGTTGATCGCATTGAGCAGCGTGGTCTTGCCGCTGCCCGAGGGGCCGACCAGCGCGATGACCTCGCCCGAGAACACGGTGAAGCTGACGTCGCTGAGCAGATCGATGGGGCCGATGCTTCGCTTGAGCCCGCGCACCGACAGCGAGGAGAAGCGGCGCGTGCCGATGGCCCGGAGCTCGTCCCCCTTGATGCGCAGCGTGTACGGCCCGACGCGCAGCCGGTCGTCGTCGGACAGCGGCGCTGAGGAGACCGCCGCCCCGTTGACCACCGTGGGGCGCCCGCTCTTGAGGTCGGCCACCCGCCAGCGCCCGCCGACCTTGACCAGCTCGGCGTGGCGCTGGGCCACCAGGGGGTCGGGCAGGACCACGTCGCAGGCCGAGGTGCGGCCGATCACCATGCGGCTCCCGCGCAGCGGGAAGCGGAGCTGACCCGAGGCGTGCCGGCTGTCGTGCTTCTGGAGCAGCGCGCTCACCAGGGTCGGGTCTACGCCCAGCTCCTTCGCCACCCGCTCCAGCCGGACCTGCTGCTCGGGCTCGACGCTGCCCTCACGGGCGCAGATGGCGAAGAGGGCGTCCAGGAGCAGGAGCGCCGCGCTGGGCCCGTGCCGACGCGAGAAGTCCGGGAGCGCCAGGGCGGAGCGCTCGTCCTCGCGCAACATCTCCGCCAGCCCATGCCCGAAGCGCGCCTCGAAGACCACGAGATCGTCGACCGTGACCTCCGCCCGCAGCGTGGGCGAGAGCGCCACGTCCAGCAGCTTCTGGAGCGGCGCCTCGTCGATGCCCGTGCGCGCCCGCACCGCCCCCACCAGCGCCTTGCGCTCCCGGGCCCCGAGCTCCGTCGGCGGCAGCGCCCGCGCCGCGAGGCGCAGGAAGTCGATGGCGAAGCTCATCTCCTCAGGCGAAGTGCTGTTGCCCAGCACCTCACGGAAGCGGCTCTCCAGGCGACTGGCGGGCACGATCCCTCAGCGGTAGGTGGTGGCGACGGCCACGCCGGAGCGCTTCGTCAGGTCGGTCTGCGAGGACATGAAGACGGCGATATAATACGTGTTCGTCGCGGACGGCTTGTAGAGCAGCTCGGGCTCGCGGTTGGTGGTCGCGTCGCGCCCGATCTCCTTGCCCGCCGCGTCGTACAGCACGAGATCGACGTTGTTCGCCGTCTTATCGCCACACGCCTGGAAGCGGTACTCCGTGCCGGCGTACAGGGTCAGCATGTAGACCCGGTACTCCTTCCACTTCAGGAGCGCCTTGGTCGCCGAGCGCACGGCCCAGCGATCGGCGTAGCCGTCCCAGATCTTCGTGCGAATACAGGTCTCGGCGTCTTTCTCGTCCGCCAGCGCCGTCGGCATCCCGCCCCACAGCAGGAGCCCCAGCGCCACCCCGAGCACGGTGAGCGCGCGCATCAGCCCTCCAGCTTCGAGAGCAGGGCGTTGGTGGCCTCATGGATCGCGGCGACGTCCTCCTGCGCCAGCGTCTCCTTGGCCGTGATCGCCTCCAGCTTGCCGAGCGTGCTCTGCAGCTCGGCGTTGATGGCGGCGGGCGCCACCTCCTTGCCCGGACCGAAGAGGTAGTCCTTGAAGTACTTCACCACCGCGGGCTGCTTCAACAGCGTGTCCGCCACGTCGTAGCGCCCCTCGCTCTGGATGGCGCCGCTCACCAGCCAGGCGCCCTCCAGCCAGGCTCCGGCGCGCAGCAGCGGCAGGGCGCGCGGCCCCACCTCGCTCTCCACCTCGGGAACCATGACGTTGGCCAGCTCATCCAGCTCGCGCACCAGCTCCTCGCGCCCGGTGGCGTCGTTGCCGATGCGGGCGGACAGATCGTCGATGGTGGCGATGATCCGCCCCTTCACGCCCAGCTTGACCAGGCCGGCCTTGAGCTGCCCGAGCTGAGCGATGAGGCGCTCCTTGGGCGCGTCCTTGGCCCCCAGCACGACGTGGGCCAGCACGACGCCCGTGCGCACGGCGACCTCGTCCTGATCGGCCACGTCCACCTTGAAGTCGCGCCCCTCGGTCATCTTGACCAGCGAGCTCGACAGACCCGCGTTGGCCAGCGCGCGCTGCGTCTCCGCGGGCGAGGGCACCAGCGCGTCCATGCTCGCGCCCGCCTGCATGTCGGCCAGCGAGAGCGGCGGCGTGGGCGCCTCCTCGGGCGTGGCCTCCGGCGTCTTGGGGGCTTCGGTCTTCTCCGGCTCGCCCGAGCAGGCGACCAGGAGCAGGGGGACGAACCAGAGACGGGCCATGTTCTGCACTCCACACGCCCGGAGAGGACACCGCGGGCGCACACATCATCCCATGACGCGGCGCGCGCGCAAAGGGGCCTCGGGCCCTCAGCGCCGCGCGCCCGACACCACGAGCCCGGCGCCGTCCGACTGCACGCGCACGTCCGCCAGGCCCACGTCCACCACCAGACGGGCCAGGGTCTGGGCGGTGCGCCGGATCTGCGGCCACTCCAGAACGCCCTCCCAAAGCGCCTGATCCTGCGATGGCGCCAGCCCGCTCAGCACCAGCACGCCGCCGGGGCTCAGCCGATCCCGCGCCCAGGCCAGCAGCTCCGCCAGCACCCGCTCGGGCAGGTACTCGCTGAGCCCGTCCAGCACCACCGCCTCCTGGGGCTCGTGGTGCACGCGCGACTGCCCCATCACCAGCGCGCCCAGATCCTCCTGCACGCGGCGCAGGTCCACCGCCAGCGGGAGCCCGCCCGGCCCCGCCCCCACGGCGCCGAGCAGCTCGCGGCTCTCCTCCACGCAGGTGAGCCGCACCACGCCCTTGAAGCCGTGGAGCGCCGCGCCGTAGCGCTCGGGCAGCCCGGCGAGCGCCCCGTTGATCATCAGCACCCGCGCCGGGCGCCCCGGCCCCGGCGCGTCCGCCCGCGAGGCCCCCCGGCGCACCGCCGCCTCCGTGGCCGCCGCCGTCACCGCCGCCGCCACGTCCGCCCGCCAGCTCAGGGCCACCGCCGTCGGCAGCGCGATCAAGGCCGCGTCCAGCGCCTGCCCCAGCGCCCCCTCCCCCGAGGGCACGCCGCGGATCAGGTGCGCGACCAGCCCGGAGCGCGCCCCCGGTTTGCCCCGCGCCTCCCAGGCCAGCACCACCGCTCGCGCCCGGATGAGGAAGGCATGCAGCTCCCGGGCCAGCGCCTGCCCGGCGTCCACCCCGCGCCCGCTCTCCTTCGCCTGCGCCGCCACTGTGGTCATCTCGCGCAGGGTCGCCGAGGCCACCTCGCGCGCCAGCGCCTGCCCGTCCGCGCCCGCCCCCCCGCGCAGCCGCGCCTCCGCGTCCAGCCAGCGCACCCGCGCCCGCTCCGCCAGGTCGTGCGTGTCCCGGGCGAGGATCATCGTCCCGCCCGTCTGGGCCGAGCGCTGCCGGCCCAGCGCGCCCGCCACCGCCGAGGTCGTCACGTCCCGCACCCGATCCACCAGCCCCTCGGCCAGCGCCCGGTAGAAGGCCGCGGACAGGGTCGGGTCCCCGTCCAGCACGGCCAGCAGGATGGCGTGCTCCCAGCGCAGGCAGCGCGAGTCCGCCGCGGCGCGCACGTCCGCCGCCCGCGGCGCCGCGTCCAGGAAGCTCATCTCGCCCACGATGCCGCCCGGCCCGACGCTGTCGATGACGACCTCCGGGCGCGAGCGCGTGTCCACGATCTCCAGCTCGCCCTGCTCGACCAGGTAGAGGTCGCCCCCGCGGTCCCCGCGGCGCAGCAGATAGGTCCCGCGCGCGACGGCGAGCGGCTTGGAGGCCGCCATGAGCCGCTCCCGATCCGCGCGCTCCAGGCGATCGAGGAAGTGCAACGCCCACCTCCGCCCCCGTGCTCGCGCGCGACCGGGGCGATCGTGCGCGCCGTGTTAGGGGGAACCCGAGGGAGCATATCCATGGAAGCCGTCAACACGCTCATCCAGAGGCTGCGCAAGGCCAGCGAAGCCGAGCGCGCCGAGATCAAGAAGGAGCTGGTCGCGCTCATCCGCGGCCCCGAGGGCGGTCACGCCCGCGAGGCGGTGGAGCAGGGCATGAAGGGCGAGCTGCTCGAGGTGAAGTGGGAGCTCGAGGAGGTGCTGGAGGAGACCGCGCCGAAGAAGCCCGCGCCCCCGCCGCAGCCCGAGAAGCCGAAGCCGCCGGAGGCCGCGCCCGCGCCCGGCAAGCAGATCAGCGCCTCCGACCTGCAGCTGATGTATGACGACCCGCGCGGGCTCATGCTCTACAAGACGAAGGTGGGCGAGCGCTGGTTCGCCACGCAGGTGGACCCGCGCACCGGGCAGCCCCAGACCTTCGAGCTGCACCCGGACGAGATCCGGCAGGTGAAGGCGCAACTGCAGAACAGCCCCTACTGGGTCATCGGCAGCAGGTAGCCTCTGGGCGGAGCCCCCCGCCCATGAAGCGCCCCCTGCTCGTCCTGGTCCTGCTCCTCACCCTCGGCTGCGGCGCGCGCCGTCAGGTCCGACATGGCGACGCCGCGCTCGCCGCGGGGAAGACCAGCGTGGCGCTGCACGCCTACCGGTCCGCCCTGGAGCGTCGACCCGAGGACGGGCGCGCGCTGCTGGGGCTGGCGAAGGCCCTGCTTGCCGACGGCGACCCGGACGCCGCGGTCGCCCCCGCGCGGGCCGCCCACGCCGCGGAGGTGCGGGGCGCCGATCTGGTCCTGGCGCGGGCCCTCGTGGAGGTGGGCCAGGGCGCGGAGGCCCGAGCCCTCGCCGAGGCCGCCGCCGCCCAGGCGCCGAAGGACCCGGCGGCCCAGGCCCTCGTGGTGGAGGCCACCCTGGCCTCGGGGGATCTGAAGGCCGCCCGCGCCGCCGCCGAGCGCCTGGAGCAGCTCGACCCGGGCGCCCCCGAGCGCGCGCTCGCCGCCTGGGTCCGCGCCCGCTCCGGGGACCTGAAGGGGGCCGCCGACCTGGCCAGCAAGGCCGCCGCCACGGGCCTCGACGACAGCCGCGTCCAGAGCGAGGCCGCCGCCGTGCTGCTCCTCTGCGGAGAGCAGGCCGGGGCGCGCGCTGCCGCCAAGGCCGCCGTCGCCCGCGGGGCCTCCGCCGGGGCCTGGGCTCGGGAGGCCTCCCGCCGCGACCAGGGCGGCGACCGCGAGGGCGCCATCCGCCTGCTCTCCTGGGCGGTGGCCCTGGATCCCGACGACGGCCGGATGGCCGCCACGCTGGGCCAGCTCTACCTCGCCCGCGGGGCCGACGAGCGCGCCGCCGCCCTCCTCGAGCGCGCCGTGAGCCTCCACCCCTACCGGGACCCGAAGGTCTCGGGCGTGACCGTGGCCCGCCCGGACGACTGGCCGGAGGCGGTGCGCCGTCAGAAGGCCGCCGAGGTGCTGAGAGCCCTGGCCATCGCCCGGGGCAACATCGGCGACGCCCGCGGCGCGGCCGGCGCCCTCCAGCAGGCCGTCGAGCTCTCCCAGGGCAGCGCCGCCGACTGGCTCGCCGTCGCCGACGCCTGGGAGCGGGCGAAGGTCACCGACGCCACCCTCGAGGCGCTGCAGCGCGCCATCAGCGCCGACGCCGCCAACCTGGGCGCCCGCCTCCGCCTGGCCCGCGGGCTGGCCGCCGCCGGGCAGCTCGGCGCCGCCATCGCCCAGGCCCGGGTCGCCTGGGAGCGCAACCCGCGGGACGTCGAGGCCGCGCTCCTGCTGGGCAGCCTCTACGAGCAGCGGGGCGAGCGCGCCCAGGCGCGCGACCTTTATGAGACCGTTCTCCGCTACAACCCTGGCGAATCCAGGTTACGGGAGGCGCTGACGCGCCTTGGCGGGTGAAAAGGCGAGCCGCTGAGGCTACATTGAACACGTAGGAGATCCTCCATGCCCATCACCAGCCGCAGCGAGTACGGGATGCGCGCGATGATCGTGCTCGCCGAGCAGGGGGGGGACGAGCTGTTGAGCGCGTCCGAGCTCTCCAGGCGCGAGCACATCCCGCTCAAGTACCTCGAGCAGCTCCTGGCCGAGCTGAAGAAGGCGGGGCTCCTGATCTCCTTCCCCGGCGCCCGCGGCGGCTACCGCCTGGCGCGCCCCGCCGCCCAGATCCCCGTGGGCGAGGTCGTGCGCGCGCTCGACGGGCCGCTCTCGCCGATGAGCTGCGTCTCCGACGGAGATCGCGCTCCCTGCGCCTTCGAGGCCGGCTGCAAGCTCAAGCCCCTGTGGTCCATCCTGCACGGCTCCGTCCAGCAGGTGCTCGACCACACGACCCTGGAGCAGGTGGCGTCCTCGGGCACGCTCACCCGCGCGCCCGTCCCGGAGCTCGACGCGCTCCCCGAGGCCCCCGCCCAGATCCCCGGCCCGCCCGAGCCCGACGCCAGCTCGCCCCGCTGCGGGCTGATGTATATGATCTAGTTTCTTAGAGCTCGCCGTCCCCGGCCCGGGAGGCGCCCCGCTGCTTGAGCTCGGCGAAGACCCGCGCCTCCAGGTCGGAGAGCTGCGCCGCCGAGAGCCCGAGCCGGTGGGCGAAGCCGCTGACGATCCGCGCCTCCTCGACGTCGTAGTGCCCGTCGGCCACCGCCACGTAGATGCAGCAGGTCAGGAAGAGCTCGCCGTGGGGCCAGAGGGCCTCGAAGGGCGAGCCCTCGGTGTCGGGCCCGAAGTGCTTGCCCAGCAGCTTGTTGATCAGCGCGATCTCGTTGCCCTCCAGGCCGCCCTTCGCGCTGGCGACCTGCGTGAGCATCTCGGAGAAGGTGCGCGCGACCGGAGCGCTCAGGCCCGCGGCGTTGATCCGGTGGTTCAGGCGCATCAGAATCCCATCTCCTCGGGGCGACGGTAGGACCACAGGCGCTGGAGCGCCCGGATCTCCACGGGGAAGGAGTACCAGCCCGCGCGATATCGCGCCGCGCTCAGCAGGGCCAACACGCGGCGCTGCCAGCCCGCCAGGTTCTGATCGGAGACGGTGGGCCAGCGCGCATGCAGGACGGCCTCGAAGTCGTGGACCCGGCGGACGTGGGCGCGCGTGAGCCAGGGGGTGCCCGGATCCCGGCGATCCTCGTAGCGGTGCCAGGCGGGCGAGAGCCAGTCGTCCAGCGTCTCGGGGAAGGCGAAGCCCTGCGCGGCGGCGTGGTCCAGCTGACCGGGCAGGGGGACCGGCGTGTAGAGGTAGAGGATGATCTCGCAGTCGGGGTTGTCCCGCTTGAGCTGCCGAATCAGGCCGATGGAGCGCTCGATGTCGCGATCGGGGTCGGCCGGATTGCCCAGCACGAAGGAGAACTCCGGGCGGATCCCGTGCGCGCGGGCCAGGCGGTTGAGCTCCACCGTCTCGTGGACGCGCAGACCGCCCTTGTCCATGGCGGCGAGCGCGTCCTGGTCGCCGCTCTCCGCCCCGTAGAAGACCATGCGGAGCCCGCTGCGGGCGAGATCGGCCCAGGTCTCTCCCGACCAGCGCAGCATCGTGTCGATGCGGCCCTCGCCCCACCAGGAGATGCCGAGGTCGGCGATCCCGCGGGCCACCTCGCGCGCCCGGCCCTCGGCGGCGAAGAAGTTGTTGTCGTGGAACTCGACGGCGTCGGCGCGGTAGCGGTCGTGGAGCAGGCGCACGACGCGGACGACGTGCTCGGCCGGGTCGGGCAGCCAGCGGCCGGCGAACATGCTGGTGACCGCGCAGAAATTGCAGACGTAGGGGCAGCCGACGGAGGCGTGGTGGTTGTAGGTCCGCTCACCCAGGAAGGTGCGCGCGGCGTAGCGCTCCATCGGGAGGCGCTCGTAGGGCGGGTCGGGGTAGCGCGAGGCCCGCACATAGGGACGCGCGTCCCCGCGGACCAGGGCGCCCTCGCGCCAGGCGGCGACCCCGGCCAGGCGGGCGGCGTCCTCGCCCTGGGCCAGGGCGGCGAGCAGGGCGGGCACGGTCTCCTCTCCCTGCCCGACGACGACGTAGTCCACGGCGGCGTCGCGGGCGACAGCCTCGGTGTAGACCGTGGGGAAGTAGCCACCCCAGACCACCGTGACCCCCGGGAAGCGGCGCTTGATCTCCCGACACCAGGGCGTGGCCTGGCGGAGCTGCGGGCCCGGCATGACGGTGACCATCAGCACGGTGCCCGCCGGGTCGCGCGCGACGGCTGCCTCCGCCCTGGCCAGCGCGTCCGCGTCGATGTTCGCGTCGAAGATCTCCCAGGTGTGCGGCGCAGGGATCACGCGCGCCACGAAGAGCACCGAGAGCGGGAGGCGCCGGTGCGCCTTCTGGGCGCGGGGGTTGAGCAGGACGACGTGCACGGGATGCTCTAGCCCGGTGAGGCGACGGGCGGAGGGGGCGGGCCCTCGCCGCGCACGAACAGGAGCAGGAGGTGATCGCCCAACGCGCGCAGGCCGGGGAGCCTCCCCAGACGGGCCTCCAGCGCGGCGAGGCGGTCCAGGCGCGGCTCGGGCCAGCGCGTCCCCGGGGGAGGCAGGAGCAGACCCAGGGCGGCGCGCTCCCGCAGCGTGAACCAGGGGGAGAACGCCCGCTGGATCTCGGAGGCCCCGTAGTAGCGGGTGCGCACGGCGCCGCCCTCCACCTGCACCTGCACCTCGGGCCCCAGGCGCTCCAGGGCCTGGCGGAAGTGCCCGTGGATCAGGCGCTCCAGGGTCCAGCTCGGGTTGATGCGCGGCATGGGGACCAGCACCAGGGGCGCCCCGGGGCGCAGCGCGCGGGCCAGAGCGGCGGCCACCGGCTCGAGCGGCAGGCAGTTCAGGACCCCGAAGTCCAGGAGCGCGGCGTCGAAGAGGCCGAGGTCGTCGAGCGCGCCCGGGGCGTCCAGCGCGCGCCGGTGGAGCTCGGCCTCGGGCGCCCGCGCGCGCGCCTCCGCGAGCATCCCGGGCGAGGCGTCCAGGCCCACCGCGCGATGTCCCTGGTCCAGGAGCCAGCGCAGATCGAGCCCGATCCCGCACCCTCCGTCCAACACCCGCGCGCCCGGGGGCACCGCCCGCCCGATCAGGTCCCAGACCGCGGCCCGTTGGCGTCGGGCCACGGGATCCGCGCCCCAGACCGCCGCGTATCGGGCCGCGTGCTGGTCGAAGGGGTCGGCGGCGGGCGCGTTCGACCTGGTTGGGGAGGCGCGGTCCATGGCTCGGAAATCGTCCGGTTTGTCGTTGACAGCTCGCGAGGTCCGTTCATAGTATGTCCCGATTCCGCCACCCGTGGGCCCTCCTCCGCGGATCGCGCGGGCTTCGCTGTCTTCTTCGCGTGGAGATCGACATGGGCGTCCCTGCTTCTCGCCTCTCGCTGCTCGCTGTCCTCGCCCTCTCCGCCCCCGCCGCGCTGGTCAGCCTCGCGCTCCCGCTGGAGGCGCGCGCCCAGCAGGCGGCCTTCGCCGACACCGTCTTCGAGCTCGTGCCCCCCGGCGAGGTGGTCGCTGACGGGCTGACCCCGGTGACGATGAGCTTCGTCGCGCTCGGCGCCGACGGCTCCCCCCTGACCGGCGTGGTGGTCAAGGCCACCGTGGGCGGCGGGAAGGTCGGCTCGGTCGATCAGGTCATGCCCGGCGTCTACAAGGTGAGCTGGACGCCGCCCAAGGTCGACGCGGCGCGCTCCTTCGACGTCTTCATCAAGGGCAAGACCGCGGACAAGAAGACCATCGACAAGAAGTGGTCGGTCAAGGTCGTCCCCACGCTGGCCCAGCAGGTGACCATCACGTCCAGCCCGGCCCAGATCGTGCTCGGCCAGGACACCTCGGCCACCCTGAACATCACCCTGGGCGGCGGCCCCTCGCAGCCCCTGGACGGGGTGGAGCTGGACGTGCGCGCCACCGCGGGCACGGTCGCCAACGTCACCCACCTGGGCGGCGGCAAGTTCACCGCGCTCTACACGCCCCCGGAGAAGCCCTACCCGCAGCTGGCCCTCATCACGGTCGGCGACCGGCGCGATCCCACGCGCACCTACGGGGCGGTCGGCCTCGCGCTGATCGGCAAGGGCAGCTTCGCGGTCAAGGGCCTGCCCAACAGCCGCATCATCGTCAAGGTGGCCGACCGCGAGTTCGGCCCGATCCAGGCCGACGGCAACGGCAACGCCCAGGTCCCCCTGGTCGTCCCGCCGGGCTTCGACAAGGGCACGACGGTCTCGGTGGCCGGCGACCAGCGCAAGGAGGAGGAGCTCCCGCTACCGGTGCCCCCGAGCCCGCGGCTGGCCTTCTTCCCGGTGCCTCGCGCGCTCCCGGCGGACGCCGCCGTCACGCTCCCGGTGCGCGTCTTCGTGACGAACGCCCAGGGGGCCCCGGACGCCGCCGCGCAGCTCACGCTCACCGCGTCCGCGGGGACGATCACGCCCGTCCGGCACGAGGGCAACGGCGTATACGTGGCCAGCTACACCCCGCCCACCAACTCGGGGGCCTCCGCCAACATCCAGGCGGTGCTGGCGGACAGCCGCGGCAACCAGACCAGCACGCTCGCGCTGAGCCTGGTCCCCACGCGGCCGTCCTCGGTCAAGCTCACGGTGGAGCCCACCACGCTGCCGGCGACGGGCGGCTCGCTCCGCGTGATCGCCCGCGTCACCGGACCGGACAACCAGGGTCTCTCGGCGCGCAACCTCGTCTTCGGTGTGGACGGCGCCCAGCTCCAGGGCGGGGTCAAGGACCTGGGCGCGGGGGACTACCAGGCCACCTTCAGCCCGACGGGCAACGGCCCGGTGGACCTCGTGGCGACCGTGACCGCCAAGGCCAGCGGCAACCCGCTGCGCCAGGTCCTCGCCTTCACCTCGCGGGACCGCCTGCCCAACGACGGGCTCTCCAGCACGATGATCACGGTGCTCACGCTCGATGAGTTCGGGTATCCCGTGGCCAACGTCCCGCTGAAGATCGGCGTGACCCAGGGCGACGGCAAGGTCCCCGCCCAGGGCCGGACCAACGACACGGGCGTCGCGCAGATCTACTACACGGCCGGGCGCAACGCCGGGATGGCGAACCTGGAGATCGTGGCCGGTGATCACATGGGCAACGTCTCGGTGCTCCAGACCCCGCCGGGCGTGGCGACCAGCTTCACGATGCCCCAGAGCGGCTCCGACACGACCCTGCGCCTCGCGGGGGCCTGGCGGAACATCGTCAAGGGCGTGCGGGTGGAGCGGCAGGGCGCGCCGGTGGTGGCGCCCATCGCCACCGCGGCCCCGAGCGCCTGGGGCGCGGGCGGCGGCAGCGGGCTCGCCGTGCAGAAGCTCTCGGTCCTGGCCAACCCGTCCACGGCCACCCCGGGTCAGACGGTGGAGCTCGAGATCTCCGCGCTGGACTCCCAGGGCCAGGGCGTGGACAGCGCCGTCCTGGAGTTCCTGGCCTCCCAGGGCGAGGTGAGCGCGGCGCGGCCCTCGGGCGGCGGGAAGTACAAGGCCACGCTGACCGTGCCCTCCAACGCCACGGGCGAGATCAAGGTCTCGGTGGCCCTCTCCGACGGCTCTACCTCCAGCTTCCTGAAGATCCCGGTCGGCGCGGCCACCGCCGCGGCCAGCACCGCGAGCGGCTGGGGCGGCGGCGGCTGGGGCACGGAGGGCGGCGCCTCGACGACGACCACCCCGGCCACGGTCGCGCCCACCACCACGACGACGCCGGCCACCCCCGCGACCACCGCGGCGACGCTGCCCACGACGACCCCTGAGCCCGCCGCCGGCACCACCACCCGCGAGCGCACCCCGATCAATGACGGGGATCGCCCCTGGCTTCGCGTCGCGGCGGGCTACGCCGGCGGGCTCTACAGCTACGCCCAGGAGCCCATCGGCGTCTACAGCCCGCTCTACGACGGTACCATCGCGTTCGGCACGCTGAGCGACACCGAAGGCTCCACGCCCGCCCCCGCCTCCGGCGTGCAGGTCGGCGCGCGGGCCTGGATCCCCGGCGCCCGCTGGCTGGGCGTCGACGCCGGGCTGCGCAGCACTTACTACAGCGTGCAGATCCCCACCGCCTCGGCGCTGATCCCGGACTGGGTCACCTCGGCCCACGTCTGGGGTGTGCCGCGCTACCGCTTCGGCTCGGGCGAGAACCTGTTTCACGTCGGCGCTCGCGCGGGCCTGAGCATCGGCGACCTGATGGTCTACCAGCAGCCCCAGGGCTCGAGCTCGCTGAGCTACAGCCCGCTGCCGGTGCCGGCCCTGGACGTGGGCGCGGAGCTGGGCGCGGAGATCGGCTCCCGGCTCTTCGGCACCCTCGGCTACACGCTCGGGCTGGCCAACGCCAGCGCGCTCTACGCGCGGGGCTTCGATCTGAACCTCGGCTTCGCGTTCTCGGACCACCTCACGGCCAACCTCAGCGTGGGCTCGCTCACGCGGGACACGGACGTGTACCTGAACTTCGACGACGAGAAGCTGAACACCGCCTCGGTCGGGACCGTCGCGGACAAGGCGATGCAGCTCGGCATCGGGATCGGCTACCAGCTCTGATCGGAGCTGAGCTTCCGCTTGCGAGCGGCCAGCGGCGGAGCTAAGTTCCGCCGACTGGTCGTCGTGCGCCTCGATGGCGCCGGAAGAGGTGTGCCTCCCAGGCGCGCCGGAAAGGGAGTGTATCGATGAGGGGCGTCAACACGCTGGTCCTGTTTCTGCTGATCGCCTGCGGTGATCAGGGCTCGTCCACCGGCACGACCGCGCAGACGACGGCCACCACGACGGCCACGCCGACCCTCACCACGCCGCGGACCAGCGGGGCCTCCCAGCTCGCCGCGGGCGCGGACCCCTGGCTCTCGCTGGCGCGCGCCCTCTCCGGTCTTCAGGACGGGGCGCTCGCCGAGCAGATGAGCTCGCGGCTCGCCGATCGCAAGAAGCAGCGCGACGTCGAGGACATGCAGATCAAGCGCTCCATGGTCACCGCGACCGGCGCGCTGGCCAGCGGCTGCAACACGGAGAAGGGCATCCGCGCCTTCGCCGACCTGCAGGCCACGGAGATGATGTCGCTGGAGAAGGATCGCGCCGCGCTCTCCGATCTCCTCAGCATGGCGGGCGCCGAGGGTCGCAAGACCATCTGGGAGACCGGCGAGGTCGGCAGCACCATCCTCAGCTCGCGCGCCAAGATCGCGACGGATCTGGCGACCAGCCTGCCCAGCCGGCTCACCACCAGCGCCGATGAGTCCGACACGGAGTCGCGCCGGGTGCTGGTCAGCCTGAAGTTCGCCATCGAGGCGGTCGATCTCGACACGCAGGCGGCGCTGTCCGCGGCCAAGAACGACATCGAGGACGTGGACCCCAGCTCGGACGACGCGGTCGGGATCATCACGGCCACGCTGCAGCGCGTGGACGACGCGCTGCTCGCCGCGCAGAAGACCAAGTTCGAGCGTCTGCTGGAGGTCTGCGGCATGGTGGACGCGGACACCTGGCTCTCCATGCTGGAGAGCGGGGCCATCAGCACCTACATCTCCCGCGTCGGCGGCCAGAGCGGCATCCAGAGCTCGAGCACGTCGAAGTCCGGCCAGATGGGCAGCGGCCAGATGAGCGGCAGCCAGCAGATGGGCGGCAGCCAGCAGATGGGCGGCCAGATGGGCAATCGCCAGATGGGCGGCCAGCAGATGGGCGGCCAGCAGATGGGCGGCCAGCAGATGGGCGGCCAGCAGATGGGCG
>CAZTOW010000009.1:126816-262247 GCA_964615375.1 uncultured Enterobacterales bacterium
GATGGGCGGCCAGCAGATGGGCGGCCAGCAGATGGGCGGCCAGCAGATGGGCGGCGGCCAGATGGGCGGCCAGCAGATGGGCGGCGGCCAGCAGATGGGCGGCCAGATGGGCGGCCAGCAGATGGGCGGCGGCCAGACCAATCAGAGCGGCCAGCTCCGCTGAGCTCTCGGGCTAGCGGATCTCGTAGAGCCGCACGTCCTCGTCCTCATAGACCGCTGGGCCGAAGCTCACGTCGATGCGGTCCATGAGCGGCTCGAGGGCGTCGATCTCCGGGCCCTCCGAGGACCGGATGAGCTGACGCATGAAGGCCGTGTGGACCACGATCCACCGGGCCCCGCGCTGCTTCAGCCAGATCCGCTCGTCGGCGCCCATGCGCCCGCGCTGGAGCTCCCGGAAGAAGGCCAGCGCCGGAGTCTCTTCGAAGGCGGTCCGGTAGGGCGTGGGATCGCGCATGGCCTCCACCTCGTCCGGCCCGCCGCTCACGTCCGCCCCGTGGTTGTTCTGCCAGAGGATGGAGGACTCGCTCCACCCGAGCGGGACGTGGAGGAGCGCGCCCTCCCCCGAGACGTGCTCCACCCAGGCGGGGGGCGCGTGATCGAAGGTCGGGAGCGGCAGCAGGCCCGCGAGCGCGGGCAGGGCGCTCACCGCGGCCACCACGCCGCCGAGGGTCCAGGGCCGCGCGCGCGCGGACAGGCGCAGGCTCAACGGCCCCCACAGCAGCGCCAGCGTCAAGGCCAGGGCCAGCGCGGTCACGATGAGCAGCCGATCCGGGCGGTCCAGCGCGACCAGGGGCGGCAGGAGCACCTGCAGCGCCCGGAGCGGCAGCGGCAGCCAGGCCTCGGACATCCCCCAGCGCGGCGAGAGCCAGGGCCCCAGGGCGAGGATCGCGAAGCCCAGCGCGACCAGCAGCCAGAAGCTCCGCCGCCCTCCGTGGGTCCCGATCCACCCGAACACGAGGCCCAGCACCAGGAGCGAGGCCACCCAGCCCGCGCTGAGGGAGGGCACGGCCAGGAGGCGATCCAGCGCGAGCACGTCCCGGGTCATGCGCTCGAAGACCAGGGAGGCGCCGAACGAGGGCCCGGCCTCACCCGGGAGGTAGAGCTCGTCCAGGTCGGGCAGGTGGCCGCGGTTGGCCGCGGCGAGCACCGGGATGGCCGCCAGCAGGCAGGGGAGCCAGACCTTGAAGACCCGCCCGATCTGCCGGACCAGCTCCCCCCGGCGCGCGGGCTCGGCGCGCAGGCGGACGAGCCAGAGCAGGCCGATCACCACCCAGGCGAAGAGCCCGTGGAACCACCAGATCAGGCTGGCCACCGCGAGCGCCAGCCCGCACAGCAGGGCCTCCCGCCGACCGCCCGTGAGCGCGCCCAGGCCGAGCCCCACCGCCAGGGGCAGCGGCGCCGCCCACAGCACCTCGGGCTCACCGCGCCCGATCTCCTGCATCAGCGGCGGCGCCAGCGCGAAGGCCAGCGCGCCCAGGATGCTCCCCGCGCGATCGGCCCCCGCGCGGCGCGCCAGCCAGCCCATCGCCAGCCCATTCGTCACCACCGCCGTCGACAGGTAGAGGTTCCAGTAGCCGGGATCCCCCAGCAGCGCCCGGAAGGGCTGCGCCACCAGCGCGGCCCCCAGGTTGCCGAAGATCCCCAGCACCTCCGCGCCCAGCGGCCAGTAGATGCGCGTCGTGTCGTTCCACGAGCCCCCGTCGCGGAGGCGCTCTCCTAGCCAGGTGTTCAGCCAGAGCGCGCGCGGCAGCCCCTCGCTGACATCCCCCAGCAGCCCGTGCCCCTGGAAGCCCCCCAGCAGCGAGGGGCGGAAGACCACGAAGCAGGCCACCGCGCATGCCGCGGCGATCGCGGCGTAGAGCCAGCGCTCCGGCGCGAAGGCGTCCCTGGGCAGCGCCGGGTGGGCGCGCGCGCGCAGCACCTCGCGAGCATCCAGCAGCTCGGAACCGGTCCACAGCCGCGCGTCCTCCACCGTCGCCAGCAGCCGCTTCAAGGCCGCGCCGGGCGAGGCGAGCCGATCGACCGCGAAGGGCTCCAGCAGCAGCAGCCGGAGCTCCGGCCCCCGGCGCAGCCCGTCGAGCAGGCGCAGCAGCGCCTCCTCAGGGAGCTCCCCCGGCAGCAGCCCGCCGAGGGCGTCCACCCCGTCCACCACCACCAGCGCCGGCCCCCCCTGCCCGTCGATCCAGCTCTGCAGGCGCCCGCGATCTCCCGAGCGCAGGTCCATGCGCTCCAGATCCTGGAGGGGGTGCAGCCGCGCGCTGATCAGCATCGTCGGTCGGCCAGGCTCGACCGCCCACGAGAGCGCCTCACGGAGCGGGAGGCGCTCCGGTCCCGCCACCAGCGTCACACCGGCCCTGCATGCGTCCAACCGCCCTCCTCCCTCGAGACCGCGTAGCTTAGCTCGTCCGAGCCAGCCGCTCCAGGCGGTTGCCTCCCCTCGGGGGGCGCGCTACGCTGCCGACCATGTCCCGGTGGGCGGCTTCCCTCCTGCTTCCGGCCGTGATCGGCTGCGAGAAGCGCTGCGATCAGGTCTTCGACAAACAGGAGGCGGACTGGTGCTACGCCGAGGAGACGGTCGAGGCAGGTCGCCTCGGGGATCTCGGGCGTGCGCAGCGCCTCCTGGACCAGATCCAGGGCCGGAAGGTCCGCGCCATCGCCACCGACCAGCTCATCGCCACGCGCCCTCCCGGGCTCGGGCGGGATCAGGCGCTGGCCCTCTGCGGGGCGCTGATGGAGCACTGGCAGGTCCGCTGCCAGGAGACCTGGTCCGATCCAGCGCTGTGGGCGGCGCGATGATCGCTCCCCTCCTCCTCTCGCTGCTCGGCTGCCACGAACCCGCGTCCCTGGTGCGTGACATCGCCCCCGATCTCACGCGCGAGCTCTACGCCTGCGACCGGCTGGAGCGCCCCGACCGGGACTGGTGCGCGGTGGCGACGCTGCGCAGCGGCTCGGGCACGGGGCGCGAGGTCTACGAGGTCTGCCGCCGCCTCGACGACATCCCCTCCCGCGACCGCTGCCTCGCCCTGGCCGTGAGCCGCGAGGAGGACCCGGCGCCGACCGGGGTGTGCGAATACGCACAGATCACCACCTGGCGCTCCTGGTGCTGGTCCTCCGCCGCCCGCCGCGCCGCGCGCGACGACTCCGCCGAGGCCGCCGACGCCTGCGCCCGCTCGGGGACCATGGCCGCCTCCTGCGCCGCCGGCGTGCTGGACACGCGCGTCTCGGTCTGGCAGGCGGGCACCCCCGTCGATCTCGCCGCCGACCTGTCGCTCATCCTGCAGGGCTCCCCCCGGCTGGCCTATGATCAGGAGCTGGGCGCGGCGGCGGGTCGCACCGGGCGCACCGTCGGGCTGCTGGACCGGCGTCGCTGGGTCTGCGACGCCTTCCCCGCGGGCGCGGGCCGGATGGCCTGCGAGATCACCGCGACGGAGGGTGGCTCCTGAGCCGACCTCCCGCGCTCTGCCCTCCGCCGCCCGGGAAGACGGGATAGCGGTTCACGCACGCCAGGCTCCCGAGGATCCCATGCGTCACTTCGCTCCGCTCGCCCTCGCGCTCACCGCCTGCCAGGAGCCCAGCCCGCCCCCGGCGCTGCCCCCGTCTACCTCCGAAGAGCGGCCTTCGTCCTCCCCTTCGCAGCTCGGCGCGCAGGCAGCCCCGCCGGTCCGGGACGGCTGGTCGCAGATCGTCGATCGCCTGGGCGACCTCGACGGAGGCGCCCGCGGCTCCCAGGTGAAGACGGCGCTCGACGCGCGCACCCGCGACCGGAAGATGGAGGACCAGCAGATCGACGGCGCGATGGTGGCGCTCCAGACCCAGCTCATCCGCTCCTGCGAGGCCGGGGAGGCGCGCAAGGCCTTCTCCGCGCTCCAGTCCGCCGAGACCCTGTCGCTCTCCTCGGATCGCGGCCTGCTCAGCCAGCTCCTCGAGCTCGCGGGCGCGGATGGCCGCGCGAAGATCTGGGGCGCTGGAGAGGTGGACAGCGTACTCGGTCGGCCCCGGGAGGTCATGATCGCCCGCGCCCAGTCCACGCTCCCCCTCTGGCTGGCCTCCGGTGACGACGAGGCGGAGCGCCTGGAGGCGCAGCGCCTGGTGCTGACCTTGAACCTGGAGTCCGAGGCCGCCGCCATCCGCACGCGCGCCGAGCTCTCCGCCTTCGGGAACGTGGTCGTCGCGATGCAGCCCACCGCCATCGACACGCCCGCGAACGTGGCCGTCGCGCTGGAGAAGGTCGACGCGAAGCTCCTGGTCGAGCAGAGCACCCGCTTCGAGGCGCTGCTGGACGCCTGCGAGAAGATCGAGCCGCAGCAGTGGCTCTTCCTGGTCGCGGGCGGCGCGGCGAGCTCCTACCTCGGCTCCCTCGGCGGCACGAACGGGATGGGCGACCCCAACGACCGGCGCGTCACGACCATGAACGCGCTCAGCAGCGGCATGGGGATGAGCTCCGGCGGCGCGAGCCCGCAGAGCGGACAGCTGGGCGGCGGCGCGCCGGGCACGCTTCAGAGCGGTCAGCTCGGCGGATCCCAGCTCGGCGGCAACCAGCCCGGCGGCGGCCAGCCCGGCGGCGCCAACATGAGCGGCCAGACCCCCGGCGGGAGCCCCGGCGCTCCCGGGACCGGCTTCCCGGGCGTGCAGGCGGGCGGACCCGGCGCCGCCTCCTCGACGCTCCCCTCCACGGGCGGCGCCGCCGGACCTCCCACCGGCGGCAACGCCAACCCCCGCTGAGGCGCGCAGAACGAGATGACGGCGCTGCTGGCCTCGCTCACCCTGTCCCTGCTCACGAGCGTCTCGCGCGCCCAGGAGCCCTCGTCTGCCGGCGAGCCGCCGGTCGAGGGCGCCCCGATCGAGCTGCTCATGGCGGTGGACGATCGCGAGACGCGCAGCCTCACCAGCCCCGAGCTCACGATCCTCTACCCGGACGGGCGCAGCGTCGAGGCCCCGGCGCTCGACGACGGCACCGACCCCGCGGACAAGTTCAAGGGTGACCGCCTCTGGGTCTCGCGGCTGACGCTCCCCGATGACGGGCGCGTGTGGGTGCTCCTCTCCGACACCGTCGCCGGCCGCACCCGGACCGTGCTGCGCAAGCCGATCGTGGTCTCCCCGCGCGGCGGGCGCGCCCAGATCAAGCTGGACGCGGAGTCGGCCGCCAACACCTCCACCGCCACGGGCGAGGAGCAGGAGACGCTGGCGAGCGTAGACCTGCAGAGCCCGCAGACCGCCGTGCTCAAGGGCGAGCGCGCCTTCCCCCTGGCCGCCGCCGCGGAGGTGGGCAAGCAGGAGGTGAGCTTCCAACCCTGGGCCTCCAACGCCACCAGCGCGGTCTTCACGCTGCTGGTCGGCGTGGCGATGGCCTCCTTCCTCCTGCGGGACACGCTGCGCCGCACGATCCTCCGGCTGCGCTCGGCGGCGGACGCCACCCCCATCCCCGAGGAGCGCCCCCCCGAGGTCCCCCGCTGGGCGAGCGTCCTGGCGGTCGGATCCGCGCTCCTGCTCCTCGCCGTCGTCTGGGGGCCCGCGCTCCCGCGCATCGGCGGCGACTTCCTGGGCATCGAGTACGTCGACCACTACGGCACGCAGTGGTTCTACTGGTTCGTCGAGTACAACCGGCGCCTGGGCTTCGACGCCGACAGCACCAAGATGTTCTTCCACCCCTGGGGCAAGGACATCTTCAAGCACACCGGCTCCAACGTGCTCGACGCGGAGCTGGCCATCCCCTTCCGCCAGTTCCTGGGGCCCATCCTCGGCTACAACGTCTTCGTGCTCTTCGGGCACGCGCTCTCCGGGCTCGCCTTCTACAAGCTCGCCCGCGAGCTCACCGCCGATCGTGTGGCCTGCGTCGTGGGCGCCGTGCTGTTCACGCTCCAGCCCTACCTGCTGCTGGAGATCCTGGAGGGCAGGCCCACTCAGGGCGTGGCGCTGCTGCCCGTCCTCTTCTTCTGGGCGCTCATCCGCTCGGGGCTGCGGCGCGGGATCTGGGCGCCCATCCTCGGCGGCGTCATGCTGGCGCTGAGCGGCTATCAGTACTGGTTCTACGCGCTCTTCGGCGGGCTCGCCGCCCTGGCGCACGGGGTGTGGCGGAGCCTCGCCCCCGCGCCGGGCTCGGGCGGGCGCGCCGCGACCCTGGCCCGGCATGCCGTCATGGCCGGCGTGGCCCTGGGCCTCACGCTGCCGGTGGCCCTGCCCATGGTCATCGCCACGGCCTCGGGCGAGGACGTCCCCGGCCTGCTGGACACCGACACCTGGTCCTGGGCGGCGTCAGCGCCGATCACGCGCGAAGGCATCCGCATCGGCCTCTTCTCCTGGCAGCCGCTCCGCGCCGCCATGGGCTTCCTCGTCATCGACTCCGA
The DNA here is from genome assembly GCA_964615375.1 of uncultured Enterobacterales bacterium. Classification (GTDB taxonomy): domain Bacteria; phylum Myxococcota_A; class UBA796; order UBA796; family CAZKWG01; genus CAZKWG01. The sequence continues at coordinate 133,161 of CAZTOW010000009.1, forward strand.
CGGCAACGAGCGCTTCCTGGCGCAGTACATCGCCATCCCCTGGGTCTTCGCGCTCGTGCTCCTGGTCTGGTTCCGGCGCCCGGGCAAGCTCGACCGCGCCACCTTCCTGGTGATGGCCGCGGTGCTCACGCTGATGGCGATGGGGCCGGTCATCCTCATCGGCACCAGCGCGCTGCCCAACGTCGCCTACATCTACCTCGTGAAGTATGTCGGCTTCCTGCGCCGGCTCTGGTGGCCGAGCCGCTGCCTGCTCTACGTCATCCTGCTGTTCAGCCTCGCCCTCGTCCAGGCCCTGGCCTGGCTGCGGCGTCAGCCCCCGCGCTTCCAGGCGGCGGGCTTCCTCGGGCTCTGCGGGTGGTGGGCCTGGGACCTGCGCGACATCGGCACGCTCCCCTTCCCCACCTGGGACGGCACGGTCCCCGCCGGCTACCGCTGCCTGGCCAGCGGAGACACCAGCGGCGCCCTCATCGAGCTCCCCTACGCCTGGACCCAGGGGCACCTCTACTACCAGACCTACCACGAGCGCCCCCTGCTCGGCGGCATGCTCGAGGACAACCCCACGTTCACGCCCGTGGAATTCACCGAGTTCCGTACCACCAACCCGATGGTCAGCCGCCTCCTCTGGGGAGACCCCATCGGCAACCCCTTCGACTGGGACACGAAGGCCGAGGATCAGGTCTACGACCTCGGCTACCGCTACGTGGTCGTCCAGAAGGACGCCTTCTACCACCCGGCCGACGAGGAGGGCCCCAACCGCCTGGAGGTCCTGCTCAAGTCGCTGGACAGGTCCTTCAGCGGGGCCATCTACGACGACGGGCGCATCGCCATCTACGCGCCCTGGGGCGATCCCCTGCCCTGTGACCCGGCCACCATCGTCCCCGACCCGGCCCCCGTCGGCCCCACCGAGGCCAAGCAGGAGGTCCGCGAGCCGGACCCCGCCGACCAGATCTTCAACCGCGTGCTCAAGGCGGAGGAGGCCGAAGAGTAGGGCTCAGCGCCCGCCGCGATCCTGAATCCGGTAGAGCCGGCTCCCGTCCGGGTGCTCGACCTCCAGGATCAGGTTCTCGGTCAGCAGGCGCTCGACGGCCTCCCGCCGCTCGGGGGCCACATGCCAGGGGTGCCAGGCGAGCCAGGTGAAGCCCATGCTCCCCAGCGCGTCCACGCCCACCTTGAGCGGGAGCGCGCTGATCGCGCTCCACTGGGGCGAGCGGTAGCCCTCCCCGTAGGTGGCCTTCTCCAGCGCCACGAAGAAGGGGTTGGCCTCCACCCCCGCGTCCCCGGGCTCGCTGGAGAGGTCGAAGAAGACCGGCCGCCCGTGCCAGAGCTGGTAGGCCGCGTAGCGGGAGATCTCCGAGGCCCCGCTGGCCTCGCGCTGCGGCCAGTCCAGCACCGCGCCCGCCTCCGGCCGCTCGCGGAGGGTGGTCACGGCCGCCGGGATCCACACCTCGGCGGAGGGCAGCGGGGTCGGGATGGGCGTGAACGCCAGGATCTCCAGGATCACCGCCCCGGAGAGCGCCCAGGGCAGCACGCGCGCGGCCCGCGGTAGCGCCGCGATCAGCCGCTCCGCCCCGAAGCCCGCCAGCACCGCGAGCCCCGCGAAGCCGAAGGCCATCGCCCGCACCGGCGTCGTGATCATCCGATAGACCGGCCAGACCTCTCGGAGCCAGGACCACCAGGCCACCGGCACGGGCCGCCAGCCGTCTGGGGTCACCAGCAGGTAGGGCCCCATCGCCAGGAGCAGCGCCGCGACGGAGATCGCCGCCCAGCGCAGCCTCCCCCAGCCCGCGCCCAGCACGGCCAGGCCCAGCGCCACCCACCCCGCGTACACGCAGGTCATCGTCAGCGCCGCCCCGCGCACCACGCCCAGGTCCTGGCCCGGCAGGAGCACCCCGGACAGGGTCGCGAAGGAGGCCAGCGCGCCCCCGAGCTCATCCGGAGCCGGCAGCGCGCCCAGGCGCAGGCTCCCCGGCGGCGCGATGGCGTCGGGGTCCGCGAGCGCTGAGAACATCGGAGCCAGGAGCGGCGTCAGCACCAGCGCCGCCGCGCCGAGCGCCGTCGCCGTCCAGACCAGCGCGCCGACCTTCCCGCGCGCGTCCACACCCTGGAGCCGGTCGGCGAGGGCCGGGGCGAGCGCGAAGGGCAGCAGCAGGGGCGCGAGGAGGGCGAGGTGCAGGTCCGACAGGGCCACCGCGACCAGCGCCAGCGCCGCCAGCGCCGCCGAGCCCGGCCCCGGGGAGCGCGCCAGCCGCACCAGCGCCACCAGCGCCCAGGGCACCCAGGCCATCCCCAGCACCTCCGGCGCTCCGCTGGCGGCCCCCGCGCTGAGCAGCAGGCTGTTGAAGCCGAAGACCGCCGCCGAGACCAGCGCGCCCTCCCAGGCGAGCCCCGCCGTCCGCCCCAGCACCCAGGCCCCCGCCGCCGCCAGCCCGAGGTGCGAGAGCGCCAGCAGGTCGAAGGTGGTCACGGGGCCCAGCGCCGCGCGCGCCAGCGCGGAGAGCGCGTCGAAGAGCGGAGAGGGGCTGGCGAAAGACCCACCGAAAGGGGTGCCCAGCGTCGAGGTCGAGCTCGGCCAGCCCTCCCCCGCGGCGAGGCTGGCGCGCGCCGCGTCGGCGGTCCACATCGCGCGCCACCCGCTCCCCAGCTCGTCCCCGAGCAGGCGGCTGCCTCGCCCGACCAGCACCGGCCAGCACAGCGCGCACATCCAGGCGCCGAGCCAGATCGCCGCGACGACGCCCTTTCCTGGCCGCTTCAGGACGCCCTCCGCGTCCCGGCCAGGTTCGGCACACCCGGGTTGTCCGGCGTCACCACCAGGGCGATCACGCCCCAGCGGCTGATCGAGGCCACCAGCTCCGCGCTCGGAGCGCGCTCCATCACCAGCACCGTGGGCCCGCCGCGCGCCGCCATCGAGGCGAAGGTGGCCTCCGAGGGCGGGTCAGCGCAGACGAAGACCCGACCCACCGCGCGCTCGGCGAGCGGCGTCAGCACCTGATCCAGCGAGACCTCCGCGAGGCTCCCGTGGACCGCCACCACGCAGCCCGGCTGCTCCACCAGCTCCACCACCATGTGCGGCACCACGTCCACCGCCACCGCGCGCACCCAGTGGACCCCGCCCAGCGCGAGCCAGCGCTCACCGAGGAGCACCGGAGGCTGGGCACCACCGGGCTGCCAGGCGCGCAGCCGCGGCGGGTGCGCGGTCCGATAGAAGCCCTCGAGGGCCGGCAGCAGGTTGGCGCTGATCCACGCGCGCCCGCGCAGCCAGCCGAACACGCCGATCAGCGCGATGGCCAGCAGCGCCGCCCAGACGAGGACGTCGGTGAAGCGCACGTCACCGCTGTCCGCGGCCAGCGCCGTGGACGGCAGAAGAGGGAGGAGGAGGAGTGCTCGAGCGCGCATCGTCGTGGCCCATATCACGCGCGACCTGTCACGGGATGTCGCGGCGCCCACGGATCCACGCTATAGTCTCATCTCCCTGGCAATACGCTCTTCTCGAAGCACACCACCGAGCGGTCTTGTAAAGAATGTCACGAAAGGTCTTGCGGTCGCCGTGACATTCCTTTACAGTCATCTCGAAGTCGTTCACCGCGTGAGGTCTCCATGCGCTCCATCTCCTTCGCTACCCCCTTCGCCCTCCTGGCCGTCCTGCTCGCCGGCTGCCCTGGCGATGACAAGACCGAGACCGGCAATGAAGAGACCGGCGGAGGAACCGGCGACTGCACCATCGACGCCGACGGTGACGGCTACAATGAGTGCGAGGACTGCGACGACACCAGCGCCATGATCAACCCGGGCGCCGAGGAAGACTGCGACGGCGTAGACAACGACTGCGACGGCGAGCTGGACGAGGGTGTCACCGGCACCTACTACCAGGACGCGGACGGTGACGGCTTCGGCGACAGCGGCGTGACCACCGACGCCTGCGAGGCTTCGGACGGCTGGGTGCCGGTCGATGGCGACTGCGACGACGCGGATCCCTACGTCTACCCCGGCGCCGAGGAGATCTGCGACGGCACGGACAACGACTGCAACGACACCATCGACGATGGTCTCGACACGCAGACCTACTACCATGACGGTGACGGCGACGCCTACGGCGATCCCAACGAGTCCATCGAGGCGTGCGACATGCCCGATGGCTACACCGACAACGCCGACGACTGCGACGACCTGAACTCGATGGAGCCCGTACACGCGGACTCGGTGTCCGGCAGCCCGGAGGGCACCGGCACGATGACCAACCCCCTGGACACCATCCAGGGCGCCATCGACCTCGCTGAGAAGTGCGTCTACGCGATGCCGGGGACCTACAACGAGAACATCGACTTCACCGGGAAGAACATCCTGGTCAAGGGTGTGGACGGCACGGACCGCACCTTCATCGTGGGCACTGGCGACGGCTCGGTCGTCACCATCGCCTCCGGTGAGACCTCCGAGGCCATCCTGACCGGCTTCACCATCATGAGCGGCTCCGGCACGGTCGAGGTCATCTCTGAGGAGCGTGAAATCGACTCCTACACGACCATGACCACCACGACCTACCGCTACTACGGCGGCGGCGTCTACGTGTTCGAGTCGAGCCCGACGCTCTACGACCTCGTCATCACCGAGAACCAGCTGCCCGCGTACAGCTACAGCAACCCCTCCGACACGGAGGAGGTGTACGTGTACTCCTACGGCGGCGGCCTCTTCGCGGGCGACGCCACGCTGGACGCCTGGGACATCACCTTCTCCGACAACTACGCGGACAACGGCGGTGGTTCCTACTCCAACGACGCCACGACCGTGGCCGGCAAGTGGTTCGACTACTGGGACAACAGCGCCGCGAACGGCGGTGGCGCCTCGGTGGCCGGCACGGCCAGCTTCGACAACTCGATCTTCGCCGGCAACACCTCCAGCTCGGAGCTGACCTCCGGCGGCGCGGCGGTGGACGTCCAGGGCGGCTCGGTGACGCTGAACCAGGTCTCCACCTCGAACAACGACGGTGTGTCCTCGGTCTACCTCAGCTCCGGCGGCTCGCTGACCTCCTACAACTCCATCGTTTACTGGAACGATGAGGGCTACATGATCGACGGCGAGACCGGCACCTCGCTCGACGTCAGCTACAGCGACGTGTACGGCGGCGCCTCCGGGAACTACGGCTCGGCCTACACCGACCCGACCGGCGCGATGGGCAACATCTCCGAGGATCCCGAGTTCACCTCGGCGACGGACCTCACCCTCGGCGCGGGCAGCCCGGCGGCCGGGACCGGCGACGGCGGTGTGGACATGGGCGCCTACGGCGGCGCGGACGGCGTCTGGGACGAGTAGTCTCGACGGTCCTCCGACCGGGAGCCCCGCTTCGGCGGGGCTTCGTCGTTCTGGGATCCACGCCATCCGCTGGACCCACCAGCTCAGCGCGACCAGATCTCCGGGATGCGGCGCGCGCGCGGGTCCAGCCCCTGCTCCGCGGCCGTGGCCTCGTCCGAGCGCCCGAGCTGCCGCAGCGCCCAGCTCTCGCGGGTGCGCAGGCTCTGGAGCTCCGGGGCGAGCTCCAGCGCGCGTCGAACCCGGCGGAGGCGCGCCTCCTTGCCCAGCTTCTCGCCGAGGTCTCGGCGCAGGTAATAGCGGATGCTGCCGCCGGCCCCGTAGGGCTCCTCCCTCCAGCGCTCCCAGCCCGCGTCGAACCAGGGGAGCGGCTCATCTCTCGCGCCCCCCAGGGAGACCGCGCCCACCGGACCCGCTGCGCTCCGACCTCCGCGGATGGGGATCCCGATCAACGCTGGCCTCAACCGCTCGAGGGTCTCCTGGACGCCCGCGAGCCGAGCCTCCCCCTCCGGCCCCTGCCAGCCCGCGCGCATCACCCGCGCCAGGCTCGCCCACGTGAGCCCCTGCGGATCGAGGACGGGGTTCCCCGTCATCCAGGCGAGCTGACCGACATCGGGCAGCAGGACCACCTCGTCCTCGGGGAGGGTCTCCAGCACGATGAGGTGCGCGGGGTGGACAGGAGGGGGTCTCGGCCCCAGCTCCAGCGTCTCCAGCGCCGCCCGAACGCTGCGTGTCGAGGTCTGCCCCGCTCCGAACACGCCGGTCTGCAGGTCGATGGCCATGGACAGGAGCGCCAGCGGCACCAGCGCGCGCCAGCCCGGCGCGGCGACCCCCAGGGCGAACCAGACCAGGGGCACGGCCGGCTGCAGCCAGCGCAGGTTGGGCATCCAGTCGCCCCCCACCGCCACCCCGAACAGGACGAGCCCCAGCGCGCCGAGAGCCGCCCAGGGCGCAGGCCCCGCCAGCAGCGCGCGGAGATCCCGGGAGATCCAGTAGAGCGCCGCCCCCAGGGCCAGGACCGCGAGCGGCGCGCCCACCCCCACCTGCGCGAGCCAGCCCAGCCCCCGCTCCAGCGAGCTCCCCACCCCTTCGGAGAGCTTGGCCAGCGTGGGCGCGGGCGCCAGGCTCCCGTAGAGCAGCGCCCGGAGGCCGAGCTGCGCGGCGAAGGGGCCGAGCCAGAGGGCGAGCTCAGGCGGGCGCGGGAGCCTCCGCTCCACCAGGGCCACGCGGAGCACCGCGAGCGCTCCCCAGACCACGCCCTCCACGCGCGCCACACCCAGGAGCCCGAAGCAGAGCCAGCTCTGGAGGCTACCGAGCCGGAGCACGCCGAGGACCAGGAGCAGCGTGACCAGCCCGCCCTCCAGCCCGCGCCCCGCCCAGTAGCCGACGATCGGAGACGCCGAGATCGCCAGGCCCACGGCGGCCCCGCGCGCCCCCCCCACCCGCAGCGCCACCAGCCCCACCGCCAGCGCCGTGCACAGCAGCCCGAGCCCCTGCGCCAGCGCCGCCCCTGGGAGCCCGAGCCCCAGGCCCGGCGTCAGCGCCAGGATCCAGAGCAGGTTGGAGTAGCCCTCCGTCGGCTCCAGGACCGGATGGAAGACCAGCCCCCTCCCCTCCGCCAGATTCCGGGCGTAGACCAGCGAGATGTAGGCGTCATCCACCAGCCCGCCGCCGTAGCTCGCCCAGCCCAGCAGCACCCCCAGGGCCCCCGGCGCTGCCGGCCAGAGGCGACCCAGCTCCCGGAGCCGCCCGCGGAGCTCCGGGAAGAGCGCGAGGGGAGGCACACGCTACTCGATGCGCATCAGCGCGAAGCCGCCTGCGCCGAGCGGGTCCTCCCCCGCCGCGTTCACGCCCATCCACAACCACCAGCCCCCGTCGTGCAGCGCCAGGCTGATACCGGAGATCTCCGTGCCCTCCTCCGGCGCGTACCAGAGCTCGCCGTCCGCGGTCCAGGTCACCCCGTCCCCCGACCAGGCCTGCCCGATGCCGATAGCCTCGTCCCCGTTGGGAGCCGCCCCGAGGTAGAGCATGTGGTAGCCCTCCTCGGGGTCCGCGGCGATGGTGGCGCCCCACATGCCGCCCGCGCCCACGGTCTGCGAGCCCCAGGGTGTGGGCAGATCGTCCGCCTGCAGGCCGAGCTCCGGGGCTGGGAAGCTCTCCCCGCCGTCCGTGGAGCGCGCGACCAGGATCTCCCGCTCTCCGTCCCGCTCTCCCAGCGCCGCAAGCACCTCACCCGCCTCGTAGAGCGCCCCCGTCACCTCGTAGGCCTCGCCGTCCGTTGAGGAGAAGACCGGCGAGCCGTCCAAGGTGAAGTCGTCGCCGTCGGTGGCGGTGGCGTGCCAGACCTCCTCCACCCCGTCCAGGGTCACGCTGCTCAGCAGGTGCGCGCGCGACCCGGAGGCGTAGGCCACGGCGCCCTCGACCCGATCCGCGTCGCTGACCGTGAGCGCGTCCAGCACGCGGTGTGAGGAGAGCAGATCGAAGGAGAGGCCGTCCTCGGATCGCGCGTGGAAGCTCGCCTCGAACGAGCCCTCACGGCTGAGGAAGTAGAGATGCCAGGCGTCGTCGAAGCGGACCACACTCGGGCGCGCGCCAGCGAAGGCTGCGCCCTCCCAGAGGATCTCCACCGCCTCCGGTGTCGTGGCCGCCGGGAGCGGCGTGCCCTCCGGCTTGTGGCAGGCGACCAGCAGGGCGAGGCAGGGCAGCGCGCGCATGAGGCTCTCCGTCTCATCCTCGGTATCCAAGGCCACAGTACCCAGCAACGCGCGCGCTCTGGAGGGCCTCGACGCCTTGCGCGCGCCCCGCGCGAGGGCTATGGGGTGGGCCCTTGGCCTCGAAGGACGGAGCGTCCATGTCCTGGCTGGTCAACTTCTACAAGTCCACGATCGGCATGAAGGTCGCGATGGCGATCACGGGGATCATCCTCGTGGGCTTCGTCATCGCTCACATGCTCGGAAACCTCCAGATCTTCCTCGGTCAGGAGGTATATGACGCCTACGCGCACAGCCTCCACGAGAAGCCGGCGCTGATCTGGGGCGTGCGCATCACCCTGCTGTGCAGCGTCCTCCTGCACATGTACTCGGCGGTGATCCTCACGCTCAAGAGCCGGGCGGCGCGGCCGGTGCGCTACGTCAAGGTGGACCCGCAGTCCGCGACGGCCTACGCCTCGCGCACGATGGTCTACGGCGGCGCGATCATCGTGCTGTACCTCGTCTACCACCTGATGCACTTCACGGTGGGCAACGTGCACCCGAACTTCATCCCGGGCAGCGCGTACCAGAACTTCGTGGTCGGCTTCAGCGTGCTGCCGGTGGTGGTGGTCTACGTCCTGGCCAACCTCGTGCTGGGCGTCCACCTCTTCCACGGCGTCTTCGCGCTCACCCGAACGCTGGGCGTGACCGGCACGAAGTACGCCGGGCTCGCCCGCAAGGTCGCCACCGCGGTCGCCCTGGTGGTGGCCAGCGGCAACGTGATCATGCCCATCTTCACTTACTTCCGCATCGGCATCCACTGAGTCTCGGAGGCCATGGCCATGCATCTCGACGCGAGGGTGCCGGACGGCCCGATTGAGACCGCCTGGGACCGGCACCGCTTCAACCTGAAGCTGGTGAACCCGGCCAACAAGCGCAAGTACACCATCATCGTCGTGGGGACGGGGCTGGCGGGCGCCGCCGCTGCCGCCTCCTTCGGCGAGCTCGGCTACAACGTGCTGTCCTTCTGCTTCCAGGACAGCGCGCGGCGCGCCCACAGCATCGCCGCCCAGGGCGGGATCAACGCCGCCAAGAACTACAAGAACGACGGCGACAGCATCTACCGCCTGTTCTACGACACGGTGAAGGGCGGGGACTTCCGGTCGCGCGAGGCCAACGTCTACCGGCTGGCCCAGGTCAGCGTGAACATCATCGACCAGGCCGTGGCCCAGGGTGTGCCCTTCGCGCGTGAGTACGCGGGCTACCTGGACAACCGCTCGTTCGGCGGCGCCCAGGTGTCGCGCACCTTCTACGCGCGCGGCCAGACCGGGCAGCAGCTCCTGCTCGGCGCCTACCAGGCCCTCATGCGCCAGGTCAGCGCCGGCCGCGTGAAGATGTTCCCCCGCACCGAGATGCTGGACCTCGTGGTCGTGGACGGGCGCGCCCGCGGCATCATCGTGCGCGACCTCGTCACCGGGAAGCTGGCCAGCTACGCCGGCGACGCGGTGGTGCTGGCCACGGGCGGCTACGGCAACGTCTTCTACCTGTCCACGAACGCCAAGGGCAGCAACGTCACCGCCACCTGGCGCGCGGCGAAGCGCGGGGCGCTCTTCGCCAACCCCTGCTTCACGCAGATCCACCCCACCTGCATCCCGGTCAGCGGCGACCACCAGAGCAAGCTCACGCTGATGAGCGAGTCGCTGCGCAACGACGGGCGGGTGTGGGTGCCGGTGCGGGGTGACGACAAGCGCGCGCCGGGCGAGATCCCCGAGAGCGACCGCGACTACTACCTGGAGCGCCGCTACCCCTCCTTCGGCAACCTCGTCCCCCGCGACGTGGCCAGCCGCGCGGCCAAGGCGGTCTGCGACGAGGGGCGGGGCGTCGGCCCCGGCGGGCGCGGCGTCTACCTGGACTTCCGCGACGCCATCCAGCGCCTCGGCAAGCCCGTGGTGGAGGAGCGCTACGGCAACCTCTTCGAGATGTACGAGCGCATCACGGGTGAGGACCCCTACAAGGTCCCGATGCGCATCTACCCCGCCGTCCACTACACCATGGGCGGGCTGTGGGTGGACTACAACCTCCAGTCGACCATCCCCGGCCTCTTCGTCGCCGGGGAGGCGAACTTCTCCGACCACGGGGCCAACCGGCTCGGCGCCAGCGCGCTGATGCAGGGGCTCGCCGACGGCTACTTCGTGCTGCCCTACACCATCGGCGACTATCTGGCCCGGGTGAACCCCGGCGAGATGGCGGCGACGCACCCCGCGTTCACCGAGGTGCAGGGTGAGGTCAAGAGCCGGGTGGACCGGATGCTGGCGGTCAACGGCAAGCGCACGGTGGACTCCTTCCACCGCGAGCTCGGCCTGCTGATGTGGGACAAGTGCGGCATGGGCCGCACCGAGGCGGGCCTCCAGGAGGCGCTGAAGCGCATCCCGGCGCTGCGCGAGGAGTTCTGGCAGAACGTCAACGTCCCCGGGAGCGCGGTCGAGCTCAACCAGGCCCTGGAGAAGGCCGGGCGCGTGGCCGACTTCCTCGAGTTCGCCGAGCTGATGGTGCTGGACGCCCTCGAGCGCGACGAGAGCTGCGGCGGTCACTTCCGCGAGGAGTACCAGACGCCGGACGGCGAGGCCGAGCGCAACGACGAGGAGTTCAGCTACGTCGCCGCCTGGGAGTTCACCGGGGTGGGCAAGCGCCCCGTGCTCCACAAGGAGCCGCTGGAGTTCCGCTACGTGAAGCCGGCGAAGAGGAGCTACAAATGAGCACCCGCGACTTCAAACTGCACGTCTGGCGGCAGAAGGACGGCTCCTCCCCCGGCAAGATGGTGACCTACGACGCCCGGGGCATCAGCCTGGACATGAGCTTCCTCGAGATGCTCGACATCGTCAACGAGGAGCTGACCAAGGCTGGCGAGGAGCCCATCGCCTTCGAGCACGACTGCCGCGAGGGCATCTGCGGCTCGTGTGGCTTCATGATCAACGGCGTGGCCCACGGCCCGCTCAAGCGCACCACGGTCTGCCAGCTCCACATGCGCGAGCTCAAGGACGTCACGGAGCTCGTCATCGAGCCCTGGCGCGCCCGCGCCTTCCCCGTGCTGAAGGACCTGGTGGTCGATCGCCGCGCCTTCGACAAGATCATCCAGGCGGGCGGCTACATCTCCGTCGCCACCGGCCAGGCCCAGGACGGCAACGCCGTGCCGGTGCCCAAGGGCGACGCGGACAAGGCCTTCGAGGCGGCCACCTGCATCGGCTGCGGCGCCTGCGTCGCGGCCTGCCCCAACGCCGCCGCCATGCTGTTCACGGGGGCCAAGGTCACGCACCTCGGCCTGCTCCCCCAGGGCCAGCCCGAGCGGAACCGCCGCGTCCAGGGCATGGTCAAGACCATGGACGAGGCCGGCTTCGGCCACTGCACCATGCACGGGGAGTGCGCCGAGGCCTGCCCGAAGGGCATCAGCCTGGACGTGATCGCGTCGATGAACCGCGATCTCATCAAGGCGACCTTCTCGTCGGACTGAGCGGGCTCAGACCCCGAGCCATCAGACCTCGCGCCGGTTCTCCAGGGCTCGCGCGAGCGAGCTCTTGTCGGCGTACTCCAGCTCGGTGCCCACCGCCACGCCGTGCGCCAGCCGCGTGACGCGCAGCCCCAGCGGCCTCAACAGGCTGGCGAGGTAGAGCGCGGTGGCGTCCCCCTCCACGTCGGGGTCCATCGCCAGCACGATCTCGCGCACGCCGGAGAGCCGCGCCAGCAGCTCGCGCACCCGGAGATCGTCCGGCCCGATCCCGTCCAGCGGGGAGATCGCGCCGTGCAGGACGTGGTAGCGCCCGCGAAACTCCCCCGTCGCGTCGATGGCGGGCACGTCCTGGGGCTGCTCGACCACGCAGATGAGGCCCGCGTCCCGCCGGGGATCGGCGCACAGGGCGCAGGGGTCGCTCGCCGAGACGTTGCAGCAGACGCTGCAGCGCTTCATCTCGGCGCCGAGCCCGCGGATGGCCTCGGCGATCTCCTCGCCCACGCCCGGCGGCTGGCGCAGCAGCCAGTAGGCGAGCCGCGTGGCGGTGCGCTCGCCGATGCCCGGGAAGCGGGAGAGCTGGACGACCACCCGGCGCAGCGGGTCAGGGCCGCCGCTCACGCCGCCCCCCCGGCCTCGAGCCCGAGGAACTCGGCGCCCAGCGTGTCACGGACCCGGGCGATCACGGGGTGGCGCTCGAGCTCGGCCCGCAGGCGAGCGTCCTCCCGCGCCTTCCGCTCGCGATCCTCCTCGGCCCGGGTCTTCTGGCTGGGGCCCGAGCGCACCGAGGCCTGGACCTGGGCGCAGCCGGGGAAGAAGCGGGCCACGGCGGCGAGCACGGTGGGGTCGTGGACGGGGGCGGCCAGGCGCTGCGTGCGCTCATCGGCGAAGACGACGTGCAGCACGGGCGCCGCCTCGCGCACCAGCGCGGTGTGCCTCGCCCACTCCACCCAGGTGACCCCCTGCTCGTCCAGCCAGTCCTGCATGGCGTGGAAGCGCTGCTCGGGCGTGCCCGTGGGCGCAGGAGGGGGCGCGACGGCCGGGGGTGGAGTGGCGGGCTTCGGGGGCGCGGGCGCAGGCGCAGGCGCCGTGATCCGCGCGGCGACGGGGGGCGGCGCAGGCGCGGGCGCGGGCGCAGGCGCGGGCGCAGGCGGCAGCGGCGCGGGCTCCGGCTCCACGCTGGCGGCCCGCGTGGGCGGCGCTCCTCCGCTGGGAGGTCCGAACATGGAGCCTCCCCCCTGGGGCGCGGGCGCCGCTCCCCCGGGGCCGCGCGGCGCGGGCGGGGCCACGACCCCTCCCTGGCGCAGGCGGCGCTCCAGGTCCTGGATGCGCTCGACGATGTGCTCCAGCGGGCGCGCCGGGCGGATGGCCACCAGACGGGCCACCGCCATCTCCAGCACGAGCCGCGGCCGCGACGAGCGCGAGACCTGCTCGTGGACCTCCAGCAGCACCTGGAAGGCCCGCACGAAGAGCTCCACCGGCACGCCCTTCGCCACGCCCTCCAGGAGCGCGCGCTCCTCGTCGGAGACGTCCAGGAACTGCCGGCTCTGCGGGCTCAGCCCGACGAGGGTGGCGTTGCGCATGACCTCGAGCAGCTCGCTGGTGAACTGCGAGAGCTCGTAGCCGAACGTGTAGACCTCATCGATCGCCCGCAGGCAGCGGTCGGCGTCGCCCTGCAGGATCCCGCTCAGCATGTCGTAGAGCAGGCGCCGGTCCACGAGGCCGAGGATCTCCGCCACCTGATCGGCGCCGACCTTGTTCCCGCCGAAGCTGATGACCTGGTCCAGCAGGCTCTGGGCGTCGCGCATGGAGCCCTCGCCCGCGCGCGCGATGAGCCTCAGCCCGGCCTCGGGGATCTCCACCCCCTCCGCCGTGCACACCTGCTGGAGGCGCTCCACCACCACCTGTATCGGGATGCGCTTGAAGTCGAAGCGCTGCACCCGGGAGAGGATGGTCTCCGGGATCTTCTGCGCCTCGGTGGTGGCGAAGACGAAGATGACGTGGGGAGGAGGCTCTTCCAGCGTCTTCAAGAGCGCGTTGAAGGCGCCCTTGGACAGCATGTGGACCTCGTCCACGATGTAGATCTTGTACTTGCCGCGCACCGGCAGGTAGCGGACCGAGTCCCGGAGATCGCGGACGTCGTCCACCGAGTTGTTGCTGGCGCCGTCGATCTCGATGACGTCCGGGCTCGAGCCGCTGGCGATCTCCAGGCAGCTCGGGCACACGCCGCAGGGGTTCGGCGTGGGCCCCTGCTCGCAGTTGAGCGCCCGCGCCAGCACACGCGCGGCCGAGGTCTTCCCCACGCCGCGGGCCCCGGTGAAGAGGAAGGCGTGGTGGATGCGGCCCAGCGCGATAGCGTTGCCCAGCGTCCGGGTCACGTGCGTCTGACCCATGATCGAGTCAAACGAGGTGGGACGCCACTTCCGGGCGATAGCCTGATAGCTCATGTGGAAACCTTTGATCGCGCGGTCGGAGCCGCGGATGATGGCCGGGCACCCCGATGCCCTGAGAGGACCGACACCGTTGCTTCCTTCCGGACCTGGCGGGGTTCACGGGCTCCCAGTCACCGGGACCCGACCATCATCGGCGATCCCGACGCGCGTTCCGATGGCGGAGAGGGCGGGATTCGAACCCGCGGTATCGCTTTTGGCAATACACACGATTTCCAATCGTGCACCTTCATCCACTCGGTCACCTCTCCTGGTGCATCGGAATACTCGCTGGGCAGTGCGCGACGCGGGGTGGCGGAGAGGGTGGGATTCGAACCCACGGTGAACTAACGTCCACAGTAGATTTCGAGTCTACCGCCTTCGTCCACTCGGCCACCTCTCCTGAGATACCCCTCGCGCGCTCAGGCTCCCCGTGCGCGGAGTCGTCGGAAGAAGTCCCTGAGCATCGCCGCCGACTCCTCCGCCCGCACCCCCTTCGTCACCGCGTAGCGGTGGTTGAGGGCCGGGACCTGCGAGAGGTCGCCGAGCGTGCCGAGGAACCCACCCTTCGGGTCCCCGCACCCGTACACACACCGCCCGATCCGCGCGAGCACCATCGCGCCCGCGCACATGGCGCAGGGCTCAAGGGTCACGTAGACCGTGCAGCCGTCCAACCTCCAGTCCCCGCGCGCCTGCGCGGCGGCGCGGATGGCGAGGAGCTCGGCGTGCGCGGTGGGGTCGTGGTCTCGCTCGCGGCGGTTGTGCGCCGCGGCCAGGACGAGCCCGTCTTCATCGCGCACCACGAGGGCGGCTACCGGGACCTCACCCTCGAGCGCGGCGCGAGCCGCCTCTTCGAGCGCCTGGTCCATGAAGTGTTCGTCGGGAAGCACTGTCGCTCTGCCCGTTCAAAGATCGCCCCGGTCGTGCTGGGAGGCCGCAGCCGCCCTGCCTGGCCGGGGTCAGACCGATCCGGTCTCCCGGAAGGCTGGGAAAGAGTACCCACCAGCCCGCCCCCTGTCAAACGGCCCGCCCGCGCTTTCGTGAAGGTGCTAGGATAGGGGCCCATGCACCCCCGCCTGCACGCCTTCCTGGCCGCGCGCGTCCGCGCCCTCCTGGAGCCCCGCGAGCGCGCCCACGACGCGCTCCAGGCCAAGGCCCGCGCGCTGCAGACCGAGGCCCGCGCCCTCGAGGATCGCCTGCGCGCCGCGCGCCGCGAGGCCGAGGCGCTCTCGTCGGAGCTCCGCCTCTGGCGCGAGCCCTTCCACGAGGCCATGACGGTCCACCAGGCCTGGCTGCGGCACCCGCGGGCCAGGGAGGTCTTCACCCGCCATCACCTGCCCGCCTGCGATCGGTGCGCGGTGCGCTTCGAGGAGACCGTGGGCGAGGCCGCGGCGGCCTACCGGCTGGATCTCGGGGCCCTGCTCACCGAGCTGAACGCGCTGCTGGGCCAGGGATGACGGCGCCCCCGAGCCGTGTATGATGTGAGACCTCGCGCTGGAGTCCCGATGATCAGCCTGCTCCTCATGACCGCCGCCCTCGCGGCCACGGACGTCCAGCTCAAGACCGCCGACGGCCAGAGCCTGCGCGCGGCGACCTCGCTCGCCCAGGGCGCGAAGCGCGGCGTCATCCTCGTCCACATGGAGGGGGGGAGCGCGGACGACTGGACCTACCTGGCCGACCGCATGAGCCGGAGCGGGCTCACCGTGGTCGCGCCCGACCTGCGCGGCCACGGCAAGAACCCGAAGAAGGAGCTGGTAGACGCCGACTATCGGGCGATGGTCTCCGACGTGGAGGCGGCGGCGGGCTGGCTCAAGAAGCAGGGGGTGAGCGATCTGGCCTGCGTGGGCGCCAGCCTGGGGGCGAACCTGTGCCTGCAGGCCGCCGCCAAGGACCCGCTGATGGAGAACGTGGTCCTGCTCTCGCCGAGCCTCAACTTCAAGACGGTCACCTCCGGCGACGCGCTCCAGCGCTACGGCGACCGCCCGGTGCTCATCGTCGCCTCCCAGGAGGACGCGGCCTCGCGCACCGCCGCCACCGCGCTCCAGAACGCCGCCACGGGCCAGAAGCACCTCGAGATGCTCCAGAACGCCGGGCGCGGGACCCGCATGCTCAACCAGGAGGCGAAGCTGGAGGGCCTCGTGCTGTCCTGGCTGCTGGGCACCTTCAAGCTCAGCAGCGGCGAGATCGTCACGCCCAAGCCGGCCTCGGCCGACCCCGGCACGGTGGAGACCACGGGCAAGAAGCTGCCGGGGCACTGATCGGGACTTGACAAGACTCGTCACGATCGCTGGACGAACGGCCTCCGGCGGGCCATGGTGTCGGCGTTTTCTGGACGCCGCTCAGGCAAGACGCCCCACCCGGGGCACGCAGGAGGACACATGCTGGTACCCGTACACGGCGGGCTCACGGAGCTGGTCGATCGCAGGCTGCCCTACTCGAAGCAGCGCGCGCTGATCGCGGAGGCCCAGGGGCTGCCGAAGATCCAGGTGAACGAGGCCGATCTCGCCACGCTGCACCGCATCGCCGACGGCACGCTCTCGCCGCTCACCGGCCCCATGAACCGCGAGGACTGGGAGCACGCCCTCGACCACGCCTGCATCCTGCGCGGCGGCCACCGCTACGCCTGGACCATCCCGCTGGCGCTGCCGGTGACCGACGCCGAGGCCGCGCACCTCGGCCGCCACAAGACCGCCGCCCTCGTGGGCCCCAGCGGGCAGGTGGTCGGCGTGCTGGAGGTCGGGCAGGTCTACGCCTGGGACAAGGCGAAGTACCTGGAGAAGGTCTACCGCACGACGCGCCATGACCACCCGGGCGCGGACATCGTGCTGAAGGACGAGCGCACCATCCTGGTCGGCGGCGACATCGAGATGCTGCCGCCCGCGCAGAACCTGGAGTTCGGGGAGTACGTGCTCACCCCCCGCCAGACCCGCGCGCTCATCGCCGAGCGCAAGTACGAGGCGGCGCTGGCCTTCCAGACCCGCAACCCGCTGCACCGCGCCCACGAGTACGCGCTCGTTTACGGCGCGGAGGAGCTCACCCGCCGCGGCCTCTACGCCGGCGTGGCGCTCAACCCGCTGGTCGGCCAGCTCAAGGGCGACGACGTGGACGCCGTGACCCGCATGCGCACCTACCGCGCGCTGCAGGTCAACCGCGTGCTGGGCCAGGGCGACAGCGACCGCGCCCTCTGGGACAGCGTGGGCTACGACCTGAACGACGTGTTCCACCTCGTGGGCCTGGACATGCGCATGTTCTACGGCGGGCCCTCCGAGGCGATCATGCACGCGATCTACCGCCAGAATCACGGCTTCAGCCACATCGTCATCGGCCGCAAGCACGCCGACGCGCCCTACCACGACAAGACCGCGATCTGGGGCGACTTCGACGCGCAGGAGATCTTCAAGACCCTGCCGGGCGAGCTGCACACCAAGCCGGTGAACGTGGGCTTCGCCGCCTACTACGAGAGCATCGGCCGCGTGGACCTGACGGACAACCACCCCAACGAGAAGCCGGTCAGCATCTCGGGCACGAAGGTGCGCGAGCAGCTCGTCGGCGGCGAGCGCCCCGACCCGCGCATCATGCGCCCGGAGACCGCCGACATCCTCATCCAGGCCTACCGCAAGGCCGGGGCGAGCTGAGCCAGGCGCGCCGGGCTCAGGCCCGGTAGTCGCGCAGCACCGTGAACGGCAGGCCGAGCTGGTGGATCCGGTCGGCCCGCCCGCGGTGCGCGCCCAACCCCGGCGGTGGCGACCCCAGCGCGGCCACGAAGGCGTCGGTGCCCAGCGCCTCGCCCGGCCCAGCGCCCCCCGCCAGCACGAAGGCGGCGTTGATCTCGAGCCCGCTGGCGTCCCCCGCGGGGTCGAGGAGCAGCGTGCCCCAGCCGAGGCCCAGCCCCAGGCCCAGCGCGTCGTCGGGCGGCCCGTGCGCGCAGGCGAGCGCGCTCGCGGCGTCCAGGGCGGCCAGCAGGGCAGCGGCGGGCTCGGGGTAGACCACCAGCAGCCCGTCGCGCAGGCGACGCAGCAGGAGCGGCCCGTGGGCCTCCAGCGCGGGCCTCAGCGCGCGCTCCGCCGACCGCGCCGCCGCCAGGGTGTAGACCGGCCCCCGCGCCGCCAGCCGCCGCGCCGAGCCGAGGAAGGCCACCACCAGGGCCGCGCCCGGGGCGCAGAAGCCGTCCAGGAGCGCCTGCTCGGCGGCGGGGTCCGTCCGAGCCTGCTCCAGCAGGGCCTCGTAGCGCGCGATCTCTTCGCTCACGGATCCCCCCTGAACGCCGGCCCCTGAACGCCGGCCCCCGAGCCGCAGGCTGGTGCGGCCGGGACCCCTGCATTATGCCATGTCCACGAGGTCACGCATGTACGCCGCCGCGCTCCGGCTCGCCGCTCCGCTCGCGCTCGCGCTCACGCTCGCGGGCTGCCTGTGGAAGCCTGACCCTGGCGTCGCCCCGCTGGCCCTGGCCGAGGCCCCGGTCTCCGCGCTCACGCTCACGGAGGCGCGCGAGGACCTGGAGATCGTGGTGGTGGTGCGCGCGGGCAGCGCCCTGGACACGCCCGGCCGCGAGGGGCTGGCCTGGCTGGCCGCAGAGAGCGTCGCGGGCGCGGGCGCGGGCGCGCTGGACCCCCAGCAGATCGCCGCGCAGCTGGAGAGCTGGGGCGCGAGCCTGAGGGTGAGCGTGGGCCCGGAGCTCGTGACCTTCACGCTCACCTGCCCGCCCGCCCACGCCGAGGAGGCCGCCCGCCTGCTCGGGGAGCGGGTGGTGGCGCCCCGCCTCACGCCGGGCGTGCTCGCCGACGCCCAGCGGCGGGCCGCCGAGCTGGAGGCGACGCTCACCTCGCCCGCCTCTCCGTCCCTGCTGGCGCGCGAGGCCCTGGGCCTCTGGCTCTACGAGGCGCACCCCTACGGCCACGCCGCCACCGGGCGGGCGGGGAGCCGGAGCGCCGTCACCCTGCTGGACGTCCAGCAGTTCCTCTCGCGCCGCTACGTGCGCGCGGTCATCACCGGGGGCGTCGCCGGCCCCGCCTCGCCGGAGCGCGAGCGCGCGGCGGCGGCCCTGGGCGAGCAGCTCAGCCGGGCGGCGCCGCTGCTCTCGTCCCCCACCACCCCCCGCCTGATCCCCGAGCGCAAGGACCGCGCCCTGCTGCTGGTGCGCGCGGAGGGGATCGGGGAGCGCGTGGCCCTGCGCCTGGGCCAGGGCCTGGACCTGCGCTGGGACGAGCCCGACGCCGCGGCCCTGGAGCTGGCCGTCGCGGCGCTGCGCGAGCGGCTCGCGGCCCTGGACGACGTGGCGAGGACGGGCGCCCTGACGCTCGGCCGCGGCGAGGCGGTCCAGAGCGCGATCCAGGTCTCGCTGGAGCTCGACGACCCCGCGCGCGCGCCCGAGGCCCTGGTGCGCGCCCTGCGCGTGGTCGAGCTGTGGGCCCAGGACGGCGTGGAGCAGAGCGAGCTCCTCCCCCCCGAGGCCCCGGCGCCCTCGCTCCCGGCGGCCCTCGGCGCCCGCGTCCTGCGCTGGCCCGACCCCTCTCTCCCCCTGCCCCAGGCGGCCGAGCCGCCGAGCCCGGCGCGCGTCAACGCCGCCATCGCCCGCTGGATCCGCCCGGACCTCTGGTCGGTGGTGGCGGTGCTGGCCGACCCGGACGCGCTGCGCGCGGGCCTGGTCGAATATCCGGCCGCCTCGGACGTCCAAGCATCGGCCGCGACGTCGGGTGCGCCCTCCGATCCTGGAGCCGCGCCCGAGACGCGATACAAGGGCGGCATCGACCGCGTGACGGTCGTGAACGCGACGGAGCTGTTCCGATGAGAAACTCCCTCTTCCTCGGCGTCCTCCTGCTGTCGGGCTGCAACGGCGAGCTCGACGGGTACCTCCCCACCATCGCCTTCGACCGCCTCGAGGTGAACTCGGTCGACTGGGACATGGCGGACACGAACTTCGTGTTCAAGGTGGACAACCCGAACCCGGTGGACATCACGCTGGCCAGCTTCGACTACAACCTGGCCTTCCAGGGGGAGGAGTGGCTGACCGGCGACGACCCGGATGGCCTCGTGCTGGGCGCGGCGGGCGCGTCCGAGCTCTCGCTGCCCGTCGGGCTGGTCTTCGAGGATCTCTACGCGATGATCCAGGCCGTGCGCGGCGAGGACACCATCGACTTCGAGCTGGCGGGCAACTTCGGCTTCAACACGCCGATCGGCCTGGTCGAGCTGCCCTACGACGCCTCCGGCAACTTCCCCGCCCTGCGCACGCCGACCTTCGGCTTCGAGGCGCTGCGCGTGCAGGAGGTCGGGCTGACCAGCGCGACGCTGGCGCTGGACCTGGCCGTGGACAACGATCACGCCTCCACGCTCGACTTCACGAACTTCGACTACCAGTTCCGGCTGGAGGGCGAGGACGTGGGTGAGGGCTCGGTGGCCGAGCTGGGCGCGGTGGACGGCGCGAACACCGGCACGCTGACCCTGCCGCTGGAGATCAGCTACGGCAGCGCCGGATACGCCATCTACGAGATGCTCATCGAAGGGGACGGCAACGTCGGCGTCGGCCTCTCGGCGGCGACGGACGTGGACACGCCCTTCGGCGTGGTCCCGCTCTCGGTGAACGAGAGCGGTCAGGTGTCCCTGAACTGAGCGAGAAGGGGGGGATCCCTTGCTGGTCGAGCGCATCTTCATCGACAATCCGCTGCGAAACTTCCATTACCTCGTGGCCTGCGAGCACACGGGCGAGGCTCTGGCCATCGACCCGCTCGAGGTGGACGCGGTGCTGGCCGTGGCCAACCGCCACGGCTGGCGCATCACGCAGGTGCTCTGCACGCATGACCACTGGGATCACGCGGGCGGGCGCGAGGACATGCGCAAGGCCACGGGGGCCCGCGTGCTGGCGCATGCGGAGAGCCCGCTGGACGGCGTGGACGTCCACCTGCGCGACGGCGCGGAGGTCCACGTCGGGAGCTCGGTGAAGCTGCGCGCGCTGGACACGCCCGGCCACACGATGAGCCACGTCTGCCTGCACGGGCACGGGCGCCTGTTCGCGGGCGACACGCTCTTCATCGCCGGCTGCGGCAACTGCAAGCAGGGCGGGCACCCCGACTCGCTCTGGCACACCTTCAACGACCGCCTCTTCCGCCTGCCCGACGACACGCGGGTGGAGCCGGGCCACGACTACGCGCTCAACAACCTGCGCTTCTCGCTGAAGCACGAGCCGGACAACGAGGACGCGAAGCGGGCGCTGGCGGAGGCGGAGACGGCGGCGGCGGCGGGCGGCTCGCTGGAGAGCACGCTGGCGCGGGAGCGGACCTACAACCCCTTCTTCCGCACGCGCTCGCCGGAGCTGCGCGCCGGGATCGGGCTCGGCCCGGAGGCCACGGACCGCGAGGTCTTCCTGGCCCTCCGCGAGGCCCGCAACCACTGGTAGCGGGCGTCAGAAGCCGAGCGCGGAGAAGAGGTCGGAGTCCCGCGCGCAGGGGGCGGCCGAAAAGCGCCCGCTGAGGTCCAGCGCGCTCAAGTCGAAGCTGCCCTCCAGCCGCTCCTCCTCCTGGGTGATGGCCACCGAGCCCGGGCCGGGGACCGCCGGGACATACTCCAGATCGCCCAGCGCGTCCCCGGGCGTGTAGGACACGACGATGCCCTCGCGGGCCTCGACCTCGGCCTCCTTGACCGTCCACCAGCTCGCGCGCAGCTCGCGGACGCCCACGTCGTCCACCTCGGGCTCGATCGCGTAGTCCCCGACCAGATCGCCCTGGGTGGCCTCGAGCTCCAGGTAGAGGGCCTGCGCCCCCTCGCGGGTGAGCCCGGCCTCCTGGCGGGTGAGCTCAGCCTCGATCTCCGCGGGGTCATCGCTCTCGGGCAGCTCGCAGAGCAGGCTGGAGTTGGAGAGCAGGAGGAGGGTGGGGGCCTCCTCCGCGGCGCTGAACCAGGCGGAGCGCAGGGGCTCCTGACCGTCCTCGGTGCGCAGGAGGCCGACGGAGCAGCCCAGGAGCAGGAGCGGCAGCATCAGAAGCTCTCCGCGGCGCGCAGGCGGTCCTGGCCGGGCGGGGCGATACCGAGGGCGCGGCAGACCTCGGCGTGCAGGCGGTCGGCGGCGGCCTGGTCCCCGCAGTTCAGCGGTCGGAAGTAGAGGGTGTCCATGGGCTGGCTGGGCCAGTCCCAGCTCTGGGCGAAGGGGCGGCCGAGCGCCCGTAGCTCGCCCGCCCAGAAGTCGCGGAAGGCGCGGGCCTCGTGCGCGTTCTCCGGCTGGACCACGAAGGCCAGCGTCACGAAGGGCCTCTGCGCGCGCATCTCCTCGCGCACGGCGAGGAAGCGGCGGACGTTGCGGTAGACCTGCTCGCCCTTGTCGGCGCCCTTGACCAGGGCGTAGGTGGGGGGCGTGTGGGCGTCGAGGGAGAAGTGGACGAAGTTGAAGGTGTCGGGCTGCTGGCCGGGCTGGCTGGCCAGGCGCACGAGGAGGCGGGCGCGCTCCTCCGAGAGCACGACCCCGTTGGTGTGCAGCTTGAAGCCCCGGAACAGGCGGTTCGACCCGTTGATGGCGAAGGCGTACTCCACGAAGCGGTCAAACTGGGGGTGGATGGTGGGCTCGCCCAGCCAGTGCGGGCAGAGGTGGACCTCCTCGCTCATGCCCTCGAGCCCCAGCAGGCTCTTTCGCCAGGTCTCCCAGGCCATGAACCGCATGGGCACGCCGTGGGCCTCGTCGCGCATCGACTGGCTGCACATCTTGCACTTGATGTTGCAGTGGTCCGTCAGCTCGAGGTTCAGCGTGATCGCCATCAGGGCACCGCCGCGCGGGGGGACTCGAAGCCTGGGGTCATGAAGCTGCGGATGTGGGCCTCGTGGCTCAGGATGTTCCAGGAGCACTCGCTGCAGCGCGGCAGCGGGCGCTTCTCCAGCATCCCCGCGCGGACGGCGTTCAGGAAGGGGTCCTCGCGCCAGAGCTCGGCGAGGGGCCGATCGGCGACCGCGCCCCCCTCCCCCGCCAGCACGCAGCAGGGGCTGGTGCGGCCGTCGGCCTGCACGACGAGGTAGTGCCACGCCTTGAGGCAGGGGGCGCCGCGCAGGCCAGGGGTCGTGGGGATCTCCACCCGCGTCGCCCCGCGGTCCAGCGTGTCGGGGCGCAGGAAGCGCTCCAGCGTGGTGGCGACACCCAGCTCGTAGGCGAGGGCGAGGGCGTCAGCGGCGAGGGCGGGGACGCGCGCGGCCTCCTCGTCGGAGAGGCGCCAGGCGAGCTGCTCGGGGCGGTAGGCGATCAGCGCGTCGAAGTCGACCCGGAAGGCGCCGAGCGCGCTGGCCAGGCGCACGATGTCCGAGAGCGACTGGTAGTTGATGTTCGTGATCACCGTGTGGAGCGCGATGCGCGGCAGGCTGAGGCCCTGGCGACGGCGCTCCACGGCGAGCGCGCAGACGTTGCGGACGGTGCGGCGGAAGGCGCCGCGCACCCCGCGCAGGCGGTCGTGGACCTCGGGCGTGGCGCCGTCGATGGAGACGTGGATCTCGTCCCAGCCGAGCTCGAGGAGGCGGGCGCGCAGCGGGGCGTCCAGGAGGGTGCCGTTGGTGGTGAGCACGCCCTCCATCCCCCGCTCCTTGACCCGCTCCATCAGGCGGGGGGTGGCGTCGCGGCGCAGGAGCGGCTCGCCCCCGCCGAGCACGAAGACCCGTCGAACGCCCATCTCCGCGGCCTCGTCCACGAGCTGGAGCAGGCGCTCGGCGGAGAGCTCACCCACAGGCGGTCGGTGGCGGTCGGTGGTGTCGCAGAAGGCGCAGTCCAGGTTGCAGGCCAGGGTCGGGTAGATCTCCAGGGTCATGGGCCCCTGGGGACCCTCCTGCTCCCAGCGCAGCACGCGCGCGGCGATCTCGGCGGCCTCGGCCATGCTGGCAGGCTACCACTCCCAGCGGCGGCGAGAAGCGAATAGAATAGGCTTCATGAAGACGCTGAGACTCCCTGCCCTCCTCCTCATGGCGCTCGCAGGAGCGCTCCTCCCCGGCTGCCCCTCGGAGGACGACAAGTCCACCGACGACTCGTCCGGCACGAAGTACTGGTGCGAGTCCCTGGAGGACGCCAACACCTACTACATCGAAGACGGCGGCGGGAACGGCGCCAGCGGCAAGATCGAGGGGCGCATCATCACGAGCTACGGGGACGACATCCACGACCCGCAGCTGGTCGGGCGCCTGGAGTACACGCTGGAGAGCGTCACCAGCGGCGGCTCGCCCCAGCTCGAGGAGACCGACGACTACGGAGACTTCGCCGCGACCGTGGGCGAGGGCACCTGGCGCGTGCAGGCCTCGACGACGCTGGCGGGCCAGAGCTGTACTGCGAGCTATGACTTCGAGGTGGTGGGCAGCAAGACCACCTACGCCTGCATTGAGCTGAGCTGCCAGTAGGGTAGGCTTGGGGGTATGCGCCCCCCCGCTCTGCCCGGCAGCTACCTGGTCGTCGAGACCACGAACCGCTGCAGCCTGGCGTGCGTCCACTGCTCGGTCTCCGAGGAGGGGCACGGGCACCACCTGAAGACGGGCTACATCGACCCTGGGCTCTTCGAGGCGTTGATCGCCGACCTCGTGGCGGTCGGCGCGCGCTTCGACACGCTCATCCCCTTCTGGCTGGGCGAGCCCCTGCTGCACCCGCACTTCGGGCACCTCTGGCGGCTGGGGCTGCGGGCGGCGGCGCGGCACGGGACCTTCGGCAAGATCGAGATCCACACGAACGCCACGCACCTGACCGAGGACCGGGCGCGGGCGGCGCTCAACGCGGCCAGCGTGCCCCAGGTCTGGCACTTCTCGCTGGACGCGCTCTCCGTCGAGACCTATCGGGCGGTGAAGGGGCGGGACCGGCTCCAGATCGTGAACGCCCAGGTGCAGCGCTTCCTCGAGCTCAAGGCCGCCCTGGGCGCGCGCTGGCCGCGTCCGGTCTTCCAGTTCATCGTGGGCTCCAACAACGTCGCGGAGGTCCACGACTTTCGCGCACACTGGGAGGGCGCCTGCCGACGCCTGGGGCTGCCGGTGCGGGCGGCGGCGGGGCACGTCCCCCCGGGCGAGGACGCCGTCGTGTTCTTCCGTCAGCGCGACTGCCCCACGCCCGAGATGCAGGAGGCGGAGAACCGGGTCTTCCGCGAGGCGATGGCCAGCGAGGGCCTGACGCTCCCCGGGGCGGCCACGAAGGGCGAGCAGGTGCGGGCCGCGAACCTGAGCCCCTGCTCGGGCTTCTGGAAGAGCCCGGTGGTGAGCTGGCAGGGGGAGGTCACGGCCTGCACCCGGGACAACCTGCTGGAGAACCGGCTGGGGAGCCTGCGCGAGCGGCCCTTCTCCGAGCTCTGGTGGGGGCCGGACATGGCGGCCCGGCGCGCGCGGGTGGCCCGGGGAGACTACGGCGGCCTGCCGCCCTGCGGGACCTGCTTCATCCCCCACAGCCTGAACCACGCCGAGCTGAGCCCCGCCGACATCGCCACCCAGGCCCGCTACGACGCGACCCGAGGCGCGGCGTGAGGCTGCCCGCCCCGCCGCTGTTGGATCGCGCGCTCGACCGCGTACACCTGCGCCGCGCGCCGGGGCGGCCGAGCCAGATCCACCTGTCCGTGACGGATCGCTGCTTCCTGCCCTGCCTGCACTGCGACATCTGGAAGAACGAGGCTGAGGATCTGCCCGGCACCGTCTGGGAGGATCTCATCGACCGCCTCGCCCCCTGGTGCGCGCCGGCCGGGATGAACTTCGTGGGCGGCGAGCCCTTCCTGCGCAAGGACCTGGAGTCGCTGCTGACCCGCGCCACGGCCCGCGGCTTCGAGGTCAGCTTCAACA
The DNA here is from genome assembly GCA_964615375.1 of uncultured Enterobacterales bacterium. GTDB lineage: Bacteria > Myxococcota_A > UBA796 > UBA796 > CAZKWG01 > CAZKWG01. The sequence goes on from CAZTOW010000009.1 coordinate 158,843, forward strand.
CCAACGGCTGGCTGGTGACGGCCGAGCGGGCCGCGCGCGTGGCGGAGAGCGGCGCGCGCATCGCCTACGTGAGCCTGGACGGGATGCGCCCGGAGACCGTGGACCACAGCCGCGGGCGCAAGGGCTCCTACGACAAGGCCCGGCGCGCCATCGAGCTCTTCGGCGCCCACCCGAGCCCGCGGGTGGTGATCGCCTGCATCCTGCACGCGAAGAACGCCCCGGAGATCCCCGAGCTCCTCTCCTGGGTGCGGCGGAGCGGGCTCCAGCTCGTGCTCCAGCCCCTCTACCAGAGCTTCGGGGACAACCCCTACGACCCGGACTGGTGGCAGACCGCCCCCCTCTTCCCGCGGAGCCCGGACGAGCTGGACGCCATCGACGCCGCCCTCGACCTGCTCAGCGCCGAGCGCCTGCGCGGCGGCCCCGTCTGCAACGCCGTCGCCCAGCTCCAGGGCATGAAGCGCCACTTCCGCGCGCCGTCCGAGGACAACGGCGCGAGCTGCAAGGCCGGTCACAGCGATCTCAGCTTCGACCCCCAGGGCAACATCCGCCTCTGCTACTTCCTGGAGCCGGTCGGCAGCATCTTCGACGCCACCCCCGTCCCGCTGGTCTGGGACCGCTACACCACCCTGCGCCGACGCTGGGAGGTGAGCCGCTGTGAGCGGGCGTGCAGCCTGCTGAACTGCAATTTCGAGCGGCGGGACGGGGGGTGAGCGGCCCTACTCCCGCTCCACCCGCTCCCCCGCCGTGAAGCGCTGCTCCGGCCCGGGGCCCACGTAGACCTGCACCGCCCGCAGGGGCGTCAGGCGGCCCAGCGTCTTCGCCGAGTGCGGGGTGTTGGCGGGGATGTAGATGGCGTCCCCGGCGCGGGCGCGCAGCGTCTGGCCGGCGACGACCATCTCCACGCGCCCCTCCTCCACGTACAGGATCTCCGCGCTGGTCTCGTGGACGTGCTCGGGCACCTCCGCGCCGGGGCCCAGCAGCAGGAGCGAGAGCGCGGCGGGCGCGCCCTGGGCCGCCCCGAGGAGCAGCGTGGCCTGGCCCTTGCCCCCGGCGATGAGGTGCGTGGGCGCCGCGTCGGCGGAGACGACCTGCCCGGCGGGCGCGCCAGCGAGGAGGACGAGGGCGAGGAGGGTGGAGATCATGGGAGCAGCTCCGCGGGGTCGTGAGAGAAGAACTCGTCGAGCGGCATCCCGCCGCCGCCGATCAGCAGGGGCCGCGCGCTCGGGTGGCGAGCGAGGAAGGCGCCGAGCCCGGTCGAGCCGGCGCGTCCGACCGACTTGACCTCCAGCGCCCAGGGCGCCCTCCCCCCGGAGACGACGAAGTCCACCTCCTGGTCGCGCTCCCGCCACCACCCGAGCTCCAGCCCCCGCCCGTGGAGGTGGTTCAGCAGGTGCGCGCCGACCGCGTTCTCCACGAGCCGCCCCCAGAGGGCATGGTCCTGCCGGCAGATCTCGAAGGAGCGCGCCTCGAAGGCCGTGACCAGCGCGTTGTTCCAAAGCACGAGCTTGGGGCTCCCTCCGCGCCGCCGGACCGCGCCCGCGGCGTAGGGCTCGAGCCCGCTCACCAGGAATGCGCGCTCGAGCAGCTCGAGGTAGTGGGCCAGCGTGGTCGTGTTCCCCGCGTCTTGAAGCTGCCCGAGCATCTTGTTGTAGGAGAGCGCCTCGGCGGGGTAGCGCGCGGCCAGGGCGAAGAGCTGACGGAGCAGCGCGGGCCGCGTGACCGTCTCCATCGCCAGAACGTCCCGGGCGAGCACAGCCTCCACCAGCGCGTCGCGCACGTAGGCCCGCCGCTCCTGGTCGTCGTCGAAGGGCGCGGTGCCTGGGTAGCCGCCGCGCCAGATCCAGGTGTCGAGATCCCAGCCGAAGGCGCCCGCGCACTCCGGGAAGGTCCAATGGAGGCAGCGGTGCAGCCAGAAACGTCCGGCCAGGCTCTCGGTGGCGCCAGGTCCGAGGAGGAGCGCGGAGGACCCGAGCAGGATCACGTCCAGGGGCAGATCCTCGCGTCGATCCTCGTCCCAGGCGGCCTTCACCCCCTCGCTCCAGCCGCGGACCTTCTGCACCTCGTCGAGCACCAGCAGCGCGCGCCCCGCGCGGCGAGCGTCCAGGCGGGCCAGCTCCCAGGCGCCGAGCAGCCAGTCCGGTCCCGGCGGGAGGAACTGATCCGCCGCGGCGTAGCGCGTGGGCCCGGACCATCGCTCGATGACCTGGAGCGCCGCCGTCGTCTTCCCGACCTGACGCGGACCGGTGATCAGGTGCATCCGGCGCGGCCCGCGCTCGAGCGCCCCGAGGACCTGGCCGACGACCGCACGTTGAAAGCTCGCCTTCACGAAGCGCCCCTGCGATGCTCAGTCACTATATCACAAATACTCAATGATTGAGCACTACCTCACATCAGCCCGTACCTCCGCAGCTTGTACAGCAGCGAGCTCCGCGCGAGGCCCGGTCATCCCAGCGGCTCCAGCTCGGTGAGGAGGTCCACCACGCCCAGCGCGCGGATCCGCTCGCCGAGCGGCCAGGTGCCCTCGCCGGGCCAGATCACGTCCAGGCTGTCCAGATGGAGATCCGCCATCGCGATCATGGTGGAGCGGGAGCGCGCGGGCGTCGCTGTGCGCTTGAACTCGAAGCCCAGGCGCCGACGCCCCCGGACCACCAGCAGGTCGAGCTCGGCGCCCTGGTGGGTCGCCCAGAAACAGCACTCGTGCGGGCGCGCTCCGAGGCGCCGGATGACCTGTTGCATCGCGAAGCCCTCCCAGGACGCCCCGACCTTGGGGTGCCCCTCGAGCGCGTCCAGGTCCGGGATGTCCAGGAGCGCGTGGAGGAGGCCCACGTCCTTCAGGAACACCTTGGGTGATCGCACCTGGCGCTTGGAGAGGTTCTCGTGCCAGGGCGCGAGCACGCGCACCGCGAAGGCGCCCTCCAGGATGTCCAGGTAGCGGCGGACGGTGGTGTCGGACATCGCGAACGCCCGCCCGAGCTCCGCGCCGTTCCAGACCTGGCCGTGGTAGTGGGCCAGCATGGTCCAGAAGCGTCGCATGGTGGTGGGGGGCACCGAGATCCCCAGCATCGGCAGATCGCGCGAGAGGAAGGTCTCAATCAGCGCCTCGCGCCAGCGCAGGCTCGCCTCCTCGCTCTCCGCCAGGAAGGAGCGCGGGAACCCTCCCCGCACCCAGAGCTCCCGCCACCGGCCGACGCCCACCTCCTCCAGGTCGAAGCCGTCGAGCGTCACGAAGGCCACGCGCCCCGCCAGCGTCTCCGACCCCTGCCGCAGCAGCTCCGGCGACGCGCTCCCCAGGACCAGATAGCGGTGCTGGACCTCGGTTCGATCCACCAGGACACGCAGGAGCGGGAAGAGGTCGGGTTGGAGCTGGACCTCGTCGAGGACCACGAGCCCGGCGATGCGCTCCAGGGCCAGCGCGGGCTCCGCGAGGCGCGCACGATCGCGAGGGTCCTCCAGGTCGAACCAGCGCGCGGCCTGCTCAGCGGCGACCTGCCGGGCCAGCGTGGTCTTGCCGACCTGCCGTGGGCCCAGGATGGCCACCACCGGGAACTGGCGGAACAGCTCCCGAATCTGGTTGCTGGTGCGAGCGCGATGGAGTGGAGCGATGCTTAACATGAAATCTCAATATCCCACGCCGAGATTTCATGGCAAGCCTCTCCACCCTCACATCAGCCCATACCGCCGCAGCTTGTACAGCAGCGAGCTGCGCGCCAGGCCCAGCTCGCGCGCCACGGCCGAGCGGTTCTCCCCGTGCTTCTTCAGCGCGGCGATGAGGAAGGCGCGCTCGGCCTCCTCGATCTCGGTGTGCTCGACGCCCAGGCTCTCCAGGACCGGGGCGATGGGGCGGCCCTGGTTGCGGGGGCGCGGCGGGCGGGCCAGCGAGTGAAAGGAGAGGTGGTGGGGATCGATGCGCGGGCCGCCCAGCACGAAGGCGCGGGTGAGCACGTTGCGGAGCTCGCGCACGTTGCCCGGCCAGTCGTGGGCGCTGAGCACGGCGAGGGCCTCCGGCGAGACCACGGCCTCGGGGTGCAGGGCGCCGAGGATGGCGGCGCAGAGCGACTCCAGATCGTCCAGGCGGTCGCCCAGCGGCGGGAGGTGGACGGAGAGCACGGCCAGTCGGAAGAAGAGGTCCTCGCGGAAGAGGCCCTGGCGGACCTCCTGGGCCAGGTCGCGGTTGGTGGCGGCGACGATGCGCACGTCGGGGAACTCGACGGTCTCGCCGCCCACGCGCCGGACCTCGCCGCTCTCCAGCGCGCGCAGGAGCTTGGCCTGGGCGCTCTCGGGCAGCTCGCCCACCTCGTCCAGGAAGAGGGTGCCGTGGTCGGCGCGGTGGAAGGCGCCGTCGGTGCGCCGCACGGCCCCGGAGAAGGCCCCGCGCTCGTGCCCGAAGAGCTCGCTCTCGAAGAGGCCCTCGGGGATGGCGCCGCAGTTGACGGGGACGAAGGGGCCGCTGGCGCGCGGGCTGTGATCGTGGATGCCGCGGGCGGCGAGCTCCTTGCCGGTGCCGCTCTCGCCCAGCAGGAGCACGGGGAAGTCGTGGGCGGAGACGCGCCGCAGGGTGCCGAAGAGCTTGCGCATGCTCTCGGAGGCGCCGACCATGTCGCCGAAGCGGCTGGCGGTGGGCTGCTCCTCGGCGGTGCCCACCTCCAGGCGGAGCACGGTCTCGCCCAGGCAGATCTCCTCGCCCGCGTACAGGGGGGTGATCTCGCGGACGCGCACGCCGTCCAGGAAGGCCGGGCCGGCGCCGGGCTCCACCATGACGCGACCCTGGGCGACGCGGAGGCGGCAGTGGTCGGCCACCAGCCCGGGATCGCTGAGCACCACCGTGCTGGGCGCGGCGCCCACGCTGGCGCGGCTGCTCTTGAGCTCGTAGCGGCGCCCCTCGTCCGGCCCGCTCTCTACGACGAGCGCGGCCCGCTGCACGCGCAGCCCGCTCTCGTCCGCGGAGAGCACGCGCTCGTGGGTGCGCGGGGCGAGGGCCTCGGCGGTGGGCGCGGCCTGCTCGAGGCGGTCGGCGGTGTGGAATTCGAGGCGATAGGGGCCGATGCCCAGCACCGCGCCGTCCTGGAGCGCGCCGCGCCGCACGGCCCGACCGTCCACCGTCGTCCCGTGCCGGCTGCGATCGATGATCTCCCAGCTCTCGCCCTTGCCGTCGATCGCGCAGTGGGTCCGCGAGATCGCCTCACCGGGCAGCGAGATGTCGCAGGAGTCGGCGCGCCCGATGGTCGTGCGACCGGGCCGGAGGCGGTGCTCGACGAGGAGCTGGTCACCCTGGAAGAGGAGCAGGCGGGCCATCACGGATCCCCACGCATGCAATCGCTCAGCGCGCCCAGACCTCGTGGGCGGCCTTGCGGAAGGACTCGAAGGTCCCGTCCAGGATACTCTGCCGCATGCGCGCCATGTAGCCCGCGAACCAGGTCAGGTTGTGGATGCTGGCCAGCGAGGCCGACAGGATCTCGTTCACGCGGAACAGGTGATGCAGGTAGGCGCGCGTGAAGCGCTGGCAGGTGTAGCAGGAGCAGGAGGTGTCCGGCGGGTACATGTCCGACTTGTAGCGCCCGTCCGTGATGCGCAGCCGCCCCACGGAGGTGTAGAGCAGACCTCCCCGCGCGTGCCGGGTCTGGATGACACAGTCGAACATGTCCACGCCGCGCGCCACGCCCTCCACCAGATCGAGGGGCAGGCCCACGCCCATGAGGTAGCGCGGCCGGTCGGCGGGCATGACCTCGGTGGTGTAGTCCAGCACCTCGCACATGATGTCGTGGCCCTCGCCCACGGAGAGCCCGCCGATCGCGTAGCCGTCGAAGCCGATCTCGGTGATCTGCCGCGCGCTGCGCCGCCGCAGGTCGCGCCAGAAGCCGCCCTGCACGATGCCGAACAGGCTCTGGTCGGGCCGGGTGTGCGCCTTCTTCGAGCGCTCCTCCCAGCGCGCCGTGCGCTCGATGCTGGCGGTGGCGATGCCCTTGTCGGTGCCGTAGGCCAGGCACTCGTCGAAGGCCATCGCGATGTCCGCCCCCAGCTTCTGCTGGATGTCCATCGAGATCTCGGGCGACAGGAATGTGCGCTTCCCGTCGAGCTCGTAGGCGAAGGTGACGCCGTCCTCGTCCACCTTGGACTTCTCCAGCGAGAAGACCTGGAAGCCCCCGGAGTCCGTCAGGATGGGCAGGTCGTAGCCCATCATCCGGTGGACCCCGCCGTGCTTCGCCACGATGGGCGCGCCCGGTCGCTGGGACAGGTGGTAGGTGTTGGCGAGGATGATCTGCGCGCCGGTCGCCGTGACCTGCTCCGGGGTCAGCCCGCGGACCGCCCCCTGAGTGCCCACGGGCATGAAGACCGGCGTACGCACCACGCCGCGCGCCAGAGCGAGGGTGCCAGCGCGCGCCGGACCCGAGGAAGCGTCAACCGTGAAAGGTACGGGATTCACGCGAACCCACTATCCTTCTCGGAGGCCATCTGCCGCAGGATCCGTTGCCGGGAAGCCTTCGCAGGACTTAACATGGCAGGATAAGTACACCGTCCTGGTCCCGGTTCCCTGGGGAGACCGCCACAGCATGGCCACCGGCAATTCGCGCCCACCGCCTTTTCCACCGGGGACGCACCTCTCGGAGCACTACAGCATCGAGGGGCTGGTTCGACTGGCCGAGGGGCGCATGTACTACCTGGCCAATGACGACCGGCCAGATCGCCCGCGCCGCTTCTGCTGGGAGTGCGGCAGCGACGAGACCCCGCGCAACCGCGCCGCCTGCGTGAACTGCGGGGCGAGCCTGGCGCCGCGGCGCTTCCTGGTCAGCGTGCGCTGGGACCGCGAGGGCTTCGAGCCCTACGCCCGCTTCTTCGAGAAGCACTTCGACCACCCGGGGATGATCGCCCCGGTGGACATGTTCTTCCAGGACGGCGTGCTGTGCTCGGTGACGCCCTGGAGCGGCGAGAGCCTGATGATCGACGAGGGCTCGCCCCTGCTCATCAAGCGCGTGCTGGACATGGCGCAGCGCGCGGCGGGGATGCTGGCCTTCCTCCACGTTCAGGGCATCAGCCTGGGCGCGCTGACGCGGGCGAATTTCCTGGTCCGCAGCGGGCGGGAATTCCTGCTCTTCGACCCGGACGTGGACCGGGTCTACGACGCCGCGGTGCCCGACGCCGTGCGCGGGCGGGAGATCTCGCAGCTCGGCGGGATCCTGAGGCGCTACACGCCGGTCCACGCCAAGGAGCTCATCGAATTCTTCATGTCCGCGGAGGACGGGGCCTTCCCGAACCCGCTGGCCTTCGGTCGCGCGCTCGAGGAGCTGATCGACCAGGGTGAGGCGAAGCTCGCGCAGAAGAAGAACCACATCGGCGCGATGACCGACGTGGGCCTGGTGCGCGTGCTCAACGAGGACAACTGGGGTTGGACCCGGCTGCACGACGACATCTACCTGTACGCCGTGGCGGACGGCATGGGCGGCCACGAGTGCGGGGAGGTGGCCAGCCAGATGGCGGTGGAGACCCTGTGCCGGGTGGCGGGCGAGCGCGTCGGCGCCACGCCGCAGCTCACGCCGGAGGCCCTCGAGAACATCCTCGACGAGACCTTCCAGACGGCGAACAACACCATCAAGGACCACTCCGAGCGCCTGGGCAACGACATGGGCACCACGCTGGTCACGGCGATGGTGCTGGGCGACAAGGCGGCCCTGGTGGCGAACGTGGGCGACAGCCGCGGCTACCTGATGCGCCGCGGGGCGCTGCACCAGATCACGCGCGACCACTCGCTGGTGGCCCGCATGGTCGAGCAGAACCGCATCACGCCCGAGGAGGCGCGCAACCACCCCCACTCGAACATCCTGCTGCGCACGGTGGGCACCGAGCGCAACGTGGAGATCGACATCTTCCGCGTGGAGTTGGAGGCGGGTGACCGCATCCTGCTGTGCTCCGACGGGCTGTGGGGCGAGGTCGAGGACGAGGAGATCGAGTCCCTGCTCAACCGGCACGAGGACAGCCGCGCGCTCTGCCGCGAGCTGATCCGCTCGGCCCACCAGGGTGGCGGGCGCGACAACATCACCGTGATGGTGGTGCAGATCCCCGAAGAGGGCTGAGGCGCCGGCTCCGGGCGGGAGCTCAGGGCCCAGGCTCGCTCAGGGCCCGCGCCTCGCTCAGGGGCTGGCGGGCGCCTGGAGCAGCGCGTCCACGGTCGCGGTGAGCTCGCCCTCGATGTCCCCGCCCTTCGGGTTGCCCGCGGCGTAGACGTCCCCGCGCGCGTCGATGATGTAGGTGATCGGGAGCTCGTCGGCCCCGTAGCGCCCCGCCACCACGCGGTGATGATCGCGCAGCACCGGGTAGCTGAGCCCGAGCCCACCCACCCAGTCGGCCAGCGGCCCCAGGTCTCCCCCGTCCGTGAGGATGGCGATGACCTGCACGTCCTTGCCGCGGTAACGGCGCGCGACCGCCTCCAGCGAGGCGAGGCCGTCGCCGCCCGTCTTGCGCGAGCAGAAGTAGAGCACGGTCACGGCGCGCGGGTAGGCGGGGTCCACGCCCGTGAAGTCCGAGAGCGCCACCGTGGGCTTGTTCACCAGCCCCATCGCCGTGTCCTCGTTGACCGCCGGCAGCGTGAACTGGAGGGCGGGCGCGCCCGGGAGCACGGAGGGGGCACCTGCGAGGGCGAGACCCAGCGAGAGCAGCGCGAGCAGACCCATGCGGACGTCCGGTGCGCGTCGGGGTGACCCGCGACGCGGATAGGGGTATGGCCTGCACTGTAAGGCCACACCGCCCGGGGAGCAAGCGCCCATGACGCCGCCAGAGCTCGTGCTGAGGATCGCCGCGGCCTGCGCGCGCGCGGGCGGGGCCGCCTGGGTGGTCGGGGGCAGCGTGCGCGACGCCCTGCTGGACCGGCCGGTCAAGGACTGGGATCTGGAGGTCCACGGCCTCTCCCGGTCCGCCGTGGAGCGGGCGCTGGCCCCCTTCGGCGCCTCCCCGCTGGTGGGCCGCAGCTTCGGGGTCTACAAGGTGCGCGCGCCCGGCATTGAGGTGGACGTGGCCCTGCCCCGCCCGGGGACGGAGGAGCCCGACGCGCCCGTGAGCCTGGAGGAGGCTCTGCGACGGCGCGATCTGACCATGAACGCCATCGCCTGGGACCCGCTGAGCGGGGCGCGGCGCGACCCCTACGGCGGGGAGGCCGACATCCGGGCGCGACGGCTGCGCGCCGTGGACCGCGCCACTTTCCTGGAGGATCCGCTGCGCGTGCTGCGGGTGGTCCAGCTCGCCCCGCGCTTCGCCTTCACGCCCGACGACGAGCTCCTGGAGATCTGCCGGAGCGCGGACCTGCGCGGGCTCCCCGCCGAGCGGATCGCGGGAGAGTTGGAGAAGCTGCTGATGGGGACGGCGCGGCCGTCGGAGGGCCTCCGGCTGGCGCGGGCCGTGGGGGCGCTGGCGCAGGTGCTCCCCGAGCTCGACGGCGCCCCCGCGGAGGCCACGGACGCCGCGGTGGACCGGGCGGCGGCGCGGCGAGCGGAGGCGGGCCCGGACCCGCGCCCCTGGACGCTCATGCTGGCCGCCCTGCTCCACGCCCTGCCCCCGGCGGCGGCCCTGGCCACGCTCGATCGCCTGGGCGTCCACACGCGCGAGCGCTACCCCGTGCGGGCGCGGGCCCTGGGCGCGGCGGCGCGCTGGCCCCTGCTGGCCGTGCCCGCCTCGGACGCCACCCTGCGACGCCTCGCCGAGGCCGAGGAGGTCGGCGTCGTCGCCGAGACGGCCTTCGCGGCGACGGCCTCCCCCGTCGCGCTGGAGGCCAAGGCGCGGTCGGAGGTGCTCGGGGTCCGCTGGTGCGCCCTGCCTCCGCTCTTGACGGGGCGCGATCTGGCAGGTCAGGGTGTAGCTGCTGGACCTGAGATGGGCCGCCTGCTCGCCCTCGTGCGGGAGGCCCAGATAGAGGGGACGGTGAACGATCCTGAACAGGCGCTGCGCCTGGTCCGGGTCCTGCGCGGGGGCCGCTCCCCAGGGGATGGATGATGAAGCACACGACGACGCTGCCGCTCGCCCTCCTGCTCGCCGCCCTTCCCGCCGTCGCCGGCCCTGAGGCCACGGGCGGCGCGACGACGGCCCCCGGGAGCGCGAGCGCGGTCAGCGCCCAGCCCGCGAGCGCCCCCGCCTCCACCGCCAGCGCCCCCGCCGCGAGCCTCAGCGTGAGCGCCGACCTCCGCGACGAGTACCTGGCGGGCCAGGACATGCTGGTGCTGGTGACCCTGAGCAACGGGGGCTCGGCGCCGGTGACCGTGCCCGATCTCACCGCCCGCCCCTGGCGCGTGAAGTTCAAGTTCACCCTGCCGAGCGGCCAGGCGCAGAACCGCTTCACCACCCCGCCCGCGCAGGAGCCGACCGCCAGCTGGACCATCCCCGCCCGCAGCCAGAAGCGGGTGCTGCTGGAGGTGCCGAGCGGCGCCGGGCTCAAGGAGGGGAGCTACACGCTCAGCGTAGAGGTGGACCTCGGCGACCGCAAGGAGACGCTGCCGGCGCGCCCGGTGCGCGTGGCGGCGGCGAAGCCCGTGGCCGGGCACCTGGGCCCCGACCCCATCCTCACCGAGCGCGAGGGCGCCCAGAGCCTCTGGGTACACCAGGCCAGCAAGGGCTACGACCTCTACCTGTCGGTGGCCGACGCGCGCACCGCGGACCGCGTCGTGCGCAACGACTTCCTGGTGCACCTCGACCGCAAGGTGGAGCCCCAGCTCACCGCCGCGCGCGCCGGGCAGGGGGATCGCTACGTGGTCTGGGCGGAGTCGGAGCGCGCCCTGGGCTATGTCCGCATCCAGAGCTCGCGGGTCGAGGACGCCCCCCGCTCGGTGGAGCTGCCCTGGCCGAAGGTGGAGCTCATCGGCCAGGGGGCTACGGACGCGAAGGGTGAGCTGCACGTCCCCGTCTGGGTCCCCTCTCCGCAGGCGGGCAACAACAGCGGCGAGCTGAGGCTCGTCTCCGTGGACGAGCGCGGGCGCCCCCAGCTCCGCAAGATGGCGACGCTCACGGCGCGGCCCGCCCAGGTGCGCACCACCGTCGACGTCGCCGGTGGTGTCATCGTCCTCGTCCAGCGCGAGGGGCTGCTCGACCTCTACACGCTGCGGCCGGACTACCCGGCGGAGGTCCCCGTGCCGGGCGAGCGCCTGTGGGCCGCCGCCGAGGGTCAGACGCTGCTCACGGCGCGCTTCGGGAGCGTCCCGCAGGCGGAGGGCCAGGCGGGCGGGCTCGGCGTGCTGGCGGCCTGGGCGCAGGCGGGCAACGTCGAGGCCCAGTGGCTCAGCCTCCAGGGCAAGGCCCTCCAGCGTCTCCCCGCCACGCCCGTCAGCCCCGGCTCCCAGCTCCTCGAGCTGGTCCCCCGGGGCAAGGAGCCGGCGGGTCTGGTGCTGGCCAGCGCCGAGGGCGCCATCAGCTATGTGGAGGGCGCGGCGAAGGCGAGCCTCACCCTGCCGGGCGCCCCCTGGAAGCTCCAGCGGGACCTGCAGGGTCGCCCCGTGCTCCTCTCGCTGGAGCCGAAGCTCGGCGTGCGCGGCCGGGTGCTGGAGCCGAAGGCGCCCCAGCCCTGACCGGGCCTACTCCTCTTCCTGGAGGATGACGCCGTCGCAGGCGTCGGCCGGCGGGTCATCCCCGCACTGCTCGGGGTGAGCGCAGCAGTACTCGAGCATCTGGTTGTCGCAGAAGGCCGCCTCGAGCTCGGCGAAGCCCTCCTTGGGCTCGCCCGTCTCGGGATCGAGGGCCTCGTTCGGGATCGTGCACTCGGAGACCGAGATGCCGCCGACGCCGCAGCCCGAGCCCACGACCATGGCCCCGAAGCTCAGGACACCGTCGTCGAGCGGGGTCGCGAAGGTCTCCAGCACGACCGTGAACTGCACGCCCTCGAGCTGCTCGGTGTCGATCTCGCAGTACTCGGGCGCGCTGCGACCGCCGTGGGCGTCCGACTGACCGCGGATGCCGATCTGGCTGCAGTCCTCGTCGTACTCGATCTCGATGACGTTCCCCAGGCTGTCCGTGTAGTAGCCGGTGAAGTCGCCGACATCGACGCCCGGAGAGCCGGTGTAGTACGAGGACAGCCCGCCGAACAGGTCCAGGTCCCCGTCATCCCGGATGTTGTCCGGGTAGATGTAGGTCTCGTTCGGCTGGGTGGGCGAGATCGACTGGTTCCAGAAGACCGCCTCGGGGTCCATGATCACACAGACCTCGCTGCCCGTCCCCAGGAAGGTGAAGGTGGCGCCGCCGGTGGTGCCCGCGGGCGGGGTGCCGACCTGCTCGTAGAAGCAGTTGGCGCTCCCGTCGTCGGCCTCGCAGCCCAGCTCGCCGATGGCGCGGGCGGTGGTCGTGTCGACGACGTTGACCTCGCCCAGGTCGAGCACGGGATCGTAGTCGTCGTCCGGGCGCTGGACCAGCTCGCGGCCGTTGCGGTCGCAGCCGACCAGCGCCACGAGGCCAATGAGGAGCACAGGCTGGATCTTACTCGACATAGTGGAACCCCAGCTCCAGCACGAACTCTTCCGAGGGATCGGTGATGACGGGGGCGTCCTGGACGATCCAGTCGCCCACGTCGATGAAGTCGCTCGGCCGGTTCAGCAGGCCGGAGCGGTTGGTGCCCATGTAGTAGGACTCGGAGTAGCGGGAGTAGAGCTGGCCCGCCTCGGAGTCGCAGGTGGCGAAGTTGAACTCGTAGGAGGGCATGTCCATCCAGCCCCAGAGCTGCATCCCCTCCACCCAGTTGACGTGGGGGATGGTCACCTGGGCCTCGATGTAGTCGCCCTTGTCCTCGAAGTCGTTGTCCCGGTTCAGGAACCCGAGCTCGTCGTCGCTGGTGACGTAGTAGACGTCGTAGCAGCGCTCCTGGAACAGCTCGGGATCGGTGATCTCCTCGCCGTCCGGCCCCGTCACCGGGTTCTTCAGCACGTCCGAGAAGAAGGTGAGCATCTCCTCGTAGGACTGATAGCGCCCCGTCACGACCTTGCAGACCATGCTCTGGTAGCAGGCCCAGTCGAAGCGGCCGACGCTGGTGCCGCCGTAGGGGTAGGTGTCGCCCACCTGGTCCTTGTCGATGATCGGGCCCATCTCGGGGTGGGGGTAGTCGAAGTACCCCTCGCTCACCGACGGGAAGGCGCCGAGGTAGACCGGACCGAGGGCGCGCAGGTCGTTGACGATCATCGGCTCGCCGGTCGTGGGATCGGTGAGCTCGATGTCCATCGCCTCCTTGGGCAGGCGGACCACGCCCGTCAGGTCGGCGCTGGGGAGGTTCTCGTCGTAGCCGCACCCGGCCACCAGGCCGAGCGCCACCAGGATGGAGAGAGAGGTGCTTCGCGCCATGATCAGAACTCGTACTCCACGCCCACCGAGATCCGCATCGGGCTCTGGCGGTAGGCGATGATCCAGCGGTTGTCAGCGGAGACGTAGGCCGACGAACCGGCGACGCCCGTGTTCAGACCCTGCCGGTTGTTGGTGATGTTGCTGAGCTCGGCGGCGGCGGAGAGCTTGCCACGCCGCACGGGGATGGCCTGCTCGACGCGCAGGCTGAGGCTCCAGGCGTTCTCCTCACGCTCGTACGTGCCGTAGGTGTCCTGGAGGATGGCCGAGGCGTCGATGCCGGCGGCGTAGTAGTAGCGCGTCTGCGGCGTGCCGCTCTCCATGGAGAAGGTGCTGCCCACCGAGGTCGTCCAGGGATCGTTGGAGACGTCCCACACCGCGCCGACGGCGACGTCGTGCGTGATGTCCGTGATCAGCGTGCCGTTGAGGTAGTACTCGTTCTGCGGGGCCACATCGAGGAAGCTGCTCACCTGCGAGAGCGTGGTGCCCCGGCTGCGGGTGAAGGAGTAGTTCCCCTGGACCTGCCAGCGGTCGGCGAAGCGGCGGGCGAGGCCGAACACCGTCTGGTAGTAGGTGCGCTGGGCGATGTCGGGGCTGCGCAGGCGGTACAGGACGTCGTCCGTGCCGTCGCTGTAGCCGATGGTGTTGTAGCCGTCCTCGTCCCAGATCAGGTTGATCTCGTCGTCCTCGAACAGGTTCTGGGTGAACTTGGCCTGGAAGTACAGGCTGGCCACCACGTCCTGGATGAGCTCGCGCTCCGCGCCGATGTTGAAGTCATCGGAGTGCGGCGCGATGAGGTTCTCCAGGTAGGTGTCCGTGTTCTCGGCGGGGGAGTAGCTGTAGTTCTCGGACGAGACGTTCGTCCAGTGATCGTAATACTCACCCATGAACAGCTTGGAGCCCTGACCGGTGCGGTTGACCAGCCCGGTGGAGCCCAGGTTCGCCGTGTCGTTGAAGCGACCCATCGAGGCCACGAACTTGGTCTTGCCGTTGCCCCAGGGATCCCAGGAGATGCCGAGGCGCGGCCCGAAGAGGCCGACGCTGATGACCTCCTCGCCGACGTCGTTGTAGATCCGGGTGTAGTCGTAGCGCACGCCGTAGCGGACCGTGAGGTTGCTGAGCGGCTTCCAGGCGTCCTGGATGAAGGCGCCGAAGTGCTGCGCGGTCTGGATGAACTGGCGGGGCCCGGAGACCTCCACCCAGTACCAGTTGTTCAGCGTGCTGGGGTCGTAGCTCGAGGCGTTCAGGTCCGCGTAGTACAGGTCGCCCGTGTAGGAGGCCATGTAGTCGCGGAAGGTGTAGTCGTAGGCGACGCCCGCCTTGAAGTCGTGCGTGCCGAGGAAGTCCACCTGGAGCAGGCTGAACTTGTTGTCCGAGGAGATGCGCCAGCGATCGTCGAACATGAAGAAGTAGAAGTTGTCGCGATCGTAGGCGTTGTACGAGCCGAGCCGCCCCGGGGTCGTGTAGTCGATGGTGTTCTCGAGCTCGTCCGACTCGCAGGGGTTGTAGCCCAGGCCCTCGTCGTGGGTGCAGGGCACCTGCGAGATCTCGATGAAGCTCTTCTGCACCGAGTTCTTGCTGTCGAAGGAGGCGGTGGCGGTGGGGAACCACTGCCACTGGAGCGAGCCGAAGAAGCCGCCCTGCGCCTGACGGTACTGGGCCGAGGGCTCCACGAAGCGGTCACCCTGGTTGTTGTTGTCCACCGTCGTGGGGTTGGTCTGGCCCAGGAAGGTGAAGCGGTGCGCCGAGGTCGGCTGCCAGGTCAGCTTGGTGTAGACGTAGTGCCCCTCGTAGTCGCGGGGGAGGTCGATGCCGACCAGCGCGATGAGCGAGCGCTCGTGCGCGTAGCTGGTGACGAACCACATCTTGTCGCGGATGATGGGGCCCGAGATCTTGGCGTAGATCTGGTAGGTCTGGAAGGTGCTGTCGAAGTCCGTCGGCGCGAGCTGATAGCCGTCGGCCGAGTACCGGGCGTCGAGCTTCGGCGACCAGTCGCCGTTCGTGTAGTAGGCGGCCAGCTGGTACTCCAGCGTGTTGCCGCCGCTCTCGGTGACGATG
Organism: uncultured Enterobacterales bacterium; assembly: GCA_964615375.1. Taxonomy (GTDB): domain Bacteria; phylum Myxococcota_A; class UBA796; order UBA796; family CAZKWG01; genus CAZKWG01. Next base: position 174,191 of record CAZTOW010000009.1, read on the forward strand.
TTGATGATGCCGCCGAGGTTGACGCCGTACTCGGGGTCGAAGGCGCTGGTGAGCACCTCCACCTGCTCGATGGCGTTGAAGTTGAAGTTCAGCGAGAAGGTGCCCGTGACGGGGTCCGTGATGTTCACGCCGTCGAGCAGGTAGGTGTTCTCGTTGGAGGCCGCGCCGCCCACGTTCGGGTTCGCGCCGCCCGTCACGCCCGCCGCCATCTGCACCGCGCCCTGGTAGCTGCGGCCCGACGGGATGCGCTGGAGGAAGTCCTTGGAGAGCACGGAGCCCCGGTTCGTGGACTCGGTGTCGATGTTCGGGCGCGTCTCCTCGACGATGATCTCCTCGCCCGCGCTCTGGAGCGGCATGGCGACGGTCACGATGGAGGTGCGGCCGATCTGGACCTCGATCCCGGTCTTCGTCACCTTGGAGAAGCCGGCCTTCTCGGCTACGAGGTCATAGGTGCCCGGGGGCAGCTCGGCGAAGAGGAAGCGGCCCTCCGCGTCGGTCTCCTGCTGGCGCGGCCCCATCATGTTCGGGGACCGGATGCTCACGAGGACGCCGGGAATGGGCAGCCCACCGTCGTCGATGGTCGTGCCCTTGAGCATGCCGGTCGTCACGGAGGCGAGCGCGAGCTGAGCGGGGAGGAGCGCCAGGAGGACCAGCAGCCGCAGCAGGAAGAGCGGTACTCGGGGCATCAGTCGATTCCTTGGAGGGCGCGAGGAGAGGAGCGCATTCCGGGGCGCGTATCCCAGAGGCGGCCGCGAGGCGAGCCACCTGGAGGAGGTTCCGCGAGAGGAGGTGAGATTAACCTCCGCAGGAATAGGCGAAGGTGTGCTGAAAGTCAAGCGCCCATGCGGCCCTCCTCAACCATCGACGATGCCCCTACGGTTGACGGCGGGCGCGCGCTGCCCTACCTTATGCGGGTCAACGGGAGTCGAAGGATGGGAATCCCTGCGCGCACATCGCGATGGCCTGCCCTGGCGGCGGCTGCGCTCGCCACCCTGCTCGGCGGGAGCCCGGCGGAGGCCACGACGCTGGCCCGGCTGAGCACCGAACAGATCGTGGACGCCTCCGAGCTGATCGTGCGTGGCACGGTCGTCGAGGTCTGGTCCGAGCTCGATGAGAACGGGGCGGTCTGGACCCGCGCCCAGGTCGACGTGACCGAGGTGCTCAAGGGTGACCCCGAGACCGCCACGGTGGTCGTCGATCAGCGGGGTGGCACCTACGCGGGCCGCACCTACGAGACCGGCGGCTCCGCCCGCTTCAGCGTCGGCGAGGACGCGCTGCTCTTCCTCGAGACCCTCTCGGGCGGCCACGTCGTCCCCGTGGGCCTCGTGCAGGGCAAGTACACCGTCCGCATGGACCCGTACCTGCGCGCCCCGATCGCCCAGCGCGTCTCCATGCCGTTCGGCGTGGAGTACGACGCCCGCTTCCTGCCGCTCCCCAAGAACGGCACGCAGCTCCGCCTGAGCGATCTCGAGGATCAGGTCCGGGAGCGGGTGGAGTCCGGCTGGGACGGCAACCCCATCCCGGGGGCCAGCCAGGAGCGCCTCGCCCGCATCAACGCCGCGCGCAACGCACTCAAGGGTGAGGGGGGAGAGTGATGACGACGCTCGGCGCGATGCTGCTGCTGGCTGTGGCCCCTTCGCGGGCGGACACGACCTACGCCTACACGGGCCAGGCCTGGGACCCCACCCAGGACTTCCCGCTCCCCTGGTACCAGGGCTCCAAGCAGGACAACCAGCTTGACCCCGACTACCAGACCGAGGCGCTGATCGCCGCCTTCGACAACTGGGTCGAGGCGGCCGAGTGTGCCGCGATCTCCCACGAGTACATGGGCGTGCGCGAGGACTCCGAGGGCGGCTACGCCTACGACGAGACCAACACCATGGGCTGGGACGACCCGAACGGCGAGGTCGGGACCGGCGTGCTTGGCCAGACCCTCTGCCTGCCGCAGAGCGGCGGCGACCCGCTCCTCGAGATCGAGGGCGAGACGATCACCCGCCAGCTCGACTGCGACATCATCTTCAACGATGACATCTCCTGGGGTACGCCCGAGGAGGTCGAGAGCTCGGCCTGCACCAGCACCTACTCGATCGAGGCCGTCGCCACGCACGAGGTGGGGCACCTCTGGGGCCTCGACCACTCCTGCGAGGACCCGGACAAGGGCGGCGACGAGTGCGTGGACCTGGAGAAGCTCTACGCCACGATGTACTGGTCGGCCCCGCCCTGCAGCTCCACGCAGTCCGTCCCGAAGGACTGGGACATCGGCGCGATCACCTCGCTCTATGGCCCCTTCTTCACGATCACGACGGATGACGCGCGCGACGGCGGCGCCCCCCTGGACGTCTGCTTCGAGCTCGAGGGCACCGACTCCGTGTCGGGCGTGAACATCGAGGCGGTAGAGTGGCGGCTGGGCGACGGCACGACCAGCACCGAGCTGAACCCCTGCAAGACCTACGAGACCAAGGGCCAGTACACGATCTCGGCGAAGATCTCGGGCAGCACGGACGCCTGCGACGCCTTCGAGTACACCGCCTACAAGAACGCCTACGTCCTGGTCTGCGAGACGCCTCAGCCCGCCGAGGGCATGAACGGCCTGTTCACCTACGAGCCCACCGAGGGCCTGCAGGTGCAGATGATCAACCAGGCCGACACGAGCATCTACCGCTGCATCGAGCAGGTGCAGTGGGACGTCTTCGACGGCGACGAGCTCATCCAGAGCATCTCCGCCTGGTCCCCGATCATCGAGTTCCCGGCCGCCGGCACCTATCGCGTGGTCCTGAACCTGAAGGGCCCGGGCGGTGAGGCCGCGGCGGAGGTCGAGGTGGACGTGGTGGAGGCCAGCGGCGGCTGCAGCACGGCCCCGCGTGGTGTCGGCCTGGCCGGCGCCCTGGTCGGGCTCGGGCTGGCGCTGGCGCGGCGCCGTCGGTAGCGCTCTACCCGAGGGCTGAATGACCAGGTTCGCCCTCGCGGCTCTCCTGTGCCTGAGCGCCTGCGCCGACGCGGGCGCCTCCGAGGCCGGGAGCGCGCCTGTGCTCCTGGACCGGCACCCGGAGCTCCTGCTGGAGCCGGAGCTGCCCGACAGCTCGCGGGAGCCCGTGGGCGAGCAGATCCCCGTGACCAGCCCCTGGCGGGCCGTGTCGACGACCGGCGGGGTGCGCACCTGGGAGACCGCGCTGCCGGTGCGGCTGCGCTCCCTCTTCTTCGGCTCGCCCCCGGATGATCTCGCCGTCTTCGGCGGGCAGGAGGGCAAGAAGAAGCTCCGCCAGGCCGGCTCCGGCCGGTCGGCGGCGACCGCGGAGACCTGGGAGTTCGGCCCGGGCTCGCTGAGGGTGCGTCGCCCGGTGCGCCTCGGCCCGCCCGAGCCCGGCGAGATCCGGGTGCGCTACGGCCGAGCGGTGGAGCGCGAGCGCTCGCTCAACTACGCCACCAGCAAGATGTCGGCGGAGGACTTCATCTTCCGCTCGGTGCAGGTGGACGACACCACCCGCCACGGCCTCCTGCTCCCCGCCCCGGCCAGGGCCCCCTTCTCCGTGCTGGTGCCGACGGGCGGGATGCTGAGCCTGGACGCGACCCTGCTGCCGCCAGAGGCCGCCGACGTCCCGCCCTCCGACGGCGCCGTCCTGCGCGTGCTCGTGCAGCGGGGCGACGGGGCCGAGGTCGAGCTCACCCGCGTCCGCCTGGAGGGCGCCCGGGACGAGCGCGCGCTGCGGGTCTCGCTCGCCGACTACGCGGGGGAGCGCGTCCGGCTCAGCTTCGTCACCGAGCCGGGCGCGGACGCCACGGGCGACTACGTCTTCCTGGCCGAGCCCACCGTCTACGCGCCCCAGGCCGATCCGCCGCGGGTGGTGCTGATCTTCGTGGACACGCTGCGGCGCGACCACCTCTCCGTCTACGGCTACGCGCGCCCGACCACGCCGAACCTGGAGGCGCTGGCCAGGGACGCCGCGGTCTTCGAGCAGGCCCGCTCCGTCGCCCCCTGGACCCTGCCCTCCACCCGCACCATGGTCACGGGCGTGGTCCCCGAGCGCTGGAAGGAGGTCGACTCCCTCCCCCGCCGCTTCGCCGAGGCCGGCTGGGCCACCGCCTTCATGGCCGGGAACATCTACCTCTCCAGCAACTTCGAGATCGACCGCGACTGGGGCACGCACCGCTGCATCAACTGGCCCCGGGCCGACGTCGAGATCGACCGCGCGCTGGCCTTCCTCGAGGAGAACCACGACCGGCCCGCCTTCGTGCTCGTCCACCTGATGGACCAGCACCTGCCCTACAAGGAGGGGCTGCGCTGGCGCTACCGCTTCGCCGGCGAGCGGCCCGCCGTCTTCCCCTCCGACGCCTTCTCGCGCACCGACGTCACGAAGCTCGGGGGGCGGATCCGCGAGGAGGAGCGCCAGTTCCTGCGCGACCGCTACGACAACAACCTCGCCTACGTGGATGACCAGCTCACCCGCCTCTTCGACGCGCTGGACCTGAAGGAGCGCGACACCGTCATGCTCATCGCCGACCACGGCGAGGAGTTCTGGGATCACGGCGGCTTCGAGCACGGGCACGCGCTCTACGACGAGCTGCTCAGGATCCCCGCCATCCTCCTCGGCCCCGGCGTCGCCGCCGGCCGCTACGAGGAGCCGGTGAGCATGCTGGATGTGGCCCCCACCCTGGCCGAGGCCGCCGGCCTCTCGCTGGCGGGCATGGAGGGCTGGCCGCTCCAGCGCCTCGCCGACCGCAGCAGAGCGGCTGATTTTTCGGCTCGACCGCAGGCTTTCGGCCGACCGCTCTACGGTGAGCAGCTCTGGGGAGCCCTGTCCGCGGGGCAGAAGCTGATCATCGACGAGGGGGAGGAGCGGCTGTTCGAGGTGCTGAAGGATCCGCTGGAGGATCACGCGGCGACCCCGGCCCCCGATCAGAGCGCCGCGATGCGCGCGGCCATGAGCGCAGCGCTGGGCGTGGACGTGGTGGTGGCCTGGCGCCTGCAGCCCGTGGGGACGACGCTGAGCCGCGCCCTGCACGCCGAGCTCGAGGTCCCCGGCGGCGTGACCCACGCCTGGGTGGCCGACGACCCGACCATGAAGAGCGCCGCCACGGTGCGCGTCGAGGGCCAGCGGGTGAGCATGGACTGGGAGGCCGGCGGATCGCGCATCCGCGAGATCTTCGTGGTCCCCGTGGGCGATCCCGCCGAGGCCCTGGCCACGGCCACCCTCTCCGCCGAGGACGGCCGCGGGGAGATGCGCGTGGCCGAGCCGCGCTGGGCTCCCGGAGAGGCGCCTCCCGCCCCGGACGGCGAGGGGGACACGCTCCTGAGCGTCCGCGCGGGCAGCACCACGCTCAACCTGAACTACATGAGCACGCCGCTGCCTCCCCCCGACCAGGAGGGCCTGCGCGGCTTCGACCCGGAGGTGGCCGGAGAGCTCAAGGCCCTCGGCTACGTCGAGGACGAGGAAGAGATCAAGGACGAGGAAGAGATCAAGGACGAGGAAGAGATCAAGGACGAGGCCGAAGACAAGGACAAGGGCAAGCGCGGGGACCAGCCCTGATCACCGGAGCCGCCGCGTGCGCTCCGTCGGCTCCTGCACCCGCTCCACCTCCCGCGTCTCCGATCCCTGCACGCGCTTCATCAGCGGGGTGAGCCCGCGATCCGCCAGGCGCTGTCCGATCTCGCCGATGCGCGCGGGATCGATGACGGCCTCGGTGGGCGAGACCCAGGCCAGGACGAAGTCGTCGAGGGGCAGCACGGCCCGGATCTCGTCCATGACGCGGGGGTCGGCGACCTTGAGCAGCGCGACCTGTCTGTGCGCGATGACCTCGCTCATTCTTCCGCCTCGATCCGGTAGGTGTAGCCCTGCTCGGTCAGGAAGAGCTGGCGCTTCTCGCCGAATTCCTGCTCGACGGTGTCCCGGGTGACGATGGTGTAGAAGCTCGCGGTGTTCTGGCCAGGCTTCGGGCGCAGCACGCGGCCGAGGCGCTGCGCCTCCTCCTGCCGGCTGCCCCAGGTGCCGCTGACCTGGATGGCGACGTTGGCGTCGGGCAGATCCACGCTGAAGTTGCCCACGCGCGAGATCACCAGCACGGGGCTGCTTCCCTCGCGGAAGCGGGCGAAGAGATCGTCGCGGATGGCCTGCTTGGTCTCCCCGGTGATCAGGGGCAGGGAGAACTCGTCGGCGATCTCCTTGAGCTGGTCCACGTACATGCCGATGATGAGGACCCGGCTGCCCTTGTGTCGCTTCAGCAGCTCGCGGAGCGTCGCCATCTTCCGGGGGTTCGTGCTGGCGACGCGGAAGCGCTCGCGGTCCTCGGCGATGGCGTAGCCCAGGCGATCCTCGTCGTCGAAGCCGATGCGGATCTCGGTGCAGACGGCGCTGGCGATCCAGCCCTGACCCTCCAGGTCCTTCCAGGGCATGTCGAAGCGCTTCGGCCCGATGAGCGCGAACACGTCGCCCTCCTTGCCGTCCTCGCGCACCAGCGTAGCGGTGAGGCCGAGCCGGCGGCGGGCCTGCAGGTGCGCCACGACCCGGAAGACCGGGGCCGGGAGCAGGTGGACCTCGTCGTAGATGACGAGCCCCCAGTTGGCCGAGTCGAAGAGCCCGAGGTGGGCGAACTCCCCCGTCTTCGAGGGCCGCCAGGTGAGCATCTGGTAGGTGGAGAGCGTGACCGGCCGGATGTCCTTGCGCTCGCCGGAGTACTCGCCCACCTCCTCGGCGCTCAGCGAGGTGCGCAGCAGGATCTCGTCCCGCCACTGGCGCAGCGCCGTGACGTTGGTGCAGAGGATGAGCGCGCGCATCCCCAGCCGCGCCATGATCCCGATGCCCACGATGGTCTTGCCCGCGCCGCAGGGCAGCACCACCACGCCCGAGCCGCTGCCGCCGCCGTCCTCGCCGTAGAAGGCCGCGATGGCGTCCCGCTGGTAGGCCCGCAGGTCCCAGTCCCGCCCGTCGCCCCCCGGCTGGCGCAGCGCGATGGGCAGCGCGTCGCCGTCCAGGTAGCCGGCGCGGTCGTCCACCGGGTAGCCGTGCTGGATGAGGAGCTGCTTGAGCAGCCCGCGGTTCTGCTGGTCCACCTCCACCGTGCGGTTGTCGCGCGCGCGGCCGAGCAGGGAGGAGATGCCGCGCGTGCTCTTCACCTCGGTCAGCAGGGCGGGGGTGTCCGCGCTCAGCAGCAGGGTCCCCTCCTCCCGGCTCATGCGCAGGCGCCCGTAGCGGGAGAGGGTCTCGCGCACCCAGGCCGGCACGTTGGCCGGGACGTCGTACTTGGACCAGCGCTGGATGACGCTCAGGATGTCTTCGAGGCGCGCGCCGCTGGCCGCGGCGTTCCACAGCGAGAGCGGCGTGATCCGCCAGGTGTGGATGTAATCCGGGCTTTTCACCAGCTCGGCGAATCGGGCCAGCGCGTCGCGGACCTCCGCGAAGTGCGGGTTCATCGTCTCCAGGAGGAGCGTGTGATCCGCCTGGACGATCAAGGGGTTCTCTGGCCGATACTGCACGCGATCTCCTGGGCGGGGCGGCCCGCCCGGCCGTCAAGATGCGGTAATGACAGGCGCAGCGGCGAGCGGAAGGAGCTACACTCTATTCGATCTTCAACCGCGCGAGGAAGCCTCGCGCCCAAGCTCGAGGTCCCCATGACGCTCATGACGCTCCTGCCTGCCCTCTGGCTCGGTGTCTCGGACGCGCGCGCGGGCGACCAGACGCCGCCCTGCCTCACCGAGGACGTGATCCTCCGCGAGGCGCGCGTGGCGTTCCCCACGCGCTACGACAGCCTGATGCGGATGAAGAGCGCGGACCCCGTCCGCTACGAGCGCCTGCTGCACAACACCTCGCACGTGCTCGACGAGCCGAAGATGATCGCGCTCCAGACGCGCGTGGATCAGGCCCAGGACCGCTTCGACCAGCTCGTCGCCTCCCTGGCCAAGGCCAGCGGCGCGCAGAAGGACGACCTGGAGACCCAGCTCATCGACGCCGCCGAGGAGCTCGTCAACGCGCAGATCGCCGTCAAGCGCGCGCGCCTGAACAACGCGCGCGAGGCGGTGCGCTCGCTCGAGGAGGAGGTGCGCCAGCAGGAGGCGGGCCGCGACGCCTCGGTGGACGAGCTGCTCGACCGCGCGTTCCGCTAAGGTCATCCGGCCAGGGCGGTCACGCCATGCCGGACACGGCGCCGGTGCGGGTGGCACCGCGCGCGCGCGCGTGGGATAAAGGTCCCGAAGGTTCCTGAGCGACCGTGCCCCCCTCCGCCCCGGCCCCCAGCCCTCGATCCGCGCAAGGCCGCGCGCCCGCCCTGTTCATCGCGGGCGGCGCCACCGCGGGAGCCCTGGTCGGAGGCGGGATCTCCCTCGCCTCCAGCACGCTGCCCCTCCCGCTCATGGCGCTGTGCCTGGGGCTCATCGGGGGGCTGACCAGCGCGCTGCTGATGGCGCGCGCCGGGCTCCAGGCGGCCGAGCGCGAGGCGGAGGAGGCCCGCACCCAGGCCGACGCAGCCCTCGAGCGCGACCGCGTCTTCTTCGAGCGGATCTCCCAGGAATTCCGCACCCCGCTCACGCTGATCATGGCCGGCTTCCGCGCGCTCCAGGACGAGCGGGACGCCCCGCTCCGGGTGCGCCGCGAGCTGGCCTCCGCCGGGCTGCGCAACGCCGCCCGCCTGCTCCTGGTCCTCTACGAGCTCGGCAGCCTGGCCTCCCTGGAGCCGGGGCGCCGCCCGCTGCGCCGCCGCGCGGTGGATCTCGCGGCGCTCACCCGGCGCGTGGCCGACAATTTCTCGGCCAGCGGCGCGGGACGGCGCCTGGAGCGCGAGGGCCTGGACCAGGTGCAGAGCGCCGAGATCGATCCCCACCAGATCCAGACGGCGCTCTACTCGCTGCTGGCCGGGGCCTTCGAGCGCACCGACCCGATCACCGGCATCATCCGGCTGCGGCTGCGGGCCGAGGCCCAGCGCGTCGTGCTGGAGCTCGAGGACAACGGCGCCAGCCCCTCCGCCGACCCGGGCCTGGACCCGACGGTGACAGCGCGCGGCGGGGCGGGGCTCGGGCTCGCCGTCATCCGCGAGATCGTGAGCGCCCACCAGGGGGAGCTCGCGGCCGAGGCCGGGCCCCAGGGCCTGCGGGTGCGGATCAGCCTCCCCCGCGGCGACGCGCGCGCCACCCCCGCGCCCTTCCTCGAGGAGAGCACGGAGGTCGTGGACTTTTTGCAGCGCCTCGCCAGCGAGCCCGCCGCCGCCGAGGACGCCCCCACCGAGGAGCGCGAGGCCCCGCTGGACCCCGACCGCCCCATCGTGCTCGTCGCCCTGGCCAACCGCGACCTGCGGGCCTGGATCACGCGCAGCCTCCGCGCCCGCTACGCCGTGGTCCCCGCGACCAGCGTGGCGACGGCCCGCGCGCGGGCCATGGAGGTGCGCCCCGAGCTCATCATCGCCGACGCCGAGCAGGGCGGCAGCAGCTTCGTGGCCGAGATCCGGCGCGATCCCGTGCTCTGCGCCACGCCGATACTAGCTCTATTAGATAATCCCGCCTCCCGCGACAGCGCGGACGGAGACGGGCTCTCCGCCGACGACTACCTGCCGCTGCCCTTCGAGGCCGACGAGCTCCAGGCCCGCGTGACCGGGCTCCTGCGCAGCCGCTCCCAGGCCGAGGAGAACGCGCAGCTGAAGCGGCAGCTCTCGGCGAAGCTCGAGGAGCAGATCCGCGAGCTCATCCGCAAGGGCGAGCTGCGGCGCTACCTGCCCCAGGCCCTGCTGGAGGGCGCCCTGCGCCGCCCGGCCGACGAGGACGACGAGGAGCCCGAGCTCGACCGGCGCTGGATCACGGCCGTGTGCTGCGCGCTGCACGGCTTCGGCGACCTGACCGAGCGCATGGCCCCGGACGACCTGGCGCGCCTGCTGAACACCTGGTCCAGGGATCTGGCGGCCGAGGCGAACCTGCACGGCGGGGTGGTGGACCAGCTCCAGGGCGACACCGTCGTCGTGTTCTTCGGGGTCCCCGAGGCCACGAAGCCGGCCGAGCAGGCGGCGGCGGCGCTGAAGCTGGCCCTGAGCGCCCGCCAGCGCACCCGGGCCCTGGCCGAGCACTGGCACCGCTACGGGCTGCCGCGCGAGCTGGACCTGCGCACCGGGATCCACACGGGGGTCTCCCTGGTGGGCGTGCTGGGGAGCGAGCTGACCAGCCGGTACACGGCCTTCGGGCCGGCGGTCTCCGCGGCGACGCGGCTGGCGGCGGAGGCCTCCAACCCCGGGCTGCTGGTGACGCTGGCCACCTACGCCCACGTCCGCTCCGTGGTGGACGCGACGCAGGCCGGGACGCTGAGCGTGGACGGGCTCTCTCGCCCCGTCGAGCTCTACGCGGTGCGGGGCTTCAAGGAGGGGTCGAAGCCCTGATCGTGGCGACGGACTCGAGGGCGTCCTCGGGCGTGGACAGGAAGCTCCACGCCTCGACCGGCTGATCGCGGCCCTTGACCCGGTGCTCTCCCTGGCGGACGGCGCGGCGGGCCAGATCGTCGGGCAGCTCGCAGAAGACGGCGTCGCTCACGAGGATCTGCGTGCCCAGCTCCTTGTTCAGCGCCTCCAGCCGGGCCGCCACGTTCACGGCGTCCCCGATGACGGCGTACTTCATGCGCTCGGCGCTGCCCAGGTTGCCGGCGACCACGCGCCCGGTGTGGACGCCGACGCGCTGGGCCAGGCTGGGCAGCCCGCGCTCCGTCCACAGGCGGGCGAAGCCGCTCGCCTCCCAGGCCCGGTTCTGCACGGCGAGCGCCTCGGTCATGGCCAGCGCGCAGCGCAGGGCGCGCTCGGGGTGGCCGGGCGTGTCCATGGGCGCGCCGAAGACGGCCAGGATGGCGTCCCCCAGGAACTCGATGACGCAGCCGCCGTAGTGGTCGATGACCACGTTCATGGAGGCGAGGTACTCGTTGAGCAGCCGCACGACCTCGCTCGGGTGCAGGTGCTCGGCGATGGTCGAGTAGCCGCGCAGGTCGCTGAACAGGATGGTGACCTCGCGCTCCTCGCCCCCCGGGCGGATGGCGTCGGGGCTGGCCAGCAGGGCGCGGGCGACGTTCTCGCTCATGAAGCGGCCGAAGGTGGCGCGGATGAACTCGCGCTCCTCCAGGCCCTCGGCCATCTGGTCGAAGTGGCGGCCCAGCACGCCGAACTCGTCGCGGCGGAGCAGGCGCAGGCGGGTGCTGAAGACCCCGCGGGAGATGGCGGCGCTGCTGGCGATCATCTGGACGAGCGGCTCGCGCATGAGCCGCGAGACCAGCCAGGTCACGAGGCCCAGCAGCACCAGCGTGACGGCGTAGAGCATCGCCGCGAGCCGGCGCACCTCGGCCCGCATGGCGTCCACGCTGGCGGCGTCCACGTCCACGCCCACCAGGCCCACCACGCGCCCGCCGTCCCCGACCAGCGGCGCGTAGCCCGAGAGCGTGGACCCGAAGCTGTCGGTGACCGGCTCGGACTCCACCGTGGGACGGATCAGGCCCTCCAGCATGGAGGGGAGCTCGCTGGCGTCGTAGATCTCCCCCGGATCCGCCTGGCGGCTCGATCGCGAGCGGTCGGTGAAGAAGGCGAGCTGCCCCTGTTTCTCCGTCACCAGGAGGACATAGACGGACTCCAGGCCGGGCGTGCTGGCCAGCACCCCCGTGAGCCGGTCCCCCACCTCGGCCCGCAGCGGCGTGGCCGGGTCCGGGGCGGCGAGGGCGATGGCGTCGGCGTCCAGACCCAGCGCTGTGACCTGCGCGGTCCCAAGGATGCGGCGCTGCAGGCTGCGCATCTCCGAGCGCACGACCAGCGAGCTCACCGCGAACACCAGCAGCGTGAGCACCACGAAGACGGTCCCGCCATAGAGCAGGGCCAGGCGGACGTGGAAGCGCTCCCAGACCTTCAGCTTGTGGAGCTCCTCGCGGGCCAGCGCGGCGATGGCCTCGCGGGTGTCCTCCGGCGCGGAGCGAAGGTCGGTCACGGCTCGTGTAGCTCACCGCGGCTGGCGCGCTGCACGGCCTCCATGGGCGAGAGCCCGGGGACCTGCAGCTCCCCGCGGCTGACCTTCTCCACCATGGCCAGGCGCTCGGTCAGGTCGCGCAGGCGGTCGCCCACGGTGTCCAGCAGGGCCAGGGCCAGCCGCGCCCCCAGCCCGGGGCGGCGGCGGATCAGCGCGTCGAAGTTCGCCCGGCTGAGCGCGAACAGGCGCACCCGGGACAGGGCGGTGGCCGTGGCGCTGCGCGGCGTGGGTCGGGTGAGGCTCAGCTCGCCCAGGTGTCCGCCGGGCCCGATGTCCACGAGGTGCGCTCGCCCGCGGGTGATGCGCACGGTGCCATCCACCAGCACGAAGAACTCGTCGCCCTGCTCGCCCTCGCGGGCCAGCACCTCGCCGCGCTTGTAGACCCGCTCCTCCAGGTAGGGCGCGATGACCAGGCGGTCCTGCTCGGAGAGGTCGCGGAAGAGGAAGACCGAGCGGAGGATCTTGGCGATGTCCTCGATGGACCGCGTGTCGCGCTCGCTGCCCACGCGGATGAGGATGACGCTGACGTCGTCGTGGCGCAGGTCCCGGCTGGCCTCCGTCGCCAGGCGCTTGACCGAGGCTTCCAGATCCCTCGGGTCCACCCGCTCGGCGATGGCCTCGTCCGCCAGCTGCAGAAAGAGCCCGTCCGAGCACAGGACCACGATGTCGTCGTCAGCCAGGGCCACCTCGGCCGTGTCCACGTCGATCTCCAGCCCGGCGCCCAGCACCTGGGTGAGCCGGTGCTGCTCGGGGCTCGCCTGCAGCTCCTGGAGGCTCATCTTGCCCGAGCGGTAGCGCAGCATCCCCACGGAGTGATCGTCGGTGAGGCGCTGGAGCTTCCCGCCGCGCAGCAGGTAGGCGCGGCTGTTGCCGACGTGGGCGATGTAGGCGTGATCTCCGGCGATGGCCGCCACGACCAGCGTGGTCGCCATGTTGTGCATGCGGTGCCGGTCGGCCTCGCGCTGCACCTCGAGGTGCGCCCACTGGAAGGTGCTCTCCAGCACCACGCCGAGATCCAGCCGGCTCGCGCTGGATCGGTCGGCCGAGACCTTGCGCACCTGGTCGCCGAGCAGGGCGGCGTTGGCGCGCACGACGTCCAGCGCGGTGCGCGAGGCCACATCCCCCGCCCCGCCCATGCCGTCCGCGATGGCGAACACGGGCACCTGCTCCAGCGAGAGCAGGGCGTCCTCGTTGCGGTCCCGCGACGCGCCGGGGCGGGTCAAGGCGGCGACCTGCTTGATCTGCATCGCGACTCCCTCTGGTCCGCGCATCATACACCGAAGAAACAAAGCCCCGTCGCGCGGGTCGCGACGGGGCCGTGCTGAGGCCGATCTTCGGGCCGACTACGGGCAGTCGTCGTTGTCGTCGCCCGGGGTGCCGTAGTCCGTGCTGCTGTACATGCTGCTCGCCGCGCACCAGGCGGAGCTGCTGTCGTTGGAGGTCGCGTCCCACATGGCCGGGTCCAGCGACCGGGAGTAACCCTCGGCCGGGGCCGTGGCGCTGGTCCAGGTGACCTTGTCAATGTAGGAGGTCCCGTTGCTCAGGTACACCTCGTCCCCCGGATCGAAGCGGAAGACGTTGCGCGTGTAGGTGAGATCCACCGTGGGGAGCCCACCGTTGATCGACGAGCTGCTCTTGGCCGCCAGCAGGACGACGTCCGCGTCCACCATGTAGAAGTCCGTGGCGATCGTGTACGAGTCCGTGCCGCCGTCGGAGAGGACGAGCCCGTTGAGGTTCACCTCCATGCCGGAAGCGTTGTAGATCTCGAACCACTCGCGGCGCGCGTCGTCGGTGGTGGTCGGGTTGATCATCACCTCGGTGACGACCAGGTCCCCGGCCGTCAGCTCCGACACGGTGAGGATGGGCAGATCACACTCGTCGTTGACCGAGCCCGGGGTGCCGTAGCCGCCCGTGCCGTACTCGGTCGCGCCCACGCACCAGTTGGCCGCGTCGTCGTTCTCGGTGCCGTCGAGGCGGCGCGGATCCAGCGAGAGGCTGTAGCCGGTGGTGGCGTAGAACGAGCAGGTCGTACACCAGGTGACCTTGTCGAAGGTCGTGCTGCCGTAGGCGATGGAGACCGAGTCGGCGCCGTCATAGCGATTGAGCGAGCGGTTGTAGACGTAGTCGGGGGTCCCGATGCCGCCGTTGTTGGTGCTCTTGGCGCCCAGGAGCGCGTAGTCGCCAGCCGCCACCACCACCGAGCTGGAGATGGTCTGGGTCTCGGTCGTGGACTTGCCGTTGATCACCAGCCCGTTCAGGTCCACGCTGGAGCTGGTGTTGTTGTAGATCTCGAACCACTCGTTTCGACTGTTGTCGCCGTTGGGGTTGATCATCACCTCGGTGATGATGAGGTCGCCCGCCGAGAGCGCCGACACCGCCGTCTGCGCGAACGCGCTCTGGCCGAGGAAGGCGCTGGAGAGGGCGAGGGTCCACACGAAGGCGCTGCGCGAGGTCTTCTTTCCACTCATGGTTGTCTCCTCTGTGGGGCTGCCGGTCGAGTTCGAACTTCCCCATAACCCGCTCTGACGGTAGGCCGCTGTCACCCCTGCGTCAAGGCGAGCGGGCTCAGGAGGCACGAGGAGCGCGGCGGCGACGCGCTCCGGCGAGGAGAAGCGCGCCGAGGACCACCCCCGCCGCACCCGAGCCCGAGCGCGCGCCGGTCGCGCACTCGCAGCCCCCGCCGTCGTCTCCCTTCTCTCCGCCGATCCCGGTGCCCGTGTCGTCCTCGCCCTCGCCCTCGCCCTCGCCCTCACCTTCGCCCTCTCCCTCCCCCTCGCCGGAGGGGTCGTCCGACCCGTCGCAATTGCTGTCCACCCCGTCCCCCGCCACCTCGGAGGCGCCCGGGTACACCGCGGGCTCCTGGTCGTCGCAGTCGTCGCCCGCGTAGTCCTGGCTCTGGTGGCCGTCGGCGTCGGCGTCATAGTCGTCCGCCTCGTCACAATTGGCGTCCACCCCGTCATACCAGGCGTCCGTGGCGCCCGGGTTCGTGGTGGCCAGCCCGTCGTCGCAGTCGTCGCCGCCGGCCTCCTCGCCGACGTAGCCGTCGCCGTCCACGTCATCGAGATCCAGCCCGTCGCAGTCCTGGTCGATCCCGTCATAGGCCGTCTCGTCCGCCCCGGGGTAGCTGCCCGGGTCCACGTCGTCGCAGTCGGTCCCCGCGGGGTAGCCGTCCTCGTCCTCGTCCATCAGCGGCCCCCAGTCGGCCGACTCGCCCCCGTAGGCGCCGATGTCCGAGCGCGACCCGTCGATGTCGAGCAGATCGGGGCTCCCCGCGTCGATGGCCGGGCTCCCCGCGTCCAGCGAGAGGTCGTCGTTGGAGCAGTCGGCGTCCGCGCTCCAGGCGACGAAGACCGGGTCAACGCCCAGGTTGCTGGCGTCCAGATCGTCTGGGTCCAGCGCACCGCCCACCGGATCGTCTTCGTTTGCGTACAGATCGTTGTACATCACCGTGACGGCGTCCGCGTCCGAGGTCCACAGCCCGTCCCCGTCCGCGCTCCAGACCACGAGGTTGTTCACGAAGCTGCCCACGGTGTCGTAGAGGTAGGCCGCGCCGCCCCGGGTCGACTGGTTCCCGGCGAAGGTGTTGTTGGTGACGGCGGCGTCCCCACTCTGCACCATGTAGAGCCCGCCCCCCGCGGACGCGCTGGCGTTCTCCACGAAGAGGTTGTTGTTCCAGGTGTTGGCCACCGCCCCGGCCTCGTAGACCAGCACGCCGCCCGCGTCCGAGTCGTCGCCGCTCATCGCGTAGTTCGCGCACACCACGTTGAGCTGGCCGGCGATGTCCTCCGTGCCCCACAGCATCGCCGCCCCGCCCACGTCCGCCTGGTTCTGGCGCAGGATGGTGTACTGAAGGTCGAGCGAGCCTCCCCCGTAGGTGTAGAGCGCCCCACCGTACTCCTCGGCCTGGTTGTCCTCGAAGATGTCGAGACGCAGGTCCAGGCTCGCGCTGGTGTCGTCCGGCTGCCAGTGCAGCGCCCCGCCGCGCCCGGCGAAGTTGGCCGTGAACGTCGTGCCTACCACGGAGAGCGGGGTGCTGGCGGAGGCGTAGATCGCCCCGCCGCGGGCCGCCTCGTTCTCGGCGAAGACGCTGTTCTCCACGCTGAGCGTCCCGCCGTAGAGCCGGATGGCGCCGCCGCTCCCGTCGGCCTGGTTGCCCACGAAGACCACGTCGGAGAGGGAGATGACGGGCTCCTCGGCGTCCGCCACCACGACCAGCGCGCCGCCGTTGGGCACCTCGTCCTCGCCGGTGAGGTAGCCGCTCACGTTGCCCTCGAAGCTGGTGCCCACCACGTCCAGATCCGCGTCATAGGCGGAGATCCCGCCACCGTAGGACCCGAGCGCCTGCCCGCCGGCCAGGGTCCCGTCGGTCATCTGAAGAGAGCCGCCGTACAGCGAGATCTGTCCGCCATAGCCGCCGTCCACCTGGTTGTCGCGGAGCGCGCTGTCCACGATGACCATCGTGGACTCCTCCACCCGCATGGCCCCGCCCCGCGGGGTCTCCTCGGCGGTGACCGCCACGTTGTCCTGGAAGGTGCACTCCGAGATGTGCAGGTCCGATCCGTAGGCGAAGAGGCCGCCGCCCTTCTCCGCCACGCCGCCCGCGACCCCCGTGCCGGTGAGGGTGACGGTGGACTCGCTGAAGTAGAGGTTGCCCCCGTTGGCCGCGCCCGCGTCCCCGCCGCTCACCAGGCTGTTGCTGAGCGCGAGCGTCGAGGAGAGCACGTAGAGCGAGCCGCCGTTCTCGTCCCCCGAGACGGCGCCCGAGATCACGAGGTCGTCCAGCACGACCACGGAGCCGCGCACCTCGACCCCGCGACCGCCGACGGGCTGTATCGTGAAGCCGGTCACGCTGGATGAGGCGCCCGAGATCGTGATCACCGGCCCCTCGGCCTGCAGCACCGTGAGCTCCGAGCCGCTGTTGCTGGTCAGCGTGAGGTCCTTGGTGATGGTGACGCGCTCCTCGTAGGTGCCCTCGTCCACCAGGATGGTGTCACCGTCCGCGGCGGCGTCGACCGCGTCCTGGATGGCGCTGAAGTCCCCGCCCACCCCGACCGTGTGGGTGGCGGCGAGGACCGTGGAGGGGGCGAGGAGGAGGGCGAGCAGGGTCATGGCGGCTCCGGTGGCGTCTGCTCTCTCAACATAGCAGCGGGCTCGACCGGCGCGCGCGGGGTAGACTGCGGGCGTGCTGAGCGTCCACGATCTGTCGCGGAGCTTCGAGGACCCCGGGCGGGGCCGGGTGCTGGCCGTGGACGGGCTCTCCTTCGAGGTGCGCCGGGGCGAGGTCTATGGCCTGCTGGGCCCGAACGGCGCGGGCAAGACCACCACCCTGCGCCTGCTGGCCACCCTGCTGCGGCCGGACCGCGGGCGCATGACGGTGGACGGGGTGGACGCGCTCGGGGACCCGGAGGGCGCGCGGGCGCGGCTGGCCTACGTGCCGGCGGAGGCGGGGCTGCCGCGCGAGCTGAGCGGGCGGGAGGCCGTGACCCTCTTCGCGCGGGTGCAGGGCGTGGACCGCCCCCGCGAGCGGGCCGATCTGCTCTTGGACGCGCTGGGGGCCCGTCCATTCGCCGACAGCCCCTGCGGCGGGCTCTCCACCGGCCAGAAACGCCGGGTGGTCCTGGCGCGCGCCCTGGTCCACGATCCGCCCGTCATGCTGCTGGACGAGCCCACCGATGGGCTCGACGTGGGCGGGCGGCGCGAGGTGCTGGGCCTGGTGCGGCGCCTGGCGCAGGAGGGGCGGGCCGTGCTGCTGTCCAGCCACGTCATGGGCGAGGTGGAGGCGGTCTGCGACCGGGCGGGCGTGATGTCGCGGGGCCGGCTCGTGGCCGAGGGCACCCTGGACGAGCTGCGGGCGCGGGCCGGGCGGGAGGATCTGGGCGACGCCTTCCTCGCGCTGGTGGACGGGTAGGGCCGGGATGGCGCGATCCCGGCTGAGAGCGCTCGGCTGGCTCACGCTGGCGATGGCCACGCGGCTCTTGCGCGAGGGGCTGGTGGTGCGGGCGCTGGCCTGGCCGGGCCTGCTCTCGGCGGTGGCGCTGGTGGGCTCGACGGCGCTGGTGGCCCTGCTCGCCCGCGCGCCAGAGCTGACCATCCCGCCCGGGAACCCGGAGGTGAGCGCGCGACTCCAGGCGGCGGGCTTCACCGTCCGCGAGCGGGCCGACCCGGAGGGCGCGGGCGAGGGCGCGGCCTGGCCCGAAGAGGGAGGCTGGGCCCTGCGGCCGGGGGGAGGGCTGGGGGTGGGCCTGCGGGCGGAGGGCGCTGTCCGCGACGCCATCGGCGCGCCCTGGACGCTGGAGCTGGCCCCGCCGCCGGCGCGCTCGCGGGAGGGAGGGCTGGCGGTGCGGGCGATGGCGGGCCTGCTGTCCACGCTGTTCGCGCTCTACGGCGTGGTGCTGGGCGCGGGCACGCTGATGCGCGACCGCCAGGGCGCCGTGCTGGAGGCGGAGCACAGCCTCCCTGTCCCGCCGTCGCTGCATGCGCTCGCCCGCCTGCTGGCGGGGTCGGGCGCGCTGGCGGCGGCCCTGTGGACCACCCTGCTGCTCCTGCACGCGCTCGTGGGCGTGCCCGACGTGCTGAGCTGGGCCTGGCACGGGGCCTGGGGCGGGGCGGCGGGGGTTGCGCTGGGGGTGGGAGCCATGGGCGGGCGCGGTGAGGGCTTCTCGGCGCCCCTCTCCCGCGCGCTGACCGCCGGCCTCGGGCTCTTCGCCCTGGGCCTCAGCCTGCCCGTTCTGGGCGCCTGGATCCCGCTGGCCTCGGTCTCCGCGCTGATCCGGGGACAGTCACAGATGACCCCAGCGATACTCACACCTGTCCTCTGCGCGGGGTTGGGGGCCCTGGCGGTCTGGCGCGCGGCGCGCCGGGGGATCGCGTGAGGATCCGGCGAATCCTGGCCATCGCCTGGCGGGATCTGCGCCTGGTCCACGCCGGCCGAGGCTGGTGGCGCCTGCCCGCCCTGGCGCTGGGCCTGCTGCTGCCGGCGGGCGGCCTGCCCCTGAGGCTCTCCCCTCCCTCGGTGGAGCGCGCGGCCGTGGTGGCCGGCGAGGTCCCCGAGCAGCTTCAGGGTCAGGTGCAGGTGTCCCCAGACGCCCGCGTGACGCTCCGGGGTCAGGATCCGGTGACCGTCCGCGCCGCCTCCGTCTCGCCCGCGCTGCGGGAGGCCCTGGACACGCTCCCCGGCCCGCAGGTGCGCCTCGTCGAGACCGCCCCCATCCGCCGCCTGCCCGGCCGCTCGCTCATCGTCGCGCTGCTGGCGATCTCGATGCTCACCGGCCCGCTCTCGGAGAGCCTGCCCGGCGAGCGCAGCGCGAAGACGATGGAGGTGCTGCTGAGCGCGTCGGTGCGCCGGAGCGAGCTCACCCTGGGAAAGTGGCTGTGCTGGACGCTCTACGGCGGGGGGCTGGGGCTGCTGGCGGCCCTGGGCGGGATCCTGTCGGGGGCGCAGCAGCCGGGACTCTGGCCGCTGGGGCTGCCGCTGGTGGTGGGCTGCAGCGCGGCGCTGGGGCTCTGGCTGGTGCGCGGGGCCTCCGACGAGGTGGCGGGGGCGGGCGTGCCCATGCGGGTGCTGCCGGCGGCGGCGCTCGGGCTGGGCGGGCTGGCCTGGCTGATCTCCGGGGCTCACCCGGCGCTGGCGGCGCTGATGCCGCTGGGCGGGGCGCTGCTGGTGGCCTCGGACGTGCTCACCGGGCCAGGGGCGTTCGGGCTCGCCCTGCTGGGGAGCCTGCCCTGGGTGGGGCTGCTGCTGGCGGGCGTGGCGCGCTCCCTCGATCTGGGGGCGCTGTCGCGACCGGAGCGGGCGCGCGGGCTCGGCCCGGCCCTGCTGGCGGCGCCGCTCTGCTGGCTGCCGGTGGCGGGGCCCGGGCTGTGGGCGGTGGCGGGAAACCCGAACATGGACCTGCCCGCGGGCGCGGGCGTCGCGGCGGCGGGGGCGCTGATGCTGTGCCTGGGCGCGGTCCTGCTGGCGCGGAGCCCGGGGCCGACCTTGCGCCTGGGGGGCGCACGCGAGCTGGGGCTGGGGGCGGCGGTGGGTCTGGGCCTGGGGCTCGGGCTGAGGGTGCTGGATCCACTGGGGCTTGTACTGTCTACCCCCGACTGG
Source organism: uncultured Enterobacterales bacterium (assembly GCA_964615375.1). Taxonomy (GTDB): domain Bacteria; phylum Myxococcota_A; class UBA796; order UBA796; family CAZKWG01; genus CAZKWG01. The sequence goes on from CAZTOW010000009.1 coordinate 194,242, forward strand.
GCGAGCCCGCTGGCGACGCGCCTGCTCCAGAGCCCCGCCGAGGCCGGGCCGGGGGCGCTGCTGCTCTGGGTGCTGGGGGCGGGCCTGCTCTTCCGCGGCGCGCTGCCGCTCCGGGCGGGCTGGGCGCTCTCGACGGCGAGCTGTGTCCTCGCGCTCTGGCCGCTGAGCCCGGTGCACGGGTTGATGGTGGCGGGGGCGCTGGCGGCGGTGGGGCGGCGCTGGGGGCTGGGCGCGGCGCTGCTGGCGGAGGGGCTGGCGCTGGGGATCAGGGGCTGAGACCCGACCCTCCGCCTCATCTCGCGCGACTACGGCCCCACCAGCGTGGGCATGTAGGCCCCTCCGGCCAGGATGAGGTAGGCCGCGCCCGCGTACGAGGCATAGGTGTCGTCACTGTACGCGCCGACCAGCAGATCGTTCAGCCCGTCGCCGTCCGTGTCCCCGACGTCCGCGATCACGCTCGCGAAGCCGTCGAATGCCTCAGCGGAGTTGAAGCGCGGAGACACATCGGAGAGATCGATGGCCCCCGACACGGGGCCATAGAGGAGGTGGACGACGCCGGAGCCGTCCGTAGGATACCTCTCGTCCATGGACGCGACATAGAAGTCCGTCAGCCCGTCTCCGTCCTGGTCCCCCGCCGACGCGAGCGAGCTCCCCGCCTCCGAACCCCTCCCCTCTCCCACCAGACGCGCCTGCGCCTCCGCCAGGCTGTGCTTCCCGCTGACGCTGCCCAGCACGAGGTACACGAAGCCCTGCTCCGCGTCGGTCGCCAGCTCTCCCCCGGGCCCGCCGACGAGGAGATCTACCAGGCCATCGCCGTTCGCGTCGTCCAAGCCGATGAGCTCTGCGCCAGCGGCCACGCCGTGGTCCTCCCCCATCAGCTTCACGTCTGCGTCAGCCAGAGGCAGGTCACCCTCCGGCGTGTGCGTGATGAGGTAGACGGCGCCAGCATAGGATCCCTGCTCGCAATTCCCTGAAGCCCCAATCGCCAGGTCGGACAAACCATCCCCATCCCAGTCGCCGATCCTCCCGAGTGCATGCCCAGCACTGTCCTCAGTGTCCTCACCGAGCAACCGCGCACCGGCTTCCGCCATGGTACCGGAGCCAGACAAGGGCCCCTGGAGCAGATACACCGTCCCAAAATTCTCTTCATCGCCAAGTTCCGTCCATTCGCTCTCTTCCTCCTTCGCACAGTATCCGACAGAGCTGTCTTCGACAGATACCGACATCTCATATGCGCCTACGAGCATATCTGGCCAGCCGTCGCCGTCCGTATCTCCAGGGCTTGCCAGACGCCAGCCTCCTGTTGAATCGCCATCCTCCCCTTCCAATCGACCAGCGGCGGCGTCCATCGACAGGCTCCCGCTTATCGGACCCGCAAAGACCATCATCACCTCAGTCTCCTCCCCGACTGGATCCCCTGAAACGATCAGATCGCCAAACCCGTCTCCGTCCAGATCTCCAACGGAGCTCTGGAGACCATACCGCCAGAGCACCTCATCAGAGTTCTCCAGCGTTCCATTTGCGTCACTGTCCATCACTTCACCCCAGACAGGCCCGAGGAACAGATACGCATCCCCAGAATGCGTCGCATGGACCAGTAGATCCCCCAGGCCGTCACCGTTCACGTCCCCAGGTCCCGCCACCCAGTTCCCGAAGAACCCCTCCTCCACTGTCCCCATCAGGCGCGCATCCGCGTTGGCGACGCCATACTCACCCGCTGGACCGCACAGGGACTCGGCCGTCTCTCCGCGCCAGTCGTCGCAGTCGTTCGCTACGCCATCGCCACAGATCTCGGGGGCGCCGGGGTACAGGTCCGCGCGCGTGTCGTCGCAATCGTCTGCGCTCGCAGCGTAGCCGGAGAGTGCCTCACACGCCTCGAACTCCGGCTCTGTGCCCTCTGGACCATGGCCGTCACCATCCACATCCATATACCACGCGACGCGCTCGCAGGCGTCTTTGTCCGCGTCAGAACAGCCGAAGAGAAGGAATGGGAGAGCGACGAGGAGGTGAGACATCCCGTACTCCCGTTAGCGCTCCAACGAGCGCGCAGAAGAGAAGGCAGCCTTCGCGTGGACACCTCGACGACCGCGACTCTTGGCGCTCACAGAAACTTCGTAGGCGCCGAGATCGATCTCGCCATACACAGACCGCGCCTCGAAGTCCTGGCTCAACGCAGCGCCAAGATCCGCGCCGCCGGGCAGAATACGCTCATCGGAGAGCCCCTTGTTCGCCACCGCGGGAAACAGCCATCCAGCGAGTGAGTAGTTCATCGCACCCACAGCGACGGCGGAGGTCCCTTTGATGGTGTCTGCCAATAACGCGCCATTGGCTTGACTTAGCTCTATGAATTCCGCATAGTTAGCGAACCCTGCGGTCCATAGGGCAAGTGGACCTGTGAGTTGCAGCCCGTGTTCCTCCAGCCCCTCGACACCATCGACCCAGGTCTCGCTCGCCGTTGCAACCGAGACCGCTACTCCATGCCAGAGGACACCGTCCGCCTCGTTCCCATTCGTGTCGACCGCTGGATCCTCATCGGAACGTTTCCAGCCATCCATGAGTGAGAGGTCCCACCCGATATATCCATTGTAGTCACTCCAAGCACGCTCGCGACTCATCGATAGAGTATCACCCCATAACAACTGCACCTTATACCAAAGGTCATCCGGTTTCCCATCATCCCTCACCCCCGCATCTCGTCCATTATGAAGGAACAGGTTGTTGTAGATGAAAACCCGATCCATCGACTCGCCGCTCGCACCATCCGTGTCGTTGCCCTCCTCCAACACCTGCACTCCCGCCCAGAGGTTGTGTGCGATGGTGTTGTTGATGATGTAGACATCCTCAACCTCATAGCGTACATCTGCCCCCTTGGCATCGGAGTCTGCTGGCGTCGCGGACAGCGCTGTCGCCACCCGGATCCCGTTCTTGTGGTTCATGTAGATCAGGTTTCGATAGATGTACACTTCCCCGGTCGGGATCTGGTAGTAGTTCGGATCATTGTACCACCCGTCGTTCTCCGAGTTGGTGACCACCACGCCATGCGCGTTCCCATAGATCCGATTCTGATAGACGTGAACGCCTCGCGTCCCGTCGTTCAACGCGATCCCCGTGAAGTTCCTTTGCCCGAGGATCCGATTGCCACGGATCACGGTGGTCGGTGCGGAGGTCGGCGTTCGGTCGGCCCTCACGCCCTTGAGATCGATCCCATCCTCGCCAAACCCGTCCACCTGATCGCCGGATGTCGATGGACCACCACGGTATATCTGGTAGCCGTAGTCTGTATCTTCGCAGCCGGCGCCCGTCGACGAGGTACAAGGCACCTCCAGAACCCAGTCTTCTCCCTTACAGAGTGTGACGGACGTCCTTGAGGGAACGAACTGAGCAGATCCATCCTTGGTTGAGTAACACAGCTTGTAGTGCAACGCGATGAAGTTCTCCGCGATCAGGTGCCCGCTGGATCCCCCCTGCGAGACGATCCCGTCCACCCCTCGAACATTGGTCCCCCTCAACGAGCACTTCAAGACCATGCAGTTGGTCGCCATGAAGCCGATGCCGATGTCCGCATCTGCGGTGTTGTAGCCCGTGTCGCGCACCATACATTCGATCAGGTTGATGTACTCGGGATACCGCTGCGAGGCGTAGATCTCCGCGATCCCATCCGCGACCGTCAGGGCCGGATCCACGTCTGTGGACTTGACCCCGAAGCTCACCCCTCCACCCGCGTTCTGCTCGAGGAGCAGCTTCATGTACCAGTGGTGCTTCGAGCCGCCCCGGGTGTTGATCGCGACGGCGAAGCCGCGCAGGCGGAGGTAGCTCATCACCACATAGCAGCAGTCCAGGAACTGAATCCCGAGGACGTCCCGGTCATACTTCGCGCCCTCGGGCGCGCCGACGACGCCATCGAGCAGCGGGTACTCGGGCGTGCCTCCCGAGACCGCCCTCGCCCCGTACTCCACCCCCTCCGTGTCTGCCCAGATCAGCGACTCGCTGTCGAGCGCGTAAGCCGAGATGCACAGGGGGCTCGAATTGCTGCCCTTGAATCCGCGCACGACCAGCACAGCCTTGCCCGCCTTCACCGGGTCCGTGCTCACATCGGTCCAGTGCGGATCGTCATCGGGTCCCGCGGCCCAGTCGATCGCCCCATCGACCTCCTCCGGGGTGTGCTCTTCGGACCCATCCCAGGTCCGCCCAGCGCGAAGGTACACCTCCGCGCCCTCGACGCAGGTCTGCTGTCTGTCCATGCCCTCATAGATCTCGTCGTTCAACCACCGCTCGACGCGCCGCAAGGTCCTCCAGGGCAGCAGCACGCCGACGACGATCACCCCGTAGTCTTCCAGCTCCAAGGTCCCCGGGAAGTCATCGTCTCCCAGCTCGCTGTCCACATAACGGGGACCATCCGTCACTGCGAGCGTCTTCGTACATCCACACGGCGCGCCGTCGCCCGGCTGGAGATTCAGCTCCGCGGAGGGGGGAGCCTCCTGCTCCGCCTCCTCCGGCCAGGTCTCCGCGCGCAGACGCCGCGTCAGGCCACGCGCCTGACCAGCCTCCGCCCGCGCGAGGAGAGGAGCGGTCACCGCCTGCCAGGCCTCCTCGTTCAGATGGATGGGCTGTCCCGCGAGCTCCTGCTGACGTGCCTCTCCCCATCGAAGGACGCTCGCGAGCCATGCGCCGTCGACCACATGGGTCGCCTCGGTCGTGGGCTCCCGCGGGGGGCGCTTCCGCGGCTTCGGCTCCTTGCAGGCGCAGTCCCCCTCCTCCGGTACAGGCGTCCACTCCTGGGGCGCCCCGTCCTTGCGCGGCGTCCCCACCGCCCGCGCCTTGCGCGCGTGCTCCTCCCACAGGCGCGGGCGCTCCACGGGCGGCGGCGAGCCCCCCTTCCGCGGCGCGGACGCAGCGGGCCAGCGCTTCGAGGCCAGGATCGCGTCGGGCACGTCGTGGTCGCCCAACGCGCCGCAACAGCGGTTCACCGCCGCATCGCGGACCCGCATCTCCGCGATCAGGGTGGCCATGGACGGGAACGGGCTCTGGCGCTTCATCTCCGCCTCCTAACGCTTCAACCCTTGGCGATCACATCCAGGCTCACCACCGCCTCCCCGGACAGCGTGCCGGAGAGGAACCAGCACACGTAGCGGGTGAACGTCGAGACGGGGATCCAGCTCACGCCCGCCGCCGTCAAGGAGACCTCGCAGGCGCTCGCAAAGTCCACGTAGCAGCCCTCTTCGTTGACCAACGCATGCCGCAAGCAGACCTTCGGCGACTCACCGTCGGTGGTGCTGTGGACCGTGAACACGACGTGCAGCTCCGTATAGCCCCCGAGATCCAAGGCCCCCGACAGATCGGCGGCGCTGTCGCGGGTCAACGTGACCTTATCCAGGATCTTCCAGACCATCATGGACATGGCGACCTCCCTCAGCTCTTGAAGGTGAAGACCAGCGTGGCCGAGCACACGGCCCGCTCGATGTTGGTGCCGCTGGCGTTGGCCACCGCGAGCCCGTAGCGCATGTACAGCCCGAAGCTGGTCGAGGTGGAGTAGGCCGTCTGGATCACGTCCTGGTTCGCGGACACCGCGCTGAAGAGGTCCACGGGGCCGTTCCAGCGCCGCCCGTCGATGCTCCACCAGAAGACGACACGCCAGGTGAACTGGGCTGTTCTGTTCTCAGTCGAGGTCTGCACCTGGAGAGAATCAAGGTAGGGTCCCCACTCGAGGGCCTCGGGGAGCTGGATGTCGATATAGCTCGGCGTGGTCGTGCCGTCTGTCTGGAGTTGCATCTTCTGGATGAAGCTCAGCACGCGGACCTTGGAGAAGCTGCTCGAATTGCGCAAGAGGCACCTCGCAATAAGAAGGCGGGTGAGGAGCCCAGGGCGACATGCCCCAGGGCTCGAGATCAGCATGACAGGTCCGCGGGAGACCGGGAAGACATGCTGAATATGGAATTGATCGAAAAAAAAATACTCCCAGTATGATCGACTCCTCGCGCACCTCGACCCGCTTGCCGCGCGCCTGCTCCAGAGCCCCGCCGAGGCCGGGCCGGGGCCGCTGCTGCTCTGGGTGCTGGGGGCGGGGCTGCTCTTCCGCGGCGCGCTGCCCATCCGGGCGGGGTGGGCGCTCTCGGCGGCGAACTGCGTGCTCGCGCTGTGGCCGCTGAGCCCGGTGCACGGGTTGATGGTGGCGGGGGCGCTGGCGGCGGTGGGGCGGCGGTGGGGGCTGGGCGCGGCGCTGCTGGCGGAGGGGGTGGCGTTGGTGGTCAGGGGGTGACGGTCCCGGTGAGGATGGGGCCGCTGCCGAGGAGGAGGTGGGCGGCGCCGGCGTCAGTGGTGCCTTCGTCGTCGCCCGGCGCGCCGAGCAGGATGTCTGCACGACCGTCGGCGTCCATGTCGCCAGCAGAGGAGATCGAGCTACCAAAGGCGATACCTGTTCCCGACCCGACAATCATCTTGTCTGCGTCAGCAGGCTGAAGACCGCCGCTCACTGGCCCATAGAGCAGGTAGACGGCTCCTCGGGTATACCCTTCCTCTCCATAGTAGTCGCCGTTCTCGCTGTTGGTCGGCTCTCCGATCATAATGTCCGCGAACCCGTCTGCGTCCACGTCTCCAATACCCGCCAGCGTCTCTCCAATATACAGGTGATCGCCCTCTACCCCAGAGAAATTCGCCTCCCCATCGGCGATGCCGCGAAGTCCGGGGGCGTAGCCCAGGTGAAGATACGCGCGGCCCCAAAGCTCGCCGGCAGGCCAGTTAGGAGAGCCTATCAGCAGATCCGGTGTCCCGTCTCCGTTCACGTCCCCCGCGCCGCTCAGGCTGTACCCTGCACGATCTCCACCCCACTCCCCGGGCAGTTTCAGATCTGCGTCCGCCAGGTTCAGCGTCCCCGGCTCCGGGCTGGTCAGGACATAGGCCGCTCCAGCACCACTGCCCGTGTAACACTGGCCATAGGCCCCGACAAACAGATCGGCCAGCCCGTCGCCGTCCAGATCGCCGACGTGCGCCAGGGTCGATCCAGCGTTATCGCCAGCGTCCTCGCCGAACAACTGAACATCAGCGTCCGTCCGCTTGTATTCGCCGGAGAGCGGCCTAAGAAAGAGCACGACCCCTCCGTGGGTGTCCCCGCTCTCCTCGTCCGCGTCGGTCCCCACACACGCACCCAGGTCGCTCTCATTGTCTGTGTCTATCGCTGGCCCCCCGATGAGCAGATCCTCCTGGCCGTCTCCATCGACGTCACCCGGAGCTTCCACGGTAGCGCCAAACTCTTCGATCCCATCCAACCCCACAACCCAAGCATCTGCGTCGTCGGTCGAGAGCTCACCGACGACAGGTCCGTTTAGAAGATAGGCTACACCAACGTCGTAATCCCCATCCAGGTCCTCTCGTGGGGCACCGACCATAAGCTCAGGATAACCATCTTCATTCTGGTCGCCGATGGCTGCATGCGCTGGTCGGTAGAATCGACTCCCGAGATCGTAAACGTAGAGCGATGCGTCGGCCTCAGCAAGTGAGCGAGACCCTGAGATAGCACCAAATACAACGTAAACCGTGCCATTGATCGCCGTCTGAACCACCTGCAACGATGAGACGAGCAGGTCTTCCCGACCATCTCCGTTCAAGTCACCCGCCGCAGCCACTCCTCTCCCGACGTAGTCCTCTTTCTCTACCCCGAGCAGCTTCGCATCGGAGGTCCGAATGTCGAGTGGACTCTCTGACGAGCAGACCGCGTTGGCCTCGCTTCCGTCTACGTCCAGACAGTCATTGTAGACCCCATCCATGCAGATCTCGGGCGCGCCAGGGTACCTCTCCGCGTTGCTGTCGTCGCAGTCAGAGTCGTCCGCCACCTGACCGGGCTCCGCCTCGCAGGCCACCGTGCTGACCGCAGGGTTTCCAAAGCCGTCCCCGTCTCCGTCCGTGTACCAGATCTGCTCGACGCAGGGCGCGCCGTCGGCTGTGTCGTCGGAGGCGCCCGATTCGCTGTCCAACGATGAGTCGGATAGCGAGGGGCTGTCCGTGTCCGTGTAGGGAGTGCCCTTCTCCGGGACGCAGGCGCCGAGCAGCAGCAGGAGCAGCCTCATGGTCCTATCCTCGCTATGCCTGGTGGCGTGATGACAATCGGGGCATCCTCCTTCGACGAGCCCGGGAAGAACTCGAAGGCGCCGATGTCCGGTGCGGCAATCACGTTGTCTCCGTTGAAGTCGTCGAACATCGCCAGGTCGATGCCCAGATCTACCAGATCAACTCCTGAGTCGTCTGTGCCGAGCTCGCGGCAGACCGAGCCTGCGCCGATGTCGTAGTCCAGGGCCTCGAGGACATCGGGGGCAGAGGTAGTCACAGTAGTCGCAAGTTCACTTCCCTCAGGGCGTCCCAGCCTCGTTTCCATCGCGCTGAGCGTACCTCCCGCGGACTCCGCCTCAAGATCCAGGTCCGCGAGGGCACCGGCAGCCAGTCCGTGTACTTCGATGCCCCAATCCGCCTGAGCCGCCGAGAAAGGCTTGAGCGCACCGCCTGCCTCCCAGAACACCTCTCCGATTCCGAACGTCCACCCTAGATAGCAGTTGTAGTCCGATCTGTGGTGCCAGATGGACTTGCGATACAGATACGCTGGAATGTTCCCTTGCCAGGCTACCTGCGCAAGCCCAGCAAGGTCACCACCCGAGATCCCGTTCCTCGCGATCAGGTTGTTCAACAGCGACAGTTGCCGCAAGGCATCGACACCCCCGTTGTTCACCACATTCACTCCCGTCAACAGATTGTGCGCCACCGTGTTGTTGACGATGTACACACGCCCCAGCGGGTACGATGTGTCCTCCACCTCCACCTGAATCCCCCGGCCCTCGTTCATGTAGATCAGGTTGCGATACACGAAGACCTGACCCGTGCGCTCTATCGGTGTCGTGGTCGTGTTGTACCAGGCACTGTTCTTCGAGTTCGTGATCAACACGCCTGTCGCGTTCTGGAAGATCCGATTCCGGTACACATGGATGTCCTGTGACCCATCGTTGATGGTGATCCCTGCGAAGTGCCCGTGGCCCCAGATCACGTTGCCGCTGACCACCGTGGTCTCTTCCGACAGCGGGGTCCGCGGCCGGACGCCCTTCAGATCGATCCCGTCCTCCGCGAAGCCCTCCTGCCCCCCACCTGCAGGCAAGCTCCCACCCTCGTACCGATCCTGATACCCGTACGCCGTCGCCGTGCAGACGCTGGAGGTCGTCCAGGGGAGGTCGGCTGGACACCGATGGTACAGGACCCAGGTGCTCGCTGCCCCCCCACAGTCGGCGCTCCGCGCGAACGTGGAGTCCAAGGACTGCAAGCCGGACGTTGGATCCGTGTAGTTGCTCCTGCATTGCTTGGAGTGTGACCAGATCCGATTGTCCGCGATCAGGTGACCCGAAGACCCTCCCTGCGAGACGATCCCGTCCACGCCACGGACGTCGTCCCCCCACATCCGGCTCCCGCGGATGGTGCAGTTCGTCGCAAGGTGACCGATCGCGACGTCGGATCCACCCGTGTCGTAGCCGTTGGACCACAACAAGCTGTCGATCACGGCGATCTCTACAGGGTAGCGACGGGTGTCCACGATCCAGGCCAACGCGGCGGTGTAGTCTTTGTCCAGGATGGACTCGGCGTACACCGCCTCCACGTTCTCCTCGGTCACCCCAAACCCGATCCCGATCCGGGCGTTGTCGAAGACGCTCAGGCTCTCATACAGATGATCCCGCGACCCGAGCCGTGCGCTCAGCGCCTCGCCGAATCCGGCGATCCGGAGCCCATGAACGTAGACGTGACAGCAGTCGTAGAACGCGATGCCCAGCCGGGTGTCCCCATACTGGGGCTCGTGGCCCGTGGTGGCCGAGCCCTGGATCAGCGGCGCGCTCCCCGTCGATGGACCAGGCTGATCACTCTCCCCGCCTCCGTAGCTCGAGAGGACGAGCGGGCGCACCTCCGTGGCCTTCAGCTCGCGGATCGTGAGGATGGCCTGGTCACCATAAGCGTTGGTCGGGGGGCTCGCCCAGTCGATATAGGTCAGGGAGCTCGACGTGGACACGCGCTCCTCCAACCCATTCCAGGTCCGCCCGCGTCGGAAGAAGACCTGCGCGCCGACCACGCAGGTCCACGCGGGTTCGGCGCCACCATAGACCTCCTCGTTCAGCCAGTACTCCACGCGCCGCAGGGTCTTCCATGGACGCACCTCCAGCTTCCCACCCAGGGCGACCATCGTGCCCGGGTTTGCGTCATCGCCGTCTCGCGCGTCGACGAAGCGACTCCCCGCGAGCACCTGCTGCAGACAGGCGCAGGGCAAGGTCCCACCTTGTGGCTCCACCAACGAGGCGCTCCCAGGCTGAAGCCACGGCGGCCCAGGAGGGGGATCGGAAGCGGTGGGCCACACCTCCTCGCGCGCCGCCCGCTCGCGGGAACGTCCCTTCTTCCACCTCGCGGGACCGGCCAGCGCGGCCTGCAGGGCGTACCAGCTCTCGTCGTCCAGGCGGAGATCTTCGGGAGCGTCCAGATCCGGGGCATCGCCCAGGATCCCCTGAGCCACCAGCCAGGATCGGGGGAGCGTTCGGACACCACGCCGCGGCCTCCGCTCCGGCCGCGGCGTGGCCTCGTCCGCGCAGGCGCAGGGCGCAGACGCGGTGGACTCGAACACCGGCGGCGGCGAGCCCCCCTTCCGCGGCGCGGACGCAGCGGGCAAGCGCTTCGAGGCCAGGATCGCGTCGGGCACGTCGTGGTTGCCCGACGCGCCGCAGCAGCGGTTCACCGACGCCTCGCGGGCCCGCATCTCCGCGATCACGGTGGCCATGGACGGGAACGGGCTCTGGCGCTTCATCTCCGCCTCCTAACGCTTCAACCCTTGGCGATCACATCCAGGCTCACCACCGCCTCCCCGGACAGCGTGCCGGAGAGGAACCAGCACACGTAGCGGGTGAACGTCGAGACGGGGATCCAGCTCACGCCCGCCGCCGTCAAGGAGACCTCGCAGGCGCTCGCAAAGTCCACGTAGCAGCCCTCTTCGTTGACCAACGCATGCCGCAAGCAGACCTTCGGCGACTCACCGTCGGTGGTGCTGTGGACCGTGAACACGACGTGCAGCTCCGTATAGCCCCCGAGATCCAAGGCCCCCGACAGATCGGCGGCGCTGTCGCGGGTCAACGTGACCTTATCCAGGATCTTCCAGACCATCATGGACATGGCGACCTCCCTCAGCTCTTGAAGGTGAAGACCAGCGTGGCCGAGCACACGGCCCGCTCGATGTTGGTGCCGCTGGCGTTGGCCACCGCGAGCCCGTAGCGCATGTACAGCCCGAAGCTGGTCGAGGTGGAGTAGGCCGTCTGGATCACGTCCTGGTTCGCGGACACCGCGCTGAAGAGGTCCACGGGGCCGTTCCAGCGCCGCCCGTCGATGCTCCACCAGAAGACGACACGCCAGGTGAACTGGGCTGTTCTGTTCTCAGTCGAGGTCTGCACCTGGAGAGAATCAAGGTAGGGTCCCCACTCGAGGGCCTCGGGGAGCCATCACGAGCGGGGCGCGTTAGAAGAACGCGCTTCGCTCGTGGTGGCGGGGAGATAGCGACAGCAGTCGGGCGTTGACATCCCAACCGATACACGAACCCCCAGAATCGCCCGACTGTGAGCTATCGACCAGCAAGAAAGCGCCAAGGCGCGGCCGAAGGTCGCGTCTTGGCGAGCTGGATGTCGATGTAGCTCGGGGTGGTCGTCCCATCCGTCTGGAGCTGCATCTTCTGGATGAAGCCGAGCACGCGGACTTTGGAGAAGCTGCTCGAATTGCGCAAGGGGCACCTCGCGAAAAAGGGCGGGTGAGGAGGCCCGGGGCGACATGCCCCAGGGCTCGTGATCAGCATGACAGGTCGGCGGGAGACATGGAAGTCATGCTGGCTATGGATTTGATCGAAAAAAAAAATACTCCCAATATGATCGCCTCCTCGCGCACCTCGACCCGCTGGCAGCGCGCCTGCTCCAGAGCCCCACGGAGGCCGGGCCGGGGCCGCTGCTGCTCTGGGTGCTGGGGGCGGGGCTGCTCTTCCGCGGCGCGCTGCCCATCCGGGCGGGGTGGGCGCTCTCGACGCTGAGTTGCGTGCTCGCGCTGTGGCCGCTGAGCCCTGTGCAGGGGCTCTGGATGGCCGGGGCGCTGGCGGCGGTGGGGCGGCGCTGGGGGCTGGGGGCGGCGCTGCTGGCGGAGGGGCTGGCGCTGGCCCTCCAAGGGCCCGATAACAGCCGCTAACCCGGGCAGGACGCGGCGGGGTTCCGGTGGCTACCTCATGGGCGTGGCGCTCGTCGAGCGCACAGGAGACCCCATGACCCGCCCCGCGCCCCTCTGCTCGATCCTCTCCCTGGTCTCCGTCGGCCTGCTCACCGTCGGTTGCGCCGAGCCTGCGGGCCACGGCCTGAGCCTGGACCCGGCCAACGCCCGCGGGGCGAGCGGCGCGGCCAGCGTGAGCTGCGCCGACGGCGAGCGCGCGGTGTACTGGGAGGACACCGACGGCGAGGTCGAGGACGTCAGCGACACCTGGACCGCGGGCACCATCGACGCCGTGGCCCGGATCACCCACACCGGCGGTGGGACCTTCACCTTCTGCCCGGGCACCTACTACGTGGCGCTGACGTTCTCGACCTCGGCCGTGAGCCTGGTGGGGGCCGAGGGCGCCGATGAGACGATCTTGAGCGGCGATCTTCAGCGGCAGCTCATCTTCAGCTCCGCCGACATCACCATCTCTGGCCTCACGCTGGAGAGCGGCCAGGACAGCTACTACGGCGTGGGCGGCAACCTCTACGTCAAGGGCGGAGACGCCGACATCGAGGACAGCGTCATCCAGCTCGGCCTCGCCAGCAACGGCGCGAACCTCGGGATGAGCGGCGGGACGCTCACGCTGACCGACGTGGATCTCCTCGAGGGGCACGTGCCCACGCTTCCGCGCGGCGGGAAGGGCGGCTCCATCCGGCTCAACCAGGCCGCGCTGGTCGCCTCCGGCGTGAGCATCACGGGCGCGTCGGCGGCCTACGGCGGCGCGGTGCGGGCCGAGGCGTCCACGCTGTACTTCGAGGACTCCGACATCAGCGGCAACACCGCGTCCAAGCGCGGCGGGGCCTTCGTGCTCTTCGACAGCGAGCTCGCGCTGCACGACACCGTCGTCTCCGACAACAGCAGCGGCGAGTACGGCGGGGCCATCTACCTGGAGCAGAGCGGCAAGGTGGTGTGCACCAGCACGAGCAGCGGCGGGATCTGGGGCAACACCGCCAGCAGCGGCGGCGGCGCCATCTACGCCAACATGGCGGGCTTCCCGTCGGTCGTGTCCACCGGCTGCGACTGGGACGGCTCCGAGGACAACTCCCCCTCCGACATCCAGATGGGCACCGTGTCCACGGACAGCGATCTCGGCGACGACGAGACCTTCTCCTGCGACTCCTCCGGCTGCTGAGCGCGGGCGCTCAGCCGTACACCCGCAGCGCGTAGCTCTGCTTGCCCTGGGCGCGCAGCTCGCGGCCGATGCGGCGGATCTCCGCCTCGCCGCGCTCCAGCGCCGCGCGGCTCGTGTGGACCGAGTAGCTCCCGAGCACGAGCTCGTGGCCGCGCTGCGCGGCGGAGCCGAGGACGAAGCGCGTGTCTCCCTCGGCGACGAAGGGGATGGGCGTGGACCCTCGCTCGAAGATGGCCAGCTCCCCGCGGGTGAGGCGCGATTCGGTGCGCAGCGCGCCGTTCATCAGCGCGACCCAGGCCACGTCGTGACCGGCGGGGGGCTCGAAGGTCCAGCCCTCGCCGTCGCGCAGGCTCACCGAGAGGTAGGTCATGGGAGGCGACGCGATGGGGCTCACCGCCGCCCCGTAGGTCCCGAGGACCACGCGCGCCGGCCCCTCGGCGGGGACCTGCTCGGGGAGCACGTAGTGGCTCTCGCTGGGCGCGCTCTCCAGCTCGGCCGGCAGCGCGACCCAGAGCTGGAAGCCGCGCACCGGGCCGGGCTCCGGGGCCCCCGTGTGCCAGACGCCGGCGCCCGCGCGCATCCACTCCACGCCGCCCGCCGGCAGGACGCCCGTGTTGCCGGTGGTCTCCGCGTAGCGGGTGGCGCCGTCGAGCACGACGGTCACCGTGGCGATGCCCGAGTGCGGGTGCCACCCGGTCTCCATCGAGGGCGCGTCGGCGACCGCGGCCTCGAACAGGTCCAGGAACACGAAGGGCTTGACGAGCCTGCCGAGATCCCCTGGGCTCATGAGGCGCGTGATGGGCCCGCCGCGGTGGCCGTGCGTCCGGTGGACGATGGCGCGCGGGCGCGCCGTGGCGGGCGCCGGGCTCGTGGGGGTGGGGGCGATCGTCGTGTTCATGGTGTCCCTTCCTCTCCTGGCCGATTCAGAGCTCAATCTAGTCGTCCCGTCGGCGGGGTCCAGGCCGCCCCGCTGGCGAGACCGTCCCGTGTATGGGACAATCGCGGCATGGACCTCAACGAGCTCCTGGTCTTCGTGCGCGTCGTGCAGGCGGGCAGCATCCGCGGCGCGGCCGAGCAGCTCGGCATGCCGAAGTCCACGGTGAGCCGGAAGCTCATCGAGCTCGAGGCGCGGCTTCAGGCCCGCCTGCTCCAGCGCACGACACGCAGGCTCAGCCTCACCGACATCGGCCGCATCTACTACGACCATGGCGTCCGCGTCGTCATGGAGGTCGAGGACGCCGAGCGCGCCGTGCAGCGCCAACAGGAGACGCCGCGCGGCCTGCTCCGCGTCACCGCCCCCCTCAATCTCACGCTCCTCGCGCCGATCATCAGCGAGTACCTGCGGCGCTGCCCGGAGGTTCGGCTCGAGCTGTCCGCCAACGCGCGGGTGGTCGATCTCATCGAGGAGCGCTTCGACGTCGGGATCCGCACCGGCCGGCTGGAGGACTCGTCGCTCATCGCGAAGACGCTCGGGGCCATCGCCTGGCTCGTGGTCGCGACGCCGGCCTACCTGCAGCGGCGAGGCCACCCCAGCGCACCCGCCGACCTGCGGTCGCAGGAATGCCTCCTCTTCGGGAGCAGCGCCACCATCACGCTCACGCGCGAGGGGAGCACCGAGGAGATCGCCGTGACCCCCCGGCTGCTGGTCACCGACATGGACGTCCTGCAGGCCGCGCTGCGGGACGGTCTGGGCGTCGCCGTCGTGCCCGCCTTCCTCTGCGAAGAGGCGCTCCGCGCGGGCCACCTCGAGCGGGTGCTCCCCGACTGGAGCCCGCCGGCGACGCCGATCCACGTCGTCTACCCGAGCACGCGGCACCTCTCGCCGACGGTGCGGAGCTTCATCGATCACCTCCAGGAGCGGCTGGCCCCTCCGCTCCGGGGCCTCGGTCAGCCCGCCGCGTGAGGGTCGTGACCGAGGCCACCAGCCCCTGGCCGCGTGGCGCTCCCAGGCTAACAGACCTCGATCGCCAGCTCTCCCGCACGGGTCCGAAAAGCCTCGAATTCGTTCATCAGGTCCTTTCCCCGATCAAAGCCTCGGGCCGCGATGAGGGACAACGCACGCTCGGCCTCTACGAGGTCTTGCCCGCTGGCGACACCGAGAAGCGCGAGGAGATCCTCTGCGTCTCGCGGACGACGTAGGGGATCGTGAGAGAGCACCTTCATCGCGAGGAGATGTCCGACACTCGCGACGGGGAGCACCAGTCCGGGGATCACCTCCAAGGGGCTGGATCGCGCCACAATCTCGTCCTCAACCCCCGTCGTCGCGAACAGCAGGTCGACCAGCACCTCATCGAGGGTCGCCAGCGGTGGGATCAGGCGCACGGTCGCCAGCCTGCCCGTCCCCTCATGCTCCAGGACCGCCTGAACACGATACCCCCGCCCCTGCAGGGTGAAGACCAGGCGCTCCGCCTCCTGATCGTCCGACACCGCCACCGCGAGGTCGAGATCACGCGTGAATCTCGGCTCGGCACGCGCGCTCACCGCGAGCCCACCGACCAACGCCGCGCGCCCATTGACCTCGGCCAGATCCGACACGACGCGGCGCAGCGCCTCGACCACTCCGCTCAAGCGCGAGACCTCGGCCACGGGACCGGGCGACCCACGCCGTCGCCCAGCTCCGCGCCGGGCCGGGTGTGGAGCCAGCGCGTCACGCGCTCCCGAATCTCCGCCTCGTCCGCGCCAGGGTCCTCCCGACGGAGCCGTTGAGCCATCATGGAGACGCCGAGATCGTGGAGCTCCAGTGCGACGCGGAGGCGGCGGGCGGGATCGTGGCTCATACAGGCTCCGTATCGCGCCCCCCGACCGAGGCCACCGGCCCCTGGCCGCGTGGCGCTCCCCGACCCGAGCGACTACGAGGGAGGATGCTCGAATTCCGCCGCGTGCGCACCCAGGAGCGCCTGGGTCCGCTCACCCTCGACCTCGAGGTCATCCCCAGCCTGGACGAGGCCATGGACCAGCTCTGCGCCGAGCTGGAGCGGCGGGGGCTGACCCGCGACCCGCGGAGCTTCGATCTCTGCCCCTACTTCGGGGTGGTCTGGCCGGCGGCGCGCGCGCTGTGCCTGGCCCTGGTCGCGCGGGGCGAGCGCCTGTGCGGCGCCACGGCGCTGGAGATCGGCTGCGGGCTCGCCCTGCCCGCGCTGGTGGCGGCGCGCCTGGGGGCCGCGGTCACGGCCACCGACTTCCACCCGGAGGTCCCCCGCTTCCTCGAGGTGAACCAGCGGCTGAACGAGGTGGTCGTGGACTACGTCTCCCGCGACTGGCGCGAGCCCGAGCTCCAGGAGGCCCGCTACGATCTCGTGCTGGCCAGCGATCTGCTCTACGACCCGAGCCACGCCCTCCCCGTCGCCCGGACCCTGGCCCGCCGCTGCGCCCCGGGCGGGCGCGTGCTGCTGGCCGACCCCGGCCGCCCCTACCTGGACGACTGCCTGCGCGAGCTCGGGCGCCTGGGCTTCCAGCACCGCCTCGACGTGGCCACCGTGGCCGGGACCGCTCAGCTCGGCGGCGTCGAGGGCCGGGTGGAGGTCTTCGTCGTCGAGGGCTGGCGCCCGGGTGAATAGCCGCGCGTCTGGTGCGTCCAAGATCGGATCATGACGAGGATTGACGGGCCCCGGCCGGTACCCGATGACAGACTCCTCCGATGATCTCCCTTCGCGCTCAGGGCCGCGGCCTCCACTACTCCCCGCTGCGCGGGCTGGTCGAGTCCACGCTGCGCCTCGCCTACGTGGGCGGCTGGCCGGGGGCGCTGTGGGGGAGCCTGCCCGGCCGCAGCGAGGTGCGGGTCTGGCGGGAGGCCCTGGCGGTGCACGGCCTGCGCGCGCCGCTGAGGCTCGCCTTCGCCTCCGACCTGCACATCGGCCCCACGACCCCGCCCGCCCTGCTGGAGCGCGCCTTCGCCCTGCTGGCCGAGGCTCGCCCGGATCTGCTGGTGCTGGGCGGAGATTACGTGTTCCTGGACGCCACCCCGGCGCGGGCCGAGACCCTGCGGCGGCTGGTGGCCTCGGTCCCGGCGCGCCTGAAGGTGGCCGTGCTGGGCAACCATGACCTCTGGACGCGGCACGAGCTCCTGGAGGCCGCGCTGGAGGAGGCCGGGGCGCGCGTGCTGATCAACGGGGCGGTCCACCTGCCCGACCCCCACGAGGACGTCGCGATCCTCGGGCTGGACGAGCCCTGGACGGGGCGGCCGGACGCGGAGCTCGCGCTGGCCTGTGCCCCGGACGCGCGGATACGGCTGGCGGTCGCGCATGCGCCCGAGGGCCTGCATGCCCTGGAGGGCCGGGGCATCTCCGTGCTGCTCTGCGGTCACACCCACGGCGGCCAGCTCGCGCTGCCCGGCCCGCGCCCCCTCGTCGTCCCCGGCCCCACCAGCCGCCGCCACCCCTTCGGGCGCCACGAGCTCGGAGACCTCACGCTCTACGTGTCGCGGGGGCTCGGGGGGATCGAGGTCCCCATGCGCTCCTGGGCGCCGCCGGACGTGCTGGTGTTGGAGCTGGGGCCGGGGTGAGCGCCTGGGGCCTGGCGGCTCCGCCGTGGCAGACTCTGAGGTCCGTCTCAACAGGCGATGAGCTCGGGCGGTCGTGGATCAGGGGGTGACGGTCCCGGTGAGGATGGGGCCGCTGCCGAGGAGGAGGTGGGCGGCGCCGGCGCCATCTGCGGCCTCACAGTCGCCGGGAGCGCCGATCAGGATGTCGGCAAGGCCGTCCTTGTCCATGTCTCCTGCGGCGGAGATCGAGTAGCCAACGGCCATCCCCGTCTCCGATCCGACAATCATCTTGTCGGCGTCAGAAGGCTGAAGACTGCCACTCATGGGCCCATAGATCAGATAGACAGCCCCCCGGACATACCCCTCCTCTCCGTAGGCATGGCCGTTCTCGCTGTTGTACGGATCCCCGATGACGAAATCGTCGAACCCATCCGCGTCAACATCTCCAACTCCGGCCAGCGTTCGGCCAAGATTCAGATTCTCCCCCTCTGCCCCGAAGATATTCGCCTCCCCATCGGCGATGCCGCGAAGTCCGGGGGCGTAGCCCAGGTGAAGATACGCGCGGCCCCAAAGCTCGCCGGCAGGCCAGTTAGGAGAGCCTATCAGCAGATCCGGTGTCCCGTCTCCGTTCACGTCCCCCGCGCCGCTCAGGCTGTACCCTGCACGATCTCCACCCCACTCCCCGGGCAGTTTCAGATCTGCGTCCGCCAGGTTCAGCGTCCCCGGCTCCGGGCTGGTCAGGACATAGGCCGCTCCAGCACCACTGCCCGTGTAACACTGGCCATAGGCCCCGACAAACAGATCGGCCAGCCCGTCGCCGTCCAGATCGCCGACGTGCGCCAGGGTCGATCCAGCGTTATCGCCAGCGTCCTCGCCGAACAACTGAACATCAGCGTCCGTCCGCTTGTATTCGCCGGAGAGCGGCCTAAGAAAGAGCACGACCCCTCCGTGGGTGTCCCCGCTCTCCTCGTCCGCGTCGGTCCCCACACACGCACCCAGGTCGCTCTCATTGTCTGTGTCTATCGCTGGCCCCCCGATGAGCAGATCCTCCTGGCCGTCTCCATCGACGTCACCCGGAGCTTCCACGGTAGCGCCAAACTCTTCGATCCCATCCAACCCCACAACCCAAGCATCTGCGTCGTCGGTCGAGAGCTCACCGACGACAGGTCCGTTTAGAAGATAGGCTACACCAACGTCGTAATCCCCATCCAGGTCCTCTCGTGGGGCACCGACCATAAGCTCAGGATAACCATCTTCATTCTGGTCGCCGATGGCTGCATGCGCTGGTCGGTAGAATCGACTCCCGAGATCGTAAACGTAGAGCGATGCGTCGGCCTCAGCAAGTGAGCGAGACCCTGAGATAGCACCAAATACAACGTAAACCGTGCCATTGATCGCCGTCTGAACCACCTGCAACGATGAGACGAGCAGGTCTTCCCGACCATCTCCGTTCAAGTCACCCGCCGCAGCCACTCCTCTCCCGACGTAGTCCTCTTTCTCTACCCCGAGCAGCTTCGCATCGGAGGTCCGAATGTCGAGTGGACTCTCTGACGAGCAGACCGCGTTGGCCTCGCTTCCGTCTACGTCCAGACAGTCATTGTAGACCCCATCCATGCAGATCTCGGGCGCGCCAGGGTACCTCTCCGCGTTGGTGTCGTCGCAGTCAGAGTCGTCCTCCACCTGACTGGGATCCGCCTCACAGGCCACCGTGCTGACCGCAGGGTCTCCAAAGCCGTCCCCGTCCTCGTCTGCATACCAGACCTGCTCGATGCAGGGATCGCAGTCGGCTGTGTCTCCGGATTCGCCCGACTCACTCTCCGGCCGGGGTTCCGATGAGGTGCCATCTGTGTCCGTTCTGGGGGCGCCCTTCTCCGGAACGCAGGCGCCGAGCAGCAGCAGGAGCAGCCTCATGGTCCCGTCCTCGCCATGATCGGTGGGGTGATGACGATCGGGACATCGTCCTTCGACGAGCCGGGGAAAAATTCGAAGGCGCCGATGTCCGGTGCGGCAACTACGTAGTCTCCGTTGAAGTCGTCGAACATCGCCAGGTCGATGCCCAGGTCAACCAGGTCAACTCCTGAGTCGTCTGTACCGAGCTCGCGGCAGACCGAACCGGCGCCGATGTCGTAGTCGAGGGCCTCGAGGACATCGGGGGCAGAGGTAGTCACTGTGTTGAAGAGATTATCGCCTTCAGTACCATATGGCATGGTCTCCATCACACTGAGCGTGCCTCCGACAGACTCCGCCGCAAGATCCAGATCCGCGAGGACGGCTGCCGCCAGTCCGTGCGCTTCGACACCCCAGTCCGCCTGAACGTCGGCGAATGGCTTCAATCCACCTCCTGCCTTCCAGAACACTTCCTTGCCAATGGACGACCACCCTAAATAGCAGTTGTAGTCAGACCTGTGGTACCAGATGGACTTGCGATGCGGAAGTGCTGGAATATTCTCTTGCCAGGCCACCTGTGCCTGCTCAGCATCCCCCCCTCCCGAGATCCCGTTCCTCGCGATCAGGTTGTTCAACAGCGACAGTTGCCGCAAGGCATCGACACCCCCGTTGTTCACCACATTCACTCCCGTCAACAGATTGTGCGCCACCGTGTTGTTGACGATGTACACACGCCCCAGCGGGTACGATGTGTCCTCCACCTCCACCTGAATCCCCCGGCCCTCGTTCATGTAGATCAGGTTGCGATACACGAAGACCTGACCCGTGCGCTCTATCGGTGTCGTGGTCGTGTTGTACCAGGCACTGTTCTTCGAGTTCGTGATCAACACGCCTGTCGCGTTCTGGAAGATCCGATTCCGGTACACATGGATGTCCTGTGACCCATCGTTGATGGTGATCCCTGCGAAGTGCCCGTGGCCCCAGATCACGTTGCCGCTGACCACCGTGGTCTCTTCCGACAGCGGGGTCCGCGGCCGGACGCCCTTCAGATCGATCCCGTCCTCCGCGAAGCCCTCCTGCCCCCCACCTGCAGGCAAGCTCCCACCCTCGTACCGATCCTGATACCCGTACGCCGTCGCCGTGCAGACGCTGGAGGTCGTCCAGGGGAGGTCGGCTGGACACCGATGGTACAGGACCCAGGTGCTCGCTGCCCCCCCACAGTCGGCGCTCCGCGCGAACGTGGAGTCCAAGGACTGCAAGCCGGACGTTGGATCCGTGTAGTTGCTCCTGCATTGCTTGGAGTGTGACCAGATCCGATTGTCCGCGATCAGGTGACCCGAAGACCCTCCCTGCGAGACGATCCCGTCCACGCCACGGACGTCGTCCCCCCACATCCGGCTCCCGCGGATGGTGCAGTTCGTCGCAAGGTGACCGATCGCGACGTCGGATCCACCCGTGTCGTAGCCGTTGGACCACAACAAGCTGTCGATCACGGCGATCTCTACAGGGTAGCGACGGGTGTCCACGATCCAGGCCAACGCGGCGGTGTAGTCTTTGTCCAGGATGGACTCGGCGTACACCGCCTCCACGTTCTCCTCGGTCACCCCAAACCCGATCCCGATCCGGGCGTTGTCGAAGACGCTCAGGCTCTCATACAGATGATCCCGCGACCCGAGCCGTGCGCTCAGCGCCTCGCCGAATCCGGCGATCCGGAGCCCATGAACGTAGACGTGACAGCAGTCGTAGAACGCGATGCCCAGCCGGGTGTCCCCATACTGGGGCTCGTGGCCCGTGGTGGCCGAGCCCTGGATCAGCGGCGCGCTCCCCGTCGATGGACCAGGCTGATCACTCTCCCCGCCTCCGTAGCTCGAGAGGACGAGCGGGCGCACCTCCGTGGCCTTCAGCTCGCGGATCGTGAGGATGGCCTGGTCACCATAAGCGTTGGTCGGGGGGCTCGCCCAGTCGATATAGGTCAGGGAGCTCGACGTGGACACGCGCTCCTCCAACCCATTCCAGGTCCGCCCGCGTCGGAAGAAGACCTGCGCGCCGACCACGCAGGTCCACGCGGGTTCGGCGCCACCATAGACCTCCTCGTTCAGCCAGTACTCTACGCGGCGCAGGGTCTTCCATGGCCGCACCTCCAGCTTCCCACCCAGGGCGACCAACGTGCCCGGGTTTGCGTCATCGCCATCCCGCGCGTCCACGTATCGGCTCCCCGCGACCACCTGCTGCAGACAGGCGCAGGGCAAGGTCCCCCCTTGTTGCCCAACCAACGATCCGCTCCCGGGCTGAAGCCGGAAGGGCCCGGAGGTCTGCTCAGGCTGCGTGGGCCACACCTCCTCACGCGCCGCTCGGACGCGGGACCTTCCCCTCTTCCACCTCGCGGGACCGGCCAGCGCGGCCTGCAGGGCGTACCAGCTCTCGTCGTCCAGGCGGAGTTCCTCGGGAGCGTCCTGCTCCGGGGTCTCGTCCAGGATCCCCTGAGCCACCAGCCAGGATCGGGGGAGCGTTCGGACACCACGACGTGGCCTCCGCTCCGGCGGCGGCGTGACCTCGTCCGCGCAGGCGCAGAGTGCAGGCGCGGTGGACTCGAACACCGGCGGCGGCGAGCCCCCCTTGCGCGGCGCGGACGCAGCGGGCCAGCGCTTCGAGGCCAGGATCGCGTCGGGCACATCGTGGTTGCCCGACGCGCCGCAGCAGCGGTTCACCCCAGCCTCGCGGGCCCGCATCTCCGCGATCACGGTGGCCATGGACGGGAACGGGCTCTGGCGCTTCATCTCCGCCTCCTAACGCTTCAACCCTTGGCGATCACATCCAGGCTCACCACCGCCTCCCCGGACAGCGTGCCGGAGAGGAACCAGCACACGTAGCGGGTGAACGTCGAGACGGGGATCCAGCTCACGCCCGCCGCTGTCAGCGAGACCTCGCAGGCGCTGGCGAAGTCGAGGTAGCAGCCCTCTTCGTTGACCAACGCATGCCGCAAGCAGACCTTCGGCGACTCGCCATCGGAGGCGCTGTGGACGGTGAACACAACGTGCAGCTCCGTGTAGCCCCCAAGGTCCAGGGCCCCCGACAGATCGGCGGCGCTGTCGCGGGTCAACGTGACCTTGTCCAGGATCTTCCAGACCATCATCGACATGGCGACCTCCCTCAGCTCTTGAAGGTGAAGACCAGCGTGGCCGAGCACACGGCCCGCTCGATGTTGGTGCCGCTGGCGTTGGCCACCGCGAGCCCGTAGCGCATGTACAGCCCGAAGCTGGTCGAGGTGGAGTAGGCCGTCTGGATCACGTCCTGGTTCGCGGACACCGCGCTGAAGAGGTCCACGGGCCCGTTCCAGCGCCGACCGTCGAGGCTCCACCAGAAGACGACGCGCCAGGTGAATTGGGCCGTCCTGTTCTCTGTGGAAGTTTGAACTTGAACCGATTCAAGCCAGGGCCCGAACTCCAGGGCCTCGGGGAGCTCGATGTCGATGTAGCTCGGGGTGGTCGTGCCGTCCGTCTGGAGCTGCATCTTCTGGATGAAGCTCAGCACGCGGACCTTGGAGAAGCTGCTCGACTGGCGCAAAGGGCACCTCGCGAAAAAGGGCGGGTGAGGAGCTCCGGGGCGACATGCCCCAGGGCTCGAGATCAGCATGACAGGTCGTGGAGAGACCTGGAAGTCATGCTGAATATGGATTTGATCGAAAAAAAAAATAGTCACAGTGTGTCAAGCCCCTTCGCGCGTCCTCTCCCCCCGCGCTCCTGGGCGCCACCGGACGTGCTGGAGCTGGCGCTGGTGCCGGCCTCAGCGCCTCGGCCGAGAGCGCGACGAGCTCCACCTGGGCTTGTACCCTCTCCTCCCATAGCCCGCAGGGGAAGCCATGGTAGGCTCGCCGCACACCCCGCGGAGCGCGCGCCCTCTCTATGGACCTTCCCCCCATCCTGGACTTCGACGATCCGGTCCTGTACCTGAACGCCGTCCACGACTCCTGCCCGCCGGCTGAGCGACCGGCGCTGGTGCGGCGGCTGGCGCGCGGGCTGGAGGTGACCCCGGCGCACGTCCGCAACCTGCTGAAGGGGCGGCGCGAGCTGACCCTCGCCGCGCTCCCGGGCCTGCGGAGCGCGCTGGACCTGAGCGACAGCGACGCCGACTATCTGCGCCGGATCCTGGAGAAGCACGTCGCCGGCCACGCGGAGCTGCCCGCGGCGCGCCTGGCCGTCTGGGCGGCGCACCAGACGAAGCACGGGAAGCCCCTGAAGGACATCGGAGCGAAGCTCGGTCGGCCCCTGCGCGAGGAGAGCGCTCGGGCGCTGCTGGCCGCCGCGGTGGAGACCCTGGGCGAGGAGGCGCCCCCGCCCGACCGGATGGCCCGCGGCGCGATCGTGCCCGTCTCGGAGGCGGATCTGAGCGCCGCCCGGGAGATCCCGGCCGCGATCCGACGCCTGGGGCCGGGGCTCACGGAGCTGCAGGACCCGGCGGAGTCCATGGACGCGGCGCGGAGCTGGTCGGGGGTCTTCGGCCTCGTGGGCAGGGCGCTCCTGCACACCCGGCGCGAGGAGCGGGCGATCGACGTCTGGGTGTGGTCGGCGGACGAGGCGGCGGCCCGGGAGATCGACGCCGCCCGGCGGCGGCTGAAGCAGCGCCTGAAGGCCCTGGCCGAGCGCGGCGCCCACGTCCCGGCGGATCGGCTGCACCTCATCACGACGCCCCACCTGACCCTCTCCGAGACCTGGCGGAGCTCGAGGCGTCTGTGGGACGGTGAATCGTGCGCGCCGGCCTTGCAGAGCCGGGTGGAGGCCGCTAAGAATTCCCCTGAAATGCCCAAGGTCGCGCAGCCATCGCCCGCATTCCTCTACGGAAAGCTCTCGCTGCCGGAGATCTTGTCCGCCTGGAGGGCAGGCCGCCCACGAGAGCTCCGCTCCGCCGAACACCTGGCTAAGCGGGTCAGGACCGTGAACGCCGCCTATATCAACGATCTCATCTACGGGCGCAAACGATTCCAACGCCCCCATGTGTCTTTGGTCGCAGAGATGCTCTCGCTCAGCGGAGACGCCGACGCGGTCGCCTGGCTGGACGGGGTGGCCCGCCTGGGCGAGCCGCTGAGCCACGCCGAGCGCCTGGGGGTGATGCGTACCTTGCGCGGGATCGCCGCCCAGCATGGGGTCTTCCTGCCGGAGGCCGAGACCGCCAGCATGCTCTCGAGCTGGCAGGTCAGCGCCACCTACGCCCTCAGCTTCCTGCCGATGTTCCGCGCCGCCCCGAGCTGGGTGTCGCGCGCGGTCTACGGGCGCATGAGCCAGGAAGAGGCGGAGGAGGCGCTGGTCACGCTGCGCAGCCTGGGCCTGCTGAACGCCGAGGGTCAGCGCACACCCGACGCCCCGAGCGCATGCCACCTGGAGCACGAGAGCCTCGCGAACGCCGCTTTTCACCTTCAACACCAGCGCGTGCTCCGCCTCTTCGAGGCCGAGCTGGACATGCTCTCGGAGGCCCACGGCTACTCGGCCTGGCTGCTGGCCCTCCCCGGCGCGCTCTGGGGGCGTCTCCAGGAGATCATGAGGGCCTTCAATGACGAGATCCTCGCCGCGCTCCAAGGTTCCGACGAGCGGGGCGCGCCCGATCGCGTGCTCCTGAACGCCGCACACTGTGTCCCGCTGTTCGCGCTCCCCAGCCGGGGCCCGCTGCGACGCTGACTCCGCCAGCTACCAGGAGATCCGCTCATGGGCCGCGTCACGCAACCGCTCCCCGTCCTCCTCCTCACCTCGCTGCTGGGCCGCGCGTGGGCGGGGGGGGTACACCTCGGCGACCCCGGCCTCGTGGACCGCCCCACCCCGTCCATCCGCTCCTCCCTGGAGATTCAAGGGGTGGTCAAGGGCCTGAAGCTGGTCCCCCGCCACGGGCGCGCCGTCCCGCTGCCGCTGCCCCACCCGCGCGCCCTGGCCGAGGGCCTGTGGGTGCCCGCCGGCGACTGGGCGGCCGTGATCCTGGAGATCGACGGCCCGGTCACGATCCACACGCCCGAGGGCGCGCGGAGCCTCTTGCTGGAGACCCTGGAGCTCCCGCTGGTCGAGCCCGAGGGCGCCGCCCCCCGCCGCCTGCTCCTGGACCTCGCCCTGCCTGAGGACGCCACATCCTTGACCGACGACGCGCTGCTCCGCGCACTTCAGGACGGGGCCCTGCTGGCGGACGCGCCCTGAGCCTCAGATCTGCTGGGTGAGCCGCTCCCAGCGCAGCTCCCGGCGCTCCGGGCCGGGCTCCAGGTGGCCGTCCACGGTGATGTTCAGCGAGGCGACGCCCTCGCAGAGCCCCTCCCAGGCGCCGTGTACGCTCACCAGCGCCGCCTGGACCTGACCGAGGAGGACGAGCAGCGGCACGGGGTCGCGCAGCGCGGGCTCGCACTCCAGGAAGTGGCCGATCTCCTCCTCGATCCGGCGCGCGCCCTGCTCCAGCCGGCGCGTCTCCCGCGTGAGGTTGTGGCGCTCGGCGCCCAGCACCGTGAGCGCCTCGTCATAGGAGAGCGCGGGCAGGTCGAGATCGTGCATGATTCCTCCCAGGGTTGACCCGGCAGGGGTAGCCCGGGGGTCGGGCGCGTGGGCGCGGGACTCCTGTGGGAGTTGTAGGGGCATCGTGGGCACCTCGGGCCCAGGGTGCGCCCGGCTGACCCCTACTCCCAGCCCCAGCTCACGTCCTCGCGCTCGGGCGGCAGGTAGTTGCCGGCGCGGTCCTCGCCGCGGAGGACCTCCAGCACGGGGACGGCCGTGACGTTGATCGCCGCCCAGGTCTGCTCCGGCGTGAGGTAGCCGCTGCCCTCCTCGCACTCGGGCCAGCCCACATAGACCGGGCACAGCGCGGTGAGGCTGAGGTGGCCGGCGCCCTCGATCCCGCCCAGGCCCTTCGGGCTCACCGGGAGCGCGTCGAAGGTGGGGGCCAGCACCTCGTCCCAGGAGACGCTGGCGTCCAGGCTGGCGCCCAGGATCCCGACCGGGGCGGAGACGTCGTCGAGCCCGCCCGCGTCCAGGGCCAGATCGGTGGGGGCGAGGGCGAAGACCGCGAAGACCCTGGCGTCGGCCAGGGAGAGCTCGCCCTCCAGGTCCCCACCGAGCCCCTCGTCGATGAGCCCACAGGCGACGCTGTCGCCCTTGTCGCAGAGCGGCGAGAGGGCGACGCCGCGGATCGTGGCCCCCGCGGCCAGCAGCGCCGTGCTGCCGCCCAGATCGTGCCCGACCGCGGCGTAGCCCGCGGCTGGATCCACGCAGCCGAAGAGCGGATCCCCCTCGGTCGCCGAGAGGGCGGCGAGCCCGTCGAAGGTGGCGGACAGCTCGCCCGGACGGCGCAGAATGCCCGAGACGAGCTCGGTGAGATCGAGGTCGTCCCGGGTGGATCCGGGGTGGGCGGGCGCGGCGACCACCCAGCCGTGGGTCGCGAGGCGCTCGGCCAGGAACCAGCTCTGGCCGGGGAGACCGCCCGAGGCGTGGCTCATCACGGCGACCGGGCGGGGCTCGGCGCAGTCGGGGACCGCGTCGGTGGTGGCCTCGCCCTCGCCCAGCGGCGCGTAGTCGGCCGGCTGCGCGCCGGGCTCGACCGCGGGAGACCACAGCCAGACCTCCAGCCCCTCGCCGTCCGGGCCCGTCAGCTCCAGCAGGTCGAAGCCCGCGAACCAGGGCCCCGGGATGTCGGGGGGGTTGTAGGCCTCGGGGAGCGGGGAGCCGGTCTCCTCCACCTCTCGACGGCAGTGGCAGCCCCATGTTACTAACAGGACTAGTAACATCAGCCCTCCCGGTCCGCGCAGCAGCGGAAGCCCGTCGAGTAGTCGTGGTAGGTCACGGTGTGGGCGGTGGTGCGGTAGGTGCAGCCGGGGCCGTTGATCTCGGCGTCGGCGTAGAAGCCGCCGCGGAAGGTCCCGTCCGCGTCGTCCACCCACTCGTGCAGGTTGCCGTGCATGTCGTAGGCCCCCCAGGCGCTGATACAGCCCGGGTTGGCCCCGCCGGCCTCCACCGTGTTCGCCTGCTGGTTGATGCCGGGGTCGTTCATGTGCTCCCCGTCCCAGATGCCTTCGGAGGTGCCGAAGTAGTCGACGACAGGGTGGCTGCCTTCGTAGGTGTCGTTGCAGGCGTCGGCGTCGTAGCTGTCGCCGTAGGGCCAGGTCCAGCCCTCGGGGCCCTGGCAACCCAGCAGCCACTCTTCGGACGTACACAGGCGCTTGCCCGACCGCGCGCAGGCGTCCGCGGCCTCCTCCTCGGAGATGTAGCCCTGGGGCACGAGGCCGTTCGCGGGCACGGCCCGGACGACGCGGTCCTCGATGGTGTCGTAGGGAGAGGCCGCTGACCAGTCGCCGTCGTCTCCCTGCTCCTCCAGCGCGCCCTCGTAGGCGTCCATGCAGAAGCGCTCGTCCACGTCCACCATGTCCGCCGGGCAGGGGCCGTCGGTGAGCTCGCCCTCGCCCTCGCCCTCACCTTCCCCCTCACCCTCGCCGAGCGCGTCCCCATCGGGATCGTCGCCACCGGGCCTGCCCTGGCGCACCGACTCTTCGCGTCGGCAGGCGAGGATGAGGAGGAGGATCCAGTGCTTCACACGCGGGATATCACCCGGTCCGGGCCTGACGTCAAGCGGCGGGGGCCTCGGGAAGATCGGCGTAGATCTCATCCACGGAGATGGAGATCTCGAGGGAGGGCAGCTCGATCTGCTCGCCAGGGCCGTGCTCGCTCAACATCCAACGCCCGTCGGGCTGGCGGGCGTAGAGCTCGACCCGGCGAGGCTCGAGGCTGACCAGCAGGTAGTAGCTCAGCGTGGGAACGCGGCGGTAGTGCGCGAATTTGGCGCCGCGATCCCAGCTCTCGGTCGAGGGGGAGAGCACCTCGACCAGGAGCGAGGGGTTGGTCAGCGCGTTGGCGTCCTGGGAGGATCGGAGCACCTTGCCGCAGATCACCGTCAGGTCCGGGTAGGTGAACAGGCCCGTGTCTTCAATGTGAATCTTGAGATCAGAATCGTAGGGGCGGCATGGGTGGCCGCGGAGCGCGGCGCCAACGGCCATCATCAGGTTTGACTTGAGCGCCGAGTGCTCGACGGTCCCCCCCGCCATCGCCCATGCCACGCCATGCAGGAATTCATGGCGTAGATCAGTCTCCTTCTCCAGCGCCAGGTAGTCCTGGTAGCTCAGCTCGATCTTGCGCGCGGCCTCACCCATGGGCACCTCTCCCTTCATTGTATCGGACCCAGCTCACCCCTCGCAGGGCAGGTCCCGCGTGCGGGAGAGCTCCTCGCGGGTCCACCAGTCGCCGGTCCGGGCGCGCTGCTGGGGCGAGGTGAAGCGGTAGCGCCAGAACACGATGCGCACGGCGTCGGCGCCGCGGGGGACGGCGCGGACGAAGAGGGGCTCGACGGCCTCCGGGCTGTGGCAGAGGCGCTCCAGCAGGGCGGCGACGAAGCTGGGGACGGCGCGCTCGTGAGAGAGCCCGTAGAACCAGAGCCGGAAGTCCACCCTGGGTTGATGGGGCGCCACGAAGGGCGGGGGGCGCGCGGGGTCGCCGGGCTTGTAGCGCAGGTCCAGGCTCACCCAGTCGGCGCCGTCGCGCACCTGGAGCTCGGGCTCGACCCGCTCGGTCGTGATCGCGGCGAAGAGGTGGTAGACGTTGGCCACCCGGAGCTGCTGGGCCACCTCCACCGGGCCCGTGAGCGGGCGGGACTCGGTGAAGTGGTGGACGGCCCCGGCGGCGGAGAGCAGGAACCAGGCCCCGAGCCCCAGGGCCAGGAGCCCGTCCCGCGACCGGGCGAGCGCGCCAGACAGGCGGAGCCGAAGCTCCGGCACGCGCGGCCCCGCAGGGAGCCAGCCGCGAAGCCGCACGACGTCTGACTCGTCCAGCAGGAAGACGCAGAGCGCGCCGGTCAGGTGGACGAAGAAGCCGTAGTTGGCCGTCAGCGTGTCCAGCACCAGGAAGCCCAGGAAGGCGGCCAGCGCCACGAGCCGGGCGCGGCGAGGCCCGAAGATCCCGAAGACCAGCACGCCCTCGAAGAACAGCGTCCACCAGCTCTCGAAGCGGTGCCAGGCCTCGGGCAGGTGGTGGGCGTACCAGGCCAGCCGCGTGGGGAGGGGCGCGGTCTCGTAGTAGAGGCTCATCGCGCTGCCGTCCCACCAGTCGCCCAGCGGGCTCTGGGCCTTGGCGATGGCCGACTCGAAGAAGATCTTGAAGAGGAGCAGGCGCAGGGCGAGGTGGACCAGCGGGCTCTCCCGGTCGCGGGGCAGCAGGGCGCCGAGCAGCAGGCACTCCACCAGCAGGCTGTCCCACTGGAAGCTGAGGAAGGTGCCGCAGGCCACGGTGTAGCTGAGGTAGAGCGCGGCCGAGAGCCCGAAGCAGAGCCGCGGCAGCAGGCCGCACAGCGCTCCCAGCGCCAGCGCGCCGCCCGCCCAGCACCCCGCCACCAGCCAGCCGTCGGTCCCGGGCGTGAGCCGCAGCAGGCTGGGGAAGTCCACCCAGCCGAGCCCGCGGGCCTCCACCTTCTCCAGCAGCTCCGGCAGCGGGAGCAGGCCGCGCTGGCCGATGAGCACGCGGATCTGCGCGCCGAGCGAGGCCCAGGCCACGAGGCTGATGAGCGCCAGCAGCGCCCCGAACAGGCGCGCGGTGGCGGGGCCGGTGTGGCGCTGCCAGGTGGAGACGTCCATGGACCGCCCTTATTCAGCTACGCTGCACGCCGTGAGCCCGCGCGACCGCCTCCTGCTCGCCCTGCTGGTCCTGCTTCGGCTGGGGCTGGACGCGCTCCGGCTGCTGGCCGACCCACGCCGGTACTGGAATTTCGAGGAGGCCTACAACGCCAGCGTGGGCTGGGCGCTCACCCGGACAGGGCTGCTGGGTGAGGCGCTCACCCTCCAGTATCGGGAGTTCTGCGGCGGATGTACGGCGGTCGCCGCGCTGGGGGCCCCGCTCCTGGCCCTGGGCGACCGCTTCCTGCTGTGGAAGGGGCTCGCGCTGCTGTGGACGGCGGCGACGATGGTCGCGGGCTTCAAGGCGATGGACCTGAGCGTCGGGCGGGGGGCGGCCTGGGCCTTCGCCCTGCTGATGGCGGTGCCGGCGCTGGGCCCGGCGGATCTGTCGCTGATGCTGTGGGGGAACCACCAGGAGACGGCGCTCTTCGTGGCCCTGGGCCTGTGGGCG
The DNA here is from genome assembly GCA_964615375.1 of uncultured Enterobacterales bacterium. GTDB lineage: Bacteria > Myxococcota_A > UBA796 > UBA796 > CAZKWG01 > CAZKWG01. Next base: position 225,152 of record CAZTOW010000009.1, read on the forward strand.
CTGGCGGCGCGGCGCCCGCTGGCGCTGGGGCTGGCGATGGGGCTGGGGGTGTGGTTCTGCAGGACGGCGCTCTACCCGGCGGTGGTGCTGATCCCGGCGGGCCTGCTGGGGCTCCCGCGGGCGCGAGTGCTGGGAGGGCTGCTGCTGGGGCTCTCGCCGCTGCTGCTGCCGGCGGCGGGCGGAGACGCGGGCTTCTACCGGATGGAGGCCGCGCTGGGGCAGCCCTGGGGCGAGGTCGTGGAGCGGCTCACCACCCTGCTGGACCCGCGCGCGCTGGGGGAACGGCTCTACCTCTCGCTTGGCGGGATGGGCTGGGCGGCGGGGTTGTGGCTGGGGGCGGCGCTGGGGGCGGGGGCGATGACGCTCGCGGCGCGCCGGGGGCGGCTCCTCCTGCTGTTGCCGCTCTCCTACGCCGCCTTCTACGCCATCTCCCGCTTCCCGCTCTTCCTCATCCACCCGCGGGCCCAGCTCAACAACAACCGCTACCTGAGCCCCTGGGCCTGGGCGCTCACGCTGCTGGTGGCGGCGGGGGTGGGGCTCCTGTGGGCGCGGGGGCGGCGGAGGCTGGCGCTGGCGCTGCTGGCGGGGCCGCTGCTGGCCAACGGGGTGGGGCTCGCGCGGGCGCTGCGCTGGCCCGGGGACCTGCGGGCGCTGGAGCTGAAGGCGAGCCATGAGGCTTACTTCGCCGAGGTGTTGAGCGAGCGCCTGCCCGTGGACACGCTCGCCGCGCTGGAGCCCTCGGACCCACGAGCGCGGGCCCTGGTCGCGCGCGTGGCCGGGATGCGGCTGGGCGGAGCGCTGCGGGCGGGTCGGCGCTCGGCCGACGAGTCCATCGCGGAGGCCCGCGGGATCGGGCTGGAGGCGCTGGCCGGGCTCGGGGTGCGAGCGGTGGAGCCCTGCGCGGACCCTTCCGTGGCGAAGGCGCTGCTGGCGGGCCTGGAGGAGCCGGAGCGGAGCGCGCTGGCCCGCGGGCTCTCGGTGGCGCTGAGCGCGTGCGAGCGGCGGGACGGTCTACAAGCCAGGGTGGAGTCGCTTCGCGAACCGGAGGGCTGCCCGCTCTGCCCGGCGGCGGGGCGCCTGCTCTTCCTCGCCTGCGCCGAGCCCTCGGGCGATCTGGTCCTTCAGGGCCGCTGTGTGGCCCGGCGGGCCAGCGCCTTCCCCGAGCGCGAGGCCCTGCTCTACGGCGCCGGCCTCTGGTTCTGGCGCCCGACCCGCCCCAGCGCCGAGCTGGCGGCGATCACCGCGGGCCTCGGGGAAGGGGCGGAGCCCTTCCTGGAGGGCTACGCGGATCCGCTGGCGGGTGGGGTGGGGGCGGGGCGGTGAAGGCGCGACAGAGATGTCGCGGGCGCGGGCGCGGTGGGCGTGGGACCACCCACCAAAGATGTGTTTGCTCATGGGTCGCGCAGGCATGGCACGGAGTTTGCAATGTAGCCGGGCACCCGACAGCCCTGGAGGTCCCGATGCGCGCGCTCCCCTTCGCCCTGACCCTGGTCGCCTGCACCCCGCAGATGGAGGACAACTCGCTGGAGGCCCATGAGGCCGTGGTCACCGACGAGGGCGAGTTCACCGCGACCGCGCTCGGCGTCGTCGCCGGGACCGAGGAGGGCGACTGGACGCTCGGCCTCGATGAGCTCGAGGTGGACTACCACTCGCCGAGCCACGCCGATCTCTCGCTGCTCGCGGGGAAGGCGCTGACGCTGGAGGTCCGCTCCACCTGGGGCGGGCCGAACAACGTCGCCCTGTGGGAGGGCGAGGAGATCGTCTTCTTCGCCGGCATGGGGGACGGCAGCAGCCAGTTCGGCGAGACGCGCTGGGACTGGGGCGCGGAGCTGGGCAAGGGCCAGGTGACGCGCGCCGACGTGGACGAAGAGAGCGGCTGGGGCGAGCTGGACGTGATCTTCCACGACGTGGTGGTGAAGGCCGACGACGGCGACGTGGTCGCGCTGCCGGGCGAGCCGGTCTCTGTGGTGCTGGACGGCGTCCACTACCGGCTCACGGTCATCGCCGCCTACGAGATCGACCGCGGCCCCGAGTGGCTCTCTCAAGAGGCCTGCGGCCCCTCGGACGTGCTGCTGGTCGAGCTCATCCGCACCGAGGAGGATCCGGGCGAGTCCCTGTTCCGCCCGAGCACCGCCCGCGCCCCCACCGCCGGCTGCGGCTGAGCGGACGGGTTAACGAGGCGGATGCTCCGCCCGAAGCTCGGCCTGGCCCGCGTCTCCACCGCTGATCTCAAGACCGCGCTGCGAGCGCTCCACCACGGCGATCTGGCCACCCCGCTGACCATCGCCGAGCTCGCCCGCCACGGGCTCCAGGAGCCGGGGGAGGAGCTGCTGGATCAGCTCCGCGGGCTGGACGCCGACGCGGTGCGGGCGGTGCTGGTCTGCGTGCTGGCGGAGCGGGCCGGGGCGGGGGGACGGGGCTGAATCACCCCACCCCCGCCGCCTCCAGCCGGGCCAGGAAGGGTCCGGCCAGATCCGGCGGGAGGCTCGCGGCGATCTCCCGGGCGATCTCGGAGGCGTCGGCGCGGATGGGGTTCGCCTGCTCCTCGTCCAGGAGCCCCAGCAGCACGAGGCTGGCGCCCAGGGCGAGCGCGTCGAGCCCGCGGGCCTTGGCCAGCGAGAGCGCCTCGCGCGCCGTCTGCTTCGCGCGATCCTGGAGCCCAGCCGTGCTGTACCCGAGCGACAGGGCCACCAGCACCTGCGCCCGCCGCACCGGACGCAGCCCCGCGCTCTGACCGGCGATGGAGCCCAGCATGGCCGCGCCCTCCAGCGCGTCCCCGCTCTGGCAGAGCACGCGGCCCAGGAGGGCCTGCGCCAGCGCGCCGTAGCTCTCGGGGTCGGAGACCCGCGCGGACTCCACCCCCACGCGAAGGTGCTCGCCCGCCTTGCGCGGGCTCCCGCGGGCCAGGGCGAGGCGCGCCGCCAGCACCCGCGTCGCCACACGATCCTCCACCAGATCCAGCTCCTCGCAGATGCGCAGCCCGCGCTCCACGTCCGGCGCGGCCCGCTCGATCTCGCCCGCGTCCAGCAGCGCCATCGCCCGCACCCGCACCGCGTTGGCCTCGCCCACGCGGAACAGGATCTCGTCGGCCACGGACAGCGCCTCCGTCGCCCGCCCGATGGCCTCGCCCAGCCGCCCCTGCCAGACCAGGATCTCCGCCAGGTTGCACAGCGCGAGGCAGAGCGTGCGCTTCACCCGCAGGCGGCGCAGGATCTCCTCCGCCTCGGCGAGCCCGGCCATGGCCGCGGCCAGCTGCCCGCGCGCCGCCTGCACCGTGCTCAGCGCCAGCAGCATGTGCGCCCGACCGCTCTGGAGCTCGGGGGCGGTGGCCAGCACCAGGCCCTCAGCCGCGTGATACTCGATCTCGTCCAGGTCTCCGCGATCCCAGGCGATGGCGCTCAGGTTTCGCAGCGCGTCCAGCACGGTCTCGCGGTCCAGCCGCGCGCGGGCCTCGGCCAGCACCTCGCGGATGAGCGCCTCGCCCTCGCTCTGCCGCCCCAGCCGCCGCAGCAGCACCGCCAGGCCCAGCCGGCCCACGTCGCGCAGCCGCAGATCGCCCACCAGCTCGGCCTCAGCCACCAGGCGCTCGCGGGCCACCCGCGCGTCGTCCCACAACCCACGGTTGAAGAGCGCCTCCGCCCGCACCTTCAGCAGCGCCCGGTGCGAGGGTCGGAACAGGCCCTCGGGGAGCTCGCTCTCCGCCTGCTCCTCCACCGCCAGCGCGCGCTGGGCCACGTCCCAGGCCTCGGCCAGCAGCGTGCGGTCCCAGAGGTGGACCGCCGCCCGCACCAGCGCCCGGTAGGCGGGCCCGGCCTCGCCGCCGCGCCGGTAGTGCTCGCCGATGGACTCGGCCAGCAGCGGGCTGTCCGGCGCGCGGGCCTCCAGGATGGCGCCCAGGCGGCGGTGGAGCGCGGCCCGCCGGGCCGGCGCCAGATCGCGGTAGAGGATGTCCCCCGTCTTCCGGTGGACGAAGTCGTAGCGCGTCTGCCCGCCGCCGCGCCGCTCGACCAGCAGCCCGGCCTCGCACAGCCCGTCGATGCGGTCCAGCCAGCCCTCCTCGCCCAGATCCCGCCCGCCGCGGTCCCGCCCCAGCGCCTCCAGGATCACGTCCAGGTCCAGCTCCCGATCGGAGGCCGCCAGGATCTCCAGCACGTCGCGGTCCTCGGGCTCCAAGGACTCCAGGCGCCGCTGGACCACCTGCCGCACCCCCGGTGGCACCGTGAGGTGCCCGCGGGCGATCTCCCCCTCGTCCGTGGCCAGCACCAGCCGCTCCCCGTCCTGGGCCAGCAGCCCGCGCTGCCGCAGCGAGCGCAGGAACTCGGCCAGGAAGAGCGGGTTCCCCGCCGTCTCCGCCTGGAGCCGCGCCGTGAGCGCCCGGCTCGCGTCCCCCGGCCCCAGCAGCGACTCCACCACCCGCGCCACCTCGTCCGGCGAGAGCGCGCCCAGCGTGATCGCGACGGGGTTGATGCCCAGGTTCGCCCCGTCCAGGAAGGCCGCCACCGTGCTGGCCGGGGGCGCCTCGCCGCCGCGCACCTCCGCGCTCGGGCGGGCCGTGGCCAGGAAGAGCAGGGGCAGGTCGTCGCGGGAGAGCGCCGCCCGGATCAGGTAGGACAGGAGCGCCAGCAGCGGCGGCGGGGCGTGGTGCAGGTCGTCGATGGCCAGCACCCGCGGCCCGTCCAGCAGGAGCTGCTCGAGGGCGTCGCGCACGGCGTCGAAGAGCTGGTAGCGCGCGTCCCCCTGGAGCGCCCCCGCGCCGAAGAAGCGTTGGATGGCCGTCCCGAGCTCGGGGCTGGCGCGGTCCCCCAGCTCCCGCCCGATGTCGCTGGCCAGCTGCAGCAGGAGCCGGTACGAGCCGTCCTGCGGGGCCGCCCGGCTCTGGAGCAGCGGGAAGCCGCGGGCGCGGGCCTGCTCCAGCGCCGTGGACCAGAGCCGGCTCTTGCCCACGCCCTCCACGCCCTGGAGCAGCAGCACGCCCCCCTGCCCGCGGGCCAGCGCGTCCAGCGCCTCGTCGATGACCCCCAGCTCCGCCTCGCGCCCGACCAGAGGCAGCTCCCAGGCCACGTCGTCCGGCGCCTTGCGCGCGCTGGCCACCGGGTCGAGCTGCTCCAGCTGGTAGAGGATCTCCGCCGCCGACTGGAAGCGGTCGCGCGGCGCCTTGGCCAGCAGCTTCAGGCAGATGTCCTGCAGCCGGCGCGGCAGGGTGGGCTCGTAGCGCGAGGGCGGCGTGGGCGACTGGCTCTTGTGGGCCTCCAGGTATCCCGCCATGTCGTCGGCGTGGAAGGGCCGCCGCCCGGCCAGCATGGTGTAGAGGATCACGCCCAGGCTGTAGAGGTCCGCGCGCCCGTCCACCGGCTGCCCAGCGATCTGCTCAGGTGAACAGTATGCCCAGGTCCCCACCCGCGTCTTCTTGCCCGGCTCCGACATCTCCTCGAGATCCTTGACGATCCCGAAGTCCGTGAGCTTGCAGCGCCCGTCCTCCGTCTGCAACACGTTGCTGGGCTTCAAGTCCCGGTGGACCAGCCCGCGCCGGTGGATGTAGTGCAGCGCCTGGCAGACGTCGATGAGCACGCTCTCCACCCGGCGCCAGCGCTCGGCGGGGGGCATCTCCTTGTAGCGGCGCAGGCTCTGGTAGAGGTCCGGGCCGTTGGCGTACTCCATCGCGATGTAGGGGTGGTCGCCGAAGTCGCCGTAGCTCTCCACCCGGATGACGTTCGGGTGCCTCAGCCGGGCCAGCGCGCGGAACTCGCGGCGGAAGCGGGAGAGCCCGCTGCCGCTCTTGCCGCCCTGAAGCACCTTGAGCGCCAGCGTGCGGTCGTCGGCGTCGCGCACCAGCAGCACCAGCGCCATCCCGCCCTTGCCCAGCAGGCGCTCGAAGCGGTAGGGCCCGATGGCCGCGCCCGGGCGCAGCAGCATGCCGCCGAGCTCCACCGGGGAGGCGGCGTCCGAGGCGTCAGAGGCTTCGTGGGCGAGCGGCACGCGGGACCTGGAAGTGGTGAACCAGGGTAACCGGGCGCGCCGGGGGCTTCACCCGCGCCGCCCCCCCCGGGCCGGTGACAGCGGCGTCACAGCGCCTGCCGTGGCCGGAGAGATCGGTTAGCTTCTGGACCTCTCTTCTGCCGAGGTGTACCCATGATCACGCTGCTCCTCGTGTCTCAGGCGTTTGCCCTGGACACCGAGTCCCTCCGCTCGACCTCGACCTACAACCTCTTCCGCGATCCCTACGACTACCTGTTGATGCCCGGCGTCATGGCAGCCGAGGACGAGCGCGCCGTGATCACCCTGCTCAACGCCTACGGCGGCGCGGGCCGCTACGCCGCCGGCTACTACGGCGAGCTCGGCCCGGGCGTGCTGGGCGCGGCGGTGGACTTCGGGTCGGCCGGCTCGTCCGCGCGCGAGCAGGAGACGGAGAAGATCGCCGACGTGCAGACCAAGTCCGTCCTCGAGTCGCAGGGCAGCTCGTCGGCCTGGACCGCGCTGCTCAGCTACGGGATGCCGCTCTCGGACAGCCTCGCTCTGGGCGCGGCCTTCTACGTGAGCCAGGCCTCGCAGAGCGTCAGCTTCGACCCGGCCACGGGCTCGCTGGGCGGCTCCATCACCAACATCGACGTCTCGGACGGCGACGACACCGAGGCCAGCGGGCTCGCCAGCTACACCGGCCGCAGCCTGGCGGCCCTGGTGGGCGGCGCGCTCTACAACGACGCGGGCTACCTCTCGCTGGACGTCGGCATCGGCTCGAGCCTGGACAGCGCCGAGGTGGACGCGCACTACGAGTACGTGGACACCACCATCGACTACTCAGGCTACGTGCCGGGCACCTCGTTCACCGACAACCGCAAGGGCATGGGGCCGCTGGCCAAGCTGGAGATCGTGCGGGCGGTGGGCGACAGCACGGACCTGCGCATCACGGCCGATCTCTCGATGGCCTCGGGCGAGCCGGCCACGCCGAAGTCCACGATCGTGACCGAGGCGCCCGACTACAAGAACACCGAGGAGGACCAGTACAAGAACGCCTCCTGGCGGACCTCGACCTACGGCGTGCTGGCCGCCCTGCACTTTGAGGGTGAGGACCTCAGCGTGCGCCCCGGCGTGCGGATCCGCGCCAACGGCTACGGCGAGGAGTACACCCCCTACTCGAAGACCACCACGGTCAGCGGCGACACCGAGACCGAGACCGAGAGCGAGTACGACACCAGCCTGGACTACAGCGCGCTCAGCCTCGGGCTGCCGCTCGCGGTGGAGGTCCCGCTGGGCCAGGAGGATCGCTGGACGCTCCGCCTCGCCGGCGACTGGACCTGGTCCCGCGCGAAGCTGGAGACGACCACCAAGGTCGAGGATGAGGACGCCGAGTACAGCGACGTGGTCATCACCAACTCGGTCTCCACCTCGTCCTCCGCCGACGCCTCGCTGGGCCTGCGCTTCGCCCCGGTGGACGCGCTCCGCATGGACGTCGCGGCCTACGGCGGCACGACCTTCGGCAGCGCGGGCAACGACGCGATCAACATCGGCTCCGTGTGGGTGAGCGCGACCCTCGTCCTGCCCTGAGCGGGCCGGTCAGCGCACCTCCTCCTCCGTCCAGGTCCCCGCGGGCCCGTGCTCGCGGACCAGCACGACCTGGATGGTGGCGCGGGGCTTGACGCCGCTCAGGCGGCCGAAGCGCAGAGACAGCAGCTCGCGGGTGAACACGCCGAAGCCCGCGTAGTCGCTGGCCTGCACCACCACCGTCCGGTAGCCCGGCGCGCTCACGCTGAAATTGAGCTGTCGGAAGGGCAGCCACAGGAAGCGGAGCTCCTGCGGGGCCGGGCCCTTGGACTTCTTGCGCACCTTGACGGTGGCGCCGGGCGGATCGCTCTCCACCCGCACGCGGTGAGCGCAGGCGCCGAGCAGGAGGAGGGCGAGGAGGGCGAGTCTGGGCACGGGAGGGCTCCGAGCGCCGATGATAACAGAGCGCCAGTCCTCTCTCCGGGGTAGCGCGTCATCGTCCACCTCCAGCGCCGAGCAGGAGCGCACGAGGTGTTATGCGGACCCCAGGAGCCGCCATGCCACGAGCCTTCTTCCCTCACTCGCTCGGAGACGTCCTCCGCGCTGTCGATGGCCCGCTGGGGCTCATCGTCGGCGACATGCCCGACCGGAGCATCTGGGTGCTCCAGCGGCGCCGCAAGGAGGGCGGCTACCTCCTGACCCACTACGCCGATCAGAGCCGCAAGGTCGAGCTCGAGCGAAGGGAGATCCTGGACCGATCGGAGGCCGTCAACGCGCTCTCCGCGGCCATCGGGCTGGGGGAGCGGCTGTAGGGGAGCGTCCGGGCGAGCCGAATTCGAGGCGCGCTGTAAGGGCTGGCCGCGCGCCTCGTTCAGGGTGTGCACAACGAGGTACACCATGTTCCACGCCTTCGCGCTCCTCTTCGCCCATTCTACCGACCAGACCCCCGTCCGCGCCACGCTCGAGGACGGCCAGATCCTGATGGGAGAGGTCCAGACCCGGACCCTCCGCCTCCAGAGCGGCGTGGGGCTCCTGGAGATCCCGCTGGCTGACGTCGGAGAGGTCGTGCCCGTGTCCGGCGGCGGCCTCGGAGAGTCGGAGGGCCGCGTCGACGTGTGGCTCCGCAACGGCAGCGAGCTGCGCGGCACCTGGGCTGACCCCAGGCTGGCGATGACCATCGCGGTGGGCGGCGACGACGTGCCCATCGACCTGCCCATGAACGATCTGTCCCGCTTCCAGCTTCAAGGCGGGACACGCTGGCCCGGCGGCCCTGTCTATCGAATGCAGACCAGCTTCGGGGACGACTTCCTGGTCGATCCCGCGCGCACGCACCTGGTCCTGGAGAACGACCTCGGGACCTTCTCTCCGCTGCTGTCGGAGTGCAAAAGCGTGACGCCGGTGGGCGACCCGACCGGCCCCTGGCGCATCCAACTCCAGACCGGCACCGTGCTGCTGGGACACCTGGTGGACGATCAGATCACCGTCGCCCTGCCCATCGGGCCCGAGGAGATCTCCGTTCCTTTGCAGGACTTCGTCTCTCTGCACGTCGAGAGCTGGGGGCCGGCGCGCGCCGCCGCGCCGCCGCCTGCACCGCCGATGGAGCGCCACTACTCAGCCTCAGAGGGAGCATATCCCATGCCGTCCGCTCCGGCGGGTATCGACGAGACGCTGCTGTCCTCCGAGAGCGTCGAGAGGTCCACCGTGAGCACGCGCGGCCGGAGGTCCCCGAGCACCGCCGCCGCCGGTGCGCCGGTCGCAGCCGAGGACGTCTGGTTCGACAACAGCGCGCTCCAGGCGACCAAGGACGCGCAGGGACAGTAAGCTCCTCGCCAACCCAGGTCCGCCGCGCGGGCCGCACCTCGGACCAGGTGCTCCGGACGGAGACCATCACCCAACGCTGGTATCGAGACGAACATGCCTGGTACGTCGAGTGGCCCTGACCGGGCTGTTCCGCCTCAGGGGCCGAAGGTCCCGGACAGGAAGGGGCTCGATCCGTAGATCAGGTAGGCGGCACCTGCGTCCTCGCCGGCCTCGTCGTCGTAGCGGGCGCCGATGAGCAGGTCGGGGAGGCCGTCGGCGTCGACGTCGCCAGCGCCGGCGAGGGACTCGCCGACACGATCATTGTCGTTCGGACCGAGAAAGACCGTACTGAGGCTGGAGTAGGTCGTCGTCCCGCTCATCGGGCCGTATACCAGTGCCGCGGCTCCGTTGTCGTCCTGATAAAGTCCTACATCTTCATCGTAGGTGTAGTTCGTCGCGCCGATGAGGATGTCAGCCTGACCGTCCCGATCTACGTCCCCGGCGCCAGCCACCGACTGACCAACCCACCCAAGGTACTCTCCCAGCCAGATCGCATCCGCAGCGTTCAACGAACGGTCTGCCCCTGGTGGGCCGAGGACCAGCATGGCGCGCCCACCTGATCCCGCCCGGCCATCGTAGCTCGGCGTGCCGACCAGAAGGTCCGTGTAGCCGTCGCCATTGGTGTCGCCCGCGCCTGAAATGGTCATCCAGTCTCCGGAGTCCGTCCCTGCCCCGATCAGCTTCATATCTGCATCGGCCAGCGACAGCTCACCGCCGGCCGGGCCCAGGACCACGTAGGCTGCGCCAGCGTCCACCCCTCCCTCGCACTGCCCTCCTGCGCCTACATATACATCCGCAAGGCCGTCCCCGTCCAGATCCCCGACCTCCGACAGCGAGCCGCCTGCCACATCCCCCCAGCTCTCGCCCCGAAGTAACCCGTCCGCTCCCGACAGATCGCGATCCGCTGTGACAGGTCCGTAGACCACGTAGGTGGCCCCAAAGTAGGTGCCCTCAGGCCAGCTCACGCCTGAACCTTCTCCGCAACCCTCCTCCTCGCTGGACGGAAAATCCCCGCTGTACGCTGGCGCGCCCACCAGTACGTCTCCCCAGCCATCCCCATTCAGATCGCCAGGAGCAGCCAACTCAGTTCCGGCGTTGTCGTCCACATCTGTCCAGGAATCGTCCAGGTCAACGCTGTAGGTGCTATACAGCGCAGGGCCCCCCGACAGAGGTACCTCACCAGAGAGAGGACCATACAGAACCAGCGATGATCGAGCTGTGTCATACAGACTTGTTAGGACATCGGAGTAGCCATCCAGGTCCAGGTCCCCGCCCGACGCCACCAGGCTCTCGGTGTAGACGAACGCATAGGCATCCTCGAGCTCGAAGCGGCCACTCACAGGGCCCAGCACCAGCGCCACCCCAGGGGTCCTCGTCCAGACCAGCATGTCTGAGAACCCATCTCCGTTGTTGTCCCCCGCACACCAGACGCGCTTCCCCCCCCCATCGCTCTCCACCGAGCCGAGCAGCTTGGTGTCCGCATACGTCAGATCAAATGGCCCTCCTGGTGAGCACGCCTGTTCCGTTGCGCCCTCGTCTGCGCCAGCACAGTCGCTGACGACACCGTCCATACAGATCTCCGGGGCACCTGGGTAGATGTTCGGGTCCGTGTCGTCACAGTCGTCGTGGCCAGACACCATTCCCACCGGGGCCTCACAGGCGGAGAGCGGCGGGCTCGCCGCGTCGCCGAAGCCGTCCCCATCCACGTCGGGGTACCACAGGATGTCCGCGCAAGGGTCGGTGTCCTGAGCAGTGTGGCTGTCTTCTGTGGGCGTGCCTTCAGAGTCCACGACCTTGTCATCCCCTGGGCAGCCCAGCAGCATCACGAGCAACGTGATCCGCGAGGTAACCTGGAAGATAGGACGGTCAGAAGTGAGCATCGAAAGCCATCTCCTCAGCTCCGTGGACGCGGAGCTTCTCTATGACCGCGCCCTTGGACCTCTTGCGCAACTCGACGGTGGCGCCGGGCGCATCGCTCTCCACCCGCACGCGGTGGGCGCAGGCGCTGAGGTGGAGGAGGGCGAGTCGGGGCATGGATTCAGCTCCCAGAGCCGATGATACTACTCTGGCGGGCCATCAGCTCGCACGCCGCCCCCTGTGGGGTCGGCGTGTGACACCCACTTGCGCCGGATGAGGGTCGTCTGTTTGCCCACCAGAGTAGCAACAGAGCGCCACACCGCCTTCTGGTGTAGCACGCCGTCGCCCACCGCCCGCGCCGAACAGGATCCCGCGAGGTGTCATGCGGACCCCAGGAGCGGCCATGCCACGAGCCTTCTTCCCCCACGCGCTCGGAGAGGTTCATCCGCCGGCCGCCGCGCAGGGCTGGCGCCGGCCCCTCAGCGCAGCTACGCTCCCCCCATGCGCGTCCTCGCCCTCCTCCTGCTCCTCGCCTGCGGCCCCGAGAGAAAGCTCCTCCGCGAGGATCGCCGGGAGGAGGCGCAGGTCAGCGAGCTCGCCGACGTGTACTGGCGCTCGATGCGCTGGGGAGACGCCGCGCGGGCCGCGGGCTTCGTGCCCGAGGACGAGCGCGCCGCCTTCCAGCAGTGGTTCACCGGTTGGCAGAAGGACGAGCGTCTGACCAGCGTGAAGCTGATTGAGGTCCGGCTGGGTACGAAGATGGAGCCGCCCCTGAGCGGGCGCCTGCGAGAGGCCACGGTGACCCTCCAGACGGAGGGCTACCACACCTCAGACCAGGTGCTCCGGTCGGAGACCATCACCCAACGCTGGTATCGAGACGAACATGCCTGGTACGTCGAGTGGCCCTGACAGCTCCTGGATCCGCGCGCTGCCGCTCGCCGATCTCCACCCCGGGCACCCCCGGCTGCTGCGCCTCGGCGGCCAGCCGGTCGCCCTCTTCCGGCTCACCGACGGCCGCGTCTTCGCCGTGGACAACCGCTGCCCGCACGAGGGCTACCCTCTCGTCCAGGGCGCGGTGAGCGGCCAGACCCTCACCTGCGTCTGGCACAATTTCAAGTTCGACCTCCAGAGCGGGGAGTGCCTGCTGGGCGACGAGGACGTGCGCACCTTCCCCGTGCGGATCGTGGACGCACATGCGGATGCGCATGTGGAGGTGGACGTGCGCCCGCCCGACCGCGCGGCCGAGCTGGCCCGGCTCTGGGCGAGCCTGTCCGTCGGGCTCTCCGAGGGCGAGCTGGGGCGCATGGCCCGCGACGTGGCGCGCCTCATCGAGGCTGGCGTGGAGACCACGACCATCGCCCTCTTCGCCGCCCGCTGGGACGCGGAGCATGCCGAGTACGGCAGCACGCACGCCCTCCCCGTCGCCGCCGACGTGGCCGCGCTCAGCCCGCGCTGGACCGGCCAGGAGGCCACGCTGCCGCTGGTGCAGCTCCTGAGCCTCGCCTCCCGCCCGAGCATCCGCCGCCCCGCCCGGCCTGCGCCCGCGCCCGTGGACCCGGGCGAGGACCCGGTCGCCGCCGGCCAGAGACTACAAGCTCTGGTGGAGTCTGAGGACGCCGTCGGCGCCGAGGCCCTGGTGCTGGGGGCCGTGGCCCGAGGATGGCGCCGCGCCGAGCTGGAGCCCTGGTTCCTGGCCCTGTGTACCGAACACTTCCTGGACTTCGGCCACATGGCTATCTACACGGTCAAGGTCATGGACATGCTGGACCGGGCGGGCTGGGCGGACGCGGCCCCCATCCTGGGCGCGCTGGTCTACGCGATCACGCTGGGCACGCGCGAGGACCTGCTCCCGCCCTGGGCCGGAACCCGCAAGCGGCTCGCCCTGGTGGAGCCGGACCTGCCCCGCTGGTGGGCGATGGCGCGCGGGCCGCAGCCGGGCTGGGAGCGCGCCGACGACGAGGGGCCGCGGGGGCTGGTGGACGCGATCCTCGGCCGCGATCCGGCGGTGAGCTTCAAGGCCCTGCGGGCCGCGCTGGAGCAGGGCGCGCCGCTGGAGCGGATCGCCGACGCCCTCGTGCTGGCGGCGAGCGAGCGGATCCTGCGCTTCGACGTCCGCCTGGACCGCAGCGTGGACGTGCAGAACGACTGGCTGGACGTCACCCACCTGCTGACCTTCGCCGGCGCGGTGCGGCAGGCCCTGGGCCGCGTCCAGGATCCGCGCCTGCTCCGCCTGATCTTCCACTCCGCGCACTTCACGCAGCGTGCCGGGGTGCTGGACGGCGCGCGCCAGACCTGGGAGGCGCGGGAGGGGGAGCTCGCCGAGCTGAAGGGGGCGCTCCAGGCCAGAGACCCGGCGCTCGCCCTGAGCATTGCCGCGGGCCTGCTCGCCCGACCCGGCGGCCTCGAGGCCCTGGAGCCCGCGCTGCTGGCCTATGCCTTCGACGATCCGGCGACGCGGGACATCGTGGTGGCCCACGTCATCAAGACCCTGGTGGTGGCGCTGGACGAGGTCCGGGCGACCGGCGACGCGCGGCCCCTGCTTGCCACCCTGCGCGTGGCCGCGAGCCCGATCCGCGAGCGCCGCGCCGCCCGCGCCGTCCACGACGCCATCCAGCTCGTGGTCCACGGCAAGATCCCCCGGGATCTGACGGCCTCAGGGGGAGGCTGAAGGCCAGGGCGGCTATCCTGTCCCTCCTCTGAACAGGATCTCAGGATGCCGCCCCTCGTCACCCGCCGCGCTGGCTTCGCCGAGCTCTCCCACTTCCAGCTCGACCCGCCCTCCATCCGCCTGCTGCCGCGGGCCTGGGCCCGGCGCAACGCCGTGGTCGTGCTGGGGGTCGTGGACCCGCGCGGCACCGAGCCCGCCACCATCGGCGCCCTGCACCCGGAGAACGAGGCGATCATGGCCGAGGTCGCGCGCCTGCTGGCCCGGCCCGTGGAGGTGGTGCGCCTCAACCTCTACGAGATCGACCGCGCCCTGCACGTCGGCTACGAGCCCAGCACCCGGCACAGCGTGGGCGACGCCCGTCGGGTGCCGCTGAACCTCGAGCCCGCCGGCTCCGGCGCCGACGCCGCGCAGCTCATCGACGCGATGCTGGCCGAGGCCGTGCGGCTGGGGGCCAGCGACCTGCACTTCGAGGTCTACGCCGACGACGTGGACCTGCGCTACCGCATCGACGGCATCCTGCACGAGATGTTCACGCACGCCAGCCCGACCAACGCGCCGGAGGTCGTGAGCCGGCTCAAGGTGCTGGCCGAGCTGGACATCGCCGAGAAGCGCCGCCCCCAGGACGGTCGCTTCCGCGTGGTCTTCACCGAGGGCGAGCGCTTCCGGCCCGTGGACTTCCGGGTGAGCGTGCTGCCCGGCCCGGCGGGCGAGGACGTGGTGCTGCGCGTGCTGGACCCGAACCAGGGCCTGCTGACCGTCCACGAGCTGGGCATGTCGCCGGGCGTGGAGGAGGAATTCACCCGCCTGCTGGCCAACCCCGAGGGCCTCGTGCTGGTCACCGGGCCCACCGGCTGCGGCAAGACCACGACGCTCTACTCCGCCCTCGCCCACATGAGCGACCAGCACCGCAAGATCATGACCGCCGAGGACCCCATCGAGTACACGCTGGACCGCGTGAACCAGAAGCAGGTCACCTCCCAGATGTCGTTCAGCGAGCTCCTGCGCGCCCTGCTGCGCCAGAACCCCGACGCCATGCTGTTCGGCGAGCTGCGCGACCTGGACAGCGCGGCCACCGCGGTCAACGCCTCGGCCACCGGGCACCTCGTCATGGGCACGCTCCACACCTCGGACGCGCTGGGCGTCGTCATCCGGCTGCGCGGGCTCGGGCTCGACGACGCCGACATCGCCGCCAGCCTCATCGGCGCCGTCGGTCAGCGCCTCGTCCGCCGCATCTGCCCCGCCTGCGCCGAGCCCGCCGAGCCCACCGAGGACCAGCGCCGCCTGCTGGGCCCCCTGCTGGACGGGATCCAGCCCCGCCAGGGCCGCGGCTGCCCCGCCTGCCGCCACACCGGGTACAAGGGCCGCGTCGGCGTCTACGAGCTGCTGATGGTGGACGAGGCGCTGCAGGACATGATCGCCCAGGGCGCCGCCCGACACGAGATCCGCCAGGCGCTGGCGCGCAAGGGCTTTCGGACCATGACCCACGACGCGCTGGACAAGGTGGGGTTGGGGAGGACGACGCTAGATGAATTAGTAAGAGTGATCCCCTACCGGCAGATCACGCTGACGCGGCAGGATCGGGGGGGGTGATCGGAGCCGAGGGATCTGGTGTTGGGTAAAGCTCGGAGCAAGGGGACAGCCATGTCGGGCTCCCGGCGACTCCGCCCCCTGATGGCGTCGAACGTGGACACGAGCCCACTCCGGCGCTATCTTACGAACATGGCACATCCCTTCGACACCATCACCTCCCAGGCCCTCGCGCTCGACCCGGCCGAGCGCCTTCAGCTCGCCAGCCGGCTGATCGACAGCGTCGAGGGACCGGAGGATCCCGAGTGGGCGTCAGCCTGGTCCTCCGAGCTCGACCGCCGCTCCGCTGAAGTGGAGCGAGGTGAAGTCCAGTGTCGGTCCTGGGAACATGTCCGCGCCGACCTGCAGACCCGACTCAAGCACTGATGAGCTGGCCCCAGCTTCATCCGGCGGCTGAACGCGAGCTCGCCGAGGCGGTGAACTGGTACGAGGAGCGGAGCAGCGGTCTCGGAGGGAAGCTGTACACCGCGGTCGACGCGGTCATGTCGCGCATCGGACGTAGCCCCGAGCTCTATGCAGTCTGGCAGTAGAACGGGCGATATCGACGCGCGGTCATCCGCGACTCTCCCTACGCGCTCTTCTACCGCGTGTACGAGGCACGAACGGTGGTGCTGGCCGTCGCCCACACCAGCAGGCGCCCGGGGTACTGGCTCGATCGGGCTGGTTGAAGCGCTGTGCATGGTGTTGAACATGGTGATGCGTTCGTTTCCGCTCCGATCCGACGGGCAGATCTGAAAGTGCGTAAACGTATGACGCCCCGGGTATCCGTTGGCGAGACTGAGCGTTCGGTCATGACCGGAAGGACCGCCGTGAGCGGGACGAGGGCTGAATTTGCCCCTCCAGATTCAATCCGAGGGATCTGGTTCTGGGTAAAACTCGCCTCCCGTTGAGCCCACGGGCGCGGCGCCTCTTTCGGGTCAGCCCTCGCCGGGATAGGTACCTTCCATGACTCCTGCGCGCCCGGCCCTCTTCGAAGACACCAGCCCCGACGCCGAACGGGTGCTCGTGGGTCTTTACCAGCGGATGTCGCCGGCCCGCAAGGTGAGGCAGGTCGAGGAGCTGACGCGGGGAGTCCAGCAGGTCGCCCTGGCCAGACTTCGCGCCGAAGACCCTTCGGCGGACGATGAGATCCTCAAGCTGCGCCTCGCCGCGCTGTGGGTCGATCATGACCTCTTGCTGGCGGCCTATGGCGCGGAGCGCATGGCGCGGGCCGGTCTGCGGTGATCCTCGCCGAGCCGTTGAGGGTCACGGCTGTCGTCGGCGCTGTATTTGACCGGCTGGAGGTGCCCTGGCTGGTCGGGGGTTCGCTGGCCAGCTCCATCCACGGGATCCCGCGCGCGACACAGGATGTCGACCTGGTGGCCGACCTGCGCCTTCCGCATCTGGCGCCTTTTGTCGCCGCCATGGAGCAGGACTTCTACTGCTCGGACGACGCCGTACGCGACGCGATGCGCCGGCGCGCCTCCTTCAACGTGATCCACTACGCGACAGCGATGAAGGTCGACATCTTCGTGCTGAAAGGCGATTCGCTGTCGCGCGCCGAGATGGATCGGCGGGTGTTTCAGTTGGTTGGCGAGTCTGACGGCGTCCGTCTCCCCGTCGCCAGCCCAGAGGACATCATCCTACAGAAGCTCGACTGGTACCGAAGGGGAGATCGCGTCTCGGACCGTCAATGGCGCGACGTGCTCGGCGTGCTCAAGGTCGGCGCGGCCACGCTCGATCACGACTACCTGGCGGTCCAGGGTGCAGCCTGGGGCCTCGGCGAGCTGTTGAACGAGGCGCTCGAGGCGGTGAAGGCACGGTGATGCCTGGACTGCGGTATGTGGGTGTCAAGGGCGGACTTGCAGAGGAGGCATCGCCCCTCCAGATCCAAGCCGAGGGATCTGGTTCTGGGTAAAACTGAGCCGCGAGAACTCGTGAAGGTCCGTCAACCGTCGTGCGATCAGGACGGACGTCTCTTTGCCCAATATCCGGGCCTACGACGCTGGTGCGCGAAGGCGTAGACGAAGATGCCACCAGGCACAGGCTCGTAGATGATGAGGTAGTTGAACTTGCGAATCGGATGCCGCCGCAGCCCAACGGCCTCGGGTGGATGCTGCACAGGGGCTCCGATCCCGGGCCGCGCGGCGAGCAGCGCGAGGGTGTCCTCGACGAGCACCGCAAACTCCGTCGACAGCGAGGTACTGATGTCGTCGAGCCAGCCCAGCGCCTCTTCCAGCTCCTGTTCGGCTTGCGGATGAAGCTCAACCCGCACGGCGAAGCCGGCCGGCCGACCAGCGGGCGAACACCGCCTCGGCGGGCACACCCTGCACCGTACCTGCCCGAACCTCCTCCCTACGGCGGACAGCCTCCGCGATCCAGGCGGCCTCGACCTCGGGATCGGCCTCGCTCGCGTCCAGGAGCTCGTTGGCGATCGCACGCTGCTCATCGACGGGCAGCGCGCGGGCGGCGGCGAGGATCTGGTCGCGGGTCATGAGGCACCTCTCCTTGTCAGCCTATACCCCAGGTCGGCCGCTCGCAAGTGACAGGCGACCGACCGGGCCATCTCCAGGAGAGATTCGGCGGCTGGATCTGAATCCGCGTAAACGCATCCGGCGCGCCGCGGCGCTGTCGCGGATGTGCAGGTTCGACCTGGAGCGGGGCTGAGCCGAGCGTGTGCGTTCGGGTTGAGTTTGCCCCCCAGATCAAAGCCGCTCATCCCCCCTCGCCCACCAGGTTGATCACCGAGGCCGTCCGCGGGAGCGCGGCGATCTCCAGCCGCATGAACGTGTACCCGCTGGCCACGGCGCTGTAGCCGCCCAGCGGCGCGCCGGGGATCACGAAGAAGCCCGTGACCGAGGTCTCGGTGTTGGTCGCGTCGCCCGTGGTGAACAGACCGTCCGAGTCGTCCTCGTCACCGTACCAGGCCGTGCAGCCGGCGCAGTCGATGGTCGCCCCCGCGAGCGGCTGCCGGTCCGCGCCCCGCACGAAGCCGACCAGCAGCCCCTCCTCGCCCAGATCGCCCGAGAACCCCGCGATCCCCAGATCGACCTCCAGCGCATGCAGGCGCTCCAGCGTGAGCGCCACGATCTCCGCCTCGCTGACCACGTCCCCGTCGCCCACGCCGTCGATGAGCTCCGGCGGCAGGCCGGAGGTCGTGGCGAAGATCGTCGCGGGCGGGGTCGCCCCGCACTCGTCCAGCAGGATCAGGGGCGGGTACTCCTGCACCGGCACCGCGTCGAGCGCGAAGACGCCCGCCGCGCCCACCGTGGTCTCGGCCAGCACCGGCGGCCCCGACCCCTCCGTGATGTCCCGCGGGTCGATCACGGAGACGCAGGAGCCCTCCGGCGCCGGGGCCCCGTCCTCCTCGAAGAGGAGCGCGGTCCCCTGGATGTCGAAGCCGGACTCCGGGGTCCCGGTCTCCGTCGTGGCGCTGTCACCGCCCTTCTCCCCCTCGTCCGCGCAGGCGACGAGGAGGAGCATCTGTACAGGAAGAAGTCGCACTCCCATCTCGTCTCCTGATCGCTGACTGAGAAGTCCGCGTTCCCAGCCTAATTCGTCCCCGGCCTCCCGCGCCGCGCTCTTCGCCCTTCCCTTCGTCCTCCTTCTCCCCGTCGCGGCTCTCACGAGAGAGAACTATCGACTCCTGCGCAGACGTGATAGACTCCTGATGTCGGAGGAGATGATGTCCTTCATGCACCGCACCGGACCGCACCGCACTGTGCGCGTTTCTTGTATTCATCCTGGCTTTGATCAGCAATCCCACCCAGGCCGCAGCCTGTGGGAAGTGGACCGCAGCGTACAACGTCAGCCTGAGCTCGGGGCACGAGTCGGAGCGGCTCCACCACACGTGGAGCTCGGTGAGCAACTGCGACACGTTTACGTTCCACCATTACCTCGCCTGCTGGCGTGATGGCGTCGCGGGCTCCAGCCTCACCGCCCCGACCTCGCCCACAGGCTCGGGCGTCACCTGCAAGACGCTCTCCACCACGCGAACGGCGACCAGCGCGGATCTCTGGGTCTATCGGTCCTACCGCAAGTTCGCCCTGACCATCTTCGCCTGCCAGTCCAGCCTGGGCTGCTCGGCCTGGTATGGCGACGGCACCCACGGGAGCACGGTCGAGAGCGACACCGTGCCGGGCATCACCACCCAGCGCGAGCGTTGGCTGCTGGTGGACGTCGCGGACTACAACGACAACTCTCGCGTCGCGGGGTCCACTGCCAGTATGAATGGGCCAGAGGCTATCTTCTATCCCGACGGCTTCGCCGACGAGGGCTAGCTGGGCTTGTGGTACATGGTCATCGACTCCAGCAGCGGCGCCAGTGTCATCCGATATCAAGAGACCAGCACTACAGGGTGGTCCAACTTCGTCACCCGCTCCTGGTCCACCGCAGTCGACGTGCTGCAGGAGAGCAATGGTGGCGACTTCTACCACGCCACCAACCCCTGGGTGGTCCCCGCGACCGACGGCACGGACTACTACATACGGATGTACCTGCAGGTGGGCGCGGCTGCGGCTGACTTCGAGATCCGATCCATCGACTCGCTGGATGAGGAGGGCACCGACTTCGGCTTGAGCTGCGCCAGCTCACCGACCTGCTCCGTCAGCGGCGGAGGCACCTGTGCCTACGGGAAGCTCTGCGCCTATGACAACTCGGGGGTGGATCGACCGGCTGATCCGGACATCTGCGATGACCCCACTGACGCCGACTGCTTCCACCTCGACCATGCTGGCCATGGGCGCATCGGCTGGAATTCTGTGGACGACGGGCCCGTGAATTTCAGCAGCGACACTCCGTTCATGCTGTTTACGGGGCGCGGGGATACTGTCTCATCGGGGACACCACCGACAACATGTGACGACCCATCTGATGAGCTCTATGACGCCTCCTGGGATGCCTCAGGAGGCCTCTGGGATGTCCCTGTGGTTACGGCCGGAGGAAAGAGCTGCCCGGACTACGAGATCGATGATGCTCACGATCCTTGCATTCTCCCTCTCCTCAACGGAGGATTCAAGGCATACTATCAGGATGCCGCGGATGGTCAGATACCCAAGGTCTGCTACAGTGATGACGGCACACCCGGCTCCTGGGAAGACTGCGTCGCCATCGAGATGGGTTTCGAAGATGGGACACCATGGAATGGATCTCCTGCTGATCCTCGAGCTTGCGTGGGAGATACGACCATGTTTGCATACGATGCAAGCGGCACACGCCACGAAGGGGGCTTCACAGTCCCCCAGACGGGCGGAGGTGGTTCATGCTTCGATCTCGGCGAGGATGGCTTGATCTACATCTCGCATGAGAACTGATCCATGATGAGCCCCATCAAAGGATCAACCAGACCTGTCCAACTGAACACGAAACCTGCTGTGTCATATTCGCATCACTCCATCTTCAATCGGCGCGTCAGTTGCGCCACCTGCGAGGAGGTCCCATGCTACTCGTCCACCTACTCGGTGTCGCTATGGCCACCAGCTGGACAGTTGATCCAACAGGGGCGGGAGACGCCACGACCATCGCCGAGGGCTTCGCGCTCCTGGAGGATGGCGACACGCTTGCCATCCCTGCCGGAGAGTTTGAGGTATCCCAACTGAGTCTCGACGTGAGCAACGTCACTCTGGAGGGCGCAGGATGGGAATACACCACCTTCTCCCGCTCAACGATCACCACATCTGACAACAGCTTCGGGCTGGCAATCAGCGGAATGAATGTCACCGTCCGAGGGATCTCGTTCCGCGGATACGATGACGTCACAGGCGACATCGCCCTACGCGTCTCGGGGAACACGCTCATTGAGAGCTGCGCCTTCATCGATGGGGAGTATGGCCTGTTCACTGCTGGCTCTCCAGATGTAGAGATTGCAGTGTTGAATTCTCTCTTCCTGGACCATCGTGTCGGCATGCTTGTCTACGATGACTTTGCCAATGTCTCTATCGAGAGCTCGTTGTTCGTGGACAATGACAAAGGCGTTGTGCATGGTGGACTAAACCAGGCATACTGGTTCAACTCGTTCTCCGCTGTGAACAACACCTTCGCCGGCGGCATGCTCGGCCTTACGGTCGGCGACGGGTACGGATACGCGGACGCAGGCGACTTCGCTGTCACCATCGTGAACAATGTCTTCGCCACAGACTACTCCTGGGGCGCCAACCTCACGCAGTACGCCAGCGCCACCGGCGACATCCACGACAACCTCGTCGCCCCTGGCACCCAGGAGGGCGCCGCCTCCGACAACCTCGACGCCTCCCCTGACCTCGTCGCCGACCCTCTCTTCGTCGCCTGGTCCGACGACGGCGACTGGACCAACGACGATCTCCGCCTCAGCGCAGACTCCCCCGCCATCGACCTCGGCGCCGATGGTTACGCCACCTGGCCCACCGACATGGGCGGCCTCGACCGCGCCCTCGACGGCGACGCTGACGGCCTCGCCCTCCCCGACCTCGGCGCCTACGAGTACTGCCCCCCTGATCTCTGCCCCGATGCCGATACCGGCGCGCCCACCGACACCGGCGCGCCCCCCAGCGGACATGCCGCGAAGCGCTTCGGCTGCGCCACCGCCCCGACGCCGACCCCGACCAGCCTCCTCGCCCTCCTCCTCCCACGCCGCGCTCCTCGCTCGGAGGCGCCGGGCCTGAGGATCGGCGAAGGGAGCGCCCGAGGCCCGCCGCGATACCATAGGCCCCATGCCCTACGCCGCCCGCTTCTTCGTCCTCCGCACGCCGCTGCTCCCGGCCGAGCCCTGGCCGGAGACCTCCACCGAGGGCCTGGAGGGCGCCGCGCTCGACCTCGCGCTGGCCCACGACCAGGCCCGGATGGAGGCGGCCTTTCGCGCCCTGGTCCAGGACCCCCGCGTGCGCGAGGCCCTCTATGTCGCCAGCCCCGACCTGGACCGCGCGCTGAGCCTGTGGCTCCAGGACCCCGCCCACCCCCAGGCCGCCAACGTCCCCGCCACGCTCTTCCGCTACCTGACGCGGATGCGCGGACGGGCCACGCCCTTTGGCCTCTTCGCCGGCTCGGCGACGGGCGAGGTGTGCGAAAAGACACACCTCACCCTGAGCGGGCGCCTCGCGCGCCACACGCGCCTGGACATGGGCTACCTGACCGCCCTGTGCGCCGCGCTGGAGCCCGCGCTGCGCCCCACGCTCACCTACCGACCCACGCCCGCGCTGGCCCCCTTCGAGGGCGAGCACCGCTACGCCGAGGGCCGCACCGACCCGGAGACCCGCAGCCGGCACAACGATCTCGTCTCGCTGCGCCGCACCCCCGCCGTCGACGCCGCGCTGGGCGCCACCCCGGGCTCGCCGGACGCGCTGGCCGAGGCGGTCCGCGGCGTACACCCCGAGGTCTCGAGGGAGGACGCCCTCGGCTTCATCGACGGCCTCATCGACGCGAGCGTGCTGGTCAGCCAGCTCTCTCCGCCGATCACCAGCGAGGACCCGCTCGGCGAGATCGTCACCACCCTCGCCCCCCGCGCGCCAGACCTGGCCGGGCAGCTAGGCATGGCGGCCTCGGCCCTGGACGCGCTGGACCAGGAGGGCCTCGGCCACCCGCCCGCGCGCTACGAGGCCATCGCCGAGGCGCTCCGCGCGCTCCCCGCCCCTCCCGACCCGCGCCGGCTCTTCCAGGTGGACCAGTACCGGCCGGACACGCCTGCGCTGAGCCCCGCCGTGATCCGCCTGCTCCAGGAGGGCGTGGAGTTGCTGCACGGGCTGACCCCGCCCGAGGAGAGCGAGCCCTTCCGCCGCTTCATGACCCGCTTCGAGGAGCGCTGGGGCGACGACGAGCGCCCGCTCACCGAGGTCCTGGACGAGGAGCGCGGGATCGGCTTCGGGGCGGAGGGGCGCTCAGGAGACCTGTCGCCGCTGCTCCGGGGGCTGCCCTTCTCCCCGGATCGCCCCGCGCCCGGCGCGCCCTTCGACGCCCGCGCGCGCCTGCGGCTCCGGCGGGTGCTGGAGCTGGGCGGCGCCGGGGAGTGGTCGCTCTCCGACGCCGATCTGGCGATCCTGCGCTACCCCTCGCCCCCGCCGCTGCCCGACGCGCTGAGCGTGATGGGCGTGCTGGCCGCCCCGGACGCCGAGACCCTGGACCGGGGCGAGGGCGAGCTCTTCCTGCACCACGCCAGCGGCCCCAGCGGCGTCTCCCTGATGGGCCGCTTCTGCCTGGGCGACCCGCGCCTGCGCCGCCACGTCGAGGCCCACATGCGCGCGGAGGAGGCCCGGCGGCCCGACGCGATCTTCGCCGAGGTCGTCTACAGCCCCGAGGGCCGCATGGGCAACGTGATCTGCCGCCCGCGCCTGCGCCCCTGGGAGATCCCCTACCTGGGCCGCGGGGCGGCGCCCGAGGACCACCAGATCCCCATCTCCGATCTGGCGGTGCGCGTGCATCAGGGGCGGATCCTGCTGCGCAGCGTCACGCTGGACCGCCCGGTCATCCCCTGCCTGACCAGCGCCCACAACCACGGCGCCGACGATCTGCCCATCTACCGCTTCCTGGCGGTGCTGAGCCGGCAGGGGCTGGCCAGCGGACTGAGCTGGAGCTGGGGCGCGCTCGACACGGCGCCGGCCCTGCCGCGGGTGCGCCGGGGGCGGATCGTGCTCTCCCTCGCGACCTGGAACCTGGAGAAGGACGAGCTCAGCCCCCTGCTCGCGGCGAAGAGCCCGGGCGCCCAGGTCCGCGCCGCCCGCGCCCTGGCCGAGCGCCGCCGGCTCCCGCGGCGGGTGCAGCTCCAGCACTTCGACAACGTGCTCGACCTCGATCTGGAGCGCCCCCTGGCCCTGGACGCCCTGATCTCGGCGGCCCGGGGCGGGTCCGTGAGCCTGCGCGAGCCCTGGCCCCCGCCCGAGGCGCGCTGCGTGGCGGGGCCGGAGGGTCGCCACGTCCACGAGATCGTGGTGCCCCTCCTGCGGGATGACACCCCTCCAGAGCGCCCGATTGTCCCGCCCGTCGCAACAATGAACACCCGACGCGCCTCCCTGCCCGGCTCCGAGTGGCTCTACCTCCAGATCTACTGTGGGAGCGTGAGCGCGGACGCGGTGCTCCGCGAGCGCGTCGCGCCCCTGGTGGAGGAGGCCCGCGCGCGCGGCGAGCTCCAGCGCTGGTTCTACATCCACTACACCGACCCCGAGTGGCACCTCCGCGTGCGCCTGCGCGCCGGGGAGCACGCGCCCGCCCTGCTGGCCCGCGCCCACGCGCTGCTGGAGCCCTGGCGCCAGGACCAGCGGATCTGGCGGGTGCGGGTGGACACCTACCAGCCGGAGATCGAGCGCTACGGCGGGGCGGAGGGCATCATCCTGGCCGAGCGCCTGTTTCAGGCCGACAGCGACGCCGCGCTGGCCGTGCTGCAGATGCTGGACGGGGACGAGGGCGAGGACGCCCGCTGGCGGCTCACGCTGCGCGCCCTGCACCTGATGTTGGAGGATCTGAGCCTCCCCGTCCCCGAGCGGATCCGCCTGCTGGGCGAGCTGCGCGCCTCCTGGGCCGCGCGCGTGGGCGCAGACAAGGGCACCGACGCCGCCTTGAACGCCCTCTATCGGAAGGAGCGCCCCGCGCTGGAGGCGATGATCGCCCCCACCTGGGACCCCGGACACCCCCTGGCCCCCGGCTTCGAGATCCTCGACGCGCGCCGCCCCGCCCTCCAGGAGATCGGGCGGGAGCTGGCCGCGGCGGCGCTCAACCAGCCGGTCTCGCGGCTGGTCCAGAGCTACGCCCACATGACCGTGAACCGCTGGCTGCGCTCCCAGGCCAACGCAGCGGAGGTGGTGCTCTACGACCTGCTGATCCGGCTCTACAAGTCACAGTCGGCGCGGGCGGGGGCCGCCCGGTCGGCCTGAGCGCTCACTGCTCGTAGCGACGGCTCAGGATCTCCCCCGTCTCTGCGGAGATGAGGTAGTGGGGCCCACCTCCATGGCTCTGCTTGTCCCGGAGCTCGTAGTCCACCTGCCAGCCCTGCTCGGTCTGGACGACGGACACCTCGTAGAGGGAGAGATCGCGGTAGGCATGCCGGGCGTCCTCCTCCGCGATTCGCTGGGCGTCCTGACGAGAGATCTTCATGGTCTGCCCCCCCTGCGTGCTGGACGGAACACCGCTCGCGAACCGCTCGGCGTCCGCGGGCGCCGTCCGCTCACAGCTCGTGAGCGCCGCCCCCAGGAGGACCCCGCACAGACCTCGCTCAAGGCTCATCGTAGCTGCCGTCGGAGCGCGCCTGCGGCGCGAGCCCACCGGTGGCGCCTGGGAGCCCCCTGTTCCCTGCGAGGTGCTCTCTTCGATAGGGTCCGCTCAGGTAGAACGTGTACCGGCGAGCGTTGTTGGTCGGCGATCCGAGCACGATGTCGGGGACGCCATGGGTTGCGTCGACGGCGGCGTCCTGAGGGCTCGGCGCAGCAACCCAACCCGCGCCCAGGTTCGGATGCGTGTGGAATTTGGCGATCACCACGCTGTCGGCGACCGCCGGTGGAGCGGCGAGGTTGATGGCCGCGCCCGCCCCCGCCGCGGCCCGCCGCGTGGAGAGATCTCCCGTCATCAGGTTCAGGTACACCCAGCCCCCCTCCTCGTGCTGCGTGGTCGCCGGGCCAGGGACAGCCACGTCGGAGTCGTTCCAGGCGTCCCGGAGCTCGCTCGTCACCACCGACTCCCCGATGAGCTGGTAGTAGGTCCAACGTTGACGACCCAGCAGCTCGACGGTGCGCGCGAAGCTGTTCCAGCTCAGCGCTCCCCTCAGGCGCGTGAGCAGCGCCTGGTCCAGGAGCGCGACGTTCCTGTCCAGGGTCGTCCCACCGACCGTGGCCGTCTTGTAGTCCGCGTAGGTCGTGTTCCCAGCGTCCAGCAGCGCGACGAGGCTGACGATGAGATCATAGGCCTCAGCGAGCCCGGGGGAGGGCGCGCCCAGGGCGTCCGTCTCGGCGCGAATCTCCTTGCTGAGCTGCCCGAGCGCCACCGGCCCCAGCTTGCCGTCCTGCTCCAGCGTGTAGTCGGCCTGGTACTGGACGACCGCCAGCACGAACGCCTCGTCGATGACCTGAACCGATGGATCCAGACCCAGCACGTCGCGCAGGAGACCGATCTCGTCGGGCTCGGTGAACCGGCCCTGGTTGTATGTGATGGCGGCCTGGATCTCCGCCGGGCTGAGCACCTTGACCGCCGGCGAGGCCTCGGTGGGCTCGATCGCCAGATCTCGCTGGACCGTCGCGGGCGCCTGGCCGCTCGCCTGCTGCGCGACGTGGGTCAGCTCGTGCGCCAGCAGGGCGCGCCCCTCCCGCCCCTCTCGCGGCTGACCCGCGCCCATCACGATGTGCGGCCCCAGCGTGAAGGCTCGCGCATAGACCGCCTCGGCGGCAATTGCCGCGGCCTCGTCCCGGTGGACGCGCACCGACGAGAAGTCCACGCCCAGACGGGACCCGAGGTCCGCGCGCTCCGCCGGCCTCAGCGGCTCGCCTCCTCGGGTCGCGCCTCGGAGGATGGACTCGGAGACCACGCCGCGGGGGCGCGGGGACGCCGGCCGCGCGGGGACCCGGAACTCCGAGGCACGCGCTCTGGTCTGTGCTCGAGCTCGCATGCGGGGACACCCTCAAGATCACCGTACACCATCGGGTAGACGAAGGCTACAACGACCCTCTGCGCTCGGGGGTCGCGGGCCCACGGAGATCCGTCAGCAGCAGGCGCTCCAGCGGGACCGTCCCCTCCCCCAACAGCGTCGAGAGCGTGATCGCCACGCCGGGGAGACCCTCCAGCAGATCGCGCTCCGGCGCATGCCCGTACACGGTGGGCTCAGCCAACAACGCGCCGCCCTCCAGCCGATCCAGCAGCCGGCCCAGCGCCGCCACCGCGGGCTCGCGGAGCCGGGGGTCGCGCGCCGCGGCCCGACCGAGCAGGAGCGCCAGGCCGGCGTCCCCGTGGCAGAGCCCCGGATCCTTCGTGTCCAGGTGATCGGTCGCATGTCGCAGCAGGAGCTCCGTGCCCTGGCGGACCAGCTCGGCCCGCCCCAGCAGCTCGCCCACGGCGACCCACCAGGCGCCCACGCCCAGGCCGCCGTAGCACCAGCCCGTGCCCCGCCCGCGCGAACAGGTCCCGGGCCCGGCCGCCGTGGGGAAGGACCGCGGAGGTTGATCCTGGGCCAGCAGGAAGGCCAGGCCTCCGTCCACCAGCGCGCCGTGATCGGCCACCCCCCAGGCCTGCGCCAGCGCCAGCGCGCTGAGCGGACCCGGCGTCCCGTGCGCCACGCCCAGATCCCAGGGGAGATGCTCGCGCCCGTCGGCCTGCCGGGCCTCGGCCAGCGCGCGATCCATGTCCCAGACCACGCCCCCCGGCACCTCCCGGGCCCGCGCCGCGACCTGCGCCGCCACGGCCGCCAGCAGCTCCGCCGCCCCGGGGGCCGGCATGCGCTCCGCCGCGTAGACCGCCACCCCGCACAGCCCGCTGATCACGTCCAGGCACTCGTCCTCGGAGACCCCCTCGACCAGGTCCAGCAGGAGGGCGTCCATCTCCTGGTTTGGGTCCGCGTCGGCCGGATCCCGCGCGAGCTCGATGGTCCACAGCACGCCGGCGAGCCCGGTGAGCAGGCCGTAGTGGAGCTCCCCGTCGCTGGCCAGCTCCACGGCCCGCGCGAGCCAGATCCCGGCCTGCCCGGCGCGCTCGGGCCCCTGCGCCATCCAGACCAGGGCCTGACCCGCGGCGCCGCCGGCCAGCTCGGCGGAGCCCACCTCGCCGGGCTCCAGCGCCTCCAGGCGCGCGCGCAGGCCCTCGAGGGCGCGCCGGCTCCGGGCGGCCAGCTCGGGCGGGATCCATGGGTGATTATTCACTAGGTCCATTACCTTCCTCTGCTCCACCCAGCCGCACCTGGCCCATCACGGAGCGTTGATCGTCGTCCAGCCGCGCCGGCTCGACGTGCAGGCCGTCGTAGCCGTCGAGCGCCTTGTCGGTGACCTCCACCGTCCGCCAGACCAGGCCCTCACCGTCCCCGTGGGCCCCCTGCACCTTGCCGCGGGTGAGGATCTTGTCGCCGCGCAGGAGGTTGATCACGAAGTCCTCGGAGCCCTGGAGCTGGATCTGGATCGTGGGCGCGGTGCGCTTCGCCCCCAGGCTCAGGTTCAAGCCCTGGGGCGGCACGATCAGCGAGCCGGCGCGCAGGCGGCGGCGCAGCTCGTCCTGGCTCAGGCGCTCCACGGGCGGGCGACGGTAGCGCTCGCGATCGATGAGCGCGTCGTTTCCGCCGAGGTTGAAGCGCAGGATCTCGCGGAGGCGCTCGCCGGAGAGCAGCGGGCCGCGGGTGACCAGGCTGAGGCGCTCGTAGAAGGTCGCGACGTCCGGGTCCTCGAAGCGGGGCTCGCCCTCCTCCAGGGTCTCCAGGTAGCCACCGGGGAGGACGCGGTAGTAGTGGCCGGGGCGCAGATCGCGGAAGCCGACCGCCGGGAGCCGGGCCAGCAGGGGGTCGCCCAGCCCGCAGACATCCACGAGGTGCAGGTTGGGGCCGCCGCGGAAGCCCGACAGCCCCACCCCGCCGCTGACGGCCACGGTGGGCTCGTCCGGGGCCTTATGCCCACCCTTCGCCTCCTCCCGCCGGTCCTCGCTCCACAGGGCGTGGTTCTCCGAGTGCCACAGGCGCTCGTCGGCGATGCCGCTCCAGATGAGCTCCTTGGAGCGGACCTTGCCCTCGGCGGCGTACTCCTCCTCGCTGCCGTAGCGGGCCAGCGCGCCGGTGACCCCAAAGGGCACCCCCAGCGCGAGGACCAGGCCCAGCACGACGCCCGGTCGGGGCGGCGCGGGGGCCCGGCTGGCCGCCAGCAGGCACAGCAGGAGCGGGGCCGTGAAGAAGCGCCCGCCCATGAAGTCCCCGCCGATGCGCACGACGTAGACCAGGTAGAGCAGCGCCCCGACCAGCAGCGGCCAGGTGCGAGGCGCCCGCCACAGCGCCCAGGCGCCCGCGGCGAGGGTCGCCACAAGCGTGAGTGGATCCCGGGTGAGCGTCCACTGGTAGTAGCGGAGCCCCTGCTGGGCGAGGTGGGCCGCGGGCAGGTCGGTGTTCAGCTTGGCGTAGGCCGTGTTGGGGAAGGGGAAGCCGTAATAGAGCAGGGAGAAGGCTTCCCAGGCCAGAAACGGCAGGCTCCCCAGCAGGACCTGGACCAGCGCCGCCCGGCTGCGCTCGCGCCAGAGCCGGTGGGCCACCGCAGGGGCGAAGAGCAGCGCCACGTCCATGCGGTTGACCACCGACAGCGCGGCGACGCCGGTGAGCCCGAGCAGATCCCGCGGCCCCCGCTCCGGCCTCGACCACAGGGTCACGAAGACGGCCAGCAGCAGCCAGGTGAGCGGGTTCTCCAGCCCCGAGGTCGAGTAGTCCACCATGGCGCGGGACAGCGCGATCACCCCCACCGCCAGGGCCGCGGCCCAGGTCGAGCTCGCCCCGCGCACCAGCAGCCAGAGCGTGCCCCCCGAGCACAGCGCGCCCAGGGCCAGGGTGGAGGCGTACTCCTCCCCGCTCGCCCCCATGAAGGGCGCCAGCAGGAGCATCCACAGCGGGTTGGTCGCCGCCAGCACGCGCTCGCCCGCGTTCCAGACGAAGCCCCGCCCGGCCAGCAGGTTGTCCACCATGCGCAGGCTGATGTAGGCGTCGTCGCTCACCCAGGCGGTGCGGAGCACCAGGGCGGCGTAGAGGAGGATCATGGCCACCAGCGCGATCCGGGCTGGATCACGCCGCAGGTTGGGCGCTTCGGACGGGTCCTGCTCCATGGCGCGAATCCTATCCGTTATGATGGCGCATGGCCTGGGGACTCGACTTCGGGACGACCAACACGCGACTGAGCCGCTGGGACCCGGCGGCGGGCGCGGCGCAGGTGCTGCGCCTGCCGCGGGCGGCGCGGGGTGAAGACAGCACGGATCCGCTCCGCGCGCCCACCGCGGTGCCCACCGTGGTCCACCTGCGCGCGGATCTCGGCTTCTGGGGCCGGCTCGGCGCGACGCCCGCGCTGCGGGGGCGGGTGAGCTGGGGGCGCTGGGCGGACATCGGGCGCGAGGCCGAGGCCCACGGCAAGGACCGCGCGGCCGTGGCCCGGGGGCTGAAGCCCTGGCTGTCCCGGGCGCCGCTTCAGACCCTGGCCACCGTGGACGGGCGCCCCGTCTCCGCGCGCGAGGCCGCCCGCGCCTTCCTGCGCGAGCTCTTCCTGGAGGCTCGCGAGCTCACCGGCACGCGCATCGATCCGCTGACGCTCACCACCCCGGTGGACGCCTACGAGACCTACCGCGCCGAGCTGGGGAAGCTGGTGGGCGAGCTGGGGGTCAAGCGGGCGCGCTTCGTGGACGAGCCCGTCGCCGCCGCCATCGGCTACGGGCTCGGGCTCGGCCACACCCGGCGGGTGATGGTCGTGGATTTTGGCGGCGGGACGCTCGATCTCGCGCTGGTCGAGCTGGACGCCGCGGGGACGGCCCAGGGCACCTGCCGGGTGCTGGGCAAGAGCGGGCGCACCCTGGGCGGGGACGACGTGGACCTCTGGCTGCTGGACGAGCTCTTCGAGCGCGCCGGCGTCCCGCTCTCCACCGGCCAGGCGGGCGAGCCCGGCTTCTGGCGCCGCGCCCTGCTGTCGGAGGCCCGCGCGCTCAAGGAGTCCCTGTACTTCACCGACCACGGCGTGTTCCTGGCCCCGGGCGCGGGGCCGGGGATGAAGCAGGACATCGCGTACACCCGGGACGATCTGGCGGGCCTGCTGGAGCGCCAGGGCCTGACGGCCGCCCTGCGCGCGACCACCGACGAGGCCCTGCAGGCCGCGGGCGGTCTCGAGCCCGAGGACATCCTGATGGTGGGCGGCTCCACCCTGCTGCCCGGGGTCTTCGCCCACTTCCAGCAGCGTTTCGGCCGCGACCGGGTGCGCGCCTGGCAGCCCTTCGAAGCCGTCTCGCTGGGCGCCGCGGCGCTGGCGGCGGAGGCCTGGGCGCCGGCCGACTACATCGTCCACGACTATGCCATCCGCGTGCACGGCGACGACGGCAAGCCCGCCCACGAGGTCGTCGTGCCCCGCGGCACGCGCTTCCCCACCGCTGACGACTTCTGGCGGCGGCGCATCGTCCCCGCCTGCGCGCTGGGCGAGCCGGAGCGGGTCTTCAAGCTGGTGATCTGCGAGCTGGGGCCGACGCCCGGACAGGCGCAGCTCGGCTTCGACGCCGAGGGCCGCGCGCGCCTCGCCGGGGCGCAACGCATGGTCGTGCCGCTGAACGAGCGCGACCCCACCATGGGCACGCTCAACCCACCCCACCCGCCGGGCGAGGTGGGCGCGCGCCTGGACCTGGCCCTGGGCGTGAACGCGGACCGCTGGCTCTGCGCCACGGTGCGGGACCTGAAGACGGAGAAGGTGCTGTTGAAAGGCGAGCCGGTCGTGCGGCTGATGTGAGGGCTGAATGGGATGCGGCGTCGTACTGATCGTGTGCATCGCGCTCCTCGTCGGCTGGGCGGCCCTGCAGCCCTTCCTCAAGAGAGCCTCCTTCGTCGAACAGTGGAACGATGGCTGGCTCGCCCGCATCGTGGACGCCATCGGCGAGCCGACGTTGCGGCTCCGAAGCCCCGGGGCGCTCGGGGACCGGGTCCAGGTCGAGATGCCCGGAGGGCCGGAGGCGTTCTCCCTGGTCTGCCTGCGCACCGAGGAGCAGTCGGCGCGCTGGGAGGGGAGCAGGCAGGTCCCCCCTACGCCCGACCCTCAGATCCACCCCTTCGAGACCTGCTTCGCGATCAAAGGGGACCTGGACCTGGCCCACGCCGTCCTGGACCCTGCCCTGAAGCAGGCGCTGGTCTCCATGGCGATCGACTGGCGCTACGGTCCGGTCAGCTACGCGGTGGGCACGCTCCGCTCGACCATCCAGGGCACCCCCAACGCGGCCCCGCAGATCGAGGGCTGCGCCCGGCAGCTTGTCGAGGCCGCGCACCGGCTCCGGGAGGCCGCGACGCCCGAAGCCCTCCTCGAGCTCGCACTGCGGGGGTCGGACGAGGATCGGCGTCGGGCCGCGCGGACCTGGCTGCTCAACCAGATGCCCTCTGCGGATCGGGACCAGGTCGTCGACGCGCTGGAGGGCTCCTCGGACCCGCTGGAGCGCCTCGTCTGGACCCTGGAGCGCGGAGACGAGGCCCTCCTGAGCGCGGAGCTGGACCGGCAGATCGACCTGGCCCGCGCGCCCGCCATCGCTCAGGCGCTGGAACGCCTCCACTTCACCAACCTCCCCGCCCCGCGTCGGCGCCTGCTCGGGCTGCGCCTCCTCAGCGCCGGCGGCGTGGTCCTGCGCGCGCGGGGGCTGGAGCTCGTGCGGTCGAGCTGCGGTCCGGGTGACGCCGAGGCCGAGCGCGCGCTCCTGGGCCTGAGCGACCCCGGCAGTACCGACGAGCGGCTCACGCTGATCCAGGCCCTCGGGCAGGTGGCCAGCGTCGCCGCCGTCCCGCGCCTCCAGGCGCTCGCCCGTCGGGGGAGCGGCGAGACCACCCGCCGCGCCCGCGAGGCCATCCAGGAGATCCAGGCCCGCGCGGTGGGCGCCGAGGCCGGGGCCGTGCGGCTCAGCCCCGAGCTCCCCCAGGAGGGCGCCATCCGCGTCACGGACCAGCCCGACGCGGGCGCCGACCACCTCGCGCGCGAACACCGGGCGAAGGCGCGCCAGCGCGCTCCGCTGCTCAGCCGGCTCTTCTCGAGGCGCGACGAGTCCCGTTGGAACCGAGGCTGGCTCTCGCCGATCGCCGCGGCCGTCGGCGACCCGGGGCTGAAGCTCGGGCCTTACGGCCAGTTCGACGACGGCGTCAACGTGATCGTGGAGGGCTGCCCGGAGGGCTTCTCCATCCGCTGCCTGCGCACGGAGGAGAGCCTGGTCGCGCTGCAGACCCGTGATCGCGAGGCCCTGCTGACGGGGGACCACGTCTTCGAGAGCTTCTTCTCCCTCCAGGGTGACCCGCTCCTGGCGGAGGCGGTCCTCGGTCCGGAGCTGCGGGCCGCGCTGCTCGCCATGGTGCTGGACTGGCGCTTCGGCACGGTCAACCTCGACGGTGGCGCGCTCTCGACGACCGTGAAGGGCGGGCGCAGCTCGGCCCCCCAGGTGGAGGCCTGCGTCCGCCAGCTCGCCGACCTGGCGCGACGGATCCGGGAGGCCGCGGAGCCCGGCGCCCTGATCCAGCTCGCCGTGCAAGGGACCGACGGGGCGCGGCGACAGGCGGCGCTCGTCTTCCTCCTCGAGTCGCCCCCCGGCGCCCCGCGGGGGGCGCTGCTGGACGCCCTCGAGCGCCACCCGGGCCCCGTGGAGCGCCTGATCTGGGCCCTGGAGCGGGGGGATGACCCGACCCTGGAGGCCACGCTGGACCAGACGGTCACGCCGGAGCACGCCGAGACCCTCAGCGGCCCGCTCGAGCAGCTCCGCCTGAGCCAGGTCCCCCCGGCGCGCCGCCGCCTGCTGGGCCTCCGGCTGCTCGGCGTGGACGACGGGACCCTCCGGCGCCGCGGGGTCGAGCTGCTCACGGACACCTGCGCGCCTGGCGACCTCGAGGCCGAGCGCGCGCTCCTGGCGATCGGCGTCCCCAATCACCTGGAGCTCCAGTTCCCCCTGGCCGTGGCCCTCGGCCGCCTCGCCTCCATCGCCGCCGTCCCCCGCCTCCGCGAGCTGATCGAGCAGCACTCCCGCGACCTCACCCGCCAGGCCCGCGCCTCCATCCGCGAGATCCAGGCCCGCACGGTCGGGGCCGAGGCCGGCGCCTTCCGCCTCTCCCCCGAGCTCGCCGAGGAGGGCGCCATCCGTGTGGTGGACGAGGCCGAGCGCGGCGCCGTCCGCCTCGCGCGCGAGCGGCAGGGGAGCTGAGCATGGGCGCGAAGCGGGCCTCCGTGGTGTAGGATCCGCCCATGTCCGATCAGCTCGACGTCGTGGAGCGCGTGCTGCAGATCCTGGAGGAGGGGGCCGCCGTCTCCACCTACAAGTACGCCGTCCTGCTGGGCCTCATGGACCTCTGCCTGGAGCGCACCGACCGGCTCGGCTGGCCGCCCTCCACGGTGACCACGCGCGAGCTCGCCGAGGCCGTGCTGAGGCTCTACTGGCCGCAGGTGCGGACCTGGCAGGGCGACGTGCTGTACCAGGCCCAGGACAGACGCGCCCGCATCCCGGCCGCGGTTGAGGCGCTGCGCAAGGAGGCCGATGGCGCGCGGCTCCATGGCGCAGGGCTCGCCCGCGTGCGCGCCCGCCTGGGAGAGGCCTGGGAGCGCACCGTCCGGGACATCGAGTGGAAGTTGATCGAGATGCCGCTGCCCAAGCTGCAGCGCGTGGGCGGCCAGGACACGGGCTGGCTCTACCGCATCGGCTGGGACGACGGGCCGAACCGCGCCACCGAGGCGAGCGTGCGCGCCTACCAGCACAAGCTGGAGGGCGCCCGCTTCGACAACCGCATCCTGCTGCTCCCCGACGTGAGCATGGCCTTCGTCCGCCTCTACAGCCTGCTCCGCCCCTTCGTGGAGCAGCGCTGGACCCAGAAGGTCATCCAGCTCAACGCCCGCCAGAACCAGCGCTTGAACGAGTACGAGCGCCTGCGCGAGCACCTCTTCGGCGCGGAGCGGGAGGACCTGAGCGCGGTGCGCCCGCGGCTCACCGATCTCCAAGGGGGAGCCTGCTTCTACTGCGACGGCGCGCTGGGCGGCGGGCCCGTGGAGGTGGACCACTTCATCCCCTGGTCGCGCCACCCCGACGACGGTCTGGAGAACCTCGTGGCCGCGCATGCGCCCTGCAACAACGCGAAGCGCGACTTCCTGCCCGGCGTGCGGCACCTGGAGCGCTGGCGCGCGCGGCTCGCGACGCAGGAGACGGCTCTGCGGGAGCTCAGCGAGAAGATCCCCTGGGACCTCGGGCTCGGCCGCACGCTGGGCACCGCCCGCGCCATCTACCTGCGCCTGCCCTCCGGGGCTCGGCTCTGGGACGCGGGGGAGCGATTCGACCTGGCCGACCCCCGCGCCCTGGCGGCGATCCTGGCCTGAGGCCTGGACGGGGCGCCTGAGACGTTCTAAATTGTCGCACCATGTCGCGACAAACCAAGACATCTCCCGTCCGCGAATTCCACGGGATGCTCAGCTCCTCTCCGAGGATGTTCGAGCTCTTCCGCCTGATCGAGAAGGTCGCGCCCACCGAGGCCCCCGTGCTGGTGCGCGGCGAGACCGGCACGGGCAAGGAGCTGGTGGCCCGCGCCATCCACGCCCTCAGCGCCCGCGGCGCCGGCCCCTTCCGCGCCGTCAACTGCGCCACGTTTACGCCCGAGCTTCTGGCCAGCGAGCTCTTCGGCCACGTCCGCGGGGCGTTCACCGGGGCCGTGCGCGACCGCCCCGGCCTCTTCGCGCTGGCCCACGGGGGCACCCTCTTCCTGGACGAGGTGGCGGAGATCCCGCTGGACATCCAGGCCCGCCTGCTCCGCGTGCTGCAGGACCACACCTTCGTGCCCGTCGGCGGCACCGAGCCCCGCCGCGTGGACGTGCGCATCGTCTCCGCCACCCA
Organism: uncultured Enterobacterales bacterium; assembly: GCA_964615375.1. Lineage (GTDB taxonomy): Bacteria > Myxococcota_A > UBA796 > UBA796 > CAZKWG01 > CAZKWG01. The sequence continues at coordinate 261,057 of CAZTOW010000009.1, forward strand.
CCGGGCGCTGCGGCGCGACGTCGCCGAGGGCCGCTTCCGCGCCGACCTGATGTACCGGATCCGCGTCATCCCGCTCTTCCTGCCGCCGCTCGCCGAGCGCGAGGGCGACGTGCTCGCGCTCACCTGGCGCCGCCTCTCCGAGCTCAACGCCCGCGGGGGCCGGCAGATCACGGCCCTGGAGCCAGCCTGCGAGGACGCGCTCCTGGGCTACGACTGGCCGGGCAACGTGCGCGAGCTGCACAACGTCCTCGAGTACGCCCACGTCATGGGCGAGGGCCCCACCCTCTCCCTCGCCGACCTCACGCCCGAGCTGCGCGGCGAGCCCCCGCCCGGCGAGGACAGCGAGCCCGGCGTCCAGGACCAGGAGCGCGAGCAGATCCTCAGCGCCCTCGCCCGCGCCCACGGCCGCCGCGAGGACGCCGCCCAGATCCTGGGCTGGAGCCGCTCCACCCTCTGGCGGAAGATGCGCGAGCACCGGCTGTAGCGCTGAGGTCGTGAGCCTGGGCTAAGCTGACCGCGAGGGAACCCCCATGGACACCGACGTCATCATCATCGGCGGGCGACCTGTAGGCCCGCAGGCCAGCGCGGGGGCTGACCCGAAAGCCAACCCCCTGGCCCAGGCCACCCGGCCGAAGGGCCTGCAGCATGCGTTCGCCGAGGCGCGTCGCCTTCAGGCCATCCTCGACGCCGAGCCCGGCCTGTCGGTCGCGGAGCTGGGGCGCCGGGAGGGGACCTCGGGCTCGCGCGTGTCGCAGATCCTGGGGCTGCTACAATTGCCGGCGGCGATAGTGGCCACTCTGGATGTGACGCCGCAAGCTGCACCGAAGGTTGGGACGAAGCAGGTGCGAGCGATGGCGGGGATGGTGTAGCCCAACTGGGAACTACACTGGGTAGTGTCTCTTGGAGCAGAGTCCTGACAGCTCCATGAACCTTTGGCGGCAAGAACCTCGACTATTCCTTCCTACGAGGTACATCCTCACTACCCCTCCCCCGGTTCCGCTGGCCCCCCTCCCCAGAAGGCACATGCAGAGAAGCCCAGGCTTGAACCTGGGCTTCCACGATACTGACGCCTACACCCTGGAAAACCATCGAGGTGTCCAGGGCAAGGACGTGCCAATGCGTGGACCTGCCGGTAGTGTACTGCCTCCCCCGGGACCTGACTCCTCCCACCACCCTGATTAGAGTGGTGAT
>CAZTOW010000010.1:0-238391 GCA_964615375.1 uncultured Enterobacterales bacterium
AAAACGCGCTTCGCTCGTGTTGGCGGGGAGATAGCGACAGCAGTCGGGCGTTGACGTGCCAACCAATACACGAACCCATAGAATCGCCCGACTGTGAGCGATCGACCAGCAAGAATGCTCCAAGGCGCGACCGGAGGTCGCGTCTTGGCGACCAGGTCTACCTCGTGGCCGGGATGGCGAAGCTCACGGGCGAGGAGCGGGATACCGTGCTGCGCGCCTCGCTCCACGACGACGGGACGCTCGGCGACTGGGAGGAGCTCGACGCGCTGCCCCTCGCGCGCGCACACAGCCACCAGGCCCCGCTGTGGGCAGGGCACCAGACCTCCGCGGCGGGCTCCATTTCGCACGAGGTCCAGAGTGAGTTCTTCGTGGGGGCATTAGAATGACCTGCGTCCCAACCAATCGAAGCGCCAACACCCGAGATGACCGTGCGAACACTGCTCCCGCGTTGCATGCTCCTCGCCCCTACCCTCCTCGCCCTCGTCGCCTGCCCGGAGGAGCCCTCGGAGAAGCCCTCCGACTCCAGCGGCCTCACCCCGGCCGACCTCGACGAGGACGGATTCACGGAAGACGTGGACTGCGACGACGCGGACGAGGACACCCACCCAGAGGCGACGGAGCGCTGTGACGGGATCGACAACGACTGCGACGCGCTCATCGACGCCGAGGACCCAGGGCTCGCCGCGGAGGACATCTTCCCCGACGAGGACGGAGACGGGTACGGAGACGACGCGGGCCAGACCACGGGCTGCCCGGACGGGAGCGCCTGGATCACCGAGAGCGGCGACTGCGACGACGCGGACGAGGAGGTCCACCCGGGCGCGCGGGACCTGGAGGACGGTGTAGACAGCGACTGTGACGGCTCGGTGGACGAGGACGACGAAGAGCCCGAGACGCCCTGGGAGTACGGATATTTCGTCGCCGGGAGGTGGGACGGCGACTGGACCTGCGTCAGCTATTACGGGACCGTGGTCAAAGATCACTCCGAGGAGAACCTCTGCGAGGGTTGCGACTACAGCCGGTTGATCTACGCCGAGCACATTCCCGAGAAGACGGCGCTCGCGGAGTGCGAGTGGGACACATACGAATATTGGGGCGAGATCGAGAGCTTCTACAGCCTCTGGGGTTTCAGCGAAGCGCCCGCTGCCTACGGCTACCCGGTCGCCTACTACTACGCCGATGCATACGGGTACTGGTCACGCGCCGTGCCGCTGGTTGAGGGCGAGAGCTACTATGGATACTCGTATCTCTCCTGGACCTGGTTCGACGAGGCGTCCAGCGCCGGGGGCCAGGAGATCGGGATCTTCTTGACCTACGTATACGAAGGCTACTGACCCGTCAGAGATCCTTGAGGATGCTCGCCAGGTCTCCGTGGTCTCCGTCCAGATCCAGCACGCCGTCCTCCCCGACGCTGCCGCGGGAGGCCCTCGCGGGGGCGCGCGGCGGGGGCGCGGCGCGGGGGCGGAGCGCGGGCGCGGGCTCGCGCGGCGGGGTGTAGGGCGCCGGGGCGTAGGCCGGCGGCGACGCGAAGGGCGCGGGCGATGGCGCGGCGTTGTCCTCGGGGAGCGGCTCGCGGGCGGCGTCGCGGGAGCGCACGAACCAGCGCTCGCGCGTGTCCTGCCAGCGGCGCCAGCGCTCCAGGGTCCACATGCCGTCGGTCCCGCCGAGCTGCATGAGCGAGGGGATGCGCACCAGCATCCCCTGGCGCACGCTGGCCCGGACGGCGTCGTTGCTGACCAGCACCTCGCACTCGGGCACGCGGACGCCGATCTCCGGGCGCAGCACGAGGCGCTGCGCGACGACGGCCACCAGGCACTCGGCCAGAGAGGCCTGCACCGCGGGCTGGGCTTCGGGGGCGAAGCTGCCGATGATCCGGCTCAGGGCCTCGGCGGGCGTGCCCGCATGCAGCGTGGTGATGACCAGGTGCCCGGTCTCCGCCGCCAGCAGGGCCAGCCGGATGGTCTCCGCCTCGCGCACCTCGCCGACCACCAGCACGTCGGGGTCCTCGCGCAGGGCGTCGACCAGGCCCTGCTGGAAGCTCGGTGTGTCCCGCCCCACCTCGCGCTGCCGGATGAAGGCGCGGCGCGGGCGGAAGGCGTGCTCGATCGGCTGCTCCAGCGTGACGACGTGGCAGGGGCGCGCGCGGTTGATCTCCTCGATCAGCGCGGCGATGGTCGAGCTCTTTCCCGACCCGGTGGCCCCGGTCACCACGATGAGGCCGTGCGAGCGCGTCGTGAGCTGCGCCAGGTCCGGGTGGAGGTTCAGGGTCTCCAGGGTGGCCTGGAAGGGGTGCAGCAGGCGCACCGCCAGGCCCACGCCGCGGGCGCTGCGCAGGACGTGGATCCGGCAGCGCACGCCGGCCAGGACCAGCGAGAGGTCGGCGGAGCGCCGGGCCTCGAATTCGGCCCAGAGATCGCCGGGGAGCAGGCGGGACGCCTCCGACTGGAGCGCGTCCGGGCTCAGCGCGCCCTCCATGGGCCGGAGCTGACCGTGGACGCGCAGGGTGGGGGGCAGGCCGGGCTCCAGGTGCAGGTCGCTGGCGCCCTGCTGGCTGGCCTGGTGGACGAGGGCTTGAAGGAGGGACACGCTCACCTCTTCGAGGTGCAACACGCCGAGGGCCCGGGGGCTTCCGCGCGTCGCCGCACCCTCGAGGCTGGACAAAGCCCACCGGGTGCACATTCTCTGTTCAACGGTGGCGGGACCGCCGATCTTCGCTGGTAGCCGTCGGGACCGCTGGCCGAGCATGGGGGGCTCATGCGCCGCGCGCTCCTTCTCTGGGGTCTCCAGCTCCTCTATGCCTGCCCACGCCCCAAGCCTGACAGCTGTCCGGACACCTCCAGCGCCTGCATCGACCAGGACGAGGATGGCTACACCAGGGACGTAGACTGCGAAGATCAGGACCCGGAGATCCACCCCGACGCGACCGAGATCTGCGATGGCGTGGACAACGACTGCGATGGTCTGTCGGACCTTGCCGACCCTGATCTGGTGGGGGACGACGTCTACATGGACGCGGACGGCGACGGATCTGGCGAGGGCGACCAGACGGTGAAGGGCTGCGCGGGAGAGCGACCCTACGTCACGGTGGGTGGCGACTGCGCGGACGACGACCCTGCGATCCACCCTGGCGTGGAGGATCCCTGCGACGGCGTCGATCAGGACTGCGACGGGGGAACGGACGAGGACGCGGAATTCAGCGCCTGGTTCCTGGACGCGGACGAGGACGGATACGGCGATCCAGACGAGCGCGTCGAGGCCTGCGACACGCCGGACGGCCGCGTGACCAATGACGAGGACTGTGACGACGGCGACGCCGAGATCCACCCTCGCGCCCACGAGGAGTACGACCGCGTGGACAACGACTGCGACGGCGAGATCGACGAGGCGTACGAGTACTACTACTGGAGCGGGCTCTTCTTCGTCGGCCACTTCGACGAGGCGTGGACCTGCGTCAACCTCTACGCTGCCCGGGGGACCCCCTACTCCCGCGAGGCCCTGTGCGACGGCTGCGACTACAGTCTTCGGATCGACGCCGTGTACGAGCCCGGTGGCGTGTCAGAGATCGAAGAGTGCGACTGGGACGACTTCAGGCTCTGGGAAGAGATCACGAGCTTCAGCAGCGTCTGGGGCTTCGCCTACGAGCCCGACTTCTATCCATACCCTGTCGCCTACTACTACTACGCGGACTACTGGGTCAAAGTCTCCGCGCTTCAACATGGGACGAGCTTCTACGGTTATGACTACACGCGGTGGTACCTCCTCAAGGAGGAGTACGCCCCTGGCAACACCGAGGCCGGGGTGTTTTATGGGTATACATATATCTACTAGGATTGCAGGTCAGCGCTCCGGCGACCAGGGCCCACGCCCTGACTCACATCTCTCCCCACACCCCGCGCCAGCAGACCCCGAGGGCGGAGTCGTCGTCCCCGTCGGTCCCGAGCTCGATGTCCACCTCACCCGCCAGCGGCGAGCCCTCCAGGATGAGCCGGCTCTCGCGCCACGCGCGGTCCTCATCGCCGAACATGTCCGTGAGGCAGCTCTCTGCGCCGAGCGCCCAGTCCCCGCCCAGGCTGGCCTCCATCGCCTCCTCCTCCTGGAACTCCCAGTCCAACCAGACCTGGTCCAGGGTCAGCGCGCTCGCGTCCAGGGTAAAGTCCCCGCGACTGCCGACCCGACTCGGCGTGGAGAAGTGGAGCTCGCCCGCCTCGTCCGTCACCTCGACGTCCAGCGGGACCCGCAGCACCTCGCCCGCGGGCAGGCCTCTATACGCGCAGCCCCCTGGATAGTCGACCGCGTCCACCCGCGTGACCACCGCCGGGCTCCGCGCCGCGTCCACGCTCAGGCCCACCAGCAGCGTGGCCTCGCTCACGTCCGGCGTGTACTCCGTCCAGCGCGCCTCCAGCGTGAGCGGCGAGCCGAGCAGCGCCAGCAGCTCCTCGGCGGAGAAGCCGAGCGTGGCGTCCGCCCAGCCCACCTCCACCTCGGTCTCCTCGCAGAGCGTGACGGTGAAGTCTTGAGGCTCGCCGCTGACCTGGCAGGAGCTCAGGGTAACGAACAAGGGGAGCATTCGGCGCATGATGAACTCCAGGCGACGCGCTCAGGCGCATCGACAGGAGTATAACTGGCCGATCGGGTGAACCGCTCAGCGCTCCGGCTGCCAGGGCCCGCGCAGGCGCCGGATGCGCACCGTGGGGTCGCGGCGATCGGGACGGCGGGCGGCGGCCTCGAAGGCGTTGGCCGCGTCGGGGTGGACCTCGAAGTGGCTCTCGCCCTCCAGCACGCGGATGCGGCCGATGTAGCGGCGATCCACGGCCCCGCGCCGGCAGATGAGCGGCAGCAGCAGCTTGGGGAAGGCGTTGTCCCGCCGGCCGAGGTCGATGCGGAACCAGACGCCGTCCACGACGTGCGGGGGCTTCTCCTCGGTGGGAGGCCGGGGCTGCTGCTGGCGACGGGCGCGCTCCTCGGCGAACATGCGCTCGAGCGCGACGGTGCGGGGCAGCTCCTCCGGCTCGGGCGCGCGGGCGCGGGAGGCGCGGACGAGCTCGGCCACGAGCGAGATCGGGTCGTGGGAGGCCAGCAGGCGGGTCGCCACCTCCAGATCGGCCGCGTCGGGCTCCTCGGTGGGGATGAGGGTCTCGTAGAGGCGCTGCTGGTCCAGGGCCAGCACCTCGTCCACCGTGGGCACCAGGACCCAGTCCACCTGAACCTGCGCGTTGTGGAAGAGGCGGCGGGCGATGGCCCGGCGGGCGGGCGGGACCAGCAGGACGGTGACGCCCTTCTTGCCGGCGCGCCCGGTGCGTCCGCTGCGGTGGACCAGGATCTCCGAGTCCATCGGCAGATCGGCGTGGATGACCAGCCCGAGATCGGGGATGTCCAGCCCGCGGGCGGCGACGTCGGTGGCCACCAGCACCCGGGCCCGCCCGTCGCGCAGGGCCATGAGCGAGCGGTCGCGCTCCTGCTGCGTGTAGTCGCCCGAGAGCGCGGTGGCGGCGAAGCCCCGCTCGACCAGGCGGGCGTGCAGGTGGGCCGCGCCCTCGCGGGTGGCGACGAAGACCAGGGCGCCCCGGCTCTCGGCGTGGCGCAGCACGTTGACCACCGCCAGATCGCGCTCCTCGGGGGCCACGATCATCGCGCGGTAGGTGATGTCGGCGTGGCGCTCGTCGGAGGCCACCTCCACGCGGGCGGCGTCGCGCTGGTAGCGGGAGCAGAGCTCCAGGATGCGCGCGGGCAGGGTCGCGGAGAACATCAGCGTGCGGCGCTCGGGCGGGGCGGCCTCCAGCAGGGCCTCCAGCTCCTCGCGGAAGCCGAGGTCCAGCATCTGGTCGGCCTCGTCCAGCACGAAGGCGCGCAGGCGGGAGAGGTCCAGGGCCCCGCGCTCCAGCAGGTCGCGCAGGCGCCCGGGGGTGCCGACCACAATGCTCACGCCCTCGTGCAGCCCGCGGAGCTGACGGCGGAAGTCCGCGCCGCCCATGCAGCAGAGCACGCGCGCCCCGGTGCCAGCGTAGAGCCAGCCGAGCTCCTGGCTCACCTGGCTGGCGAGCTCGCGCGTGGGGGCGACGACGAGGCAGAGCGGGGCCGAGCGCGCGCAGAGCTGCGGCGCGCTGAGCAGATCGGGGGCGACCGCCAGGCCGAAGCCCACGGTCTTGCCCGAGCCGGTCTGGGCGCTGACCAGCAGGTCTCTGCCCGCGAGCGCGGGGTCGAGCACCGCGGACTGAACGGGCGTCGGCTCGGTGTAGCCGCGCGCCTGAAGTGCGGCGCCGAGCGCCGGATGGACCTGTGCGAAGGACATGGCCGGGCGGCTATCGCGTTCCCGACCATTGCGCCGCTATTGCTGCGCGATGGAGAGCAGGGCCCCCGCGCAGCCCATCGCCACCATGAAGAGGGTCATGACCACGGCGACGATGAGCCCGACCGCCGAATTGGCGCGCTGGCCCACCACAGCCACGTTGTGGGCGGTGGTCGCCATCGGGCTCGGGTCGCTGCGCGAGAGCGCGCCGTGATCCTCGCTCACCTTGTCGATGATGATGGCCTGGGGGATGAGCTGCCGGCTCTTCGTCCCGAAGCCCTCCTCCTTGCGCACCGCCGTCCCGATGGCCATCACCTCGATGAGCCCCGGCGAGAGCTCGCGGATGCTCAGGCGGTTGCCGACGACCTGCTCGCCCCCCAGGCGCTCGGCCTCCTCGGCCAGCAGCCGGCGGCAGTTGGCGCGGGCGCCGTAGACCAGGCTGGTCAGCTCGGGCAGCTCGCCGCGGCTCATGCCCTTGAGCATGGTCCCGATGCCGCCCACCACGCCGAGCGCGTACACGGAGGTCGCCATCACCAGCTGCACGGGCACCAGCCCGAGCTGGGCGAGGTTCCACAGCTCCTGGCCCGTGAGCTCCGAGGTGCGGACCTGATCGGGGGACTCCGGCTTCCCCAGCCGCGGGTGCCAGGCCGCCGTGCCCGTCATCAGCAGCTCCACGGCGGCGCCGTAGGGCAGGATCCGGGTCTCGATGTCCACCACCGCGTTCGCCCCCATCCGCGCGGCCTCCTCGCGCAGCCGCTTCAGGGCGAGGTGGCGGATGTGGTTGTACATCTGGGAGAATTCGGTGACCTCCCCGCGGGCCAGCGTGCGCAGCGAGCCGGAGATCCCCCGCCCGAGGCCGAGCGCGTAGGCCACGTTGCCCATGGCGAAGTGCAGCGGCTGGTAGCCCGCGTCCAGGTGGCAGTAGATCTGCATCCCGGAGGAGGCGCAGGAGAAGAAGGAGCCGCCTCCGCCGTGAACGGCCGTCCCCTGCGCCAGGAACTCGGTGTAGCCGCCCAGCGTGCGCAGCTCGCTGCCCACCCCGCAGACGCCCGAGGCCCCGTGCTTCTTCGCCTCCTCCTCCATGCGGGAGATGGCGGCGTGCCGACCCTCGGCGATGAGCCGGGTCACGCCCTCGACCTCACCGCCCGCCAGCCCGCGGCCCAGGGCCCCGAGCCCGCCCACGATGCCCAGCGAGCACACGCTGTTGCCCACCACGATCTCGCCGGGCGCGTAGCCCTGCTGGTGGAGGCAGAAGATCTCGTTCCCGGAGAGCCCGCTGACGATCATCTCGACTCCTCGAAGGTGAGGCGATCATAGCGCACGTGGACCGTTGACATCGGTGCGTTCTGGTATTTCGCGGAGGGGCCTTCATTGACACGTCAACCCCACAGCGAGACTTGTGCTCTTAGATTCAATGGCCCGCTGGTGCGGAAGGTGTAAATTCCCGGTGCGGGTGCCCCCGGCCGTGACTATGGTCTGGCGGCAAGCCTGCCGCGGCGGGCGCATCTTCGAGCTCCACAGACCCGCCCAATCAACCGATAGGGGGAGACCATGACCACGCGATCGCTGACGATCTTCGCCACCTCCGCGCTGCTGGGCCTCGCCTGGCTCCCGGCCTGCAAGGACAAGGACACCGGCGGCAAGGAGACGGGGGACACCGACACGGACACCGACACCGACACGGACACCGACACCGACACCGACACGGACACCGACACCGACACGGACACCGACACCGACAGCGGCGGTGACGACACCGGCGGGACGCCCCCGAGCAACGACATCTCCTTCGATCTCGAGGGGGAGACCACCGGGATGACGGTCTCGCTGATCCGGGTGGACACGAATTCCGTCGCCGACTCGGCCCTGAGCTTCGGGGAGACCCTCATCTCCACGACCGTGGACGAGGATCCCCTGAACTGGACGGTGATCACGCCCAGCGAGACCCTGTTCGTGGACTACGACGCGACCTCGGCCCCCGGCATGAAGATCGCGGTCTTCGTCCCGTCCATCTACCAGGACTCGAACGCCGACAACACCTGCTCGGGCTCGGAGACCTACGCGGGCGTCGGCACGGTGTGGCTGGCCTACATCAACGGGCCCATCCCCAAGGCGCTGAGCACCGCGGGCGCGCGCAACGGCTGGAACGCCTTCACGGCGACCCTCGGCGAGAGCATCACCACGGGCACCTTCGGCCCCGCCCAGAACATCCCGCTGCGCCTGAACCAGCTCGGGAGCTCGGTCATCGAGCTGTCCGGCACCTATGACGGCTCCGACTCGCGCATGGCGGTCGTGCCGCTGGTCGCCCTGACCGGCACCGAGGTGGACGAGATCCTGCTCGATCAGGAGCTCACCGCGTCGTGGGAGATCACGCTCGGCGGCGAGCCGGCGGCCGATCACAGCATGGACGACGACACGCTGGGCCTCGCCGCCATCGAGGTCCCGCTCTCGTACACCGACTCGGACAGCAGCGGCGACTGGGGCATGGACGACGAGGTGGAGGATTACACCTGCAAAGACGGCAAGGTGGTCATGCTCTCCTACATGGCGCGCACCAACGAGATCGCCGTGGCCACCAGGCGCGCCATGACCAACTTCGCCCCGGGCTGGAAGGCCTTCACCACCGACGGGACGACGCTGACCGCGCTGAGGCCCGACGAGTACTCTTCCCTGGAGATCTCCGGCGACTGCGCGCCCTGAGGGCAGCCGTTGACGCCGCTCCTGCTCGCGTCGAGCGCGATGGCGGCGGGGCTCTCGGGCCTCGCCGTCCCGGAGCCGCTCGGCGCGTTCGGGGGTCCCAGCGCGGAGGGCGCCCCTGCCCTCGCCACCAACCCGGCCGCCAGCGCCGTCTCCACGCCCGAGCTGCTGGTGGACCTGGGGGTGATGGCGACGCGCCTGCGCTATCAGCTCGACGGGCATGAGCCCATGGACAGCCGGGGCCTCTCCCCGGTGCCCTCGCTCTCTGGCGCGCTGCCGCTGGGCAGGGCGGGGATCGGGCTCGCCGTCTTCGTGCCCCACGCGCGCGGGGGCGAGGCGCCTCCGGAGAGCTCGGGCGCGCAGCTCTACGCCGGCGACAGCGACATCATGCTGGTGGAGGGCGACCTCAGCGCCGGGGTGCGGCTCGGACCCTGGCGCCTGGGGGCGGCGCTGCGGGCGGGTCACGCCCGGGTCAGCAGCGCCCTCAAGTACGACACCGGGGTCCTGCTGACCGACATCCTCGGCCCCGAGGCCGGGGTCCCCCTCCAGGATCCGTTCCTGCAGGGCACGCAGCGCTACGACATGCGCGGGCTCGTCTGGGGCGGGGCATTTGGAGCGCGCCTGCGGCCCGAGCGCGGCCCTGGCCTGGATCTGGCGATCCGAACGCCGCTCCGGGGACAGCTCAGCGGCCCCTTCTCCCTGCGCCCCAGCGACGACCTGGAGATGCAGGTGGAGGGCGACGCCACGCTCCCGACGACCTGGCCCCTGGAGCTACTGCTGGCCGGGACCTGGGCGCGCGGGGCCTGGAGGCCAGGGGCCGAGCTCAGCTACACGCGCTGGTCGAGCATGTACCGCTTCGAGACGGCGCTGTCCGACCTCCAGGTGTCCTCGGACGATCCGCTCTTTCAGGCCCTGCTGGACAGCTACGGCCTCACCGAGGCGGACTTCCTGGCGGGGGTGGAGGACGTGCCCATCGAGACCGGGCTCTCCGACATCCTGGCGGGCGGGCTGTGGGTGGACTGGCTCGGAGAGGGCGCCATGGCCCGCGCCGGCCTGTGGATCACGCCCGCCGCCATCCCCGACGCCTACGTGAACCCGGGGAACGCCGACTTCGGGACCGCCGACCTGCGCCTGGCCTACGCCCGGCGGGTGGGCCCCACCCTCCTGGGGCTCTCGGTGGACGCATTCCTGGGGCCGGAGCGCGTGGTGGAGGACTCGGCCTATGACCAGGCCAGAGGCCCACATTCCGGCGTCGCGCTCCCTCCGGCGCACGGGCGCTATGCGCTGAGCGCGGTGCGCGTCGGGCTGACGGCGGCCCTGCGCGGCGAGGACGCCGAGCACCTGTGGTAGGCTCGGGTATGCTCCTGCTCCCCTTCCTCACGCTCGCCCACGCCGAGCAGGGCGGCCTGCAGGCCCGCCTCTACGACGGCGCCCTGGACGTCGCCCGCGGCCTGGTCGAGGGCCAGACCTTCTCCTATGAGGAGGACGAGCTCGGCGGCGCCTACGACTGCTGGGACTACATCGGCGTCCGCGACCTGAACGTGGAGATCCCGGTCGAGGAGGTCGAGATCGGGCTCGACGACGGCGAGCTCTCGGCCTGGGTGCGCTTCGGCCGCATCCACGGCGAGGACTGGGTGCTCTACGCCACCGACGAGGAGTGGACCGACTCCTGCTTCGAATTCGAGACCGACGTGTACTCGGTCGAGCTCGACGACGCCGTCCTGGACGCGCGCATCGACGTGAGCGTCCAGGACGGGGAGCTCGTGCTGGAGGTGGAGCAGGCCGAGATCCTGGGCGAGCTGGAGACCGACATCGACGACTTCCCCGACGATCTCGCGCTGGCCTTCTTCGAGCAGACCGTGCTGGACGCCCTCGCCGAGCAGGGAGGCGCGCTGCTCACCGAGCAGCTCGGCGAATACCTGGCCTCGGGCGTGCTGACCGGAGCGCTGGGCGACTACGAGCTCGCGCTCACCCCCACCCGCGCCGACGTCTCCCCCGAGGGCCTCGAGCTGGGCGCGGACGGGAGCGTGCAGTGGACCGGGGACGACGGCTGCCCCACGGACGATCAGCCGGAGAACCCCGGGCGGACGCCCACCCTCTCCTTCGAGGACCCCGGCGACGCCGACCTGGCCGTGGGCGTCACGGAGAGCCTGCTGGACGAGCTGGTGCAGGGCCTGTGGGCCGACGGCTGGTTCTGCTTCACCGAGGAGGACCTGGACGAATTCGTGAACACGGTCCAGGACGCCTTCGACCCCGACGTGGGGCGGCTCCGCGCCACCGCCAGCCTGGAGGCTCCACCCGAGGTGGACATGGGCGCCGACGGGCTGGCGCTCGGCCTGGAGGGGATGCGCGTGGAGATCACCGGCGAAGACGGCGCGGTCTCGCTGCTGGACGCCACCCTGGACCTCAGCGGGCGCCTGGAGCTGGGGGTGGACGCGGAGGCGGGCAGCTTCACGCTCTCGCTCCACGACCTCAGCCTGGACGTGCGCGAGCTGGAGGCGGACCACCTGGTGAGCGAGGGCGGCTCCGAGGATCTGTCGGGCTTCCTCGAGCGCTGGGCCACGGGCTGGCTCGAGGATCAGGCCCAGGGCCTCGCCCTCTTCGGCACGCTCTACCGGGCCTTCGGGCTGGTGGTCCGCGTCGAGCGCCTGGAGCCCGAGGAGGGCGGGATGGTCGTCTTCCTCTCGCTCTACGCCGAGGATGACGAGGAGGTGGACCTCACGCCCCCCGAGACCAGCCTGTCGGTGACCCCGCACGACGGGGGCGCCATGCTCAACTGGGAGGGCGAGGACGACCGCGCGGGCGCGCTCTCCTACGCCTGGCAGCTCGACGGGCAGGGCTGGTCGGGCTGGACCACCGAGACGGGCGCGCGGCTCGACGACCTGGAGCCGGGGGAGCACACGGTGGAGGTCGTCGCGCGGGACGCCTGGTGGAACATCGATCCTTCACCGGCCAGCCGGGACTTCCAGGTGCTGGGCGCGGAGAGCGTGGAGGACGAGGAGGAGCGCGGCTGCGGGTGCGGCGGCGGGCGCTCGGCGGGACTGCTGGGTCTTTCACTCAGCGTCGCATTGTGTCGTCGGAGGCGCTCCATCCGTAATAGCTGAGCACACCCTACTCGATGGAGCACCCATGCGCCCCCTCCCCGCCCTCCCGCTCTCTCTCTTCCTCCTGCTCGGGTGCGGATCGGCCGAGCGCCAGGTCACCCGCGCCGCGGAGTGCCTCATCGAGGCCGACGGCGCGCGCCTCTTCGGCGCCGTAGACCAGGGGCTGCCCGACGCGGTGAAGTCGGCCGTGAAGTCCGGCGAGGTCGTGGCCGCGGCCGAGCGCGAAGCGGCCAGCTTCGACGCGAAGATCATGGAGATCGCGGCCGATCCGACGCTGAGCGCCGCCTGGGAGAAGGTGGCGACCGAGCCGTCCAAGGCGCGCTCGTCCGGCCTGGCCGCGGACCTGCCGGCCAACGCCAGCGCCCTGCGCGGGGCGGGGATCAGCGACGCGGACGTCAAGACGGCGGTGGACGCGGCGTCCAAGGCCAAGATGGGCGCCACGGAGCTGTCGGACGCCTTCGCCACCACCAGCAAGGTGATCCTGACCTACGGCAAGATCGAGGGCTTCGGCGCCTTCTTCTCCGGGCTCGTCGAGGCCGGCGACCGCGGGCCCGTGCTGATCGACGCCATCGAGGTCGAGCACGAGAGCCGCGGCGAGAAGGTGGGCGACAACAAGGTGGAGATCTGCCACCGGCCCCCGGGCAACCCCGACAATCAGAAGACGCTCTCCATCGCCGCCACCGCCGTCTCCGCCCACCTGAGCCACGGCGACACCGAGGGGGCCTGTGACGGCGAGGGCGCGGGCAAGGGCAAGGGCAAGGCCGGGGCGGCGGCGAAGGGCGGCGGCGGGCCCGGCAAGGGCGCCAGCGCGCCCCGCGGCGTGGGCGGCGGCGGCGGCGGGGCCGGCAAGGGTCAGGGCAAGGGTCAGGGCAAGGGTCAGGGCAAGGGCAAGGGCGACTGAGCCCACGCGCGCGCGCCCTGCGTTACACTGAACGCGCGATGCCCAGCTCCAGGCCCCCCCTCCCCGCTGACGCCCGGCCCGCCCCTCCTCGGTGGAAGCTCGGGCTCATGGCCGCGACCGTGCTCGTGGCCGTCTTCGGGCTGCTGGAGGGGCTGGCGCGCCTGGCGCTCGGACCCGAGGATCTGGTCCTGAACCAGGACCTGTTCTTCCTCCAGGACGACGCGCAGCTCCTGTGGTCGCAGCGCCCGAACCTCGACCTCGTCATGCCCGAGGGCTGGACCCTGCGCACCAACAGCCTGGGGCTCCGCGACGACGAGATCGCCATCCCCAAGCCGGCGAGCACCGTGCGGGTGCTCTCGCTCGGCGAGTCCACCGCCTGGGGCTACGGCGTCAACCTCGAGCAGACCTACGCCCAGCTCCTGGAGGGCTGGCTCAACGGGCCGCGCGGGCCGCGGCGCCAGGGCGGGAGCTACGACGTCGTCAACGCCGCCGTGGGCGCCTACAGCGTGTGGCAGTCCTCGGAGTACCTCGTCGAGCGCGGGCTCGATCTCCAGCCCGACGTGGTCATCGTCTACCACCTGCTCAACGACTACCTGCCGTCCGGCATCACCGACAGCCGCAACTTCCTCTACCAGGTGAGCGACACCGACCGTGGCCTCATCGAGAAGCGGCGCCTGTTCGCCCCGGTCCTCTCGTTGCTCTACCGCTCCCACTTCTACCTGGGCGTCAAGACCCGGCTCACCCGTCCCCCCGCCGCCGCCGACGTGGGGCCCGTGCAGCCCGCCATGGGCGCCGGCGTGCGCGTCCCCGACGAGGACCGGGCCTACGCGCTGGGCCGCATCCTGGCCGCCTGCCAGAGCGTGGGCGCGCGCCTGATCGTGGTCGTCCCCACCTACGGCGGCAACCGCTACGCCCAGGACACCCTGCTGCGCACCTTCGCCACGCAGAACGGGCTCTCCCTGGTGGACCTGCCGCAGCTCCGCTGGCAGTCGCCCATCTCCGACGCCGAGTTCTTCCAGAACGACGGCGTCCACCCCACGGCGCGCGGCCAGCTCTTCATCGCCGAGGCCATCGCCACCGAGCTGGAGCGGATCGGGCTCTGAACGCGACTACACGCCGCCGTTGGAGCCCTGGAGCTGGGCCACGATGCTCTCAATCGCCGCGAGCCCGAAGGTGAGCTTGCGGAAGAACGAGTGGTTGTGGGGCACCAGCACGAAGCGCGGGTGCCTGCCCCACAGGCCGCGGAGGCGGGCGTCCAAGGCGACGGCCTGGTTGCGGCTCTCGGTGCGCACGGGGTTGCCGTCGTCGATGCCGATGCCGCCCACCGCCGCGGTCTCGAAGAAGATCACGGCGTCGTAGCGGTCGAGCTCGGTGGCCATGTCGGTGCCCACGTCGCGGAAGTAGCCCTCGGGCTCGCCCGGCCAGTAGGCCGCCCCGTCCACCGTGCCCCGGTCGCAGAGCAGCACGCGGCCGGGGAAGCGCGCGGCCTGGAGGTCCTCCAGGTTGCGCTGGACGTGAAAGATCGCCCGCTGGGCCGAGCGGCGCGGGGCCTCCTCCTCGACGCGGGGGAAGCCGCCGCCGAAGAGCAGGGTGGCGGCCTCGGGAACGATGACGACGCGCTCGCCCATCTCGCGGCGGTAGAGGTCGGCGGCGGTGGTCTTGCCGCCGCCGGGGCCGCCCGTGAGCGCGATGCGCACGCGCGGGGGTGGGGTGCTGGTGGTGTCCATGGGGCCGTCAGCGTAGCACGGACGGGCCCCCTGCGCGCGCCACCCGCGCGAAGGCCTGGAGGGCGGCCTCGACGTCGGCGTCGCTCACGTCCAGGTGCGTGACCAGGCGCAGCTCGGCCGGGCCCGTCGGGTTGCAGAGCACGCCCTCCGCCCGCAGCGCCGCCGACCAGCCCGGCCCGTCGGGCACGCCCACATACAACAGATTTGTTTGAGGCAGCTTCGAGATGGACACTCCTGGGATCTGCGCCAGCCCCTCCGCCAGGCGCCGCGCCCGCGCGTGGTCGTCGGCGAGGCGCTCCCGGTGGTGGTCCAGCGCGTACAGCGCCGCCGCCGCCAGGAGCCCCGCCTGGCGCATCCCGCCACCCAGCCGCTTGCGCGCCCGCGCCGCCTGCCGGATGAGGTCCCGCGAGCCGCACAGCACCGAGCCCACCGGGCAGCCCAGGCCCTTGGAGAAGCAGAGCGAGACCGAGGCGAAGCCCTGAAGCCGGCGCTGAAGCGGCACGCCGGAGGCCACCACCGCGTTCCAGGCCCGCGCCCCGTCCATGTGCAGGGGCACCCCGCGCCGCTGGCCCAGCGCCGCGAGCGCGTCCAGGGTCGCGAGCGGGTAGACCGTTCCTCCGCCGCGGTTCGACGTGTCCTCCACCGCGATCAGCGCCGAGCGCGGGTAGTGCGGATCATCGCCGTGGATCCCGCGCTCCACCTCCGCCGGGTCCAGGATCCCGCGCTCCCCCGCCACCGGCCAGAGCTGCGCGCCCGCGTTGGCCGCCAGCCCGCCCCCCTCGTAAAGCCGGATGTGGGCCCCCGCCTCCAGGATCACCTCGTCCCCAGGCCGCAGGTGAACGCAGAGCGCGATCTGGTTGCCCATGGTCCCGCTGGCCACGAAGAGCCCCGCCTCCATCCCGGCCAGCTCGGCGACCCGCTCCTGCAGGCGGTTTACGGTGGGGTCCTCGCCGTAGACGTCGTCCCCGACCTCCGCCGCGGCGATGGCGGCGCGCATGGCGGGAGTGGGGCGGGTGACGGTGTCGGAGCGGAGATCGATGGGCATTCAGGGGTCCTCGGAGGGCAGCGCGTGGAGGAGGCGAGCGGCGCCCAGCGAGCGCAGCATCCCGCGTAGCGCGGCGCGCTCCGGGGCGGCCAGCCGGACGAAGAGGCTGGCGTCGTCGGGGAGGGCGCGCAGAGCATCCAGAAGAGGCCCCAGAGGGCTGAGAGCTTCAGGAATGAGCAGCGCGGGGTCCTGGGCGGGTACGGGCTCGCCTGCCTCCAGGCGGCGGATCTCGCGGCGGAACACGGCGAGCGCGAGGGCGGTGTCGAAGGCCTCAGGGTTGCGCTCGCGCAGGAAGAGCACGGACTGGAGTCCGCCGGGCCGTTGCAGGATGAGATCGATGACCTCCACGAGTTGCTCGAGCCTCAGCTCAATCGGTACGGCCGCCGTTGGGACTTCGGAGTGTCGTTTTCGCGCAGTCGCCCACGCCTCCGAGATAATGGCGAGAACGCCACCGCTCCCGCTCCCCAGCGCCACCGCATCCTCAATCCTCCCGAGCTTTACAAGGGCAGCGAAGCGGAGCTCTCGGAACCCGGCGCTCTCATGCCCATGTTCCATCGCACGGTCCAATTGCGCGAGGAGGCGAGCGGGCTCGTCCGCCTCAAACAGAGCGCGAAACAGCAGCTCCCAAGACTGAGAGATCTCTGGGCGCATGTGGACCGCGAACTCCAGAGGGCTGATTGCGCCCGAGGGATTCCCTGCACTGAGCATCGCCATGCCACAGATACCTGCCAGCAGCGGATCTTCGGGCCAACGCTGAAGCGCCTCACTCGCCTTGGCAGATGCCTCCTCGAGTTCCTTGTCCTGCACCGCGAACAGGATCTCCGCGCTCGCCCGCTGCGGACCCGGCAGGCCGCTTATCAGCGAGGTGCGATCCGGCCATCCAGATTCGCTGACCTGCCCAATGTACCCAATCAGGCCCAGCTTGACCCGCGGGTCCAACGCGTTCATGTCCAACCCATCGAGGAGCTCCTTGAGCAACTCCCTTTGATCCCTCTCCATGAGGCGCGCCAGCAGGCCGGAGAGCACAGCTGGGCTCGACGCGCGGATCCCAGGCAGCAGCGGCCGGATACGCTCAACCGTGGCGGTCGGGTCGAGGGAGAGCAGGGCTGCGACTCCAGGCGCGAGCTCAGACACCGGCTTGTCCCACAGGAGCCTGCGCGCCTCACCCAACGTCACCAGGTCCACCCCTTGTCCAATGAAAGCCTCTCGACTCAGGATCCGAGCCGCTATCTTCACCGTCGGGAAGCGCACCCAGACTTGCCGGATCTCCTCTGCCTCCAGATGCCCAAGGCGCAGGTCCAGCAGCGCCAACGCCAGCCGCTCCGTGGGCCGCTCGTCCCAGCAGCGCCGCGCCATCTCCAGCGCCCGCACCCTATCGCCGTCCACGGCGAAACGCTCGATCTCCTGCGCCACGGCCCGATCGTACCCGGTCTCCTCAACCGCCGGCCCCTGAAGCGCCAGATACCAGGGATCCCTCCTGTCCGCGATCATCCCCGCGGCGATCCACCGCGTGTGGATCTCCTCCCGCTCCAGCCAGACCGCGATGACCCGCGCCAGGGTCGCCGGGACCCGATCCGGGCGCTTCATCGCCGCCGCGAGGCGGTGCAGGGGCTCGGCGAGCTCGTAGAAAGACTCCCGACCGTAGCGGTGCGATCGGACGAGCATGTCCCTCGCGAGGTAGCGGAGCTGCCCGGACGCGGTGTTGGGAGAGGCGAAGCAGCGCTCCGCCAGCTCGTTGACGGAGAGCGGCTCCCAGGAGGCGGCGAGCTGCTCCAGATAGCTCCGCTGTCCGGGCGGGAGCCGGCTCATCTGGTCCTGGTAGTAGGGGGTGAGCTCCTCGGCGAGGTCGAAGAAGGCCCCCTCCAGATCGTCGAGCTGCCGGCCGCGCAGGAACGGGAAGAGCAGCGCCATGGCGCGGGGGTTCGGCCCCAGGAGGAAGCGCATGGCGCGGACCCGAGGGTAGCCTCCCTGCGCGCAGAGCTGGCGCTCCAGCTCCGTGTCCGAGTAGGCGCGGGCGAGCTGCACCAGCATGGCGTGGGCGTCCCGATCTGTGAACAACGGGAGGTCGATCCGCTGGAAGGTCTGGTAGAAGGGCCTGCGCGCGCCGCTCAAGGCCTCCGGCCAGGTGCAGCTCGACGACAGGATGGACCAGCGTCCGGCGCGGTGGAGGAAGGCGCGGAGACCATGCTGACCGTCCAGGCCGAGGGCGTCGAGCACCCGATCCAGGTTCTCCAGCACCAGCACCACCCCACGCTCCCGCGCGCGGGCCAGGAGCAGCCCCTGGACCACCTCCAACTGTCGATCGCGGGGCGTCTTGCGCAACACGGTGAGCTGCTCAGCTACGGGCGGAAGCTCTGGCTCCTCCTGCAGAGAGCCCAGCGCGCGCGCCAGCAGGTCCACGAGCCCGCTGGGGTGCTCCTCCTCACCCAGGCGCGCCACCAGGAAGTGCCGCTCCTTCGCTGCGCGCTCGAGCCTGTGACCCGCCAGGGCGAGCAGGTGTGACTTCCCCGCGCCCCGCGGCCCGGTCAGTACATCGAAGCGCGCCGCGCCCGTCGAGATCGCCTCCAGGTGATCCTCCACCAGCCGCGCGAGGAGCCCGTGCCGCGCGACGAGCAGCGCGTCCAGGCGCTCCTCCGACAGCAGGTAGGGCGAGAAGCGGGAGCTGAGCGGCCCGCTCAAGGGGCGCCTCCCGGGAGCGCGTCCAGCAGGTCCCGCTCCTGCGCCCAGTAGCGCTGCAGGAGTCGAAGCGAGAAGGTGTAGCGCCCCTCGTCTCGAGTCAGGTAGAGATTCCTACGTAGGAAGTCCAGGATCGCCAGCGTCTCTTCGCGCTCCAGGGAGAGCCGATCCTGAAGGTCGCGAGCGCGCAGGGGCCCCTCGACCAGCGCGTCCAGGACAGCGCGGGTCCGCTCCGCGCGCGCCCCTCCCTGATACTGGGCGATGCGGTGAACGAACTGGGAGAGGTCCAGGGGGTCCTGGCTGTGCTCCAGGAGCTGAGCCAGCGCCTCGCGCGCCCGGCGTTCGCTCCACTCCCCGTCCCGTCGAAGCACCGCGGCGATGTGCTGCATCACGTAGGGGTGCCCCTCGCTCATGGTGGCCAGCGCCGCGGTCAGCTCGGGCTCGGCCTCCTCGGTCAATCGGGAGGCCAGCAGCCTCGCGTCGGCCTCGTCCAGGACGAAGAGCACCTGGCTGTTCACGTCGTTCAGCGGGCTCTGCGTGTGCCCCTCCGCCTGAAGGCGATCGAGGACCTCCTGCATCCCGATAGAGCCTGTGAAGACGAACCGAATTCCCGGATAACGTTGGGGGGACTGGCGCACACGACGGAGCGCGTCCAGGAGCAGCCCAGCGTCCGCGCCCCGCCCGGCGTCCGCGAGCCGATGCAGGAACCAGGTGAATTCATCCCAGGCGAGGATCAGGCGGACATTTTTTTCGACGGCGTGTGTCTGCAGGTCGTCCAGGATCGCCTCCAGCACGCCGGTCCAACGTGGCCCCCGCACCGAGAGCGCGGCCGAGAGCGATCCCGCCTCGTCCTGGGCGCCCAGCTCGACCGATCCGCCCAGGAGCTGAAGGGCCTGAAAGCTCCTGCCCGAGAGCTTCCCCTTCCATCGGAGCAGTCGAGCCGTGCTCGTCAACAGGTGCTCCAGGAAGGCCGCGATGGAGTCGCAGTCCTGCACAGACTCCAGGATCATGCGCACACCAGGTGGAGGGGCGGCGTACATCTTCTGGAGGACGCAGCTCTTTCCGACGCGGCGTGGTCCGACCAGCAGGAGGCTCTGGCGCTCCAGAGAGTCCCAGAAGCTGCGGATGGCGATCTCTCGACCGATGATCTGCGGAGGAGCGAGAATACCACCAGGATTGGGAAGATATCGGGTCATCGCGTCCTGTTAAGCGAGACGCAATCTCGCGTCAACTATATCGCACGATAAAATCATCGCACGATAAACGTCTCGCTATCGTCCGTCGGCGCCCCTTCGTCTCTTGCGCATCTCACTCACGCGCCGCGCATGCGCGCGCATCCCGCGCGCCGCGCATCAAATCACAACGAATTTGTTTGATTTACCTTCAACCCCAACTCTCCACCCCTCACCCCCCTCCCCCGCCCCTGGCACGCCCCTTGCTTCCTGCTGGACCCGAGCCCTTCCCGCTGAGGTCCACGATGAAGCCCGCCGCCCGCAAACCCCTCTTCCGCCTGCTCCGCCCTCGCCGCGCCGCCGGGCGCGCGCGCCCGCAGACCCCGCCGGTCGCCCCCACCGAGGCCGAGTGCCACCAGATCGCGGCCATGCCCGACCCGGTGCTGCGAAACCTGCGGATCACCTGGACCTACCACCGCTTCGCCGTGGCGCTCACCCGACACCTGGGCCAGCGCGACGCCACCTGGCCGGCGTTCGCCTGCTGGGCCTCGCGGGTGGCGGGGCGCTTCATCCGCCTGGATGAGCTGGCCGCCGAGAACGCCGAGCAGGTGGGCTTCGGGAACCTCAAGGTCTTCGCCGAGCTGGGGCCGATCTTCGCCCGCACGCTGGGCGCGATGGACGCGGGCACGCCCTCGGCCCTGAACGCCCTGCTGGACAGCCTGCGGCCGGGAAAGAGCGAGGAGGGTGGCCAGGATCGGCTGATTCAGGCCATCCAGGCCTGGTGGCGGGCCCGCGGGCTCCCTGCCGGGCGCGAGCGGGCCCAGCAGATCCTCCTCGGGAACGCGCTGATCGGCTTCCACGAGCAGGTGCGCCTGCAGGAGGCCATCGAGGGTGGGCTCGCCCTGCCCCTGCCCCGGCGCGCGCAGGGCCGGCGGGCGCGCGCGCTCTCCACGCTCTGGCGCGAGACCGCCACGGGCTGGCTCATGCGCTTCGAGCTCCCCGAGGAGGCCCTGCGCCTGGGCCGCGACCTGCCGCCGCTACCCGATGGCGCCAGCTTCCCCGCCGATCTCCGCGCGCTCACCTGCCCGGAGCTCCGCCGCGTGGTCAACGAGCTCGATCGCACGCCGGACACGCTCCGCGGGAGCGGCGCAGACGACTGGGCCAGCCTGGAGGACCGGATGAACTTCATCCTCGATCTCTTCCGCTCGCGCCAGCAGTCCGGCGGCCTCCTGTCCCCCCCCTACTCCCCGCTGCAGGTCGCCGCCTTCGAGGCCGGTCGCCTGCCCGAGGGACCCCTGTGATCCAAGGCTTCGCACGCTCCTGAAGGAGAACCCATGCCCCGCACGCTCAGCGCCCTCGCCCTCCTCCTCGCCCTCCCCGCCCTCGCCCACGACGAGGTCTGCGAGGAGCTCGGTGACACCAGCCTCTTCGCCGCCATGCCCGACGACGGCCCCAGCCCCCAGCCCACCGGGCGCACCTACCCCGAGGGGATCGGCGTGGTGGACGAGCTCGTCGCGGTCTCCGGCCCGGCCACCTTCGGGACGGCGGGCAACGGCAGCCCGAGCCAGCTCACGCTCTTCGACGTCGAGAGCGGGGAGCTGGTCGGCGAGATCCCGGTCGTCGGCGAGAACCTCGCCTTCGAGCACGCCCTGTCCGAGATGACGACCCGCAAGGGCAAGGTCTACGCCTCCAGCACGCAGCTCGGCCTCCTGGCCTGGGACCTGAAGCGCGACGGCCTGGACGCGGAGCAGGAGCAGATCTCCACCCCCTTCTGCTCGGTGACCTCGGGCTACGTCTGCACGGCCGAGACCGATCTCTGCCCGGCGGACCTGCGCTCCGGCCTGCCGCCCATCCCCAACGGCGTGGACATCGACAAGCACGGGGTGGCCTACGTCACGGACTCGCTGCAGGGCGTGATCTGGAGGATCGACACGAAGGAGGCGCCCGCCGAGCCCGAGGTCGTCGCCTGCGACACCGCGCTCCAGGGCGCGGGGACCGAGGGGCTGCTGATGTTCGGCGCCAACGGGATCGCCGTCATCGGGGACGATCTGTACATCGGCGTGGCCATCGGCCCGGTGGACGGCAGCGGGACCTTCACCAGCCCGATCTACCGGATGCCCAAGGACGCCTCGGGCGAGCTGGAGCTGGTCTACAGCTTCAGCGGCCTGTCCGTGGCCCCGGGCGTGGCGATCCCCCCCATCGCCGACGGGCTGCGCTACAACGAGGAGACGGGGACGCTCTTCGTGGCGCTGGCGGGCCAGGACGCGGTGGTCGAGCTGGACGTGCTCGGCGACACGGTCAGCGAGATCGCCCGGTACAGCCGCACGGAGGCCGATCACCCGATGAAGAACCCCTCGGCCATCGCGTTTGGGGAGGACGGCCAGAGCTACGTCGTCAACCACGCCGCGCTGTGCTGCCTGGAGGGTGACCCCAACCCGGCATGCACCTGCTACGGCGAGGACTATTTCGGCGTGATCGGCCTCTGCGTGGAGTAGCCGAGGCGATCAGCGGCGCCGACGCAGCCCGACCAGCCCGAGGACGGCCAGCAGGCCCGCCCAGAGGCCGGTCCGCGGCGCGTCCGGCTCGCTGGCGCAGCCGCAGCCGCCCTTGTTGACCACGTCCCCGGTCTCGCTGGGGCCGCCGGTCTCGTCGATCTCGCCGGTCTCCCCGGTCTCCCCGGTCTCCCCGGTCTCGCCCGTCTCGCCGGAGTCGCCCGCGTCCACGCCGTCGCAGTCCTGGTCGATCCCGTCGCCGGGGACATCGGTGGCGCCCGGAGAGCGGTCGGGATCGCCGTCGTCGCAGTCGCCGCCGGTGGACACCGTGCCCTCGGGCTGGTCGCAGCCCTCCTCGACGCTGGCGTCGTCGCCGTAGCCGTCTCCGTCCAGGTCGGTGTACCAGGTGCCGCTGGCCAGGCCCTCGTCCGCCTCGGCGTCACAGTCGTTGTCGACGCCGTCGCAGATCTCCTCCGCGCCCGGGCTTACGGTGGCGTCGTCGTCGTCGCAGTCGCCGTCGGGATCGGACTCGCCGGCCTCATAGGCGTCCACGCAGTCGATGTCGTCGCTCGACGTGGTCCCGCCGAGCCCGTCCGTGTAGCCGTCGTCGTCGGCGTCCAGGTAGCAGAGCTCCAGGCCGTCGCAGTCCTGGTCTACGGCGTCGCCGGTCAGCTCCACCGCGTCGGGGTTGATGGCGCTGTCGGCGTCGTCGCACTCCTCGCAGGCGGCGAAGCCGTCGGCGTCGGCGTCGTCATAGCCCACCGACCCGTCGCAGTTGTAGTCGTTGGGGTCGGCGCAGTCCGACTCGTCGGCGCCCGGGTTGTAGCGCGCGCTGCCGTCGTCGCAGTCCCCGTCCGGCTCGCCGGAGAGGGCCTCGCCGCTGTCGGTGCAGTCCACGTCCTCCGAGCTGACCACGTCCCCGGCGTCGGGCCGGTAGCCGTCGTCGTCCTCGTCCACGTAGCAGAGCTCGGTGGCGTCGCAGTCCTCGTCGTCGCCGTTGCCGACCTCCTCCTCCGCGCCCGGGTAGTCGCCCGCGTCCACGTCGTCGCAGTCGTTGTCGTTGAGCACGTAGCCGGCGGGCACCTCGCAGGAGAGCTCCGTCGTCGCCGCGTCACCGTAGCCGTCCGCGTCGTAGTCCAGGTACGAGGTGGTCTGGCCGATCGCGGTCTCGTCGTCGGCGAGGCCGTCGCAGTCCTCGTCCACGTCCGCGTCGTCGCAGACCTCGACCTCGCCGGGGTTCACGCTGGCGTCGGCGTCGTCGCAGTCCGAGGCGTCGGAGACCGTGCCCTCGGGGGCGTCACAGGAGACCGTCGCGCTGGCGAGGTCACCGTAGCCGTCGCCGTCCGCGTCCGCGTACCAGGTGCCGGGCTCCACGCCCTCGTCGGTCTCCGCGTCGCAGTCGTTGTCGATGCCGTCGCAGACCTCCGCCGCGCCCGGGTTCAGCGTGTCGTCGCCGTCGTCGCAGTCGCCGTCCGGCGTGCTGTCGTCGGCCTCGAGCTCATCAGCGCAGTCCGCGTCCTCGGAGTCCACCGTCGCGCCCGAGCTGTCCACGTAGCCGTCGCCGTCGGCGTCGAGCCAGCAGAGCTCGGCGCCGTCGCAGTCCTGGTCCACCAGGTCGCCGGCGAGCTCGCTCGCGTCGGGGTTGATGTCGGCGTCGAGGTCGTCGCACTCCTCGCAGGCGGCGAAGCCGTCGCCGTCCTCGTCCTCGTAGCCCACGGACCCGTCACAGTTGTAGTCGTTGGGATCCGTACAGTCCAACTCATCAGCGTCGGGGTGGTAGCGAGCGCTCTCGTCGTCGCAGTCACCCTCGGGCTCGGCCGAGAGCGCCTCGCCGCTGTCCAGGCAGTCGGCGTCCGCGGACGTGACGGTCCCGCTGCCGTCGGGGCGGTAGCCGTCGTCGTCGCCGTCCTCGTAGCAGAGCTCGCCGCCGTCGCAGTCCTCGTCGTCGCCGTTGGCCACGGTCTCCGAGGCCCCCGGGTAGTCGCCCGCGTCCGCGTCGTCGCAGTCCTGGTCGTCGGCGACGTGGCCCGTGGGCTGGTCGCAGGCGCTGGCGCTGCTGGAGGCGTCGCCGTAGCCGTCCCCGTCGCTGTCGGCGTACCAGGAGCTCTGGCCCGTGGCCGAGCTGTCGTCCGCGCTGCCGTCGCAGTCCTCGTCCGTGTTGGCCGCGTCGCAGACCTCCACCGCGCCAGGGTTGATGTCCTCGTCCGCGTCGTCGCAGTCCTGATCATCGAAGACGTAGCCCGTGGGCTGATCGCAGGCCGCGCTCACGCTGGCCGGGTCGCCGTAGCCGTCGCCGTCGCCGTCCCGGTGCCAGCTGGTCTGACCCGTGGCCGAGCTGTCGTCCGCGCTGCCGTCGCAGTCCTCGTCCGTGTTGGCCGCGTCGCAGATCTCGGTCTCGCCCGGGTTGATGTCCGCGTCCGTGTCGTCGCAGTCGTCGTCGTTGCCCGCGTAGCCGGAGGGCAGCTCGCAGGCCGCGCTGGTGGTGTCCGCGTCGCCGAAGCCGTCGCTGTCCGCGTCGCGGTACCAGGTGCTCTTGCCCGCCGCGTCCGAGCCGTCCGCGCTGCCGTCGCAGTCCTCGTCGGTGTCGGAGGCGTCGCAGACCTCGATCTCGCCCGGGTTGATGTCCGCGTCCGTGTCGTCGCAGTCCGTCCCGTCGGCGATGTAGCCCACCGGGGCGTCGCAGGCGGCGCGGCTGGAGCTGGCGTCGCCGTAGTCGTCGCCGTCGCTGTCGCGGTACCAGGTGCTCTTGCCGCTCGCGTCGAGCCCGTCCGCGCTGCCGTCGCAGTCCTCGTCCGTGTCGGCGGCGTCGCAGACCTCGGTCTCGCCCGGGTTGATGTCCGCGTCCGTGTCGTCGCAGTCGTCGCCCATGGCGATGTAGCCCGAGGGCGCGTCGCAGGCGCTCTGGCTCACGCTCTCGTCACCATAGCCGTCGCTGTCGTTGTCCCGGTACCAGGTGCTCTTCCCGCTCGCGTCCGTGCCGTCCGCGCTGCCGTCGCAGTCCTCGTCCGTGTCCGCGGCGTCGCAGACCTCGGTCTCGCCCGGGTTGACGTCCCCGTCCGTGTCGTCGCAGTCGTCGCCCATGGCGATGTAGCCCGAGGGCGCGTCGCAGGCGCTCTGGCTCACGCTCTCGTCACCATAGCCGTCGCTGTCGTTGTCCCGGTACCAGGTGCTCTTCCCGCTCGCGTCCGTGCCGTCCGCGCTGCCGTCGCAGTCCTCGTCCGTGTCCGCGGCGTCGCAGACCTCGGTCTCGCCCGGGTTGACGTCCCCGTCCGTGTCGTCGCAGTCGTCGCCCATGGCGATGTAGCCCGAGGGCGCGTCGCAGGCGCTCTGGCTCACGCTCTCGTCACCATAGCCGTCGCTGTCGTTGTCCCGGTACCAGGTGCTCTTCCCGCTCGCGTCCGTGCCGTCCGCGCTGCCGTCGCAGTCCTCGTCGGTGTCGGCGGCGTCGCAGACCTCGACCGCGCCAGGGTTGATCGCGGACGAGCTGTCGTCACAGTCGGTGTTGTCCGTCACGTAGCCGCTCGGGCGCTCGCAGGCGCTCGTCGAGCTGCTCGCGTCGCCGTAGCCGTCGCCGTCGCTGTCCCGGTACCAGCTGCGGATCTCGGCGGCCGTGCCGTCGCAGTCCTCGTCCACGCCGTCGTCGTCGCAGACCTCGGTCTCGCCCGGGTTGGCCCCCGCGTTGGCGTCGTCGCAGTCACCGTCCACGCTGACGTAGCCGATAGGCTGGTCGCAAGCGCTCCGGGTGCTGCTGCTGAGCCCGTAGCCGTCGTCGTCGCTGTCCCGGTACCAGGTGCTCTTCCCGCTGGCGTCGAGCCCGTCCGCGCTGCCGTCGCAGTCCTCGTCCGTGTCCGCGGCGTCGCAGACCTCGGTCTCGCCCGGGTTGGCCCCCGCGTTGGCGTCGTCGCAGTCCCCGCCCATCGACACGTAGCCCGAGGGCGCGTCGCAGGCCGTGACGCTGCTGTCGTCCAGGCCGTAGCCGTCGCCGTCCCCGTCCGCGTAGTAGCTGCTGGTCCCCGAGGCCGAGCTGTCGTCGGCCGTGCCGTCACAGTCCTCGTCCGTGTCGGCGGCGTCGCAGACCTCGGTCTCGCCCGGGTTGGCCCCCGCGTTGGCGTCGTCGCAGTCCCCGCCCATCGACACGTAGCCCGAGGGCGCGTCGCAGGCCGTGACGCTGCTGTCGTCCAGGCCGTAGCCGTCGCCGTCCCCGTCCGCGTAGTAGCTGCTGGTCCCCGAGGCCGAGCTGTCGTCGGCGCTGCCGTCGCAGTTCTCGTCCGTGTCCGCGGCGTCACAGACCTCGGTGGCGCCGGGGTTCACCGAGGCCGAGCTGTCGTCACAGTCCGTGTTGTTGGACACGAAGCCAGAGGGCTGGTCGCAGGCGGTGACGGTGCTGCCGCTGGGGTCGCCGTAGCCGTCGCCGTCGTCGTCCTCGTACCAGGTGCTCTCGCCGCTGGCGCCGCTCTCGTCAATCTCACCGTCGCAGTCCTCGTCCGTGTCCGCGCTGTCGCAGACCTCGGAGGCGCCCGGGTTGACCGAGGACAAGCTGTCGTCGCAGTCCTCCAGGTAGCCGCTGTTGTTGTCCAGGTAGTCGTCGCCGTCGGCGTCCTTGCCGCCGTTGTACAGGGTCGCCTGCCCGACGTAGAGGCTGGTCCCCGGGGCGCCGATGAGCACGTCCCCGTACCCGTCTCCGTGGACATCCCCGGCGGTGGCGACCGAGGTACCCAGGTACTGGCCGGAGGTCCCGGTGATGGTCTCGATCCTGGTCGAGCTCAGCGGCCCCGTGCTGGCGCCGCCGTAGACCAGCACCTGGCCGGCGTCCGAAGAGTAGTAGGGAGCCCCCACCGCTACGTCGTCGTAGCCGTCCCCGTCCACGTCCCCCAGGTAGGCCAGGGAGGCGCCGAAGTAGGAGCCCACCGAGGGCCCGTCCCAGTTCCGCAGGGCGCCGGAGGAGAAACCTGAGCTCGTCGAGGCGCGGTAGAAGTAGACGCGCCCGAGCCCGGTGGAGGAGCCCGTGGGCGCGCCGACCATGGCGTCGGCGTAGCCGTCGTTGTCGAGGTCACCCTCCAACATCACGGCCCAGCCGTAGTTGTAGAGCGTCCCGCCGTTGTGGGTGGAGGTCAGGCTCGGCGTGCCCGAGAAGAAGGTGCTCGACCCGCGGTAGTGGTAGGCGCGGCCCGTGCGCGTGGAGTAGTAGGGCGCCCCCACCATCAGGTCCGAGTAGCCGTCGCCGTTGGCGTCCCCGCCGCCCGACACCGCCCAGCCGAAGCGCGCCGAGGTCGAGGGGCTGGTGACCGTGACGAAGGTGCTCGAGGAGATGCCGCTGGAGCTCCCGGAGAACACGCGGATTCGCCCAGTGTTCGAGCTGTACCCGTACTCGCCCACGATGACGTCGTCGTAGCCGTCGCCGTTGACGTCGCCGGCCGAGGCCACGGCGTTCCCGAAGTAGGCCGACGCGGTGGCGCTGCCCGTGAGCTTCACCGCCGCGGTGGTGGACAGGCCCGAGGCCGAGCCGTGGAAGACCCAGACCGCGCCGTCGTTCGTGGCCGTGGTCGTGGTGTTGGGCCCGCCCACGACGACGTCGTCATAGCCGTCGTTGTTCACGTCGCCCGCGATGTCGACGGCCGCGCCGAAGTAGGCGGAGCTGGCGGGCGAGCTGAGCGTGACGTCCGCGGTCGTCGAGGGGCCGGAGGACGAGCCGTAATAGACATAGACGGCGCCCTCCCCGGAGCTGTAGCCGGGAGCGCCCACCAGGACGTCGTCGTAGCCGTCGCTGTTGATGTCGCCGCCGCCGCCCACCGCCGTCCCGAAGACGTCCAGCAGCGCGCCGCCCGTCCAGGTCACCGCCGCGGTGCTGGTGATGGGGTCGACCGTGATCGGCCAGACCGCGTCCGCGTCGTCCACCAGCACGCGGATCTCGTCGCCCTCGACCTCGAACCAGGCCTCCAGCGGCTGGCCGGCGCTGTCCCAGGCGCTCAGCTGGGCGTAGGTGAACAGCGCGCCCGAGGGCGCCACCATCAGCACCCGATCCTGGTCCAGCGAGAGCTCCGCGCCCTCCACCGCCACGCGGATCTCCACCGGCCCGTCCCCCGCCGGGCGCTCGTCCAGGTCCCAGCCCTGCTGCGCGCCCTCCGCCGGGTTTGCCCACCACTCGGTGACCCCGCCGCGGCTCAGCTCCACCCGCCGCACGCAGTCGCCCGAGGCCTCGCGCTCCGGCCCGCAGGCCCCCCAGCTCGGACGGGCCTCCTCCACCGGCTCCAGCGCGCCCTCGCGCCCCCAGGCCTCGAAGCTCAGGCGGAGCTCGTCGCCGTCCCCGCGCACCCGCGCCCCGGCCTCGTCCACCCGCAGGTCCAGGCCCCCGCCCCGGTTGCGGGCGTGAAAGCCACCCGCCCGCTCGGCGAAGGCGCGATCACCGGCGTCGATCGCCGGCCCGACCTGCGACCACCAGCTGTCGCCGCCCGTCAGCGGCGCGCCGCTGTCGAGCGCGGTGTCGGAAGAGACGGGGTCCGCGCAGCTCGCGAGGAGGAGGACCGGGCCGAGGGGGAGAAGGCGGTGGGGAGCGCGCATGGTCACCTCGAGGGCGGCGGACTGTACCCTCGGGCCCGCACGCCCGCCACCTCATCGTAGCCCCTGGCACCCGACGGTGACAGGGTTGTCACTCGCATGAAATTAACTAGTGTAATTAACCTAGAAGTCGCCCACGCAGGAGCTGTCCACCTCAGCGGGGACATCTCCCTCCTCCGTCCAGGTGACGACCCCGTCCACGTACCAGCACATCCGGTTGAGCGCGTCGTCGTCGAGCTCCTCGCCCGAGCTCACCCGCTGCTCGCCCTGGTTGTCGTCGAGCGGCCCCACGAAGGGCAGCTGACGGCCGCTCTCGTCGGCCAGCGTGGGGATGATCGACTCCACCTCCACGCGGGTCGTGCCGGAGACCAGCGTGCTCATGTCGGCGAGGCTCACCGAGGAGAGCTCGGGCGTGACCTGCATCTGCTCCCAGCGGTAGACCGAGGTGTCCAGCGTGCCGGCCGCGAGCTCCTGGAGCATCGTGGTGTACATCGGCCCCCAGTTGTAGTAGGCCGAGGTCAGGCAGCTCTCCTCGGCATGCGTGCAGCTGTCGGCGTTGTCGTAGCCGATGGTCCAGACCGGGACCTCCTGCGCCACCCCGTCCACCTCGCAGCTCACGGTCTGACCGTTGGCCGTCTCCAGCGGGATGGTGGTGTCGGTCTGGTTGATGATCACGTCCACGCCGTGCGAGATGAGCGAGTTCGTCACCGCCGGCTCCACCTCCGTGTCGAACCAGGCGTTGACGTACTGCACCTCCACGACGACGTCGGGGTTGACCGCCTGCGCGCCCAGCGTGAAGGCGTTGACGTGCCGCACGATCTCGGGGATGGGCACCGAGGCCACCACGCCCAGCCGCCCCGTGCAGCTCTGCTTCGCCGCGACATAGCCCGCCAGGTACATCACCTGGTACATGCGGCCCATGTAGCTGGCCAGGTTGTCGGCGTAGACCTCACCCGAGCAGTTGAAGAAGTCCGCGTCCGGGTAGTTGTAGGCCGACTGCAGCGTGTCGGCCGCGTAGTCGAAGCTGGTCGTAAAGACCACGTCGCTGCCGTTGGCGATGAGCTCGTCGATCGCGGCCTCCGTGTCCGCCGGATCCACGCTCGCCAGGTACTCGGACGTGAGGCCGAGCTCCTGCTCCATGTAGAGCCGCCCGTCGTCGTGGGTCTTGGTCCAGCCGTGATCGCCCACCGGGCCCACGTAGACGAAGCCGACGTGCAGATCCTGGGGGTCCACCTCGGTCCCGGGCCAGGGCCCCACGCAGGCCGACGCGAGCAGAAGAACTGGGAGTCTCGAATACCACATTGCTTCACCCTCACCACGTCATCGAGATGGAGCCTGGGCCGACCCGGAGCTCGCGCCCGCCCGCCGGGAACACCACGCCGACGCCGGCCAGCGCTGCGCCGACGCCCACGCCCGCCCAGGAGGCCAGGTTGATGACCCGGGCCTGGTTGTAGGAGGCCTCGTCCCCCGCCTCCAGATCGGCGCGGGACTCGAGCCAGCTCAGGGTCACGCCCACGCCGCCCGCCAGCCCGGCGCCGACGCCCACGCCCACCAGTCCCCAGCGCGGGTGGCGACCGGCGTCGCCCGCGGGCGCGGCGCCGCTGGAGACGGGGGCGCTGACCGGGGCCGTCGTCGGCGCGGGGGTGGGAGCGGGGGTGGGAGCGGGGGTGGCCGAGGCCAGACGCTGCTCCTCGGCGATGCGCTCGTCCAGCACGCGCATCCGGCGGTCCAGGCGCTCGCGCTCCTCCGCCGGGGCGAAGGCGCGGTAGAGGTTCAGCTCCTCGTAGGCCTCCTTCAGCCTGCCCATGCGCTCCAGGCAGTTGGCGATGTTGTAGTGGAGCTCCGGCTTGCCCGAGAGCTCGAGCGCCGCGCGAAAGCCGGCGATGGCGGCCTCGTAGCTGCCCTCTTCGTAGAGGATCGCGGCGTTCTCGTAGATCTCCGCGGCGCGGGCGAGCTGCTCCGGCGTGGGATCCGCCGCGTGGGCCGCGGGGGCCAGGAGAGCGGTGAGCAGGAGGAGCCTGACGAGCGTGCTGGACATTCGGACTCCAGGGATCGGCGTGCGCGGCCTTCAGCCGCCAAACGGGTTCTTGAGATCGGAGGTCCGCACCTTCGGGCTGGGGGCCGCCGCGGGCGCCGCCGCGGGGGCGGGCGAGGCCGCGGGGGCCTCCGCGGGCGCGGAGGTCGGGGCGCTGGCCGCGCTGGGCCGGGAGGCGTTGGACCGGGTGGGGGCGCGGCTCGGGCTGGAGGCCTTCGCCGCGGAGGGCGCGGGCTCCGCAGGCTCCGGGGGCGCCGCTTCGGGCTCCACCACCGGAACGGTCGTCGTCGCGGGCGCAGGCTCCGGGGGCGCCGCTTCGGGCGCGACCACCGGCGCCGCAACGGAGGTGGGCTCCACCGCCTGCTCCCGGGCGGCCGACCAGCGCAGGCCGGCGTACCAGGCCAGGAGCACCAGCAGCACGCCCCCGAGGACGTACAGGACCGGGCTCAGCCGCGGGCTCGCGGGCTCGGCTGGAGGCGCCGTGGGGGGCTGGGAGGGCAAGGCCGTGTGGACCGCCGGAGCCGCCGGAGACGCTGGCTCCACGGCGAGCGGGGGCGCGGTGTGGGACGGGGGCAGGGTCGCGCCCGGTGGCGGCAGCGTCGCGCCCGCGGGCGGCGCCGTGGGGCCAGCGCTCATCGCCGGGGGGCCCTTCGCCGCCAGCATCGCCACCAGCTTGCGCGCCGCCCCGCCGTCGTCCTCCATGCTGTCGAAGGCGATCAGCGTGGGCGAGGCGAACATGTCTGGCGCGGGCGTGAGGAACTCGGCGCGCACCGGCACTCCGGGGGCCGTCTTCCCGTTCAGCGGGTTCGGCCGCACCAGCGGGGGCGTGCTCTCCGGGACCGAGGGCAGCGAGGGCAGGAGCGCGCTCAGGGCCTCCCGCAGCCCGCGCACCGACTCGAAGCGCAGCCCGGGATCGTAGCGGGTCGCCCGCAAGATCACCTCGGCCAGCGGCCCCTGCAGCGGCTCCAGCAGGCTCGGCACGTCGCCCGCCGCGAACAGGTCCACCGGCGTCCGCGCGGTCAGCAGGAAGAAGAGCACGCTGGCCAGCGCGTAGACGTCCGAGCGCGCGTCGCCCTTCGCCTGGGCGCCGTTGCGCTGCTCGGGGGGCATGTAGGCCCAGGTCCCCGCCATCGAGGGCGCCCCGGACTCGGCGATGGCCAGGTCCGCCACATAGGCGATCCCGAAGTCCCCGATCTTCGCCCCGCCCCGCCGGGTGAGGAAGATGTTCTCAGGCTTGACGTCCCGGTGAAAGATCCCCGCCTCGTGCGCGCACTCCAGCGCGTCGAGCACCGGCATCAGCGTGTCCACCGCCAGGCGCGCCGGCATGGGCCCGTTGAGCGCCACCCACTGCGTGAGCGTCCCGCCCTCCAGGAGCTCCATGACGATGTAGAGCAGCCCGCTCTCCTCGCCGATGTCCTGCACGCTGACCACGTTCGGGTGCTGCAGCCGGGCCATGGTCTTGGCCTCGGTGCCGAAGCGCGCCCGCAGGGACGAGGAGCTCGCCAGCCGCGGCGAGAGCACCTTCAGCGCCCGGTCCACCCCAAGCCGCGTGTCATGGACGCGAAAGACGGTGGACATCCCGCCCTTCCCGAGCAGGTCGAGCACCAGGTACCGCCCCTCACCGATGGACGAGCCGAGCGTCAACCTCCACCTCCTCCCCACGTCCCGCAGGCTCCAGACGCACCTCTCCGAGGGTTCGCGCGCGAACCCGCAGAGGCTCTTCCCGGCGCCGGAGCCGATGGCGCCTCCTGGAGAGCGACCCCCATCATAGCGCGCCGCCACACCCAGGCCAGCCCGCGAAGCTCCCGCCGGCTCACCCGAGCCCCCGGCGTTGGCAGCCTGTTCCGGCCTGTTTCGCAAACTCTTCGAACTCAACAGATACCTCTTTCAATTCAACTGAACCTGCCCCCCGCCGTGGCGCGCGGCCTGGAGCGGGCCTTCGGCCGAAGATGAGCCTCCGACGTACCTCGTCTCGGCGCCACAACCTCAGCGCGCGCGGAGCTCCCGCCGCCATGGCGTGAAAGAGCCTCTTTCACCCTCGACGCCGCAGGCGACACGTTAGGCCTCGCCGATGCGCGCGCGAAGCCTCCTCAAGCTGACCCTGGTCCTCGGCCTCCTCGGCGCCGCCGGCTGGGTCTTCCGCGACCGGCTCCCCCTCGATCGGGTGCGGGCCCTGCTCGGCCAGGAGGAGCCCGAGGCCCCCCCGAAGAAGGCGAAGAGCGCGTCCAAGAAGCGCTCCAGCTCCGGCGCCAGCCTGCGCGGCGCCGCCGGCCTGAGCCCGGAGCCCGGCCGGCTCTCCATGCCCTCCCCCAAGCCCTGCCTGGACCCGCCCACCGGCGAGGGCCTGCCCGAGGAGGGCATGACGTCCAGCCGCGGCCTGGAGGCCGGCGAGGTGCGCTCCGCCATGAGCGCCGTGGTCAGCTACGCGCTCCCCTGCTTCGCTGACGCCCCCAGCGGCGCGCTCGTGCTCAGCGTGACGGCGGGCTGCGACGGGCGCGTCTCCGACATCCGCGTGGACGACGACGGCGGCTACCCCACCGACGTGGTCGGCTGCGTGGTGGAGACCCTGCGGAACGCCGAGTTCCCCGCCCACGACCTGCCGGACGGCTACACCTTCACCTACCCGGTCCGCTACGAGGCGCCCTGAGCGCGCTCACTTCGCCGCCTTCCAGTCGAAGCTGAGGTTGAGCGCCTCGTCCAGCACCAGCAGCTTCTCGAAGTAGAAGGGCTGGCCGTCCAGCGGCAGGGTCACGCGGACCGGCTGCACGCCCTGGGCCATGGCCTCGCCGTCGTACTGGGCCGTGGCCTGGGCCTGGACCACCTGGGCCGGCTGCCCGCCCACCTGTCCGGGCACGGGGATCGGCGTGAAGTAGTCCACCTGACGCAGAGATCCGTCGATGGAGCGCCCCTTCATCTCCGCCCCGCGCGGCAGGTACACCGTCCAGGCCACCCCGGTGGACGGCACGTCCGCCTGCGGGAGGACCGCCTGGAAGCTCCCCTTCCCGCTGTCGTCGGGCGCCTGGCCGTCCTCGACGTAGACCAGCTCCACCGAGAACTGGGCCAGCTCGCCGCCCGAGGTCTGGCTGCGCATCAGCGGGATGAGCACGCGCCCGTCCTCGGCCCGCCCCGGCTTCACGCTGTTGCCCGCCACGAAGGTGCTCCAGGGCACCGCGCCGTCGGGCAGCTTCAAGCGGAGGAACTGCGCCTGGTTGTTGCGCATGGCGTAGACCACCTGCGTCATGCGCCGCCCGTCGGGCGTCAGCACGGTGGTCGCCGAGGCCTGATCGATCAGCGTCACCAGCAGCTCCACCGCCTCGTGAGCCTGCACGCCCAGCGGGATGCTGTACTCGGCCTTGTTGTACTTGAAGCCGAACAACACCGGCCAGTCCGTCTGACCGAGGATGGAGGCGGGCAGGTCGCGGACGTCCACCGGCACCACGCCCGCGCCCTCACCCGGCTTCAGCTCCAGGCTGCTGCGCGCGTCGATGCCCACCCAGCCCTTGACGCGCTCCACCCCGTCCACGCGCAGGTCGGGCACCGTCACCTGCCCGCTGCCCTCGGGGAGCCGGCTCTCGTAGTCCACGATCAGCGTGTAGCTGCCCTTTGCCTCGAAGTTGAGCGCCACGTCGATCACGGAGCGCCCCTCCTTCCGCGAGACCGACCAGTCGCGGATGCCCTGGCCGCGCACGTCCAGGATGGTGGCGCTCTCCGGCACGCTGACCGAGAGCTTCTCCACCCCGGCATGCAGGATCGAGTACTGGATCGTGCTGCGCACGCTCAGCAGGCCCTCGGCCACCCCGACCAGCGCCTGGTGCTCGGCGTAGACCCGCGCGCTCACCGCCTCGGCCGTCTCCGCCGACTTGCGCTGCCAGGACACCGAGAGGTTGCCCGTCGCCGGCAGCAGCGCGCGGATCACCCGACCGCCGGCCGAGCTCTCCTGCCGCACCTGCTGAGCGTTGGCCACCTGCACATTGAGCGCGTCCTGCGAGGGCACGGTCACCGCCACCTCGGTCCCGCCCGAGGGCGTCAGCGCGAAGGCGAAGCCCTGCTGGCCGCTGGAGTCCCAGACCGTGGCGGCGAACTCCAGGTCCACGTTCAGCGTGCCCTTCTTGTTCGTGATCAGCGTGTACCAGCCGTTGTCCAGGTAGATCGGCGCGTCCACGTTGCCGATGCGGGCCTGGCGCAGGGCCACCGTGGTCGGGAGCAGGCGCACCGCCACCCAGCCCTCGCTCTTCAGCACGTCCACGGTCACCCGCGACTGGAAGATCACGCTCTCGGCGTCCACCCGCCCCGTGTAGGTCGCCCGCGAGATCACGGCGTCGCGCGGGGCGGGCTCGGGCTTGTCCTTGGGCGCCATGCCGCGCTCGTAGAGCTCCTGGAAGTCCTCCCACGGGACGACGACGCGCGCCGAGGGGAGCTCCTGGGCCAGGGCGGGGAGCGGGACGGCGAGCACGAGGGCGACGAGCAGAGAGCGGAGCATTCTGGACCTCAGCGGGAGCGCGACGGGCGCGCGGGATGGTAGGTGATGTTCGCGGTGAGCGGCTGGCCCTCGGGCACGAGTCGGGCCTCGAAGCGCAGGATCTGGCCGGCGCGCGGGATGGGGACGCTGGGGGGCAGGGCGAGCGCGGGCGGCGCCTTCGCCCCGGACGCAGGGGGAGGCGCGGCCACGACCACCGGCCTGGGCCCCTCGTCAGGCTCGGGCTCAGCCACGACCGACGGCGGCGGGGCCTCGAGCTTCCCCAGCTTCTCCCGCGTGCTGCTCAGGCGGGCCTGGGCCTCGGCGTAGGCCCCCTTCATGTCCACCTGCTCGGCCTGCTCGACCCCCGCCAGCACGCTGGAGACCTGAACCAGCTCCTCCAGCGCGGCCGCGGTCGCCTGCAGATCGCCCGAGCGCTCGGCCTCGTCGGCCGCGTTCAGCAGGCGCTCCTGATCGAGGGCGACGCTGGAGGTCTTCGCGCGGGCCATGTCGCGCACCCGTCGCGTGGCCGCCTC
Source organism: uncultured Enterobacterales bacterium (assembly GCA_964615375.1). Taxonomy (GTDB): domain Bacteria; phylum Myxococcota_A; class UBA796; order UBA796; family CAZKWG01; genus CAZKWG01. Next base: position 35,683 of record CAZTOW010000010.1, read on the forward strand.
CTCTTCGCCGTCGGCGCTCTCGCCCGAGGTATCCAGGACCACGGCCAGGTTGTCCTGGAGCGCGTTGGCGGCGGCGTTCCCCGGGTCGATGGTCAGCGCCTCGTCCAGCAGCGCGCGGCTGTCCTCGAAGCGGTTCTCCTTGTAGGCGTCGTAGGCGGCGTTCCAGTAGACCTGGGAGAGCTCGGTGGCTTCTACGGTCGCCTGCGCCTTCTGCGGTGCGGGCTTCGGGGGGGGCTTGGGGGCCTTCCTGGGGGGCCGGGCGCTGGGGATGCGCTGGTTGAGCCGGGGCAGCGCCAGGGCCTCCTCCTTGCGCATCGCGCCGATCTCGATGTTCTCCGCGCTCTCCGCCGCCGTGAGCTCGTCGAGGTTGATCCCGGACTGATCGATCGCGGTCCTCTCGCTCTCGACCGAGAGCGTGTCGTAGTTGAAATTCAGGCTGAAGGTGCCGGTCACGGGGTCCGTGACGCCCGCCTCTCCCCCTGCCCCGTTCATCCCGTCGAGCACGAAGGTGTTCTCCTGCTCGGTCAGCGCCTCCCCATAGGAGCGCCCGTAGCTCAGGCCCACCTCGCGGCTGCTCCAGGCCGGCACCTGCGTCAGCGCGCTCTCCACCTCACCTGCGCCGTAGCCCGGGGGCAGCACCAGCTCCCAGCGGGCGTAGGCGATGGGCGCGTCCACCGCCGGCGTGGCCAGCGCGCGCTCCCCTCGCTGCTCCCAGCGCGCGCTCCGGCCGAAGAAGGACAGGTCCACCGGGAAGCTGACCAGCCCGGAGAGCGTCTCCACCGACTTCTCCAGCGGGATGAGCAGGCGGCCCTGCTCGTCCCGGGAGACCTGGACCGCCCGACCCGCCACCGTGGCGCTGAAGAGCGTGAGATCGTCCGGCAGGCTCAGGCGGAGGAACTGACGCCGGTCGTTGCGCACCTGGTAGCGGGCGCGCAGCACGACGCGGCCCTGATCGGCGGTGGCGACCTCGTAACGGGCCTCGTCGATGACGGTGGGCGGCCCCTCGATGGGCTCCCAGCGCACGACCCGCGCCCCCAGCTGGGGGTCGGTCCCATGCATGCGGAAGGTCGCCAGCGGCGTGCCCTCGGCCAGGCCCTGGGCCCAGTCAGGGAGCGCGCGCGCCGGGACCGGCTCCACCCCGCCCCCTGGGGAGGGGACCACCAGGGCCTCCTCACCGAGCAGGAGCGTGGCATAACCCTGGGTCTCCGCGCTCTCCGGCCAGGGGGCGGGCAGGTCGCCGCCGGCCTCCCCCAGGCGAGCCCGATAGCGCACCCGCAGCGCGAGCACGCCCGAGACCGGGCGGGCCAGGCGCACCGTCACGGTCTGGCCCGAGCGCGAGGTCCCCAGCACGCCCTCACCCTCCACCTGCAGCTCCTCGGCCCGGCCGTCCAGGCGGAAGCGCACCGCGTCCACCGATCCGCGGGAGACCTGCCAGCGCAGGAGGGCCGATCCCTCGACCGCCCCACCCTCCAGGCGCAGGGCCAGCGCGCTCTCGGCGCGGAGCAGCGTGGGTCGGGGCGGGCGCTCCCCCGCGGGCCGCCAGCTCAGGTTCAGGCGCCCGGGATCCCCGCCGTCCAGGCGATCCCGGCTGCGCACCGCCCCCGCCATCGCCAGCTCCCAGGGCCCCACCACCCGGACGGCGCGGCGCGCGGCGGGGGCGACGCGGAGGTTGATCGCGGCCTGCGGCGAGGGCAGGCTGGCACGCACCCGGACCTCGCGCGGTTGGTCCAGGTCCAGGAGGAGGTGCTGCATCCCGTCCGGCCCGGGGCTCAGCAGGGCGGGGCGACCGTCCACCTCCGCCGAGCTCACCGCCGCCTCCACCCCCAGGAGCGGGAGGTCCACCATCCCCGGCTCCAGCGGCAGCAGCGTCCAGCGCAGGGTCAACGCCGCCTCCGGCCCCGGCTCCAGCGCCACGTCCAGGGAGCTCGCGGTCCAGGCCACCGGCGCGCGCTCGGGCCTCTCCTCGGCGGGTCGGAGCGCGTCCAGCGGAGCCCAGACCACGGCCGGCTCGACCGCGCACAGGACCAGAAGGAGGTTCACCGCCATCTCGCCGCTCCTCGGACACCAGACAACGCCGCGCGCCCTCGGTTCCTTACAGTGGGCGGCTCCTCCCTCAGGTTAATCCCCTTCGGATTCGAGGGCCCGCGCGCCTTGCACCTTCCCCCCCGATCGCGTAAGAGGCCCCGTCTCTCGGAGAGGATCGACCCATGGAGATCGCCTTCTGGCACGTCAACGGCAACCTCATCGCCGAGGTCAACAGCAGCGCCGTCCCCCGCGTCGGTGACCACATCGACATCGACGCCGAGGCCCTCGTCGTCGAGCGGGTCAAGTGGGTGGTCGAGGCGGAGGTCATGAGCGCCGAGGTGCTGGTGGGACCCGCCAACGGGCACGCCTCCCCCGCCGCCTGAGCCGTCGCGCCTCTGGCCTCCTCTCCCCTCCCCTCGGATCGCCTCGAGCTCCGGCTGGACCACGCCGGCTCGTGCCTGTTGCACGTCCGCCCGATGGGAGGGTCGGTCGAGCTCGCGCTGCGCTGGGGCGAGGGCTCCCGGCGCTTCTCGCTGGAGCGCGCGCTGCGGCGCTGGCTGGTCGTGCGCTGCGGAGACGAGCGGCTCGTCTTCTCCGCGGAGACCGACCGCGTTCGGCTCCCCGCGGGCACGGCGGAGGTCACCCTGCTGCTGGGCGAGGATCTCCCTCTGCTCACCCTGGAGCTGGAGCCCTCCCCGGCGATCCGCGGGCCCGTCTGGCAGCTCTCCCCCTTCGAGACGCGCTACCTCGCCGCCTATGGGCGCCCTCACCCGCCCGCAGCGCCCGGCGCCGGCCCCCACGGGCTGCGCACTGACCTGCACACCCACCTCGCCGGCTGCCTCTCGGGCGAGGACCTCGTGCAGACGGGCACGGAGCTCGGGCTCAGCTACCCGGCCCCCCTGCTGGCCGAGGCCGGGGTCCACGTCCAGGCCCGCGGCCCCGTCCCCCTCGCCGAGCTCAGCCCCCGCCTGCGCGCGCGCCTGGCCGCCCGCCTGAGCCTGCCCCTGGACCGCCCGGTCACCTTCGCCGACCTGGAGGACGTCTACCGCCTCCGCGCGCCGATCACCAAGAGCCGGGCCGCCTTCCCCGCGATCCTGGGCCGGATCGCCCGGGACTACGCCGCCATGGGCCTCTCCTGGGTGGAGCTGTCCACCTACGACATCCTGGACGGCGAGCGCCTCGCCTGCGCCCACCGCCTGGCGCCCACGCTCGAGCGCGAGACGGGGGTGCGCCTGCGCTTCCTGGTGGCGCTGAGCCGCCACGACGACCTGGAGTGGGATCTGGACGCGCTGGACCGCCTCGATCAGCTCCTGGAGAGCCGGCTCATCGCGGGCGTGGACTTCATGGGCCAGGAGACCAACTCCACCCACAGCTTCAGCGAGCAGCTCCGGGCCGTGGGGGCGCTGGCCGCCCGCCGCCGCCCCGGGCTGACGGTGCGCGTGCATGCGGGCGAGAACCCCGCCTTCCCCGAGAACGTCCGCGCCGTGGTCGAGATCCTCCGGCCCTACCCCGTGCGGGTCCGGGTCGGGCACGGGCTCTACGGGGTGGACGAGGGCACGCTCGCCCTGCTGCGCGAGGCCGACGCCCTCGTGGAATTCAACCTGAACTCGAACCTCGCCCTCAACAACCTCCAGGGCGCGGGGCAGGTCCCCCTGCTGCGCACCCTGCGCGCCGGCGTGCCGTGCGTGCTGGGCACCGACGGCTACGGCATCTACCTGTGCTCGCCCGACCGCGAGCTGCAGGCGGCGCGGCTGGCGGGGCTGGACGAGGAGGGGCTCGCCCAGATCCGCGCGAGCGAGGCCGCCTTCCTGGAGGCGCAGGAGGCGGTGGAGGCGCGATCGGGGACCCGGATCCTCGGCTTCGAGCCCCCCGAGCCCCTGGCCCCGCGCCACTGGCGACCCGAGCTGGGCAGCGCGCGGGAGCAGACCCGGGAGGCGCGGCGGGCGGCGCTGCGGGCCCGGCTGGACGGGCTGGGCGTGCCCCTGCTCGATCCACCCGGGGTGGACGCGCTGCTTGCCGGGCGGCGCGTGATCTCGGTGGCCGGGGCCTGGCGGGGGAGCTGGGAGGCGCTGGGGCCCGCACGTCAGGCCCGGATCGAGTCCGTGCTGACCGAGCTCGTGGCCGGGCTGGACCCGCAGACGACGGTGCTGGTCCTGGGCGGCACCGCGTCGGGGGTGGAGGGGATCGCGGCGCGGGAGGCGCGGAGGCGCGGCGTGCCCACCCTGGGCACCCTGGTCGCCGAGGCCCCGCTGGACCGGCTCGCCCCCGATCTGCTCGGCCACGCCACGGTCATCGCTGAGCGCCTGCACGACAAGCTGGGCGCGCTCTACCCCCTGCTGCGGCGGCACGGGGCGCTCTGCCTCTTCTTCGCCGGCGGGCACATCGTCAGCGACGAGATCCGCGCCGCCGGGAACCTGCGGGTGCCGCTGATGCTCATGGCTGAGGTCGGCGGGGCCAGCGGCGCGCATGCCGCCCACCTCCCCGAGCGCGCGTTCACCGAGGCCGCCCAGGTGCTGGCCGCCCTGACCGGGCTCTCGCCCTGGCCCTCCACCCGCGACCCCTACTGGCACCTGGGGCCGAACCCCGTGGTGGACGTCGTGCTGCTGCGCCCCGGCGGCCGGGGGGAGCAGGTGCTCCTCATCCGCCGCGACGACGACGCCGCGGCCGAGCCTGGGGCCTGGGCGTTGCCCGGCGGGTTCCAGGCCACCGACGCCCCGCGGGGCGCGCCCTGGACCCCCGGCGCCGAGTCCGACGAGGAGGCCGCCATCCGCGAGCTCCAGGAGGAGACCGGCCTGGACCTGGGCGGGCTCACCCTGGTGCGCGTCGGAGAATTCGAGGGTGAGGGGCGCGATCCCCGCGACACCGCCGAGGCCTGGAGCCGCTCGCACGCCTTCGCCCTCCGCCTGCCGCCCGCGCTGGCCGGCGCCCCCGTGGCCGGCGGAGACGACGCCGCCGACGCCCGCTGGTTCGATCTCGACGCCCTGCCGGAGAGGCTGGCCTTCGATCACGCCCGCATCCTGCAGGCCGCGCTGGGGCGGCTGGGCGGGAGCTGAGTGGGTTGAGGAGGAATGAAGCAGGATCACCGTCTGCCAGAGCGGTAGCGGCGAGGCGCCACGCTGGCCCCACGGGTATCAGCGCGAACACCAGGACTGAAACCAGTCACAGGTCCGCTATTCAGCGATCAAATGCCGACATGACCCTCAAAGCCAATCTTCGGAGAGAAGACCAACGAGTACATCCAGAGCGCGCTGACCGACCTGCTCCTCGAGATCGACGACTCGCGGCGGATAGCGGAACTCGAACACCTGCCCATAGAGCAGCAACCACATCACCCAGACCAGTGGATCTCGATCCTCGACGTGCAGCGTACGGACGCCCGTTGGACCCGCAACGTCGTCGACATGCAGGATGTCGTGTTACCGATCCCCCACATCCGCCCCATTCCGCTGAGTATGGGCGCGAGCGACTGGCCGTCCAGGGCTGTATTGGTAGGCTGTCTCTGCTTGAAAACCGAGGAGTGGAACGGGGGCTGAGGGCTGGGGTTTGGCGGGAGCAAGAAGAGGGCCGATAGCAGGCATGCGCGGAGGGGTGCAGAGCGGTGCGTAATGAGGGGCATCAAGCTCCCATTCCATGAGTATGCACTATGGGTTCGTGCACTTCGAGAAGGCAGGTTGAACCGCCAAGGCGCCATGGACGCCAAGGCCCGATGCAATGCAATCTCCAGGCAGCCCCAGACTGATCGGCGCGCAATAGATGGTGGCCGCGCCCCTCGCGACAGCACCCCTCCACTTTCCCGAGCGCCGGGGGGGGGGGACGGCGGCCCCCTGAAACAACGTCTCACCGCGTCGGGCCTTGGCGTCCATGGCGCCTTGGCGGTTAATTCCCTCTGAAGTTCAGGGAGGCAGCCTGAAACCGGCATTCTGGACTGAAGCTGAGCCACATGATACCTTACTGCGTGCCCGATAGACCGCCTTCGAAAGTGGCTCAAAGGAGAGCGCGTGCCCCCTGGAATGTGGGATCAAGAGGGGGCCTACGTGCCGTGTCTAACGGCCGCCTATTGGAGGTGCTCGGACTGACCCTCAACCTCGCCAAGGAGACGGATCTCGCGCTCATAAACATGGCGGCCCTGAGAGGCGTACTCTGGCTGCTGCACACAGGGGGAACTGCGAGGACTTACTCACAAATGCCGTCATGATTCCCATCCTCGCAAAGGGTACCGGCCAGCACCACCGTACTCGATATCCAGTAATTGTCCTCCGACACGGCCTTGACCACCAAGGTACCCTCATAGTCACCACTTGTGCTCCGACCCAGGTACTGTTCCGAAGGAAACCGAATATCGAATACGAATGACTGTCCAGCGGCCAACGAAAGCGGAAGGAGGTCACTCGGCAGGTCGACATGGAAGGCATTTGTTGTATCCGATTCTTCCACAACTATACTCTCGATCGCGACCACTTCCTCAGCAATGTGCGGGCCCACCGAAAGAGCTGAGGTCGGAACACTACCCACATCTATGAATGGACTTACCGATCCGAACTCGACAGGTCCTTCTGGTAGAATCTGAAGCTCATACAGATCAGCGCGCTGCTCTATGGTGGGATTACAGGCTAACGACGCTACACAAAGAGCTGCCAAACCTAACCGCACCGCTGTGCCGCAATCTTGCCAGGCCAGCCGATGAAGCCATGCTAGGCACCTGAGATTGCCAGAGCAGGACCTTCTACACCAGAACCCATTCACTCCCCAACAGAATGCGTCAATGCTCCGATTCCGCGGCATCGCCCCATGGCAGTACAAGTTTGAATTATGCCTCATGGTCTCATCTCCAATCGCACTATGGTTCGGAACACGCCCCCAACCGGAGCGCGTGTTGACGGCACTTGCGCATCATTCTGGGAGCTTGCCGATAGTCCTCCCTGAACCTCCACGCCAAGACCACGCCCTCGCTCATCGACCCATCGGACCCCTCCACCGGTCACACCCCAGTATTCAAGTCCAGAATGGAAGATGTATCGAGTCTCTGTAAAGTTATCCAGAACAGTCAGCCCATCGTGAACCCGCAGTTGTAGTTGCATCGCGAGGAATGGCGTCCAGGGTCGCCTCCAGGGAACTCCTCCCACAATACGAAGTCCGCCAATCGCCTGGACGCCCATTGCTCCACATCGGTAGACCCCCCAATCTCTGAGCTCGGAATAACATGCTCCGCTCTCCATGAATATCGAGACATTTCCTGTCTCTACGCCAAGCTCGAGGCCTGCGCGCAGCCAGGGAAGCGGTTGTACGGATGCCCCCAAAGTGAGCATTACCCCATGCGCAATGGCTGTTGGCGTCGCGTCTGAATCATGGTCTTCCCGAAGCGTATATGATAATCCAATGTCTCCAACAGTATAGCCCCCAGCGACTTCCAGGATGGGGCTCCAGTCCAGCGTCTCGCGGGAGGGCCGGAAGCTCAGCTCCGCTTGCTCCCCCGATACGATCTCGACCGTTTCGCAGGCTGCTCCCAGGCAAACCTCCCGCTCCCCAGGCGCCAGATCCAGGACCACCGAGCCCCGGCGCGAGAGCTCCCCGCGCTCGACCCCGTCGATCACCAGGCTCCCCCCAAAGCCGGCGCGCACCCGGAGCTGTCCGAGTGGCTCGCCGGCGCCGTAGCGGCGCAGATAGTCCTCCGCGGAGGGCAGGGTGAAGAAGAAGCGCCCCGGCCCGAGCGCCATGGTCACCCAGGGGCGCTGTCCACCCTCGGTGTCTCGCTCCACCTGCGCGTGCACCCGCTGGAATACCTCCTGAAGCTCCCACTCGGACGCGATGGTCTCGGCCAGAGCCTTCGCATAGGGTCCGGGGCCGTTCCCGCCGTCCGCCGCAGTACGCCCGGGATCGGTCGCATACGCGATCACGAAGCCCGATGGCGTGCTGGCCGGCTGCGCCAGACCCGAGACACCCAGCGCCTTGCCCGAGGCGCTCCAACTCCGATCCCAGGGGTTGTTCCGGCAGGCGTCCAACAGCACCATGTTCAGGCGCCCGCGGTGCTCACCCAGGGTCCCCAACAGAAAGTCCAGGTCGATCGCCTCGCTGCTCAGCCGCTCCGGGCTCGAGAGTTCGGCGTCCACCGGCACCAGCCAGTTCTTCCCGTCCCGCTGGACCCCGTGCCCGGACCAGTACACCAGTACCACGTCCTCTGGCCGCGTGGCGACGGCGAAGTCGATGATCGCGCGCTCGATGTCCTTCTTGTCGTCGTTCCGCGACACCGTGATCTCGAAGCCCGCAGCCTCCAACGCGCCTGAGACCAGCGCCACGTCGTGCGCAGCGCCCGGGAGGCGCGAGACGCTCCGATAGCTGCTCGCCCCGATCACCAGCCCGCGACGCCGCTCCGCCAAGAGCCGTCGGTGCTCCTCCATCGTCTGTTGACGCTGGAGCCCCTTATCCTCCTCCGCTCGCGCGGGGAGGACGACCAGCAGCACCAGCAGAGTGGCCCAACGAGGATACCTCATGTCCTGCCCACAGCGGTCGCCCTGATGAGCGCCATGTACAGGATATCATGAATCCGCAGTTCACACACGCGATCCTGGGACGAGCCCGTCCATCGCGCGCCCGCCCCGCATCGGTGCCCCCCAGGCAGGTACCATCGATGAGGAGGCCCATGCCGCTCGCCCTGCTCGCCCTCGTCGTCCCCGCCCGCGCCGATCTCCCCGCCGAGGAGCGCTGGATCTCGTCTGACCGGCTCGCGGCGGGCGTGGCCGAGGACGGCTCGCTGGTGAACCGTGAGCTGGAGCTGGGCCTGGTGGGCGACCCGGACGGGCCGGAGGGCACCGCGCCTGTGGGCGGCGATCTGCTCCTGCAGGGCTGGGCGGTGGAGGCCTGGCTGGTGGACTGGGTGCAGGGAGGCGAGGCGGGCGGCTGGACGCAGAACGCCGCGCACTACGGCAGCGACGCCACCCTGGTCTGGGAGACCTGGGGCGAGGGCCCCGACGCCTGGGGCCTGCACGGCGCGACCGGGGACGACGCCACGGGCCCGCTGCGCGCCGAGACCTGGATCTCGGTCGGCGCCGAGAGCCCGGTCCTGCTGCTCACCCTGCGCCTGGAGGCCACCGAGGACCTGGAGTCGGTGCGGGTGGCGCGCCTGATGGACCTGGACCCCGACGCCTGGCTGGAGGGCGAGTACAGCAGCTTGAACGCCAGCGGAGACGGGTACGCCGCCGCCAGCGGGGCCTGGGACGGGCGCACCCTGGCCATGGCCAGCGCGGGCGGGGTCGGCGCGGTCTGCGCCTGGTGCGAGGACATCGACACGCTGCTCGCGGGCGCGGGCGAGAGCAGCATCGGCGACGAGCAGATCGGGGTGGTGGTGGAGGTGGGCGCGCTCGCCGCCGGGGAGTCGGTGGACCTCAGCTTCGCCTACGCCTTCGCCCTCGGCTTCGACGAGGCCCAGGCCCTGGCCCTGGCCGCCACCCTCCACGACGCCGACGGGGACGGCGTCTACGACCCGGAGGACTGCGGGCCGGGCGACGCCGGGTCCTTCGCCGGAGCCAGCCAGAGCTGGAACGGCCAGGATGACGACTGCGACGGCGAGATCGACGAGGAGACCGCCGGCAGTGACGACGACGGGGACGGGTTCACGGAGGCCGACGGGGACTGCGACGACACAAACGTTTTTGTTTTTCCAGGCGCCGAGGCTGTGGACGGGGTCGCCGACGCCGACTGCGACGGGTCCGACGACGACGGGAGCTGGGCCGAGGGCCTGGGCGAGGGCGATCTGAAGGTGGAGCCGACGGGCTGTGGGTGCGGGAGCGGCGGCCGGGTGTCCTGGGCGGGCGCGGTGGTGGCGCTCGCGCTGCTTGGGGCGCGGAGGTCGCGTCACGAGGCGCGCGGGCGCATGCACACGGACAGAGATCGGATCCGTCCGTCGAACACCGACAGTTGACAAATTGCTCCCGTGAACGGATCGGGGCGCTCACGCGCCACCGACTTCCGCTATTCTGTTCAGCATCCCCCCGGAGCGACCATGTTCGGACCGTCGACCCTGACCCCGACCGCGCAGGCCCCCATCCAGCTCCTCTCTGGCCGAGGTGGCCCGGACTACCTGAGCGATCACGAGCTCCGAGATCCCCTGACCGACCCCGTCCAGATGTCCGGGGGCTCGGGCGCGCCGCTGGGGGACGGCGTGCGCTCCAGGATGGAGAGCGCGTTCAACACTGACTTCTCGGACGTGAGGGTCCACACGGGCAGCGCGGCCTCGTCCATGGGCGCCCTCGCCTACGCCCAGGGGACGGACCTGCACTTCGCGCCCGGACAGTACGCGCCCGACACGCAGCGGGGCCAGGAGGTGCTGGGGCACGAGCTGGCCCACGTCCAGCAGCAGCGCGCGGGCGAGGCCACCATCGCCCAGGCCAAGGACGGCGACATCGTCGCGGACAAGGGCCTGGAGGCCGAGGCGGACGCGGCCGGGCGGGCGGCGGCGCGCGGGGCCTCCGTCTCGGGCGTCAGCGGCGGCGGAGGCGGCGTGAGCGGGGACGCGCCGGTGCAGCGGCTCACGGAGATCTCCAAGGAGAACCTGTTGACCCAGGATGGATCCAACTGTGGTCTGTTCTCCATGATGATGGTGATGAAGGCCAAGGGCGCGAAGCTCGACGGCGTCCAGCAGAAGCTGATGGACGCGGCGCAGATCGCGGGGAGCGAGGTCGGCGAGCTGTTCACCTTCGATCAGGTCGCCGCCGCGGCGGACGCGGTCGGCTACAAGGTCACCAAGGTCGCCTTCACCGACGGCAAGGACCTGATGTCCAAAGCGGCGGGCACGAAGGGCGGCGCGCTCATCGCCTACAGCTACACCGGCCTCAACGACATCGACGCGAAGAAGGCCTACGGGCTCAAGGACGACACCCAGACCGCCCACTGGTCCGTGATCTCCTCGGTGGACCAGGTCAAGAACCTGATCACCATCGCCAACCCGCACGGCGTCCACCAGACCTACGGCGCGGACAAGCTGGCGGACAACAACAAGCTCCTGGACAAGCAGAGCTTCGACTGGGACGGCTTCAAGGGCGCCACCAAGAGCCAGAGCCTCAAGAAGAGCGGGCAGGAGGCCTTCGATCTCGGCGGCTTCATCGTAGACTTCGAGCCGAAGTGAGGTAGAATGCCGCCCTGGAGGCGACACCCGTGCGCGCTGCTGCCCTGCTCCTCGCCACAGCCTGCGCGGGGGGCTCCCTGCCGGAAGGCACGCTCTCCCTCTCCGCGCCCGACGGGGTGGTCATCGACCCGAAGCTCTCCGGGGATCCGGCGCTGAGCCTGGCGCTCACGCTGGGCGAGGCGGGCGCGGGCTGCGAGACCTCGACGCGCGTGGAGAACGAGGTCGGGCAGATCGCTACGCTGGGGAGCGGGGTCGCGCTCACCTGGGACGGGCGGGACGACGAGGGGCTGGCCTTCGATCCGGGGCTGGCCCGCGCGACCGCCTCCTGCGACGGGCAGGACGTGGCCACGCTGGACCTGCATGTGGTCCGGGTGGGCGTGCTGACGGTGGACTTCACCGCCGGCCCCGACAGCGGGAACGTGCCGCTGGCCTGGCACAAGCGCACGCTGCTGGACCGGGAGGTCAGCGCGCTCCCCGGGGGCGTCCCCGAGTACATCGGGCACGTCGCCGACGAATACACGCTCTCTCTGCTGGACGGCGAGGACGGCTCGCCCCGCGCCGCCCCCGAGCCCTGGCCGGACGCCGCGCTGCCACCCTGGGGCGAGCTCGAGCCCGGAGAGGTCGCCCAGAGCGCGCCCGCCGCCTACGTGGCCGGGACGCGGCCCGCGCTGAGCGTGACCGGGGCGTTCACGGCGGTCTCCCAGCGCTCCCACACGGCGGTGGCGGCGAACCCGGAGGGCCTGGCGCTGCGCCTCACCCTGGACGGCTACAGCCCCGACGACGGGGATGGCGCCTGGGTGGAGGGCGGCGCCGTGACGCTCAGCGCCGACGAGGCCCTCGCCGGCACCCTCGGCCGCGAGCAGCTCGCCCTCTCCTGGCGTTGGCAGGTGCAGGTGGACGGGGCATGGCAGGATCTCCCCGGCGCGCAGGAGACGCGGCACGATCTCTGGCGCCTCGCCGGCCCCTCCGCCCTGCGCGGCGGGACCTCCCTCGGCTTCGCCCCGGCGATCACCTGGGTCGGCGCCCTGGCCGAGCTGGAGGACGACCTGGAGGGCGTCCCCGCCGAGCCCGACCTCGTGCTCGACGCCATCCGCGACCACCTGAACCAGGACCGCTGGCTCATCTACAACCCGAACGACGCGAGCTACTCCAGCTACTCCGGGTCCTACATCACCTGGGATTATATCTGGTCAGACCTGGGGCTCTGGCTGGACCGCACGCACGGCATCGAGCTCTACTGCCACTCGGTGTCCTGCCTGCTCTCGGTGCTGAGCGGGCACTGGGGGGTGGAGGCTCCCCAGCAGGTGCTGGGCATCGGCTTCAACACGAACTACACCCGCGCGGCCGGCACGGAGAGCTGGCAGAAGTGGAGCTTCAACTCGCACTCCGTGGTCTCGCCCGACGACGGGCAGACGATCTGGGACGCGAGCATCGACCTGGACGGGGACGGATCACCGGGCAGCTCGCCCAACGAGGCGCTGGCCCCCAAGGGGCTCACTCAGCAGGAGTACCTGGAGCTGCTCACGCCCGACGAGATCGGAATCGTGAACAGCGGGCTGTGTTATTTCCAATGAGGTACGCCACCTTCCTGTTCACGCTCGGCTGCGGCCGGGGCTGCGCGGTGGGCTCCGTTGTGCCCGCGCATCAACTCTCGGTGGAGGCCGTGCCCGGCGCGAGCACGGAGGCCGGCGCCCACCTGGACCGGGAGGCCATGTCCTACGAGGAGCTGCTCGCCTTCACCCAGGACGTGCAGGGCGAGGTGCTCCCCGACCTGCTGATGGCCCTGGACCTCGACGAGCGCGACCTGGACGAGGATCTGGGCCCTGGCGGCTACGCGCTGCAGACCAGCCCGTCCCTGCAGCTCAAGGTCCCGCTGGACGACGAGGGCGCCACCCGCCTCGCCGCCGCGCTGGGGCTCGCCTGGTCACAGGAGAGCGTGCTGGTCACCGACTGGAGCGAGGGCGACGGCGGGACCGCCTTCGGCGCCGTGCGCTTCGTGGGCCACGCCCCCTCCGAGGACGAGGCGCAGGCCTTCTTCGCCTGGGCCGCCGGGATCAACGGCGGGCTGGGCGGCGGCTACACGGCGTTTGACGACACGCTCTACTTCCTGAACCTGCGCGGGGACGACGGGCAGCCCTACAGCGGGCTCGAGGACGAGGCCTTCCTCGCCGCGCTCACCGAGGCCGCCTCTACCTGGACGGAGGGCGCCGTGTCGCTGATGGAGACCGGCGAGGCGCAGAGCTGGCTGGTCGCCAACGACTGGGCCGCGGCGCCCTCGGGCGAGCAGTACGCGGCCATCCTCGGCGAAGACGCGCCGCTCCTGGCCGCGGTCGAGGCCGCCGCCTCCGAGCACGCCGCCCTGCTGACGGCCGCCGCCGAGGACGGGGGCTGGGCGAGCGAGGCTGACAACGAGGCCCCAGCGCAATAGGCGGCAGGCATGGCTGAAGCGCGCCCGCTCCTGGACCCGCGGCCCGCGATCTCGCTGGCCACCGCCCGCCCGCCCACGGAGGTGGAGGCCCGGCTCCGCGAGGCGCTGAGCCCCGAGCAGGGCAGCCTCGTGGCGCGGCTGCGCGACCGTCGCCCGCTGGCCGGGTCGCGCCAGGGAGAGGCCTGGGTGCTGCGGCGGCGGGTGGCCTACCCCGACCCCTGGCGGCCCGAGATCCACCTCCACCTGAAGCCCGAGCGGGAGGGGAGCCGGATCGTGGCCGAGCTGCGCTGGCCCCCGAGGGCGCGGACCGCGACCCGGATCTGGCTGGGGCTCACGGGCCTGGTGGCGGGGGGGCTCACCGCGCTGGTGCTGGCGGGACCTCTCCACCCCCAGGCGATGATCCTGGTGGCGCTGGCGGTGCTGTACGCCGCGTTCCCCTGGCTGGATCTGCGGGTGGAGGCGCGAGCGACGCGGAATGTGCTGGCGCGGGCGCTGGTGTAGGCCAGCCCCCGGCCAAGCCCCCCGAGCCTCAGAGCTCCCGGCTGCGGGTCTTGATGGCCGCCAGCAGGCGCTCCGTGAACGCGTCGACCGACAGCGTCTCCTGCTTCTCCACGCCATATCGCCGGAGCGTGACGGTGTTGTCCAGCTCCTCGCGCTCGCCGATGATGAGAAGGTTCGGGATCTTCTCGGTCGCACCGTTGCGGATCTTCTTGTTGATCCGCTCGCCCGAGCGGTCGAGCTCGGCGCGCACGAAGTGGGAGCGCAGGGAGGCCACGATGCGCTCGGCGTAGCCGTCGAAGCGATCGGCCACCGTGAGCAGGCGCACCTGGACGGGCGCGAGCCAGGTGGGGAAGGCGCCGCCGTAGTGCTCGATCAGGAAGGCGATGAAGCGCTCGTGGGTGCCGAGGGGGGCGCGGTGGATGACGTAGGGGTGGTGCTCCTGGTTGTCGGCGCCCACGTAGGTGAGGCCCAGCCGCACGGGCACGCCGAAGTCGAGCTGGTTGGTGCTGGCGGTCTCCTCGCGCCCGGTCACCGTGCGGAACTGCACGTCGATCTTGGGCCCGTAGAACGCCGCCTCTCCCTTGACCTCGATGAAGGGCAGCCCGCCCTCGACGAGGGCGTCGCGCACGAAGTTCTGCGCGCGCTCCCAGCCCTCCGGGTCATCCACGTACTTGGAGCGACCCTTGGGATCCTCGGGGTCCCAGGTGGAGAAGCGCAGGTAGTAGTCCTGCAGGCCCAGCACCTGATAGGCCTTGCGCATCAACTCCATGACCTTGAGCAGCTCGTCCTTGGCCTGCTCGGCCGTGCAGTAGATGTGCGCGTCGTTCATGCACATCCCGCGCACGCGCAGCAGGCCGGAGAGCGCGCCCGAGTCCTCGTAGCGGTAGACCTGGCCGTACTCGGCGAGGCGCAGCGGCAGCTCGCGATAGGAGCGCTTGCGGCTGGCGAAGACCTTGTGGTGGTGCGGGCAGTTCATGGGGCGCAGCGCGTAGGTCTCCTTGACCTCGGTGCGCTGGCCGTCGGAGCCCTCCACGGTCTCCTTCAGCTCCATGAGCGGGTACATGTGGGAGGCGTAGTAGGGCAGGTGGCCGGTGCGGTAGTAGAGCTCGGCGCGGGCGAGCTGCGGGGTGGCGACGCGCACGTAGCCGTCCTGGAACTCGAGCTCGCGGGCCAGCTTCTCCAGCTCGTCGCGCAGCACCGTACCGTTGGGCAGCCACAGCGGCAGGCCCTTGCCGATCTCCTCGTCCACCACGAAGATCTCCAGCTCGCGACCCAGCTTCTTGTGGTCGCGGGCGATGGCGTCCTCGTAAGCCTTGACGTGGCGGTCCAGCTCGTCCTTGGTGGCGAAGGCCCAGGCGTAGAGCCGGGTCATCATCACGTTGCGGCTGTCCCCGCGCCAGTAGGCGCCCGCCACGCTGCGCAGCTTGAAGCCGTCCACCGGCAGGCGGCGGGTGCTGTCCACGTGCGGGCCGTCGCACATGTCCAGGAAGTTGCCGTTCTTGTAGAAGGTCAGCGCGCTGAGCCCCTTCTTCTGGAAGAGCTCCTCGGCGTACTCGCGCTTGTAGGGCTCCTTCATCGCGTCCAGGCGGGCCATCGCGTCGTCGTAGGGCAGCTCCTCCCGCGCAAAGGCCTGGTTCTGCTTGATGATGTGCTTCATCCGCTTCTCCAGCTCGGGGAAGTCGGCCTCCGAGAGCGGCTCGGAGAGGATGAAGTCGTAGTAGAAGCCGTCGGCGATGGGAGGCCCGAAGCCCAGCGTCGATCCCGGGCGAAGCTGCAACACCGCCTGCGCGAGCACGTGCGCGAGGCTGTGGCGGATGCGGTAGAGCTCGTCCTGCTGCTCGGGGGCGAGGTCGGGGGCAGCGTTGGGGGCTGGGTGGTCCATGAGGGTCTCCAGGAGAGAAGACGGACCACTTACGCCGGTCGCGGGCGGAGGACAAGGGCGTCATGGGCGCCGCCTCATCCCAGAGAGGTCAACCGCAGATACAGGTACGAGAGGATCAAGGCTGCGAGCGAGCCGATTCCCGAAGCCACCACCAGGCCGCAGGTCACCAGCACGAGCCAGAGCCCTCCCCATGCCGGGACGCTGTCAGGGCGTGGACTCGCGCGCCGAACCGACCTGACCTGCGTGGCCGGCTGAGTCGGCGTTGAGCTCGCGTCAAGAGCGCAGTGTTTCAACCTCAGCGCGGCCACTGCACAACTCTCTGCGACCTCAATGGGGCATGGTCGCATCTCTGGGGACAGGCTGGTCATTCGCCGCACCAGAGACCTCAGCTCCTCAGGTACACCAGCGCCGGGATCGATCTCGGAGGTACGAGCCTTGCGAAGGAAGATGTCCTCCACGCTGCCGGAGAATCGGACCCGGCCCGTCAAGAGTTCGTCCGCGAGAGCACCCAGTGAGTACACATCGGCCGCACGAAATCGGTTCAAGTCATCACCTCCCTGGACGATGAGCTCTGGAGCCATGTAGGCCGGTGTGCCAATCAGCCAGCCAGCCTTGGTGAGACGAGGATCACCGGCTGCCGCAGCACAACCCCAGTCAATCAACCAGACACGGCCGTCACCCCCCCGCATCACGTTGGAAGGCTTGATGTCACGATGAACGATTCCAGATGCATGAGCGGCGGCGAGCGCCCTCGCTACACCCTCGATGATGTGAAGCACTTCTGCCGCTGAGATCGGGCCATCCCGGCGAGAAAGGGCTCTCAGCGTCTCCCCCGAGACGCGCGAGCAAACAAGCCAGATGTGATCACCGCGGATCCCCAGGTCCAGGACACGCGGGATCGAGGGGTGATCCAGTGCGGCAATTAGCCGAGCCTCCTGCTCAAAGCGAGCCTGCTCCAGGGGATCCTGCACGAACATTATCTTCATGGCTCCTTGCAAGCCTGAGATCTGTGCATGGGTACAGGCATAGACGTGCGCGAATGCACCACCGCCGAGAACCTCACCGACCACCCACGAGTTCAACCTGGGGAACATTGGCATCCCATCCTCCGGCCCTTCATTGGAGAGTCCGTGAGACCGCTACACAGGCTTCAGCGCCGGGCGCGCCATCCACCCCCAGACCTTCTCGTTGTCCAACTCCACGTACCCATAGAGAAAACGCAGCACCCGACCCGCCTGGACTGGGTTCTGGCCCCACCTCCAGAGCGGCACATCGTAGTAGAGGCCATTCACAGCATGAAATTCGGTCGTCTCGTCCCCAACGAAGGAGTGAGTCGAGATGCCGCCACCAAGACCCGGAATTCCGATGGTCATGTTCACCACGTCGCCATCACCTCCGAGGTAGTCCTGAGCGCACCTGTTCCTGTCACCTTCGCTCCGCCGAGTCACTCTCAGATCCTTGTACTTCTGGCGATTCTCGATTGTCGCTCCGGCGATCCTGAACTTGCGTGTCTCCCGAGAACGAACATTACTGACCTTCTTTCCCTCCTTGTTCTGGCCCACCTTGCTCAAGACATCGAGGCCTTCGACCGAAGACAGGTTGATCCAGCCCGAGAGGTCGTCGCCATTCTGAAGGACCATTGAGAAGGCATAGACGCGGCAGACCTGCTTGGATGAGCTCGGTGAGTCAGCGAACATCCTTCGTCGGTGACGATTGAGCATCACGCCCCCCTGGGCCGATGAATTGAGGGCCCTGGGATCTACACTACCCAGCTGCTTACCGCCGCTGTCGTAGACCAGGACTTCCTGTTCACTCTCTGAGAGACGGAACCGCTCCGGCTTGTTGTTGCTCCCCGTCACCCGCGCCCCAACCTCCCCAGAGTCATTCAGCTTCTGATGGGTCAACGATCTACCAGCATTGGTCTTCTTCTTGCGCATCACCCGAGCGCTCGGCCGGTGCGACAGCTTCGGCCTCTTGCCGGCGAGCGCTGCGGCTGCCGCCGCGTCCGCCTCGCGCTCCGCCACCTCTTCGGGCTGGCTGTGGTTCTGTGCCATCGTAGGACCTCCCAGGTTGAATTGCGCGAGGTGTGCCATCTCGTGGGCCACATCGCGCTTCGACGGCCTGCCGGAGGAGAAGCTGATCTTTCCAGCCTCCGCCGCAGCGATGGCCCCCATGGAGTCAAGTTCGCTTCGCGCGGAGCAGCTCACCTCGACCTCGTCCAGATCAAGCCCGAACAACCACGCCAGCTCCCGCCCGAACGGGACTCCACAGTCGGGGCTGCCTCGTCCCCCCAGCCCAAGCTCGGCGCGCGTGGCATCCATCCCCCGGCCCGAGTGATCTCCACTCGACGCCCGAACCTCTGTAGCGCCATCCTTCGTCCTCTCCGCTGAGTCGCGGCACTCCACGTCTCGCTGCACAGCACTTCGACGACTGGACATGACTCCTCCTTGGACCTACACGTGGGCCCACCTGTCTCTGCATGCCAAAGGCAGCGCCCCCCATTCGCGAGGTCGCGCGCCAAAAAATCGCAGCAGAAAGCTCAGAAGCAGTTGTGTACTGGTATCTCCGAGCTCTCGCGCAGCCTATGTACCGCTGGTCTGAAACTCATCAGAAGCGGTCAACCACGAACCACCAATCGTGGTCGTCACGTGTCCAGCAGACGCGTTCTCGGCACCACCGAGGTTCACCGACCAGCTGCTTCCCGTGACATCATTCGAGTTGCCGCCGAAGTTCGCGCCGGCATTTCCTGAGACGGTGTTCTGGGTGCCGCCGACAGCCAGCGTGAGGTCGTAGGTCGCGCTGTTCGACTCTCCGCCCGCGACCAGAGACGCCCATCCAGAAGAGGTGTTCCCATTTCCCCCAATGCTCACGGCGAAGGCTCCGCTGACGGAGTTGCCCCGCCCACCGAGCGCTGCACCACGCTCACTCGACACGACGTTCCCCTCTCCTCCGATGGACACGGAGAATTCGCCGCCCGCCGTTGAGCTCTGCCCCCCCAGGACCACCGCATGCGGCGCGCCCACCACATTGGAGACCCCAGAGACCAAAGCTCCATAGGTCCCTGAGCCCCAGCCGTTGTCTACGCCAAGAATCAGATTGTGATAGCCTGTTCGATCCAGGCCTCCGGCATTCTCCGCATATCCAATGATGACGTTACCTTTTCCAGGCTCACCCTCGAGGTCGGTGGCGCCGCTTCCGTTGAGCACCATCAGGTTCGCGCGATGCACGACAACATCGCCGTTGGAGTCCAGATAGAGGTGCTTCCCGAGCTCCCGCCACTGGTCGAGCTCGGACTGCATCTCATCTAGACGGGCCTCGAGCTCATCCAGCCGACTCGAGGCGTCATCGGTGCCTGTACCAGGCAGGCAACCGTAGAGCGCAAGCCCGAGCGATAGAATGGTAACGGTCCGACTGAGCATGCCACTCTCCTGTTCTGTGTGTGACGAGACTTGATGAACGGTACACTGAGACCAGCTTCACATTCCAGAATATCAGCGAGGGCCGTGTCCCGACTCGGATACGCCTGCGCCAAACAACGCGCCGCCGACGGCCACACCGACCACACCCACAGAAAGCCATGTGCGAGCCTCCCATGCACGCATCCTTACCTGGGACTCCGATTCTCCCATTCCGAGATCGTGCCCGACTGCTCCCCATGTGTTGACACCCACGATGATCCCTGTCGCACCAGCCACAGCGACGAGACCTCCCATCAGCATGCGTGCTCGACTGGGACTCAGAGCGCCAGCGCCTGGGCCTGCGCGACCGACATCTTCGGGAGAGCCCAGATCGTATTTTCCCTCGGGGGATACGTCGATGGTCCACGTGTTCACCCTGGAGCGCCTGCTTGCGGACTGGACGACGTGCCACCCTCCCGACACCTCCAGCAGGTCTCCCCTCTGCCGCGGTGCGCCATCCAGGTGGATGGCGCTGTGGACAGCCACAGTTCCTCGACCATACCTCTGGAGTTGAGCCTGCGCCTCCGGCACGAGCGGAGCGAGCCTTGAGGAAAGCCGTGGATCGAACTCGCTCAGCCCCACAAGCCTCAACCCCTGGGCGAGCGTGCTTATCGCGAGGTGCCGTTGCCCATCGTGCAACGCTACTACAGCGCCAGCCTGGTAGAGCAGCCAGATCTCCTCGTAGCGGAGAAGCTCGACCTGACAGGCAAGACCATCCTGAACGCGCTCGAACAGCAGCAGCGCCTCCTCGCGTTCAGCGCGCATCTCCAGGCCGATAATCTGTTCAGCACCCCGCAGCACCGGGATCGGTTCACAGGCATTGCCAATGGAGACGAGAAGCGAGAGAAGTGCGATGATCATCTCTGTAGTACCCCTTCTTCGGTCCGCTTGCGTATCACAACAATATCCTTCCCCAGGCGCGACGACATCACACACCGATCACACACTCGATGGCTCATGGCTTGAGGTCGCAACCGCGGTCGAGCTTGAGCTCGTACTCTGCTCCGCTCGCCAGTCCAGCCACGGAATTCGAGATCCGCCCTCTCGCGGACTCCATCCGGATGTCGAGCCTGCCGGGATCGTTCTCGAGCACCACAAGAGTGAAGGTGCACCTCCCCTTCGTCGTGCTCACCTCCAGTGGCCATCGCCCTGTGCCGACATCTACGAAGCCTGGCCTGTCCAGTATTACCCCGACCCCCTTCAGGCTCAGGAGAGCCGACAGATCTTCATGGTAGCTGAACTGCATGCGGACCTTCGGCTCGGGACAGCTACCGTAGGTCCTGACTCCGGAGCCACACAGGCCCTTCGAGGCCCTCCCCCCCCCGGTCCCTCGGCTCTCGCCATTCGACCCGGACGTACTCCCATCGCGAGTGCCCACTGGAACCGCTGGAGCGGGAGGCTCGGACGGCGTCGACTCCTCAGTGGTCCCGATTACCTCGGCCTCTTCCGCGTTGTCCTCAGCTGGCGTCGGGACAACCATCTCACCCTGCCCACTCCCACTCTCTGCTGTCGCGAGCCCCTGCTGCAGGGTGCTCAGCGCCTGCGGGTCTGGCTGAGCGGCGACCTCGACCCTGGAAGACTTGGACACCGCCACGGCGGTGAGGAGCAGGACCAGGATCAGCAGGGCCGATCCCATCACCACCACCAGCAGGACCCAGAAGTTCGTCGCTGCGCTGGGTTGCCGCCCCTCGGACCTGCGCTGCGTCTTGCGCTCTTGGGGAAGGGCGGTCTCTCTCGGGGACTGGGCAGGCACACCCTCCATGCTCACAGGGGAGGCCATCCCCTGGTTGGACGGGCAACTCTCGATCGCGCCACGCTCCCGAAGCTCGCGTTCAATCAAAGCGCGAGCCCGAGCACATCGGTTCGCCACGGTGTCCGCCGACTTGAGGCGCGCCTCAGGGCACTGCCTCAGCCCCTCGACAAAGATCGGCGAGAGCACCTGGACGACCTCGAGCGCGAGCCGTTCTGGATTCCCCACCCTTCCACGCAGGTCATCGGCGATGGTGTTCCGAACCAACCGGCTGTCGTGGGTGTCCCTCCGGTCAGAACCGAAGAAGGAATACTCCTCATCCCGCAGAATGTCATCCACACGTCGCCCCCGGAGCGCCTCGTATCTGCGTTGCTGATCAGCGCTTCGCCTGTCACCGAGGAGATGGAGCGTGCAGAGCTCACGCCTGAACTCCAGCCAGACATTGTAGTTTTCCGTTGTCCGTGGCCCCTGGCCGGTGATCATCCTGAAGATCATGACCGACAAGGAGTAGACGTCTGCGCCGCTGTCGGGTGGACGCCTCAGAGGTACTGTACATTCAGGGGGAGAGTAGAAGACTGTGGTGATGTTGACTGTGGGGTTCGGCTGAAACAGCTCGCCTTCTATCAGACTGCCGAGATCACCCAGTAGAACGCTGGGACCTGATGCGTCCTCGCGAACATGGAAATTGTCCTCCTTGATGTCGTTGTGAGTCGTGAGGCGATCTGGCTCATGCTCTGTGCTTGCCTGATGGAGTTGATGGACAGCGCGTGCTGCCCGCTCCGACGCCAGCAACAGAGTCTCCATCGACCGATGGCCTCTGTCCTTCCAGGAGGTGAGCGTATCCTCATACCATGGGAACACCAGAAACGGCTCCCCATCTCTCGTAGTGCCACGATCCCTTGGCACGATGAGCCAGTCGCTCACGCCGGACTGCCGTGCCGCGATCTTCCTCGGTACTGTCCACTCTCGCTCAAAGCCGGAGAGGACCTCGCCACTCAGAGGCCCTCTTGGAACCTTGATTGCGACCCTCTCTCCGTTGGTGGTCCAGCCAAGAACCACGCGAGCCTGTCCGCCATAGCGAACCATGGTCTCGTCCACGCGGTATCGGTCGGCCAGACCTTTCCACTCTCGAGACACCTGCGTGCTACCTCCGTGATATGATGTAGCAAGATGGGAGAATAACGCCACTCCTGGGAGTCGAGCACCGTGCCCACACCCCATGTCCGCCTGGCAATCAACGGGGACGCCGTATGCGATGTCGTTGCCGGAGAGATCATCGGGCGCCTCAGAACAGCTGCATGCCGGATACTTGACCCATCCATCTCGGAGGCCCATGCTCTTGTCAGCCTCCGAGGCCGGACACTACGGATGATGCGCCTAAGAGGCTCCTTGTCCGTGAACGGCGTAGAAGACGATGACATCCCCTTGGAGCCCCACATGCGCATACGCCTCAGCGATTCCGTTGAATTGACGGTGCTCGCGGTCGAAATCCCCGACCAGATCATGGCCATCATGATCGACGACGGTCCGCCACAGGAGCTCTGCGCAGCGACATACAGCTTCACACTCCATCCATGGGTGGAGCTCCGCCCTACGCCGCTCTTTGACGCTCCTGCACACCTCTGGCCAGGCGAAGATGGCTGGACCATCCTCGTTCAGGGTGGACAGGTCGAGCCCGTGCGCGCGGGGCGCCAGTGGTCAATTGCCAACCACAAACTCACCGCTACTACAGTCCCCGTCACGGCGACCAGCGTTACCCCGACCGCGAAGGGATACACACACCTCGATTATCTGGATGTAGAAGCAACCTACACGCACGTTCACATCCGCCGTGCGCGAAGATCCACCTTGACTATCACTGGCAACGCAGCCAAGGCGCTGACCGAACTCGCTGAGATCGGCGGCTCGGCACCTTGGGACGTCGTCGCCGGAGAGATCTGGAAGGACACTCCGAACAATCGTGAGATGGTCAGACACCGCTGGGATCGAATGTTAGGTAGACTTCGTGAACTCCTCGCGGAGCACGGCATCCGATCCAACCTTGTCGTCTCCGACGGGCTGGGGAACGTCTTCCTGAACACACTTCCAGGCGATGTCGTATCGAGTATCTCCCTCTGATGACCAGGATGGGCTCGCAGCTTCAGCCTGGGGTCCATCCCCTGACTACTTCACCTGCGCCACGCTCCGGTCCATCTCGTCGTCGAAGTTGGCCCGCACGGTGATGAGCTGGCGGTGGTGGCGGGCCGGGGGCTCGGAGATCAGCTTGCCGTCCGGGCCGACGAGCTGGGCGGACACGCGCGTGCCGTCGAAATCAAGCTCCGTGACCGCCTTGATGATGAACTCGGGGACCAGCGCGTCCTCATCGACGACGGAGGAGGGGTCCTGCTGGGCGGCGGCAGGGAGGGAGAGGGCGAGCAGCGAGAGGGCGAGAACGCGCATGGGAGACCTCCGGGGAGCGGGAGCGCTCCCTGGTTCCGACCGCGGCGCGGGGGGGGCGGTTCCCAGAATTCGCTTGCCGGTGGCGCGGGCCGCGCGCACATAGACCCCATGAGGATCGCGGCCCTCTCCGACCTGCACATCGGCGCCACCGAGCGCACGGACACCTTCGGCCACCTGGAGGACGCCTTCCTCCGCTGGCTGGACCGGCTGGAGCGCTCGCACGACCACATCGTGCTGCTGGGCGACATCTATCAGACGGATCACGGCCTGCTCCCGGGCAAGGACACGGCCCGTCGCCTGCTCGACCGCGCCCGCGCCCGCCTGGACGCCCTCACCCGGCGCACGGCGGAGCCCCAGTACCTCTGGGTCCACGGCAACCACGATCCGGTGACGGCGGAGGTGCTGGGGGCCGAGCGCCAGATCATCCTGGGCCCGCCGGGGCAGCGGGCGCTGTTCACCCACGGTGACCTCTTCGACCCGGTGATCCGCGCCATCCCCCGGCTCTCGGCCCTGGGGACCTGGTTCGCGGGTCGCACGCGGGCCGCCGGGCTGCGCCGGCTCGCCGAGCACCTGGAGGACAAGGACGTGGAGGTCAAGGCGGGGCGGCACACGGGCGAGGGCGGCCCCTACGCGGAGGGCGCGGCGGCGCTGATGCGCGAGCACGACGTCCAGATCGTCGTCATGGGCCACACGCACATCCCCGCCCGCCTCACGCTCCCCGGCGGAACGCTGGCGAACACGGGCACCTGCAGCCGCGGGCGCTTCATGGGCGTGAGCGTGGACACGGGCACGGGCGAGGTGCGCCACCTGGGCGAGGATCAGAACATCCCGTCCAGCACGTAGACCCGCCCCGTGCCGGAGTCGTGGCCGTAGGCCCCGATCAGGAAGCTCCCCCGGGCGGGATCGGCGGCCAGGCTGAAGCCGGAGAAGTCGCTCTCCGCCTCCCCGAGCCAGCGCCCCATGGCGCCCCCCAGCGAGCCCGTCCCCCGCTCCAGCCCGGAGACGGCGTAGCTGGCCCCGGCGCCCGCCGCGGTGGTGTCGCTCCCGAAGGCCCCGACCAGCAGATCGGCGAGCCCGTCGCCGTCCAGGTCTCCGGGGGCGCAGAGGGGCCAGCCCGCCATGTCCCCGGCCACCTCGCCCTGCAGGCGCAGGTCGGCCGAGCCCAGGCCCGCGCTCCCCTCCCCCACCCCGACCAGCACGAAGATCTCCCCGGCGTCCGCGCCCTCCCCGTCGGCGGCGTTGGCCCCCACCGCGAGGTCGGAGCGCCCGTCCCCGTCCGCGTCCCCCAGCCCGGCGAGCCCGACCCCGGCCCGCGCCCCGGCGTCCTCGCCGATCAGGCGGAGATCGGCGTCGGCGAGGGTGAGCTCCGCGGGAGGCGGCGCGAGGATCAGCGCGGCAACCCCGCCGGTCTCGCTGCCCGCGTCGCTCTCGGGCGCCCCGACGAGCACGTCGCGGAGCCCGTCCCCGTCCACGTCCCCGGCCCCGGAGACCCGCCCGGCCCGATCTCCGGCGTTCTCGCCGAAGATCCGGGCGGCCCGATCCTCCAGCGCCCCGCCCCCGGGGGCATCCGCGCCCGAGAGCACGAAGACGGCGCCCGCGTCCTCTCCGCCCAGGTCGGAGGTGTTGGCCCCCACGATCAGGTCGGGCAGGCCGTCGCCGTCGGTGTCGCCCGGCGCGCCCATCGAGATTCCGGCCCGGTCCCCCGGGGCCGCGCCCGTCCAGGTGTGCTCCTGCTCGCTGGCCCGCTCCGCCCCGGAGACCGGCCCGAAGAGCAGGTAGGCTGCGCCCGCGCTCTCCCCAGCGTAGGGGGCGCCCACGGCGGGATCGTCGTATCCGTCGGCGTCCAGATCACCGGGGCCGAGGGCGGCGTAGCCCAGCGCGTCGTCCTCCTCGGCGCCGCCCAGGGTGGCCACGGCGGCGCGCGCGCTCAGATCCTCGGTGACCGGACCCGTGAACAGCCAGGCCCCACCCCCGGCCGGCGCGTCCAGGCCCGCCGTGACCCCGCCGGTCAGCAGGTCGGAGGCGCCGTCCCCGTCCACGTCCCCGGCCCAGGCGACGGAGAAGCCGAGGTCGTCCCCGGCCCGCTGGCCCGTGATCCGGGCCTCGACCTCGGAGAGCTCGCAGGTGCCGACGCGCCCGTCGCAGTCGTCGTCCACGCCGTCCCCGCAGAGCTCGACCGCGCCGGGGTGGACGTCGGGGTCCTCGTCGTCGCAGTCCGCGCCGCCGTCCAGCTCCGCGGTGTAGCCGTCCCCGTCGAGGTCGAGCGCGTCGGCGGGGGAGTCCTCCTCCTCGGGCTCGCTCCCGTCCCCGCTCTTGGCCGGGAGCCTGGCCCCCACGCAAGCGGCCAGCGCGAAGAGGGCGAAGCCCCTCACCTTCCGCCGCCCTGCATGCCCCCGCCGCCGCCGCCGCCGCCCTGCATCCCGCCGCCGCCGCCGCCGCCGCCCTGCATCCCGCCGCCGCCACCGCCCTGCATCCCGCCGCCACCGCCACCGCCCGGGCCGCCGCTGCGACCGTTGGGCACGGCGAACATGCCCGGCCCGGCCTGTCCCATCTCCTGGCCGACCTTGCTCTCCATCTTGGAGACGCGGGCCTCCAGCTCGTCGAGGGCGGTCTGGACGTTGGTGCTGGACAGCGTGGTGGCGCGCGGGTCGAAGCCGACGGCGGTGGCGGTGGTGGTGCCGGTCTGCTGGATCTGGGTGATGACCAGCTCCAGGCGGCCGATGCGCTCCTCGAGCTGCGCCAGGCGCTCAGGCGAGAAGCCTGGAGGATCGCGCTCGTCTTCGCCCTCCTCCGCGGACCCGCCCTGCGCCAGGGCGCGGTCGAGCGCGTCGGCCACCGTGCCGTCCCCATAGGGGATCTGGTCCGCGCGCGGCGCGGGAGGATCGGAGCAGGCGAGGAGCAGGAGGAGGGGGAGCATGAGCTCAGGATACACGACGCGGACGCGATCGTAGCGGGGATGGCGGACGCGCAGACCATGTTCATACCTTGCGCACGACTTGAACACCGTTATGCAGGAGATGATCCCACCCTCGCGATCGTCCTTGACATCGAATCATTCGATGAATAGGAATATCTCATGCACGACCAGAACCCACCCCTCTCCACCCCCAGCGGCGGCGAGGCGCTCTCCAGCCTCCTGTCGCAGCTCATGGCCCTGATGCACCGCAAGGTGACCGGGGAGACGCTCTCGATCATGCACGAGGCCGGGCTCACGCTGCCCCAGATGGTGGCGATGCACGCCCTCAAGCACGCGGGGGCGCAGTCGGTGGGCGGGCTGGCCGAGCAGCTCAACCTGTCCACCAGCGCGGCCAGCCACATGGTCGAGCGCCTCGTCGAGCGCGGCTTCGTGGAGCGCACGGAGGACCCCGAGGATCGGCGTCAGAAGCGCGTGGCGCTCGCCGCGGGGGGAGAGGCGCTGCTCGAGCAGCTCTGGCGCTCCCGCAACGAGGAGGTGGCCCAGATCGCCGCCCGGCTGGACCCGGGGACCCTGGAGGCGGTGCTGCGCCTCCTCGAAGAGACCATTCAACACCTGAAGAAGAGCCAGTAGCGCGGAGCCCCCATGCCCCCGATCGTCGAGATTCGTGGCGTCATCAAGGATTACCCCCTCGGCAAGCTGACCGTGCGCGCGCTCCGGGGCGTGGACCTGGTCATCGACCAGGGCGAGTTCACGGCCATCGCCGGGCCCTCGGGCAGCGGCAAGACCACCCTCCTGAACCTGATCGGCTGCGTGGACGTGCCGACCGAGGGGGACGTGAGGGTCACCGGGCTCAGCACCAAGGACCTGAGCGACCGGGCGCTGACCGAGCTGCGCCTGCGGCACATCGGCTTCATCTTCCAGAGCTTCAACCTCATCAACGTGCTGGACGCCTCCCAGAACGTCGAGTTCCCGCTGATGCTCCAGGGCCAGCTGAGCCGGGCGGAGCGCACGAAGCGGGTGGACGCGCTGATGGAGCGGGTGGGCCTCACCCAGTACAAGCACCACCGGCCGAACGAGCTCTCCGGCGGGCAGCGGCAGCGCGTGGCCATCGCGCGGGCGCTGGTGACCAAGCCCTCGCTGGTGCTGGCGGACGAGCCCACGGCCAACCTGGACTCCAAGACGGGCACGGACATCATCGACCTGATGCACGAGCTCAACCGGGTGGACAAGGTCACCTTCCTGTTCTCCACGCACGACCACAAGGTGACGGAGCGCGCGGAGCGGCTGGTGCGCGTGCTGGACGGGCGCATCCAGCGCGATGACGCCGATCGCCACGCGGACGACACGACGGAGCTGGAGGAGCCGAGCTCCTCGCTGCGCGGGGTGATGACATGAGCACCCTCCGGCTGCTGCTGCAGATCTCGCTCCGCAGCGTGACGGCCCACAAGGTCAAGAGCCTCATCGTGGGCGGGCTGCTGACGGCGGGCACGGCCCTGCTGGTCTTCGGCTTCGCGGTGCTGAGCAGCATCGAGCGGGCGCTCGAGGGCAGCGTCACCGCCAGCCTGTCCGGGCAGTTCCAGGTCTACGACAAGGAGGCGGAGGACCCGCTGGAGCTCTTCGGGGGCTTCGGCGGCGGGCTGGCCGACCTGGGCGAGATCGAGGACTTCGGCAAGGTGGAGCAGACCCTGCTGGGCGTGGACGGCGTGGCGGCGGTGGTGCCCATGGGCATCGTCAACACCACCGTCTTCGCGCCGACGGAGCTGGACAGCGTGCTGGGCGAGATCCGCGAGGCGGTCACGGCCGGGCGGCTGGAGGAGGCCCGCGCGCTCAAGCCCCAGGTGCGCCGCATCGCCGAGACCTTCAAGGCCCAGCAGGATCTCCGGCTGGCGCTGACCAGCGACCCGGACGCGGTGGAGCGGGACAAGGCCGCGCTGGCCACCGTGACCGCCGAGGACTTCTGGGCCCCCTTCGCCGCCCCCGCGGACCCGGCCCTGAGCCCGGACACGGCGGCCATGCTGAGCGCGCTCGACTACCTGGACACGAAGGTGGCGCCGCTCGCCGCCGACGGGCGCCTGCTCTACCTGCGCACCATCGGCACGGACCTGGAGCAGTTCAAGACCAGCTTCGACCGCTTCTACATCGCCAAGGGCGAGGCGGTCCCGCCGGGTGAGCGCGGCTTCCTCATCAGCAACCGCACCTATGAGCGGATCATCAAGAACCGCGTGGCGCGCGAGCTGGACGACATCAAGGTGAAGATCACGGAGAAGGGGCAGACGATCGCCGAGGACGAGCTGCTCCGCGAGCAGGTGGCGCGCAACGCCCGCCAGTTCCCCCGGGTGGTCTTCCAGCTCTCGCCGCAGGACGCGCAGACGCTCACCGAGGAGCTGCGCGCCTACCTGGGCGACGCGCAGGCCGATCTCGACCCGCTGGTCGAGCGCTTCCTGACCATGGACGACCAGAACTTCCTCGAGCGCTACGACTGGTTCTACGCGCACATCGCGCCGCGCATCCGGCTCTACGACATCCCCATCGGCTCCACGATCACGCTGCGCTCCTTCACCAAGTCGGGCTACCTGAAGACGGTCAACGTGAAGGTGTGGGGCACCTACGAGTTCCGCGGGCTGGAGAAGAGCGACCTGGCCAGCGCGTCGAACCTCACGGATCTGGTGACCTTCCGCGCGCTCTTCGGGAAGATGAGCGCCGAGCAGCAGGCGGAGCTGGCCGACATCAAGGCCTCCATGGGCGTCACCGAGGTCGGCCGGGAGAACGCCGAGGACGCGCTCTTCGGCGGGGGCGAGCCGCTGGAGGTGGCGGTCGCCGAGCCCGCGGCCAACCCGGACATGTCGGCTGGCGCGCCCGCGGCCCCGGAGCTGAACGTGGAGACGGCCGGGCTGATCGACGATCACTTCACGCAGGAGCAGCTGCGCAGCGGCCTCGTGCTGAACGCGGCGGTGCTCCTGAAGGATCCGAAGGCCACCGCCGAGATGCAGCCGAAGATCCAGAAGGCCATCGACGACGCCGGGCTGCGGGTGCAGATGCTGGACTGGCTGAGCGCCAGCGGCACGGTGGGTCAGCTCATCTTCGTGATGCGCGGGATCCTGGGGCTCTCCTTCCTGGTGATCTTCGGGGTGGCGCTCATCATCATCAGCAACGCGCTGGCGATGGCCACGCGCGACCGGGCCTCGGAGATCGGCACGATGCGGGCCATCGGCGCGCGGCGGCTGGTGGTGATCGGGATGATGATGCTGGAGACGGCGGTGCTGGGCCTGCTGTCCGGCGCGCTGGGCGCCGGGCTGGGCGTCGGGCTGGTCTCGCTGTTGGGGAAGGTCGGGATCCCGGCCCCGAGCGACCAGATCGTCTTCCTCTTCGCCGGGTCGCGGCTCTACCCGACCTGGGAGCCGATGCAGGTCGTCACCGGGCTCGTGCTGGTGGTGGTGGTCGCGGTGGTGTCCACCATCTACCCCGCGGTGCTGGCCGCGCTGGTCCCGCCCATCGTGGCGATGCAGGGCAAGGAGTAGGCCATGTGGATGCTGCTACAGCTCGCGACGCGAAACCTCGTGCAGGCGAAGTGGCGGACCCTGCTGCTCTCGGCCGCGGTGGGCGTGGTCACGGCCATGCTGGTCATCCTGCTGGCGCTGGGTCACGGCATCGAGCAGAACCTGATCCGCTCGGCCACGGCGCTGACCACGGGTCACTTCAACGTGTTCGGCTGGTACAAGCCCAACAGCACGGACGCCGCCCCCATCGTGGAGGACGCGGCGAAGGTGCGGAAGCTGGTGGAGGACGCCACCCCGGACCTGGCCTACACCCTCATCCGGCAGCGCGGCTGGGCCAAGCTGGTGAGCGACACGGAGTCCATCCAGAGCTCGCTCCAGGGCATCTCGATCAAGGACGAGACGGCCTTCGCCGAGAAGTTCCAGCTGGCTCCCCAGAAGGACTACAAGGAGGGCGGCTCCGACGAGATCAAGGGTGACCTGACGAAGCTGTCCAACCCGCGCAGCGTGGCGCTCTTCGCGTCCCAGGCGCGCCGGCTGGAGGTGGACGTGGGCGACACGGTCACCATCCAGACGGAGACCAGCGCGGGGCGCACCAACACGCTGGACGTCACCGTCGTGGCGATCGGCAAGGATCTCGGCCTGCTGTCGGGCTTCGTGGCGGTGCTGCCCACCGAAGACATCCTCACCCTCTACCAGCTCAAGAGCGACACCACGGGCGCCATCCTGGTGTACCTGAAAGACATCGACCACGCCAAGGACGCCATGAACACCGTGCGCCAGAAGCTGGTGGACGAAGGCTACGGTGTGATGGAGTACGAGCCCAAGCCCTTCTTCATGAAGTTCGAGTCGGTCATGGGCGAGGAGTGGACCGGCCAGAAGCTGGACCTCTCGCTGTGGGAGGACGAGGTGGTCTTCCTGACCTACGCGATCACGCTGTTCAACGGGATCACCTGGTTTCTGACCCTGGTGCTGGGCGCGATCGTGGGCATGGGCATCATGAACACGATGTGGAACGCGGTGCGGGAGCGCACCCGGGAGATCGGCATGATGCGCGCGGTGGGAATGACCCGCTCGCGCGTGCTGTTTCTCATCCTGCTGGAGGCGCTGCTGCTCGGGCTCTTCGCGACGACGACGGGTGCGCTCACCGGGACCGCGATCTGCCTCGGGCTGAACGCGGCGGGCATCGTGCTCCCCTGGGACGCGGTGCGCGCGCTGCTGCTGTCGGAGACGCTGACGCTCTCCGTGGCGCCGCTCTCCGTGGCCGCCTCCATCCTCATGCTCACGCTGCTGACCGCGCTCGGGGCCGTGATCCCGGCCTTCCGCGCCTCCCGGCTCCGCCCCATCACCGCCATCCAGACCGTGGAATGAACGGAGAGAACATGCGACCCCTCGCGACCCTGATGCTCGCGCTCTCGCTCTCGCTCGCGCCCTCGCTCGCCCTGGCCGCCCCGAGCCAGACCGAGCTGGTGCAGATGCTCAAGACCATCGACGACCGGCAGCAGAACAACGGGGACTGGAAGAGCACGGTCTTCATCGAGCAGAAGGAGGCCGGCAAGAGCGATCTGGTCTACCAGGCGGGCATCTACCGCCAGGACGACAAGGACACGCTGGTCATCCTCTTCCTCAAGCCGCAGGCCGAGGCGGGCAAGGGCTACCTGCGGGTGGACAAGAACCTGTTCTTCTACGACCCGGCCTCGGGCAAGTGGGAGCGCCGCACGGAGCGCGAGCGCATCGGCGGCACGGGCTCGCAGCAGCAGGACTTCGACCAGTCCACGCTGGCCATCGACTATGTGCCGGCCTTCGTGGCCGAGGAGAAGCTGGGGCAGTACGCGGTCAACCACCTGAAGCTGACGGCGAACACCGAGGCCGATGTGGCCTACCCCATCGTCGAGCTCTGGCTGGACAAGGCCACGGGCAACACGCTCAAGCGCCAGGACTTCGCCCTCTCCGGCAAGCTGATGCGCACGACCTACTACCCCCAGTGGCAGAAGCTCTACAGCGAGTCCAAGAAGGCCGAGGTCTACTTCCCGAAGGAGATCCGCATCTTCGACGAGGTGCAGAAGGGAAACAGCACCACCGTGGTCATCCAGGAGGTGGACCTGAAGCCCCTGGACGCCAGCATCTTCACCAAGGCCTGGCTGGAGTCGAAGAGCCGATGATCGCCGCCCCGCTCCTCTGGGTCGCCCTGGCGCGCGCGGGCGAGGGCGAGGAGAGCCCGCCCCCGGCCGAGAGCTCCCCTCCGACCGAGAGCGCGCCGGCCGAGGCCCCCGCGCCCCCGGCCCCCGCGCCGCCGCCGCCCGCGCAAGCAGCAGAGGTGCCACCCGCACCTGACCCCGCCGCCAGCGCGCTGGAGGCGGAGATGTTCGGGGCGCCGTCGGAGCCTCCCGCGCTGGACGCCCCCGCCGAGCCCGCCCCCGCCGAGCCCCAGAGCCGCGACGAGGCCGCCCTGCACGGCGCCATCGCCACGAACGCCCAGATCGGCGACGTCCTGGACACGGCGGACGAGGCGCTCACGGTCGGCGGCAAGCTCACGCTGCGCAACGCCCTCAGCCTCCCCGAGGAGGGCGCCTTCGAGGATCTGGAGCTCTCCAGTCCGAACCTGCTCGACGTCTTCCTGGACGCGCGCCCGGACGACCGCACGCGGGCCTTCGGGCAGGCTCGCCTGACCCACGACTGGACCGTGTCCACCGGCGACACCGACCTGTTCGGCGAGGAGCTCTCGGAGAGCAGCGTCACGCTGGATCAACTGTGGGTGAAATTCGACGTGGCCCGCAAGGTCTACGTCACCGCCGGCCGGCAGCGGGTCAAGTGGGGCACGGGGCGCTTCTGGAACCCCACCGACTTCCTGAACCAGCAGGCGCTGGACCCGCTGGCCATCTTCGACACGCGCACGGGGGTCTCGCTCCTGCGCGTCCACGTCCCGGTGGGGCGCTATGCGAACCTCTACGCCGTGGGCAACCTGGAGGGCGCGGACCACCTGGACGAGGTGGGCGGCGCGGCGCGGGCGGAGCTGGTGCTGGGCCAGACGGAGGCGGCGCTCTCCGTGGGCGCGCGCAAGGACCAGCCGCTGCGCCTCGGGGCGGACCTCTCCAGCGGGATCTGGATCTTCGACGTCCACGTCGAGGGCGCGGTGCAGCACGGGGTGACCGATCCCTTCTGGGAGGGCACGCTGGACCTGGACACCTTCACCTTCCCCACCGAATACAGCCGGGAGGAGGACTGGATCCCGCAGGTGGTGGGCGGGGCGGAGCTGAGCTTCAAGGTGGGCGACGAGGACACGGTCTCGCTGGGCGCGGAGTACTTCTGGAACGACGCCGGCTACGAGGACCCGGAGATCTACGCCTGGCTGCTGATGAACGGCCAGTACACGCCCTTCTACCTGGGGCGCCAGTACGCAGGCATCTACGCCTACTATCCGGCCCCCGGCCGTCTGGACGATCACAGCTTCACGGTCAGCGCGCTGGGCAACCTCTCCGACCAGACCGGGCTGGTCCGGCTCCAGCACGGGTGGAGCGCGCTCTCCTGGTTGGACATCACGAGCTACGCCTCGGTCTACCTGGGCGAGCAGGGGGAGTTCCACTACGCCTTGACGGTGCCCGCGGTGCCCGGCGTAGAGGGCCTGGAGGACGGGCTCACGATCACCCCGACGCTCCTGGAGCTTGGGCTCTGGGCACAGGTGCGTTTCTGACGAGCCCGAACAATACTGAACACCTGTGTGGTATCCTTTCGGCCCCATTTCACACCGGGAGCCACGATGTCCACACAGAAGTCTGCCACGCTGATCGCCCTCCTCCTGCTCGTCGCATGTAAGGACAAGGAGGGCGAGACCGCCGAGACCGCCGAGACCGGAGACACGGGTGAGACCGCCCACACCGGCGACACCGACACGGCGGAGACGGGCGACACGGCGCTCGACGACGAGGAGCTCCCCGAGAGCACCGTGACCGTCGAGGAGGACATCACCTGGGATGAGGACGTCTCGCTGGGCAGCGTGCTGTACATCCCCGAGGGGGTGACGTTGACCATCCTCGCCGGCGTGACCGTCTCCTTCCAGCCCGGCGCTGGCATCGTCGTGGACGGCACGCTCCTGCTCCAGGGCAACGAGGACGCGCCGGTCTCCTTCGCCAACGACTACAGCCTGAGCAGCTCCAACTACGGGTTGAACGTGGGCGGCACGGCGGACGCCTCGGTGCTGAACTACGCCCGCTTCACGGGCATCGACGTGGACCTGGAGGGCAAGGCCACCGACCTGATCCACGACGTCGCCTTCTCCGACGCCACGCTCACGGTGCTGAGCCGCGACAGCCTGTTCACCGTGGAGGACTGCACCTTCACGGACAACGCGCGCGACGGGCAGACCAGCATCAACGCCCGGGAGCTGCCCGAGCTGGTGGTGAGCGGCAGCACGTTCACCGACGGCGCCTATGGCGTCCACTTCAACGGGCTCGCCGACGGGGCCGCGCTGACCGTCTCGAACAGCACGTTTGACGCCATGAGCGTCGCGGTCATCGTGGGCAACCAGGGCGAGTACGGCCACATCGTGACGCTCAGCGAGCTGGACATCACCAACGCCACCGCCGACGCCATCGCGCTGTACCGCTCGGAGGCCGACCTCAAGGACATCGTGGTCACCGGCTCGCTGGGTGACGGGCTCTACGCCGACGCGCTCTCCGACGTGGTCGCCGACGAGCTGACCATCAGCGGCGTGGACGAGGCCTGCGCCTACGTGCTGGGCATGGCCGACCTCAAGCGGATCTCGGCCTCCGACTGCGGGACCTACGGCCTCTTCTTCGGCGAGTACGGCGCCACCGTCAGCGAGAGCGAGGTGAGCTCCGTGGACAGCGTGGGCATCTACTCCGCCGCTGCCCTCACAGTGAGCGACACGACCGTCAGCGGCACGCCGAGCCACGGCATCTACGCCCAGGACGGCGCGCTCACCGTCACTGACGTCATGGTCAGCGAGGCCACCGGCTCCGGCGTCTACGCCGAGCGCGGCGCCCTCACCGCCCGGGGCTCGACGGTCAGCGACATCGCCGGCAACGGCTTCTACGGGACCTACAACGACGTGGTGGTCTCCGACGTCACGGTGGACGGCGTGCGCGGCCAGGGCATCTACGCCTACCGGGCCGGGCTCACCATCGAGGCCGGCTCCAGCGGCACCGAGGTCCGCGACGTAGAGGGCTCTGGCGTCTACGCCTTCGACGGCACGCTGGACGTCACCGATCTCACCATCAACGACGTGCGCGGCTACGGCATCTACGCCGCCTACGGCGACGCGACGGTCACCGACACCATCATCAACGGCGCGCTGAGCGGCGGCATCTACGTGGTGCGCGGCGACTTGAGCGTGTACGCCGAGGCCACGGGCGTCCAGATCACGGACGTGGACGGCCACGGCGTCTACGTCAACACCGGCAACATCACGGCCTCCGACCTGGAGGTCTCCGACGTCCGCAGCAACGGCGTCTACACCGCCTACGGCGACACCACGCTGACCGACTCCACGATCGAGGGCGCCGGCAACATCGGCGCCTACGCGCAGGAGGGCGACCTCGTGGTGGACGGCGTGCAGGTCAGCACGGTGGAGAGCCACGGCTTCTGCGCCACCGACGGCGACCTGACGATCATGGACTCCATGGTCCAGAACGCCGACGGGCACGGCGCCTACGTGAACACGGGCGAGCTCTCGGTGGAGGGGCTGACGGTCGAGACGGTGGGCAGCTACGGCATCTACGTCCTGGGTGGCACCGACGGCGAGACGGTCTACACCGGAACCATCACCGGGGCCGACATCCGCGACACGCTGGGCGTCGGCATCGCCGGCAGCCGGGCGAACCTCGTGGTGAGCGACTCCTCCGTCGCCGAGACCGGGGCGCAGGGCGTGTACACGGCCAACGGCAACATGACGGTGGACACGGTCGGCGTCAACGAGACCGAGAGCCACGGCTTCCACGTGGCCGACGGCTACCTGACGATGACCGACTGCTCGGTGTCCGACGTCCGCAACACCGCGGTCGCGGTGGCCGTGGGCGCCGCGGAGATCGACGGGATCACGGTGACCGACGAGGACGGCGACGGCGAGAGCGCGGACGACAACGGCGTCAGCATCTCCGACGTCTGGCACGGCTACACCAACAGCATCACCAACGCCTCCATCTCCAACGTGGGCGGCACGGGGATCTCGGTGGAGCAGGCCGACATCAGCTACTCGGAGATCATCGAGGCCGGCATCTACGGCATCGTCTTCTCCGACCACGAGGCGTCCAGCGTCACCTACTCGGACATCGTGGACACGGGCTACCGCGGCATCGTCGGCATCTCGTATGGGGACAACCTGGTCGACGTCAGCTACTCGAACATCACGGGCACCTACGACTGGGCCATCCTCTACGCCCAGAGCGTGGACAACAACTACGTGGCGGACAACAACGACGCCTCGGGCGCGGACACGACCAACGAGGGCAGCGTCGACGGCAACCGCGACGCGGCCACCACGCAGATCTCCACCGTGGACGCGATCACCAACGCCCGCAGCAGCGCGGTCTCGGGGACGGGTCCGCGCTAGATAATCTAGTCTCTCGGGAAGTACTCGGCTTCGAGCGTCAGGTCGAAGCCGAGGTCCGAGCTGTCGGCGGCCGACTGGTGGACCTCCACCGCCAGCACGTTGTCGCCCTCGACCAGCAGCGTCTCGTCCACCGCGAAGGCCCCGTACCCGGTCTCGTCGGTGGTCGAGCTCGTCGCCAGCGTGTCGAAGCTGATCTCACCCTCGGGGATGTTCGAGGAGCGCTCGACCTCTGTGCCGTTGAGGTAGACCACCGCGCCGTCGTCCGCCAGGAGCCCGCCGGTCACCGACGTGTAGAGATCGACGTCCGTGGCTGAGAACACGATGCGGAAGTAGGTGGTGATGTACTTGTCCGAGCTGTCGTCGCCGTAGCCGACCTCGGTGACGATGTGGGAGTCGCCGTAGCCCAGCGGCCCCACGCCCTCGCTCCAGGTGCTGTCGTCGTAGTCCAGCGCGGTCCAGTCCCCGTCCGGCTCGCTGCCCAGGTCCCAGTAGGCCCAGGTGCTGCCGGCCTCGATGATCTCCAGCTCCTCGGGCTCGGCCGGGTCGTTGGTGCTGCCTGGGGTGCCGCCGTAGACGAACTCCCAGCAGCCCGTGGCCTCCGAGCAGCAGTCGGTCACCCGGGCCGCGGAGATGTCGGTCTCCACGTAGCCGTAGGTGATCAGGCTCCCGCGCCCGTCCGGCGCGAAGACGCCGATGGTCCCGCCGTCCTGGCTCATCTTGAGGCCGAGGTGCATGGGCCCCAGGTCCGGCTGGTCGTCCGCGTAGAGCACGATGAAGGCGCCCGGCTCCAGCACCAGACCTCCGTGCATCTCGAAGAGCTCCGGGTCCTCCGCGTCGTCGGTCAGCGTCCAGCCGTCGAGCTCGATGGCCTCGTCGCCCGGGTTGTGCAGCTCGATCCAGTCGGAGTAGGTGCCGAACTCGTCGGCGAGCGCCGAGTCGTTGTCCGGCATGAACTCGTTGATGCAGAGCTCGAGCGGCTTGTTCGGGTCCCAGGGCTCGCCGGTCTCGGCGGTCTCGGCGCTGTGCGCGGTCTCGGCGGTCTCCGCGGTCTCGGCGGTCTCCCCGCTCCCGCCGGTCTCGCCGCTGTGGCCGGTCTCCTGGGAGTCGGGCGTGGGGGAGGTGTCGGTGTCGGCGGGCGTGGAGTCGCACTCGCCGATGCACACCTCGCTCTTGTCCATGGGGCAGGCGCCAAGCAGGAGGGGGAGCAGCAGGGTGTACTTCATTCGAGATCCCAGAAGGTCTTCATGTAGTCGGGGCGCAGCATGACGAAGGTGCTGACATAACCCTGGTAGTAGACGACGTTGATGCTGGAGCACTCCTTCCGGGGGTCCGCCTCGGCGTAGTCCTTGATGAGCGCCGACCAGGCGTCGATGTCCGCCTGGATGGCCGTGGTGTCCATCGCATCCACCACCACCTGCGCCTTCTCCTTCCAGGCGGCGTTGCAGGTCGCGTCGTTGTGGCAGGCCATCGCCAGCAGGCCGTAGGGGACCGCCCAGCTCATGCCCCAGTCGGAGTCATTGAGGTGCGAGTAGTCCATGTCCCAGGGGAGGAACTCCATCTTCCCGTCGGCCGCGTCGAAGTAGAGGAAGTTGTTGTTCCGGTTGAGCGCGTAGCCGTCGTTGTGGCCCACCCACTGCTCGACCGCCCAGTAGGTCAGCACCTCGTCCCAGTCCACGTAGTCGGACATGGCGGTGTAGAACTCGTCCGTCCCCGCGTAGGTGGCGAGGGCCTCGGCCACCGCCATGACGTCGGCGTTGTCGACGTCGGTGCCCTCCTCCTGCTCGTAGAGGGGCACGAGATCCGCGCGCAGGTCCAGCAGGGTGTAGGAATAGCCGCCGTAATAGACGTACTTCCCGTCGTAGAGGTTGCCCGAGGGGTCGGCGTAGTACCGATCGAGCAGCTCCTGGTTCGGCTGCTCGAGGATGTTGTAGAGGCCGTAGGGCTCGTCGTTGACCGTCACCCAGGCGTAGCCGGTGCGCTGGGCGGCGATCCCTGCGTCCCGAAACGCCTTGTAGGCGACGTGCTCCTTGACCATGGAGCAGTCCACCACCATGTTGTTCAGGTTCAGCTTCTTCAGCCCGTAGAAGGTCTGATCCGGCACGTAGGCGTTGAAGTCTACCTTGAAGGCCGCCTTCTGGTAGAGGTTGCGGAAGGACCCGATCTTGCCCTTGAGCCGCAGCCCCACGCTCTCCACCGTCATCCCGTCGATGATGATGTTCCCCTCCACGTAGGAGTAGGGGTCCGAGTTGAGCGCGGTGGCGGACTCCTCCGAGAAGTAGATGTCGATGCTGTGGACCTCATCGTCGGAGAACAGCCAGCCGGCCGGGTCGTCCATGCCGTCCACGGTCTCGTCCACCACCAGGGGCTCGGCCGTCTCGGCGGGCGCCGTGTCACCGGTGTGCGCGGTCTCCGCGGTCTCGGCGCTGTGGGCCGTCTCCGCGGTCTCCGTCGCGCTCTCGCCCGTGTGGGCGGTCTCGACGGTGTCCACGACCGGCGGGTCGGACTCCTCGGGGGGGGTGCTCTCTGGGGAAGCGCTCTCTTTGGGCTCCCCCGTGCAGGCTGTCAGGAACAGGAACAGGGACCACATGCGTCACTCCAGCGCGCGATCATACGCCAATCCAGGCCCACCGTGTGCCTGTTCTGGAGGGTTGGCCACGGGGCTTGATCTCTGACGCGCGGTGTGCAACTTGTGCCTCATGAGATTCATCACGCGCATCGCCCTCTTCATCGTCACCAACCTCGCCGTCCTCCTGCTGCTGAGCTTCGTCGTCCGGGTGCTCGGGCTCGACGTGGCCCTGCACCAGCGCGGGCTCAACGTGGAGGCGCTGTTGGCGTTCTCCGCGATCATGGGCTTCGCCGGCTCGTTCATCTCGCTGCTCCTGTCGAAGTTCATGGCGAAGCTCGGCACGCGGGCCCAGGTCATCACCACCCCGCGGACCGAGGAGGAGGCCTGGCTGCTGGAGACCGTGCGCCAGCAGGCTCAGCGCGCGGGCATCGGCATGCCTGAGGTCGCCATCTACCCGAGCATGGACGTCAACGCCTTCGCCACTGGCGCGCGGCGCAACGCCGCCCTCGTGGCCGTCAGCGAGGGGCTCCTGCGCGGCATGAGCCGGCGCGAGGTGGAGGCGGTGCTGGCCCAC
This sequence comes from uncultured Enterobacterales bacterium, assembly GCA_964615375.1. GTDB lineage: Bacteria > Myxococcota_A > UBA796 > UBA796 > CAZKWG01 > CAZKWG01. Next base: position 75,403 of record CAZTOW010000010.1, read on the forward strand.
GAGATCAGCCACGTCGCCAACGGGGACATGGTGACCCTCACCCTCATCCAGGGCGTGGTCAACACCTTCGTCATCTTCCTGGCGCGGGTCATCGGCTACTTCGTGGACACCGCGATCCTGAAGAACGAGAAGGGCCGCGGCATCGGCTACTGGCTCACGGTCATGGTCGCCGAGCTCCTGCTCGGCCTGCTGGCCAGCATCGTGGTGATGTGGTTCAGCCGCCGCCGCGAGTTCCGCGCCGACGCCGGGGCCGCCGCCCTGGTGGGGCCGGAGCCGATGATCGCCGCCCTGCGCCGCCTGCAGCGCATCCACGAGCCGGCCGCGCTCCCGCAGAGCATCCAGGCCTTCGGCATCCGCGGCGCGCCCAAGGGTCGCTTCTTCCGCCTCTTCCTCTCCCACCCGCCGCTGGAGGAGCGCATCGCCGCCCTCGGCGGGCAGGTCTGAGCGAGCTCAGCGCAGGCGCTCCAGCTCCCGGCGGAGCGCCTCCGCGCCGGCCTTCGTCTCCGGGTCCGCGCTCATCTCCAGCTGGCGCGCGCGCAGCTCCAGCCCGGAGATCACGGCCTGCCGGTTCTCCGGCGCCTGAGCGTCCAGGGCCTGATCCAGCAGGGTGATGGCCTCGGGCAGGTGCGAGGTCGCGGCGTACTGGCTGGCGAGCCCATAGGCGCGGCCCTGCACGGCGGGCCAGGCCTCGCGCCGCGCGTAGAAGCGCGCGATCAGGAGCTCCTTCTTCGCCAGGCGCTCCTCCGCCTCGGCCAGGAACTCCTGCACCTCGGGGACGTGCTCACTCTCCGGGTAGAGCTGCACGAAGTTGCGCCAGGTGTCGCGGGCCTGCACGGTCCAGGTCTGGTCGCGGCCGGCCGCCTTGGGGGCCTTCTTCACCAGGGTGGAGCCGATGCGGAAGTAGACGTAGTCCAGGCAGCGGTAGGGCTTGCACTCGTCGCCGGGCAGGCCCTGGGGGTGCAGGGAGATGAAGTCCTCGTACTCCAGCCGCGCCTGATCGAAGTCGCCCTTCTTGAAGTACACGTCGGCGATGGCCAGGGACGCGCGCACGGAGAGCGGGTGGTCCTGGTGGTAGATGCGGATCCGGTTCAGGACCTCCAGCGCCTTTGTGTAGTTGCTCCGGTTCATGGCCCGGATGCCCTCGTCGAACTGCTCCTGGAGCGTGGGCTCCGGCTTCGCCGCGCGGACCGGCGAGCCCAGCGCGAGCAGGGCGAGCAGCAGGAGGGAGAACCTGGAGGGCGACCGTGCGGTCGGCATGTGCGGGCCCCGAAGTGAAGCTCCGCTCCCGATAGCGCGTCAGCGCCGCTCCCGCACGTCCGCGCGACGATCCCGCCCCGGGGCCACGCCGGGCCCACGCTCCGGTCGCGGGCGCCTTGCCGGTGCCCGCGGCGTGCCTAACCTTCACCACGCTGGAAAAGCCCCCCGTGAATCGCACCGACCGAAACCTCCTGCTGCTCCTGGGCGCCGCCTTCGTCGCGGGCGTCACTGTCGCCGCCGCGACCGGCGCCTTCGCCACCCGCCCCGAGCTCCCGGCCCCCGGCGAGGCCGCGCCCGCGGAGCAGACGGGTGAACCGGCCCCGACCCCCGGGGCGAGCACGCTCGCCGCCTCCGAGGAGGCGCGGCGGACGCCCATCGTCGAGGCGGTGGAGCGCGTGGCCCCGGCGGTGGTCTCCATCACGACCTCCACCCCCGTCCAGAGCTGGTTCGGCACCCAGAACGCCTCCTCGGACGGCTCGGGCGTGGTCATCGACGCGAGCGGGCTCGTCCTCACCAACGCCCACGTCGTCGCCCAGGCCCAGACCATCAAGGCCAGCTTCGTGGACGGCGCCGCCTACGAGGCGCGCGTGCTGGGCCTCGACGAGAACCTGGACCTCGCCGTGCTGCAGCTCGAGGGCGCCAGGGACCTCGTCGCCGTGCCCATCGGCTCCAGCGCCGGCCTCATGCTGGGCGAGCCGGTCATCGCCATCGGCAACCCCTACGGGCTCGGCCACACCGTGACGACCGGGGTGGTCAGCAGCCTGCACCGCTCGCTGGAGACGCGGCAGCGGGTCTACCAGGACTTCCTCCAGACGGACGCCAGCATCAACCCTGGGAATTCCGGCGGCCCCCTGCTGGACATCCGCGGCCGCCTCATCGGCATCAACACGGCCATCTACGCCGAGGGCCAGAACATCGGCTTCGCCATCCCGTCGGACCGCGCCATCAAGATCGCCAAGGATCTCGCCCAGTTCGGCACGGTGCAGGCGCCCTGGCTGGGGGTGGACCTCCTCGATCTCTCCGTGCGCACGCGCGACGGCGTGCGCGGGGCGGTCAAGGTGTCGAAGGTCTACTCCGGCACCGGAGCCGAGCGGGGCGGCCTGCAGGTGGGCGACGTGCTGGTCGAGGTGGATGGCCGCGCCATCCAGGGCCGCGGCGACCTGAACGCCTACCTGGCCACCTACGATCCCGGCCAGGTGGTGCGCCTGGTCGCCCTGCGCGGCGAAAGCAAGCTCGAGCTGAGCGTGAGCAGCCAGGCCCTCGCCGCCGACGTGGTGGACCGCACCCTCAGCGCCGTGCTCGGGGTGGAGATCGCCGAGTACGACTCCGAAGAGGGACTCAAGCACCAGCCTCGGGTCCGCGGCGTCGTGGTCACCCGCGCCACCCAGGGCGGCGCCTGGCAGAAGGCCGGGCTGCGCGCGGGCGACGTCATCGCCGAGGTGAGCGGCCAGCGGGTCACCACCACGGCCGAGCTCCGCCAGATCCTCCTCCGCGCCAAGATCGGCCACCGCGGCAGCGTGCTGGTCACGGTCTGGCGCGGCCCCTCCTCCGGCCGCTTCGAGCTGCCCATCTGAAACCTCCCTCCGCCCCGAGAGACGCGCTCATGCCCGATCCGACGCCCAGCCCCGAGAACCTGCCCGTCAGCTTCGCCTCCTTCCTGGTCAGCCTGGGCAGCTCCGCCCTGGTGCACATGGGCGAGGTGCCCGATCCTCAGACCGGGCGGGCCGAGAAGGACCTCCTGCTGGCCAGCCACACCATCGACGTGCTGGCCCTGCTGCAGGACAAGACGCGCGGCAACCTCGACGAGGACGAGAGCCGCCTGCTCGACGCGCTGCTGGCCGAGCTGCGCACGAAGATGGCCGAGGCGCGCGGCTGAGCCCCAGGAGCTTCCTCGAAAGATCTCGCGTTGACACTCTCTCGCCGGCCCATTATCGTGCCTGGGCGGAGGTCGGAGCAGCACGCTCCGGCGCGTGAACGACCCGGCGAATATCAACGAGGATCCAGCGGGCCTCATGAGTGGGGGCTGCTGGTCCTGAGACAGTTCGGCGCGAGGGCGCTGTAGGAGGAGCCATGATCCTGTTCGGGTGGATGCTGAGCGCGCTGGCGCTCATCGGGTGCAAGGGCGACGACAAGACGGGCGAGACCGGCGAGGGCGAGGAGGAGACCTGCGAGGTCCAGATCTCCGAGACCGTGCCCACGGGCGGCGACTCGGACTTCTACTATCGCGGGACCATCGAGGTCTACTTCACCGCTACCGACTCGGACGGTGAGGTGATGCTGATGGACTCCGCGGGCACCGAGGTCTCGGGCTCGACGAGCTGGAGCGACGACGGCACGGTGCTGTACTTCACGCCGGACTCGGCGCTGGCCCCGTCCACCGACTACACGCTGATGATCAGCTACTGCGGCGGCAACCCCGAGGTCACCTTCCGCACGAGCGAGGTCGGCGGCTCCGTGGAAGAGGACACGCTGGTGGGCAAGGCCTACTCCATCGACCTCGGCTCCGCCCGCTTCATCGAGCCGGAGGGCATCGGCGCGGTGCTGGGCGAGCTGCTCACCCAGAACATCCTGGTGGGCGTGACCGCGGTGGGCGGCGGCACCATCCAGATGGTCGGCGCCATCTCGGCCGAGGGCACCACCACGCAGGACACCTGCACGCCCTCCATCCCCTTCCCCGAGGCGGACTTCTCGCAGAACCCCTACTTCGAGATCGGCCCGGAGGACACGACGATCTCGGTGGCCGGCTACACCGCGACGATCGGCGACCTGCAGATCAGCGGAGCCTTCGGCCCCGACCTGTCCTACTTCTCGGGCGGCACGCTCGGCGGCGTGGTGGACACCACCACCCTCGATGACATCCCCGATCTCGCCGAGCTCGCGGGCTGCGACGGCACCAGCGACGCCTGCCTCTGCGACTTCATCGCGGGGACCGGCTTCGCCACCTGCAGCGAGTGCCCGGACGGCAGCGGCCCCTACTGCCTGACCCTCCTGGCCGACCAGATCGTGGCCACGGAGATCGACGGCACGGTGATCGAGGTGTCCGAGGAGGACATCGCCGCGAACCCCGAGTGCGCGGAGTAGCCGATGTTCAGCCTGCTCACGGCGCTCCTGCTCGTCGGATGCAACCGCGACAAGGATGAGGGCGGCGGTCAGGAGACCAGCGCTCCCGAGCCCCCACCCTGCGACGTGAGCGAGCTCACGGAGAGCTGGCCGGAGGACGGCCTGTCCCCGGCCAGCCGCTCCCTTCAGCTCAGCGCCTCCTTCTCGGGCGTCGCGTCCGAAGAGGGGGTGCTGATCACCGTGACCGACGCGGACGGCGCCGAGGTCGCGGGCACCACCACGCTGACCGATGGCCTCATCACCTGGGAGGCCGCGGATCTCCTGGCCGAGGACGCGGACTACACCTGGGCCGTCACCGTCTGCGACGCCAGCGGCGGCGGGTCCTTCACCACCGGCGCCTGGGGCGAGCGCATGGACCCGGCGGAGCTGCCGGACAGCTCCTTCCAGCTCGATCTCAGCGACGCCACCTGGATCTCCCCCGAGGGCGGCGAGAGCCTGTTCAGCAGCCTCTTCGACGGCATCCTGCTGCTGGGCGTGGAGGCCGCGGACGAAGGCTCCATCGATCTCATCGCCGCCATCGGCGAGGAGTACGAGGACGAGTACGGCTCCTTCATCCAGCAGAGCCCCTGCTACGCGACGGCCGACTTCCAGCCCTCCGACTTCCGCAACAACCCCTACGCCAGCGTGGGCCCCACGACGCTCTCGCTGTCCTTCGAGGGGATCACCGTCCCGCTCCAGAACGTCTACGTGAGCGGGGCCTTCGTGGGCGGCACCGCCCTGGCCGACGGCACGCTGTCGGCTGAGCTGGACATGCGCGTGGCCGCCGACGGCTTTGGCCTGGGCTACGACGCCGAGGGCCTCTGCGACCTGCTCCAGACCTACGTGGGCCTGGACTGCATGGCCTGCATGGAGGACGGCGAGGAGCTCTGCGTCGGCCTCGAGCTCGAGGACATCACGGGCACCCTCGTCGAGGGCCTGCGCGTGGTGCCCAACGACGACCCCCAGGAGTGCTCGACGGACTCCACGGACCGCTGAGGCGACCGCTCGGGGCGCTCACCGGGCGCTCCGGGCCTCGTAGGCCGCGGTCCAGGCGCGCAGGAAGTTCTCCCCGCGGGCGCCGGCGATCTGGGCCTCGGTCCAGCCACGGCGGCGGAGCTCGTCCCAGAGGGCCGGCAGCCTGGCGCTGTCCTCCAGGCCCGCGGGCGTCTTGATGAGGCCGTCGTAGTCGCTGCCCAGCGCCACGCAGCCCTCGCCGCCCACCTTCCGCAGGTGGTCGAAGTGGTCGGCCGCCTCGGAGAGATCGCCCGAGCCGCCCAGGAAGGTGCGGTGCAGGTTTACGCCGATGACGCCGCCGGTCTTGGCGATGCAGACGATCTCCTCGTCGCTCAGGTTCCGGCCGTGGGCGGAGAGCGCGTAGGCCGAGGAGTGCGAGGCGATGACCGGGACGGCGCTGCCCTGGCAGACGTCGAGGGTGGCCTCGCGGCTGAGGTGGGAGACGTCCACCAGGAGCCCGAGGGCCTGCGCCCGCGCGACGAGGGCCCGCCCGTCGGGGGTCAGGCCGCCGCCGCTGTCGCCCGAGCTCCCGGCGAAGCGCGTGCTGAAGCTCCAGGCGGGGCCGATCATGGAGAGGCCGTGGGCGACTAGATAATCTAGTGTCCCCGACCAGTCCTCCCCCAGGCCGTGGGCGCCCTCCAGCGAGAGCAGGGCGGCGACCCTCCCCTCCCCCGCGATGCGGCGCGCGTCGGCCGGGGTGCGGGCCAGCTCCACCGCGTCCAGGCGGGCGTCCTCCTTCTCGAAGCGCTCCAGCAGGGCCAGCACGCGGGCGCGCCCGTCCACGTTGCGCGGGGGCCAGAGCGCGAAGACCGCTACGTTGGTCCCGCCCTTCTGGAGCTGCGGCAGCCCCGCCTCCAGGCCCGTGGGGGCGTCCAGAGGCAGCCCCCGGGAGAGGAGCTGCGTGAGCGTGTCGAGGTGAAGATCGGCCTGGACGGGCGCCGCGAGGGCGCGCGCGGCCACGCCGAGCGTCAGGAGAAGGGTGATTCGGTAAAGGAATTGTGGCGTCATGGGCGGTCTCGGAGCGCATCCCCTGGCAGGCTGAGGTGTTGGACGGTAAGGTGCCCGCTCCACGGAGGCAACCCATGGTGGTACTGCTGCTGTCCATCGCCAGCGCGCTCGCCGGTGTGCGCGCGTCCAGCGAGCTCTCGAACGAGTCCGGGAAACACCCCGCCGCCGCGGCCGCGGACGGCCTGCTCAAGAGCGGCTGGGCCGAAGGTGTGCCGGTCTCCAGCGAGGGCGCCTGGCTCGAGCTCGATCTCGGCAAGGCCACCGAGATGACCACGCTCTCCCTCTGGCCGGGCAACCTGGCCGAGGGCGCGCGGAGCTTCCGCGAGTACAGCCGGCCGCACATGGTCCAGATCTACGTGGACGACAAGCCGGTGGGCGGGCAGGTGCGGCTGGACGATCAGCCGAAGCGCTACGACATCCCGCTCGGCGAGAAGGGCGCCAGCGTCCGCGGCCGGAAGGTCAAGGTCGAGGTGGTCAAGAGCTTCGAGGGCTCGGTCTACTCGGACCTGTTCATCGCCGAGGTCGCGGTGGACTTCCCCGAGCGCGCCGGGCTCCAGAAGCTGGAGGGCTGGCTGAAGTCCAAGGACGCCGAGCGCGCCCGCGCGGCCTTCGACGCCCAGATCGACGAGAAGTACCAGGCCTACAAGGCGGCCCAGTTCGGCGACTCGGCGGCGCTCGACTTCATCGGCGACGCGGTGGCGGACGGCGCGCCCTACCTTCGCGAGAAGGTCAAGGCGCTGGTGAGCGACGGCTACCGCGCGCAGGGCAACGTCTCCGACCCTCGGGCCCAGGAGGCGGCGCGCAAGCTCAAGGACGCCAACGTCATCCCCGCCTTCCAGATGGCGCAGCTCCGCGCCGTGGGCGAGGAGGCCCGGGTCCTCCAGGACGTGGTCGAGATCTTCGAGGCCTACCAGGAGCTCATCGGCGGCGGGAACCGGAACATCCCCTACTGGGGCCAGCCCGGCTGGGAGCCCGGCGCGCTGCGCGGCTTCGACGAGCCGCTCGATATGGACATGGACTCGGCGGGCAACGTCTACGTCGCCGACACCGGCAACAACCGGGTGCAGCTCTTCGCCGAGAACGGCCGCCCGGTCAAGCAGTGGGGCCCCAAGGCCGACATCACCGACGCCTGGTTCAGCACCGGCCGCAAGTGGTACGTCAGCGGCGCCGCCCCGGGTGAGGGCGCCGGCGCCTTCTTCAATCCGGTGGCCGTCGAGGTGATCCCGGGCAAGGACGGGGATCGCTTCGCCGTCCTGGACGCGAAGGGCCGGGTCCAGGTCTTCGACGAGAACGGCAAGCCCGCGCTGAGCTGGACGATCCAGACCCGCGAGGTCATCGAGGCCGGGCTCGGCGGGACCGCCTACCTCGTGTGGGTGCCGCAGAAGGAGCGGCTCTACGCGATCGTCCAGAATCGCGCCTTCGGCTACGATCTCAGCGCCAACGAGGTGGTGCGCTTCGATCTCAAGGACGGCACGCCCAAGGCCGCCTGCCTGGGCCCCGGCGGCAAGCTGCTGCTGGCCTACGGCTACGAGGTCATCGCCTACGACCCCGACGGCTTCCGCTACGGCGCCGTCGTGGAGAGCGGCCAGCTGGGCCAGGGCTACGAGGACATCGACCTGGCCCTGGACGCCGAGGAGAAGCTCTGGGCGATCACGGACGTGGGCGAGGTGATCCTCTTCAAGAAGCTGGGCAAGGTCGAGTTCACGATCCAGGCGGTGAACCGCCCGATCCGCCGTCCGCGCATGGTGGTCAAGGACGGCATCGTCTACTTCTCCAGCGACGACCGCGTCGAGGTGGTCGACGCGCTCCAGGCCCACATGGACCAGGTGGCCGAGGAGCAGCGGCAGACGGAGAAGGAGGGCAAGGGCAAGGAGAAGGGCAAGGGCAAGGGCAAGAACAAGGGCGGGTCCGAGGAGTGAGCGCCGGGCTGCTCCTCCTGCTGCTGGCCTGTGGGGAGCCCCCCGCACCGCTGCTGAGCGAGCTGCCCGCCGATCAGCGCGTAGGAGGCCCCGCCGCCACCAGCGCGCCGGCGAGCTCACCCGCCCAGAGCTCGACCGCGCAGAGCTCGACCGCGCAGAGCCCGAGCTCCGCGGTGGCCGGGCTCCGCGTCTGGACGCCCGAGGACATCGACCAGCTCGCCCCCCTCGCCCCCGCCCGCCAGGGCCGCACCCCTCGCCCGCTCCCGGAGAGCGCCGAGCTGCGCGCGGCCATGGAGACCCTGGGCGAGGTGGTGCGGACGCGCGGGCTCGAGGCCCAGAACCCCTGGGCCGTGGCGCACGCCGTCCTGGCGCTGGGGCCAGACGCCACGCTCCCCGACGGGCGCGGGGTCGTCGACGCGCTGTTCACGGACAACGCCGAGATCGTCACGCTCGGCGGCCACGCGCTCCTGCAGTTCCCCGCCGCTCGCGGAGAGGCGCGGATCGAGCCGCACACCGCGCTCCAGATCAAGAACATGGCGGAGGTCGGCGTCTCGCCCGAGCGCGCGGTCACCGTCGCCGGCCAGCAGCACCCCGTGGCCGACCTCTGGCGCGCGACGGTGGTGGGCAGCTACCTGGACCTGAAGACGAACAAGGCCTCCTTTCGCTCGCCGGACGACGTGGGCTGGCTCGTGCAGGCGCTGGCGACCTGGGCTCCCCCCGAGGGGCTGCGCTGGCGCTCGGTCACGGGCTCCGAGCAGGATCTGACGCTGCTGACCCGCTTCGCCGTGGGCGCGCTGCTCAAGGAGACCAGCTTCCTGTCGGAGGCCATGGCGAAGAACGAGGGCTTCGAGCGCAAGGGCCAGGGCATCTTCCGCTACACCTGCGGGGGCGCGCACCTGCTCCAGGGCGCCGCCTACGCGGTCGCCCGCGGCTACGGAGGCGAGCAGGAGCGGGCGGCCATGCGCGCGCAGGCGACCCTGCACCTCTGGCGCTTCCCGCGCGAGCAGAAGATCACGGACGACGCCATCCAGAAGGCGCCTGAGCACCGGCTCCGCCTGCTCTCGCAGCGGCTGAAGTTCGCCGGCCACGCGCTGGAGAGCGCCCAGAAGCTGGCGATCCTGGGCTTCCTGGACCTGGACGACGCGAGCCAGGCCGTGGTCAACGACATGGCCCGCTCCATCGTGTCCACCACCTCCGCCCTGAAGCAGGGCGGGGCCTTCGACAAGCTCGACGAGATCCGCGCGAAGGACGAGCAGCTCTACCTGGACCTCGTCGGCGACGCGGCCCACGCCCTGCGCGGGCTGGAGCTGGCGCTGGGTCGCCAGACCCTCGGCTGGTAGCGGGCGGTTTGCCGCCGGGGGCCGGGGCGATTACCCTGTCCCTGCTGGAGGGATCCGGGTGATCGCTGGCGGGCGCGAGCCCGCGGGAGGAAAGTCCGAGCTCCGCAGGGCAGGGTGCCAGGTAACGCCTGGTCGGGGTGACCCGCAGGACAGCGCCACAGAAAACACACCGCCATGTACGCATCCGGCCTCGCGCCGCGGCCATCCCTCGGGTCGCGCGGCGGCGAGGGGTCGGGGGCCCGCGAGGGCCCGGCAAGGTCGAACCGGTGCGGCAAGAGCGCACCGCGGCCCTGGTAACAGGGTCGGCAAGGCAAGCCCCACCCGGAGCAAGACCAAATAGAGGAGCGCCTGAGAGCTGCCCGTTCGATGCTCCCGGGTTGGTTGCTCGAGCCCGTCGGTGACGGCGGGCCTGGATGAATGATCACCTCCGCGCTCCGGGCGACCGGGTGCGAGACAGAACTCGGCTTACAGGATCCCTCTGGCCCGCCCCGGTTCGCCGGGGCGGCGCTCTCCGCTTCGTCCCGGACGCGCACCCGAGCCCGCGCTGCGTTATGCGGGCCCCCTCGTCGTCCACAGGAGCCCCCCATGCGCAAGTCGGACGCCCTCGAGTACCACGCCTCCGGTCGGCGCGGGAAGATCGAGGTCCTCCCCACGAAGCCGCTGCTCACGCAGCGCGACCTCTCGCTGGCCTACACGCCCGGCGTGGCTGAGCCCTGCCGCGAGATCCACCTCCGCCCGGGGGCGGCCTACGACTACACCTCGAAGGGCAACCTCGTCGCGGTCGTGACCAACGGCACCGCCGTGCTGGGCCTGGGCAACATCGGCCCCCTGGCGGGCAAGCCCGTGATGGAGGGCAAGGCCAACCTCTTCAAGAAGTTCGCCGACATCGACGTGTTCGACATCGAGCTCGACGCGCCGACGGCCGAGGAGGTGATCGCCGCGGTCAAGGCCATCGCCCCGACCTTTGGCGGGATCAACCTGGAGGACATCAAGTCCCCGGACTGCTTCTACATCGAGAAGCGCCTGCAGGACGAGCTGGACATCCCCGTCTTCCACGATGACCAGCACGGGACCGCGATCATCGCGTCCGCCGCGCTGCTGAACGGCTGCGAGATCACGGGCCGCAAGATGGAGGAGATCAAGGTGGTCTTCTCCGGCGCCGGGGCAGCCGCCATCGCCACCGCCCGCCTCTTCGTCTCGCTGGGCGTCAAGCGCGAGCACATCTACCTCTGCGACACGAACGGGCTGGTCTTCAAGGGCCGCAAAGAGGCGATGTTCCCCGAGAAGGAAGCCTTCGCCCAGGAGGGTGACCACGCCACCCTGGGGGACGTGCTGCCGGGCGCCGACGTCTTCGTCGGGCTCTCGGTCAAGGGCGTGCTGAGCGGCGAGATGTGCCAGAAGATGGCGCCGAAGCCGATGATCTTCGCCATGGCCAACCCCGACCCGGAGATCACCTACGAGGAGGCCCGCGCGGCCGTGCCCGACGCCATCGTGGCCACCGGGCGCTCGGACTACCCGAACCAGGTCAACAACGTGCTGGGCTTCCCCTTCGTGTTCCGCGGCGCCCTGGACTGCCGGGCGAAGGCGATCACCGAGGAGATGAAGGTCGCGGCCGTGCGCGCGCTGGCGTCCCTCGCCCGCGAGGACGTGCCCGACGTCGTGCTGCAGGCCTACGGGCTCAACCGCCTGGAGTTCGGGCCGGACTACCTCATCCCCAAGCCCTTCGACCCGCGCGTCCTGCTCTGGGTGGCCCCCGCGGTCGCGCAGGCCGCCAGCGAGTCGGGGGTGGCCCGCGAGCCCATCACCGACCTCGACGCCTACCGCGCGCGCCTGGAGACCATCCTGGAGCGCTCGCGCGAGACCGTGCGCCCGCTCATCCACCGGGCCCAGCGGGCGCCCCGGCGCATCGTCTTCCCCGACGGCACCAACCTCAAGGTGCTCCGCGCCGCCCAGATCCTGGTCGACGAGGGCATCTGCCAGCCCGTGCTCATCGGCGAGGAGTGGAAGATCCTCCAGCAGGCCAGCGCGGCGCGCATCGACCTGAGCGGGATCGAGATCGTGGAGATCCACGACGACGACAAGCTCGCCTCTTACGCCGACCGGCTGTGGGCGCTGCGCCAGCGCAAGGGCATGACCCACCAGGCGGCGCGCCTCGCCCTGCGCTCGCGCACGACCTATGGCCTGATGATGGTGCGCGAGGGCCACGCCCACGGGCTCTGCGGCGGCCTCGCCACGCCCTACGCCGACACCATCCGCCCGGCCCTCCAGGTGCTGGGCCGCGCGAAGGGCGTCCGCGTGATCAGCGGCGTCTACGCGATGCTCTTCAAGAACCGGCGCCTCTTCTTCGGGGACTGCACCGTCAACAGGCACCCCGACGCGGAGACCCTGGCCCACATCGCGGTGAACACCGCGCGGGTGGCGATGACCTTCGGGGACGAGCCGCGGGTGGCGATGCTCTCGTACTCGGACTTCGGGGACGCCAAGGACGACGCGAACGTGGCCGTGATCCAGCAGGCCACGGAGCGCGTGCGCGAGCTCTGGCCCACCCTGGCCGTGGACGGCGAGATGCAGGCGGACACCGCCGTCAACCCCGAGCTCGCCAGCTCCCTCTTCCCTTTCAGCGACATCGCCGGGCGGGCCAACGTCCTCGTCTTCCCGGACCTGGCCAGCGGCAACATCGCCTACAAGCTCCTGCGCGAGCTCGGCGAGGCCACGGCCATCGGGCCCATCCTCTACGGGCTGGCCCGGCCGGTCAACGCCCTCGCCCTGGGCAGCGGGGTGCCGGAGATCGTCAACATGGCGGCGATCACGGTCAATCAGGTGCTCGATCAGGAGGCGTCCGGGGCGTGACCTGACGGGGGAGACGGGATATATCCGTCGGATCGTCCATCCTCCCCTGGAGAGATCATGGCCCGGCTCGTCGCATCCCTCGTCGCATCCCTCGTCCAGCGCGTCCGCGACGCCGTCCAGGACGAAGACCCCGCGCTGCGCTGGCTCACCCAGGGCGGCTCCATCGACGCGCTGGACACGGAGACCGCGCTGCACGCGGTCGAGGCCGCGCTGCACCTGGGCCGCGGCGACCTGCTCGCCCAGGTCAAGGACGGCGCGCGCAACAAGGAGGTCCGCAAGGCCGCCGGCGCCGCCATCCACAAGCTGAAGAGCATGGGCCAGAAGGTGGAGGAGGTCCGCTCCGCCCACAGCTTCACGCTGGCGAAGGAGGAGGCCCCGGAGATGCCGCCCATCGCCTTCCTCAGCCGCCCCGACCACGAGGGGACCTTCAGCTTCCTCACGCTGGTCACGGGCGACGCGGAGACCGTGGTCTTCGCCGGGATCGCGGGCGGGGCGGGCGGCTTCCGCGACGTGGACCACACGCACTTCGGCCGCGCCCGGCGCCGCGCCATCCTGGACGACGCGCGCAAGGACGAGGCCCTGGTCGAGCTGCCGTTCCACGTGGCGCTCCAGCTCCTCGAGCGCGCCTTCGCCCTGGGCGGGCGCACGCCGCACGAGTGGGATCACCTGCTCATCCACCTGGACGAGGGCACGAAGACCTCCGCGCGCGTGCTCCAGCCCTTCCCGGACGTGCTCGAGGCCCCGCACGCCGACGTGCTCGCCCAGATCGTGCCCCTCTTCGACGGGCCGCACGCCCTCCTGCTCCTCCCCGACGTGCAGCCGTTGATGCGGGCCGCGGTCGAGGTGATGGGCGCCGACATGAGCCCGATCGAGGTCTCCGACGAGGATCGCCAGAGCCGCAAGGACGGCGCGCTGGACCAGGCGGCCGACGACATGATCGAGGGCTTCCGGCGGCAGACCTGGGCCCTGGCGCTCGAGGTCCACGCCGTCTTCGCCAGCCACCGCGGCTGGGAGGATCTCATCGCCCCCGCCCGCCACACCGCCCTCGCCCTCACCCAGGGCTGGCGCGGCCGGGACATCCCCTACATCCGCGAGCTCGCCAGCCGCCTGGTGGACGCCCAGCTGGACCAGCTCCGCGGGCTCTCGGGCGACGGCGAGGAGGGAGAGCCCGAGCTCCTACCCTGACCAGGCGATGCCCGCCGCTTCCAGCGCGGCGCGGAAGTCCGCGGGGGGTGGGCTCTCGAAGCTCATCCGCTCGCCGCTGACCGGGTGCGTGAACGCGAGGCGGCGGGCGTGCAGGAGCTGGTGGTCGATGGGCTCCAGCGCCGAGAAGAGCGGCTCGGGCGGGGCGCCGCGTCGCCCGTAGAGCGGGTCGCAGAGCACCGGGTGGCCGAGGTGCGCCAGGTGGACGCGAACCTGGTGCGTGCGCCCGGTCTCCAGGCGACACTGGAGCAGGCTCACGGTCACGACGGCCCGGCTGACCTGGATGCGCGCGGTCTGGAGGGTCTGGTAGTGGGTGACGGCGCGGCGCCCGTCGCGCGTCACGGCGAAGCGCCTGCGCTCGGTGGGGTGGCGGCCCAGGGGCGCGTCGATGGTGCCCGAGAGGTCGCGCGGCGCCCCCCAGACCAGGGCCAGGTAGAGGCGCTCCACGGAGTGCTCGGCGAACTGGGCGGAGAGGTGGGCCACCGCGTCGGGCGTGCGCGCCACCACCAGCAACCCGCTGGTGCCGCGATCGAGGCGGTGGACGATGCCCGGCCGGTCGGGCGCGTCCTCGTCGGCGGCGCCCTCCAGGGCCGGCAGCAGCGCGTTGACCAGCGTGCCGTCCCGGTGGCCCGCCGCCGGGTGGACCACCAGGCCCGCCGGCTTGTCCACCACCAGCACGCTCTCGTCCTGGTAGAGCAGGGGGACGTCCAGATCCTCGGGGAGCAGCGTGTGCGCAGGGGTGGGCGGCAGGTCCAGCTCCACCCGCTCCCCGCCGTGCAGGCGCAGGCTCGGGCGCGCCGGGCGCCCCTCCACGGTCACCCGCCCCTGCTCGATGAGCTCCTGCACGCGCCCGCGGGTGAGCGGGGTGGCCTCGGCCAGCCAGCGGTCCAGGCGCCCGGCTCCATCGGGGGCGACGAGCGCGTTGCGCCCCTCTTGAATCTCAACCACGGTGGTGCGTGAACAGCGCCATGTACCCATCGCTCACGACGTTCTCGTCGAGCTGGAGGAGGCGGGCCAGGGTCTTGACGTAGCCGCGGACGAAGGTTCCGGCGGGCAGGCGGTCGTAGCCGTTCTCCTCGAGCGCCTCGAGGTAGCGCGCGGAGATGCGCGTCTGACGGGCCAGATCCTCGAGGTTGAGCCCGCGCAGCTCGCGCACGCCGCGCAGGAAGCGCCCGTCGTGGCCGTAGCGCTCGGCCAGGGCCGCCACCGGATCGCGCGGGGCGGCCGGGGGCGCGGCGGGGGAGGCGGGCATGCGGATGTTGGGGGGCGCGCCCTTCCCGGCGTTGATGAGCGCGCTGCGGCCAGGCTCGGAGAGCTCGTCCTCGGGGTAGAGCTCCCAGACCCCCTCCTCGCCGAAGAGCATCTCGTCGGCCGAGCCCTGCAGGTGCTGGACGGGCGGGAGGCGCTCGGCCACCACGGGGGCGGGGGGCTCGGGGACCAGGCGCAGCACGGGCTCGGGCCGGGGCACGTCGACGCGAGGAGCCTCGACGCGGGGCGGCGGCTCGGGGGCGGGGGGCGGCTCGGGGGCGCGCAGCATCTCCGCCTCGGCCGCCAGCGGGTCGCCCACGGGCAGGTCGGTGAGGGCGCGCACGGTCTCCAGCGAGGCCGCCGCCGCCGGGTCCACCACGGCGCCGCGGATGCGCTCCCACAGCGACTCGGCGTCGGTGGGCAGGCCCTCGTCGGAGGCGAGCCGGAAGGCGTCGTAGCGCCGCCGCCTCGGCCCGTCGATCAGGACCTCATAGGCCTCTTTCAACGTGCGCTCCTGGCGTTCGAGCACGCTGACGTCGGCGGACTGTCGGTTCGCGGCCCGCAGCCGGCGCACGAGCGCGGCGAGCTGGCGCTGATAGGCGGCGCGGACCTCCTCTACCGAGGCGGAAGGGTCCAAGCCGAGGAGCTCGTAGAATCCGGTCACCATCGCCCCGTATCCTCTCCCGCCGCGCGCGCCCTGGCAAGGGCGGCGAGGACCAGTTCCTCCTCCCCGGCCAGCAGGGTGCGCGGATCGAGGATCAGCGCGCCCCGCGCGACCCGCGCCACCACGGGCGGATCGTCCGCGCGCAGCCGGGCATGCAGGCCCTCCGGGTCGGGCACCCGCAGGGCGACGACCGCCGTGGGCAGCCCCTGCGCGGGCATCGCGCCGCCCCCGGACCAGCCCACGTCGTCCTCCACCACGGCGCCGGGGATGGCCTCCGCCATGCGCGTGGCCGCGGCGCGGCAGGCCTCCCGGGTCCGCGAGAGCAGCGCCCGCGTGGGCACCTCGTCCCCCCGGCCCTCCCGGTAGAGGCGCAGCGTGGCCTCCAGCGCGGCCAGCGTCAGCTTGCTCACCCGCAGCGCGCGGTAGAGCGGGTGCTTGCGGAGCCGGTCCACCAGCGCGGCCTTGCCGGCGATGATCCCCGCCTGCGGGCCGCCCAGCAGCTTGTCGCCCGAGAAGCACACCAGGTCCACACCGGCGGCGATGGCCGCGTCGGCGGGCTCGGCGTCGGCCCAGTCGAAGCCCAGCGCCTCGGTCTCCAGCGGGGCCCCCAGCGCGCCGCTGCCCAGATCCTCGACCAGCGGCAGGCCACGCGCCCGCGCCAGCGCCACCAGATCCTCCCGGCTTGGACGCTCGGTGAAGCCCAGCATTCGAAAATTCGAGGGGTGTACCCGCAGCAGCAGGGCCGTCTCCGGGCCGATGGCGGCGGCGTAGTCGGCCGCGCGGGTGCGGTTCGTCGTCCCCACCTCGCGGAGCCGGGCCCCGCCGGAGGCGATGACCTCGGGCACGCGGAAGCTGCCCCCGATCTCCACGAGCTCGCCCCGGCTGACGATGACCTCGCGGCCGATGGCCAGCGCCGTGAGCGTGAGCAGCACGGCCGCGGCGTTGTTGTTCACGACGACGGCAGCCTCGGCCCCGCAGAGCTCGCGGACCAGGGGGGCCACGCCCTCCAGCCGCCCGCCGCGGAGCCCGGAGGAGAGCTCCATCTCCGTGTTCGAGTAGCCGGCGGCCACGGCGTTCACGGCGCGCACCGCCTCGTCGGCGAGGGGCGCCCGCCCCAGGTTGGTGTGCAGCACGACCCCGGTGGCGTTGATGACCCGCCGCAGGCGCATGCGCCGGAGCCCCTGCGCCCGCGCATGCGCGAGCCCGGCGAGATCCGCGGGCGCCGATCCGCCCTCCAGCAGGGCCGCGCGCGCCTCGGCGACCACCTCGCGCGCGGCACGCACGGCGAGCGCGTGGGGGAGCGCGGCCAGACGAGGGTCGGCGAGCAGAGAGGCGATGCTGGGCAGGGCCTGGAGGGACATGGGTGTATCCAGCCGCCGATAACCGATCCGCGGGCCCGGCGGGGCGGAGAGGGGCCATCCTGGATAAGCTGGACCCATGGTCGCGCTGATCTACCTGGGCATCGCCGCGGCGTGCGTGTGGCTGGCGCTGCGGGCTCGGATGGAGCGCAGCCAGGCGGCGACGTCCGCCTTCGTGCTGATCTGCGCGCAGGCGGGGCTGGCCTTCGTGCTCTTCGCCGTCTACCTGGGCGGCTTCGACCTGGCCCGCGTCTTCTACTCGGCGCTCATCGCCGCGCTGCCGATCACGGTGCAGCGCGCGCTGGAGCTGCAGCTCGGTGACCCGCACCCCACGCGGACCTGGCTGCGCCTGCGCAACGGGCTGGGGATCGGGGTCCTCGCCTTCGTCGTGGCCGAGCCCCTGGTCGGCAGCGAGGCGCACCTCAGCGTGCCAGAGACGCTGATCGGCGCGGCCTCGATGCTGTGCTTCGGCATCCCGCTGGGGCGGCTCTGGCGCGAGCAGCGGCTCGCCTCGACCCTGGCGGCCCGGGCGCGGGCGCGCATCCTCTTCGGGCTCCTCCTGAGCGCCCTCCTGTTCGCGCTCGTGGAGATGGGCAGCCGCGCTTTCCCCGACGCCGACCGCGGAGGGACGGCGGCCGACACGCTCGGGCACGCCTGGGCGCTCCAGGGGCGGCTCCCGCCCATCTCGGCGGTGGCCCTCTTCGCGTTCCTGTATGTGCTCTACAAGGTGATCGCGGGCGCGCTGGACGTGCGCGAGATCACGGCGCGGACCTTCGCGGTCTCGGTGGCCTCTGCTGGCCTGGTGGCGCTCCAGGGCGTGGCGGTGGACTTCATCGGGAGCTCCGAGGCCATCTGGACGCACCGCACCTTCCTGCTCCTGCTGGTGGCCTGGGGCTTCCTCTTCGTCTACGAGCCCATCCAGCGGCGCCTGACCCAGCTGGCGGTGGAGCTCTTCGACCGGCCGGGCTGGCGGCTGCGCGAGACGCTGACCGAGGTGAACGCGGCGGTGGCCCGCGTGCTGACGCTGGACGGGCTCGGGCCGGCCCTGCTGGAGCCGCTGCACGCCTCCGGGCGCGCGCCGACCGTGGCCCTCTACCTCTGGCAGCCGGAGCTCGGCCTCTACCGCTGCGTGATGGACCGGGGCAGCCCGGAGCCCGACGCGCGCTACAGCTTCGGCCCGCGGCCGTTCACGGACGGCTTCCTGCGGGGCTCGGTGGCCTACGCCCGCGACGAGCTCCAGCGCCAGGTGCGCCGCCTCCAGCCAGGACACGAGGAGGCCGCCGACCGCCTGCGCGTGATGGACGGCATGGGGGCGGACCTCGCGCTGCCCTTCGTCTCCGGCGGGGCCGTGCTGGGCTGGCTCGCGCTGACCGCGCAGGACCCGATGGAGGGCTTCGGGCCGGACGAGATCCGCCAGCTCCGGGCCACCGCCGACCGCGTCGCCACCGTGCTGGAGAACCTGGCCAGCATGGAGCAGATCAACGAGCAGCGCCGCCTGGCCGCGCTGGGCACCATGGCCGCGGGCCTTGCGCACGAGATCCGCAACCCGCTGGCCGGGATCAAGGGGGCCGCGCAGTATCTCCAGGGCCAGCCCCGCCCGGACGAGGTCAAGGACTTCCTGGACATCATCGTGGACGAGGTCAACCGCCTGAACGAGGTGGTGAGCCAGTTCCTGGACTACGCGCGCCCGCTGAAGGTCAACCTGGAGCCCAGCAGCCTGCCCTCCCTCATCGGGCACGTCCTGGAGATCGTGCGGCGGGAGGGGCTGCCGCGCGAGCTCAGCCTGAGGGTGGAGATTCAGGAGGATCTCCCGGAGGTCCAGCTGGACCGGGACAAGATGAAGCAGGTGCTGTTGAACCTCGTGCAGAACGCCGTTCAGGCCGTGGGCACGCGGCCGGGCGAGGTCCTGGTGGCCTGCGGGCTCCAGCGCGTGCGCGGGTCGGAGGGGCGGGCGGACGAGGTGCTCACCTTCGCGGTCACGGACACGGGCCGCGGGATCGCCCCGGAGGACCTGGAGAAGCTCTTCGTGCCCTTCTTCACCACGCGCCAGGGCGGCACGGGCCTGGGCCTCGCCATCAGCCGGCGCCTGGTGCAGGCGCACGGCGGCGACATCGCGGTGCGGGCGCAGGTGGGCAGCCCGACGACGTTTACCGTCCGCCTGCCCCTTCACTCCGAGCTACCGGCCCCCCTGGCCGATCCGCGCAGCCCGTCGATCCCGCGGTAGAGCCCGCCCGCCAGCACCTCCAGCTCCCAGCGCAGGGGGGCGGGCAGGGGGGCGAGCACGCGGGAGAAGGATAGGAAAGTGGCCTCTACCCGGCACTCCTGGGCGAGGGCCTCCGGGCTGGGCGCGCCGGCCAGGATGAGCTCGCGCTCGCGCGGTCGGGCGCGAGCCAGGAAGACCTCCGGAGGCTGGACCTCGACGCGATCCGACCCCAGGACCTCCTGAAAATAGCGCCGCGAGCGCGGGATGTGGTAGGCGGAGGTCACGGCCAGGGCCCGCCGCCAGCCGCGGGCGTCGAGCACCCGGCGCAGGCGCATCGCCTCCTCGCGGGTGGAGCGTGTGGTCTCCTCCAACACCAGCGCGTCCCCGGGCACGCCGAGCTCGCCCATCAGGCGGGCGACGATGCGGCTCCCGGCCTCCTCCTGGCCCTGAAGCGGAGCCTCCAGGCTGATCACCCGCGGGGCGCCCTCCCGGAACGCGATGGCCGCCGCCGCCGCGCGCGCCCCCAGCTCGCGCAGCGCCCGATCCCGATCGCGGCGGAGCTCCTTGCCCAGCACGAAGACCGCGTCGAAGCTCAAGACTCCACGGACTCCACCTTCGTCGTCGCCTTGCCGGTGCGGAAGCGCAGGTCCAGGACGTCGCCGGGGGCGAGCTCCTCGGCCGAGCGCACGGCGTGTCCGTCCTTGAGCGCCAGCGCGTAGCCCCGGTTCAGCACCGCCAGCGGGGAGAGCGCGTGCAGGCGGCCCTCGCGCAGCTCCAGCACGCGGCGGCGCTGCTCCACGTAGCGGCGGCTGGCGGCGAAGAGGCGGTCGGAGAGCTCGTCCGCGCGCAGGCGGGCGTCGGCCACGCGGCGGCGGGGGTCGCGGGGCTGGAGGCGGCGCAGGGACTCGCGGCGGCGCTGCATCTCGCGGCCGATGAGGCGCAGGAGGCGGGCGCGGTGGTCTTCCACGAGCTGAAGGAGCCCGTCGCGCTCGGGGACGATGAGCTCGGCGGCGTGGCTCGGCGTGGCGGCGCGCACGTCGGCGACCAGATCGCAGATGGACCAGTCGATCTCGTGGCCCACTGCGCTGACGATGGGCACGGGGCAGGCGGCGACCGCGCGGGCCACGACCTCCTCGTTGAACGCCATCAGGTCCTCCTGGCTGCCGCCGCCGCGGCCCACGATGACCACCTCGGCCTTGCCGTGGCGCCCCAGCAGGTCCACGGCCTCGGCGATCTCGTCGGCCGAGCCCTCCCCCTGCACCTTGCAGGGCGCCAGGTAGACGGGGATGCCCGGGAAACGCCGGGAGAGCACCTTCAGGATGTCCTGGAAGGCCGCCCCGGTGGGGCTGGTCGCCACGCCGATGGCGCGCGGCAGCGGGGGCAGGCGGCGCTTGCGGGCCGGGTCCATCAGGCCCTCGGCCTGGAGCTTGCGCTTGAGCTCCTCGAGCTTGCGCTGCAGGTCGCCCTCGCCTGACCGCTCCATGCGCCGGACCAGCAGGTTGTACTTGCCCTGCGGCGCGTAGATGTCCAGCCCGCCCGAGACGATCACGCGGTCGCCCACGTTCGGCTGCCAGCGCATGGACTGGTTGTTCCCGCGGAACATCACGCAGTTGAGGATGGCGCCCTCGTCCTTGACGGCGAAGTACCAGTGGCCCGAGCGGTGGGGCGTGAAGAAGGAGAGCTCCCCCTCCACGCGCACGTCGCCGAACTGGCGCTCGGCCATGGCCTTGAACGCGCGGGTGAACTCGGTGACGGTCAGCGCCTTGCTCATGCCCCCCCATGTAGCGCGGGCGCCGCTGGGGACAAGCGGTTAGCGCGTCGGGCATGGCACACTTCCGACGGATCTGCATCTATGGCGGCGCGCGGGCCGATCTGCCCGCGGCCTATCTGGACGGGGCGCGCGCGCTGGGCGAGGCCCTGGCCAGGAGAGGGATCGGGCTGGTCACGGGCGCGGGGCGCTTCGGCATGATGGGGGCGGTGACCGAGGGCGCGCTGAGCGTGGGCGGCGAGGTCATCGGGATCATCCCCGATCGCCTGCGCGGGCTGGAGCAGGACCACCCCGGGCTCACGGAGCTCTACGTGGTGGACTCCATGCACGCCCGCAAGATGATGATGGCGACGCTCTCCGACGCCTTCATCGCGCTGCCCGGCGGCTGGGGCACGCTGGAGGAGCTCTTCGAGGTCACGACCTGGAACCAGCTCAACTACCACCGGAAGCCCGTGGCCCTGTACAACATCGAGGGCTTTTACGATCACCTGCTCGCCCACGTCGCGCAGGCGGCGGAGGTCGGCTTCATCCGCGGCGTCCACCGCGGGCTCCTGGGCGTGGCCAGCAGCCCGGAGGAGGCGCTGGACGTGCTGGCGCGCATCGAGGTGCCGGACCTGGGGCGCTGGCTGGACAAGCCCTGACGACCTCCTCCCCCTCGCGCCAGCGGGGGGAGGACTGATGGGCCCGATGCGAGCGATAGATCTACAAGTCTATTGACATCTCGCCGAGCACCGCGCCGTCGTCGCCGATGAACTGCACCAGGCAGGTGCCCAGGTTCGGGTCCAGCTCGAAGCGCGTCCAGTTCCACTCCAGGACGACCATCCGGTACTGGTCGTCGATCTCGCAGAGCTGACCCAGCACGTTGATCATGCTGCCCGCCGGGCCGGTGAGCACCTCCCACTGGTCCTCGCCCGCGCCGCCGGCCACGTCCACGCGGTTCACCATCCCCAGGTGGTGGTCGCCGGAGACCCACAGGACGCCCTCGATGGCGTTGTCACGGATGTACTCCAGGATCTCGGCGCGCTGCGCGTAGCCCTGCCAGCGGTCCTCCTGGAACGTGGTCCCGTACCAGTTGGTCATGTCCGTGATGGGGACGCTGTTGAGGATGACCTTGAAGCGGGCCTGGCTGGCGGAGAGCTCGCGCTGGAGCCAGCTCATCTGCTCGGCGCTGATGTAGAGCCCGTCCTTGCGCTCGCCCCGGCAGTCCAGCACGAAGAGGTCCACCGCGGGTCCCCAGGCGATCTTCCGCCAGATCAGCGTGCCGCCCTCTCCTCGGCCCTGCGGCAGCGCCTCCCAGTACGCCTGCCGGGCGGCCTCGAACTTCTCCTCGGAGACCTCCTCCCAGCTCCAGTTGTTGTCCACCTCGTGGTCGTCCCAGGTGGCGACGACGCCCGTGCTGTAGAACAGGGCCTGGAGCGGCGAGGCGGCGAAGTTCTCGGCGTAGTGCTCCCGGTACTCCTCGACCGTGCTGGCGCCGTCGGCGTAGACGGTGTCGCCCAGCAGCAGGAAGAAGTCCAGGCGCTCGTCGGCAGCGTACTGCATGCTGGGGAAAGGCCAGTTCCCGCCGAAGCAGCTCGTCGCGCCGAAGACGATCTTGCGGACGTCGGCGTCGGACGCGGGGGCGGTGCGGAAGCGGAAGACCGGGCTGCGGCGCGCACCGTCGGAGGTCGTGAGGCAGCCGGAGTACGCCCGGTCGGGCAGGAGATCGCCCAGCGTGAGCTGGAGGCGACCGCTCTCGTCGGGAGTAGAGGACTCCGAGATGTCTGCCAGCAACCACTGGTTCTCGTCGTCGTCCCCATAGACCAGGATCAGGTAGAGCGGCTCGGTCTCCGTGGTGGTGACCCCGAGGATCGCCGAGCTCTCCGTGGGATCGCCGATCTGCACGCCCAGCGGGAAGGCGCTCGCGTCCTCGGCGTACTCCTCGGGCGGGACCCAGGCGTCGGGCTCGGGCGCGCGGTCGGGGGCGGGCTCGGGGAGCTCGCCGGTCTCGCCGGTCTCGCCCGTAGCCTTGTCGTCGCAGCCGGGCAGGAGGCCGAGGCCGGCGAGGGCGCCGAGGCCCCAGGTGAGCTGGCGGCGGGTGAGCTGGCGGCGGGTGAGCTGGCGGCGGGTGAGCGTGTGTCGTCGCATGGGGAGCCCCTCCGAGGGGCGATCTAACCGGGATCCTGGCTCGGGTCCTCAGAAGCACTCCCCCTCGTCCCAGGTGTCCTCGTTGTTCGTCTCGTCGCACTCCTGGTAGACGTCGTCCTCGTCCACCACAACCACCACCCCGCCCGCAGCGGAGCTCAGGTCGCCGAGCGAGACGGTGAAGCGGAACGGCGCGCTGCGAACCCCCGGATCCAGCGGCTCCTCCGTCGTGGTGCTGTCCAGCAGCTTGCGCGAGCCGGTCGAGGAGACCGCGTACAGGCTGATGTCCAGCCCCTCGGGCACGAAGTGGGCGCCCGCGTTGTCCAGAACGACGTAGAAGTCCACCTCCCCCGCCGATCCACAGTCCTCACAGGCGCCGAGGATGAGGGGGCTCAGGTCGGGCGCGCCGCCCAGAGTCTCGCCCCAGGGCTTCTGGCCGCGGAAGGTGTCCCAGCTCGCCCAGCCACCGGACACGCCGGTGAACGAGAGATCCTCGTCGATGCTCTCGATCTCGTAGGCGTGCTGGTTCCAGACGAAGCGAGCCGACGGCCAGGCGCCGTTCGACTCGCCCAGCACATGGATCCCCGTCCAGCCGCTGGCGCTGTAGTCGTTGCTGGCCAGCACCACCTCGGCGTGGCCGTCTCGATCGACGTCGGCGACCAGCGGGTACTCGCGGATGGTGCCGCTCTGGTGGCTCGTCGTGCTGTAGAGCTTGGAGCCGGACGCGCCGTCGAAGATGTAGAATGCGTTCTCGTCGGCGTACAGCACCTCCATCGCCCCGTCCGCGTCGAAGTCGTAGACCGAGCAGCCCGCCGACTGGGACGAGCTGTCGTCGATGGTGGCCCGCCACTTCACCGTGCCGTCCGCCTCGTACACCGCGATGCGCGAGTTGCCGGCCACGGCGATCTCCTGCTCTCCGTCGCCGTCCAGGTCCCCGGCCGCGGGCGGGCCGCCGCCGCCGCCGGTCAGGGTGACGCTCCACAGCTCCGTCCCGTCGTCGTCCAACACGGTCATGAGCCCGTCCGTTCGGTAGACGTTCACGATCTCCGGGTAGTCGTCGTCGTCCACGTTGGCGACGCCGACGAAGCCCGCGTCGATGGTGGAGGCCCAGACCAGCCCGCCGTCCTTGTCGCAGACGGCGTTGCCCATGAGGATCTCGGTCTCGCCGTCCAGATCGATGTCCGCCACCGCCGGCACCGAGTTGGAGTAGGCGCAGGCCCCCACCAGCGCGCCGGTGCTGGACAGCACGGTGCCCGCGACGACCACCTCGGCGAGCCCGTCCCCGTCCAGATCGGCCACCGCGGGGTACCAGGACTGGGTCCCGTCCAGATCATAGAGCCACTTGAGCGTGCCGTCGTTCTCCAGGGCGATCACGTCTCCGCCCGAGCTCATGGTCACGATGTCCGGGCTGCCGTCGCCCTCCAGGTCGCCGAGGGCCACGCCGCCGTCGCCGGAGATGTAGACCGTCCCGCTCGAGGTCGAGAGGCTGTAGACGTTCAGCCAGTCGCCGCTGCCGTCCCCCGAGACCACCCGCAGGTAGCCCGCGGCGTTGTAGCTGCTGTCCTTGAAGCTGGTGTAGACCACGTCGGGGACGTCGCCGTCGTCGATGAGCCCGTCGCCGTTGTCGTCGTTCAGGTTGCCCACCACCGGGGTCACCATGACCTGGTCATAGGAATTCCCGGCGGCGTAATAGGACGAGCTGTCCGTGGTCCACTCGACGGCCAGGCTCCAGCTCGTGCCCCAGGTGCCCACGCAGTCGGCGTCGGCGTCGATGTTCGCCTCGTCGGGCAGGCTCTCGCAGACGTCCGGGTCCAACACACCGTCGCAGTCGCCGTCCACCGCGTCGTACCAGCTCTCGACACCATCCGGGCTCACGCCGCCGTCGCTGTCGTCACAGTCGCCGGCCGCGTCCAGGTAGCCGTCGGGGGCCTCGCAGCTCTCCCAGGTCTCGCCCGGGTCGCCGTAGCCGTCCTCGTCCGCGTCCGCGTACCAGGTGGTGGTGCCGCTGACGGGGGCGTCCTCGTCGTCGGTCTGGCCGTCGCAGTCGTCGTCGAGCCCGTTGCAGACCTCCTCGGCGTCGGGGTTCACCGCGTCGTCGGCGTCGTCACAGTCCTGGTCGTTGTCGCTGGTGCCCTCGGGCTGGGTGCAGCTCACCTCGCCTGTGCCTGGATCGCCGTAGCCATCGCCGTCCGCGTCGGTGTACCAGGTCCCGGCGTCCACCGCCTCGTCCTCGTCGATCTCGCCATCGCAATCGTCGTCCACTGTGTTGCACAGCTCGTCCGCGTCCGGGTGGACCTCCGCCTCCGCGTCGTCGCAGTCGTCGCTGTCCGCCACCGTCCCCGCGGGGGCCTCGCAGGAGATGAAAGGCTCCGAGGCGTCGCCGTAGCCGTCACCGTCCGCGTCGGCGTACCAGGTGCCGGCGTCCACGGCGTCGTCCTCGTCGATCTCCCCATCGCAGTCGTTGTCGGCCAGATCGCAGGTCTCGCTGGCGCCGGGGTTGATGTCGGCGTCGGCGTCGTCACAGTCGGTGTCGTCGGGGCAGTAGCTCTCCGGGAACTCGCAGCCCGTCATGCCCGAGCCGGGGTCGCCGTAGCCGTCCCCGTCGGCGTCCAGGTACATGGTGACGGCGTCGGCGGCGTCCTCGTCCGCCTCACCGTCGCAGTCGTTGTCGTAGCCGTCGCAGAGCTCGGTCCCCTCGGGGTTCGTGTAGGGGTCGCTGTCGTCGCAGTCGCCCGCCTCGGCGATCCAGCCGTCCCCGCCCGAGCAGTCCTCGGCGGTGGTCTCCGGGTCGCCGTAGCCGTCCCCGTCCGCGTCGGCGTACCAGGTGCCGCCCGCGGACTCGTCCACCTCGCCGTCGCAGTCGTCGTCGAGCTCGTTGCAGCTCTCGGTCGCCCCAGGGTAGATGGTGGCGGAGGTGTCGTCACAATCCTCGCTCTCCGGGAAGCCGTCGCCGTCCTGGTCGATCTCGGGCGAGCCGGTCTCCTCGACCTCCCCCGAGTGTTCGGACTTGTCGGCCTCGCAGCCGAGCAGCAGGGAGAGCGTGAGGAGCCAGGGGCGCATGGGATCTCCGGGGCGAACACGGGGATCGTAGCACAGACAGAGCACCGACATCCTGTTCAGTGTCCATCCTGGGGGACCCATGCTGCTCCTGCTCCTCGCCTGCCGCCCCCCCGACCCGGCCGACTGGACGCCCTCTACGCCGCGCGACGCCTGGCTCCTGCCCGAGCCGCCCGAGATCCCGCTCCCGCCTGCGCTGGAGGGTCACACGGAGCTCTCCGAGCTCAGCGCCTGGGCCAGCGTGGGGCTCTCCGGCGGGCGAGACGAGGGCGCCACCTACGGGCTCGGGGACGGGCGGGTCTTCGGGCTCCTCGGGCTGGACAGCCCCTACAGCACGCTCACCAACGCCATCGGCCCCGGATATCAAGCGGACAGCGGCTTCTTCGGGGACGCGAGCCTGCGGCTGCTGGAGGAGGGCGAGGCCCTGGCGATCACAGGCGAGGCGGCCGGGCGCCCGCGGGGGCTGGCGGTGGTCCGCACGCTGGCCGAGCACGGGGCGCTGAAGCTCAGCACCCTGGACCTCACGATCCCCGGGGAGGACGCCATCGCCCGGCTGATCAGCGTCCACAACGAGGGCGACGACGCGCGCGACGGGCTCACGCTGCGGCTGGGGCTGGCCCGCGCGGACGACGAGGAGACGCGCTCCGACGCGCACGGGCTCCTGCAGCGGCGGGGCTCGCGCTGGATGTCGCTGGGCTGCCCGGACGCGAATTGGAGCCTGGAGGACGAGAGCGGCGAGGCGATGATTGTGGACCTGCCCGCCCTCGGCCCGGGGGAGGCGACGAGCGTCCTCTGCCTGCACCGCTTCACCGAGGGAGATCCGCCCGGATCACCCGAGCTCCCGGACCTGGAGGCTGCGCTGGCCACGCTCGCCGCGGACGCGGACGCGCTGCTCACCCGCGCCCCCCGCCTGGACGCGCCCGAGCCCGCCGTGGCGGACCTGCTGGAGGGCCTGCTGCTGACGCTCCACACCCAGACCGCCGAGAGCGGGCTCGTCTCGCCGATGAGCCGCTACACCTCGGGCTGGCTGCGCGACGCCGAGGGCCCGGTGCGCCTCTACCTGGCGACGGGGCTCTACGAGGAGGCCCGCGCGCAGCTCGACGGGGCTTACTACGCCGCCATCACCCGGGAGGCCATCGCCAACTCGTTCTCGCTGGACCTGGACCCGGAGGTGGAGGAGCCCGAGGATCCCGAGACCTTCTGGGCCGAGGTGGACTTCATGGAGGGTCGCAACGCGGTGGAGGCGCCCTCTTATGTTGTGATCCACCACGGATTGTACCTGCGCGCCACCGGAGACGAGACGCTCCTGACCGGGAGCCGCCTGGCCTACCTGCGGGCCTGCCTGGAGCGCCAGGAGATCTCCGAGGCGGGCCTGCTGCCCTGGAGCGGCGACGAGACCTGGCGCTGGCCCTTCCTGCTGGCGTCCGGCGTGGGGCTGCCCGAGGAGACCGGCTGGTCGCTGGGATCGGCCCTGCTCTACCTCTCGGCCGCGGACGCGCTGGCGGCGATGGGGGTCGAGGCGGGCGAGGCCGAGCGGGTGCGGGAGGCGACGGAGGCGGTGTTCTGGCAGCAGGAGGGCGGCTTCTACGCCCCCTTCGTGGCGATGGACACACTCTCGCCCTACCCCGCGCCCTACGAGGAGCCCTCGCTGCTGGCCCTCTGGCTCGGCGACACCGGCCTCGACGGCGAGCGGGTCCTGCGCAACGTCGGCGCCACGCGCGACGCGCTCCTGCAGGAGGACGGGCTGCTGGCGAGCGTGGATCCGCCGGGGACCTTCGTGGGCGCCACCGGGCTGGTCGCGCCCTACTGGCTCCAGAACCTCGCGACGGTCCACGCGGACGAGGAGGAGGAGGCCTGGGACGCGCTCGGGCTCCTGGCCACGCCCAGCGGCCACGTCGAGGAGCTGCACGGCCCGGATCGCCTGCCGCTGGATCTGGTCCACCAGGAGGACGGGCTCGGCGGGGACGTCAGCGCGCGGTACCGGCCCTGGGAGGGCGGTGATCTCGGGGCGTCGGTCCTGGGCTACCTCGTCGGGGCACAGGTGGTGGTGGATCTGGAGGCGGGCCGGACGCGCCTCTCGCTCTCCCCTCACCTCCCCCACGGCTGGCCGGCGATGGCGGTGGAGGATCTCCCGGCGGGAGAAGGTAGGTACACGCTACAGTTGGAGCAGTACGAGGAGGGTATGCGGGCGGTGATCACGCGGACCGAGGGTGAGGGCGCGCTGGAGCTCTCCCTGATCCTGCACGGGGAGGCGGCGTTCTCGGAGATCTGGGTGGACGGGACCGAGGTGGAGGGCGGGGAGCTGGGGCGGGTGGTCGGGCTGGAGCTGGGGCCAGGGGAGGAGGTGGAGGTGGTAGGGCGCTACGAGTGAGGTCCATCGTCCCCTGACCGGCAGGCTGGCGTTCTCCTGGCGCTCTTCCCGTCCTGGCGGTACCCTCGCCCGCTCCACCCCACCACCCCCAACCCGACCAGCACCACCACCCCGACCACCACCCCACCCCAGGCCCACCCCATCCACCCGGGCTTGTACTCCAGCACCACCTCGTGCCTCCCCGCCGGCACCGGGATCCCTCGGAACAGGAAGTCCGCCCGCCGCACACCGACCGGCTCGCCGTCCACCGTCGCGGTCCACCCCGGGTACCAGGTGTCCGTCTGCACCAGCACCGCGGCCTTCGCGGCGTCCACCGCGATCACCATCCGCTCCGCCCGGTCCTCGACGATCCTCGCCGACCCCGGCTCCGCCTCGTCCTCGCAGGCCTCCAGCGCCGTCGCCTCCCCCTCCAGCACCACGAAGCTCCGCGGGTCGAGGGCATCCAGCGCGGCCCAGGCGGCCTCGGCGTCTTCTTCGCCGAGCCAGCGCCCACAGCCCACCAGGAAGGCCGGAGGGAGCGCCGACGCGTTCCGGTAGAGCCGAACCTCGCCGTCGTGGACCAGGGTCCAGGCGGGGTGGTCGACCTGGTGAACTGTGGTGATCCAACGTACGCCCAACAGATCCACCAGCGCTTGATGCTTCAGCATCCGCTCGACCTTCACCGCGCCGCGATCGCCCACGTCCAATCCAAGCTTGGAGAGGTACGCCTCCTGCCGCACGACGCGCAGCGGGCTGGGCAGGATCACGTCCCTCGTACCCCACAGCAACCCCAGGCTCGCGCTGATCAGCTCGGTGTCCAGCCGAGGATCCTGCCGTCGGTCCAGCACGGTGGCCCGCCCGCGCCCGCCCTCGGCCCGGATCTCGGCCAGCGCCCCGGGCTCGCCCAGCACCTCCTCCATCGGGAAGGTCTTCTGATATCCGCGCCCGAAGCTGAACAGATCCAACACCGTGAGCGCCAGCACCCCGCCGGTCGCCGCCCGCGCCGACAGCCGCCCCCGCCCCAGCAGCAGCGCCCCCACCCCCAGCGCCGCCAGCAGGCCGGCGGGCCAGAGCGCCTCCCAGGCCCAGGGCCGGGTGGAGCGCGCGAGCCCCTCCATGACCTGCGCCACCCGCTCCTGAGCATCGCGCTCTTCAGGCGGAGGGTTCGCGGCGCGCTGGAGCGGGCTCATCGGCGGCGGCGGCGGCAGGGGGCGCTCGGCGCGGGCGAGCAGCCGGGCCTCCAGCGCCTCCTCTCCCAGCCTGAGCCCGAGCTGCGCCGCGCCCAGCCCCAGCAGCAGCGCCCCCGCCGCCAGCAGCGCCCGCCGCCCGCTGCGCGCCAGCTCCTCGCGACCCATGGCCAGCGCCCGGTCGAGGCCGAAGCCGGCCAGCACGGTCACGCACAGCGTCAGCACCAGCGAGAACCGCACGGGGAAGCGGAAGCCCCCGAGGCCGGGAAGCCGCCGCAGCAGCCCCCACAGCGGCGTGTGCTCTCCCAGCATCAACACCAGGGCCAGGCCGCCCAGGAGCGCCCACCGCCGGGCCCCGCGCAGGCCCAGCAGCGCGAGCGCGACCACGGGGACGCCCAGGTAGAAGGCCATCTCCCAGTGGTTCTCGCCCTGCCCCCAGTAGCCCGCCCCGCGGTGGTAGTAGGTCTCGGGGATGTCGGCGGGGCGCTCGTAGCCGAAGAAGCGCGGGAGCACGCCGCCCACCAGCTCCAGCACCGGCAGGCTCCCCTGCCCGGCCAGCGCGGCGGGGAGCCCACCCTCCCGGAGCGAGAGCCGGGCGAGCTCGACGGTGGCCAGGAGCTGCGGGGCGCACAGCAGGAGCGCGCCGGCCATCGCCGCGGAGAAGGGCAGCAGGATCCTCGCCGAACGCGCCGCCCAGGCCTCCGACAGCGCCAGCGCCCCCAGCAGCAGCATCCCAAACGCCGCCCCCTGCGGGTGCCCCGCCACCCCCATCATCGCCACGCTCAGCAGCAGGCCCGGCCAGCGACGCTGAACCAGGACGCAGCAGGCCCAGGGCAGCCAGGCCGCGGCGTTCTGCATCCCCAGGTACAGCGCGTGTGTGGCCATGAAGCCCGAGAACGCGAAGGCCACCCCGCCCAGCAGGCTGGCGGCCTCGCTCCGCCCCAGCGCCCGCAGCAGGGCCCGCGCCCCCAGGCCCGCAAGCAGGATGTGGCCGAGCAGGCTCAGGTTCAGGGCGAGCGGGGCCGGCAGCAGCAGGAAGAGGAGCTGCGTGGGCGGGTAGAACACCCCCGTCTGCCCGTCGGCCATCAGGGGGAAGCCCGCCCCCACCTCCGGCGCCCACAGGGGCAGCTCGCCCGCGGCCCAGCGCCCGGCGGACCAGGCGCGCCAGGGCAGGTGGTGGTGCCGCAGATCATGGGCCCAGAAGGCGGCCTCTCCCAGCGCGGCGTCTGGCGCCCAGAGCAGGCACAGGCCCAGCATCAGCGCCAGGGCCAGGAGCCAGGGGCGCCTCAAGGCCCGATCCCGGGCCTCGGCTTCGCCACCAGCTCCATCTTGTCCGGCATGCGCATCGGGGCGTCGATGGCCTTGCGCAGCGCGACCAGCACGGGATCCGAGGGCAGATCGGGGCGCTTGCGGGCGTTGGCCTCGCCCTGGAGCAGGGCCGCCTCCGCGCCCTCCAGGTCGCCCACCCCCAGCGCCGCCAGCCCGCGCAGCCCCCAGAGGTCGATCTGCTCCGGGGCCAGCAGCAGGGCCTCGTCCAGCAGCCTGGTGGCCACCCCCGGCTCACGCTCCTCCAGCGCGATCCGCGCCCGCAGCGCCCGCGCCTGCCAGTCCGAGGGGTCCCAGCGCACGGAGAAGTCCAGCGCGGTCTTCGCCTCCTGCCTCCCGCCCAGGCTCATCCACGCCTGCCCCAGCGCCGTGCGCGTGCGGGTGTCGTAGGGGTCGAGCTGGGCCGCCTTGTGCAAGGCGCCCAGGCCCGCCTGCCCGTTCCCGGAGCGCAGGAGGGCGCTGCCGAGGTTGAACCAGGCCTTCTCCTCACATGGGTGGAGCTTGACCACCCGGGCCGCCTCGGCGATGGCCTCGCGGGCCGCGCCGCGCTTCAGGAGCAGGTAGCTGTACATCACCCCGGCGGGGGCGTGCTCGGGATCGCGCCGCGTGACCTCGGCCACCTGGCGCTCGGCCTCCTCCTCCCGCCCGTGCATCATCGCGTCGAAGGCGACCCGGTAGGCGTCCTCTACCTCGGCGGCCCGGAGGACGTGGGGGTCGATGAGGCACTCCGGGCGCTCCTGCGCGGGGGCGAGCCAGCTCCAGGGGAAGACCGCCGACGTGGCCGGCAGGGCCAGCAGCGCGCCCAGCCCCCCCGCCGCCAGCGCCCCCTCTCCGAAGGCCCGGCGCGCCCCCGAGCGCCAGAGCTCCAGCGCCCGCGTCAGCCCCGCCCCGGCGAAGCAGGCCCACAGCGGGACCAGGGGCAGCCGGTAGCGCGCGACGACGAAGAAGAGGGCGATGCTGCCGATGCCTGTGACTAGCAAAACTAGTATCGGCGCGTCCTCGGCCCGCCGCGCACGGTCCCGGGCCCGCCCGACGAGCGCCACCAGGGCCAGCGCCACCATCGGCCCGTAGAGCGGCGGGATCCAGCCCAGCACCCGGCTCCGGGCCAGCAGGTGCTCATGGTCGATGTTGTCGCTGATCTCGCGCCAGCCCAGCACCTGCACCGTCTTGCGCAGCAGCAGCCCCACGTAGCGCAGGGGGTCCGCCCCCCACTCCTGGAGCGTGCGCCGGGTCCAGTACTGGTCGGACTCGCGCGGGCTGAGGGCCCGGTCCTCGGCGACCGAGGCCACGAGCAGAGAGCGCGTGGCCAGGGCGTCCTTCTCCGCGGGCAGGCGGAAGGGCTCCACCGCCTCGTCCACGAAGTAGGGGTTGTTGCCACGGTAGAGGTTCACCCCGCCGTTGACGCTGACCAGCGCGGGGCTGCCCGCCGCCGCGTTGTGCGCATAGGAGAGCCCCAGCGGGCCGGAGAGGCCCAGCAGCAGCAGGAGCGGGACCCCCAGCCGACCGCGCCCGGCCCGCGCCGCCACCAGCAGCAGGACGAAGGGCAGCGAGAGCAGCAGGTTCCCGCGCGCCAGCGTGGCCAGCCCGAGCGTGAGCCCGCAGCCCAGCGCCCACGCGCCCGCACGAGCGCCGGCCCCCAGCCGATCCCAGACCCGCGCCAGCAGCAGCGCACCCAGGGTGGCCAGGAAGGTGGCCAGGGTCACGCTGAGCAGCTTCGCGTCGTAGAGGATCGCCACCGGGTAGACCGCGCAGAGCAGGCCCGCCGTCCAGCTCGCCAGGCGCCCACCCGCCCGCTCGCCCAGGAGGGCCGCCATCGCCGCCGTCCCCGCGCCCAGGAGCGCCTGCACGCCGTAGATCAGGCCCGGCCCCTCCAGGCCCAGCGCCCCGCGGAGCGCGTAGAGCGCGGCCAGGAAGTAGCCGTAGAGCGGCGCCATCAGGAAGGGGCTCTCCTGCTGGAGCCCGCCCTCCAGGATCCCGCGCGCCAGCTCGTCGTAGTAGGCGCTGTCCAGCAGGAAGACGTCGTAGAGTGGATCGACCTGGGGGGCCTCCCCGAGGCGCGCCGCCCGCAGGATCAGGGCCACGACGGAGGCGACGAGGGCGACGCGGCGCACGCTCACACGGCCCTCGCCACGC
This sequence comes from uncultured Enterobacterales bacterium, assembly GCA_964615375.1. Lineage (GTDB taxonomy): Bacteria > Myxococcota_A > UBA796 > UBA796 > CAZKWG01 > CAZKWG01. Next base: position 108,511 of record CAZTOW010000010.1, read on the forward strand.
GCTCGCGCGCCCGGTGCGCCAGCCCGTAGATGGTCTGGGACGGGTTCACGCCCAGGGCCGTCGGCAGCACCGATCCGTCCACCACGAACGCGTTGTCCGTGTCCCGCACGCGGTGGTCGGTGTCCACCACGCTGGTCTTCGGGTCCGCGCCCATCGCGCAGCCGCCCATCTGGTGAGCCGTGAAGATCCCGTGCTCAGACGCGCCATAACGCAGGCTGTTCAACCGGCTGAGCTCGGCCTTGGAGCGGATCTGCACGTCCTCGCGCAGGTGGGTGGTCCAGACCTCGCGAGCCCCCGCCGCCAGGGCGAGCTCGCAGAGGGCCCGGTGCCCGGCCTGGAAGCCCTCCACCAGCGCGGGCCGCATCGGGTAGTCCACCCGCAGCCGGCCGTCCCGCTCCACCCGCACAGAGCCGCCCTCGTCGCCTGGGGCGATCCCGTCCACCATCAAGGCCAGCAGGATGCCGATGTGCGGCAGCTTCGTCATGATCTCGAGGTGCTGGGCGCCGAACCAGCCCCCGCCCATGCTCATGGTCAGCGGGAAGACCGGGGCCACCTCGATGAAGAAGCCCACCTTGTCCGGGCCCCGATCGACGTGGTGGTGGCAGGCCGCCGACTGGGGCGCCCCGGAGAAGCCGTTGATGTGCGCGTCGAAGCCCGGGATCGCCGCGACCACCGGGTGCAGGAAGGTGCGCAGCCCCACCCGCCCGCCCGGGTTGATGCCCGAGCGCAGCAGCAGGGCCGGCGAATTGATCGCCCCGCCCGCCACGACCACAACTCGAGGTTTGAGCGTGATCTTCACGCCCGTCGGACGCCGTGTCTCCCGGTCCAGCACCTCGGCGTGGACCGCGCGCGCCTCGCCGCCCTTCATCTCCAACGCCACCGCCCGCGCGTCGGCGTAGACGTCCATGCCCGCCGCCATCGCGTCCTGCAGGTACGTGAGGTGCATGCCCTGCTTGGCGTCCATGGGGCAGCCCATCCCGCAGTAGCCGCTGTTGGCGCAGCGCCGCACGTTCCGCCGGGTCACGCCCGCCTGCCAGCCCAGCGCGGAGGCTCCACGCAGCACGATCTGATTGTTGGCGTTGGGCGGGACCTCCTCCCAGGTGTGGATGTGGAGCCGCTCCTCCACCGCCTCGAAGTGCGGGGCCAGCGCCTCCTCCGTCAGCTCGCCCAGGCCGTGGACCTGCTGCCAGTGCTGGAGGATCCGCGCAGGCGTGCGGAAGCAGGTGGTCCAGTTCACCGTGGTCCCGCCGCCCAGCACCCGCCCCTGCAGGATGGCGATGCCGTTGTCGGAGGTCGAGCGCATCCCCTGCTCCTGGTACATGCGCGTGTAGGCGTCCTCCTCCTCCAGGCTGAAATTGCGCCGGGTGTAGGCGCCGCCCTCCTCCAGCAGCACCACCGAGAGGCCGCGCTCGGCCAGCCCCGCCGCCAGCACCGCCCCGCCCGCGCCCGAGCCCACCACCGCCACGTCGCAGGTGCGCTCGACGTCACCCGAGAGATCGCGCCCCGCCGTGATCATCCCGCTCATGGCGCCCCTCTCCAGGCCGCCGGGGCCCCGCGGTAGCCGGTGGCCGGGTAGACCCGGGGGTCCGCCCAGTAGCGCGTCACCAGCAGCGCCCGGATCACCGAGTAGCCCGTGCGCTTGATGTCCAGCCCGCTGGTCCGCCAGCTCTCCAGGGTCTCGTCCTGCTCCTCGGGGCTCAGCGCGGTGAACGGCGTGACGCGGCCCTCCAGGATCAGGCCTCCCCAGGCGCTCTCGAAGAGCACCAGGAAGCGCTTGAGATCGGCCTGGCTCCAGGGGTCCGAGCGCGCCATGAAGGCGTCGAGCTTCTCGGTCAGGCCGATCTGGGAGGCCGAGGGCAGCGCCTCCCCACCCGGGCCCTTCCCCCCTGGGCAGAGGCGCTCGGCGATGGCGGCGACGATCCGGTACTCCTCGTCGCTGAACACCTGCAGCGGACCGGCGGGCCCGCGACCCCGCGTAGACTGACCGGCGAGGCCCGCCACGGCCAGCAGAGCCCCGCCCAGCAGGCCCACCTGCAGGAAGCGCCGCCTGGACGGCGGGCTCGAGGGCGGGGGGAGGGACGAGGAAGGGTCCACGCCCTCCCTTTACATCGTTCCCCCTCCGCCCACCAGAGCGTTATCTGGTCCCCCCGAGGTGCCTGATGGAGCTGCCCCCCCTCCGCGCGGAGCCCCTGGTCGAAGAGATCTTCGGCCGCCCCGTCCACGACGCCTTCCGCTGGCTGGAGCCCGGGGACGACCCGGAGGTCCGCGCCTGGCAGGATCGCTGGACCGAGATCGCCCGCGCGCGCATCGGCGCCATGCCCCAGCGCGCCTGGCTGGAGCGGCGGCTCACCGAGCTCTGGCGTTACGACGACCAGACCCCCGACAGCCCGAGCCTGCGCTCCACCCGCTGCTGGTACAGCACCCGCAAGGCGGACCAGGACAAGTGGGCGCTCTGCCTGCGCGAGCGCCCTGGCGCCGAGGGCCGGGTCATCCTGGACCCCAACGCCTGGGATCGCACCGAGACCCTGGCAGGATCCTGGGCCTCCCCCGACGGGCGCTACCTGGCCTACGGCGTGGCGCGCGGCGGGGACGAGAACCCCAGGATCCGCGTGCTGGATCTGGAGACCGGCGAGCACCTGCCCGACCGCCTGCGCGGCTGGAAGCAGGGCTGGGTGGCCTGGCGCCACGACAACTCTGGCTTTTACTACGCCTCCAAGCCGAGCCCCGGCGAGGTCCCCCCGGGCGAGGAGCACTACTGGCACCGCGTGTGGTGGCACCCGCTGGGCACCGACGGCGCCCAGGACCGGATCGCCCTGCAGGACGCCGAGGTCAAGGAGCGCTACCACGGCGCCGCCGTGAGCGAAGACGGCGGCTGGCTCCTGCTGCATCGCAGCGAATTCCAGAAGAACCAGATCTTCCTCCAGGATCTCTGGGCCGGGGGCGAGCCGCGCGCGCTCCACCCCGAGCTGGACGGCGACTACCACGCCGTGGTCTACGACGACCAGCTCGTGGTCATGACCGACTGGGGCGCGCCCCGCTACCGCGCCCTGGTGGCGAGCGTCCACAGCCCGGAGCGCGGGAGCTGGCGCGAGCTCATCCCCGAGCACGATCGCGACGTACTCACCCAGCTCATCGGCGTCGGCGGCCGGCTCTACGCCGTCTATCAGCACGACGCCTACACCCGGATCGCGATGTTCTCGCTCCAGGGAGCGCCGCTCGGCGACGTGACGCTGCCCGGCCTGGGTACGGCGAGCGTGTCGGGCTTCTGGGGCCGCCCCGAGGTGCGGATCTCGTTCCAGTCCTTCACCGTCCCCCCGTCGGAGTACCTCTACGACCCGGAGACCGGGGGCCTCACGCTCATCCACCGCGCGCCCATCGCCATCGAAACGGCGGGCATGGTCACCGAGCAGGTCTGGTACAGCTCCAAGGACGGGACGCAGGTGCCGATGTTCCTGGTCTATCAGGGGAGCCTACCCCGGGACGGGAGCCACCCGGTCTACCTCACCGGCTACGGCGGCTTCAACATCTCGCGCCTGCCCATGTTCGCCACCACGCTCGCGCTCTGGGTGCAGAATGGCGGGGTGCTGGCCCTGCCCAACCTGCGGGGCGGAGGCGAGTTCGGCGCCGCCTGGCACGAGGCGGGGATGCGCGAGCGCAAGCAGAACGTCTTCGACGACTTCCTGTGCGCCGCGCGCTGGCTCATCGACGCGGGCATCACCCGGCCGGAGCGCCTGGGCATCGCCGGGGGCAGCAACGGCGGGCTGCTGGTCGGGGCCGCCCTGGTGCAGGCGCCCGAGCTCTTCCGGGCCGTGCTCTGCCAGGTCCCGCTGGCGGACATGCTGCGCTTCCATCGCTTCGGCATCGCCAACATCTGGACGCAGGAGTACGGCAGCCCGGAGGACCCGGAGATGTTCCCGCACATCCTGGCGTACTCGCCCTACCACAACGTGCCCTGGGGCCTGGACGCGCCCGCGGTGCTGGTGACCGCCGGGCTGAACGACGCGCGCACCGACCCGGTCCACGCCCGCAAGCTCTTCGCCCGTCTGCTGGAGGCCACCGGGCGCTCGCCCGAGGACCCTCGCCCCATCCTGCTGAAGGTGGTGGGTGACTCCGGGCACCACGGCGCCGCGGCTCTGGACGATCTCATCGCCCAGACCGCGGAGAACCTCGCGTTCATGATGGAGCAGCTCGGAGTGACGACCCCGAGCTGATCAGCCTAACTACAGGACAGCCGCCCGCCGCGCACCAGGCAGCGGGCCTCGCCGCCCGTGGACGGCACCTCCACCTTGGCGATCAGGGGGACGGCGCCCTCCAGGGTCAAGGTGCAGCTGCCCGGGGTCGCGTTGAAGCGGGCCACGGTGTCCGCGCCGCTCAGGCTCTGGCGCTGCTCGCCCGACGGGCAGGACAGGGCGACCTCGGCGATGGGCACGTCGCTGTCCACCCGCACGCGCCAGGCCACCCCGCCGCCCGCCACCGGCCCGCCCAGGTCCACGCCGCACAGGGGGCCGGTGAGGCTGTTGACGTAGGCGATCTCGGCGTCGTCCCCGAGGCCGCTGATGCGCGAGCGGTACTCGGCCAGCGGGGACCCACAGGGCTCGCCGTGCAACGCGCGGGCCAGCAGGAAGTCCGTCCAGGCCATGAGCGCGCGGGCCTTCTCCACGTTGTGCGTGTCCGAGGCCAGGGCCTGGCCGACGGTGGTGGTGAAGCGCTGGGTCTTCGTCTCGCCGGTGCGCGCGTCCTTGTAGTGGATGGTCAGCGCGATGGGGTCCTCGGAGACCACGCGGCCGTCGCGGAGGCGCAGATCCTGGAGGAAGAGCTGTCGGGTGCCCGCGTAGTAGTTGATGGGCTGGATGTCCTCGGGGTCGGAGCTGGCCTCCTCGCCGTAGAAGCGGGAGAGCCCGAGGCTCTCGGGCAGGTCGAGCTCGAAGCGCACGTCGTGGGCGATGGTCTGGGTGAGGCTGCGGAAGCCCACGCCCATGATGCGATCCACCACCGCCTCGCTGCCCAGGTAGACGTAGGCGCCCTTGCCCTTCTCGGTGAGCTTGTCCAGCACCTCGTCGTTGAACTCGCGGCCCACGCCCACGCCGGTCAGGCGCACGCCCGACTGCTCGTAGGCCTTCGCGATCTCGGTGATGGTGTCGGGGTTGACGTCGCCCGTGTTCAGGAGGGCGTCCGTCAGCACCATCACGCGATCGTTGCGGTCCCCGCTGGCGTCCTGGGCGGCGAAGACCCCGGCCAGCCGGTAGCCCTCGTGCAGGCCGAGGTTCAGGTCGGTGCTCCCGCGCGGGACCAACGTGTCGATCGCGTTGGCCAGCACGCCCGTGGGATCGCGGCCCACCACGTAGTTCTCCAGCGGCGTGCAGACCTTGTCGTCGAACACGACGAGGTTGACGCGGTCGCCGCGCTCGAGCTGCTCGCTCATGCGGTGCAGGCCGCGCTTGACGTAGTCCATGCGCCCCTCGGCCCACATCGAGCCGCTCACGTCCACCACCAGGGTGAGGTCCAGCGGCTGGCGCGGCGGGGTGGCGCCCTGAACAGCCAGGGCGAGGGTGATCTGCTCGTCGCCCGTGCGCGAGGCGCTCGGCTTGACGCTGAAGAGCTTGCCCTCCTCGACGGGCTCGGACTCGAAGCTGAAGTAGTTGAGCAGCTCGTGGGGACGGACCTCAGAGGGCCCGAAGTTGACGTGCTCCTTGACGTCGAAGAGCACGCGCTGGGCGCTGGCCAGGCTCATCGAGTCGTCGTTGGAGAGCCAGGTGGTCCCGCCCCAGTCCACCTGGGGCTGCGGGGGCTTGGGCGGCGGGCGGTTGGCCAGGCGCTCCTTGGCCTCCTCGCGCTTCGCCACGGTGCGCCCGCCGGCGAGGGCGTCACCCTCGTCGTTGGCGCGCGAGCCCTTGCTGCTGGTCTTGGGCTTGCTGCGGGGCGCCATGGGCTCGGGGCTGGCGGCGTCGTCCTTGAGCGCGCCCAGCACACCCGAGGAGCTGGCCCCACCCTCGCCCTGGCCGATGCCGCCCATGCTGCCGCCGGTCGCGGCCATCGGCGCGCCGTCGGCGGGCGGCGAGGCCGAGGCCGTCGTCTCCGCAGCGGAGGGCGTCGCCGTCGGGGCGGGGGCCTCGGCGGGCGCGGACTCCGGGGCCGAGGCCCCGGGGAACAGGCGCTGGCGCAGCTTCGTCGCGCCGCTGGCCACCGGCGGCGGCACCGGCCCGCGGTTGGGCTTCGCCACCTTCTTCTCGGCCTCCTCCTCCGCGCCGAAGCAGGAGCGGACGACCGGCTCACCGTCCGGCAGCGGGACGGGGCGCTTCTCCACCACCTCGCTCCCCCCGTGCCGATCGTGATCGGGCGCCGCGCCCTTATCCGCCTTCTCCCCTGCTCCACCCGTACACGCCACCCACGCGAGCATCCAGAACATGCTTCACCTCTTAGGTCGGTCCGACATCGGAACGTCGGTGAGGTTCACAGCTTACAGGGAATCGCGTCCTTCGTGCTTGCGGACGGATCACGCCCCGCTGGATACGACTCCGCCATGGATCGCGCGCGCGTCGTGTTCGGGTGGGCCTGGCTCGTGCTCTTCGCCGTCTACCAGGCGGCGGGGCTCTACGAGAGCCGCCACGAGGCGCGCGGCCCGCTGACCGAGACCTTCGGCGACGTCTTCTGGCCCATCAACTGGCGGATGTTCACCGGATACAACAAGACCCACACGCAGATCCTCTTCCTGGGACAGGACGGCGACCTCTGGGTGGAGCTCCCCATGGAGCGCTGGTACCCGGCGCGCTGGGAGAGCGGATACCGCTGGGAGCGCCCCTGGGTCTACAGCTCGGGCGAGCTGAAGCGGAGCTTCCTGGCGGCGGCCTGCCAGCGCTCCGGGATGAGCGCGGTGCGCATGGTGAAGAAGACCTGGCCGAAGACGCTGGGCAGCCTGGAGCAGCCGGAGCGGGACGTGAAGTACACGGACCTGGGCGCGCTCACCTGCTCGGGCGACTACCCCCTGCCCCGCGGACGGATCTACTGATGCGGCCCGAGCGCCACGAGGGCTGGCCTGTGTTCCGGGCTCTGTTCGCGCTCTCCGGGCTGCTGACCTGGCTGCCGCGCGCGGCTCACCTGGAGGAGACCTACTCGAGCGCGGGCATCGTCGTGGCCGCCGGGCGCGTGCCGCTCAGCGAGTGGGTGGTCTGGTCGCCGGGGACGGCCTGGGCCATCTACGCGGGCCTGGTGGGCGGGCTCCTGCTGGTGGGCGCCGGGCGGCTGGTGCGCCCGGGGCTGGCCCTCTTCGTGGTCGGATCGCTGGCGCTCATGTTCGCCGAGGGCCTGAACATGAAGGCCTATGATCGGCTGATGTTCTGGCAGGCGGTGGCGCTCTTCCTGGCACCCGCGGCGGGGGCGCGCCCCCAGGAGGGCCTGCCGGTCGCGCGCTACACGCTGACGCTGACCTACTGCGGCCTCTACGGGATGACCGGCTGGAACAAGATCCTGGAGGAGCCCGCCTGGTGGCGCGGCGTGCCGCTGGCCTACGACTTCATCGAGCGCAATTTTGGTCTCAAGCCGATGGGCGCCTTCCTGTCCGCCTGGCCCTGGCTGCTGGCGCCCATGTGCTGGCTCACCCTGATCTTCGAGGCCAGCTTCCCGCTCCTCATCTGGCTCCGCCGGGCCCAGCCCTGGCTGCTCGGGCTCGCGGCCTGCTTCCACGCGGTGACCGTGATGACCCTGCACGTCAACACCTTCGGGCTGGTCGCCGTCGCCGCCTACCCCGCGCTCCTGCACCCGGAGAGCTGGGCGCGGCTGTATGCCTGGCTCGGGGCCCGGCTGCGGCGCCGCTGAGTGTTCGCCAACCCGCTGGGGCTGATCGCGCTCCTGGCCGTGCCCGCGGTCGTGGCGCTGCACCTGCTGAGGCGGCGCTACCAGCCGCGGGTGGTGAGCGCCCTCTTCCTGTGGGAGGAGCGCGAGCGCGACCCGTCGGAGGGGCGGCGCTGGGACCGCCTGCGCGCCACCCTCTCGCTGGTCCTGGAGAGCCTCGCGGCGCTCCTGCTGGCCCTGGCCCTGGCCTCCCCCCGCGGCTGCGAGGAGCGGGGCGAGCACCGGGTCTGGGTGCTGGACGACTCGGCCTCCATGGGGGCGGTGGACACGGCGGGACGGAGCCCGGCCGAGGACGCTCGGGAGGCCCTGATCGAGCGGCTCTCGGGCCTGGGATCGCGGGATCGGGTGAGCCTGATCGCCACCGGCCCGGAGCCCCGCCTGCTGGCCGGGCCCGAGGCCCCCGCCGACGCCGTCGAGGACGCGCTGCTCGCCTGGCGACCCGAGGGCCCCGACGCCGACCCCGCCCGCGCCCTGGCCCTGGCCCGCGCCCTCTCCGACGGCGGCGGGCTGCTCTACGCCACCGACGCCCCCCTCCCCGAGCCCGGCCCCACGCCCGACCTCGATCTCCTCGCGCTGGGGAGGCCGCTGGACAACGTGGGCTTCACCGACGCCGCGCGCGCCGGGGGCCGGGTCGAGCTCACGCTGCGCAGCTTCGCCGGGGAGCCCGTCGCCGGGCAGGTCCTGGGCGGGAGCGCTCCCCTGCCCTTCCGCCTGGACCCCGGGGGCACGCAGCGGCTCGGGCTCGAGGCCCCCGACGACGCGCGCCTGAGCCTGCGCCTGGCGCGGGAGGACGGCTCGGCGTGGCGGGACGGGCTCGCCCTGGATGACCAGGTGGCGCTGGCTCCGCCCCCGGACCGGGCGCTCCACCTGGGCTCGGCGCTGCCCGGGGCGATGAACCGGGCGCTGGGGCTCACCCGGGCCGCGGACGGCGCGGGCCTGGAGCGCTGGGTGGCGGCGGTGCCGGAGAGCGAGGCGGTGGCGCCGGAACAGGCCGATCTGCTGCTCACCCTCGACGCGCAGGTGCCGGCGGGGGCCTGGGGCCTGCGGATCTCCGGCCCGCCCACGCCCGAGGCCCCGAGCGAGGAGCGCGCCCTGCTGGGGCCCTTCCTGGCGACGGGGCATGCGCTCCTGCGCGGCTGGTCGGGCGAGGATCTCCTGTGGACGCCCGGCGTCGCGGTCGCGGCGGGCCCGGAGGACCAGCCCTTGCTGCTGGCCGGGACCCGGGCCCTGCTCCTCGCGCACCCGGAGGGCGAGGCCATCCGCTTCACGCTGGACATCGACCCCTGGAGATCCACCCTGGCGCGCAGCGCGGACTGGCCCCTGCTGCTCGGGAACCTGGCTGAGCTCCGTCGGGCCACCCTGCCCGGCCCCGCGCGCACGAACCTGCGCCTGGGCGAGGACGTGCTCTGGCGCGGCGCGGGCGCGGGCGAGGCCACCCTGACGGGGCCCTCGGGGGAGCGGACCCTGGCCTGCGCGGGAGACCTGCTGCTGACGGGGCTGGGGCCAGGGGTCCACGAGCTGCGGCCGCCGGAGGGGGAGGCGCGGGCCCTGGCGGTGAACCTGCTCTCCGCCGCGGAGTCCGACCTGCGGACGCGCGGAGAGGCCCGGGTCCCGGCGGATCTCCCAGGGGTCACGACCACGGGGGCCAGCGCCGCCGCCGCCGGGCTGGGGCTCGGCGCCCTCCTGCTGCTGCTCTTGGACTGGACCCTGCTCGGCCGGAGGTCGGGATGATCGGCCTGCTTCGCCCGGAGCTGCTCCTGCTGGCCCTGCCGCTCGCCCTGCTCTGGCGGCGCTGGGGCGGTCCGCTGCGCGGGATCGGGGCCCTGCGGCTCGCGGCGGCGGCGCTGCTGCTGCTGGCCGCGGCGGGGCCCTACCTCCCGCTCTCCGCGCCGGGGCGGGACGTCGTGGTGGTGGTGGATCGCTCGGCCTCCATGCCTGCCGAGAGTGGCGCTCGCGCTGAGGAGATCCTGCGCCTGCTGGAGGACGCGCGCGGCCCGGGGGATCGGGTGGGGGTGGTGGTCTTCGGGGCGAGCGCGCGGGTCCTGCGGGCGCCCTCCCCCGACGCGCGGAGCTCGGGCCTGCCCACGCTGGAGGAGACGGAGGCGGCGGGCTCGGACCTTGCCGGGGCGATGGAGGCGGGGCTGGCCCTGCTGCGCGGGGGCGGGGGGCGGCTGCTGGTGATCAGCGACGGGCTCCACGACGGGGCGGATCCGACGGAGATCGCGCGGCGAGCGGGGGCGCGGGGGGTGCCGGTGGACGTACGCCCGCACTCGCGGAGCTGGGGCGGCGGGGCGCGGGCGCTCTCGCTCAGCGCGCCTGCGGAGGTGGCCCCGGGGGCCCCGCTGGCCCTGGCGGGATGGGTGCAGGCCGATCGGGCGGGCACGGCGCGCTACACGCTGCGGCGCGGCGGCGTCGTGATCCAGCAGGGAGAGACGGCGCTGAAGTCGGGGCTCAACCGGCTCCTGTTCCGAGACCTGGCGCCCGAGTCGGGGCTGCTGGGCTGGTCGCTCCAGGTGAGCCTGCCCGGGGATCCGACGACGGAGGACGACGAGGCGCTGGCGGCGACGCGGGTGCGTGGGGCGGGTGGCGTGCTGGTGCTGAACCAGGACGGCTCGCGCACGCCCCTGGTGCGGGCGCTGGAGGCGGGCGGGCTCCACCCTGAGGCGAAGACGCCCGAGCAGGCTCCCCTGGACGCGGCGGGGCTGGCCTCTTATCGGGTGGTCGTGCTGGAGGACGTGGCGGCCGATCGCCTGGGGCTGGGGCTCGGGGCGCTGGCCGGCTTCGTGGACGACGGGGGCGGGCTGCTGATCACGGGCGGGCCGCAGAGCTTCGGGGTGGGCGGCTACCACCACTCCTCCATCGACGAGCTGCTCCCGGTCTCGATGGAGCAGCGGGTGGAGCAGCGCAAGCAGGGCGTCGCGATGGTCATCGCGATGGACCGCTCGGGCTCCATGGCGGAGGACGTGGGGGGCGGGCGCACGAAGATGGATCTGGCCAACGCGGGCGCAGCGGCGGCGATCAAGCTGCTCTCGCCCATGGACCACCTGGGCGTGATGGCGGTGGACACGGCGGCCCACGAGGTGGTGCCGCTGGGGCCGGTGAAGCAGCCGGACGCGCTGGCCGCGCGGGTGCTGCGGGTGCGCTCGGAGGGAGGCGGGATCTACGTGTTCACCGCGCTGGCGGCGGCGGCGAAGAAGCTGGAGCAGGCCCCGCAGAAGAACCGGCACATCACGCTGTTCGCCGACGCGGCCGACAGCGAGGAGCAGGAGGGCGTGCTGGTGCTCCTGCGCAAGCTGCGGAAGGCGGGGGTGACGGTCTCGGTCATCGCGCTGGGCTCGAAGTTCGACAGCGACGCGCGCTTCCTGGAGTCGGTGGCGAAGGAGGGCGGCGGCACCATCGCGTTCACGCTGCGCCCGTCCGAGCTCCCGCGCCTCTTCGCCCAGGACACGCTGCTGGTGAGCCGGGCCAGCGTCATCGAGGAGCCCACGGGGACGGCGCCGCGGGGCGAGCTGCGCGCGCTCGGGCTCAGCGTGCAGGGCGGGCCGGACCTGGACGGCTACAACCGCACCTGGCCGCGGTCGGGGGCCCTGGTAGGGCTGGTGAGCACCGACGAGAACGCCGCCCCGATCCTGGCCTGGCGCCAGGCGGGGGCGGGGCGGACGGCGGCCTACATGAGCCAGGTGGGCGGGCCCTGGGGGGCGCGCGCGCTGGGCTGGGAGCCGATGGGGGGCGCGCTGACCAGCCTCACGCGCTGGCTGGGGGCCCAGGAGGCGCCGGGGGGCTGGTACGGCTCGGCGAGCCTGGAGGGCCAGGATCTGGTGATCACGGTGGAGCGCGAGCCGGGCGCGGCGCTCGACGGCGAGCCGGTGGCTCGGGTGCGCGACCCGGACGGCGGCACGCGCGAGGTGCGGCTGGAGGCGGACGGGCCCGACCGCTGGCGCGGGAGGACGCGGACCCACGGGGCCGGGATCACCCTCGGGGTGGTGGGGCTGGGTGGAGACCAGCTCATCACGCTGCCCGCCGTGGCCAGCGCGGGCTCCAGCGAGCTCCGCCCGCCCGCCGACCCGAGCCAGGGCGAGCGGGGGATGCGACGCCTCGCCACCCTCTCCGGGGGGACGGTCAACGCCCCGGTCTCCACGCTGCTGGAGGGCGAGGCGGAGGGGCGCGTGGGGCGGGTGCTGAGCGGGCCGCTGCTGGGCCTGGGGCTGCTCCTGGCCCTGGCCGAGATCGCGGCGCGGCGGCTGTGGCCCGCCGGGCTCCCCCTCTCGCAGGTCGCGCGGGCACGCGCCGCGCCGCCAACACCTGCGGGATCGCCCCTGCGCACGGCGCCAGAGGTGCCAGGCGCACCCGCTCCCGTGGAACACACCCAGGAGAACTCCGCTGCCCCGCCAGCTTCCCCGGTCTCCGACGCGCTCGCCCGCGCACGGGAGCGGGCCGGTCGCCGCCTGGATCGCCAGGGCTGAAGCCGGGGCTGCGATTTTCTGGTAGGCTGGCGTCGGCGGATCGGTCCCACGTGGGGCTCCCGAGACGCGGCCCTCCTGGGCCTCGATCCAACGCTCGCCGACTGGAGAACGCTCATGGCTGAAGAACGCTCCCAACTGATCTCCACGGAGAACCTGCCCACCGTCTCGGCCGTGGGCTTCATCCTCGGGCTCCTGGCCTTCGTCATGGCCCTGTGGGGCAAGTTCGACGCCATCCGCCTCGGCGCCTCGATCAAGCTCGTGCTCGGCGACTCCGTGAAGACGGGCAAGCTGGCCGAGGGCCACGAGGTGAAGATCGCCGACCTGGAGAAGCGCATCGCCGCCCTCGAGGCTGGCGCCGCCGCCGCCCCCGCCGCCACCGAGGCCGCCCCGGCCGCGCCGGCCGCCGAGGGCGCGAAGTAGGGCACCTGCGCGGGCGCGATATCTGAAAATATCTTCCGGTATCGCCCGCGCGAAGGGGTCATCGTATAACTGCTCCGAGGGGCGCTCGAGCTCTTGCACGCTCGAGGCACCCGGAGTGGACCGTGCGCGATCTCCCCCTTCCCCCCGAGCAGCTCCACGGCGCGGACGCCGCCTGCAACCCGCAGGATCTCCCCATCTCGCCGCGGATCCACCAGATCCGCTGGCCGACCCTCGGGTCTCCCGCGCTCCTGACCGACCGCGACCGACTGCGCGTCGTCCTCAGCCTCCCGGAGGGAGAGTCCCCGGACCTCGGTCGCTTCTCGCTGGAGGACCGACACCGAGGGAACCCGACCCGCGCGCTCTCCCCCGCAGAGGCGCCACGCTCGCTGGGCGTCGGACCGGGCGGGCGGGAGAGCTGGCTCGTCCTGCTCTCGCTGGAGGGCGTGGCGCCGGCCCTCTACGACCTCGCGCTCGAGCGCCACGGAGAGCATGAACGACAGCCCAACAGCGTCCGCCTCTACACGGAGATCACGGGAGAGGAGACGCTCGCCTTCGCCGGGGATAGCCAGTATCACAGCCTGAACCGGCGCTGCCTGGAGCGTTGGGTGGCGCGGCTCAACGCGCGCGAGGACATCGCCTGGGTGGCCCTGGTCGGGGACGTCTGCGACAACAACGTCTGCAACCCCTGGCACATGCTCAAGCTCTCGGCGGGGATCGGCCCGGGACCGGTGGTCCACCACTACGCGCGGGAGTACCCCGAGAGTCACGCCATCCTGTCCACGCTGCGCCACCCTATCGTGCTGGTCCCCGGGAACCACGACGGGATGGTGGCCTACCAGGACTACGCCCTGGGCGAGCCCACCGAGGTCTACCTGGGGGCGGACCCGCGGAACCGTGTGGCTTACGACGGGCTCCAACATTACCGCTGCACCTTCGGGCCGCTCTACTTCGCCTTCGACTGGGCGGGGACGCGCTACATCGGGCTCAACAGCTTCGATCTCCCCAGGCATCAGCGGCTCGGCTACCACGCCGTGGTGGCCAACTGGGGCGGCGGGATCGGCCCGGAGCAGCTCGGCTGGCTCCAACGGACGCTGGAGGAGGCCACCGCCCTCGGGCTCCAGAAGGTGATCTTCTCCCACCACGACCCGCGCGGGGGCAGCGTGGGCGCCGCGCTGGGCCGTTACCACGACGCGCGTCCGTTCACGTTCACGGGCCTGGGCCCGGTGCTCAAGGACTACCTGGCCTACCTGATGCGACACGGGCGCGAGCGCTGGCAGCAGGAGTGGATGCGCCTGCCCGGCCAGGAGGGGAACCCGGCCCGCGAGCTGCTGACCCTGCTGGCGCGCCACGAGGTGCGCGCCGTGGTCATGGGGCACGACAACCTCAACTGGTTCGAGCGCTACGCGCCGGGGGATGACATCTTCGCGCCGCGCAAGCCGGAGATCGTCCACTATCGTGACGAGAGCCTGCCCGAGGAGCTGGAGCGGCTGGTGCCCGGCGTCGCCAGGGCCCTGGCCCGAGGCGACGCGGCGGAGGCGGTGAGCCTGCTGGACGCGCTGTCCCCCGCCGACGCGGCCCTGGTCGCCGAGGCCGCCGCCACCGCACGTACGGCGGAGCCGCTCGCCTTCGGAGCAGACGACGACGAGGAGCGCTGGAGGCCTGAGCTCACCGCTCCCCTCACCTTTCTGCACGTAGACGACATCGGGGCCTACGCCTACGACAACGAGGACGAGATGCGCGCCTTCGGCTACGTGGAGATCCGCCTGCAAGGCGGCGCACCGACCCAGATACGAGCGTTCAACCTCGAGGAGCCCGAAGGCCCCCCCGGCGCCTGGCAGCCCGTGGTGAGCGGAGGCCAGCCATGAGCCAGCTGCACCTGCTCCTGGCGGACGAGGATCGCCCCCTGCTGCCCGAGGGCGCGGCCCAGGATCTGCTCGGCCGCGCCACCCCCGTGGAGGCGGAGCGGCGAAAGGACGTCGATCATCTGTACTCTGAGGACAACACGAACGACCTCGCCGAGCAACGTTGGGCCATCGTCTACCCGAAGGCGCGCCCCGAGCTGCTGGACCTCATCGGACCGCTCCGCGCGCTCCGCGAGTCCCAGCAGCGGGCGAAGGTGCTCACCTGGGCGCTGGGGCCCGAGGAAGACGGGCGCGCGCTGTATCGGGAGATCTACGACGGGAAGCTCAAGCGGGCGGAGCAGCCGCGTTACGTGCTGATCCTGGGCGATCTCGACGAGATCCAGCTCTCGGTGCAGCTCCGCCTCGCGGGGGCGGGCGCCATCGGTCGACTCGCCTTCGACCGCCCCGAGGACTACCGGGCCTATGCCGACAAGGCGGTGAGCTGGGACGGTCGGGAGCAGGGGCCGGAGGCCCGGACCCTGCTGTACGGGGCCTACGACGCCTATGACGGCGCCATGCATGCGGGCGAGCAGGATCTCCTGGCCGAGGTGGAGCGCGGCGCGCCAGGAAGCGTCCAGAGCTTCGGACGCATGCGGCAGGCACCTCTGGACGGGATGCGCGATCTGTTACAGATCGCCGCCGAGGAGCGCCCCACGGTGCTGCTCTCGGTCACGCACGGGCTGGGCAGCGGGCGCTGGAGCCCCGAGGAGCGCAGGCGGCGACAGGGCGCGATGCGCCTGCAGTCGGGGGTGGCGGTGGAGGCGGAGCAGCTCCGCGATCGCCCCTTCCTCCCCGGCGGCCTGTGGGCCTACTTCGCCTGCTTCGGGGCGGGGACCCCCTCGCGCAGCCGCTACGCGCCCTGGCTACAGGACCTGGTGGAGACCGGCGAGCTGAGCGGCGCGCCGGACGTGCTGCAGACCCTCTCCAAGGACAGGCCCTTCGTCTCGGCGCTCACCCGCGCCGCCCTGGCCAACCCGCGAGGCCCGCTGGGGGTGCTGGGGCACGTGGACCTCGCCTGGGGGTGGAGCTTCCGCGATGAGAGCGCTGGCGGGGCCAGCCGGGCCCAGCGCTTCGCCAGCCTGCTGCGCAGCGCGAGCGAGGGCGACCGCTTCGGGCTCAACCTGAGCGCCATCTCCAACGTGCAGAGAGGGATCGGCGACCGCCTGCTGGAGTACACGGAGCAGGAGCGGGAGGGGTCGCTCACACCTCAGGATCGGGCGCTGCGCGGCCACGACTGGATGACCTGGCACGATCTGGGCTCCTGGGTGCTGCTGGGCGACCCCGCGGCCCGCCTGCCCCTGACTCAGGCCCCGCCCGTGCCGGTCGACCACCTCCTGCCCTTCTCCACCCAGAGCACGACACAGACCGCTCAGCCGGACACCCAACAGACCGCCGCCGCTCCCGCCGGACCCGACCTGGACACCCTGGAGACCCTGGTGCTGGCGAAGCTGGCCGGCGAGCCGGACGTGCGCACACGGGCCGAGGCGATGGGCGTCGGGTGGCCCGAGCTGCGCCGCCTGGAGCAGACCTACACCGAGGCCGGGCGCCGCGCGCTCGCCGCGCTCAGACGTTGAACCCTCACGGGAGCCACCCATGCAGATCCTGAACCCTGGTGACTCGGGCGAGCTCGCCCTCTTCGTGCAGAGCCGCCTCGTCGAGCTGGGCTTCGGCCCGCTGACGCTCACGGGCATCCTCGACGAGCCCACCCTGCGCGCGCTGGACAGCTTCCAGGACGAGCGCCAGATCCCGGAGAAGGATCTGGTCGGCGACCTCTCCTGGCTCGCGCTGCTGGACCTCGGCGTAGATGCCACGGACGCCCTCTCCTTCGGGCGCCTGGGCGCGAGCGTGCCCGACGACCTCGCCTTCCCCCGCGTCGATCCCGGCGGGACGGGGATGTACCTCAGCGAGGCCCAGCTCCGCCTGCGCGCCCTCGGCTACAGCACCGGCCAGGAGGACGTGCTGGGCCCACGCACGGAGGAGGCGCTGGTCAGCTTCCAGGCCAGCCGCAGCCTGGAGCGCACGGGGGCCATCGACGGCGAGACCCTCCTGGCCCTGCGCCTGGCGACCGCGCAGAGCGGCCCGCTCTTCCTCTTCGCCGACGAGGACGAGCTTCGCCCGTCCAAGCAGCCCGTGGCCTTCGGGCTGGAGAGCCGGGACGTGGATGGCGACGGCGGCTACCGCTACCGGCAGTTCGAAGACGGCGCGATCACCATCGTGGCGGGGCCCTCCGCCCGCGTGGTCGGCCTCACCCTGCGCACGGGCCAGGCCTGGCAGGCGATCACGGCGGAGATCGGCCCCTTCCCGCTCGCGGACAAGGATCTGGCGCGCGGGGACAAGGGCGAGGGGGTGCGCGCGCTGCAGACCCGGCTGGTGGACCTGGGCTTTGGCCCGCTCAGCGTGGACGGCGACTTCGGCCAGGGAACGGAGAGCGCGCTCAAGCGCCTGCAGGCCGCCTGCGGGCTCCCCCCCTCGGGCAGGCTCGACGCCGCCACCCGGGCCCGGGTGGACGATCCCTGGCCCACCCTCGGCCTGGGCTACGAGGGCCCGGACCTGCGGGCCCTCCAGGAGCGACTCCGGGCCATGGGCGCGCCGATCACGAGCTGTAACGGTTGTTACACGGAGGACACAGCGGGCGCGGTGCGCTGGCTCCAGCAGCGCCAGGGCCTCCACGTGACCGGCGAGCTGGACGCCCGCACCCGCGGCCAGCTCCTCGGCGCGCAGGCCATCGAGCTCCCCGACGCCCTCGCCGAGACCGAGCAGCGCCGCCTGCGCGAGCTGCTCGAGCGCGGGCTCCCCAGCCTCCCCAAGGACGCCCAGGCGAAGGTCCGCGCCGTGCTCACCGAGGCGATCACCTGGGTGGGTCGGCGCGAGATCCCGAAGGGCTCCAACGGCGGCCCGCAGATCGACCCCATCACGGCGGACACGGTCCCCGCGGGCAAGGCGCGCCCGCCCTGGTGCGCGCTGGCCATCATGCACTGGATGAAGGTGGGCCTGGGCTGCGCGCGCTGGCAGGACACGCCTATCGGCTGGCGCAACGCGAGCTCGCTGGCCTTCGGCAAGTGGGGCGAGGACCACGGGCGCCTGCTCCCGGCCAGCGGGCCGGCGCCCGTGGGGAGCATCTTCGTCATGTACCGCGAGGGCTCCGGCTCAGACGCCGGCAAGCGGGCCGCGGGGGCCGGGCGCTGGGAGGGGCTCGGCCACACGGGGATGGTGGTGGCCGATCTGGGCGACGCGGTGGTGACGGTGGACGGGAACGTCAGCGACCGCTGCTGGTCGATGACCCGCAAGAAGAGCACGCTCCAGGGTTTCGTGATCTGGTGGTAGGACAGATTCTGTCCGCTTCCAACCCAGCCCGCTTGCGCCCTCGTGGCCGCTCGATAAGCCTGCGCGCGAGGTCCGCGCCAGGCTCCAATGCCCCTCCAAGCTCATGATCGCCTCTTCAAGTCCCTGCTCACGGACGGGGCCGCGCTGCTCGGGCTGCTCCGCCTGGCGCTCCCCGAACAGGCGCTGGACGGCGTCGAGCCCGCGCAGGTCCGCGCGCTCGACCCGGCCCTGCCCCGCGGGCGGCGGGCGCGCTACCCCGACCGGCTGGTCGAGCTGCGTCACCCCTCCGGCGATCGGCTCCTGATCCTCATCGAGCATCAGGCGCGCGCCGAGCGGGACATGGCCCTGCGCCTCCTGGAGGAGGCGATCCTCCTCACGCGGCGTGAGCTCAGCGCCTCCCGCCGCGCGCGGGCCGGGATGCCCAAGGTGCTGGCCCTGGTCGTGGCTCAGGGAGCGCGCCCCTGGAGTGAGCCCGCTGCGCTCTCCCAGGCCCACACCTTCCGCGTCCCCGCCCTGGAGAGCCTGCGCCCCCTCCTCCCCGAGCTGCGCTACGCCCTGCTGGAGCTCCGCACGCTCGACCCGAGCCGGCTCCCCGAGCACCCGCGCCTCCGTCTGGGCCTGCGCCTGCTCGGCCGCGCGCAAGAGCGGAACCCCTGGCCGCTCCTGCTGGAGGAGGCCACGTCGCTGAGGGCGCTGGTGGAGGGCGACGACCGTGAAGCTCTCCGCCAGGTCGTCTCCTACGCCGCGGAGATCGCGGCCTCCCCTCCGCCGCCGGGCTTCTCGCGTGATCTCGCCCGCGCCGCGGGTTATCCTCTCCCCGAGGTGTTCATGAGCTGGGCCAGTCAGCTTCGCCGACAAGGACGTCAGAAAGGACGTCAGGAAGGGCGCCAGGAAGGGCGCCAGGAAGGGCGCCACGAGGGCATCGTCGAGGGCGAGCGCCGCGGCGAGATCGTCGGTCAGCGCCGCCTGCTCCAGCGCCTCCTGGAGCGGCGCTTCGGCCCGCTGGAGCCCGAGCTGGCCGCGCGCATCGAGGCCGCAGACCTGGACCAGATCGCGCTCTGGACGGACCGGCTGCTCACGGAGACGACGGCGGAGGCGGTGCTGGGGCCTTGAGGGCCGCCTGCCGCTCCTCGCAGGCGGCGATCTGCTCCTCGGCCTCCTCGTCGGTCGCGCCGAGCGCCCGTACCCGCGTCGCGACGTCCAGGCAGTCATCGGTAGCGCGCCAGAGCGTGTCAGGCAGTGACTGGAGCCTGGCGAGCGGCATGCGCTCCAGGCGGCCTGTGCGGTCCAGCCAGGCCAGCTCCTCGAGCTTGGGGGAGAAGGCCACGCTCAGGATAGGCTCACTCCGGCCCAGACCCACGCCCTGGAAGCTGGAGCCCAGCGCCCAGAGCCGGACCTCGCCTGCCCCGTCCTGGGAGAGCAGCCAGGCACCGCTCGGGTCGGACTCCAGGAGGCTCACGGCAGGGCCCCTGCGCGCGCGCAGAGGCACAGGCTCGTCCAAGGTGCTCACGACCTCGAAGACCTCTCCGGTTGAGCACCCCACAGCTACCCCCTCCCCCTCCAGGAGCGCGAGCGGCTCGAGCGCGGACGGAGCCCCCGATGGACAGGGGGAGGGTCGGGTCCACTCGCCGCTCTCGGACCACCACAGGATGCCCTCCAAGCCGGCCTCGAAGATCGACTCGCCGTCCGGAGAGGGTGCAGCCAGCCCGTCTTCGGAGACCTCGCGGAGCACGCTCAGGTCACCAGCCTCCGAGCGGCGCCAGAAACCATAGCTGCCCCCAGGGCGAATGGCAAAGACGTAGCGACCGTCCTTGGAGAGCTGCACCTCACTCGCGGCGGCGAGCTCAGGGTAATGGGCAACTGCGTCCTGCCCTTGGGGTCCGAGTGACTCCACCCCCCGATCCCATATGTACCATTGCTGGTCGCAATCATGGACAAGGAATGTGCCTGCTGGGCCCGCCGCGAACACCCTGGCCCCTGAGCATCGTACCAGATCACCAAACCCGTTCTCTTGCTGCAATACCTGACCCTGAGTGGACTCAAAGGCAAGGGAAGCGGTGCTCCCGAGCCAGTTGGGATCCTCCACCACCCGTAGAAGCATGTCGCCGCCCTCCACGAGGAGACACCCACCCTGCTCCCTCGGAGACGCGCAGTTGCCTTGCATCATCACCCGCTCATCTCCGGGTTGGTTGACCGCTACGCTCTGATCAGACAGGCCCACCAGCAGGGTCCAGTATTCGAACAATGGCTGCTTGACCCAGTCCAATGTGACGGGTGCTGCGTCACCAATGACATACCTCTGCGAGCTGCGGCCGGGCAGGCTCCATGCCCTCAACGTCCCGTCAAGGTCAGCTCCAGCCGAGACGAGCTGGCCATCGGCGTGCCCCACTGCGCTCACACGGCCCTCGTGACCTTCCAGGACATCCCATGTGCCGGCGCGCTCATCGCTCCAGATTTCCGGTCCGGTGAACCGTACGCTGCCGTCACTCGACGATACGACATAGGTGAGCTCCATGCAGTCAAACCTGGAGACATCATCATCAATTGAGGTAATCAACCTCGACAACTGCACGAGATCCCGCCGCTCCAGGGCCCCCGAGCTGTACCCGATCAGCAAGCTCAGAGGCTCATCGAAGCTGATCGACACCGGCTCACCTCTCTTCATCGCTTCGGACGCTCCCTGTCTCAATTGCGTCTCATGCCCGGTCATCCGACCATCGATCAACATGTAGAGTAGATTGTACAGGGCCACCCCTCCGCCGGATCTACCAACATCCAGCACCATGGAGGCCATCCCGGAGCTGAGACGCTCCGGCCACGGACGAAGGTCAAAGGACCACAGTTCGTTCTCCCCACCTTCCGTGAGATCGCGCCTCAACACGGCCGCGCTCTTCGCCAGTGGATCGATCCGACCGTCGTACTCGATGTCCCCAGCGATTACGCGATCAGTATCACTCAACAACCCCTCCTTCGACCAGATTCGATTCAACCGAGCCCGGTGGCCCCGACGTCGCACCACGTGAGCGCTCTTGTAGGCCCCACCATCGCCGGCCAGCCTGAGACGCACCGGCGCGCCTGGGGTCAGCACGAGGATCTGATCATTCGACCATCCAGCCCATGCGCTCGCGACCACCGGCCCGAGCGTGCCCAGTTCCTCGCTCGGAGTCCAGCTCTCCACCTCCTGGTCTCGCGGAGCTCCCCACCAGATCTGATTGGCGTTCGAGAGCACCGCGGAGCGCCCGTCGTCGCTCACGGCGTCGATGCGCGTCGGTTGTCCGTCGAGGCTCACACAGCGCTCGAGCGCGCCGCCAACCGCCACAATATTGGACAACACACACAGTCTCGAGTCTTGTTCATTGGACTGGAGTACGAAGACCCCAGCGCCAGACACGTGGCTCACCCCCGTAGCCGCGTCCACCACCCCCTCCGCCAGCACCTCAGCCTCCCCGCCTTCCCCTGGCCGCCAGCGCAGGAGCCGGCCGCCCGCGTCCCGAATCAACACGACCCCCTCCAGCTCGTGCGTGGGCGGATCGTCCCAGCTCAGGAACTCCACCACCGGGTAAGGCAACCCGCGCACGACCCGCTCCGCCAGGGGCATGCCCAACACCTCCCCCGCCAGGTCGGCCCAGCCGGGGATCTCCATCGGATCCTCGGCGTACACCTCCCGCAACATGACCGCAGCCAGGGTCGGGTCCTCGTCCACCAACGCCGACGCCCTCTGTACGATCTCCTGGTCGTGCGACTGGAGGTTCAGGGCCAGCGCCTGTGCCTTCGCCTCATCCAGCATCTGGAGCGCGCCGTCTCGGAGCGCCTCAGCCGCCTGGGCCTGTTCGGTCGCCCGCGCCGCGGCGAGCTCCGCGAGCCCTTGCGCCCGGGCGGCCTTCTCCGCGGCGATCACCGCGTCCGCCGCCCGCGCCTCGGCCTCCACCGCGTCCCTCTCCTTGTCCGCCGCTCTGGCGATCGCCTCGTTGGCCTTCCCCCTCTCCTCCTCAGCGATCGCGGTGGCCTTCTTCGCCTCGGCGATAGCGGCGTTGGCCTTCCCTCTCTCCTCCGCTGCGTTCGTTCGCTCCTCCCGAGCGACCCTGCGCTCATGGACCGCCAACCCGATCAGGAAGAGCACGCCCACCGCCACCACGGCAGAGGCCAGCAGCGTCCTCCGCGCCCGCAGGCTCTCTCGGGCGATGCGCGCCCGCTCCGCCTCGACCAGCGCCGCCTCGCGCTCGGCCGCCTCGCGCGCCGCGCGCTCGGAGTCCTCGATGAAGGCCAGGACCTCGGCGGGCAGCTCGCCGGGGAAGCGCTCGCGCATCTCCGCCGCCGCCGCGAGCTGGGCGCCGCGCAGCACGAAGCCCGGCTCCCGCTCCCGCTCGGACAGGAGCCCGCGCAGCCAGTCTCGCGCCGCCCGCGCCTCGGCCCCCTCCTCCAGCCAGCTCCCCAGGGTGGGCCAGCGCCGGATCAGGGCCTCGTGCGCGATCTCCAGCGTGGTGGGGTGCGTGGCGTCCCCCTGATCGCACACCAGGAGCCGGGCCTCCACCAGCCTGTCCAGGACCCGCCCAGCCCCCTCCCCAAGTTCGGCCAGCAGCGCGTCGGCGGGCTTGCGGCGGCGGGTGGAGGTGGTCGTCTGCCCGCTCCAGGCGACGAGCTCGGTGAGCATCCGCCGCGCGGTCCAACGATCCTGCTCCTGTAACGCCTGGATCACACCGTCGGCATGCCGGCTGAGCGCCCCATCCACCCCGCCGATCTCGTTCTCGTAGGCCTCCAGCGTGAGCAGGCGCCCCCTCCGCCCCTGCCAGAGCAGGTCCAGCGCATGCTGCACCAGCGGCAGGGAGCCGGGCTCCATCCCGACATCCTCGAGGATCCGCTCACACAGGCCGCTCTCCAGCGCCAGCCCCACCACCTGAGCGGGCCGGGAGATGGCCCGCGCCAGCTCCTCGGGCGTCAGGCGCGGGATGTAGGCCCGATGGTCGTCCGCGTAGGCGAGCGCGTCCAGGCGCCACCCTTCGGGGAGCGGCACCTCCCCCAGCCGGTCCAGGTAGTCGCCCCGGATCGCGGCGAGGACGCGCACCTTCTTCTGCATCGCCTCCCAGAGCAGGGCCGCGCTGGCCGCGATCTCCTCTCGCGAGGCCCCGTGGGTGAACAGCTCCTCGAACTGGTCCACCAGGAGCAGCCGCTCCCCCTCCTCCCCCAGCGCGGCCAGCGCCTCCTGCAGGAGCGCCAGCGGGTGGGCGCCCGGCCGCATCGCGTGCACATGGAGGCCCGGCCAGCGCTCCTCCAGGGCCGGCAGCACCCCCGCCGCCAGCAGGCTCGTCTTGCCCACCCCCGAGGGCCCCGCCACGAACAGGAGATCGGGCACCCCTGGCGTCTCCACCAGGGCCGCCAGCTCGGCGACCACCTCCTGCACCACCCGCTCGCGCCCGAAGAAGAAGGGGCGGTGCTCGCGCCGAAAGGGCAGCAGCCCGCGGTAGGGCCGGAACACGACCGGCCGCGTGTCCAGCCCGTCCTCGGCCCGCGCCAGGAGCTGCAGCGCGGCGCTGTCCAGGGTGGGGAGCCCGACCAGCGCCTGCTGCGCGGCCAGCAGCGCGTCCTCCAGGCTGCGCTGCTGACGGAGCAGCCCCTCGTAAAGGGCGGCGCACACGCGGTTGGCCCCCTCGATCGACACCGGGATGCGGAAGGCAATTACAGATGTTACACCGGCTCTATGGACGACTTGAGCTAGACTACCTAGCTGAGAGTCCACGCTGCTCCAGCCCCCCGAGCCGCAGGCGCAGAGCACCACCAGACGGAGGCCCGCCGCCGCGGGCGCGATCAGCCTCGTCAGCGCCGCGGCGTCCAGCACCTCGGGCTGCCCGTCCGGCCCGTGCAGCGCGAGCCCGCCCTGGGCGCCCGGCACCCCGTGGCAGAGCAGGTGCAGCACGCTGGGGCTGCGGCCCAGGGCCTCCTCCAGCGCGCGCGCGCCGGCTCTGGGCAGCACCTCGAGGTGGAGGGGCGCCAGCGGGCTGGCCGCCTCGACCGAGCCGCGGATCACCTGCTCCTGCGCGCGCCAGGGCACCGGATCCGCGGCGTCTGACCAGGCGAAGAGCACGCGCCCACCCACGGGCCGCGGCTCCACCCCGGTCGAGCTCGTCCCCGGCCAGGCGTAGCGCAGGAGCACCTGGGGCTGCTCGCTCAGGCGCTTCTTCGTCGAGCGCAGCGGCACCAGCTCCCAGGGCAGCGCGTAGAGCTCCGCCGCCCCCGCGATGAAGTCCACGAAGACCCGCCGCCCCTGGGCGACGGCCTCCCCGATGGCCGCGTCCGCCCGCTCCCAGCCGGCCAGCAGTAGGATGCGGCGCAGGCGCTCGCCCAGGCGCCAGACCGCCTGCTCGTCGGGATCGGGCCGGGCGATCTCGGCGAGATCGCGGGCCAGCGCCTCGTCCCAGTGGAGCTCGAAGCCCTGATACACGCCGCCCGCCTCGCGCAGCAGGTAGCTCTGGACCCCGGCGGCGAAGGCGTGCGGGTCCCAGCTCTCCCGCGCGCGGGCGAGCTCCAGGGTCAGGCAGAGCGGGGGGCGGGCTGGCTCCATCGTCCTCGTGAGGCTGGGGTGAATCTGGAGCCCTCATCATGCAGCCCGAGTCAGACCGACTTCACCACGTAGATATTTCGAGATTTCTCGAAATTACCGAACATGAACACCGCATACGGATGTGCGGTAGGCTGCGCCCAGGAGCGAGCCCATGCCCTTCCCTGGCGTCTACCCCCCTCCTCTGGCCTGCGAGACCCGCGCGGCCGACGTCCACCTCGAGGTGAGCCAGAGCCTGGAGGCGGGCGCGCGGGGCGATCCCGGCGCGACCTACGCGGCCCTCGCCCGCGCCGAGCGCGCGCTGGGCTGCCTGCGAGAGCCCATGAGCGCTGAGCAGGTGGGGAGGCTCTACCTGGCGGAGGCCCTGGTCACCTACCTGAGCCGCGACGAGGACGGCGCGCGGGAGTTCCTGCGCGGCGCGGCGGACCTCGGCGTCTGGCCGTCCGAGGAGCTGCTGAACCGACACTCCAAGCTGAGGCAGCTCTCCGATCAGGTCCGATCCAACCCCCGCTCGACCATGACCACGCTGCTCCCGCCGGAGGGCGTGAGCCTGAGCGTGGACGGCGCGCAGGCGACCACGCGCCCCGTGGATCGCCCCTACCTGCTCCAGGTGCGCTGGGAGGACGGGGAGGTGCGCTGGAGCGGCCTCCTGCCCCCCGACCAGCCCCCTACCCTCGCCCTGCTCGCCCCGCCCCCGGCTCCACCCCCGCTTGAAGTCCCTACCTGCCCCGAGCCCACCTGCCCCCCGCTCCCCGCCCGCGGCCCCGCCCCCGCGCTGACCCTGGGCGCGATCACCACGACCGCGCTGAGCGCGGGCCTGTACGGCCTGAGCGCGAACCTGCGGGTGCGCTACCTGGAGACCCCGCCCGGCGAGCCCACCGAGGGGCTCGTGCGGGCCAACGCCGCGACCGCCTACGCCGCGCTGGGGGTGGGAGCCCTGGCCCTGGGGCTGGACGTCGCGGTGATCGTCCAGAGCCTCAAGGACGGGAGGGAGCGTTGAGCGAGGCCTCGCTGAGCCCGGACAGCCGCCGGCGCTACGAGCTGATCTCCGTCCTGGGGAGCGGCGGATACGGCACGGTCTACCTGGCGGAGCTCGTAGGCGGCGCGGGCTTCCGCAAGCGCGTGGCCATCAAGGTGGCTCGGGTCGACAGCATGGGACGGCGCGAGCGGGCGCGCCTGCTGGACGAGGCGCGGATGCTGGCCCTGATCCGCCACCGCGCCGTCGTCTCGGTGGAGAACCTGATCAACCTGGACGGCGCGCCGGCCATGGTGATGGAGTTCGTGGACGGCGCCTCGCTGGCGGCCGTGCTGGACCAGGGCCCCGCGCCCACCCGCGCCGCGCTGGAGATCATCGGCGAGCTCGCGCAGGCGCTGGACGTGGCGCTGCGGACCCCCGGCCCCGACGGCCGCCCCCTGAGCCTCATCCACCGCGACATCAAGCCCTCGAACGTGCTCCTCACCGACCGGGGGGAGGTCAAGCTCCTGGACTTCGGCATCGCCTGGGCCGATCTGGCCAACCGACACGCCGAGACCACCGTGGGCCAGCTCCCGGGGACCTATGACTACCTCGCGCCCGAGCGCCTGGACGGGCGCGAGGTGGGGGCCCCGGCCGACGTCTACGCCCTCGGCGCCCTGCTCTACGAGCTGCTCCGCGGCGAGGCCCTGGGCCTGATCCGCGGCAACAAGGCCCGGCACGCGCGGACCCTGGAGGGCCGGATGGACCTGCTCGGCGCGCGGCTGGGGCGCGAGGACCCCCTGCTCGGGCTGGTGGAGAGCATGCTGCTCTTCGACCCCGAGGAGCGCCCCACGGCCGACGATCTGGTGCGCGAGTGCTCGCGCCTCTTCGAGCGCGCCAGCGGAGAGCGCCTGGTACCCTGGGCGGCGCGGGTGGTCCCGGGCGTGCGGCGCCACGAGCGCGAGCGCCCCACCGACGAGCGCACCGGGCTCTCCTACGCGGAGCAGACCTTCCGACCCGAGCAGGGAGAGCTCCGCGAGCCCGAGCCCGAGCCCGACACGGGCCCCGGCCTCCCCGTCAGCGGGCCCATCCAGCCGGACCCGGAGCCCGCCCCCGCCGCCGGCCTCCTGGACCTCGCGGTTGGCGCACCGCAGGACACGCTGCCCTCCAAGCCCCACCCCTTCCCCGAGGATCGGACGCTGGAGGCGCCCCGCGCCGCCCCGGCTCCCTCGCACTCCCCTCCCCCGGCCCCCCTGCCCGCGCTCGCGCGCAGCCCTCGCCGCCTCGCGCGCTGGGTGGGCGGGCTCACGGCCCTCGTCGCAGCGATCGGCGGTCTGCTCACCCAGCTCGGGTCGCTGGCGCTCCTGGTCGGCGGAGAGGAGCCTCCTCCGGCGGCCATGCTCGCGCCCGTCCCCGCGCCGCCGCCCGTGCCCGTCCAGGACGCGACCTCGACGACACCATTGGCCCCACAAATAGATCAAACACAAAACAATATATCTGCGACCCCCACGCCCGGTCCCACCACCACCCGCCCCACGCCCGAGCCCAGGCCCCACACCCTCGAGGTGCGGATCGAGGGAGACACGGAGCCCCCCCTCACGCTTCGCCCTCCCCGAGGGGCCGAGGTGCGCCTCCAGGCGGGAGAGAACCGGGTGTCCGCGGGCGAGTACGCGCTCTACGCGACCTTCATGACGACAGGGGACGACCCCGTCCGCCAGCTCACGCTGAAGCTCGCGGCGGGCGAGCGCAGCGTGGTGATCTGCTCCAGCTACACCGCCCAGTGCGAGTCGAACTGAGCGCCCTCAGCGCTCCCCCAGATAACGTCGCCGCTGATCCGGGCTCAGGCTGAGGTCCGAGGCGCGCGCCAGGTGCGTGAGGAGCTCACCGGTAGACAGGGGCCAGATCCGCAGCGTCCCGTCGTCCCCCGCCGCCGCCACGCGCTCCGAGGCCGGGTCGAAGGCGGCGAGCAGCGCGCGAGCCCCGCCCAGATCCAGCTCCAGTGGATCTCCGTCATCGCCCACGTCGATGATCCACAGGCGCCCGGACTCCTCCAGGGCCAGCAGCCGCTCCGCCCGCGCGTCGAGCTCGACCCCGCGCAGCAGGCCCAGGCCATGCCGCAGCTCTCTCGGGTTGCCCCCGTCCGGCGGCAGCACGCGCACCCGCGCGTCCTCTGTCGCCACCACCGCCAGCCCGCCTGGGTGCGCGCAGAGGGCGCGCGGCCTGGACCCCAGCTCCGCCAGCCTGAAGATCCCCGGCGCGCCGAGCTCCACCACCTCCACCCGGCCATCGGCGCGGGCGACCAGCGCCCTCCCCCGCGCGCCCGTCCAGGTGGCCGCCACCACCGCGCCCCCGGGCTCCACCTGCCCTTTGAGCCGGGGCTCGCCCAGGCGCAGGGGCAGCTCCCCCTGAGGATCCCACAGCGTCAGCCGACCGTCCGCGGAGTGGATGAGCAGCACCTGCCCGGCGGGATCGAAGGCGAGCGCGCGGATCTCGTGATCCTGGTGCAGGCGCTCCTGCACGCGGAGGGCGCGATCCAGGACGCGCACGCCGCCGTCGGCGTCCCCGCAGGCCAGGCGCGCGCCGTCGGGGCTCCAGCTGAGCGCCCGCAGCGGGCAGTCCTGTCGGCGCAGGCTGGCCAGGGGGGCGCCCTGGAGGTCCAGCAGCCAGATGGCGTCGTCCTCACAGGCCAGGGCGATGGCCTGCCCCAGCGGATCCAGCGCCAGCGCGCGCGGCGTGTCCAGGGGCGCCCCCGAGCCCAGCTCGCGCGCGGCCCCGTCGGGAGAGAGCAGGCTCAGGGTGCGCTCGCCCGCGCTGACCGCCAGGAAGGATCCGTCCGCGGACCAGCGCAGCGCATGCGCCCGGCGCTCGGGGAGGCGCTCCTGGCGGGGCGCGTCGGAGCAGGCGTCCAGGCTCCAGAGGCGGACCGTCCCGTCCTCGCTCCGCGCGCGCAGCCGCCCGTCCCGGCCCGCGCTCAGCGCGACGAGCCCGGTCGCGGAGGCCTGGAGCGCGCGACGAGCCCGCCCGTCCTGGCTGAGCACCAGCAGCCGACCGGAGGCGTCGCCCACGACGGCGGAGCCGTCCCACCACCAGCAGCCCGCGCGGGCCGGGCTCGGGAGCGTCTGCTCGGCGATCGCCCGCCCCCGGGCCGGATCCCACACGCGGACCAGCCCGTCCTCGCCGAGCAGGAGCACCCGGCCGCCGCGCGGGCTGAAGCGGGCGCGGTTGAGCGCGCCGCGGGGGCCGCGGAGCACCGAGAACGATCGATCCGCGCGCCGCCAGAGCCGGGCGCTGCCGTCCACCGAGGCGCTGAGCACCTGCTCCCCGTCGGCGCTCCAGTCCAGATCCGTGATCGCGCCCGAGTGCCCGCCCAGGGTCAAGGCCTCCCCGCCCGCGACCGGCAGCAGGCGGACGCGCCCGTCCTGGTCGCCCACCGCCAGGAGCCCGCCGTCCGGGGAGAGCGCGAGGCGGCTGGGCGCGGCCGGGAGGCTGGCGAGGGCGCGCAGATCGTCCTTCAAGCCCGCGCAGAACACCTCCGCCTCGGCGGTCCCCACGAAGAGCCGCTCTCCGTCCGCGGACCAGCAGGCGCAGGCGGCGGGGGCGCCGATGGCCCGGGCCCAGCGCGGCGCCTCCTCGGCGAGCGGCCCGAGCAGGATCTCCGGGCCGCGGGCCCACAGCGCCCAGGGCTCCGCCCGCGGGCTCACGGAGATCAGCACACGATCCACCCTGGGTGGAGTCTCGGCCACGCAGATCGGCTCCCCCAGCAGCCCCAGGGCCTCGCGCGTCCAGTCCAGCGGCTGCCGGGGCCGCCCCACCGCCCGCAACACCAGGAGGGCCAGCGTGGGGTCCTCGGCCCGCCGCGCGCGCGCCGTCGCCAGCAGGGCCGCGTCCCGCGCCCGCGCCGCGGAGGCCGTGGCCGCCTGCGCCAGCGCCTCCCGCTGCTCGAGCTGCTGCCGCGCCAGCTCCTGGGCCTCCCGCTCGTGGGCGACGCTCGCCCCGATGAGCTCCCCCACCTCCGGCGCCAGCAGCCGCCCTGCGCGCTCCGCCAGCTCGAGGGCGTAGCCCAGCCGGCTCCCGCGCAGCAGATAGGGCAACCCCCCGTCCGTGTCCGCCCGGCGGGCGAGCCACTCTCGCGCCCAGCGCTCCAGCTCGGCCAGGCGACGGCGCTCGTCCTCCTGCGCCTGGACGCGCTCCCGCAGCTCCACCCAGCGTTGTAGCAGCGCGTCGTGGGCCAGCTCGACCCAGGGCCCGCCCTCTCCCTCGGCGAGGCTCAGCAGACGCGCGTCGGCGAGAGCCTCGAGCAGCGACCGGCCGCGAAGCGCCTGCGCGGGATCTGCGGGCAGCAGGCGCGCGAGGGGGAGCCGCCTCCGGCGCGCGGGGCCGCCGTCGAGCCCCGGCTCCACCAGGGGCACCAGGAGTGAGAAGACCAGGCTCCGCTCCTCGGCGTCCAGGCGGTCCAGCACGGCGTCGGCGGTGCGGGCCAGCACCCCGGAGAGGCCCCCCAGCGCGCGCAGCGCCCGGTGGGTGAGCGCCCGCTCCTCGCGCGCGAGCCAGAGGCGATCCAGCAGGAGCTGAAGCAGCGGGAGGGCGCCCGGATCGTGGCCGATCTCGTCCAGGAGCGCGCGCACCAGGCCGGGCTCCAGGCGCAGCCCCAGCCGCAGGGCGGGGGCCTCGATGGCGCGCTCCAGGCGCTCAGGGGTCAGCGCGGCGAGGAAGCTGTGATGGCGAGGATCGTAGAGCAGCGCGTCCAGCCGCGCGCCCCCCCGCAGCAGGACCTCCTCGCAGCGGGCCAGCCAGTCCACGCGGATCACGCCGAGGATCACCAGACCGCCAGAGTCCACCCTGGATTGTAGCGCCTGGACCTTCGCGTCCCGCTCCTGGACCTCGGGCAGCGCCAGCAGATCCTGCCAGGGCTCCACCACCCACAGCGCCGGGCCGGGCTCGGGCGGCTCCTGGAGGGCGGCGTCGAGCTCGGGCCCGGGGGCGATCCACCGACATTCCCAGCCCCGCTCCGCGAGCGCGGGCGTCAGCCCGGCCCTCACCAGGGAGGACTTCCCCACCCCGCTGCTCCCGCAGAGGAACTGGAGCGCGGGCAGCGCGCCACGCCCCGCCGCCTCGACGCGCTCCTGGAGGGCCTGGAGCTCGAGCTCCCTGCCGAAGAAGAGCCCGCGGTGCTCGGGCTCGAAGGGCAGCAGCCCGCGATAGGGGCGCAGGGTGAAGGGCCGCAGATCCTCCCCCTCCTGGGGGTGGGCGAAGAGGTGGGGCGTGGCCCAGGACAGGCCGCCCAGCAGCAGGATCTCCTGGCGCACCCGAGCCACGGCCTCCTCCAGGCTGAGGCGATCCTGGAGCAGCGCGGCGTAGAGCGCCGCCGTGAGCCGCTCGGCGACGGTCAGGGGGATGGGCGCGCCCGGCGCCAGCACCGCCTCGACCCCGGCGCGGTGCAGGGCCAGGGCCGCCCCGCCGATGAGCCCCCCGGGCGCCCCGTGCGCGGCCGCGCTGCAGGCGCAGAGGACCACGAGGCGCAACGTGTCCAGGAACGGGGCCAGCGCCCCGCTCAGGGTCGCGCCGTCCACGCCCTGCTCCCCCGCGCCGTCCAGGAGCAGCGCGCCGCCCTGAGATCCGGCCCGGCCGTGACAGATAAGGTGTAACGTCGTGTATGGTCGCCCCTTCCGACACGCAGCCTCCAGGGTGGCCGCGAGCGCCCGCAGGCTGGCCCGCGGGAGCCGGTCCCGGGCAGGATCGAAGACGCCCGCGGGCTGCGCGCAGGTCCGCAGCGCCTCGAGGTGCGCCTCCCACCCGCAGCGGCCCCCGGCTTCGGACCAGGCCAGCAGGATCCGCCCCGGCTCGGCGGGAGGGGTGGGCGCGCGCGGACGGGGCGCGGCCCCCGGCCAGCGGCGCAGGAGGCGCA
Organism: uncultured Enterobacterales bacterium; assembly: GCA_964615375.1. GTDB lineage: Bacteria > Myxococcota_A > UBA796 > UBA796 > CAZKWG01 > CAZKWG01. The sequence continues at coordinate 139,880 of CAZTOW010000010.1, forward strand.
GCCCGGGCGCCTGCCCCAGGCCCAGGCCGGAGGCCCCGAGCGGGAGCAGCTCCCAGGGTAGGGCGAAGAGCTCCGCCGCCGCCAGGGCCAGCTCGACGCTCCCCCCCGCGCCCTCCGCGAGCCGCGACGCCTCACGCTCCAGCCCGGTGCCCAGGGCCAGCGCGCGCAGCCGGCGCCCCAGCTCGGCCGCCACAGAAGGGTCCGGGCGAAGGCGGCTGTACTCGCTCAGCAGGCCGATCAGCGACGCGTCCCAGTCCAGGCTCAGCTCCCGGTAGGTGCCCTCGGGCTCCCGGCACAGGTAGCGCTGGGGCCCGGCCTGGAAGGCGAAGCTGTCGCCGCCGTCGCGCGCGCGGACGATCTCAATCCGTATCATGGCGTTACAGGTCGTAGAAATAGACCTGCCCCTCGTACCCGTAGCTGCAGAAGTCGTACCCATAGGCCCGCCCCGAAGCTGACACGGCCAGCGCGGGGTCGCCGGCGACGTCTCGGCTCACCAGGTTGAGCTCGTCGCCCATTCGGGAGCCATAATAGGCCAGATCCGGGTCCTCCTCGATGCTGAGATCGGCGTCATCGCCCGTGAGCGTGGCCGCCGTCGCGGCGTCGAAGGGGCCATAGAAGACGTGGACCGTGCCCTCGGAGGACTCGGTGGGCGCGCCGACGATCAGGTCGGACGCACCGTCGCCGTCCAGGTCCGCCGTGGCGACCGCTTCGCCGAGCCCGTCGTTCCGCGCCGAGCCCACCACCCGCAGGTTGAGGTCGGCCACGTCCTCGTCGTCCCAGTCTCCATCCTCCGGGACGAAGGCCACGTAAGCTGCCCCGGTGTAGCTGTCCTCTCCGAGCGCGCCCATCACCAGATCGGCGCGCCCGTCTCCGTTCAGGTCCTCCGAGGCCAGCGAGCACCCGAGCCAGCCGCCCAGGCTCTCGTCGCCGAAGATGAGCGCGTCGGCGTCCTCGGTGCTCAGACTCCCGTCCCCTGGGGCGAGCAGGACGCTCACCGACCCCGTCCACCCGGAGCCCAGCGTCCAACCCATGGAGCCCACCGCCAGGTCCTCGAGCCCGTCCCCGTCCCCGTCGAAGGCGACAACCGCGCTGCCCGCCATCTCGGCCAGGTCGCCACCGCTCACCTCGGCGTCCAGGCTCAGGGCTCCGCCCTCGACCCGCAGCAGACTGACCAGACCGCCGCTGCGCGCCTCGCTCAGGTAGGCGAAGAGCTCGGGCCGCGAGACCCAGAAGCCAGTGGCGCCAGCCCCGTCCAGATCGCCCGCGCGGGCGACCACCATCCCCAGCGCGAGGCCCTCCTCGTCGAAGGTGTAGGTCAAGTCGGCGTCCTCGACGCTGCGCTCCTCGCCGTCTCCCAGGCTGGCGCCGTCGGCGAACCAGTAGGCCGCGCCGCGGTTCTCCGACCAGCCCGGCGCGCCGATGACCAGATCCTCCGCGTCGTCCCCGTCCAGATCGCCCGGCGCCGCCAGGGCCAGGCCCGCCACCTCTTCCTCAGAGGCGCCCGCGACCAGGCCCAGCGACTCCCGCTCCGGGCTGAGCTCCTCGTCGTCCTCCCAACGGTAGAGCCAGACCACGCCCGCGTCGGTCACCGTCCCGCCGCTCATGTCTACCCGATCCTCCATCGCGCCCACCGCCACCAGCCCGCTCCCCAGGTCCGCCAGCGCGGCGCCCGCGCAGCCCTTGTCTTCCTCGCTGTCCTCCTCCACCTCACCGAGGATGACGTGCTCGGCGTCCTCCGGACCCAGGATCCCGGTCTCCCGATCCTCGGACACCGGGTCGACGCTGGTGTCCGTGTCTGCGTCCGTGTCTGCGTCCGTGTCGCCGTCCGTGTCGCCGTCCGTGTCTGCGTCCGTGTCGCCGTCCGTGTCGCCGTCCGTGTCGCTGTCCGTATCGCCGTCGGTGTCCGTGTCGCTGTCCGCGTCCGTGTCTGCGTCCGTGTCGCCCGGGGAGTCGGGCGCGGGGGAGGTGTCGTCGGGCGGGGTCTCCGCGGGTCCCGTCTCGCAGCCGAAGTTCTCGCAGCGTGTCTGCAGGTCGTCATCCTTGATCAGAGGACATCCCGTGAGCAGGAGGGCCGCGGCGAGGAGAGGGCGTCTCATGGTGACTCCAGATCGACAGGGGGCCTGGGCCCGATCCTGCTGGACCCGAAGGACGCAATCCACCCCCAAGATATCTCGACAGATTCCGAGATATCTCTGATGGTCACCCGTGTTCTCGGAGGCGGTATACCTGGAGCATGTCCAGACCCGCACCCACCGGCCGCGCGGCCATCCGCGGCGCCATCCGCGCCAGCGTCAGCACCTCCCGAGACGCGCTCATCGCGGGCGACCACTTCTCGGTCTTCGTCAAGGTGCAGAACCCGTTTGAGGTCCCGCTGCGCCTGCTCAGCGTCAGCGCCTTCGTCCCCGTGGAATTCTACGACATCGAGCAGCGTCGCCAGGACATGCAGGCCCGCGCCCGGAACCTTGGCGGAAGCCTGAGGCAGAGCCTCGGCGGGCTGTGGGGGCTGCTCGGCGCGAGCAGGGGCCACGATCTCGTGGACTCCACCACGCGGCTCGGGTTGGTGATGGCGCGCTCCATCGAGGGTCGAAGGGCCGGCGAAGCGCACGAGTCCACAGAGTCTGGGGGCCTGCTGCAGCCCGGGAACACAACCACGGAGGTCTTCACCCTCTGCACCCGGCGTGAGCGCAGGTTCCGGCCGGGCAGCTACCGCATGCAGGTGAGCGTCCGCTACCGCTTCGAGCCCGCGCCCGAGGACGAGCCCACCGACAGCGGCGCCATCGCCGAGAACACCGACGTCATCGACGTCGTGTTGGACGTGCGCGCCTCCCTCTCCAGCATCCTGCTGGGCGGCGCGATGGGCTGCCTGGCCGGCTGGCTCGCGCGCAACCTCGCGAGCTGGTCCACCATGGGCACGCCCACCGCCATCGGGCAGGCCCTGATCCACGTCCTCCTGACCTGCGGGGTGCTGCTGCTCTTCGCCCGCAAGAAGGACGTCCAGCCTCTGCTGAGCGTGGAGGACGCCTATGGCGGGGCGCTGATCGGGTTCACGATCGGATTCTCGGGCGCGGAGTCGGTGGCGGGGATGTTCTCGATGCCCGCTTCTTGAAGACAGGGCGTTCGGGCATCGAGACCCACCTGTTCAGGCCCTGGGGTCCTGGTCGCGGAGGTCCACGATCTCCGCGTCCACGGCGTAGGCCCTGACCGCCAGCAGCCCGTTTCGACAGCCGGCGAGGGAGGTGTAGGCCTCACTTTGACAGATGGTCTCGCCATTGGGTGCTCGGAGACGGAAGCGAAGCTGACCCCCAGCGTCCTTGAAGATCTCGAATCGTGCGGACATTGGACGCTCCTTATCGATTGGGGTTCAGGTTGTTGTTGTGGATAGTGGGGTGTTAGGGAACGGGTAGACGCGGCGCGGGGGGCATCGTGGCCTCAGGACCGAAGTGCCGCCTCGTACAGCTCCACGTAGGCTTGTAGAAACTCCGTGAAGTGCTCTGCGACCTGCAGAGGCTCATCGTCACCCTCCCCGTACTCCAGGACGGGTGGATCTTCGCCCCCCGAGCGCAGATCGAGCATCCAGACGAGACAGCCCCCGTGGACCCCCACCACGAGCTGGGTGTCGGCGAGCCCCGAAGCCCCGCCCTCATTCTGCCCCAGGATCTGCCTGGCGACCTCGCGCACGTCGAGGAGCACGGGCCCGAAGACATCGGAACCGTCCATGAACCCCCCTGCGCCGTTCCCCATCTTCTGGAGGAAGCACGCATAGGCCGCCGGGAGTCGTCTCCCCGCGCGATCCGCGATCCTCTGGATCTGATCTGGACGCATCGGCCGAATCTGTGCCTCGGTGGAGAGCTTTGCGGCGATGATCCGTCTGCTCAGGCTGGAGTAGAATGGCTTGAAGTCCATCGGGTCACCACCAGGATGGGAGCGCGCGCCAGGGTAGACGCGAGCCGGTGTCATAACTGACCACCAGCTTGATGTTCGGGAACTGCCGTTTGAACTCCTTCATCACGGTCAGACACGCCGGGCAGCAAGGATGCTGGCTCACGATGGTCACCACCCCATGGATGTCCAGCCTGGGGACCTTCGCGGCGTCCCCTTTCGGATCCAGCCGAAAAGCCAGATCCTCCAGGTACTTCTGCTCGGAGTCGAATGCCCGCTGGTGCGTCCTCGCGCCTGCCTTGCCGCTCATTCGAGGGTCACCCAGATGCGACGGCTTCGTCGACAGCTTCCTGAAGCGGCGGTCCTTCTTGAGATCATAACCAGTGGCTTGGACGAGCTGCCGATCCGCGCTGTCCACACCCTTGAGGTTGAATCCGCTCTTGACGAGCACGTCGTCCTCGACCCCAGCCGAGATCCTGGCCTTCACGCTGATGAGGTTCGCCCCGACCTCCTCCCCGGAGGTGTTGACGATGACCAGCTTGTCTCTGTACTTCGTCGCAAATCGATCCACATCTCCCAGGCCATCCCATGCCCTCCGAACCCCCTCAGCGCCCTCCTCTACAGGTGACACATAGACGCCCTTCAACGCGCCCGCGCGGTTCCCGACGCTCGGCGCGCCGATGAAGTGCGCGACGCCCTCGGCCCCCCCGAGGCGCTTCACCGCGCCCGCCATCTCCCCAGGCTCCGGGAAGGCCCCCACGAAGGCTCGGACATGATCGGGCTTCACACCCCTGACCTTGGAGAGCGAGACGATCTCGGCCGCCAGCGCCTCTCTCTCCAGACCCTTCAGCGTGGACGCCTGGAGCTGAATGGCGAACAGGTTGGTCTGCTTCGCGCCCATCGCCTTGAACAGCGCCCCCGCGTTCCGGCGCCCTGCCTGCCGTCCCAGCCGGAGCAAACCGTCCTTCCCGAGCTCCGCGAACATCTGCCGCGCCACCCCCGCGCCGTGCTCTCTCGACACGGCGTTCAGGATGGCCCCCACCTCGTCAACTACCTCGCCTGAGCTCTTCCCCATCGTCTGCAGCGAGCGCTCGTCCAGGATGGCGAGCCCGCGACGTGCCTCTTCGCCGACGCCCTTCTTCTGGCCCAGCTCAGCGAGCGTGACCTTCGCGGGCGCCTTTTTTGGCGGCAACGGCGTAGCGGGCGCCCCTGGCGGCGTTGGAGGGTCGGCCGCGCGCCTGGCGAACGCGCGGAGCTCATCATCGAGCTTCGACACGTCCCCGCCGCCCTCAGCCCACTGCGTGAGAAAGCGCCGCGTCTCCTCCTCGCTCATCCCCAGCGCTCGCGCCCTCCTCCCCACGCTCTCGACATCGACCTTGCTGGCTCTCAGCGTCTTCTGCACGCTCGCTGGCAAGGCCCGGAGGTTGACGCTGCCGGTGAGGCGGAGCTGCTCAGCCCGGGTCCAGGCCCGCTGCACGAGATCCTTCGCCTCCGCGCTGAGCTTGCCCCCGGGCAGGGCGTTCAAGCTGCCCAGATGCGCGAGGAAGGACTCCGCGTTGCGAACCCCACCCTCTCGCGCGTCGAGAGCGAGGCTCACCAGCGCGGCCAGCCCCCTCTCGTCCTCCAGGGCGCTCGCCGCGCCGCGCGCGCCCCCCGAGGAGGCGGAGGCGCGTCCAAGCAGGCCCCGAGCCCCCGCCTGCGCCTCGACCCTGTGTCTCGCCCCCTCCTGGAGCGCTCGCCCGGTCTTCGCGTCCAGCGCCTTCGTCCGCACGAGACCGTCCACGGCCGAACAGTACGTCTCGACATCACCTGTCTGCACGAGGGCCTTGGAGAGCGACTTCAGGGCCCCGAGCGCCTCGCCCAGGTCATGAACATCCTTCCCCGCGCTGAGGATGGCCACCACGACCCACACCAGAGATGGATCTTCGCCAGACAGGCCCGTCACGAACATGGCCCTCTCGACCTGAAACCGATCCACGGCGTCGTAGGCTCCGTACACGCCGAGGGAGGCCGATCCGAGGCCCGCGGCCACGGCGACCAGACCGACACCCGAGGCGGACGCGACGAGGGTGAGCGCGAACCCGATGGCCGCTTCAAAGGCATCCCAGAGCGCTCCTTTGATCTTCAGATGAAGATGGGCGTCCTCCAGGATCTGATCCGACATCGAGCCGGGCTTGATGTCTTGGAGCTCACGAAAGCGACCCATGAGCTTCTCTTGCTTCAAGGCACTCTCAGGCTCCTTCTTCAGCTGTTCTCGGGCGTCCTTGATCTTGTCTCGCCGAAATTCGATCTCCCCCTTGAGGACCGACCTCGCCGCCTCGCCCGAGTCCGCCTCGGCGAGGCTCCTGTAAGTCCCCGAACAGGCCTCCTGGGCCTCCCCGCCCACGAGGAAGAACGAGAAGTCGCGGTACACCGAGCCCACCTTCCATCCTGCCTCGCTTCGCCTCGTCTTCCGCTCCAGGTCCGAGAAGATCCGCTGTCCGTCCGCGGTCTTCCCCAGGTCGGCCTCTTCGAGCAGCTGGCTGGCGATCCTGCGCTCCTCACGCCCCGCGAGCCCAGCCAGATAGCTCAGATCCCCGAGCTTCTCCTCCTCCTCGAACAGCCGGTGTCCAAGCTTGTCCAACAGCACGTTGGCGAGGGTGCACAGCTCGCGGAGCAGAGAGGCCCTGAGCAGCCCGACATCGGCGATGAACGCGTCCGCACACCTGTCATAGCAGAGCTTGTCCTGCTCTTTCGTCCCGTCACTCGTGATCTGGCCGGCGGCGCGCATCGCGGCACCGTAGGACGAGAGGAACACGCTGCACCCAAGGCTCTCCTTGAGCACCTCCTTGAAATTGCCAAAGGCCTCTCGCCAGTCAACATACTGCTTGAAGATCGGCTCCAACCCGCTCAGCTTCAGGCGCAGGGAAGACCGCATCTGGTCTTCGGCGGTCCGCGCGGCGTCCTCCTGAAGGAATTTCTGCACGCTCAGCGAGAGCTCGAGCCAGCTACGGGCCCGACCTTGAGCCCTCGACCGCATCGCCTCGAGCGACTCCGGCGAGACGTTGTACAGCGCATAGGCGAGCATCAACGCGCCCTGCAGCTCCTCCATCGACATGGGCGGCGCGTGCTCTGAGCTCAGGAAGTCCCGAAGGTGTCTGGGTAGCTGATTGAACTGTACGACCTGCGCCGCGTAGCGTAGGGTCAGCGCCTCCTCAATCTTGCTGGCCGCCGCGCCCCCACCTCCGCTACCGCCGCCGCCTCGACCTCTGGCCTCGCGCCTCGCGGCCTCGCGTATGGCCGACTGGTCGTTCGGATCGAGCTTCTTCATCGCCTCGGCGGCCCGCTTCTCCTCCTCGCGGCTCAAGCGGCGCACGTCCGTCTGAAAATCGACCTTCGCGCGCGGGGGCCTCCTGGCCTTCGCCTTCCGCAGCTCGTCCTCGTCGAAGTACTCTACCCGCTTGCTGGCCAGCTCCTGCGCCGTCGGCTCCCGGCCGAGATAAGCGCGCCAGATGGCGAGCTTCAGGTCGTCGGCGGTCTCGATGCCGCTGACGTCGATGTCGAGCTCGATGACCACGTACCCCTCGCCGGTCGAGCCTGCGTCGGCGCCCGAGGCCCCAGCCTGTCGGCTGCCCCCACCGGCGCCGCGTCCGAGATCCTGTACAGCGGTCATGGGATCACTCCGTCTCCTGCAGGGCGGACCGCGGCGCTGCGCCCGTCCAGCTCAGCTCCACGAGATCAAAAAGGATGCCGACGTCCTCACCGCCAGGGCTCCAGCCGTGCAGCCCCAGGTACAGCGCCCCCAGGGCCTCTCCCGCCGCGATCTCCAGCCGCACCTCCTGCCACACCCACTCCGAGGCCGCGACGCCCCAGCCCGCCGGCCCGCGCTCCCGCAGCGCCCGCTGACGCCTCACCGCCGCGTCATCCGGCCACCAGCCCGAGCTGGCTGGCTCGCCCACCACGGCCTTCGGGTCGAAGACGGTGCCGTAGAGCTCCTTCTCCCAGCGCGCGCGATCGTACTGAGCCAGCACCAGCCGGCCGCGGGGGACATCGCCCTGGGGTGGAACGAGGGCGCGCATCCGGGCCCTGGCCCGCAGGACCAGGACGTCGCCCGGCAGCAGCGGCGCGGGGAGCAGGCTGAGGTCCGCCCACTGGTAGATCCCGACCAGCGCGCCCCTCTCCAGGCGAGCGGGCTCCCAGAGCGGCGCGGGCGAGGCCCCCTGGCGGCCGGCGATGGAGGGAGCCTGGTGCCGCGCGCAGAAGAAGAAGGGGCCGTCGGGCGTGCCCCCCTCGCTGCGGACGCCGCCGTCATGGACGCCGTCGGGGCGGAGCGCGCGCCGCTCCAGGGCGGTGAAGCCGGGCAACAGCCTCCCCTCCCCGCAGGGGTCCGACTCCCCGTCGTGCTGGATCCACCCGCGCGACACGCCCGGAGCAAAGCTGAGCTTCCCGCCCGAGGGTCGCTGTCCACAGCGGTACCAGCGATAGCTGGTGAGCGCCTCGAGCTGCGCCCGGGAGGCGTCCTGGGGCGGCACCGGGCTCTGCTCGGGGACGATGCCCTCCCGCGCGGGGTCGTTGGCGTCGGCGTTCACCAGGGCGAGCGCGCCGCCCTCCGTCGCCTCTCCCTCGCTCGCCGTCGCGACCCCAGCGCTCTGCGGCAGCGCCCGCCGCGCCGACATCGCGTCCAGGTCCAGGTGCATCAGCCGCGCCAGCGTGGCCGGGTCCAGGCTCCGCGTGCGAACGAGCCCATTCCGAGCCTGAAACGCTTCGATCGCGTCAGACAGCCCCTCGTTCCAGGTCCCGCGGAGCCGCTCCTCCATCCCCGCCGGCAGATAGCCCAGGCTCACCAGCAGGGCGTTCAGGCCCAGCAGATCCGCCGCGCGCCGCGGAGACTCGGGCTCGGCCTCAGTGAAGAAGAGCTCGTAGACGGGGACGCTGCGGGCGCCCAGGATGGCGCCGTCCACCCAGAGCGCCCGCGCGTAGGGCGCCTGCTCGGCGTCGGGGACCTCCGAGAGCCAGCGGCTCCCCAGCCGTCCCACGGCCACCTGGCGCCCCTCGGGCTGGCGGGCGTCCCCGAGCCCGCGCACCGGCCAGGGCAGATCGAAGGCCCAGGACAGCAGCCTCAGGCGCCCGGTGCGCTCGAGATCCACCGCGGGCGGGATCCACCCTGGGATGAACACGCCCGGGTGCGGGGTCGGCCGGACGCTGACGAGCGCGAAGACCTGCTGACCGAGCACGCGAGCGTCGTCGGCGTCCGGGATCAGATCGACCCCCGTGACCAGCGCCTCCAGCACGTCGTCGATGCCCTCGATGACTGGCCCCACCGCGGGCAGCAGGCTGCGCAGCAGGGCGAGATCCGGGCTGCGCAGGCCCTGACGCATGCGCCCCAGGGTCTGGATGAAGTCCTGGTGGGCCATGGTGTAGGGGTCGGTGGCCTCGAGGAGGTCCATGGCCAGCTCGTGGACAGAGGACACGAGCTCAATCCATGCTGTAACGCCTGCTTCAGCGATGTTTCTCGCCGCCGATCCCTTGTCGTGCTCGCGCGCGGCGGCGATTCGCACCCAGCGCGGCGGGCGCGCGGGCGGGCCCTCGTCCAGCGCGGCGGCGAGGCGGAGCAGCAGCCAGGAGAGCGGGTCGAGCAGGCTCTGGAAGCGGCTCTGGTCCAGGGGAGGAGCGGCGGGCATCAGGGTGCCCCTTCCGTGATCTCGCCCTCGCGGTAGCCAGCCCCGTCCCGGGGCTTCTCCCGCGGCTCCGGGACGGCGACCCGCCACCAGCGCACCTGCACATCATCAAAGTAGGCGTCCGTGTCGTAGTTGAGCATGTGCTTGCCGTACAGCCCGATCACGATGGCGACGACGTCGTCCGGGGCGCACAGCGGGGGCGTGGCCACCGTGACCCAGTCCTGCCCCAGGGCCCGCGGCCCCGACTCCGCCGCCAGATCGCGCTGCAGGCTGCGCGGCCACCAGCCCGACCAGGCGTACCATCCCTCCACCAGCTCCGGCTTGAGCCGTGAGGCCAGGCGCCCATCCCCTTGAAACACGGCGTTACGCGCCAGCCCCAGGAAGATGCGCCCCTGATCGGGGAGCTGCCCCGCCCCCACCTCCTTGAACAACGAGCGCCGGGCGCAGCTCGCCTGAAACATGAGGCGCTCCCCCGCCGCCTTCGCCGCGGCGACCTCGGCCTCCACCAGCGCCCACTGGTACATCCCGGAGATCGTCCCGCGCGGCGTGAGCCTCTGCGTGATCGCGTCCTTGCGCGGAGTGCCCGTCCGCCCGGAGCGCCAGGGCTCCACCTCGCGCGCGGAGAAGAAGAAGCGCCCGCTCCGGCTCTGGCCCTCGCTCAGCGCCCCGCCCTCCAGCCCCGTCTTCGTAGCCGGGCGCCTCTCCAACGCGACGAAGGCGCCGTCGACGCGGGCCACCTCGCCCTCGGGCAGGATCAGGTCTCCCTCCCGGTGCCGTATCCACCCCTGCTGGATACCGTCCTTGAACTTCGCACGCTCGGACCCCGCCGGGACCTCCGCCCCGCAGGCGTACCAGGCGCGCGGCTCCTTCTGCCCCGTGGGGAGGGCCTTCCCTGTCGCCGGGTCGATCGCGATGCCCTCGTCCTCGGGGTGATCGGCGTCCGGGTTCACCAGCGTTACAAGCCCGCTCCTGGGGAGCGCCGGCAGCGTGGGCGTGGGCTTCGAGTCCTCGGGTCGCGGCGGGACGGGCAGCGTCAGCGTGGGGACCAGGCGCCAGCGCGCGTCGGAGAAGGGCCGCGCGCGGCAGATGTTGCGCTCGCTGGCGTCCAGGTTCAACAGGCGGTGGAGCGTGTCCCGGTCCAGCGCCCCGCTGGGGTCGAGGTCGTTGATGAGCTGGAAGCGCAGGAGGCGCTCCGCGGCGCCCTCGGGGAGCCCCGGGCCCGGCGTGAGGGCGGGCTCGCGATAACCTAGTTGATCTAGTGTTTGCTGGAGCTCCCCGAGATCCGGCCCCTTCGACAGATCCTCCCGGAGCAGCTCGAGCCCGCTCGGGTCTCCCACGGGCCAGGTCGCCAGGACCTCCGCGCTCCCCGCGTCGCGGAGCGCCAGGCGCCGCATCCCGAGGTAACGAATCTGTAACGCCGAGAAGTCACCGCCCTTCGGCGCGTGCCAGACGCGGATCGGGTGGCCGAAGGCCCAGGCCAGCAGCCGCACCCGCCCCGTGCTGCTGATGTCCACCGTAGGCCTGCCCGCGCGGAGGCCGATGTGGAGCAGCTCGAAGAGCTCCCGCCCCAGGCGCTGCACGTCCACCGGCTCGGGGACGAAGCCCAGCCAGCGCTCCGGGACCGCGAGCGTGGATCGGGCGCTGGCGAAGCTGTCCACCACGCTCTGCTGGCCGGTGAGCGTGGCCAGCGCGCCGGCCACCTGCGGGTCGGTCATCGCCTGCGCCGCCTCCAGCAGCAGCTCGATCACCGCCTTGGGTGGATCGACGTGCAGCAGGAGGGCCTCGAGCTGCAGCGCGAGCTGGTGGATACCCGCGATGAAGTCCACGAAGACGCCCACCGCGCCCGCCATCACCTTCCCGTAGGGCTCACGGTCGCGATAGCGCCGCGCCTTCGCGACCCGCACCCAGCGCGGCGATCGCCCGTCCGGGGCGTCCTCCAGCGAGGCCCGGATCTGAAACAGCATCCAGGCCAGCGGCTCCAGCGGGTTGTCCACGGAGCCCTGGAGGCGCGGCGGGGAGTCGGGGACGCGCATGGCTCAGCTCCTCGGCCAGTGGGTGGAGGCCAGGGTCACGGACGCGCTCTGGAGCCAGCTGGCCTTCACGGGCCCCTGGCTGGTCGGGCCGATCAGCAGGTCGTACCAGGCGCTCACGCTCACGCAGGGGCCCTCGGGCGCCTCGGAGAGCGCGCCGGCGCGCGACTGGTCGGCGAGGCTCTTGAGGGCGACGGCGTCCAGCGTGGCGGGCAGCGCGAGATCGGGGCCCACGGCCGCCAGCGCGACCAGCTCCCTCCGACGGCTGCTGAGGGTGGTCTTGACGCTGGTGGAGAGCCCGGCGATGGCCTCGTCGAAGGCGGTCTGGCTCAGGTCCCGGAGCGTGCCGATGTCCGGGATCTTCGCCTTGATGGCGGTCTCCGTCGTGCTGCCGACGTTGTAGAGCTGCGAGAGCGCCCAGCGATCCATGGGCCGCGCGCGGGCCCTGCGGGTGCTGGCGGAGAGGGCCTGGGCCGCGGTGGCCTCCACCTCGAGCTGATCTGCGCGCGCCCCCAGCTCCGAGAGCGTGGTCAGCGCCCGACCGACCGCCGTCCGCGCGGCCTCCGCCGATTGGAGCGGGGCCTCCGCGTTGGCCCGGGCGCGCTCGGCCCGAGCGGTGTCCAGCTCCGTCAGCGCGGCGTCCGCCTCGTCCAGACAGGCCCGAAGGCCGCGCGCGGCCTCCTCCAGGGCGGAGACGCCCTCGCTCGCGGGCAGGACCGCCGCGCCGAACAGGCCGGCGAGCTCCTCGGCCCCGGCGCTCGCGCCCCTCGCCGCGGCCAGCGCCTCCTCGGATCCGCTGATCGCCAGCGCCGAGGCGCAGATCTTCTCGATCTCCTGGGCGCGGGTGCTCAGAGCGCCCTGGGAGGCCACCGCCGCGGCGAGCTCGCCCCGGCCGTCTCCCAGCAGCGCGTCGACCGTGGCGGCCACCCCGCGGATCTCGTCGAGGAGGCCGAGGATGAGGGTGCGCCTCGCCTCGCGCTCCACCAGGAGTGGATCTGGACCCGTCGGCTCCGCGGGCGTCGGCTCTGAGGGCGTGGGCTCCGCGGGCGTCGGCTCCGCGGGCGCCGGCTCCTCCGCCTCGCGCGAGCGGGCGCGGCCCTTGAGCGGGGCCTCGTCCAGCACCAGCCCGGCGCGCAGCTCCGCCCCGATCTCCCGGATCCTCCCGGGCTGCTCCGCCTCCCCGCGCGCCGCCCAGATCTCCAGCTCCCCGCTCAGGCGCAGGCGCAGCTCCGCCTCCAGCCCGCCAAAGGAGACCGCGGCCCGGCGGCCTCCGGAGAGCGCGGCCACCACGTCCAGCAGGCGCAGCGTCGCGCCCTCGTCGGGCAGGTCCGTCGAGATCAGGCCGCCATCCACGATCAGGGCCCGCTCAGCGGGCAGGCTGAGCAGGAGGCGGGTCTGGGCCCGCTCGAGGATCTGATCCGCCTGCCCGGAGGTCGTGGCGCGCGCGCGCAGGAAGAGCTCGGCGGCGAAGGGCGCGCGCTCCGCCTGTCCCTCGGCCAAGGCGCCCTCCAGCAGCGCGTAGAGCTCCTCGACCGGGCGCCGCAGCCAGACCCGCGCCTCGCCGCCCACCCGCTCGACGTGGGCGTCCTGCCCGATCCGCGGCCGGCGGCCCTCCTCGTCCTCCAGCTCCCGGAGCGTGGCGCCCTCGGGCACCGCCACGGTCCAGCCCTGGCCTGAGCCCTCCCCGCGCACGCGGGCCCGAAAGCGGGCCGGCTCGCGCTGCATGCGCGCCCGATCCAGCCTCCAACGCCGCGCCTCGACGCGCAGCTCCGGCAGCTCACCCGAGGCCCCCGGGCCGAGCACGAGCCGCAGCTCCTCCTCCGGCGGAGAGAGCAGAGAACCCAGCATGCGCTCCAGGCGAGCCAGCACGGCGCCTCCTCAGAAGAGCACTTCCCAGCTCAGCGAGAGCTCGAGGTGCTCGCTGCGCGTGATGACGGGGAAGGTGGTGCGGTTGAAGAGCACGGGCGGGCCGCCGACCTGCTCCACCCAGATGCCGGCCTCGGTGATGCCCTCGGAGCTCCCGGCGGAGGCAGGGAAGCTGGCGCGGACGCGCACCGCGCTGCGCCGGGCGTTGCCCTCCCCCAGGACCATCAGCTCCGGGCTGGCCGCCGTGACCCGCGCGGTCTCCTGTTGTAACGCCTTGTCTTCCAGGGTCTGCTGCGCGCTGCCCGACCCGATCGCCATCTCCAGGCGCCCGCCCAGCGTCGCCAGCCCCGACAGGCAGCGCGCCATGAGCTCGCGGCCCTGCAGCGTGACGAGGTTGTCGTGCCGCCGCGTCTGGACGACCCGCCCGAGAGCGTCGATCAGGGTGATCTCCACCCTGCCCGCCAGCCCGATTCCATCCTGAAACGCCATGTTACACCTCGTGTTCAGTTCAGATCCACGCCCACCCGCACGGTGGCCTCGCCCCCGCCCGCGGCGCGGACGCGGGCCTCGATCTCCACGACGCCGGGCCCGGCCAGCCGCGCGCGGACCTCCAGCACCTCGGCGACCCGTGGGTCGCGGAGGATCGCCTTTCGCGTATATCGACGTAACAGCTCGATGTTCTCGCGATCGGCCGGCTCACCGATCAGCGTCCCCAGGCGGCTGCCGTAGCGCGGGTGTCCGAGCTCGGAGAGCGCGCCCTCGGGGGTGAGCAGGCGGAGCTGCAGGGCCTGGACGAGGTTGTCCAGCTCGGAGACCCGGCCCAGATCCGCGATGGACAGATCCAGGTCCACGACCCCGTCCGCGTGGAAGCGGACCGCCAGATCGGTCTTCATGCCAGCAGCTGTCGTCGCCATCTCACACCTTTACGATTTAGTTTAGTTTTACCTGAGCACCCTTGATCTCCACGTTCCCCGAGGCGTCCACCTTCGCGTCCGAGCACTTGAGCGAGACCGCCCCGTCCACCTCGATGTTCACGGCTCCGCCGCCCTTGATCAGCACGTCGCCGTCCTTCTTCAGCGTCAGCGTCGTGCCGCCCGCGGTGCAGACGATGGCGCCCTCCTTGTCCAGCCGGATGGAGGTCTCGGCCCCCAGCGGGCTCTGGACCACCCACTCCTTCTCCGCGTGCTCGGGGGGCGCGTGCTCGTCGCTGTAGAGCCGCCCCACGATCACCGGGCGCTGCCCGTCCCCGCCGACGTAGGTGACCAGGACCAGCTCGCCCACGGCGGGGACGCTGGCCATGCCCAGGTGCGGCGTGCACATGGGGACCTGACGGAGCTCCAGCTCGCTCTCGCGCAGGCGCACGCTGAGCTCGTAGTTGTGCGCGTCGCCCTCCTTGTGCGGGAACACGGATGTTACAACGGCGATATCACCGAGGCGAAGCGCGCGCAGCTCGTCGCGGATGAGCGCGCGGAGGGTGGCGGTGAGCGCGCTCATGGGGGCCACCCGGCCAGCAGGCTGCTCAGGCTGCGCTGGCCCGCGGGCGGCCGCTCCGCCAGCAGGGCCTGGAGCGCGGCGCGGGCGATCTCCAGGTCCTCGGGCGGGGGCAGGAGGGTGGCGTCGGACTCGAAGGACCGGAAGCTGCCGTAGAGCGGGGCCCACAGCGACTGGAAGCGGTCGAGCAGCTCCGCGGGCTGCCCGTCCACCAGCTCCTTGCCCAGGCTGGCGATGGCCGCGCTGGCGTGAACGCCGCCGTCGACCACCGCGGTCGCCAGCCCGGCGAAGGCCAGCACGCCGTCCGCCTGCTCCAGGACCGGGAGCAGGGTCTCGATGGCCCCCTGAATCCAGGCGAGCGCGTCGCGCTGCGCGGAGAGCAGGCCGCGGCCCAGCTGCGAGAGGGGCCCTCGGCTCAGGGCCAGGCTCGCCAGATCGTCCCCCGCCGAGGGCTGGCCCGGCGTCCCCGGCTGGAGCCGGCGCAGGCACTCCTCGCAGCCGCGCGCGAGCTGCACGAAGGGGCGCCTCTCCTGGGGGAGCCCGGCCATCAGGGCCACCCGGCGGGCAGCGCGAGCTGCGTGGGCTTCGACGGGCGCAGGTTGTTGAGCGCCTCGATCAGGTCCTTGCCGATGTTGACCGCCAGCGCCGTCACCTCCTCGGGCAGGGGCAGCTCATCCTTCGCCCAGGCGGCGGCGCGATCGAGGAGCCCGCTCACCGAGGCCAGGGCGTCCTGGACCTGCTTCGGCGGCTGGATCGCCGGGATCAGGCGCCCGAGCTGCGTCCCAAGGGCCCCCAGCGCGGCGGCGAGCCCCCCCATGAGCGGGCCCGCCACGTTGGACACCGCGACGACCAGGCGCGCCTGCCGCAGCGGCTCCACCAGGGCTTGTAGCGCCTTGGAGATGGCGGTGAAGCACTCGCCCAGCATGTCCAGGATGGCGTTGAGCTGGTCGGCGAGTCCGCCCGCCTGAGCGCCCAGACGCACGAGCGAGGACAGGTTCGGGTTCTTGAGCGCGCGGACCCCCGCCATCACCATGGCGCGGGCCTCCAGGATGAGGGTGCTCAGCGTGCTCACGGGGCGCCTCCAGGCAGCAGGGCGTCGGGCTTCGCCAGGGCGCGGGCCAGCTTCTGCGCGCTCCGCGCCAGCGTCTGCAGGTCGTCGATCAGGCGGGGGTCCGCGGCCAGGGCGATGCCCGCCGCCGCCGCGCCCGTGAGCTCCTGCGCCCAGGGCGGCAGCGCCTTCGGGTCGAGCCCGAGGGAGCGCCCGAGCTCCTGGACGGCGCCGAGCCCGCCCTTGCGCAGGAAGTCCTCGAAGCTGTCCGAGGTCGCGATCTTCTCGGCCAGCTCGAGCGCCTTCTTCGGATCCATGTGGCGCACGGCGCGCAGGATGCTGCTCAGCTCCTCGGGCAGCAGCTCGTCGAGCTTGTCGAGGATGGCGTCGGCGAGCTCGTCCATGCCCAGCAGCTCGAGCAGCTCAGGGTTCTCCAGCAGCTCGGCGCCCAGGCGGCTCGGATCCTGGACGACGCGCAGGACAGCGCCCGCCACCTTCATCCAGCGGCCGGCGTCCTTCATCACGCCGCCGCCCACGGCGGCGAGGCCCGCCCCCTTCTTCTCGGGCGGCGCGGTGTGCTCGCGCAGCCGTAACACGAGGTCGAAGCGGTCCTTCGTGCCCGCGCGCTGGTCGACGGCCAGATCCTCGATGACGACCTCGGTGACGGTGGTGCCGCTGGCGATCTCGGCGGCGAGCGCCTGCGGCTCGCCCTTCTGCCAGGCGGCTCGCAGGGTCTCCAGGTCGGCGGCGGCCTCCGGCCCGAAGAGGGCGCCCTCCACCACGAACCAGGTGGGCTCACTGCCCAGCTCCTGCGCGACCGCCCCCTGCTGCCCCGGCGCGCCCTGGACGACGCGACGGCGCGCCTCCCCCGACCGCAGGCCGCGGGTCGCGCGCAGCTCGACCTTGCCGATGCGCACGCTCATCCGATCTCCAGGCGCGAGCGCAGCCCGCCGCGCGCGTCGAGGTGGTGGGAGACGACCCGCACGCGGAGCGGATCGGCGGCGTAGGCGGCGGCGGCGTGCCCCTCGGGGAGGCCGGAGAGGGTGACGAGATCCCCGGGCTCGATCTCGGGGCGCCCCATCAGCTCGAGGCTGCCCAGCACCGGGCGGGCCGCGCGGGCCTCCGCCAGGGCCTTCGCCACGGACTCCACGAGCTCCCCGCTGCGCAGCGCGCCGTCGACGACGCGCCGCGGGCGCTCGCCCTTCTCGCCGGTCTTGGCGGAGAGCTTCACGCCCTCAGCGCTCACGGCGGCCTCTGAGCGCGCGCCGTCCAGCTTCGTCGGCAGCCAGTGCGCCTTCTCCGCTCCGCTCCCGCTGGCGGCCCCCTCGCCGAAGACGGTCCAGCCGTCCGGGCTCGCGCCCGTCTGGCCCAGGCGCACTGACAGCAGTCCCTCTCCCCACTCCAGCGCGTGCTCCGCCCCCGGGGTCTTCGGAGAGCGGAGGATGATCTTCCCCTCTCCGTCGGTCCACAGGTCCATCCCCGCGCGCGCCGCCAGGTCGCGGGCGTGGCGCAGGGCGCGCGGGCCGGCGTGCAGGGTGACGCGGGGGAGGGAGGGGCCCTCCTCCAGCTCGCCCTCCTCGGCGCCCACCTGGGAGAGCAGGTCGGCGACGATGGCCCCGACGCTCTGCTCCTCCCAGACCCCCTCGACCTCCGCGCAGGCCAGCCGGGACAGGGCGTCCACCGCCAGAACACGGAGGCCGGCGACCTCACAGCCCACCTCGGCGACCTCGCCGGAGAACACGGTCACCTCACCTTCGCCGAGATCCAGTGAGAGTTGAATCGCCTCCCCCGGACTGGGCGCCGCTGGCCCGGTCGGGTGCAGCACCAGGCGCGCCTCACCCACCGACCCGTCCATCCCGCGCCGCGTCCGCACGGAGCAGAGCAGTCCCTCCCCCTCCTCGGGCTGGGTGGACCAGGTTGAGTCTCCAGCGCTGACGCGGCCTGTCGGCGTGTATCGCATGTTACACCTCGACTCCTTCCGCGCGGACCTCGGCCCGGAGCCGCTCGGTGAGGGCGTCGAGGAGGGCGTCGGTGAGATCGGGGTCGTGGGGATCCAGGCTCGTGTGTGGAGGAGGGGGGGGCGGGAGGGAGAGGGAGCCTGGTGGAATCAAGAGGGTCTGGGAGGGAGAGGGAGAGGGAGGCGGTGGCGGTGGTGATGGCGACAACTCTGCAATGGGTGACGCCTTCGCCTGGGGAGTCACCTTTGGCGTGGAGGTTGAGGGTGAGGTGGACACATCCGCAGGGGTGGCAGGAGTCCTGGCCCCTGGTCTGTGGTCAGGCTCACGCTGAGCGTCATCTGGTGAGGCTGACGGCATCGGTATCGGTATCGGTATCGACATCGACATCGGCATCGGCATCGGCATCGGCATCGGCATCGGCATCGGTGTCGGCATCGGTGTCGGCATCGGCATCGGTATCGGTGTCGGCATCGGCGATGCTGGGTCTCGAGCTCCTTTGAGCGCCTCGAGGGGAATTGTCTCCTCCCCTCTACTTCTCCTTTCGAGCGACGGGCCGTCCTCCACACCAGCTTGGACAGATCCCACTCTGGCGGCCAGGCCGACGACCCTCATCCGGCGCTGCGCGCCACCTTCTCCCGGAGGGAGAAGGGGAGAATCAATGGACGCGCCAACTTCTCCTGGAGGGAGACGGGGAACATCAAGGCGCGCTCCAACTTCTCCCGGGGGGACACGGGGAGAGTCAATGGACGCGCCAACTTCTCCCGGAGGGAGACGGGGAACATCAAGGCGCGCTCCCCTTCTCACGTCGGGAGAAGGGCCGTCCTCCAGAACGGCTTGGGCGGATGAGGGAAGATCCCCGGCCTGAACAGACACCAACGGTGCCACCGAATCCGCGGCCGTAGCGCTTCGCCCGTGCAGATGGACGGATCCCGGGACACCCACAGACGACGAACCACCAAGAGGCCAAGGACGCCAGGAGAACGCGCGCTCTTGGCGCCCTTGGCGTCTTGGCGGTTCATCCTCGCCTGGTGCCCGAGGTGCAGGGGATTCTGGGCGGCCGTCCACCCGGACCGGTGGGACCACACCACCCTCCCTCGTCCCGCCCTGAGCCTCCCCTTCTCCCGGAGCGAGAAGGGGAGGAGCAAGGCCAGCCTCACCCTGGAGGACAAGGGCTGGATCGAGGGCACCCGCTCCCGTGGAGATCTCGGGCTCCACCTCCCCTCGCCTGTCCATCCTCCCCACGCCCGCCCCAGAGCGCCGGCGGAGCACCGGCACCCCCGGTGTCACCGAACGAGCCGCTGGCGCGGGGATCGCGGCCTCCACCGGCTCCACCGCCTCCACCGCTGCCGTCGAGATGGCAGGCTCCTCCTCCTGATAAATAGATAATGGATAATATCCGTCACTATGTGTGCTCCCCACTCCCGCCCGCCGGGGCACGAGCGCGAGGGCCTGCACTACGGGGGCCAGGATCCGGGCGTGGAGCGTCGCGCGCGGGCTCATGCGTCGCCCTCCGCGAACAGGATGACCTCGGCGTCGGGCTGGCTGGCCAGCGCCGAGAGGGGCGGAGCGGCCCCGCGCGGGAGCGGGCGAGGCGCCGGGGCCTCCTCCCCGTCCAGCAGCCCCAGCAGCAGATCGATCTCGGCGGCCGGCGCCGCCAGGATCACGCCGGGCAGGCACCCCAGCGCGCGCGCGGCCCGCAGGACCTGGGCGCCGACGCCGGCGGGCAGGATCGGGGCCCGGTGCAGGGCCACCAGGGCGGCCAGCACCGGGCCCGCGGGGAGGTCCCGCCAGGAGACGAGACCTCCCCGCCCAACGCAATCATCCAACTGTAACGTCATGTACTCGACGACGTTCAGGCCGTGCTCGTCCGTGGCGCGCGCCAGGGCCAGGGCGCGCTCCCGGAAGGTCCAGGGGCGGAGCTGCACGCGCCCCTGCCCGAGCTCCAGCCACCCCTCTCGATCCGGCAGCGCCGCCCCGGGCGACGCGGCCCACCACAGCGCCAGCTCGTCCAGCCCTTCCAGATCGGGGCCTCGCCAGCAGGCTTCCAGCACCGCGTCGATCAGCAGGGCCTCGTCCAGCTCCAGCGCCTCGTCCCCCACCCGCGCCACCGCCCCCAGCACGGGCAGGTGCCTGCCCAGCGTCCAGGGGGCGAGCACGCCCTCCCCCGCCGGGCCATGGGCCCGGAGCGGTCGGTCCCAGCCCTCGAAATCGAGCTGGAGCGCAGGCGCGGTGGGGAGAGAGAGCACGCTACTCCTCCGTCACGCTGGTCGCGGTGAACGCGTAGGTGGTGAGCGCGGTGCCGCCCGCGTCCATCTGCAGACGCTTGGACTCGGCGAAGCACTTCATGAAGGTGATGGTGCGCGAGGCCGGCTGGTCGAGCCCCTTGTCCTTGCGCAGGCTGGCCACGACCTGGAAGCTGGTCTGGTCCAGCAGGTGCTTGTCCAGCTCCTTGGAGTGGCTGCGCACGGCGATCTCGCCCTGCACGACGCGCAGGCCGAAGCTGACGTCCACGCGCTCGTTGCTGCCCACCGCCCGGATGTCCTCGCGCTCGGTGACGACGCGGAAGACGATGGAGTGGAGGCCGGTGATCTCGGCCCCGTCGATGGAGACCTTGCTGGAATTCGCGGAGAAGATGCTGGGCATGGGGGTGCTCCTCAGACCTGGACGCGGAGGGTGGCGTAGATGAAGTCGATGGCGCGCACGGGCCGGACGGCGATCTCGACGCGCACCACGCCCTGCTGGAAGTCGAGCTGGCTGGAGAAGACGTTCACCTTGAACGCCGGGTCCTTGCCGTCCGTGCTGGGGACGAGGGCCCCGTCCTTCTCCATCTGCAGCAGCATCTCGTAGAGCTTCTGCCGCAGGGCCATGCGGCCGTCCTGGTCGTTCAGGCGGCCGATGAACAGATCGCCGATGGCCTTGACGCCGCGGACGGCGCGGTCGGCGACCCGGCGCACGGAGAGCTGGTCCCCGTCGGTGGTGATGCCGCGCACGACGATGATGCCGCGCCCGCGCTCCTCAGCGACGGGCAGCACCTGGCCGCGCAGGAGGGTCTGCTGGTCCTCGAAGCCCAGGCGCTTGCTGAGCCCGGCGACCCCGGCCAGGGCCTTGAAGGTGGGCGAGTGGAAGTAGGGCAGGCTGCCCACGCGCCCGGCCACCGCGCCCAGCACGCCCTGGGGCGAGACCAGCGCGAAGCGGTCGCTCACCAGCCCGCTGGCCAGCTCGCCGCTCTCCTTCGCCCCCGCGCCCAGCCCGACCTCGCCGAAGCCGATCCGGCCCTTGGCGTCCCCGCTCTGGGCCTCGCAGTGGCCGATGACGGCGCTGTAGACGCTGCGGCGATCCTTGGCGCTGGCCCGAGGCGGCAGGCTGACCAGCACCATGTCCACGTCCGGCTCGTCCACCAGCGCGCCGAGGGCGTCCGCGAGCTGCTGCGCCGTGGCGTCCGCCCCCCCGGCGAGCGCGTAGGTGCCCTCCGCCGGGAGCCCGCCCAGGACGGGCTGGCCGAGCTCATCGAGCAGGGAGAGCAGCGCGCTCAGGCTCTGGTCGGCGGCCGGCTCCTCGTCCTCCTTCCGCTGCTTCGGGAGGAGGAAGGGGCGCGAATCCTCCTGAACCCCGTCCCGCTCGACCTGCAGCATGGCGCCGCGCGCGCCGAAGGGGCTCAGCGCGATGGACGGCGCCTCCCCGGTCCCCTCCGCGAGGATGGAGACGGCGGCGCTCCCGCCGAGCTGCAGCACGGTGAGCGGGCTGCCCCCCAGCGCGGTCAGCGTGCCGATGGCGGCGAAGGCCGGGTGGACCACCTTGGAGACCCGGATCCGGCTGGAGCTGGCGCTCAGCACCGCGTCCACCGAGCGCGGCAGCCCCGGCAGGATGGAGAGGTTGGCATGCGTCTCCAGCACCTCTTCCCGGGGGCCGATGACCAGCAGATCGAAGCCCGTCCGCGCCTCGCCCGCCCCGCGGTGCCGGATCCGCACGCGCAGATCGTTGGCCCAGGTCCCGGGCGCGCGGGCCTCCAGGCTGAGCGCCGCGGCGTCGGTGGTCCCGGCGTTCTCCCGGTCGATGTCCACGCTGGCGCGCTGTCCGCCGCTCACGGGCACCACCACCAGCTCGGTGACGGAGTTCTCCAGGGCCTGGCGGACCTCGGGCAGGCTGTGGGCGCTGCCCGCGCCGTAGGTGTCGACGAAGGTGCGCCAGGTGGCGGCGCGGCCGAGCTCGGCGTCCTCCTTCTCCACGAGGCCGATGAGCCCCAGCACGCCGGCCGGGCTGAGCTGGGGGGCGACGGCGTCCTTGACGACGCTGACGGAGACGCCGGGGATGATTCGAGTCTGTGCCATGTTGGCCTCTTGGATTGGGTTAGAGGATGTTGACCGTGAGTGTGCCGTCGCCGGGGACGCCGCTGGAGAGCCACTGGCTGGTCTGGCCGGGGCCGTGGTAGCCGCCGTGGTAGAGCACGATCTCGTGCTGGAGGTGGACCTCGCCGGGCGGGAGTTGAAGGGCGACGGGGCAGATGGTGGGGTTCCCGCCGAGGGGCGGGCGCCACCACTCGACATAGAAGAGGCGGGAATCGACGTCGGGCTCGGAGGAGGCGTACCCGGCGTGGTACGACTCCAACTTCTCGCGGCTGGGGTAATAGCTGACCGTGGCGAGGCGCAGCAGCGAAACCCCAGGCCCGCCGCGCGTGAGGCAAAGCCGCGTCCGCCCGCAGACCGCGGCCCCCAGCCAGCCCGTCACGAGCAGGGTCGCGGCGCGCTTCAGCGTCACCGACATCGCGAGCTCGGGGACGGAGATCCACTCCATGCTGGAGATCTGGTTCGAGCTCACGCTCAGCGCGCGCCGCGACCGGACCGTGAGCGTGCGGACCTCCGGGTCCTGGGGCAGGACGCGCGGCGTCGAGAGGGACAGATCGCCCGTGATGGTGAGCGAGCCCTCCACCTGGACCTCACGGGGCAGGCCCTGGCTCCCGCCGAGCGCGCGCCCCCCGACACGGGCGCTCTCCACGTCGAGGCGGGCGACGCGGAGCTCGGCGTCCCGGGGCAGCGCGGAGGCGGAGATCCGCGGCGCGTCCTCGCCGTCGTGGGCGTGAGCGTGGACCGCCTGGCGGAGCCGACCCTGCAGCTCGGCGAAGTCGGCGGCGCCCAGGGTCGAGCTCGGGGGCATGTAGACAGGGGGGAGGGCCATCAGCGCGCGCCTCCATCGAGTGGGATACAGATCACCTGGAGGTGCCCATGACCGATCCGGTAGGTGCCGGGCTCCACCTGCAGCGTGAGTCGGCTGTTGCCCGCGGGCAGCATGAGCCAGGCCTGGAGGGTCTCGGGCACGGCGTCCCTGCCCTCGGTCCGCGCGGGCAGGAGCCGCCGCGTCTCTGGGCGGGCCTCCCCGATCCGGGCGAGCAGGGCCAGGCGGGCCAGGGGTTCGGCCGCTTCCAGGGCGGCGTGCTCGGCGGCGCTCAGGAGCTCGGGGCGAAGGGCGGCGGGGCGGTCGTCGAAGTCCCAGCGCCAGTTGAGGCGCAGGGCGGGGCTGGTGACCCGCAGAAAGCGGGTGAACGCCCACACGCGGCAGGGCCGCTCCAGCGACAGGTTGAGCGTGGCGATGGTCTCGGCGTTACCACCGCCAACAGCGGGCAGGCAGCCGCTGCCCGCGCTGCTGGTGTCGAGGTAGAACGCGCTTCGGTCGGGGAGGGCGCCGAATTCAACCGTGTACTCGTTCAGGCGCACGACCCCGCTCGCCGACACCGTCTTCCCCACCTCGAGGCGCCCGCCAACCTCCAGCGCCCCCTCGACCGAGAGCGATCCGTCCAGGACGCGGTCCCCGCTCAGCCGGGTGGCCGCCGTGCGCCCCTCGAGCTCCCTTCCACCCAGGGTGAGCGCGCCGAGCTCGGCGTGGCGCACGCGCAGCGTGGTCTCGGAGTCCAGGGCCTGCGCCGGGAGCCCGCCCTCATGCGCGTGGGCCTGGGCGCGGGCGCGCGGGAGCTCCTGAGCCTCCCGCCACACGGCGCGGGTGATGCCGTCTCCGGGCATGACGCGGTGGCGGAGAGGATCAGCCATGGGCGCCTCCCGCCAAGGTGACGATCTCCACGACGACGCGCTCCGGCCGCACGGGGCAGCTCGAAGCGTAGAGGAAGAGCGCGTCCCCACCTGGGCTGACCTCATGGACGCCCGACAGGCGGAGCCACCCCAAGGGGCCGTCCGCCCGCAGATAGTCCCCCAGCCCGTCGATGCCTTCCCCGGACTGTCCCCGCACCGGCTTGGAGGCGTCGTACCGAAACACGTGCAGGTAGCTGCCCGGCTGCCCCCGCACGCTCAGCGTGATCGTGACGAGACGCAGCGGCGGGGCCAAGGTGATCCCGAGCGGCTGGAGGATATACCCGTTCGCGTCTGGAGCCGAGATCTGCGCGCCCTCCAACACCACCGTCCGCGCGCCCCAGGCGCCCGGCGGCGGCGGGCTCTGCGCCTTGCCGAGCACCCGCAGGTCGCCGCTGACCTTCAGCGTCGAGAGCGTCTCGCCGGGGCGAAGCTCGGTGGGATCGGCAGAGAGGTCCACACCACCCACGGTGATCCGGTCGCGGACGTGCACCGCGCGGGCCGTGAGCGTCGAGTCGGGGTCGAAGCTCTCTCCACCAAGCTGCGCCCCGCGCTCGCCCCCGGTGTGGTCGTGCGCGGCGAGCTCGAGCTCGAAGCGGCGCTGCACCTCGTTCCAGTCGCTGGCCTGGATGAGATCGACCGGGGCGCGGCGGAGGTAGGGTCGGGGCGCGCTCATCGGGCCTCCTCGGGGAGGGGGAGGAGGTGGACCTGCATGCCACCCAGCACCTCGATCCCCGGCGAGGCCACCGCGCGCAGCTCCCAGCGCCACTCGCCCGGATCCAGAAGGAAGGTGCGGGTCGTGCTGTCGGGCGTCTTGTGGTGGACATAGGCGCAGCGCGAGTAGTCGGACGTGTCCCCAGCCCACATCCAGCGAACATCCTGCACGTACCAGGCGCTGGTGCCGCAGGTGTCGATCTCCACCCGCTCGTCAGGCGTGTAGTCGAGGATCGCGGGGCGTAAGGTCACCTTTGCGATGCGCGCCTCGTTCATGAGCTGCTCTCCTCGCCCGAGGAAGAGCGCCACGGCCGCGTGCCAGCGCGACTGGGCCTGGGGCTGCACACCCGGCCCCTGCAGGACCGCGTGCAGGTGGAAGGTGGCCAGGGTCAGCGTGGAGATCACCACCGGCGACGCGCCGCGGTACCATGGGTTCGGCTCAAAGCGATCCACCGGCGAGGGGTGGGGCAGCGCGCCGGAGCACAGGATGCGCTCTGGCCCACGCGCGATGGCCTGCTCGCCGCGCGCGTCCCCACTGGCCAGGTGCAGCGATCCGTCCACGCGCAGAGAGCCTGAGACCTTCAGGTCGCCTCGCACGGTGAGGTCTCCGTCCACGGTCCCACCGTCCATCGACAGCGCGCGCGGGATCGCCGCCTCCCCCGCCCGGATCGCGGCCCTCTGGAGCGCTGTCGAGAGGGGCTGGCCCGCCACCGTGAGGGTGTCGGCCTGGAGATGGGCAGCGCGCACGCGGGCGTCCGCGGCCAGGACCTCCGCGCCGAGCGCGTGCCTGTGCTGGCCGATGGACTCCTCCAGCCGGATCTGGGCCTGGTTCCAGTCCTCCGCCCGCAAGCGGTCCCCGGGCTGGCGGGGGATCGGCGGCGCCGGCCTCACCGGAGCTCCCGAAAGGCGAGCACGAGGACCCGGGGGAAGGCGGCCGTATAGGTGGACCGGCAGTGCAGGCTGTAGGTGCCAGCCTCGAGGTGGATCAGCTCCTGGCCCTCGATCGCGACGCGGCGGCTCTGGTCCAGGGGTGGCCGCAGCGTCATGACGGCCACCCAGGCCCCGTCCTCCGGGCGCCGTCGACGCAGCTCGACGTCCAGCTGGACCGGCCAGGCGGTGTAGCCGCCGGTGTAGATCTGCACGCGGTAGAGGAGGAGCGCGGTCGCGGGCCAGGGCAGATCGAAGGGGGGGAACCTGCCGGAAGCGGGGATCCAGCTCAGCGGCACGCCCGGCTGCGAGCTGATCATCTCCGCGCCGTGCTCCGGTGTGTATCCCTCCGCCGGCAGGCTGAAGAGCAGGAACACGTCGGTCGAGCGCTCTCCGGCCAGCGTCTGGCCGCCCAGGCTCAGCTCCCCACCCACGCGCAGATCCCCGCGAACGTGCAGATCCCCACGGACCTCCAGGTCCCCGCTCACGGCGCCGCCCGCCACGGGCAGACGCTCGGCCAGGGCCCGACCGGTCGGCGCCTCCCCGACCCGCTCGCCCATGGCCTCGTCGAGCGCGCGCCTGCGCAGGCGGAGCTCGTCAACCTCGA
This sequence comes from uncultured Enterobacterales bacterium, assembly GCA_964615375.1. Classification (GTDB taxonomy): domain Bacteria; phylum Myxococcota_A; class UBA796; order UBA796; family CAZKWG01; genus CAZKWG01. The sequence goes on from CAZTOW010000010.1 coordinate 166,131, forward strand.
CCTGCGCGAGCCGCATGCGCGCCGCGGGATCGACGCTGTCGCCGCCCAGGCTGCCGGACGCGTGCCCGTGGTCGCGGAGCGCCTCCAGCGCGCGGACCTGAGCTTCGTTCCAGTCGTCTGCGCAGAGCCAGGCGCCTGGCCGGACGGTGACGGTCGGCGCGCTCATCCCTTCCCCCAGAGCGCCAGCAGGACGAGCGCGGGGTGATCAGAGGCTGGAGCGTAGAGCACCGCCGTCCAGGGCCCCGCCGGCACCCGGGCGTCGTCGTGCCAGGCCTGGCCATCCCCCGGCTTGAAGATCCGACCGCGCAGGATCCACCAGCCGCTCCCCGGCTGCGTGTACAGGGCGTCGCCGACCGGGTCGACGTGCCCGGGGAAGAGCCTCACCTGGCAGGGCTCGTAGAGCTTGTGGCTGGTCCGCCAGAGGCCCAGCAGGGTCGCCGAGCGGGGCAGGACCAGCTTCAGGTTGGGCATGGAGACCGTCAGCTCCCAGCGCCCGAACACGCCCACGCGCGGCACCACCTCCTCGCCCCCCACCACCAGCCGGCCGCCGACGCTCACGCGCCCGGTCGCCGACAGGCTCCCGCCCACGGACAGATCCCCGCTCAAGGTCCCGCCCGTCATCGGCAGCTTCTCCGCCACCCGCGGCCGCAGCGCCTCCCAGGCCGCCCGCTCGGCCTCGGCCATCCACTCCCCCAGGTCCCGCCCACCGATCGCCGCGCCCTCGCTGAGGTCCAGGCTCTGGACACGCAACGCGCTGCCCGGGACCAGATCCTCGCCGCGCAGGCGCGCGCCGTCGGTCCCGCCGGTGTGGCGGTGGGCCGCCAGCGCCTCGCGGAAGCCCGTCTGCAGGCGCTCCCACCCCTCCACCGTGAGTGGATCGCCGGGGCGGGCGGGGGACCAGGGGGCGGCGCTCACCCCATGCTCCCGCCGGGGAAGACCATGGCCTGGAGCTGGAGGTTGCCGATGAACTGGTTGTAGCCGCTGAAGCCCATGTGGACAGTGAAGGTCCCGGCGGGCAGCTCGATCATCTCCGTGTGCCGAACGGGGATGTTGTTCACGCTGGTCTGGTTGTAGCTGTTGTAGACCGCCTGATGCGTGAGCCCCGCCATGGGCCAGCGGCTGTAGTTCGCATTGTAGGTGTGGTGGTAGTCCAGCCAGCCCGTGCTCGCGGTCAGGAAGTTGGAGGCGTTGGGGTCCGACGGCCGCGAGTAGTTGGAGTTGGCGCTGGCCTCGCCCCCATAGCAGCCAGGGTGGGTGCGCACCGGCGCGGACTTCCCTCCACAGGTGATGATGAATTGCGCCCAGCGGTAGTAGCTGGCGTTGCTGCTCATCCACCAGGTCCAGCGCGCGCCGAGCTGAACCACGCTCGTGGACCCGAGCGTGAAGCTCAACGCGGGTCCGCCCCACCCCCAGTACCCTGTCGAGTTGTTGCTCGAGTTGTAGATGATGGGACCAAGGTTGTTGTCATTGTTGTACCAGGTCAGACCATTGTTCCCATAAAAGCTCCCCTCCCCATACTTCATCGTCGCGACGTACAACCTCGGCGCCCACCCGCCGGCGCTCCCCATCTTCACCCCGCCGGTGATCTCCAGATCCCCCACCGACAGCTTGCCCACGCTGCCCGTGTCCGCCTTTAGCGCGCCTGTCTTCAGCTCCGCCGAGCCCGCGACGATCTGGTCCTTCAGCCGCGCCTCCGCCGCCGCGACCTCGGCCGCGATGTCCTGCTTCGCCGCCACCTGGGCGGCGTTCCACATGCTGGCGGTCAGCAGGTCGCCGGCCTTGCCTTCGATGTAGGGTTTGGTCCTGTCGGTGCTCATGGTGTCCCTCAGCTCCTGGCCAGAGTGGGTGTGCAGACGGCGGTGAACGCGATGTTGCGGGGGGTGCCCTCACCCGAGCTGCGCAGGCTCAGCTCATAGGCGCCCGCCGGGAGCCACAGCGTGTCCAGCAGCAGCAGCGTGGGGCTGGTGCTGGCGCCGCAGGGCGTGCGCAGGTTCAGGTCGGCGGGGGCGGCCAGCGGGCTCATCAGGCCGCTCCAGGCGGCGACGCGCTCGGCCCAGGGCAGGGCGCCGTAGCCGAGGACCTCCGCCTTCTGGGCGAGGCCGGGGCTGACGCGGGCCGGGCACTCGCGCTCGGGATCGGCGAGCTCCGCCACCCAGAAGGCCACGCCCACCTCCGCGTCGATGCGCCCGCGGGCCCGGAGCTGGACGACCGCGTCCCAGGGCAGCTTCAGCTCCACCGTGAGGCCGGGGAGGGCCGTCCAGCCCTCGGCCGGGGTCTTGTCGCCCACGACCACCCAGGCCCCGTCCACCTGGCTCACCACCCCGGCCAGGCTGGCCTCCAGGGCGATGGCGGCGCGGCCGTAGAGCTCAGCGCGCCCGAGCTGCTGGATCTCGTTCCAGTCCTCGGCGGTGATCAGGTCGCCGTTCTTGCGATCCAGATAGGGTCGGGGCAGCGGGCCGGTGGGGTCGGGCATGGGTGATCCGTGCGGTTCAGGTGAAGATGATCTCGTCGAGGCGGGCGGCGCTCAGGCGCCACCGGATCGGCTCGAGTCCGTAGGGGTTCGGGGCCGAGGGGGCCTCGGCCAGGCTGTGCTGATCCAGGCGACCGCCCGCGGTGGCCTCGTCCTCGGCCAGGGCCAGCGGGGGCCAGGAGGGGAACTCCACGGCGTCGAGCTTGGACGGGCGCGAGCGGTAGGGGCCGCCGTCGTCCCGCTTCAGCACCGCCGGGCGGCCCTGCGCGAGCTCGGCGCGGTCCAGGCGCGCGCGGTCCAGGACGATGTCCGCGCCGTCGCCGAGGGTCGTGAGGTCCAGACCCGCCTCCTGAAGCCGGGCGGGACCCTGGAGCGGCGGGAAGCGGTCCTGCTCCAGGACCATGCGCCCCAGGCGCGGCAGCGAGCGCGCGCCGAGGTCCGCCCCGTTGAAGCGGCTGCGCCCGAAGACGCCGTCGGGGACCTCGCCGAAGCGGTGCGCCCCGAAGCGCGACTCGCCGAAGGGTCCCACGCCGCCGTCCTGCAGGCGCGCCCGCCCGAACAGGCTCTCGCCGAACATCGCGTCGGCCCGCGGCGGGGCGAAGAAGGCGAAGTTCAGCACGGCCTCGTCCCAGCGCCCGGCCTGGCTGAGCCGGTCGGAGGCGGCCAGGACCTCGCCGAGCGCCACGGAGACGGCCATCCCCACCCGGTCCTCGGGTGAGGCGGGCTCGGGGAGGCGCAGGTGGGCCCCCGGCCGCATGGCGTCGCTCAGCACCACCTCGTCGGAGGGCAGGGCCAGGGAGGCGATCAGCCGCGCGCGGACGCCCGCCGCGCGACCGTAGGCCAGGGCGCCGGCGAGGGCACGGGCCAGGGCGTTCAGCGGATCGGCGGCGCGCAGCAGGTGGGGGGGGACGTAGCGGGCGGGGATGTGCAGGGCGAAGGTGGTGGGCTCGCGGCCCACCCAGCGGAGCTCCAGGGAGATCCTGGCCTGATCGCCATTTACAACATTTTCGTTTTGTGTTTGATTTCGTCCACCCAGGAAGCGCGCCCCGGGCCCGCGATCCGCCCGCTCGGTGAAGCGCGCGGCTGGATCGTCGAAGAAGCAGCCGTCCCCGCTGAGCGCCTGCGCGTCCTGCTGGAGGAGCAGCGCGTCCACCAGCGTGCGCCCCGCCCTCGACCAGGACAGGGCATGCTGGCCGTGCTCCAGCGCGTGGATCCAGGTCCCCGGCCGCCATCGCTCCGGGGTCGCCTGGGCGGGGTCCTCCCCGGCGCCCAGGGTGAACACGGGCGCGGGCGCCACGCGGCCGTCGAGCTCGGCGGGGCGCTCGTGGCGCAGGCGCAGCTCGGACCCCTCCCCCAGCGTGCCGGAGTAGAGCAGGGTCTCGCCGCGGGCCCCGAGCCGGACCATGGGGAACTGCAGGTCGCCGCCCTCGGGGACGAGGCGGATCTCGGGGAGGGCCGGCTCCAGCCCGCCCTGCTCGAGCTCCTGGCGCTCCCCCTCCCCCAGCGTGAGCGCCGCCTGCTCCAGCCGCTCCGGGTTGTCCTCCAGCTCCAGCCGCACGGCCTCGCGCCGGCCGCGTCCGCTCTCCACCTGAAACATGGCGACGCGGCGCCCGCTCACCGGATCGGTCTCCAGGCGGGGCTCGTCCACGGCGCGGTAGACCAGGGCGGCGAGGCGCAGCAGGGCGTCGCGGGTGCCGAGGCCGTCGCGGTGGATGGCCAGGAAGCGGCCGAGCCGGCGACGGAATTCGCGGGGGAGTTCGCCCTCTTCGGGCCGTAGCCCCATCAGATCGCCCAGGCGGCCCAGCTCGCTCTGCGAGGGGTCCTCCCGGCTCCAGGCCTGGGCCAGCGCGAAGTGGCGCGAGCGCAGCAGGGCGAGGGTGCCGCGCTCCGCCAGGGCCAGCTCCTCGGCCAGCGCGCCCAGGAGCCCCTGCAGGCGCGGGCCGTCCTGCCAGGCGGGCGGGAGCCTGCCCAGCATGCGCGCGGTCAGCGCGGGAGCGCTCACGCGCCGGCCCCGGTGACGGCGATGAGCTCGCCGAAGTCGAGGACCGCGCCCTCGGCCAGCGCGAAGGGACGATCGTCGCCGGCCTCGCGGACGGTGAGCTCCTCGCCCACGCGGAGGCGGAGCGCGCGGATCTCCACGACGAAGGCGCGCGCGCCGAGCAGGCTGACCAGCGACGAGAGGGTCCAGGCCCGATCCGCGCCGCTGACGGGCAGGGCGGCGTAGGCCTCGGCGAGGGCGGCGCGCACGGTGCCGCGCCAGGTCTCGGCCGAGAGCGCGTTGGGCGAGGTGCGCGCGGTGAGCGAGAGGAGCGCCACGGGCGGGCGCTGGACGCGGATCACGGGCGGGGAGCGCTCGGGCTCCAGGATGGCGCGCTCGCCCTCGCGGATCTGCCAGGCCGAGCCGTCGGCCAGCAGGCGCGCGTCCCCGTCGGGGACCCCGGGCTCGCCCTCGTCGTCCAGCGGGCGGGTGGTGGTCTCGGCGAGCAGGCGCGCGGCGGAGACCCCGCTCACGGAGAGGGCGGCGCCCTCCACCTTGCGGCGCAGCACGGGCTTGCCGGGCGGGAGGGCGGCCAGGGCGGACACCAGCGCGGCCGAGACCGCGGCGGAGATCCGGCGCTCCTCGGCCTCGGGCAGCGCGGGATCCTCCAGCGTGATCTCCAGGACGGGCTGGAAGCGCACGGCCCGCAGCAGGTCCAGCTCCACGCGCACGCCCGCCGCCCGCGCCCGGTCCAGGGCGGCGCGCACGCGCTCCACCCGCGCCCGGTCGCCGGCGAAGTCGGGGTCGGCCACGCGCACGATGACGCGCCCCGGCGCCCCGCCGGCGGGCTCCTCGACGCTGACCTGCTGGGCGCCGGCCTCCCGCGCGGCGGCCTCCAGGGCCTCGGCCGTGCTGCGCTCGCCCACGCGCAGGGCCACGCGCGCCCTCGCCCGCAGGGCCTCGTCGCTCTCGTCCACGCCCGCGCGGGTGATCGGCCTCGGGTTGCTGACGGACTCCACCCCCAGCAGGGGTCGCGGGAGGATGGTGAGGCTGCCGGCCTCCAGGTTGGGGACGGCGCGCGTGTCCTGGTCGGGGGCCTCCGCCACCTCCACCAGCACGCTGCGACCGCCCTTCGGGAGCTCGGTGTCGGCGCTGACCTCGAAGACGGGCAGCGGCCTCCCGTCGGGCGTCCGGCCCGTGACGCGCAGGCCGGCGGGGATGGCGATGGCGGCGTCGGCGGGCGTGAGGCGCGAGAAGCTCACCTGCCCGGCCAGGCGCCCGGCGCGGGCGCGGGTGAGCCCCAGCAGCGCCACGACCTGATCGAGGGCCTCGCCGTCGGCGGTCTCCAGGTAGCCGGCGGCGTGCGCGCGGGAGAGCACCTCGTAGAAGGTGGCGACCTCGCGGGCGAAGGTCTCGACCAGCGTGCGCGCCACGCTGCCCGGCGTCTCGTCGCTGACCACCCCGCGCTCCACCAGCCCGGCCATGAGGCGTCCAGCCACGCCCTGAAATGTGGTGTCCAGGCCGGGGGGGAAGGCGATGGGGTCAACGCGGTTGGGCATGAGGTGTCCTGGGCTCACTCGACCACGGGTGAGACCCCGAACACATGTTCAGAAATATCTCGTGATGAAGCGAGACGCGGTTCTCTCCTCCCGTTTCGAGAGATCTCGAGAGTTGTCCGAATGAGGCATAGTGAGCTAGCTTCATCGCCAACCTACCCGGAGTCCCGATGCGCCTCAGCCTGCTGGCCCTGCTGCTCCTCGCCTGCGATCCGCCCAAGGACACGGGCGTCGACTCGACAGATCTGGACGACAGCGACTCCCTCCCTCCGGACTCCGCAGAGACGGGCGAGACGGGCGAGACCGGCGACCCGCTCCCGCTGGGCAGCGTCTCGGGGACGGCCACCGTGCTGCTGAGCGGCGCCGAGATCCTCAGCTTCGGCGTACCGATCCCCCGCGGCGACGTGGACGATCTGACCGAGCTGCGGGTGGCGGTGGACGGCCTCTCCGTGCCCTTCCAGGCGGCGGAGGTCTTCTCCTGGTGGGACGCCGAGGGGACCCGCGAGGGGGCCCGTGTTGTGTTGGTGCAGCTCGACGCGACGCTGATGAGCTCGGACACGGCCGCGCTGGAGATCTCCTGGGGCCTGGGCCTGCCCGGCGAGCCGCCGGGGACCGACGTGATCGACCCGCAGAACGACGAGGTCTCCGACGACGTGGAGGAGACGGTGCGCCAGGCCACGCGCACCATCGCCGAGGTGGACGGGGCCGCCGCCCTCGTGGAGACCGAGACCTGGGAGGAGACGCAGTACACGGCCCGCCAGCCGCGGGTGCTGGTGGTGCTGGACCTGGACGCCTGGACCGGCAGCGAGGCCCTCGGCCGCACCCCGCCGCCCTCGAGCTGGAGCGGGCTCGGGATGGGAGGGCTGAGCCCGCTCGGCGACGCGCTCCAGCCCTTCATGAGCAGCGCGGCCCAGCAGCAGGACTACGCGCTCAACCCGAACGGCACGCTGGACCCCACCGACCCGCTCCAGTACGAGTTCGGGCGCTGCTCGACGATGATCCAGGCGGCGCTGCTGTCGGAGGACGCGGCGCTGCTGGCCGAGTCCCACCGCCTCTGCGCCTGGTACGGCGAGAACACCGAGAGCTGGGCCGCCTCCCTCGGGCTCTGGACGCTCAACGACCCGGTCTCCGGGCTGATCTTCCACGCCCGGGACCTGTTCGAGTTCGCCACGATCTCCGGGGACTGGTCCACCGTGGACACCCACGCCCGCGTGGCGCAGGCCTGGATGGAGGCCCCCCTCGTCGAGGCCTACCGCGAGGGGCGCGTCGAGGGCGACCTGTGGATGGAGCAGTTCGTCGGCACCGCCGCCGAGGGGATCTGGTACGGCTGGCTGGCCACGGGCGACACCGCCATGCTGGACGCGATGGAGGAGCTGGTCGCCGCCATCCACACCCACGTCACCGGGACCGACGAGCAGCTCGCGGCCATGGGCGTCGGCTTCCCGTCCCAGGGCTGCATGGTCCACACCGAGAAGCAGCACGACGAGAGCCTGGACGAGGACAGCCCCTGGTGCTCGCCCTGGCAGACCGCGACCCTGGTGGACCCGCTCACGCAGTACCGCGAGCTGACCGGCGACGGGCGCGTGGACGAGATCTTCCTGGCGCTGGGCCGCTACCTGCGCGACACGGGCACCCACTACACCCGCGAGGAGCGCTGGTACTGCGACAGCTTCATGGAGCCGTACACCTGCTACGACGCGACGGAGGGGGCGCCCCAGCGGGTGCTCACCGCCGTCTACGGGGCGGCCCGCGACGCGGACGGCGAGCGCGTGCTGCGCCCGGACTATGGCGAGTTCGCCCACTGCCCGGACATCAGCGCGCTGGCCGCCGCCTCCTACGCCGCGATCCTGCGCAACCCCGACTGGGACCAGGGCGCCGTGGGCCCCTTCGACAGCGAGACCGAGAGCCTGCGCGTCCTGCACCAGGAGCTGGCCGCCTGCGCGAACTGGGTCACCAGCTACTACCACCGCGAGCGGCGCAACCCCTCCTACTGGACCGCGGAGCTGCTGGCCGAGGGGCTCACCGACCCCGACGCCTTCATCGCCCGCTACAAGATCGGCTACCCCGACTACGTCGCCGAGCCGCTGCGCATGCCGAGCTGGTGGTTCAACGCCGGACTCGGGCAGATCGCCACCCTGCTGGACGCCGGGGTCACTTTGGACGTCGTGGAGGGCGGGCAGCTGGACCCCGAGGAGTGCGCCGACACGGGCTCCAGCCTCTGCCCCTGAACAGGCAGTCGGGATCGGGCTCGCCGAGGACGCGCGCTCGGGACGTGCTATCTTCCTCGAAGCGCATGTCCCCCCAGGCCCAGCCGCACACCACAGCCTCCATCCCCCTACGGATAGGCACCGTCGACCTCCGCACCCGGCAGCTCCGGGGCGCGGGGGGCCTCGTGGTCGTGCTCACCAGCCGCGAGGTCGACCTGCTCGCGCGGCTGGCCAGCGCGCCCGGCGAGGTGGTCAGCGCCGAGGATCTCCTGGAGGCCGTCTGGGGCCGGCGCTGGACGGGGGAGCCCACCGAGCTGGGCGTCGTGCGAAACTCGGTGTTCAAGCTCCGCCAGAAGGTGGAGCGCAACCTGGCCGCGCCCGAGCACATCCTGACCGTGCAGGGCGAGGGCTACCGCTTCGTGCCCCTGGTCGGCTCGCCAGAGCCCGCGCCTCTGGCCCATCCCCCCCCACCGGCCCCCCCACCCCTCCGCGCCCTCCCCAGCGCGCGCGTCAGCCCCCCGGACCCCAGCGAGCCCTGGGATCCCGCCTGGGACGTGGGCCGGGTCGAGGAGGCCGCCCGCGCCCGCCAGGCCCTCGACCGTCCCGCGCGCCCCCTGCTGATCACCGCCCCCTGGCGCGCCGGCAAGAGCTGGTTCCTGCGCCGCCTGCTCAGCGCGCTGGAGCCCGGGGACGCCGTGGCCCGCCTGGACCCGCGCGCCATGCCCCCGGAGACCCTGGCCGATCCCGCCGAGCTCATCGGCTTCCTGGCGCTGCTCATCGGCGACGCGCTGGGACTGCCCGAGGACGAGGTGGAGCGGGCCCTGGTCGGGCGAGGCCCGGCCGCCTGGCGCTTCCGCCGCTGGATGGAGCACACCGCGCTGCCCAGCGCGTCCGGTCGCCTCATCCTGGCCTTCGAGGACCTGGATCGCCTGGCCCGCGCCCCCGTCTTCGGCGAGCTGCTCGCCCTGCTGCGCAGCCAGGCCGAGGAGGAGCGCCCCGTCTGGGGGCGCCTGCGCGTGGTGACCACCAGCCGGACCTCGGTGGCCCGCCTGACCAGCGGACTCGCGTCCTCGCCCTTCAACCTCGGCCAGAGCGTGCCCCTGCCGCCCCTGGGCGCCGCCGAGCTCGGCCTGCTCTGCGCCCGCGCCGGTCTGCCCGCGCGGCCCGAGGCCCTCGAGCGCGCCACCCTCGCCACCGGCGGCCACCCCTGGCTGCTGCGCCTGCTCCTCTCCGAGGCCGCCCGCGCCGGCGCCCCCCTCGACGATCCGGGGCTCCAGGAGCGCGCCCTCGCCCCGGCGGCGGCCGATCTCTCCGTGATCCTGCGGCAGCGCGCCGAGCTGCTGCCCGCCCTGGCGCTGGCCCTCGACGCCGCTGACCAGCCCGTGGCTCCCGCCGACGTGGACACCCTCATCGAGCTCGGCCTGATCCTGGGGAGCCGCCCCCCCTATCGCGCGGCGGCCCCCGCGCTGCTCCGCCTCCTGCGTTGAGCGCGCTGCAGGTCGGAGGCGCCGTCCGGGCCGGCGCCCCCTACGTCGAGCGGCCCGCCGACCGGCTCCTCCCCGAGGCCCTGCTCCGCGGCGAGCTCTGCTATGTCCTGGCTCCCCGACAGATCGGGAAGTCCAGCCTGCGGGTCCGCGCCGCGGCCACCCTGCGCGCGGCGGGGCTACGGGTGGTCTCCATCGATCTCTCCGGCTTCGGCGCGGCGGGCCTGGACCCGGAGAGCTGGTTCTACGGCCTCGCCATGGAGCTGGGCGCCGGCCTGGACCGCGCGGACGCGCACCGCGTCTGGGAGGAGACCGGCGGGCGCCCACCCGCGGCGCGCTGGCTCACCACGCTGGAGCGCCTGGTGGTCCGCGATCCGGAGCCCCCGGTGGTGGTCCTGCTGGACGAGATCGACGCCGTCCTGGCCCTGCCCTTCGGCGGAGAGGACCTCTTCGCCGCCATCCGCGCCGCCCACGACGCGCGGGCCGAGGACCCCGCCTGGGGGCGGCTGCGCTTCGGCCTGCTGGGCGTGGCCTCGCCCGCCGATCTCATCCAGGATCCGCGGCGGACGCCGTTCAACGTGGGGCGCGCCGTCCGCCTGGAGGACTTCCGGCCCGACGAGGCCGCCGCCCTGCTGCCCGCGCTCACGGGCCTCGGCGCCCCTCCCCAGGCCCTGCTGGACGCCGTGCTGGGCTGGACCTCGGGCCACCCCTTCCAGACCGCGCAGCTCTGCACGGCCCTGGTCGAGGATCCGGCGCCGGACCCCGCGGAGACCCCCGAGGCGCGGGCGCGGCGCGGAGTGGACCGCCTCTACCGGGGGCCCTGGCCCGACCCTGGGCTGGAGGCCGCCGGTCGCCTGCTGCGGGACGCGGCCACCCCCGAGCTCCTCAGCCTCTACCGCCGCGCCCTCGCCCCGGCCGGGCTCCCCTGGGACCCCCGCTCGCCCGCCCAGGCGCGCCTGAGCCTCACCGGGCTGGTGGCCGTGCGCGGGGCGAGCCTCCAGGTGCGCAACGAGATCATCCGCTCCACCTACAACCAGGAGTGGGTCTCCGCCCTCCAGGGGCGGCGCCAGCTCCGGGAGCGGGCCTGGGCCTGGGCGGAGGCCGGGCGCCCGGACGCGCTGCTCCTGGACGAGCGCGCGCTGGGCGGGCTGCGGGCGGAGGGCGCGACCTCGGGCGAGCTCGACCGCGAAGAGGAGGCTTATCTCCTACGATCCGAGGCGCACATCGTCGCGCGGGCGGCGCGGGTGCGCGCTCGGGGGCTGATCGCGGTGGCCCTGACCCTGCTGCTGCTGCTGGCCGCCGCGGCCCTCCTGGCCTGGGAGGAGCGCCAGGACGCCGCGATGCAGGCCATGGCCCAGCAGGTGGCGGACATCCCTCAGCGCGCCGCGATCCCGGGGCGCCAGGAGGAGGCCCTCGCCGAGGCCCTGGAGGCCTGGGCCGCGCTGCGGGAGACCCCCTTCGCCGCCCTGGCCACGCGCGGCCTCGCCGAGACCCTGGAGGTGGTGCGCGGGCCCCGGCTGGGGGAGGGCGGGGCCCTGAGCCTGGCCTGGCTGGACGCGCACAGCCTGCTGGTGGGGCGGAGCGATGGGCGACTAGAAAAACTAGTGAATTTTCACATGGTCGCCGCGCAGGTCGCCCTGGGGAGCGCGATCAGCGCCCTGGCGGTGAGCTCGGACGGCGCGCGCGCGCTGGTGGGCAGGGAGGACGGCGAGGTGCGCTGGTGGGACCTGCGCGCCTGGGCGCCCGTGGGGAAGCCCGCCCGCCCGCATGCGCCCGCCCCCTCCCAGACCTGCCTGCAGCGAGGGGCGAAGGAGCGGAGCCCCGGCGTCCGCGTCGCGCGCCTGAGCCCGGGGGGCCTGGGGCTCACCCTGGGTGCCGAGGGGGGGGTGCGGCTCTGGGAGCCGGGCGGAGAGGGGCGAGCGCTGGCGGTGCAGGGCGCGCTGGACGCCGTCTTCTCCCCGCAGGGCGACCGGGTGGCCGTGGCCACGCGAGGAGGAGAGCTGCAGATCTTCGACGCCACGTCGGGTGATCGGCTGGAGACCCGCGGCCCCTGGGCGGGCTCCCCCGCCGATCCGCTGGAGTGCGAGGGGCTGAGGGAGAGCCCGGACGCGCTGGTGGCGCTGGCCTCGTCACGCTCCGGCGTGCTGGCGGCGGCGGGTCGCCACGGGGTCGTCACGCTGGGCGGCTGGGAGCCCGGGGCCCCGACGCTGGAGCTCCCCGTGCCCGGGTTGGCCGCCTGGTCCATCACCTTGAGCCCGGACGGTACCATCCTGGCCACGAGCGCCGAGGACGGCGCGATCCGGCTGTGGGACACGCAGACCGGCGCGCTGCGCATGGAGCACCGGGAGCCTCGACAGGGCACCATCGCGCTCGAGTTCTCACCCGACGGGGCCTGGCTCGCCGCCACCGGCCACGACGACCGTGTCTTCGTCTGGGACGTCGCCGGTGGCGATCTGCTGTGGAAGGCGGCCTCCATGGACGGCACCGGCCTCGCGCTGGCCTTCTCCCCGGACAGCCTCCACCTCGCCGCCGCGGGGGAGGCGGGGGCCTGGCGCTTTGGCGCGGGACCCTCCGTGGCGCTCGACCGCTGGGCCAGCCCCGAGAAGGGCCGCCCGAGCTCGCTCTCGGTCGCGCCGGACGGCGCGGTGGCGGTGACCTGGACCGACGGCGCGCCGGAGATCCTCCTGCCGGGCGGGCGGCGCTCCGCGGAGCAGCCCCTCCCCGAGGGCCCGGTGGACACCGCCCTCTTCTCGCCGGACGGCGCGCGCCTGCTGTGGAGCGGCCCGAGCGGGGCCTGGCTGGCGCGGCGCGGGGAGGCGCCGGGCCCGCAGCTCCCCGGGCGCGCCATGTACTGGCAGGATCCCTGGTCGGCGGACGGCTCCCGGGTCGCCCTGTGGGACGCGGGCACCATCCGGATCCTCGACCGGGACGGCGCGACGATCTCCACCCTGGGTGGATCTCTGCGGCCGGAGCTGGCCCTCTCCCCCGACGGCGCGAGGGCCCTGGCCGTCCAGGGCGAGGGTACGCTCCAGCTCTTCGACGCCCAGTCCGGCGCGCTCCTGGGTAAGCCCTGCGCGCTCGGGTCCGAGATCCTCTACTCCTTCACCTGGGCGCGGGAGGGGCGCCGATTCGCCGCGGGGGGATCGGACCGGGTCTGCCTGGGCGCGCTCGGCGAGGCGCGCGCGCGGCAGGTCGCCCTCCCCGGAGACGGCCGGCACGTCGTCTGGGCCGGGGGACTGCTCTGGGCGCTGGACAACGGCGACCGGCTGCTCGGCGTGGACGAGGCCGGCGCCATCCGCTTCGAGGCCGCCGGCCACCCCGGCCGCGCCCGCCTCCTGCGCGCCTCCCGAGACGGCGAGCGCATGGTCAGCGGCGCCGAGGACGGCGACGTGATCCTCTGGAGCGGGCGCGGGGAGCAGCTCGCGCGCTGGCAGATCCACCGCGGGGTGGCCCGGCACGTCGCCTTCTCCGCGGACGGCGCCTCCATCTACTCCGCGGGAGATGATGGGCTGATCGTGCGCCTGCCGGGCTCGGCGGAGGCCCTGGCTGATCTGGGCTGCGACTGGATCGGCAGCGAGACGCAGCGCCCGGCGCTATGCTCCCAACGCGACCGCCGATGAAGACCCCGAGCGACATCACGCGCACCTGGGCCCCCTCCACCGGGGACAGCGGGGACGTGCGCAAGCCCGCCCACACCCCGCCGCTCACGCGCGTGGACCAGGTCGAGCGCTTCACCGACCGCGGCCTGCTGGGCAAGGGCGGGATGGGCGAGGTGCGCCTGACCCACGACGCGCGCCTGGAGCGGGACCTGGCGCTGAAGGTCGCGCGGGCCCCCCACGCGGGCGCGGGCCAGATCCTGCTGGAGGAGGCCCGGAACACCGCGCGCCTGGAGCACCCGGGCATCGTCCCGGTCTACGACGCGGGGCGCCTGGACGACGGCCGCGCCTACTACACCATGCCCGTGCTGCGCGGGCGCTCGCTGGCCCAGCGCATCCAGGAGGCCCCCGACCTCGCGGCGCGGCTCCGCCTGCTCCGCCACTTCCAGGACGCCTGCGAGGCCGTCGCCTACGCGCACGAGCGCGGGCTCGCCCACCGCGATCTGAAGCCCGCCAACATCATGGTCGGCGAGTTCGGCGAGACCCGCGTGGTGGACTGGGGGCTCTGCTGCCCGCTCTCCGATCCGCGCGCCACGCCCCCGCCCATGGCCGGCACCCCCGCCTACATGAGCCCCGAGCAGGCCCGCGGGATGGCCGTCACGCCCTCCTTCGACATCTTCTGCCTCGGCGCCACCCTGCACGAGCTCCTGACGGCCCGGCAGCCCCGCGACGGGGAGCACCTGCGCGAGCCCATCCCCCGGGTGCGCAGCCGGCTCCCCGAGGTCCCGCCCGAGCTGGCCGCCATCGCCGACCGGGCCACCGCCGAGCGCCCGCAGGATCGCTACCCCAGCGCCAAGGCGCTCGCCGCCGACGTGGAGGCCTGGTTCGAGGGTCGCCGGGTCGCGGCCCACTCGTACACGCTGCGCGAAGAACTAGCTAGATTCGTTTCAAGGTGGCGCGTGCCGCTCACGGTGGGCACGGTGATGGGGCTGGCCCTGCTGCTGGCGCTGGTCGCGGGCTGGCTGGGCACGCGGGCGGAGCGGAACCGGGCCGTCGCGGCGGAGTCCGTCGCCGTCTCCGAGCGGGAGAACGCCGAGCGCTCGCTGGCCCGCTCGCTGGTGTCCCAGGCGCTGGTGGCCGCCGACGCCGGTCGGCGCGCGGAGGCCGAGATCCTGGCCGCCAACGCGCTCTCCCTGGGGCCGTCCACGGACGCGCTGGGGATCCTCGCCCGCTTCGGGGTGGAGCGCCGGCCCCGGCTGGCGCGCAGCGTCTCCACCGGAGACTGCAACACCGCGGGCATCTCGTACAACGGGGATCTGGTGTGGTGCGCGATGGGCGACGTGATGCAGGTCATCGACCTCCGCCACGACCCGCCGCACCGGCGCACCCTCGAGGAGCGGGGGCAGCGCGCCGCGTTCTCGGGCAACGAGCTCCTGCTCCTTCGCACGCTGGACTTCCGCGTCCAGGCGATCTCGCTGGTGGACGGATCCTCGCGCGAGCTGGGTCCGCTGCTCACCGAGGGCAGGCTCCTCAACAGCATGCGCGCGCCGAGCGTCATGGTGGAGGCGCGGCGCAACCTCGTGCGCTACGACCCGCAGACGGGCGCGCAGACCTTCTCGCCCGTCTGCCGCTCCAAGGGTCGGACCCTGGTGCTCGCCGAGGCCCCCGCGGGGTGGATGGCGCACCTCTGCGGAGATCGGTCCATCCTCGTCGAGGAGCTCGACGGGCGCTCCTGGGACCTCGGCGCGCTCGACCCCGCGCTCGGCGAGCCCAACAACATCACCGCCGATGATCGGGGCGCCGTGCGGGTGGCCGTGGGCACCGAGCGCGGGGAGGTGGTGGTCCTCGACGCCGAGCATGGCACCCTCTGGAGCGAGGGCCCCCAGCGCTCGCCCATCCGCGGGCTCTCGCTCTCGGGGGAGCGCCTCGCGGTCATGAGCATGGCCGGAGATCTGACGGTCTGGGACATCGCCGCGGATCAGCTCCTCACCCGCCTGCCCAGCAACGAGGGCGCGCTCCTGCTGCGCGAGGATGGCCAGACCCTGCGCTCGCTGGGCGGGGGCACCATCGAGGACTGGGTCCTGCCCGCCCCGGGGATGCGCAGCCTGATCCCCATGGAGGCGGGCGTCGGCGTGGTGGAGGTGTCGCCGGACGGCCAGCTGGCCGCGGTGGGCCTGGGGGACGGGACCGTCCACCTGATCGACGTGGCGCGGGGAGCGGATCGCGCGCGGACGACGCTGGCGGGAGGGGTGGTCAAGTCCGTGACCTTCTCGCCCGACGGCGCCACCCTGCTGGCGGGGACCGCCGGCGCCTACGAGTCGACCATCCTGGACCTGGAGCTGCGGCCGGGCCGGGTGCTGAAGACCAAAGGGCTCCGGCGCGCCGGGTGGCTCGCGGACGGCACCTTGCTGCTGGTGCCCTACCTCCCTGGCGTCAAGGTCTACGCGGGGGGGGGCGAGGCGTCCACCATGCTCGGCGAGGACCTCAGCTCGCCCTTCGGGGACCTGGCGGTCTGGCCGGATGGCCGGGGCGCCGTCCTGATCGACCAGCTCGATCGTCTGTTCTCGCTCGACCGGGGCTCGGGCGGCTGGCGCCTGCTCTCCCTGGGGACCGCCGCGGACGCGCAGGCCATCGACAGCACCTCCGCCGCGATCTGGGTCGCCGCGCCGACCACGCTCCGGCGCTACGACCCCACCAGCCGGCTGGAGCGCTCCACGACCCTGGCCACCGCCCAGCCCAGCAAGGTGGCGGCGAGCCCGGAGGGGCGGCTGGTCGCCCTGGGACACCTGGACGGGACGATCACGCTCTGGGACGCGGGCACGCTCAGCCTCGTGGCGACCCTGCGTGGCCACAACGGGCGCGTCTCCGCCCTGGCCTTCGACCCGAAGATGCGCTGGATGGTCTCCGGGAGCTGGGACCAGACGGTGCGCTTCTGGGATCTCAGCGTGCTCGGCCAGGAGGGCGGGGCGATGGCCCGCGACCTGGAGTCGGCCTGGGGCCGCAGCATGGACGAGCTCCTGATCCGCTGAGCCCGCCTACAGGCGCGGGATCATGAGGAGCTGGCCCGGCTCCACGTCCAGCAGGTCGGAGAGACCGTTCAGCTCGCCGAGGACCTGGGCGGTCGTGCCGTAGAGCGCGGCCAGGGCCGAGAGCGTCTGCCCGGCGCCCAGGGCGACGAGGTGCGCGCTCGCCGCCCCGTAGCCCTTCGGGCCCTTGCCCGAGGAGGCGTACTCGCTGACCACCCACTCCTTCAGCTTCAGGCTGACCTTGGCCCGGAGCGGGAGGCCGGAGGCGGCGAACAGGATGTAGGTGGCGTTCACGTTCTCGACCACGCCTTGGAAGGCGAGCTCTCCCCAGCAGAACCAGACCACCGTGGGGCGCGACTTCCCCAGCTCCTTCGCCTCGCCGGTCTTGCCGATGGTGACGGGGTTGGTCAGCTCCAGCAGGCGGTTGACCCAGCTCTCGCGCACGTCGGAGCCGTCGCGCGTGGTGTCGAAGAGGAGCTCGAAGGTCAGCGTCGCGGGCGTGACCTTCTGGAATTCCAGCGCGCTGGTCTGCCCCTGGGTGGGGTGCTCCTGCCAGGGGACGGTCTTGTCGAACTTGAGCTCCTTCGGGTTGTACTGGACCTCGAAGCTCTTCTTGAGGTCCACAGCGTGGAAGGTGGCCTTGGAGAGACTGGTCATCGCGGTGCTCCTGCACCCCAATGGCCGGAGACCGCGATTTCATGACAAGAAGCTCAGCGTCCGCTCCTCACCCGGACGAGCCCCGCACACACAATCCGTCTGCACAATCTACGACATGCTCTGATTTAGCCTCAAAGATCCGCCGGTATCAGGACCAGATCGGCTCCGCCGCCGCCCTGGCCTCGGGCGCGCTCACCCGCGTCACCCTCGGCGGCTGAGGTACCTTCTGGCGGAGGAGCCCCTTGACGTCTCGTGTGCCCCAGAATAACCTCCACATGTGGAGGCACATATGGCGACACGAATCCCAGCGTCCCCAGACCTCGAGCACCGCACCACCATCCTGCTGAGCGCGGACCTGCACCGGCGCCTGGGCGTGCTGGCCGCGCGCAGGAAGAGCAGCATGGGCGCGCTCATCCGCGAGGCGGTAGAGGCCTACTACGGGCTCTGCGACGAGGTGGACCGGCTCGCGGCCCTCGACGAGCTGTGCGCGCTGGAGCTGCCCGTGGGCTCGCCCGCGGAGATGAAGGCGGAGAGCGTGAACCCCTGGAAGGAGCTCGCGTGATCCTGCTCGACACCAACGTCATCATGTACGTCATCGGCCAGGATCACCCGAACCGCGCCGCCAGCCGGGCGCTGCTGGACCGGGCCACCCGGGGCGAGGTCAACGTGGCCGTCGACGCCGAGGTCCTCCAGGAGATCCTGCACCGCTACCGCGCCATCGACCGCTGGCGGGACGGGCTGCGCGCCTATGACCTCGTGCGCCGGGTCATCCCCGATGTGGTGGACATCGACGGCGACGTGCTGGACGAGGCCCGCAAGCTCATGGAGCAGCACCCCGGCCTCGTCGCTCGCGACGCCGTCCACGCCGCCGCCGCCATCCTGGTCGGCGCCGACGCGCTGTGTACGTGGGACCAGGACTTCGCGGCGGTGCCCGAGCTGCGGTGTCTGAGGCCCGATCAGGTGGTGTGAGCGGAGCTGGACCGCCAGAGCGCCAAGGCGCGACCGGGGGTCGCGTCCTGGCGACCCTACTCCCCCCCCGTCCGCGTGCTCAGCGCCACGTCCGTCATCCCCGCCCCGCGCGCCGTCGAGATCACCTTCATGATCGTCTTGTAGCTGGCGCTCTCGTCGCCGCGGATCACCACGCGCGCCGTAGAGCTGCCCGCCCGCAGCTCAGCCAGCTTCGCGCCCAGGCCCTCCATCTCCACCGGCTGGTCGTCCACGTAGACCGTGCCGTCGGGCATGACGCTGACGACGACGTCCTTGGGCACCAGCATCTCCTGGCCCGTGCCCTCGGGGGTGTTGATCTGGAGGCCGCGCTCCGCCTGGTCCTCGGACGTGGGGCCGGTGGGCGTGGCCTCCTCGCGCTGGTCCACGGAGATGCTCGCGCCGACCATGAAGATGATCAGCAGCACCAGGAAGACGTCGGTGAGCGGCGTGATGTTGATCTCGGACAGAATGGCCGGATCGTCGTCCCGCTCCGTCCCGTCGCTCCACTCAGGGTTGGGGTTGCTGAAGCTCATCGTCCGTCCGGGTCGTGCGCAGGATCTCCAGGGCCTCGTCCACCAGCAGCGAGAGCTCGCGCCCCTGGGCGGCCACGGCGTTCTGGAGCAGGTTGTAGAGCACGATGGCCTCCAGCGCCACGAAGAGGCCAGCGGCGGTGGCGATCAGCGCCTCGGAGATGCCGGACGCCACCACGTCGAAGCCCGACGCCGCCGAGACGCCGATGGCGTGGAAGGAGGCCATGACGCCCAGCACCGTGCCCAGCAGGCCCACGAAGGGCATCAGCGCGCCCACCGAGCCCAGCACCCAGACCAGCGAGCGCAGGCGCCCCACCGCCCGGCGCTCCTCGCGGCGCATGGCCATGGGCGGGTCCCCGCGCACCTTGCCCAGCGCGCGGTCCAGACCCGAGGCGAAGACCGTGGCGACGCCCGTGGACAGCTTCTCGCAGTCCTGGCGAGCCAGCCGCAGATCCCCCGCCCGCAGCGCGCCCAGCACCCAGCTCTCCGCCCGCCGCACGTTCTGGCGGAAGGACCAGATCTGGAGCAGCTTGGCCAGCGCGATGGCCCCGCAGATCACGGCGACGACGGCCATGAGCAGCATCAGCAGGCCGCCGGTGATCATGTACTCGCTGAGGCTGTCCGGGAGCCCGTCGTTCATACCGCCCACGTTCATGCCGCCCTCTGAAGCTCGGACCTTAGCCGACCCGGGCGGCGCCCGCCACGGAGGCCGGGCTGAGCACGCCCGCCTCGACCAGCGGGCCTGAGGCTAGATGATCTAGTTCCATCTCGGCGTCCAGCGAGGCGAAGGCCGCCCCCACCCGCCTGCAGGCCAGGCTCCACCCCTCGACGTGCCGGGCGAGCCGGGCCTGGTAGGCCGCGATCAGCGCGCCGTCCACCGCCCGCTCCACGGCGAGCCCGCTCTCAGCGTCCAGGAGCCGCAGGGTCCCCGGAGCGGGCCGCAGATCTCCCGCCCCCAGCACCTGCAGCACGGCGAGCCGCCCGGCCCGCGCCGCCAGCACGTTGACCGCCCCCGCCGCCTCCCCCGGGAAGAGCAGGTCGGACACCAGGATCACCAGCGCCCCCGGGGAGAGCCCCGCCGCCAGCGCCCGCGGCTCCAGCGGCCCCCGCCCCTCGAAGGCGAGCCCCTCTCCCAGGAGCCGCTCCACCGGCACCGGGCGCGCCCCCTCGCCCTCGGCCACGCGCAGCCGCGCCCGCCAGCCCTCGCCGCGGGCCGCCTCCAGCAGCAGGGCGGCCAGCTCCACCGTGCGCCGCGCCTTGTCCTCGTCCACCGCCATGGATCGCGAGGTGTCCACCAGCAGCTCCAGGACGGGCGCCACCTCCTCCCGGTGCTGGCGCAGCAGCATCCGGTCGGTGCGCGCCAGGGCTCGCCAGTCCAGGCGCCGCAGATCGTCCCCGGGCAGGAAGGCGCGCCGATCCTGGAATTCTACCGAGGCCCCCACGCCCCGGCCCAGCACATCGCCCGCGCGACCGCCCCGCGGCCGGGGCAGCAGCCCGAGCCGGTAGCGCCGCCCCAACGCCAGGATCTGGGTGTCAGGCGCGCTCACGCGAGCGCTCCAGCACGCGCAGGACCTCGCTCACGCCCCGCGCGGCGCGGGGGAGGCTGGCGACGAGGGCGGCCAGGCCGACGAGCTGAACCACGAGCCCGTCCCCCGACTGCCCGGCGCCCGTGAAGAAGCGCGCCACAACCCAGACCGCGTTCCCGAGGTGTTCTCCCTCGCGCAACCCGTAGTCGTCGATCACCAGCCCGATGAACATGGGCAGGAAGAGCGTCCCCAGCACGCTGCCGGGCATGAGGACCAGGCACATGATCCGCGCCCCGGCGTGCTTCAGCAGGGGTCGGCAGATCAGCGCGGGGATGAGCAGGTAGATCGCCCCGTAGGCCAGCGCGGTCCACAGCGCCTCCCGCGTCATCGCGATCTCCTGGGCGCTCGAGGAGCTCACCTGCCCGAGCAGGTAGCTGGCCCAGGCCACGAAGCCCGCGAGCAGCAGGGCGCCGAACAGGATCGCCCGCTGGCCGCCGGGGAGGAGCGGGATCAGCGCGGCGGTGAGCGGCGAGCGCGGCAGGGTGACCTCCACCCGGCGGCCCAGATGATCGGGCTCCACGAGGAACACGCCCACCGGGACGCCCAGCACCGCCAGCATGAACAGGGCGACGACGGCCACGTCCTCCACCCTCGGCGTCGCCAGGCTCGTGAAGTACAGTCCCAGACCGCAGAGGATCGTCACGCCCAGCGTCGCCACGCGCAGCGGCGTGCTGCGGTTCTCCTCCGGGTGGGAGAGGGCCGCCGACGCGCCCGCCACCCCGTAGACCCCCAGGAGCAGGGGGAAGCCCATGATCCCCGAGATGGCCAGCGGGAAGTCCGCGTCCAGCATCTCATCCGGGCGCTCCAGCAGGCTCCACACGCCCGCGGAGGCCACGACGCAGACATAGAACAGCACCCCCGACAGCAACAGCCCTACGAAGGCGCGGATCATGCGGCTGCGGATGAGCGCGCCCAGCGCGATGGCGGCGGCGGACATGCAGAGCCCCGTGAGCAAGGTCATCGCCAGCAGCAGGGCCCCGGCGCGCAGATCCACCCCGGGCAGCACCACGCTGAGGGCGAGGAAGGGCAGCAGCGCGCTGGTCACCAGGCCGATGTAGGCCAGGGCCGACCACACCCGCCCCATCACCAGCCGGAAGGGCGAGAGCCCGCTGAGCATCACCAGATCCTGCGCCCGCGCCTGCCCCTCCCCTGGCGAGAGGAAGAAGAGGTAGAAGGGGATGAGCCCGCAGACGGTGAACAGGTCGGCGGTGAGGATGGCGCCGAACAGGCGCTTGCCGCCGTCGTTGACCTCGGGGACCGCGGCGGCGAGCGCCGCCATGGTCGCGATGATCAGCATCGTGAGGTAGCCCACCCGGAACAGGCGGCTGCGGAGGCTCTGGCGGACCTCCTTGATCAACACCGGGTTGATGCGCGCGTCGATGGCCTCCATCCAGCTCATTGCAGCTTCCCGTCCGTCAGGTGGAGGAAGGCGTCCTCCAGGTCCGCCGTCACCGGGGCGAAGGCGACCGGCCTCAAGCCCTGCTGGACCAGGCTGGCCAGCAGGTCGGCCTCCGCCTCGGCCCCGCCCAGGACCTGCACCACCACCCCGTCGCGCTCCGGCCGCCGCCCCTGCACCGCGGGGTGCTCGGCCAGGGCCCGCTCCAGCACGTCCAGGGGGGAGAGCGTGCGCACGAAGATGGCGCTCGTCCCTCCGCTCACGCGCTCCACGATCTGGGCGACCGGCCCGAAGGCCCGCAGCTTCCCCTGCTCGACGATGGCCACCGTGTCGCAGAGCTCGCCGAGCTCCGACAGGATGTGGGAGCTCAGCAGCACCGCCTTGCCCGTGCTCGCCAGCGCGCGCACCAGCTCCCGCAGCTCCACCCGGGCGCGGGGGTCGAGCCCGGCGGCGGGCTCGTCCAGCAGCAGCAGGGCCGGGTCGTGCAGCAGGGTCCGCGCCAGCAGCAGGCGCTGGGCGTTGCCCTTGGACAGCGCGGCGCTCTCCTTTTCCCACAGCGGCGAGAGCCCGGTGAACGTCACCACCTCGTCGATGACGCGCCGCCGCGCCGCCCCGTGCAGACCCGCCGCGCGGGCGTGGAAGTCCAGCCAGTCGCAGACCGGCGTGTGGGGCTCCATCTCGACTGCGTCCGGCATGAAGCCGATCTTCCGGCGCGCGCCCCGCGGGTCCTCCAGCACGCTGACCCCGGCCACGCGCACGTCGCCCCGGTCAGGCAGGTCGAGGGTGGCGCAGATGCGCATGGTGGTGGTCTTGCCCGCGCCGTTCGGCCCGATGAAGCCGCAGATCTCGCCGGGCCCGACCTGGAAGCTGAGATCGTCCACCGCCCGCAGCGCCCCGAAGAAGCGGCTGACCCGGCAGACCTCCAGCACGGCCGCGCTCACCGGGCCTCCAGCACGCCCAGCACCGCGGCGTTCCCCGGCCGGTCTACGACGGTCAGCCCCAGATCGTCCCGGAAGGGCTGCCCGTCCAGGGTCGCCAGGTAGCTGCCCGGCGGGAGCCCCCCGGGCGTCAGCAGATCGCCGCCCGGCTGGCCCATGGGCAGCGTCTGCTGGCCCACCCGGTTGATGTAGCCTGCGGCCTCCTGGACGCTCGCGCCGCGCAATGGCGCCGAGGCGCCGTCCTCGATGTCCTGCCCGAGCCAGTAGTCGCCGTCCGCGTCGCGGAGGATCAGGCGCTCGACGGGCGCGCCGAGGCGGTTGGTCACCCGCGGCGGCGCGCCGGACACCAGCTCCAACCCAAGCGCGGTGGCGCGATCGGAGAGCACCAGGATCTGGGTCTGCTGGCGCGTGGGCAGGAAGCGGGTCCCCGAGATCTCCAGGGCCTCGTCCCCGGTGATCTGCCAGCTCCCGTCCTCGTGGTAGAAGCGCGGCAGCACCACCGTCCCCGCCGCCGGGCGGAGGCCGTGCTCCTGGGCCTGGCCGGCGTAGATCGCCCGCATCTCCACGGAGCTCGCCCGGCGCGCGCGCTGGTCCAGCACCGTGAGCGAGCTGGACGCCACCTTCACCTCCAGCCCGTCGCGCGTGAGCCCCCAGACCAGCAGGCCCCCGGAGGAGGTCACGGCCAGGAGCGGCGTGGTGAACAGGAGCAGCGGCGGCCTTCGGGCCAGCCACACGACCAGCAGATTGACCGGGCCCAGGAGCCCCGCCAGCCCCACCAGCAGCAGGGCCAGTATGGGCCGCGGGATGTTCCCCACGCCGAACATGCTGATGTCCAGCAGGTCGGCCCCCGCGGTGCCGTCCGTGTCCGGGACCCGGCTGCGCCTGTCGGAGGCGTTGGCCAGCTCGGCGATCCGGGTCGCCAGATCGATCTCCGCCCAGGCGTCGGCGCGGGGCGCCAGGAAGAGCGTCCCCATCCCCAGCGCGTAGCGCCGGCCCTCCCCCAGGGTCTCCGGCCAGGCGAAGCGCTCCTCCACCCAGGGTTGTATCGCGGGCGGCACCTCGGGCGCGCCCGCCACCACGAGCTGCCCGCCCAGCCGCGCCCAGCCCAGCAGGGGCTCCAGCGCCTCCGCCGGGGGCAGGCCCTGTCGCGCGTCCAGCACGACGACGTCCAGCGAGGTCCAGCAGGGCAGCGCGCCCGAGCCCGTGGGCAGGTCCGCCCAGGTGGCGGCGGACCACAGGGTGTAGGGCGTGGCGGCGGTGTAGCGGTCCAGGGCGCCCAGCTCGGGCAGGGTCGGGCCCACCAGCAGGAGGTTGTGCTGCGCCGGCCCCGCCCAGTTGGGCGCGCCCTGCGAGTAGAGCTCGACGTACCCGGGCGTCTCCTCCTCGCGGGCGCGCACCTGGTAGGAGGCCATCTGCGGCCCGAAGGAGGGCACGCAGAGGCGCAGCTCCTCCCGAGCGCCGGGGCCCAGGCTCATGGAGCGCGTGATCGACTGGCTTCGCAGGTTGTAGTCGAGGCCCAGGAGCAGCGCGAGCTCCCGAGGGCGCTGCTCGCGGTTCTCGACGGACACCGTGAGCGGGATCCACCCCCGCTGGACCCAGGCGGGCCACGGGGCGGACACCCGCAGCTCGAGGCCGTGATCGATCATGGACTCGGAGCGGGGTCCGGGCGCCCGCACCAGCGCGCTGGGATCCCCGGGCATCGGCACGGTGGGCAGGCTGTCGGGGGGCCAGTCGCCGAACGAGGTCGCGGGCGTGGGGGCGACCGGCATCACCGCGGCGGGGACGGCGCCGGTGTCCTGGGCGCGCGCGGCTCCAGGCAAAAACGTCAAACTCAAACTAAATAATATAGCCATTCAGCGCGCGCCCCCCAGGTCAGCCGCGGCGGCCAGCACCTCGGACGCGATGGCGTGCCCGTCCACCCCCTCCAGGCGCCCGCGGTAGTCCACCACCACGCGATGGGCCAGGGCGTGCGGGGCGACGGCGCGCACGTCGTCGAAGCCGACGTGGGGCTTGCCCGAGAGCAGGGCGTGGGCGCGGGCGGCCTCGGCGATGGCGATGGCGGCGCGCGGGCTGGCTCCCCAGCGCACCATGTTGCGCACCAGCTTGGGGGCCTCGCGGCTGTCGGGGTGGGTGGCCTCGACGAGGCGGGCGATGAGCCCGGCCACGGGCCGCGGCAGGAAGACGCGCTCCACCGCGGCGAAGAGGCGGGCCAGCTCGTCCGGGCTCAGGGCGGCGGTGTGCTCGGGCGGGCGACCGGCGCGGCGCTCCAGCAGGATGCGCTCCAGCACCTCGGACCCCACCCGCCGCACGTCCAGCTTGAACAGGAAGCGGTCGAGCTGGGCCTCGGGCAGGGGCCAGGTGCCCTCCAGCTCGACGGGGTTCTGGGTGGCCAGCACCCAGAAGGGATCGGGCAGGGGCCGGGTCTCGCCCAGGACCGTGACCCGGCGCTCCTGCATGGCCTCCAGGAGCGCGCTCTGGGTCTTGGGGCTCGCCCGGTTGATCTCGTCGGCCAGCACGATGTTGGCGAAGATGGGGCCCTGGTGGAAGACGAAGGCGCGCCGCCGTCCTTCTGGGGTCTCGATGTCCTCCAGCACGTGCCCGCCGGTGATGTCGCCCGGCAGCAGATCGGCGGTGAACTGTACGCGGGAGAACTGGAGCCCCAGCAGGGCCGCCAGCGCCTTGACCAGCTCGGTCTTGCCCAGCCCGGGGAGCCCGTCCAGCAGGACGTGGCCGCGCGCCAGGCAGCCGACCAGCGTGAGCCGGGTGAGGGCCTCCTGACCGAGCAGGGTCTGGTTGAGCCCCTCCTGGAGCCTCGCCCCCACCGCCTGGGCGAGCGCGACCTCGTCGGGTTGCAGCAGCGCGGCTTCCCTGGCTTCGGGCATGGGGGGGCACCTCCGCGCTACTATAGTCCGCCGAGGTGCCCCATGCTGCTGGTGCTGTTCCTGGCCTGCTCTGACGGTCCCGCCCCCCAGGCCCCTGCCCCCGCGACGGAGGCGGCGAAGCCCGCGGGCCGGGCCCTGCGCTTCCGGGCCGCCACCCCCCAGGACAGCCCGGACGGCGCCGTGCTGGTGACCGCGGCGCGCGGGGAGGAGGCCGCCCCCTTCGGCTGGCATGTGCTCCTGCGCGAGGGCGACAGCTACGGCGGCCCGCCCTTCGGCACCATCCTGGACGGGCGCGGGCAGCCGCTCGGCATGGGCGAGGGTCGGAGCACCTGCGCCGCCCCGGACTTCAACGGGCTGGTGGACGCCTTCGGGCAGACCTGGCTGCTCACGCACCTGGAGTGCAGCCCTGCCGGGCTCCAGCGCACGCTGCTGACCCGCGACCCCGGCGGCGGCCTGCGCGCCCTGGAGAGCGTGCCCTCGGCGATCACGCCGCCCGAGGGGCTCAACAACCTGTGCTCTGGCGACGTCACGCCCTGGGGCAGCCTGCTCTCGGGCGAGGAGTACGAGACCGACGTGGCCCAGCTGGTGGACGGGAAGATCCCGGAGAAGGTGCCGGGGAAGGCGGACGACCGCCCCTTCGTGGACACCAGCGACCTGGGCGCCGTCTCGCGCTACGCGGGCGGGCAGCCGAACCCCTACGTCTGGGGCTGGATGGTGGAGACCTGGCTCCAGAACGGGGAGGGCTCCACCGAGAGCACGAAGCGCTACGCCCTGGGCCGCTTCTCGCACGAGCTGGGCGTGGTGATGCCCGACCAGCGCACGGTCTACCTGAGCGACGACAACACCTACGGCGCCTTGTACCTGTTCGTCGCCGACAGCCCGGCCAACCTCTCCGCCGGCACCCTCTACGCCGCCCGCTGGGAGTCCCAGCCCGAGGGCGCCGCGCTGCGCTGGGTGAGCCTGGGCCACGCCACCGACGACGAGCTGCGCGCCGCCGTCCCCACGACCCGCTTCGCCGATCTGTTCGAGCGCGTCCCCCCCGACGGCGGCGCCTGCCCCGAGGGCTTCGCCGCCCACCGCGCTCCCCAGGCCGTCGACGAGTGCCTGCGCCCCGTCCCGGGCAAGGAGATCCTGGCCTCCCGCCTGGAGAGCCGGCGCGCCGCCGCGCTGGCCGGGGCGACGACGGAGCTCAACAAGAGCGAGGGCCTCGCCGTGGACGCCGACGGGCGGCGCCTCTTCCTGGCCACCACCCGGATCAAGGACGGCATGCTCGCCGGTCTCCCGCCCCACCCTGGGCGCGACCACATCGGCGTCGAGGCCAACCCCTGCGGCGTGGTCTGGTCCCTCGCCCTCTCCGAGGGCCAGACCGACACCGCCGGCGCCCCCATCGACAGCCCCTGGGTCGCCACCCGCGCCCGGCCCGCCGTCTCCGGTCGCCCCGAGGGCGAGGGCTGCGCCGAGGGCTCCATCTCCGAGCCCGACAACCTGGCCTTCATCCCTGGCGACCCGGAGGCCGGGCAGGAGGGCGTCCTGCTCATCGCCGAGGACACCGACCGCGCGCCCAACCGCCTCTGGGCCTGGCAGGACGGCGCCCTCCTGCCCATCTTCGCCGCCCCCGTCGGCGCCGACGGCGTCTCCAAGGAGGTCTCGGGCCTCGCGTACTACCCCGACATCGCCGGAGCGAGCTGGATCACCGTGAGCCTGCAGCACGGCGAGGGCCCGGCGCTGGTTGGGGTATTGGGTCCCCTCTGATCCAACCCTACCCGAGCGCGGCGACGCGAATACAACCCGCCACGCCATCTCTCGCGCCGACTCTGCGTTTCTCTGCGCTCTCTGCGGTAAAATGCCCGAGAGATCGCGGTTTCGGGCCGTAGCTCCGAGCTTGCTGAGGGCACCAGTCTGGCTCTTCAGCGCGGAGAACGCTGAGATCGCAGAGTGCGCAGAGTCGGCGCGGGCAGGACTCGGAGGCAATGCGAACGGATCGAGCGCGCTTACAGGTTGGAGGCGACTCTGGACTCTGAGCCTGGTCGGCGAGGGCGGTGGGCGCGCACCTCATCCTCGACCCGCGGCCCTCCTGCTCCTGGGGGGAGCGGGGGCCGCTGCGGCGGAGACAGGATACAGCTCGGACATGAGCGCCCGCCTGCCCCTCGGCACCTCCGACTTCGCGCAGCTCCGCGCGGACGGGCTCACCTATGTGGACAAGACAGGCCTCGTCGTGGACCTTGTGCGCTCCGCGCGACAGGTGGTGCTGCTCCCGCGCCCGCGCCGCTTCGGCAAGACGCTGAACCTGACCATGCTGCGCGCCTTCTTCGAGCGCGACGCCGGGGATCGCGCCCCCCTCTTCGCCGATCTGGAGGTGGTGCGAAAGGGCGAGGAGGTCCTGGAGCACCTGGGGCGCCACCCAACCCTCTTCCTCAGCTTCAAGGACGTCCGCCAGACCGGCTGGGAGGGCTGCCTCGAGCAGATCCGCGACGCGCTGGGTGAGGAGATCGCCCGCCACGAGCCGGTCTGGTCGAGCGCCCCGGCCGGGCCCGCGCGAGCGCGCCTCGCGGAGCTCCGGCGCGGCGAGGGCTCGCCGGTCGCCTGGGGTCAGGCCCTGCGCTGGCTCACCGAGGCCCTCGCGCGGGCCACCGGTGAGCGCGCGGTCGTCCTGATCGACGAGTACGACACCCCGGTCCACGCGGGGTACAGCCACGGCTACTACGACGAGGTCGTGTCGTTCCTCCGCACCCTGCTCGGGGCCGGCTTGAAGGACAACCCCCACCTGTACCGCGGCGTGCTGACAGGCGTCCTGCGGGTCGCCCGCGAGTCCATGTTCAGCGGCCTGAACAACGTCTCCGTTCACACCGCCCTCTCTGCACCTTTCGCCCAACACTTCGGCTTCACCGACGCGGAGGTGGACGCGCTCTGCGCGCTCACCGGGGCCACGGCGCGCCGGGAGGCGATCCGTGACTGGTATGATGGATACCAGTTCGGGGCCCACCGTATCTACAACCCCTGGTCGGTGTTGAGCTACCTGAGCAGCCCGGACGACGGTCTG
This sequence comes from uncultured Enterobacterales bacterium, assembly GCA_964615375.1. Classification (GTDB taxonomy): domain Bacteria; phylum Myxococcota_A; class UBA796; order UBA796; family CAZKWG01; genus CAZKWG01. The sequence goes on from CAZTOW010000010.1 coordinate 194,464, forward strand.
CGTCCGTACTGGGTGAACACAGCCTCCGACGAGATCCTGCGCGAACTCCTGGTGGGCTCCGGCCTGGGCGTTCACGAGGAGCTCTCGGCCCTGCTCCGCGGGGAGCCCATCCGCCAGCCGCTCAATGAGGAGATCGTCCTCCGTGAGCTGCGGCGCGACCCGGGGACCCTGTGGAGCTTCCTGCTGGCCGCCGGCTACCTCACCCCCGAGGCCCCGCTCTCGCGCGGCGCCGACGGCGCGCCGGACAGCCCGCTCCGCGTGCCCAACCGCGAGGTCGCCCACATCTACCGGACGATCTTCTCCGGCTGGCTTCGGCGCGCCCTCCCCGCCTCCTCGGAGGCCCCCGCGCTCCTCGCGCGCGCGTTGCTCGGGGGCGACGAAGAGACGGTTCACGCCCTGCTCTCCAGGCTGCTTCTGGAGACGCTGAGCCACCACGACACCGGCGGACGCCAGCCGGAGGCCATCTACCAGGCCTTCATCGTGGGCCTGCTCGTGCTGCTCGAGCCGACCCACGACGTGCGGTCCAACCGGGAGAGCGGGCACGGGCGTTACGACATCATGCTGCGCCCACGCCAACGTGGACAGGCTGGCGCTGTGTTGGAGCTGAAGCTGCTCGACGCCGAGAGAGGAGAGACCCCCGAGCGCGCCCTGGAGCGCGCGCTGGCGCAGATTCGGACGCGAGACTACGCCGCGGAGCTGCGCGCCGCCGGAGCCTCCCCCGTCCAGAGCTGGGCGGTCGTCTTCGAGGGCAGGCGGGCCTGGGTGAGGAGAGAGGGCTCGGGAGGCGCCTGATCGCGAGGCGTGTTATCTCCGTCTCGTGACGGGTCCGCTGACCCGCCGCGCTTGACCCGCTCTGGAGCCCCCATGCCCCCACGTCTGGCCCTGGTCCTCCCCCTGCTCTGCGCCTGTGGCCCCTCCGTCGAGGTCAAGATCGAGAACGAGGCCCCCGAGGCGAAGATCATCTCCCACGAGGACGGGGACGCCGTCGCCGCGGACCTCGATCTGCGCCTGATCGGCACCGTCAGCGACGCCGAGACCGAGCCCTCCGCGCTGTCGGCGGCCTGGTACGACAGCGGCGACGAGATCTGTCCCTCGCTGGCCCCCGACGAGGACGGTCTGACCAGCTGCGACCTGAGCCTGTCCGAGGGCGAGCACACGCTGACGCTCCTGGTGATCGACGCCGAGGGCGCCACCGGGACCGACGAGGTGCGGCTGGTCGCCGGGGACGCCTCCGAGAACACCGCGCCGGGCTGCACCATCATGGAGCCCGAGGACGGCGCGACCTTCGCCACGGGGGAGACCGTCTCCTTCGCCGCGCGGGTCTCCGACGCCGAGAGCTCGCCCGATCTGCTGGATCTGCGCTGGAGCAGCGATCTGGACGGGGAACTGGACGACGACCCGGCCGACGCGGTGGGCGAGGCGGCCTTCAGCTCGGATGAGCTCAGCGCCGGGACCCACACCGTGACCCTCGCGGTCAGCGATCCCTTCGGCGCCACCTGCACGGACACCGTGAGCCTGACGGTCGGCGACGTGCCCTCGGTCACCATCCGCGCGCCCAGCGACGGCGGGCGCCACAACCAGGGGGAGGAGCTCTACTTCGAGGGCCTCGTGGCCTCCGGCCTGACGCCGGCCGACGAGCTGCTCCTGTCCTGGACCAGCGATCTGGAGGGGGTGCTCTCGGACGATCCGGCCGACGCGGAGGGCACGACCCGCTTCCAGAGCGACGCGCTCAGCCCAGGCGAGCACACGATCACGCTCTACGCCACCGACACGCTGGGCGCGACCGGCTCGGACACGACGCACGTCACCATCAACGGCTGGCCCTCGGCGCCCGAGATCGCCCTCTCGCCGGAGGACCCGGACACCGACGACGACCTGAGCGTGACCCTGGTGACGCCCTCCGTGGACCCGGAGGGCGCGACCGTGGACTACAACTACGTGTGGACCCGGGACGGAGCCTCCACCGCCTACACCGACGCGGAGCTCCCCGCCTCCGCCACCAGCGAGGGCGAGACCTGGACCGTCACGGTCACGCCCAGCGACGGCGAGGTGGAGGGACCCTCCGCGACCGCGAGCCTGAGCATCGGCAACGCTGCCCCCAAGGTGACCAGCATCAGCCTGTCTCCAACCGAGGCGTACACGGACGACACGCTCACCGTCTCGGCGACGACCAGCGACCCGGACGGGGACACGGTCTACCTGAGCTACGTCTGGACCGTGGACGGCGCCACCGTGTCCACCGCCACCACGCTCAGCGGGGCCAGCGCCTTCGACAAGGGCGAGCTGGTGAAGGTGACGATCACGCCCCGCGACGCCGACGGCGAGGGCGACGCGGTCTCCGCGTCCACGACCATCCTGAACTCCGCGCCCGAGGCGCCCGAGATCAGCCTCAGCCCCGAGCTGGCCGACGGCGGCGAAGACCCGCTGTACTGCGAGATCGAGACCGGCAGCGCCGACGCCGACGCCGACGCCATCACCTACACGATCCTCTGGACGGTGGACGGCGACGACTACCCCGACGACTTCCCCACGGCCGCGGGCCCGGAGACCACCGAGTGGGCGGACGACACCGTGCCCGCCGCGGACAGCGATCTGGGCGAGGCGTGGACCTGCGTGGTCACCCCCAACGACGGGGAGGAGGACGGCGAGAGCGCCAGCGCGGAGACCACCGCGATCGCGCTGGAGCACCTGGGCTACGACGAGAGCATCGGCAGCACCGGCTCCGCGGCCGCAGGCTACCTGCTGGGCTGGGCGGTCACCGTGCCCTCGGACACCACGCTGTACGGCATGGGGGCGGTGCTCGGCAGCTCCGGCGCGAGCATGCGCATGGCGCTGTACACGAACAGCAGCTCGACGCCGGGGACGCTGGTGGCCTACACGGACACGGCGACTACGACGAGCGGGGCCAACGAGATCGACCTGACCAGCCCGGTGGAGCTCAGCGCCGGGACCTACTGGATCATGGCCAATTACGGCGCCTTGACCACGCTCTACTACGGCAGCACCAGCACCGTGACCCTCCGGTACAGGACCTACGACGTGAGCAGCACGCCGCCCTCCTCCTTCGGCAGCTCGAGCAGCTACACCGGCAAGCCCCCTGCCTACTACCTGATCGTCGGGGACTGAGGGCGCGGACGGGATAGACCCGAGGGATGCTCCCCTCCCCTCGCCTGCCCGCCCTCCTGGTCAGCGCCCCCGCCTCGGGCAGCGGCAAGACCACAGTGGTCTGCGCCATCGCCGCCGCCCTGCGCCGCCGCGGCCGGGACCTGCGCCTGTTCAAGGCCGGGCCGGACTACCTGGACCCCGGCTGGCACGAGGTCATCACCGGCCACCCGGGCCGCAACCTGGACCTGTGGATGACCGGGCCCGAGGGCGCGCGGGAGAGCCTGGCCCGCGGGGCGCGCGGGGCGGAGCTCGCCCTCATCGAGGGGGTGATGGGCCTGTACGACGGGCGCGATCCACTCCAGCTGGAGGGCAGCAGCGCCGAGCTGGCGATGAGCCTGGGCGCGCCGGTCGTGCTGGTGGTGGACGCGAGCGCCATGGCCCGCACGGCGGCGGCAGTGGTGGAGGGGCTGGCCCGGCACGTCCCCGAGGTGGGGGTGCGCGGGGTCATCTTCAACCGGGTGGGCGGCGAGGGCCACGCGCGGCTGCTTCAGCAGGCGATGTCCCATGTAACTGGCGTGGAATTCCTGGGCGCGATCCCGGAGTCGGCCGAGATCCACCTGCCCGAGCGCCACCTGGGCCTGGTCTCGGCGCGAGGCAGGGCGCCGGAGGGTTGGGAAGATCAGCTAGCCAATCTAGCCGAACGCTGGATCCACCTGGACGCCCTGCCCTGGGGCCAGATCCCCCTCCCCTCCCCCGCTCCACCCTCCGTCGTAGGTCCCCGCGTCCGCCTCGGGCTCGCGATGGACGACGCCTTCCACTTCTACTACCCGGACAACCTGGAGCTGCTGGAGGAGGCCGGCGCGGAGCTGGTGCGCTGGAGCCCGCTGGACGACGCGCGCCTGCCCGAGGGGCTGGACGGCCTCTACCTGGGCGGAGGCTACCCCGAGCTCTTCGCCGGACGGCTGAGCGCGAACGCCGACATGCGCGCGGCGATCCGCGCCTTCCAAGGACCCGTCTACGCCGAGTGCGGCGGCCTCATGTACCTGGGCGAGGCCCTGGACGGCTGGCCCATGGTGGGCGCGCTGCCCCTGTCCACGCGCATGAGCGGCGGCCTTCAGGCGCTGGGCTGGCGGGAGGTGCGCACCACGCGGGACACGCTGCTGGGCCCGGCCGGGACGGTGTTCCGCGGCCATGAATTCCGGCACTCCACCCTGGTCTCCACGCCGGAGCTCGCCCCGGCCTACGCCGTCCGCGGCTGGGCGGGCGAGGGCGCGGAGGGCTGGACCCGCGGGAGGGTGCTGGGCTCCTATGTCCACGTCCACTTCGGGTCGAACCCGGCGGTGGCGCAAGCCCTGGTGGACGCATGCCGCGCGCCCTGATGGTGCAGGGCACCGCCAGCGGGGTGGGCAAGAGCTGGCTCGCCGCCGCCCTCTGCCGCCTGCTGGCCCGCCGCGGCCGGCGCGTGCTCCCCTTCAAGGCCCAGAACCTCAGCAACAACGCCGCCCCCGCCCGAAGACCGGACGGCGGCTGGGGCGAGATCGGTCGGGCCCAGGCCTTACAGGCCGAGGCCTGCGGGGTGGAGCCGGACACGGACATGAACCCGGTGCTGATCAAGCCACACCGGGACGGGGCCCAGGCCATCGTCCACGGCCTGCCCGAGGGCGTCTTCGGGGTGGAGGGCTACCGGCTGCGCGAGGCGCGCTGGTGGGAGGCGGTGGAGCAGAGCTGGGCGCGGATCGCGGCGCGGGCGGAGGTGGTGGTGCTGGAGGGGGCGGGATCGCCGGCCGAGATCAACCTGCCCGATCGCGTGAACATGGGCATGGCCCGGCGGGCGGACGCGGCCGTCATCCTGGTCGGTGACATCGACCGCGGCGGGGTCTTCGCCAGCCTGGTCGGCACCATGAGCCTGCTGGCGCCCGAGGACCGGGCGCGGGTGGCGGGCCTGGTGATCAACCGCCTGCGCGGCGATCCCGCCAGCCTCCTGCCCGGGCTCGGGCCCCTGGCCGAGCGCGCCGGGGCCCCGGTGCTGGGCGTGCTGCCCTGGCGGGACGCGCTGGTCCTGGACGACGAGGACAGCCTGGAGCTGCGCGGGAGCGCGGGGGGCCTCGACCTCTGCGTCGTGCAGCTCCCCACGGCCTCCAACACCACCGACTTTGCTGCGTTGCAGCATCACGGGAAGATCGGCCTGCGCTGGGAGAAGGACCCCGAGCGCGTGGGCAACCCGGACCTGCTCGTGCTGCCGGGCAGCAAGGACACGCCCAGCGATCTGGGCTGGCTGCGGGCGACGGGGATGGACCGGGTGATCCTGGCCGCGGCGGCCCGCGGGATCCCGATCCTGGGCCTCTGCGGGGGCTACCAGCTCCTGGGCGAGCGCCTGGACGAGGCGCCGGGCCTGGGCCTGCTGCCGGTGCGGACGCGCTACGCGCCGGACAAGGTGGTGCGCCCGGCCGAGGGCCGCACGACGGGGGCCTGGATCCTGCCCGCGGGCCTGCCGGTGGCGGGCTACGAGATCCACCACGGGCGGACCGAGGGGGCCATGAACCCTGTTGTAACGTCTGTTACACAAGATGGCGACGCGCGCGGGCTGGTCGCCGGCACCTACCTGCACGGGCTCCTGGACGGCCCGGAGGTGCTGGACGCGCTGGCCGACGCCCTGCGCGCCCGGCGGGGGCTGCCGGCGCTGGGGCCGGTAAAACCGGGACTGGATCGGCGGGCCCGCCTGGACGCGGCGGCGGATCTGGTGGAGGGGGCGCTGGATCTGAGGGGGTTGATCTGAGCCTGACCCAGCCCCCGCGCTCTCCCCTTCACTCCCCGAAGAAGGCCCCCACGGCCTCCCGCTGGCTGGGCGAGAGGGTGCGCTGGCCCGCCGCGCTGCCGGGGTCCGCGCCCAGGGTCCCGGTGGCGGCGCCGCCCTGGCCGGGATCGGCGGCGGGGTCGGCGAGCCCGCTCTGGAGGAGCTCGCTGTGCTCGGCGTCGGAGAAGCGCGCGGCGGGGATGGCCTGGGGGGCGTAGAGGGCCTCGTCCTCGGGGCTCGCGTCGCCGAAGCTCAGCGGCGCGACGCCGGGTCCGCGCCCGCGCCCGCCCCGACCCGCCTCGCCCTCCCCGTCGCCGTCGCCGTCGCCCTCCCCCTCGGCGCCCTCGCCGTCGCCTGACTCAGCCCCCTCCCCCGGCCCCGGCGAGCCTCCCTCCGCCGGCACGAGCTGGCCGCTGACGAGCTCCTTCTGCGCCTCCTCCAGGGCCTCCCGGAGCGCGTCGGAGAGCTCCTGCGCGGCCTGCGTCCCCATCGGCTGACCGGCGGCGGCCTGGGCGGCGGCCTCCTTCAGGGCGCGCTCCAGCTCGGAGGGCAGGCGCGGCGTGGCTGGACGCTCGCCCGACGGGGTCCCCGGATCCAGGCCGAGAGCCTGCGCGGCGGCGCCCAGGCTGGTGCCGGGGTCCACGCCCTCGCCCTCCAGGGCCTGCTCGGCGGCGGCGGCGGCCTCGGCGGCGGCGCTGGCGAGCTGATCGAGCTCGTGGTCCAGCGCGTCGGCGGCCTCCAGCGCGGCCTCGGAGCGGGGGTCCGATTCTGCTAGATTATCTAGTGCCTCCTCCAACAGCTCGGCCTGCTCCTCGGGGAGCGCGACCAGCTCCTCGAGGGCGGCCTTCTTCTCCGCCAGGGCCTCGGCGGGGTGGACGGTGGGGGCCGGGGGCGCCTCGGGGTCGCGGAGGGGCACGAGCAGGGCCAGCACGACGAAGCTGAGCGCGCCGAGGGGCGGCGCCCAGGCTCCCGGGCCCGGAGAGGCAGGGGGCAGGCTCGACGGGATGGCCGCCTCCGCCCTGGACGACCAGGCCGGATCCGGTCGCTCGAGGCCGCTGACCACCCAGCCGGCGCCCCCTCCCCGCAGGTCCAGCCAGGTGGCGGCGGCCCGCGCGTCGGGCAGGCGCCCCCGCAGGCGCAGGGCGAGCGCGACCGCGAGGGCGACCAGGCTCAGGCCGACGAGCGCGCCTGAGGCCGCCGCTCCCCAGCCGAGCAGCCGCCGACCCGCCAGCACCCCGGCCCCGGCCAGGCACAGGGCCACCGCGCCGGCTCCCAGGCCCTCCTGCAGGAGGACCCGCGCCACCAGGCGGCGGCGCGCGCGGGCGACCTGCTCGGCGAGGGGAACCATCGGGCTCTCGTAACCCGACCGGCCACGCCCCGGGGGCGTGGGACCCGCGAGGGCGACCGGGCGTTGGCCCACCCCCTCGCTCGAGATAGGACTTCGCATGCGCCTCGCCCCGGCCCTGCTCACCCTCGGTCTGCTCCTGCCCGCCTGCCCACGCGGCAGCCGGCCCCTCCCCGAGCCCGACGCGCCTCCTGCCGTGGCCCAGGCGGTGCCGGCGAGCCTCAGCTCCCCCACCCTGGGCGCGCTCGTCCGTGTACCGCCGGGCACCTTCACGATGGGGGCGCGAGCCGAAGGGTACGCCGGCCCTCTGGGCTCGGAGCGCGCTCACCCGGTCACCATCACCCGCGGCTTCTGGCTGATGGAGCACGAGGTCACGGAGGGTGCCTGGCTCGCGATCCTGGGGAGCCTGCCCGAGGGCGCGCAGCCCTCGGATCCAGCGCTGCCCGTCAGCGGGATGTCCTGGGACGAGCTCCAGATCTTCCTCGATCGGCTCGAGGAGCGCGAAGGGGTGCGCTATCGGCTCCCCACCGAGGCGGAGTGGGAGCTGGCCGCGCGCGCGGGGGGCTCGACCCTGTACGCGGGCTCGGACGATCCCGACGCGGTGGCCTGGCATCTACGCAACAGTGAGGGCCGAAAGAGGCCTGTCTGTCAACTCCAGCGCAACGCTCTCGGGCTCTGCGATCTGAGCGGCAACGTCCTGGAGTGGACCAGCGACTGGTACGGCCCGCACGCCCCGACCCCGGCGATCGACCCCACGGGTCCCGTCTCGGGCAGCTACCGGGTCCACCGGGGAGGGGCCTGGTCTCTCTCCAGCTTCAACGCGCTCATCTTCTACAGGTCCCCGGTATACATCCCCCCCACCGGCCATCGCGCCCTGGGCTTCCGCCTCGCGCGCTCCGAGCCTTGAACGCACAGGATCCCGGAACGTTGAAGATCCTCTCCTGGCTGTTGGACATCCGCCGCGTGTAGCGGGATCCTGAGCTTGGACAGTACACGAGTGGCGGAGGACAGATGAGCGCGCGCGTACTTGAGGTCCAGCCGACCGCCTCCGCGCCAGCGACCGCTCCCGCGCGCGGGGGTCGTGAGCCCACGGCGGTGAGCGCGCTCGGCGCCGGGCGCCCGCTCACCGCCCCCGAGCGGGCGTCCGCCCCCAGGCTCGCGCACCTCGACCTGGGGAAGGTGCGGATCCACGCGGATCGCGAGGCCGCGCAGGCCGTGAGCAGCCAGCGCGCCGTCGCCTTCGCCATGGGCGACCACATCGCCGTCGACCCTGCGTCGGCCACCCAGGACCCGCGGCGATGGCGGCAGATCCTCGCGCACGAGCTCACCCACGTCTCCCGCCGGCGCGAGGCTCCGCCGGCGCTGCGCCGCCAGGATCGCGAAGACGCCGGATCTGCGCCTTATTACCAGGAGCTGATCGACCTGCTGGCGGAGGAGCGCGCGGGCGAGCCCGAGGACGGGCGTCCTCGGATTGAGCTCTCCATGACCCTCACCCTGGAGGCCCTGCTGGCCCTGGTGAAGGCGCTGGACGGACAGCCCGACCCGGGCACTGTGCGCGCGCTCATGGACGAGCTGCTCCGGGTCGAGACCCCCTCGCCCTCGCAGATCGTCTCCACGGACCTGATCGAGGAGCTGATCGCGCGCATGGTCGCCCTGGGGGTCCCTGACGAGGTCCGCCGGCTCCTCGCCTGGCGCGCCGGATCGGCCTCCCCGATCCAGGCCGCGGGAGAGATCAGGCTCCTCAGCGATGCGGCCCTCGCGATGAAGCCGAGCACGGCGCGCGCGGCGCTCGGCGTCCTGGAGGTGCTCACGGCGAGCGTCGAGATGCTCGGGGACGCGCCGGGCATGGCCGACGACCGACCCCTGCCCTTCTCGAAGGAGCGGCCGAACGTCCAGATGCTCGAGGCGCGCGTCACAGGGGCCATGAGCGCGATGCAGGTCGTCCTGGACGAGGTGATCGCCCTCCTGGGGACCCGCGGGGACGCGGCGCCCCCTGCGCGCGCCGAGGCCAGGGAGCTGCTCGATCGCCTGACGCCCCTCGAGACCCGACTCGAGAAGGCCATCCTCCAGGGAGACGCGCGGCACATCGCGGACCGACCGATCCAGGCGAGCCGCTCGAGCTTCGAAGCGGGGGGCGGAGCCCACTACGACTACTTCCAGGAGGACCGCGCAGAGACGGCCCCTCACGTCGAGATCACCTTCTACAACAAGGCGATGAAGCCCCAGGAGGCCAAGGAGATGGAGAGCACGGCCGGGGAGCTGCTGCTCGTTCGACGAAGTCAGATCGAGGCGCTGATCGAGATCTTCGGCCTCCAACAGGACGAGCACGGGGCCCCGACGAAGGAAGCCAGCGCGCGCGAGGCGGTCCTGAAAGCGTCCGCGACCGGGGGGCTGGATCTGCACAACGACGACGACTGGCGCGCGTTCGCCCTGGCGCTCTTCGAGCGGGAGCTGTCGGCGAACCGACAGGACCGGCCAGCGGCCTACCTCAGCGTCATCTACACGCTCGAGCGCTACCTGCAGACCTACACCGCGCACACCCCGTACAACATCGACGACTTCAAGGAGGACCAGCTCTCCAAGACCTTCCCGCGCACGCTGAGCGGACAGCTCATCCACGACTGTGGGGTCTACGCGCTCCGAGCGGCCTACATCCTGTCTCTGCTGCGGGACAGGCTCGACCTGAGCTTCACCTACATCCGCATGCCCTTGCACGTCTCGCTGCTCATCACCGGGCCTGGGCTCCCCATCATCCTCGTCGAGAACGACCGCCTCACGCCCTGGAGCGAGTCGGAGATGCTCCGCGCTCAGCTCGGCCTCGAGCCCGACGCGAAGCTCCCCGACGTGCCGCTGGATCAGCAGCGCCTCGAGGCCCGCGCGGCCGGGCAGTTCGTCCCCGACGTGGACGTGCCCTACCAGAGCGTGCCCGTGGTCGATCCCACGGGCGGCGCCGAGGGCCCCGCGGCGAACCCCCAAGCTGATCCTGGGCTCCGCAGCGCGCTCTGGCAGCAGTACAAGCGCGACGTCGCCCCCATCGAGCTCTTCGGCCCCAGGGCCTCCGACACGGCGACGCTCGGGACCCCCTTGGATCTGCGCTATCTGAAGCTGTTGGATCTGGCGAAGGAGCACCATAATCGCTGGCTGCTGGCCTTCTGGAATCTCCACGCGCGCAAGCTCTGGCTCACCTGGGAGCCGGTGCTGGAGGACACGCTGAAGCTCAAGCAGCGCGGCGTGAGCCCCGTGAGCGTGGAGAGCCTGCAGAAGGCGGACTGGACCAGGATCCCCTGTGTGGCCGCCGAAATCGCGGCCTACAGCACCCCCTCTCCCGGCGCCGCGCAGGCGATGATCGACGCGGACGTCCCCTTCCAGGCCGCCATGCTCTGCTACCTGGACCTGGTCTACGACAGCGATCCATACCGGGACGCGAACACCGCGTACGAGGCGGTCAGGGAGGCCGCGCGCGCCCTGCAGGCAGAGATCGAGGGACAGCCGGGCTACTTCTCGTCCAGCGCGCAGATCGCCCGCGCCGAGGAGATGATCGAGCTGTCCCAGAACCTCGGGACCTCAAACCCGGAGTGGATGTCCTACCGCCAGATCGACGAGCGGTACATGTACGGGGTGCTGAGCTCCAAAGAGAACGGCGCTCAGGTCTGGTCCCGATACGCCGAGATCCTCACCCCGATCTGAACGCTGAGCCGAGGCCCGCCACCAGCTCCTGGAGCAGGGCGTGGCCGCCGCGGAAGACGGGCCAGCCGTCGCCCACCAGCACCGCCTCCACCTCGGTCAGGGCGGCGAGGCGGCGCACGCTGGCCACGGCGCTCTCGCGATCGGTGAGCTTCGCGTCCGGCAGCATCATCAGGCTCCCGGCGCGGTGGGCGCGCACGAGATCGCCGGTGAACAGGGTGGTGCGGTCCAGGAGCAGGGCGAGCTCACCCGGGGTCTTCGAGCCGTGCAGGGCCAGAACGGAGAGCCCGGGGACCACCTCGTCGCCCTCGCCCAGCCAGCGATCACAGGGGAAGGGGAAGCTCTCCTGCTCGGCGCGGGGCCCGCAGAGGCGCGCCCCGTAGCGCTCGGCGAGGGCGAGCGCCTCCCGGGTGTGATCGGAGTTGGTGATCACGACCCAGGCCAGCCCGCCCAGGGACTCGAGGTGCTCGCGGTCGTGCTGGATCATGGGCATGGGGTCGATGGCGACGTTGCCCTCGGGCCGCACCCAGAGCCAGCCGTTGAAGTCCACGTTCCGCGAGAGGTCGAAGGAGGCCCAGGAGAACAGATCGGGGCGGTGCAGGTGCTTCACGGGCGGCTCCAGTCTGGTCGCGTTGAATCCCTGCTTCTAGCTCACCCGCGCTCACCCGCCCAGATCTTCGATCAGCGCGCGGGCCGCCTGGCGCCCGCTCAACATCGCCAGCGGCATGCCGCCGCCGGGGTGAACGGATCCGCTGGCCAGGTAGAGGCCGGGCAGGGGGCCGCGGTTGCCGGGGCGGAGGAAGGCCGCCCAGGGGCCGTTGGAGGCGCGCCCGTAGAGGGCGCCGCGGCTGGCGGGGAAGCGGCGGGCGAGCTCGGCGGGGGTGCGCGTCCAGACGAAGGCGTCGTCGGGGTCGGCGAGGCCGGCGGCGCGGAGGCGCTCCAGGGCGCGCGGGCCCGGCCCTCCCAAGGAATCCTCGGGGCGAGGGCCGTCGCGAGGCTCGGGCGGGGCGTTGACCATGACGAAGACCGGCTCGTGCTCGGGCCAGCCGGCGCGGCCGTGGCAGGGCTCCTGGGCGCAGAGGTAGACGGTGGGCTGGTCGGGCACGCGATCCTGGTCGAAGAGGGCCACAAACTCCTGGTCGTAGTCCTGGGGGAAGAGCACGGTGTGGGCGGCGCGGGCCCGCGGGCCCTCCCGGCGGCGCGCCCGCAGGATCCCGGTCCAACCGGAGGTGGAGTCCGGCTCCAGGCTGGCCCGCGCGGGCCTGCGCTCAGGCAGGAGCTCGCAGAGGGTGTGGCAGGCGTCGGCGTTGCTGATCACGGCGTCCGCGGTGATCTCCTGGCCCCCTACGACCACCCCGAGCACCCGCCCCTCGCGCGCCGCGAGCCCCTCCACCCGCGCCCCGAGCTCGAGGCGCACGCCGAGGCGCTCCGCCGCCGCCACCAGGGCGCGGACGATCTCGGCGATCCCGCCCTCGACGCCGTAGCCGCCCAGGGCGAGCTCGATGTGGGCGATGCAGTTGAGCGCGGCCGGCGCGCGCCGGGGGTCGGATCCGTTGTAGGTGGCGTAACGAAGCAGCAGATCGCGGAGGTGTGGCTCGCGCACGCGGGCGAGCACGGCCCCGCGCAGGGTGCGGAGCGGGTCGATGGCCAGGAGGCCGAGGAGCTCGGACAGGGGGCGACGCAGCAGGTTCCCGGGCGTGGGCGGGGGGCCGTGGACGAAGGCCGGGCCGGCGGCCTCCCAGATCCGAGCGGCGTAGGCCAGGAAGTTGGCGAGCTCGTCGCGGGCGGCGGGGCCCAGGACCCGCTCTACCTCCGACAGGGTGCGCTCGGGCCGCAGGTGGACGTCCAGCGCGCAGCCGTCGGGCCAGAGGTAGCGGAAGGCCGGCTCGGGCTCCCTCAGCCGCAGGTGCTCCCCGAGGCGCATGCCGGCCAGGCCGAGCAGCTCCCCCAGCACCTCGGGCATGGTGAGCACGCTGGGCCCGGTGTCCACCTCCACGCCGTCCAGGCGCGCCACCCCAGCCTTGCCCCCGGGCTCCTCCGCCGCCTCCAGGACGCGGACGCGGTGACCGGCGGACGCCAGCGTGATCGCCGCGGAGAGCCCGCCCAGCCCGGCGCCGACGACGAGGACCTCAGCCACCCTGCACCTCCAGCGCGGCCCGGCGGGCGGGCCAGAGCCGGCGCAGGCGCCCCTCGACGGGCCCGCAGAAGAGCGGGAGGAAAGGCGAGTTCTGGCCCGCGAGGCGGTGTACGCGCATCCTCACGAAGGGGCGCATCCAGGCGCGGTCCAGGCGCCCGGGGATCACCAGCTCGGCCACGCCCTGCCCCCGCTCGTCCCCGCAGCGCCCTTCGACGAGGTGGCGCAGGTAGAAGGGGGCGGCGTCCACGGGCGGTCGCACCTGCACCTCCACCGGCCGACCGACGGGGTCCAGGAAGCGGATCCGGCGCGGCCAGCGGATCCCGGTCCAGCTCCGCCGGGGCTCGTCGAGGGAGACCTGGGCCTGGGCCCGCCGCGCCACGCCGTTGGCCCGGACCTCCAGCACATGCACACGCTCTGTATATCCTTTGTCACCGCTCAGGTGATACCAGATGAGCTCGCGCCCGGGGAGGGCCAGGCGCCCCCAGGACCAGCGCGCGATGCCCAGGGCGTGAAGGGGCTTCAGCCCGGCGTTGTGGTCGAGGTAGGCCCGCCCGTTCAGGGTGGCCTCCACGGCGCCCCGCAGGCGGACCGAGCCGGGCGCGGCGGCCAGCAGGGGAGCCCAGACGTGCTCGCGCGACGCCTCGTCCTCCTCCTCGTCGCCCCCGATGCGCACGGGCCCGCGCACCTCCACGCTGCCGCGCAGGGGCGGGAGGCCCGGGACGTCCACGTCCAGCTCCATGTGGAGGGTGAGCCCGGCCAGCGCACGTTGCAGGCGGATCTCCGAGCGGCCGAAGCGCCAGGTCCCGCGCTCCGGGCTCCACTCCGCCTGGTCCGGGGGCAGCTCCTGGAAGAGGTAGAAGCGCTCGCGGCCCTCGCGGTAGAGCGAGATCGTCAGCGAGGGTCGGAGGCGGGGAGGGCCCTCGCTGTCGCGGATGCCGGGCAGGAAAGGCAGCCCGAAGCCCCAGATCAGCACGAGCCCCTCCCCGCGGGCGTCGACGAGGTCCAGGTACCACCAGGCGAAGCCGCCCCGCCGGTCCACGGCGAGGGTGGCGAGCTCATCGTGCGCGGGGCTCAGCGTGATCATCGGCGTTCCATCTCGCTCCAGAGATTATTTTCAGGCGACCCGTTGCGCCTTGCACATAGTATGTAAATTGTATGGACATGGTTCGCAACACCTTTCACGCCCGGAGCATCGGATGAGCACCCCCGACCTCCTCGTCCTCGGAGCCGGCCCCGCGGGGCTCGCCGCGGCGGCGCGGGCCGCCCAGGCGGGGCTGACCGTGACCCTGATGGCGCCCGACCCGGACGCGGCCTGGGAGCAGCGCTTCGGGGTGTGGGAGGACGAGGTGGCGGGCCTGGACCTGCCGGTGGCGCAGCGCTGGGCGGCCCCGGTGGCCCGTACCCTGCGCGGGGAGCGGACCCTGGGGCGCCGCTACCTCCGCCTCGACACCGAGCGGCTCCAGGCGGGGCTCCGCGCGGAGATCGCCGCGTCCGGCGTCCAGATCCTGCGCGCCCGGGCCACCGACGCGATCCATGACGCGGCCGGGGTGGAGGTTCGGGACACGGCCGGGCGGACGCACCGGGCGCGGGTGCTGGTGGACGCGACGGGGCACCAGAGCCCGCTCATCGCGCGGCGCGGGCAGCATGCGCCGGGCTTCCAGATGGCCTGGGGTGAGCGGGTGGAGGTGGAGGATCACCCCTGGCTGCCCGGCGAGATGGTGCTGATGGACGTGACCCCGGCGGGCTCGGATGACCCGACGGAGCGCGTGGCCCCCACCTTCCTCTACGCCATGCCCGAGAGCCGCCACGTCGTCTTCGTGGAGGAGACCTCGCTGGTCCGCCGCCCGCCGCTCTCCTTCGAGATGCTGGAGTACCGCCTGCAAGGCCGGCTCGCCCGCATGGGGGTGCGGGTGCGCCGCACGCTGGAGCGGGAGCGCTGCCGGATCGCGATGGGCGGGGGCGTGCCGCGCACGGATCAGCGGGCGGTGGGCTTCGGCGCGGCGGGGGCCATGGTCCACCCGGCCACGGGCTACCTGCTGGCCAGCGCGCTCCGCGGGGCGCCGCTGCTGGCGGAGGCGCTGGCGCGCGGCCTGGGGAGCGGCGATCCGACGCACGCGGCCCGGCTGGCCTGGCGCGCGCTCTGGCCCACGGATCGCCTGCGGAGCTGGGAGCTCTACCAGTTCGGGATGGACGCGCTCTGCAGGCTGGACGCCCCGGGGCTCTCCGGTTTCCTCGACGCCTTCTTCGACCTGGAGCCGCCCCTGTGGGCCGGCTTCCTCTCCGGGACCCTCGGTCCGGACGGCGTGCGTCGGGCCATGGCGGGGCTCTTCCTCCAGGCCGACGCCCCGCTCCGGCGCTCCCTGATCAGCACGGGCACCAGCCCGTCCGCGAGCGCCCTCTTCCGCTCACTCTGGGCCGCCTAGGCCAGGAAAGGACCCCATGACGCTACCCTCTCGCGCGCAGGCCAACCCCGCGGCCCAACGCCCCCTCCCCCGCAAGACGGACGAGGGCTTCGACCCCGACATGATCGCGCTCGAGCAGCTCATGGCCCGGCTCTGCGCGGGCGGGCGGCTGGACCGTGCGGGCGTCATGGCCAACGAGCACCTGGCCACGGGCGGGCGGCGCATGCGGGCGCGGCTGGCGCTGACGGCCTGCACGGCGCTGGGGGCGCCCGCGGAGGCGGCGATCCCCTGGGCGGCGGCGGTGGAGCTGCTGCACAACGCGACGCTGATCCACGACGACATCCAGGACGGGGACACCCACCGGCGGGGAGAGCCCACGGTGTGGGTGCGCCACGGCAGCGCGCAGGCCATCAACGCCGGAGATCTGCTGCTGATGCTGCCCTGGCTGGCCATCGCCGAGGCGCCGGTGGACGAGGCCCTGCGCTTCCGCCTCTGCCGGGTCACGGCCGAGCGCGCCCAGCGCACGGTGCGCGGGCAGGTGGACGAGCTGGACCTCTTCGGCGGGCGGCGGGTGGACATGGCCTCCTACGCCCGGGTGATCGCGGCGAAGACCGGGCACCTCCTGGCCCTGCCGGTGGAGGGGGCCGCGCTGCTGGCCGGGCGCTCCCCGACCGAGGCCGCCCAGCTGGCCCGCCCCTTCGAGGCGCTCGGGCTGCTCTACCAGCTCGTCGATGACGTCATCGACCTGTACGGCGACAAGGGCCGCGAGGCCCCGGGCTCCGACCTGCGCGAGGGCAAGCTGAGCGCCCTGGTCGTGCACCACCTGAGGTTGCACCCCGAGGATCGGGCCTGGCTGACCAGCGTGCTCCTGGCCCCGCGTGAGGAGACCGACGAGCGCGACGTCCAGCACGCCATCACCCGCTTCCGCGAGGGCGGCGCGGTGGAGGCCACCCTCGCCCAGATCGACGAGCTCGCCGCGCGCGTGCACGAGGCCCCGGAGCTCGCCGCAGAGCCCGGCCTCCGCGCCCTCGCCCGCATGAGCCTCGCCCTCGTCCTCGCCCCTCTCGACCCGATTCGGAGCCGCTGATGTCCGTCCCCGCGATTCATGAGCACAGAGATCCCGTCGTCGTCGTCGGCGCTGGCTTCGGCGGGCTGGCCGCGGCCCTGCGGCTGCGCGCGATGGGCTGGCCGGTCACGGTGCTGGAGGCGGGCCCGCAGCCCGGCGGGCGCGCCCGCGTCTTCCAGCAGGACGGCTTCACCTTCGACGCCGGACCGACCGTGATCACGGCCCCCTACCTGCTGAGAGAGCTCTTCGAGTCCGTCGGGCGCGACAGCCGTGAATATCTGGACCTGCGGCCCGTCGATCCCTTCTACCGGGTGGTCTTCCCCGACGAGAGTCACTTCGACTACGTGGGCGACGAGGAGCGGCTGCTCGCGCAGATCCGGGCCATGAGCCCGCGCGACGTGGACGGCTACCAGCGCCTGTGCGCGCACGCGCGGCGCATCTTCGACATCGGCTACACGCAGCTCGCCGACCAGCCCTTCGACCGGCTCTCCGACATGCTGCGGGTGGTGCCGGACATGGTGCGGCTGGAGAGCTACCGCACGGTCTGGGGGCTGGTGAACCGCTACCTGGAGGACCCGCGGCTGCGCCAGGTCTTCTCCTTCCAGCCGCTGCTCATCGGCGGCAACCCGCTGTCCACCTCGTCGATCTACATGCTCATCCACTGGCTGGAGCGCAAGTGGGGGGTGTGGTGGCCGATGGGCGGGACGGGGGCCATCGTGCGGGCCCTGGTCACGCTGCTGGGCGAGCTGGGGGTGGAGGTGCGCACCAACGCCCCGGTGGCGGAGCTGGAGATCGAGAACGGGCGCGCGCGGGCCGTGCGTCTGGAGTCGGGGGAGCGCGTCCCCTGCGCCTTCGTGGTCAGCAACGCCGACCCCTCCATGGTCTACTCCCGGTGGATCGCGCCCGAGCACCGTCGCACCCACACCGACCGGGCCATCGCCCGCAAGCGCCAGTCGATGAGCCTGTTCGTGGGCTACTTCGGCACGAAGCGCACGTATCCGGACATCGCCCACCACACGATCCTGCTGGGGCCGCGCTACGAGGGCCTGCTGGGCGACATCTTCGACCGCAAGGTGCTGGCCGAGGACTTCTCGCTCTACCTGCACGCGCCCACGCGCTCGGACGCGAGCATGGCGCCGCCGGGGCACGAGGCCTTCTACGTGCTCTCTCCGGTGCCGAACCTGAAGAGCGGGGTGGACTGGGCGGAGGTGGGCCCGCGCTACTGGGACACCATCAAGCAGAGCCTGGAGCGGCGGGGCATCCACCAGCTCTCGGAGAGCCTGGTGACCGAGAAGACGGTCGATCCGCGCTACTTCCGCGACGACCTGCGCAGCACCCAGGGCGCGGCCTTCGGCATCGAGCCTGTGCTCACCCAGTCGGCGTACTTCCGCTACCACAACCGCTCGGAGGACGTGGACGGGCTCTACTTCGTGGGGGCCAGCACGCACCCGGGGGCGGGGGTGCCGGGCGTGCTGTGCGGGGCGAAGGTGCTGGAGAAGGTGGTCCCGCGGCCGGAGTCGGTCCTGGCGCTGCCCGGACCCCAGCCCTCGCTGCGGGTGGCGTCGTGAGCGCCGACCTCGTCCAGCGCGAGGCCCAGGCCACGCTGGCCCGGCACGGCCGCACCTTCCGTCAGGCCCAGCTCCTGCTGCCGCGGGACCGGGCCGAGGACGCGGCGGTGATCTACGCGCTCTGCCGGCTGGCGGACGATCTGGCGGACGAGAGCCCGGACGAGGACGCGGCGCGCGCGGGGCTGGACCGGCTGCTGGCCGAGCTGCGGCTGGAGGTGGAGCCCTCGCCGGTGGTGGCGCGCTTCCTCGAGGTGCTCGCCCGCCGGGGAGGCGACCTCTACCCGGCCATCGCGCTGGTGGAGACGCTGCGGGGTGACCTCACCCCGGCGCGCATCGCCGATGATCGCGCGCTCATCCGCTACGCCTGGGGCGTGGCGGGCACGGTGGGGCTGCTGATGTCGCCGGTGCTGGGGGCGCGGGACCCGGCCGCCCGGGGCCCGGCCGAGGATCTCGGCGTCGCCATGCAGATCACGAACATCTGCCGGGACGTGCGCGAGGACGCCGAGCGCGGGCGGGTCTACCTGCCCGAGACGCGGCTGCGGGACGCGGGGCTGAGCCCCGACGAGATCCTCTCGCTGCGCGCGGACCGCGGGCGCCTGTCGCGCGTGGTCTCGGAGCTGCTGGACCTCGCCGACTTCTACTACGCCCGGGCTCGGGAGGGGTACCGCTACCTGCCCTGGCGCCCGCGCCTCGCCGTGGTGGTCGCCGGAGCGCTCTACCGCAGGATAGGGCTCCGGCTGCGCCGCGTCCATGGCGCGGACCCGCTGGTCGGCCGCACGGTGGTCCCCCCTCTGGAGCGGCTGTGGGTCGCGCTGGGGGCTCTGCTGAGACAGCTCACGCCGGGGCTGCGGGCCTGAGCCCGAAGGGACGGAGACGATGGGATATCGCATCAAGACCGTCGCGGAGATGACCGGGATCCCGCGAAACACGATCCTGGCCTGGGAGCGCCGCTATGGCCTCGTCACCCCCGAGCGGCAGCCGAACGGCTACCGCGAATATGGCGACGAAGACGTAGCCATGCTGCGCGCGCTCAAGGCCAGCGTGGACGCCGGGCAGTCCCCCTCGGAGGCGATCTCCCTCCTGCGCGCGCGCTCGGCGAACCGCCGCACCGCGCCCCCGGTCCTCGCCGACCAGGATCTGCTGGAGCAGGTGCGCGCGGGGCTCACCGAGGCCCTCATCGCCTATGACCGGCGCGAGGCCGACCAGCTCTTCGAGCGCACCAGCGGGCTCTCCTACGCGCGCCAGGTGCGGGAGATCCTCTTCCCGGTGCTGCGCGAGATCGGGGAGCGCTGGGCCGCGGGCGCGATCACGGTCGCGCACGAGCACTTCGCCAGCGGGTGGTGCCGCGACCAGCTCTCGGCCATGCTCCTGCACCTGGAGAGCGGCCCCGTCAGCGGCCCGCTCGCGCTGTGCGCCTGCTTCCCCGGCGAGCGGCACGAGCTCGGGCTCATGGGCCTCGCCGTGCTGCTGGCCCTGGACGGGCACCGCATCGCCTGGCTCGGGGCCGACGTCCCGCTGGCGGACCTCTGCCTCGCCGCGCAGGAGCAGTCTCCGGCCCTGCTCTGCGTCTCGATCGTGACCCCGGTCCAGCCCCACCTGGTGCTCGGCTTCGCCCAGCAGCTCCGCCGCGCCGTCCCCGCGCGGACCCGGATACTGATCGGCGGCGCGGGTGTTGACCTGGCGCGGATGCCGGAGCTGGCGGGGGTTCAGTGGGCGGGGAGCGACGAGGCGGTACAGGAGCGGGAGGCGCGCTGATCGGCGGGCGCGAGGTGCTGGCCGACAGGGGGCTCCCAGGATAACGCGCCTCCATGTTCACTCCCGTCGCCCTGCTCCTGCTGCTGGCCTGCGCGCCCAAGACCGCGGCCCCCTCCGCCCCGACGGACGCCCCGACCGCACCCGCGGCGACGGCGCCTGAGACCCTGCCCACGCCCTACACCGCCGAGCAGCTCCGCGCGGCGATGCCCGTGGGCACCACCATGCGCTACCGCCTGGACGCCGCCGAGCAGCCGACCATGGAGCAGCGCTGGGTGGTCACCGCCGCCGACGAGCAGACCTGCACCATCGCCTCCACCATGCACGACCCGCAGAGCGGCGAGCTGAAGGTGGACGAAGGCGCCGAGACCAGCGCGTGGACCGAGCTCCGCGACCACGCGGCCTTCCCGCCGGGCCTCACGACGGAGACGAGCGAGGAGATCGACATTCCCGCCGGGCACTTCGCCACCCGCGTCTACCACGTCCGCCAGCCCGACGGCCCCATCCGCCACTTCTGGTTCGCCCCGGAGCTGCCCGGCCCGCCCGTGCAGATGGTGGTGGCCGCCCCGGACGGCACCGAGCTGATGAAGATGACGCTGCTGGAGCGCTCGCCGCGCTGAGGCCGCTCAGCCCTCGCTCAGCGCCCCGGGGCCCCCGTAGGCGCCGATGTCCGAGGTGCTGCCGTCGGCGTCGAGGACGTCGGGAATCCCCGCGTCGATGAGGGCCGAGTCGTCCGCCAGGCGCAGATCGTCGTCGCAGCTCCCGTCCAGGAGCAGGCCGGCGAAGCCCGGATCGGCCGTGTTGTTGCCCCTGGTCGAGGTCGAGAAGGTATACAGGCCCCCGCGGTCGCCCCCCTCGTTCTCGTACCAGTCGTTGAAGGCGATGTTGACCCCCACCAGCGCGCCGGTGTCGCTCGCGTACACCGCGGCCCCGCCCTGCGACCAGGCGACGATGTTGTTGATGAAGGTCGGACGGAAATTCGTGGCGTAGTAGGCAGCCCCGTCGGCCGACGAATTCCCAACGAAGACGTTGTTCGCCAGCCGTGTGTGGTACAGATCATCCCCATAGAGCGCGCCGCCCGCGGTCGTGGCCTCGTTCTCCAGGAAGATGTTGTTCTCCCAGTCGTCCGGCCGGGTCTCCCCAGAGGGACCGTACATGTAGACGGCGCCACCGGCGTAGGTGGCGCTGTTGCCGCAGAAGAAGTTGTTGGAGGCCGTGGTCGTGCGGACGTTGCTCAGCTTCACCGCGCCACCGAAGCTCGTCTCGTCAGAGACTCCGGCCACGTTCCCCACGAAGCTGGAGCTGGTCACCGTGAACGCGCGACCGTAGTGGTAGAAGATCGCCCCTCCGTCACTCGCGCTCTCGTTCTCCTCGAATCGGCAATCGTGAATCGCGAGGGAGAATCGACTGCTGGCGAAGGACTCGAAATAGACGGCGCCCGCGTTGCTGGACTGGGCGATGTTCTCCATGAATTCCGACCCACTCACGGTCAGGTTCGAGTAGCGGTAGACCGCGACAGCGCCTCCGCCGGACGCCAGATTGTACCGGAACGCGGAGTCGTCGATCTCGACGTCGCTGTAGGAGCTCGCACGAAGGACACCTCCCGCTACGGTGGAGGATCCGTTCTCCTCAGCCTGCACGCGGACGAAGCTCGCGGTGTGGTACATCTCCTCGAGGGAGACGGCTCCCCCCTTGCTGTAGGCGGAATTTCCCGTGAACCGCGTGTCCGCGACGGAGAGCGCGACCACGTCGCTGGCCGCGAGCGCCCCGCCGCTGCCGTCCGGCGCGCTGTTCTCCTCGAACACAAGCTCGGAGAGCGTGACCGTCCCGCCCTGCCGGACGAAGATCGCGCCGCCGTCGCCGCCTGTGGTGTTCGCCACGAGCTCGCCCCCCGCGAGCGTCAGCACCACGTCCGTCTGCAGGTGGATCGCCCCGCCGTCCCCCTCCTCGGCGAGGTTGGCCTCGAATCGGGTGTCGGTGGCGTCCACGGAGGCGTCGTCGCTCCCGAAGAGGGCGCCCCCAGCCTCGAAAGCGCGGTTCCCCTCGAAGCTCACGGAGGCGAGCGTGATCTCCGCCCCCCGAGCGGCCCAGATCGCCCCGCCCGTGTACGCGAGGTTGTCCTCGAAGGTCGTCCCCTCCGCGCGCAGGGTCCCCCGGGAGGCCAGGCTGATCGCGCCGCCGTTCATGCCCGGGAGCGTGTAGGTGTCGATGGCGTTGCCCGAGAACGTGTCGTCCACGCTCTCGATGCTCGCCTCGTCGTCGGCGTAGATCGCCCCGCCCGTGAGCCGGGCGCCGCCGTTGTCCGCGTAGCGGGTCCGCGCGCTCTGCAAGCTCACGCCGTCGTCCAGGAAGATCGCGCCCCCCGCCGAGCGCGCCGTGCCGCCCACCAGCAGGCAGTCCTCCAGGACCAGCGTCGCCCCTCCGGTCGCGTGGATGTGGCCGCCGGCCCCCGCCGCGTTGTCCCGCATCGTGACCTCGCGCAGGGTCAGCGCGCCGCCGTTCAGCAGGATCCCGCCGCCCCGCGCGCCTGTCCCGCCGGAGTCCTCGATCGTCACCCGCTCCAGGCTCGCCTCGGCTCCCCACAAGGAGACCGCCTGCCGGCCCGGGCTGGTCAGGGTGAGGTCGGAGAGGCTCAGCGTCTCGCCGAGCTCCGCCGCCAGCGGGGTGCAATCCCCCGGCCCCTCGAGGATCGTCTCGCCCTCGCCCGCCCCGCGCAGGGTCAGGCTCTTCCCACCCAGGTTCACGCACTCCCGGTAGGTCCCCGCCGCGATGTCCACGGTGTCTCCCTCCGAGGCCGCCGCCACCGCCGACCACAGGCTGGCGTAGTCGCCGTGGGGGCCGACCGTGAGGGTGGAGGCGAGCGCGGGGGTGACGAGGGCGAGCAGGCCGATCATGAGGAGCTCCGGTCAGGAGATCTCATCCTCAGCTCAGCGCGCCCTGGGCTCCATTACAGACGATAACCGCTCACCAGAGCGCGGGGACCGGCTGCACGGACACGCTGATCCTCGGCCCGGCGACGCCCGGGTTGCCCGGCCTGCCCTCCGGACCGGGTGAGCCCCGCGGCCCCGTGGTCCCCGACACGGCCGTGCCCGGGTTGCCGCCCGAGCCGCTCATGCCCGGCGCCCCGCCCGGCCCGCCGTCGTTGGCGAAGTAGAGGCGCTTCAGGTAGGGCTCGGCCTCTGGCGAGATCGTCACCGAGATGGTGCCGCCCGGACCGCCGTTCCCGCCCAGCCCACCCTCGCCGCCGCGACCGCCGCCGCCGCTGGCCGAAGACGGCGTCCCGCTGCCGCCGTTGCCGCCGTCGCCGCCCTGGCCGCCGTCGCCGCCCCGCCCGCCCGAGGCGTCGATGAGCAGCTCACCCTTCTCCGCGGAGAGAGCGAAGAAGGCGTCGGCGCCGCGCACGTCGTGGACCTTCACCATCAGCAGCGGCTCGCCGGAGGCTGGCTCCCGGCCCAGCGTCACCGTGACCTCCAGCGTCGGGCCCGCCGCGCCGTCTCCGCCCGGTCCGCCCGTCGCGCCCGGTCCGCCCACCGTGCCGCTGGGGCCCGTCGGCCCCGCCTTGCCCTTCGCGCCCGCCGCCCCCGGCGTCCCCGAGAAGTTCGCGACGAACTTGCAGTCATAGGCCGCCGCCACCTCGGCGCTCGCCGTCTTGTCCGGGTGGTCCACCGCGATGGCGCGGATCGTCGCTGGCTTGCCCCAGCTCTTGCGTGGATCCGGGTCCAGGGTCAGCGCCCCGCGCTTCGGCAGGCTCCCGCCCCCGAACGTGACCTCATAGGCGTCCCAGACCACGTCGTCCTTCGTGCTCAGCGCCTTGCCGTCCGCGGTGGTGGCGATGAGATCGAAGGGGATCTCCGTGCCCGGGCACGCGGTGTAGCGCGGGGCGTCGAAGTTGATGGCGCTGACGTCCTTGCGCTTGAGCCCGGTCTTGATCAGGCCGGCACTGGCCGGGTGAGCCATGAAGAGCAGTACGCCGAAGGAGAGGACACGATGCATTTGAATTTCCATGCGAGCAATGAGCTCATATCCGATCCTTGGGATCCTCTGCTCCTCGATGACCTGAGCCGTGGCCTGCGCGGCGAAGAATGATACTATCAAAGTGCTCATCCGTAGCGTGCGAATTTTTTTCTCTACCCGGGGCTATGATTTTCTCCAGGCATGATGATAATAGAGAACATCCTCATCGGGTTCACGAAGTCGTTCGAGCATCATCACTCATTGGGCCAAGGGAGATGTCCTCTATCCCTTGAGTGGTGTATTTTCTTGTTGTGGATTGGAGCTGAATGATGCCTGATGTCATCACGACGACGCGGAGCATGAATCTAACTCCAAAGCACCTTCTCACGCGCTTCCTCGTCGAGCGATATTCGAGCCGGAAGCAGCTTGTAGATCTGCTCGAGAGGGTCCCGCACCCGGGCGACCGAGAGGAGCCCGATCACTGGCTGCCCAGCCAGAGCGAGGGTTCCGCCTGGTCGGAGTACGTCAAGGACTGCGTCGAGGTGATGAACCGACGTGGATACCTCCGGCTCCCTCTATTCCAGCGGCTCCTCTCCGATCATCCGCCTTTCGGGAACGAGATTCGTCAGATTGCCCGTAAGACTGGCTACCCTCTCGAGGGCAAGCTCTCCGAGCTGAGGCCCCAGTGGCTGACGGATCACCCCTCGGAAGACATGCTCTATCCCCACTGGGTTGAGCGTCGAACCGGCGGAGCGCCGACTTTGCAGCGGATCTATGAGCTCATGAACCGCGACGACGCCGTGGGCCGAAGATCCGTGGTGCATCTGGCGGGCTCATTGGGCTCTGGACGCACGAGGACCGCGCTGCAGTTCGCGGACCGCTTCGCACGAGCCTACGACGTCATCCTGCATGTCGAGCTCCCCCAGATCGGGCTGCTCCCGCCCTCCGCCCGTTCGCAGGAGACGATCACGCAGGTCCGCAAGGCGGTCGCTGACATCGCGGCCAGGTGGGGGCTCCGCTCGCCGACGGCCCCAGGGGTCGGACAGGCGGAGGCCGTGAGCGAACTCGATGAGATCAGCGCCAATTTCGAGGCATTCTTCGAATTTATTCGGGATCTGAGCTACCGCTGCCTGATGATCATCGATGAGGTCCAGGACATGCGCATGGCTGGAGAGTGCCTGCCGCGTGACTGCTGGATCGACGCGATCGTCATCGGATCGACGGGGTCCAGCAGGAACGAGAGCGTCACCCTGGATCCGCTCACGCTCAGCGAATCTCGCGAGATGGTCCTTGGAAGCTGCGGCGCAGACAAGGAGTGGTCCAGGAGAGAGATCCGTGCGGCCTCGGCGTTGGCAGAGCGCCTTGGGAACCTGCCCCTGACGCTCGCGCTCGTGTCCAGGCTCATCGGGACCTATCGACCCAGCGAGCTCCTGGAGGAGATCACGAGAGCTCACGCGGAGCGCGTCCGCAACCCTCCCGGCGCGAAGAGCTACGGGACGGATGTGCTCTTTCCCCACACGCTCTTCGAGACGCTCGGCGTGTCCGAGCAGACGCCCGGCGCAGAGCTGGTCGCGAAACAGCTCGACGGGCTCGTCGCGGTGCTCCAGGCGCGGATCCAGAGAGAGGGGATCGGAAGCAACCCGCTCGAGGACGAACTCGCGGAGCTGGTCCTTCGCGTCTGCGCCTGGATTGCGCCTGATCAGCCATTGGATCGGCTTCCTGGTCTGCCTCACATGGTAGAGGAGCTGATCCTGCCGGATCGCTCCCGTGGCGGTGCTCCGGCGAGCTCCACGAGTCCAGTGAAGTTTGCGCATATCCGAAACGTGTTGGAGCTCCTCCTGAGCTCAGGCATCCTCGTGATGCGTCGCGACCTGACCCTTCGGGTGCATGCGCTGACGCAGATCGCGCTGCGGCGTCTCTTTCGGAAGAGCACCGTCGACCTGGATCGACTCGTCACAGCCTGCGCAAGGGAGGCGACCGCGAAGGGTAGCCGACCAACACACTACGACGATCTCGACGATGTCGACTTCACACATCGGCATGCGCTGCTGTGGAACTACATTCTCCTCAAGAACAAAGAGACGGGACCTCGGTCGAGGGGTGCTATAGACTTGAAGGTTCTGCCGCTTCTGGAGGCCACAGCCTGGCGTCTGCTCCGTGCGGGCCAGCTCAGCTCCGCGGTGTCCATCCTGGAGAGCTCCCTGCCGAGCAGTCTCGCCGCCAGTGGTCGCGGAGAGGCGAACCTCGTCAAGCTCGCCCGGCTCGAGGATATCGCCGCCCAGGCGATGCTGGCGGGCGCGCGCAGCCCCTCCAAGGTCACAGCAGCGACACGATATCAGCGCGCCCGCGACCTCCTCGAGGCGATCCCAGAGAGCAGGAGAGGTCCGGCCTGGGAGAAGGATTGGAGTAACTTGACTTACTCTGCGCTCGTGGAGAGACTTGCGCGGATCCAGGGCAGAGAGCAGATCCTGGCGGCAACCTCGGAGCTTGAAGCGGCGGTGGGGCGCCTCAGGTCGCTTGGAGATCTGAAACCGCGGGGAGCGGCGCTCGCCGAGGCAAGGCTGGCCTGTGGCCAGGGATCTGCCGCCTACTTCGCCGAGGATGCAGAGACCTGCGTCCTCGAGCTGCGCGCCGCGGAGCGTCGTCTCCAAGACGCGATCGAGAAGCTCGGCGGGCTCGGAGACAGTCCCCACGCGTTACTGCACCTTCAGGCGCGGCGCACCCCCATGCTGCTCACCTTGAGGAGCCTGAGCGCGGCCAGCGACGTGGAGCTTCGCGACCTCGAGCTCACCCTCACCCAGCTCAGCGGTCACTATCCAAAGGGCCTGAACGGGGCGCACATCAACGTCGCTCTGATTCTGCGTAGACTTGCACAGATCAAGACCATCCTGGGAGATCTGCCTGAGGCCGCTGGCTCTTTGGAGCGGAGCCTCGCGATCGAGCGCGCACACGATGAGGCGTCCTCACGCGTCGCCGAGTGCCTGCAGCTCATCGCCGCCGTGGAGACAGAGCGCGCGCTCCTCTTGGGATTGCCCTTCGCGGACACGGCCAGGCCGAGCCTCGAAAGAGCGCGGACCGCGCTCGACGCTGCACAACGAATTGCCAGGGAGCTCACCCAGAGCGGAGGCGAGCCCGATCAGGCCCTCCGCATGGACCTTCTCGTCGCCTCTACGCGCGCGGTCCTCGACGTCGTGATGGGAGAAGCGAAGCCCTCTGGAGATTGCATCACGTCTGCCCAGAAGAATGCTGTTGATCACCTGGGCAGGTACGAGCCTACCATCTTGCACGTACAACGTCTCATCGATCTGTTCCCTGCTCCTACCCAAGGAGCCGTCCGCAGCACCTGAGGTGTCCCATGTCTGGCCCCTCCCGCCTCCTCTCCAGGGGGCTGTTTCCGTATTGTCTAGCCTGCCTGCTGCTCTGCTTCCCCACTGAATCCAAAGCCTGCGTCAGTCCCAATGTGGCAGACTCGGCTGCGGATACGGTCGCGTGCGTGGATGAGCGGAGCCCAACAGACCAGCGCCAACGATACGAGGCGCCCCCTGGTCTGGCGCCAGACAGCAGGCAGGACAGCAGCGGTTCGGGCCAGTGGAGATGGGGGCCGGATGAAGACGACGGGCCCATCAGCAGCTCGCTCGCCTCCTTGCTGAGATTGATCCTCAAGAAGCTTGGGATCGATCTTCCCCCCCACTGACCGACACTCCGACCACGACGACAGTCCTGGGCCCCACCTCACGGCACCTCATTCCACATACCCCAGCGCCCGCAGCTTCGCCGCCGTCTCCTCGTCCACGCCCCCCTCCGGCTGGATGAGCTTGCCCCGGGTCTCGTCGCGCACGCGCTCGCGCGCGGTGACCAGCAGCTCCGGGAACTTCTGGGAGATCTCCGTCTGCTCCCCGGGGTCGGTGCTCAGGTCGTAGAGCCGCTCCTCGCTGGTCACGGGGTCCAGGTGGTACTTCACCCCGCCCGAGCGGTAGCCGTAGAGCAGGCCCTCGGAGAGCGCGACGCCGCGCCGCCCCAGCACCAGGCTGCTGATGCCCTTGCTCCAGTCGCCCTCCGCCAGCGCCAGCAGCGGGAAGCCCTCGGAGTTCGGGAGGGCCTGGGTGTGGGTGATGTCCGTGATCGTGGTCGCCACGTCCATCAGCCGCACCTGGGTCGGCACGCGCCGGGTCTTCAGCTTCGAGTCGTCCGCCGGCACCACGATGAGCGGCACCCGCAGCGTCTCCTCCCAGATCCCGTGGTGGTTGAAGTCGATGCCGTGCTCCCCCAGCATCTCGCCGTGGTCCCCCGCCAGCACGATCGCGACCGGGCGCTCCAGCTTCAGCGCGGCGAGCCCGTCCAGGAAGACCCCGAGCTGCTGGTCGGCGTAGGCGACCTCCTCCGCGTAGAGCCGCCGCAGGCGCGCGCGCTCGTCCTCGGTGTAGGCGTACCCGGGCTCCTGGGCCAGGATGGTGCGGTGGTCCAGCGCGAGGGCCTCCGGGGTGCCGTTGTCCTCGAAGCCCGGCAGGCCGTGGGGCTGGTAGGGCGAGTGCGGCTCGAAGGTGTGGACCCAGAGGAAGAAGGGCTTGTCCCGGCTCTGCTCCACCCAGCCCAGCGCGCGCCGGTAGGTCTCGGTCGCCGGGCGCTCGTAGAGCGAGGCCAGGGCCGTGGGATCGCCGAAGCGCATCCAGGCCCGTAGTACGAGCCCCACCACCCGGATGCGCGCCCCGCCCCGCACCAGGGGCAGGAAGTCGTCGTCGTAGATCTCGAAGCCCTGGTCGAGCCCGGTGCGCGCGTCCACCGCGAAGGCCGAGACGAAGGCCGCCGTAGCGTAGCCCTCCTCCCCCAGCCGCTCGGCCAGCGTGAGGTTGCCGTTCCTCAGCGTGTCCCCGTTGCTCAGCACGCCGGAGCGGAAGGGGTGGCGCGCGCTCATCATCGCCGCGTGGGCGGGAGCGGTCTCGGGGAAGGGCGTGATCGCCTCCTCGAAGAGCACGCCGCGGGCGGCCAGCGCGTCGATGACCGGGGTCTGGACGGGCGAGCCGCCGTAGGCCGAGATGTGGTCGCGCCGCAGCGTGTCGATGGTGAGGAGGATCACGCTCGGGTCGGTCGACGTGGCCTGCGGGCCGCCGAAGCTGCGCAGCGAGAGCGCCGCCGCCGTGCCGGTGGCGATGAGGACGGCCATGCCGAAGCTCACCCCGGTCCACCCCAGCTTGTACTCCTCCCCCACCTCCTCGCGACGCAGCCAGTAGTTGGCGTTGTACCAGACCACGCCCGCCAGCCCTGCCGGGGCCAGCAGGAAGGCCACCGCCGCCACCACGCGCTCCTGGTCATACAGGTTCTTCGCCGCGAAGGTGAGGAAGAAGACCCCCAGCAGGAAGGCCGTGCTGGCCAGCACGGAGGCGTAGATGAAGCTGGGCCGCCGGTCCCACCAGCGCCAGTCCGCGAATTTCCCGGCCAGCAGGCCGAAGAAGGCCCCGAGCAGCGCCCCCAGCCCGACGTCGACCAGCCCCAGCACCAGCGCCTCGGCGAAGCTCAGGTCCAGCGCCAGCCGGGCCGAGATCTGCACCACCTCGAAGGCCCCGGCCATGGCGCCCATGCCCGCCGAGAGCTTCATCGATCGCCCGATGACCGTCATTCCACATACCCCAGGGCCCGCAGGGCCTCCTGCGTGGCCGCGTCGTCCTCCGGCCGGCTGGCCTCCCGCCCGCCGCGGAGGGCCGCGTCCAGCGCCACGCGCATCGGCGTGAGCGGCGGATCGTCCTGCACAGGCGCGAGCTCGCCCGGATCGGCGACGAGATCGTAGAGATCGTAGTCCGCCTCCGCGCCCGCGTCCCGCGGGGCGAGCCAGATGAGCTTGTGGGTCCCCACCCGCAGCGCGTGGTCCACCGGCGGCGCGTCCACGAAGCGCGCCCCCACCGTGGTCGCGTACACCGGGGCCTCCGCGCAGGGCTCCCCGCGCAGCTCGGCCGAGCGGTCCCGCCCCTGGCGCTCGCGATCGTCCTCCAGCCCCAGCAGCCCCAGCAGCGTGGGCGTCACGTCCTCGTTCGAGCTCTGGCAGGGGATCTTCAGCCCCGCCTGCACGCCCGGCCCGCGGAAGGCCAGCGGCACGCGCAGCGAGGGATCGAAGAGATCATCCCCGTGATCGAAGAGGAGGCCGTGCTCGGTCAGGCTCTCGCCGTGATCGGCGGTGAGCACCAGCAGGGTGCGCTCCAGCAGGACCAGCTCACCGAGCGCGTCATAGAGCCGCCCCACCTGGCTGTCCACGTAGCGGATCTCCGCCTCGTAGGCGCCGATCAGCCAGTCGGCGGAGGTGATGGCCCGGTCCCGGGCGGGCCAGTAGGGCGGCAGGTCCAGCGGGGTGCCGTCCCGGGGGGCGTCCTGGGGGTGACCGGGCGCCTCGTAGGGCCCGTGCGCGTCGAAGAGGTGGATCCAGAGGAAGAAGGGCCGGTCCGCGTGCGCGCGCAGCCAGGGGAGCGCGCGGGCCATCACGCGGTCGCCGCGCCGCTCGCGCAGCGTGGACGAGCGCAGGGTCAGCATGTCCCACAGCCGCACAGGGGCCAGCCGGTGCAGGCCCGCCACCGCCCCGAAGTCGTCGTCGTAGACGTCGAAGGGCTCCGCCCAGCCGAAGCGCGAGTGCAGCGGGAAGCCCGCCACGAAGGCCGCCGTCGTCCATCCCTCGGCCTGCAGGCGCGCCGGCAGCAGCTCCGGCCGCGGCCCCAGCTCCGTGCCGTTGGTCACCACGCCTGAGCGCGTGGGCGGGTCGCCGCTCAGGATGGCCAGGTGGCTCGGCTGGGTCAGGGGGGCGGTGGCGATGGCCTGCTCGAAGAGGGCCCCCTCGCGGGCGATCCGATCGAAGGCGGGCGTGATGTTCGTCGATCCATAGGCGGAGAAGCGGTCGGATCGCGCGGTGTCCAGCGTGATCAAAACAATGTTGTTTTTTGTTTGATTCGCGGGCGCCGCCGGGGACCGCGCGCGGACCAGGCCGATCCCCAGCCCCAGCAGCACCCCCGCCAGCGCCGCCCCTATCGGCCAGCGCCGCCCGGCCAGACCCCGCTCCAGCAGGGCCGCCAGCCCCAGGCCCAGCAGCCCGATGCCCAGCAGCGGCCCCCAGACCTTCGGGTCGCTGGGGAAGGCGTTGATCAGGTGCTCCCGCCAGGCCACGGCGCCGTGCAGGGCCGCCAGCCCCGCCAGCGGCAGGCCCCAGCGCCAGCGCCCCAGCGCCGCCGCCCCCAGCCCCAGGCCCAGCCCCACCAGCCCCCCGAGCCCCAGCGCCAGCGCGTACCAGAGCGCGATCTCCGCCGGCCCCAGGCCCAGCCTCGGCGAGACCTGAAGCCCGGTCTCCAAGGCGCCAGACGCCGCCCCCAGGGCGAGGGCCAGCAGGAGCGGGCGGCGCTCCAGCCTCACGTGCGCTCGCCCGCGGCCCGCAGACGCTCCGCGGCGGCCTCGGATCCCAGCCCACCCTCCGCCGGAGGCCAGCCCTCGAAGAGGGGTCGGACGTCCTGACCCCTCATGCTCTTCCTCATCAGGATGAAGGGCAGGTAGTGATCGGGGTGCCGCGCCACCCAGACGGCGAAGCGGTCCACGAAGCGCTGGAGGTTGTGCCGGTCCTCCTCGGCCCGGTCGCGAGAGCGCTCGAATTCGAGAGCTTCTTCCAGGATGACCCGATG
This sequence comes from uncultured Enterobacterales bacterium, assembly GCA_964615375.1. Taxonomy (GTDB): domain Bacteria; phylum Myxococcota_A; class UBA796; order UBA796; family CAZKWG01; genus CAZKWG01. Next base: position 225,917 of record CAZTOW010000010.1, read on the forward strand.
TCGGCCGCGCTCAGGCTCGTACAGGACGATCCCGGGCAGGAGGGCCGCGCCGGTCTTCCTCCAGAGCTGTAGAGGCTGGTTCGAGAGGTTGGCGGTGCGCGCCAGCAGGCGGGCCTGCGTCCAGCCGGCCCCTCCGCCCCCGTCGAAGGCCAGGCCCAGCACCTCGTTGCGCTTCAGGCACTCGAAGGCGGGCCGCAGGAACTTGAAGACGTTGACGTGGCGCACGGGGAGCCGCTGCTCCAGCGCCCAGCGGCGGGCGAGCATGCGCTCCCACAGGGGCGTGGTGCGGGTCTCGCGCAGCAGGTCGGCCCAGACCGTGGGCGGCGCCGAGAGCTGGCTCATCGGGTAGCCCAGGTGGCCCAGCGCCGGCATGATCATCTGGTTGGCGCCGAAGTGCCCGATCAGCACGATGGCGCCCTTCCCGCGCGCCAGCGCCCGGTCCAGGTGGGCCCGCCCCTCCACCACGCAGGTCTGCTCGACGGTGGCCGGGCTGAGCGCGGGGTAGCGGAGCACCTCCAGGCTGTTCAGCGAGACGCCCTGGAAGGCGCGGCGCAGGATCTCGTCCTCGGGCGCGGGCAGGGGCATCGGGCCGAAGAGATCGCGCAGCTCAGCCCGCCAGGCCTCCCGATCCCGGGCCAGCCGCAGCCGCAAGCCGCCCGCTGCCCGCGAGAGGGGCTCCAGCGCCGCCCGGGGGGCCGCCGCCACCAGGGCCTGGCCGGGGTACCACCACAGCAGACCGGCGAGGTCTCGCGCCAGCAGCCCGGGGGAACGCCGAGGATCCCGACTCACCGCTGGCGCTCGTCCAGGCCGTGCTGGGGCTCGCGGGCCAGCACGGCCCGCCGGTCCACCTTGCCGTTGGGCAGGCGGGGGAGCTCCGCCCAGAACTCCACGACCCGCGGCACCTTGTAGGTGGCCAGGTGCTCGCGGCACCAGTGGCGCACCGCCCGGATGTCCAGCGCGCTGTCGGGGACGGTGGTCACGACGGCGCGGGCCATCTCGCCGCGCACGCGGTCGTTGGCCCCCACGACGACGACGTCGCGGACCTCCGGGTGCAGGCGCAGGGCCTCCTCGATCTCCAGCGGATAGACGCGCAGACCGCCGATCTTCAGCATGTCCGAGCGCCGGCCGCAGAAGTAGATCCAGCCCTCCTCGTCCACCCGCACCAGATCCCGGGTGTGGTACCAGCCGTCCACGAAGAGGCGGGCCGTCTCCTCCGGGTTGCGGATGTAGCCGCGGGCGAGCGCCTCGCCGCGCAGGAGGAGCTCACCGATCTCGCCCGGGGGGACCTCGCGGTCCTCCTCGTCCACCACCCGGTATTCGTAGCCGGGCACCACGCGCCCGGTGGCGCCCGGGCGGCGCTCGGAGGGGCCGTTGGCGATGGCGACCCCCGTGGCCTCGGTCGAGCCCCACACGGGCAGGAAGGTGGAGCCCGGGAAGCGGCGCTCCATCCGGGCCATGGCCTCTGCGCCCACGTAGGCCCCGCCCGCCTCCAGCACGCGCAGGCTGCGAGCGTCCGGGCTCGGCTGCCCCTCTCGCGCGCGGGCGTCGGCGTGGTCCAGCATCATCTCGTAGAAGCTGGGGACCGCCATCATCCAGCGCACGCGCCAGCGCTCCACGAGCTCCAGGATCACGCGCGGCGAGAACGAGTCCACGATGCAGAAGGCCCCGCCGGTGAGGATGGAGCGGTGGAAGAGCTCGTGCGGGTGCGAGAACACGGAGAACATGCCGAGGAACACGTCCTCCGGCCCGAACTGAAGGCCCTCGATGGTGGACACCGCGTTGGCCAGGATGTTCCGGTGTGTGGTGACGGCGCCCTTGGGGCGGCCGGTCGTGCCCGAGGTGTAGTTGTAGTAGCAGGGGTCGTCGGGCCCCACCTCCACCCCAGGTGGAGTCGCCGGGCGCCCCAGCGCGTCCTCATAGGGCACCCCGCCCATCTTCGGCGCGCCGCCCACCGCCACGATCCGGCCCGGGGGCGGGATCCGCTCGCCGAGGTGGGCCAGCACGCCCTCGTGGGCGGGCTCCAGGAAGAGGGCGCGGATGTCGGCGCTCTCGAAGAGGGAGGCCAGGGCCTCGGGCGCCAGCTTGAAGTTGATCGGCACCATGATCGCGCCGACCCGCGCCACCGCCAGGAAGCCCGTGACCAGCTCCAGCCGCTTGTGGACCAGGAAGCCCACGGCCTCGCCGTGCCCCACGCCCATCTGGAGCAGCAGCCCCGCCAGGCGATCCACCTCCGCGTCCAGCTCCGCCCAGGACAGCGAGCGATCCTCGCTCAGCAGCGCGGCCCGCTCGCCGTGACGCGCCGCGGTCCAACGCAGCGCCTCGCCGAGGGTTCGGATGTCCGCGGGCACGATCGCTCCCGCTCCGCTCATGAGGGGCCTCCCTGGAACCCGTTCTGTACCCCAAGCGCGGCGCTTCGGCGACCCTCTCGTCGAGGCAGCGCCTCCAGCGCCTTCGCCGCCCGCCTCGCCTCGTCCAGGAGCGCGGCCTCCGGCTCGCCGCCGTAGCGGGCGCGGTAGAGGAGCCAGGCTAGATTCTCTAGTGGCTTCGCCGGGGCGCCGGCCTGCCCGGAGAGCCAGCGGGCGGCCTCCAGCGGGGGGAGCGCCGCGGGGATCTCCCAGCCCCGACGCGCGATCCGGCGGCGGGCGCGGGCGTGGAGGCGGTCCAGCTCGCTCTGGCGCGCGGCCCCCCAGCGGCGCTCTCCCGCCAGCACCTTGAGCGCGGCCCGGCCGCCCAGGCTCAGCACGACGAGGCCCAGGAGCAGGAGCAGACCGCTGGCGCTGGGGACCGGGAGGCTCGCCTCGCCTGCGCGATCCGGCCCGGCTCCGGCGAGGCGCGCGGCCACGGCGACCTGATCGCTCAGATCGTACTCCAGGATCAGGCGGGACCAGCCCGCGCGCGCCCAGTCCCAGGCCTGCGCGCCCGCCCAGCGCTCCTCGGGGAGCTCGTCGGCCAGCGGCGTCCCGTCCAGGCGCACCCAGCCCTCCTCGCCCAGGTTCAGCTCCACCCAGGCGTGCGCGTCCCGCTGGCGGAAGACGAGGTAGTCGCCGATGGCGTTCCACTCCCCGCCCAGGAAGCCGGTCACCACGCGGGCGGGGAGGCCCTGGGTGCGCAGCATGACCGCGAGCGCGGTGGCGAAATACTCGCAGTGACCCTGGCGGCTGACCAGCAGGAAGTCGTGGAGGCTCTGGCTGGCGATCTCGGGCGTGGGCGCGTCGACGTAGGTGAAGTCCCGGCGGAGGAAGCGCTCGAGGGCGGTGGCGCGGCTCCAGGCCCCCTCCCCCGCGGACGCCTCGGCGAGCACCTGGGCGGCCAGCGCGCCGATGGCGGGGTCCAGGTCCGGGGGGAGCCGCGTCCAGAGGCCAGCCTCCACCCGCTCGAGCTCGGCCCGGCTCAGCACGCCGATCCGGGGGTCGGGGCGCGCGCGGGCCAGGGCGGCCGGGTCGCGGCGCTCAGGCTCGCTGAAGACGGTGTAGGTGAGCGAGCGCGGCCCTCCGAGCAGGCGCAGGGATCCCCCCGGATCGCGGGCGACCGGCTCGTCCAGGCCCTCGAAGGCCACCACCCTCGGCACGCCGAAGAGCACGGGCTCCGGCAGCGGCTCCTGGAGGATCTCCTGGCGGAGGGCGTCGCGCGAGGGCGCCCGCGAGCGCACGCGCACGGAGCCGGTGGCGTCGCGGGTCCAGCGCCGCCCGTCGAAGGTGTCCAGCGCCCCGCCGCGCACGTACCAGGGGCCCACGCCCGCGTCCTTGGAGAGGCGCACGCGCAGGACCACCTGCGGGTTGTCGGCGATGGCGCCGCCCTCTCCCACGATGACCTCGTCCCCGTATCCGGCGACGGAGAGGGGCCGCTCCACCGCCAGCAGCCCGCCCGGCCGGTCCGTGCGCGGCGTGAGCAGGAAGAGCAGCCCGGAGAGCGCGAGGCTCGCCAGCCCCAGCGCGGCCACCGGCGGCGTCCCGCGCAGCCCCGGGCGCCCCCGGTCCATGCCCTGCTCGGTCTCGACCCCCAGCTGGGTCAGCGCCAGCGCCGCCGGGGAGAGCGCGGCGAACGCGACGAAGATCGGGACCAGCGCGAAGGAGAGCGAGAGGATGCAGGCCAGGAGCAGCATCAACAGGGAGAGGAGGAGGGTGACGCGGTCGTCGGCCGCCCGGCGCCCGGTCCAGGCCCGGTGCACCAGCAGCCATCCCACCAGGCCCACGCCCACGTCCAGGGGCGCCGCCCCGCCGAGGCCCGCGCCCACCGCGCCGAGCAGGGCGAGCCCGTTCCCCACGCGCCAGAGGGCCAGGGCCCGCTCGCCCGGCGGGGGCACCAGGGCGGCGCGCATGCGGCCCAGCAGGACCAGGAGCGCCGTCCCCAGGCCCAGCAGGGCGGGGAGGCCGCCGGGGGTCGCGCAGGCCAGGCAGCCCGCCAGGGCCAGCGCCGTGACCACGCCCTCGCGGCGGCGCAGGGGGCTCACGGCGCGTCCCGGCGCGGCGCCAGCGCGAGCTGCCCCAGCAGCCTTCGACGCCAGGGATCGCCCGAGCCCGGGGGGAGGCGCTCGCGGCCCAGCCGCAGGCCCACGGCGTGCCCGGCGCGCAGGTGCCAGAGGATCTGCCCGGTCGCGGCCGAGATCGCGCTCTCCCAGGCGGCTCCGCGCCGCTCGGGGACGTGGACGGTGACCTCGTCGGCGCCCTCCGCCCCGCGCTCGATGATCATCGGCTGGCCGGCGCGCGCCGAGGTGGGCCAGTGCAGGTCCTTGATGGGATCGCCGGGGACATAAGGGCGGAGGCCGCGGAATTCGCCCGTCCGCCCGGCCAGCTCCGGCCGCTCGCGCGCGCCGCCCAGGGAGCCGGCCGGATCGGCGGGGACCGAGGGCCCGGGGGCGGGGAAGACCAGGATCTCGGCGGGCAGCTCGAAGACGCGCCAGCGCCGGACCAGGCCGAAAGGCCAGAGGCTCCAGACCCGCACCCGGCCCAGCTGCGCCCGCCCCCGCGCCTCGAAGGTCCAGCGCGCCGCCCCCTCCTCCCGCCCGCCCGGGGGGACCCGGGGGATCTGCGCGCTCGCCCCGCCCGCGTCCATCTCCTCGACGTGCAGGGCCCAGCAGGCTCCCCAGCGGCGCTCGTTGTGGACCACGAAGGCGCCCGGGGCGGGCTCGCGGGCGTAGAGGTCCAGGGGCAGGCGGCGGGCGACCCGGATCCCGCGCAGGTTCCACTCGGCGAGGGCGTTGCTGACCAGCAGCAGGGCCAGCAGCGTGCCCAGCACGAGGTAGAGCAGGTTGTTCCCGGTGTTCAGGGCCGCGACCAGCACGCCCAGCAGCACCACCACGAACCAGGCGCCCTCGCCGGTGGGGCGGGCGAAGATCTCGCGCCGCCAGCGCCGCCGCCAGCTCGGGCTCAGCTCGGGGCCGGCAGCTCCCACAGGATCTCCCGGATGGCGGTGACGGCGCCGTCTCCACCCGCGTCGTCCACCCGCGCCAGCACGCGGTGAGCCAGCACGGGGACGGCGAGCTCGCGCAGGTCCTCGGGGATGACGAAGCTCCGCCCACGGGCGAGGGCCAGGGCGCGCGCCGCCCGGTAGAGGGACTCGGCGCCGCGGGTGGAGACGCCGCGCAGCAGGCGAGCGTCGGAGCGCGTGCGCTCGACGAGGGCCAGCAGGTAGTCCTCCAGCTCGGGGTGGACGGTCACGGCGTCGACGGCGCCCTGGAGCGCGCGGACCTCGTCCAGCGAGAGGGCGGCGCCCACGCCCTCCTTGCGCGAGGCCCCGGCCCGGAGGATGGCGCGCTCGCTCTCGCGGTCGGGGTAGCCCATGCTCAGCCGCATCAGGAAGCGGTCGAGCTGGGCGTCGGGCAGGGCCCAGGTGCCGTGGAAGTCCAGCGGGTTCTGCGTGGCCAGCACGAGGAAGGGTCGGGGGAGCGCGTGGGAGACGCCGTCCACGGTCACCCGCCGCTCGTTCATCGCCTCCAGCAGGGCCGACTGGGTCTTGGGCGTGCCGCGGTTGATCTCGTCGGCCAGCACCACGTTGGCGAAGATGGGGCCCGGGCGGAAGCGGAAGGCGCCCCCGGGCTCGAGCACGGAGACCCCGGTGATGTCGCCGGGCAGCAGGTCGCTGGTGAACTGCACGCGCTTGAGCTCGCCGCCCATGGCGCCGGCGATGGTGGCGGCCAGCGTGGTCTTGCCCACGCCGGGGACGTCCTGAAGCAGGACGTGACCGCCCGCCACCATGGCGACCAGGGCGAGCTCGACGATGGCGTCCTTGCCGCGGATGACCTCGCGCACGCGCTCGGAAAGGCGCGCGAACGCGGCGCTGGGGCTCGCCTGGCTCATGAGGGCTGGCTCAGGGGGGGCTCCGCTACAGCAGCGTTCCCGCCGTGGACAGGGTGTAGGTGCAGCCCGCCAGCACCGAGGGGTCGGTGGACTCGGTGACCGTGATCGTCTCGGTCCCCTCCCAGTCGTAGGGGTCGTCCACGCAGCCGCCGGCCAGGCCCTGGTAGAGCGCGTCGCCCGTCAGCTGCCAGCGCAGGAAGGTGTCGTTCTCGCGCTCCTCCAGCCACACGGAGGTCTGGTACTCGATGTCGCAGCCGGTGATCTCGCCGCTGGCCATCGGCACGTCGTCCACCTGGATGAGCACCGCCCCGCCCTCGAAGAACAGGTCGTACTGGAAGGTCTCCCGGTAGCCCTGCGTCTCGGTCGTGCAGCCGTTGGTGACGCCGGTGACGGTCACCTCGTAGCTCACGTCGGGCACGGGGTCCTGCGGCCCGCAGGCCACGACGCCCAGAGAGAGGAACCACGCCCGACCACTCCTGCTCAGACCCGTCCGCATCGAGGACCTCCGCGCCCAGAGGATAGCGCGCGTCGTGCGCAAAGGCCACGGCGCAGCGCTGGACGAGGGCTGGACCCGCCCTTATATTCGCGCGTCCTTCACGCTGGAGACCCCGTGGCTGAGCCCGCTTCCCATTATGTGGCCCGTGAGGCCGATCTCGACGCGCTCAAACAGGAGTGGGCTGCCGCACGCGCTGGCGACGCTCGCACCGTCCTGCTCACCGCCCCGCTGGGAGGCGGAAAGCGGGCGTTGGTCGGGGAGCTTGGCCGCGCCGCGCTGAACGAGGATGATGACACCCTGGTCTGGCGCGTGGCGCTGACCGACGAAGAGGACGGCCTGAAGTCGCTGCTGCGCGTCTACGGCGCGCTCTTCGGCGCGCTCTACCGCAGCCAGGTCTTCCGCGGCAAGGTGGAGATGGCGCTGAACAGCCAGCTCCCCTCGCAGCCCAAGCGCGTGCAGGACTGGTACAGCTCGTTCATCGACAGCGTGAAGAAGGGCGTGCCCAAGCAGGGTGAGACCCAGTTCCAGGTGGGGCTGCCCCGCGACAACCCGCTGCTGGGCCTCGTGGAGATCACGGCCGGGATCGCGCGCAAGTTCCCGGTGCTCCTGGACCTGCAGAACGTCCACCTCTGCCAGTCCCTGGCCGTCCACGCCTTCATCGAGGCGCTGATGACGGAGTCCAAGGGCACGAAGCTGATGCTGGTGCTGGGCACGGAGCCGCTCACGGACGCGGCGCGCACCTGGTTCCCGCGGCCCTGGTCGGACCTGATCGACCGCCGCGGCGCCGAGATGCGCCCGATCGCCCTCAGCCCCTGGGGCGCCGAGGAGTGCGCGAAGTACCTGGAGAGCAAGGGCCTGACCGGCAACGCCGCGCGCCTCGCCGAGATCGCGGGCGGCCGTCCGGGCTTCGTGGCGGAGATCGCCGACCTGCTCCAGGAGCGGGGCGTGCTGGACAGCGCGCTGGAGGGCGTGACCCTGGGCACCCTGGCCGACGCGAGCCCGGACGAGGACGAGCTGGAGGGGCCGGACGGGGACGAGAAGGACAGCCGCCGCACCTACGCGGGCGCCGACCAGGCGGAGCGCGTGGCCTACGTGGCGGCCCTGCTGGGCGTGACCTTCCCCTCGGGGCTGGTCGCGGACATCGGCGCCTGGGACCGGGACAGCGTGGACGACCTGCTGGACGCCACGGAGCAGCTCTACAAGGAGGTGCAGTTCTCCCAGCCGCTGGGGACCTGGGTCTACCAGTTCCGGCGGGCGCTGCTGCGGGAGAGCGTGCTGGCGCGCCACACGAGCGACGAGGACCATGAGGTCGCCCGCCGCGTGGGCCTCTTCATCGAGCGCGTGCTGGTGCCGCGGGGCTTCGAGTTCATCGGCAAGGCCCTGCGCCTCTACGGCGAGCACAACGCCCCCAACCGCGCCAACCTGCTCCGCGGGATGGCGATGGGCGCCGACCAGCCCCAGGTCTGGAGCATGATCCAGGACCTGATCCGGTACTTCGACGAGATCTCCTGGCCGGACGCCATGATCCGCACGGTCTACATGAACCTGCTGGACCGGCTGGTGAACGTGGGCGACGTCAACCAGACCGAGGCGCTCTTCGGCCAGGCCATGAGCTGGGCGACGAAGAAGGAGGACCGCGCGCTGCAGGGCTGGCTGCTCTTCGCCGGCAGTCGCCTCGACTTCCGGCGCCAGGATCTGTACCGCGCCCGGGATCGCGCCAACGACGCGCTCAAGATCGTGAGCTCGCTCGACGACAAGGGGCGGCAGGCGGAGATCCGCACGCACCTCGCCATGATCGAGCTGCAGGACGGCAACCCCAACGCCGCGCTGGAGCAGTCCAAGGCGGCGGAGGCGCTCACCGACGCGGCCCCCATCGTGGCCCACGGCGAGTACGTGCGCGGGCTGGTCGCGCAGCGCGAGCGCAAGCTGCCGGCGGCGGCGGAGCACTTCAAGAAGGCGAACGAGATCGCCGGCAACGCCGGGCACTCGGCGCTGGCGCTGGAGGCGGGCTTCCACTACGGCGAGGCGCTGCTGGTGGGCGGTCAGCACACGACGGCGGCGGACGTGCTCTCGCGGGTGGCCAACATCGCGAAGGCCCTGCAGAACCCGGTGCGCGAGCGCGCCTCCCACGCCCTGCTCTCGCAGGCGCACGGGGCGCTCAAGAACTTCGAGGCCGCGCTGGCCTCGGCCAACCGCACGCTGGAGATCACCCGCGCGCTCAAGTTCGAGCGGATGATCGCGTTCGACCTGTACAACGTCGGTCTCTTCACGCTGCTGCTGGGCAAGCCTACGGAGGCGGTCACGCTGTTCCGGGAGTCGCGCAAGAGCGCCGACGCCGCGGACGCGAACTTCCAGAAGGAGCTGCTGTACAACCTCGGGATGGCGCTCGCGCAGATCGGCGAGCGCGCCGGGGCCGAGGAGGCGATGCGCGGCGCGCTGAAGCACTCCGAGGCGGCCAAGGACTGGCGCAAGGTCGTGGCCTCCTGTGAGGTGCTGGCCGACCTCGAGGCGGCGCGCGGCAACAAGCAGAACGCCGCCGCGCTGCTGGACCGCGCGCTGAAGGCCGCGGAGAAGGGCGATCTCAAGGATCTGCGCAAGGGCCTGCGCCGCAAGCTGGAGGGCCTGGAGGGCTGAGCGTTCGGATCTCCCCCAGACGGGCGGATCTGCGGTATGATCGCCGCTCCGCTCGCCTGGGGGTCCCGATGCGCCCGCTCGTCCTGCTCGCCCTGCTCGCCCCGTCCTCCGCGCTGGCCGCCACGTACACGGTCGCGCAGGATGGATCGGGAGACTTCGAGACCATCTCCGAGGCCATCGACGCCGCGGAGAGCGGCGACCGCATCGAGGTCGCGGCGGGCACCTACGAGGAGCCGGTCAACTTCGACGGCAAGGACCTCGAGGTGGTGGGCGTGGACGGCTCCGCCAGCACCATCATCGAGGGCGGCGGCGTCCTGGCGGCGGTGAACTTCCTCTCGGGCGAGACCGAGGACGCGCTCTTCCAGGGCTTCACCGTCCACAACGACACCTACCGCGGGATGTTGATCTCGGAGTCCAGCCCGACCATCGTGGACGTGGTCTTCGAGGACTTCGCGCTGGACGGCCTCAACGGCGGCGGGGTCTTCATCCGCAACAGCACGGCCAGCTTCGACTCCTGCGTGTTCCAGAACAACAGCGGCGAGAGCGGCGCCCACATCTACATGAACATGGGGAACGTGACGATCACGAACTCTACGTTCACCAACGGCGTCGCGGCGAACCAGGGCGGCGCCATCTACGTGGACTCCGGGAGTATCACGCTGGAGAGCGTCCTCCTGGAGGAGAACGAGAGCTACTCCAACGGCGGCGCGATCTCGCTGAACTCCCGCGCCTCGCTGGAGCTGGAGAGCTCCGAGCTCAACGACAACCACTCCGAGTATGGGTACGGGGCCGGCATCTACACCTGGGGCTCGAACAACGTCAACATCGAGAGCAGCACCTTCTACGGGAACTACCCGACGGAGTACACCTCGGGCTACGGCGGCGGCGGGCTCTACATGGCTTCGGGCACGCTGAACGTCACGGACTCCAGCTTTGACGCCAACTACGCCTACTACGGCGCGGCGATGATGCTCTATGGCACCACCGCGACGCTGGAGAACACGACCTTCTCCAGCAACTACGCCTACTATGGCGGCGCGATGTACATCGGGAGCAGCAGCACGCTCTACGACAGCGGCTGCACCTACGACACGAACACGTCCTACTACTATGGCGGGGCGATCTACGCCTACTACTTCTTCGATCTGACCTTCGACGGGACGGTCTTCAACGAGAACGCGGCCTATTACGGCTACGGCGGGGCGATCTTCTCGTCGGACTATGGCTCGATGGAGCTGAACGAGGTCGAGTTCACGACGAACTACGCCTACTACGCCGGCGGCGCGGTCTACGCCTACAACTACCAGAGCGATCTGTTCATCAACAGCTCGACGTTCACCGAGAACACGGCCACCTACAGCCACGGCGGCGCGCTCTACAGCTACTACCTCACGAACGTCAACGTCGCGGACTCGACCTTCGAGTACAACGAGGCCTACGGCTCGGGCGGCGCGCTCTACAACTACTACTACAGCGGGCTGGCCGTCACCAACTCGGACTTCACGTACAACGTCGCGACCTACACCAGCGGCGGCGCGGTCTACTTCAACCCCTACGTGGCCGGCTACGACCTCACCTTCGTGGGCAACGACGTCAAGGGCAACGCCTCTCGCTACGAGGGCGGCGGTCTCTACATCGCCGGGGGCACCAGCCACACCATCCAGGGCAACACCTTCCTGCAGAATGTGTTGGAGGACGACTCCTTCGGCGGTGGCATCATCGCCTCGGGCTACCAGGACCTCACCCTCTGGGGCAACGTGATCGCGGGGAACGAGGCCATCATCGGCGGCGGCGTCTACCTGGGCGAGGGCTACGACGAGACCGCCACGGCCTGGATTGTGAACAACGCGCTGGCCGACAACGAGGCCAACCGGCTGGGCGGCGCGCTCGCGGCCGTCTCTCAGGGCGGGATCACCCTCCAGAACAACACCATCGTCGGCAACCAGGCGGCGCAGGGCGGCGGCGGCCTCTACCTCTACGAGAGCCCCGCGGACGTGCGCAACAACATCCTGGCCCGCACCATCGACGGCGACGCCATCACCCTCAGCGGCACCGACGCGCTGGCCGTCTCCAGCGTCCAATACAACGACCTCTACGACAACCCCGCCGGCGACCTCGGCGGCGACCTCGCGACGCTCGGCATCGACGACACCAACCTCACGACCGATCCGCGCCTCGCCGGCTACACCCTCGACGGCGAGCACGACAACGACAGCTACGCGCTCTCGCTGGCCAGCCCCTGCATCGACGCCGGCGACCCTGAGCTCTCCGACCTCGACGGCACGCGCTCCGACATGGGCATGTACGGCGGCCCCTACGCCTTCCTGAGCGACGACGACACCGACGGCTACTCCAGCGCCTACGACTGCGACGACTCGGACGCCACCATCTACCCTGGCGCCTCGGAGACCTGGTACGACGGCACCGACGCCGACTGCTCCGGCACCTCCGACTACGACCAGGACGGCGACGGCCACGACTCCATCTCCGGCGAGGGCGACGACTGCGACGACTCCGATCCCAGCGTCATCGAGTGCCCCACCGAGACCGGCGACACCGGCCCCACCGACACCTCCACCCCCGACACCTCCGACCCCGACACCGCCGACCCCGACACCGCCGACCCCGACTCCGAGCCCTCCGAGACCGGCTCCCCCGAGACCGGCAAGGTCGAGGGCGGCGGCGGCTGCTCCTGCACCGCCGCCCCCACCCGTCCCGCCCTCCCCGCCGCCCTCGCCCTCCTCGCCCTCGCCGCGGTCCGCCGCCGGCGAGCGGTCTGAGCCTCCGACAGGATCCGGAGTCTGCGATCGGTCTGGGCCTCCGACAGGATCGGGTCTGCACCGGCGGCTGGGCCTGAGGGTCCGGGGGACGGGACCGCGAGGGGTCGAGGGGGCGGGCTCGCGACCGGGTGTTCCTCGCTGTCGCTCGGCCACCCTGCGCACTCGGGGGCTGTTACAGGATAACACGAGCCTGGCAGCCCCCTCCGTGAGCTCGCTCGCCCGCCCCCTCGACCCCTCGCGGCAGGATCTCCGGCCCTGCTACGGCTGGG
>CAZTOW010000011.1:0-235848 GCA_964615375.1 uncultured Enterobacterales bacterium
ATCTCTCCAAAAGGATCTTCGAAATTGCACAACTTTCTTATCAGGACAACCATGGCTCGGAAGCGTTGACGTTCACCTGGGACGAGGTGCCGACCTGCGCTGGCTTCTCGTTTCATCACTACCTGATCTGCATGAACGACGGGCCGAGCGCGAGCCCGCCCTCGGCGCCGACGACGCCGACGGGGGACTGCCAGGTCGCGACGACGGTCCGCGCGGCGACGACGAAGGATCTGTGGGTGTACCGCTCGGACCGGGTCTTTGCGGCGACGATCTTCGCGTGTGCGAGCACCGTGGGGTGTGCCCTTCGGTACGGGTCGGGCGATTTCTCGGCGACAATCACGGACAAGAGCGTGACGGGGGTGAACACCGAGCCGGAGCGGTGGCTGCTGGTGGGGATCAGCTCGCTGTCGGACACGGATAGGGTCTTCGACGCGGACACGAACGGGGTGGAGGCGATGGTGTACCCGACTGGATTCACGCACGCGGGGAAGCTGGCGGTGTGGTACATGAAGGTCGTCTCCAACGTGTTTACAATCTACTACCAGCGTGTGAGCACCGCGGGCTGGCAGGACTTCTCCACGGCGACGTGGACGACAGCGACGGCGGTGGCGCGGGAGAGCAGCGGGGGAGGGTGGGACAGGACGAGCAATCCGTGGGTGGTGCCGGCGACGAGCGGGAACGGGAACTACATCCGGATGTTCTTGCAGGTACACAACGGCCCCGACTTCGAGGTGAAGTCGATCGACTCGACGAGCGACGTAGGTGACGCCTTCGGGTTGCTGTGTACCACGGTCACCGGCTGTCCCGTCGCGGTCGGAGGGACCTGTCCCTACCTGTCGAAGTGCAACTGGTCTGGCGGAGGGGCGAGCACGCGCAATGAGCTCGGGCGGGACCACACCAGCGTAGCAGACTTCTATCTGGACCACTCCGGGCACGGGCGCATCGGCTGGGACACGATCGACGAGGGCCCGGTAGACTTCTCCACGGATGAACCGTTCATGTTGTTTACGGGTCTGGGGAGACCATCTTCTGGTTGCAATGGCATTCCCGATGAAGTATACGTGGCAAGCTGGGACGCATCCGCGACAGATTGGACTGTAAGCTTCACGACATCTCCCGCCTGCCCTGTGTACGAGTTTCAGGACGCACATGATCCATACATCTTGCCGCTTCCAGATGGCACCTTCAAGGGATATTACAACCTTGATAGAGATGTAGGAGGAAACAAGCCATACGTCTGCTACAGCGAGGACGGCGACTCGACCACATGGCAGGACTGTGTAGAGATCACGTTCGGGCTCGACGATGGCGATCCCTGGGACGAATCACCTTCCTTCAGCAATGGGTGCATGGGCGACACAGCCATGTTCCCGATGCAGGATGGAAGCACAAGGCGCGAAGGTGGCTTCACCGAACTGCAGACTGTGGAAGGCTGCTTCAGCGCGGGGAAAGGTTACGTCTTCATCCGGCATGAGAACTGAGATGCTGGATCAAGGTACAGTCCTCGAACTCCAGAGAGATGGCCCAAGCGGCGTCTCAGCAGGTTCAACGTACCACAATTTTACCGCTCCAATGCGAGCTGGGAGGCAATCATGCTGGCATTCACACTCATCAGCTTCACACTGGCCGCTACCTGGACCGTGGATCCAGCCGGGGGAGGGGACGCGACCACTGTTGCCGAAGGCGTAGCGCTGATGGCGGAGGGGGACACCCTTCGAATTGCGGCGGGCAACTATGCCGTTTGGGATGTCATGCTATGGCCTGGCAGCGTCGTCATTGAGGGCGCAGGGAGAGGAGAGACAGTGTTCGATGGGAGTATGACAGGGGGCACGTCGAAATGGTACGGGCTATATGCGGTTGGAGCTGACGTCGAAATTCGTGGCATCACGTTCAAGAACTACACCAAGGACTATGGAGATTATGGGAGAGCCTTGGTGCTTGAAGGGAACGTAGCTGTGCGGAGTTGTTCATTCGAGAACAACCTTGTTGGTGTTCTGGTAGATCCGCATGCGGCAGATGAGACCAGTCTCACAGACACCGTGTTCTCTGGAAACGAATGGGGTATCTATATCTACGAATCCTTTGATGCCTTGCGCGTCGAAGGATCGACCTTCATCCAGAACAGCGTGAGCCTGGAATACAGTACGGACACCTACAACATGCTGACCTTCAACCAGCTCTCCCTGGTGAACAACACCTTCGTCGGCACGGACGGCGAGAGCATCAACATCGGCGGAGGGTTCTCGAGCTACACTGGCAGTGGCGCCTTCAAGGTCGAGCTCGTGAACAACATCTTCTCCGGCACAGACCGTCGCTGGCGCTTCCCGGTCGGCACCTGGTACGGCGAGGACATCACGATCCGCAACAACCTGTACGCCTCCACCACCACAGCCTCGATCCAGGACGACATCGAGGTCACCTACGCTGACAACCAGGAAGCCGACGCCGTCTTCGTCTCCTACAGCGACGACGGCGACTGGACGAACGACGACCTCCGCCTGGCCGAGGGCTCTCCCGGCCTCGACGATGGCGTCTCCGGCTACAACGCCAGCGAGGTGGACGCCTACGGCACCCCGCGGTCGGAGGACGGAGACGGGGACGGGATCGGCGCGCCGGACATCGGCGCCTTCGAGCGCTGTCCCACCGACGACTGCGCGCGAGCGGACACGGGTGGTGAGACGGGCGGCGATACGGGCGGCAGCAGCACCAGCGAGGCCAGCAGTGAGAGCGGCTCAGGAGGCGACAGCAGCCCTCGTCCCGCCGATCGCTCCCTGTTCTCCTGCGCCAGCGGCGGAGCGGCCCCGGCCAGTGGTCTCCTCCTGTCCGGCGTCCTGGTCCTCAGCCTGGCCCGTCGGCGCCGTACCCGACCCTAAACCCCCACCCCGACCCTGTCCCCGCCCCACCTCAGCGGATCCCGCGCCACGCCCACGTCGCGGGCCAGCGCGGCGGCGTTCATGCGCTGGGCCTCGCCGAGGGCCTCCTCCAGCACGCGGGCGGCCCGGTCCTTCTGGCCGAGCTGCACCAGCAGGCGGCCGAGGAGCCCGAGGGCGTTCACCCGCGTCTCCAGATCGGCCAGGCGGGCGGCCTCCTCGGCGCGGCGGGCGAGGCGCTCGGCGGCGGCGTCGGCCTGGTCGGGCAGGACCGTACACTCGTCCCAGCTCTCCCCGCCGCGCCAGGCCCCGGCGGCGCGCATGCCCTCCAGGAAGGCCAGGTAGACGTCGTTCATCACCACGCCGCGCTCCCAGCCGATCTCGGCGGCCAGCTCGCGGCTCTGCTCGAAGGCGGCCCAGGCCCGGCCGGGCTCGCCCGCGCGCAGGTGGGCGTCGCCGATGTTGTGCAGGTTGACGATGGCGCCGCGCCGGTAGCCCAGGCCCTCGCGGATCTCCAGCGCGCGGCGGAAGCGCTCCAGCGCCTCCGGGTAGCGGCCGGCGCAGAGCAGGGCGATGCCCATGTTGTTGGTGATGCGGCCCGACAGGATGCGATCCCCCGCGGCCTCGGCGCGGTCCAGCGCGCGCTCCAGCACCCGCATGGCGCTGGCCTCCTGCCCGTCGTGCAGCAGGGCCGTCGCCACGCCGTGAAGGGCGCGGGCGGCGAGGGTGTCGTCGTCCTCGGCCCAGGAGAGGGCCTCCTCGCAGAGCCGCTGCGCCTCCTGGTGGGCGCCCGCGTCCAGCGCGACCATGCCCAGCTCTTCGAGCGCCTCGACCATGACGGCCCGCCACTCCGGGTCGTCCTTGTGGGCGAGGCAGTGGGGCTGCACCATCTCCAGGTTGGCGCGGGCCAGCTCGGCCTCGCCCCGGGCGTGGTAGAGGCGGCCCAGCGCCAGCAGCGCGCGCGCCTCCATCCAGCGATCCCCGTGCTCCTCCGCCAGATCCATCGCCACCTCCAGGTGGCAGAGGGCGCGCTCCTCGTGGCCGAGCAGGGCCCGCGCCTCCCCGGCGTAGAGGCGCAGGGGCAGCAGCGAGGGGTCGGCGGCGCCGTCTCCGGCCTCCTCCAGCCAGTCGAGCCCGCGCTCCCACCACTGGGCGGCCTCCTCCAGGCGCTGCTGCTGGATGAGGAGCTCGCCCTGGCGCCCGGCGTGGCGCGCGGCCTCCACCATCCGGCCGGCGCTGGCGCAGTGCGAGGCCAGGGCCTGCCGGTGCCCGTCCAGATCCTCGGCGTGCAGCGTGAGCAGGGCGTCGACCACCCGCCCGTGGAGCTCGCGGCGCGAGCCGTCCAGGATGCTGCGGCGCACCACCTCCCAGACCAGGGGGCTGGTGAAGGCCAGGCGCCCCTCGGAGGCGGGCCAGGCGGGGACCAGCAGCCCGCCCTCGCAGAGCGCGCGCACCGTGGCCTCCGGGTCGGTGAGCCGCGCGCTCTCGGCCAGCAACGCCGTGGGCAGCGAGGGGCCGATGACACTGGCGATCTGGAGGGCGGCCTTGGCGCTCCCGTCCAGCGCGTCCACCCGCGCCGCCAGCAGGCCCTCCAGCTCCGGCGGCAGCCCCAGCGGGCCGTCCGGGTCCACCAGCGTAGCCAGCCCGTCCTGCACCGCCACCCGCCCGGCCGAGCGCAGCGCGCCTACCAGCTCCGTGAGGTAGAGCGCGTTGCCCTCGGCGGTCTCGCTGAGCCGGGCCATCAGCGTCGGGTCCACCTCGACGGAGCCCAGCAGCTCGGACACGATGCGCGCCTGCGTGGCGACCGGCAGGGGCAGGAGGCGGATCTCCCAGGTCGGCGCGCCCAGCTCCGCCGGCAGGGGGCCCGCGGACGTGAGCAGGAACAGCACCGGCTCGCCCTGGCAGGCGCGGATGACGTGGCCGACCAGCGCGCGCTCGGTGGGGTCCAGGTTCTGCACGTCCTCCAGCGCCAGCACCAGCGGGCCCTGCTGCGCCAGCCCGCGCACCAGCCGCGCCGAGGTGGCGAACATCGCCTCCGGGCTCGGCCCGGCCTTGGCCTCCGGGTCCGGCGCGTAGAGGGCGCGCAGCAGGGCGCGGTCCGAGGGGCTCAGGCCCGGGTGCTCCAGCCGGTCCAGGCGACCCAGCAGCGCGCGGCGATCGGCGCCGCTCTCCAGCCCCAGCATCCCCGAGAGCAGATCGCGAAACGGCGTGAACGGCAGATCCTCGAGGAAGGGCTCGGCGCGGCCAGCATAGAAAGGCACGCCGCGCGGCCGGGCGAGCTCCTGCATCTCGCGCACCAGGCGGCTCTTGCCCATGCCCGGCTCACCCAGGATGGCCAGCACCCCGCCCGCCCCCCGCGCCAGCGAGGAGAAGGCCAGGGAGAGGCGCTCCAGCTCCTCGCCGCGCCGGTGCCAGCGACCGCCGCCCGGGGCCGGCTGCACGCGCCGCCCCAGCAGGGCCCGCGCGCCCGTGGACCGACCGCGCGCCCGCATCGGCACCGGCCCGGAGAAGGCGAAGCGCTCCGACGCGCCCGAGGCCACGCTCTCGCTGACCAGCACCTGCCCCGGCGCCGCCTCGGCCGCCAGCCGCATCGCCAGCTTCATCGTGTCGCCGCGGGCCAGGTAGCGGTCCGGCCGCCGCCGGCTGCGAGAGAGGGCGAGCTCACCCCGGTGGATGCCCACGGCCAGCCCCACGGAGAGCCCGTAGCGGGCGAGCTGCCTCAGGCTGCGCTGGAGCGCCCCCGCCGCCGCCAGCGCGCGGTCCAGATCGTGCGCGTCGGCCCGCTGCACGCCCCAGAAGACCACAAACGAGTCATCCAGATACCTGTTCAGCGTGCCGCCGTGCTGCTCGGCTACGCGGCGGACCCGCCGGATGATCTTGAAGTGCCGCCGCACGATCTCGTCGGTGCCCAGGCTGGCGGAGCTCTCCGTGAGGCCCGTGACCTCGCCCACCAGCACCACGACGGGCTTCTGCTCGCCGGGCAGAGGCTCGGGGCCGCCCCGCGGGGTGGGGCGCTCGGACGCCTCCAGGTTCTCGGCCAGGCGGGTGATCTCGCGGGCCAGCTCGTACACGCCCATGGTGCCGGGCTCGGGCAGATCCTCGTCCTCCAGCAGATCGTGGAGGAAGGCGCTCATCGCCGGGGGGTCGGCGCGGAGCCCGCGGGAGAACAGCCAGGCGCGCAGGTCCTCCTCGGCGCGGTCGGCGGTGGGGCGCTCGCTCACGCGCACGGAGAGCATCTTGCGCAGCACCTCCCACAGATCGTCGGTCACCTGGGGGTGGCGCTCGCGCGGGTCGGGGACGCCCTGCTCCAGCAGGCCGCGGAGCCGCTCTTCGGCCTCGGCCTGGGCCCAGGGGCGGTGACCCGTCAAGAGCTCATAGAGCACGAGCCCCGCGGAGAACACGTCGGCGCGCCCGTCCGGCGGCCCGCCCAGCGACTGCTCCGGCGCCATGTAGGCCTGCTTGCCCGCCCGCCCGGTGCTGACCCCGGCCTCCAGGTGGGCGATGCCGAAGTCCACCAGCTTCACCTCGCCCTGCATCGTCACCAGGATGTTCTGCGGGCTCACGTCGCGGTGGACCAGGCCCAGCGGTCGCCCGTGCGCGTCCGTGCGCGCGTGGGCGTAGGCGAGGCCCCGCAGCACGCTGGCCACGCAGAAGACCGCCAGCGAGGCCGGCATCGTCTCGCCGCGCTCGCGCAGCATCCGGCTGATCCGGGCCAGATCGCGCCCGTGGATGTACTCCATGACGATGTAAGGGTCCTCGGCCACGCGCCCGAGCTCGAAGACCGCCACGATGTTCGGGTGCGCCAGGCCCGCGCAGACCTTCGCCTCCTGGATGAACAGGTTCATGACCTGCGGGTTGCGAGCCAGCTCCGGCAGGATCCGCTTGATGACCAGGCGCTTCTCGAAGCCCTCCAGCCCGAAGCTGCGGGCCAGGAACACCTCGGCCATCCCGCCCGTGGCGATGCGCTCCATCAGCTCGTACTTGCCGAAGCGCGCTGGGAGCTCCATGCTCCTCCCGTGCCGCGAGGCCTGCGGCGTGCGGTCTCCTCTGCAGCGTATCTCGCCGCGCGTCGTCCGGGAGGGCGCGACAGGATAAGACACGCGGTGGCCTTCCTTCAACCCCCCTGTGGGTCGCCCCCGCTCCCGGTCTGCGCACGATGCTCTCGCCCTTGAACTCTCGCCTGCTCCCTGTGCTCCCGGTTCGCGATCTGGTGCTGCTGCCTGGCATGATCGCGCGCTACCACGTCCTGCGACCCGCGGCCGTGCAGGCGCTGGAGGCCCACCTCGCCAACCCGCAGCGCCCGCTGATCGTCGTGCCCTTCGACCTGCAGCTGGACGATCCGCTGCCCGAGGAGCTCGGCGAGGTCGGCTGCACCGCCCGCGTGGCCCGCGCCGTGCGCCTGGGCGACGGCACCAGCCGGGTCCTGCTGGAGGGCCTGGAGCGCGTGCGCCTCTCCGCCCCGCGCAGCGATCCCGACACCGGGCTCCTGGCCTCCGGGCGCCCCCTGCACGACATCATCGAGTCCAGCGAGGACGTCGACATCCTGGCGCAGAAGGTCCGCGAGGGCCTGAAGGGCCTGGTCCGCGAGGACGGCCGCTTCCCCGCCGGGCTGGAGAAGCTCGCCGAGCTCCCCAACGAGCCCGGCCGCCTCGCCGACATGGTGGCCTCCAACATCACGCTACCGCTGGACGAGCGCCGCGCGCTGCTGGCCGAGCCCCGGGTGGAGGCCCGCCTGGACAAGGTGGTCGTCGGCGTCCACCGGGAGTGGAAGTACCGCGGCCTGGACGCGAAGATCCAGCGCGAGCTCGCCGCCAGCATGGACAAGCAGCAGCGCGAGTTCTACCTGCGCGAGCAGATCCGCTCGCTGCAGAAGGAGCTGGGCGAGGGCCCCGGCACGAGCTGGGACGACACCGCCGCCCTCGAGCAGCGGCTGCGCGAGGCCGGGCTCCCTGAGACCAGCCTGGAGGAGGCCCTGCGCGAGCTGGAGCGCCTCCGCCGCATGCACCCCGACGCCGCCGAGTACACGGTCACCCGGACCTGGATCGACTGGCTGCTGGCCATGCCCTGGAAGACCGAGACCCCGGACAACACGGACATCGGCGCCGCGGCGGGCGTGCTGGCCGAGGACCACTACGGCCTCGAGAAGATCAAGGAGCGCATGCTCGAGTACCTCGCCGTCCGCCAGCTCAAGCCGGACGGCAAGGGCCCCATCCTCTGCTTCGTCGGCCCCCCCGGCGTCGGCAAGACCAGCCTCGGCCGCTCGGTCGCGCGCGCGCTGGGCCGCAAGTTCCAGCGCGTCAGCCTGGGCGGCGTGAAGGACGAGGCCGAGATCCGCGGCCACCGCCGCACCTACGTCGGCGCCCTGCCCGGCCGCGTCGTGCATGCGCTCAAGCGCGCCGGCAGCAAGAACCCCGTCATCGTGCTGGACGAGGTGGACAAGCTGGGCAACGACTTCCGCGGCGACCCCGCTAGCGCTCTGCTGGAGGTCCTGGACCCTGAGCAGAACAACAGCTTCATGGACCATTACCTGGACGTGCCGCTGGACCTGAGCCAGTGCCTCTTCCTGTGCACGGCCAACGTCACCGACCCCATCCCGCCCGCGCTCCACGACCGCCTGGAGATCATCGAGCTCCCTGGCTACATCCTCGAGGAGAAGATCGAGATCGCCAGCCGCCACCTGCTGCCCCGCCTCATGGTGGAGCACGGGCTCAGCGCGGAGAAGATCGAGGTCACCCCCGCCGCGGTCCGCCACATCATCGAGAGCTACACGCAGGAGGCCGGGCTCCGCAATTTCGAGCGCCAGCTGGCCAGCCTCTTCCGCAAGGTGGCCCGCCAGGTGGTCGAGGGCCGCGCCGACCGCGCCGTCATCGACACCCCCGCCGACGTGCGCGCCCTGCTGGGCCCCCCCCGCCACTTCCAGGAGCTGGCCGAGCGCGCCGACGTCCCCGGCGTGGCCATCGGGCTCGCCTGGACCGCCAGCGGCGGCGACATCCTCTTCATCGAGGCCACCAGCTTCCCCAGCGCGAGCCCCGGCCTCAAGCTGACCGGCCAGCTCGGCGACGTGATGAAGGAGTCGGGGGAGGCCGCGCTGTCCATGATCCGCAGCCGTACAGGGCTGCTGGGCATCGACCCCGAGGTCTTCGGGAAGACCGCCTTCCACCTGCACGTCCCGGCGGGGGCCATCCCCAAGGACGGCCCCAGCGCCGGCATCACCATGGTCACCGCCCTGGCCAGCCTGCTGAGCGGTCGCCGCGTGCGCCCCCACCTCGCCATGACCGGAGAGATCACGCTGCGCGGCAAGGTCCTGCCCGTGGGCGGCGTCAAGGAGAAGGTGCTGGCCGCCCGGCGCGCCGGGGTCAAGGAGATCCTGCTGCCCCGGCACAACCAGAACGATCTGGAGGACGTGCCCGCCCTGCTGCGCGAGGAGCTGACCTACCACTTCGTGGACACGATCGAGGACGTCCTGCGGCTCGGGTTGGAGGAGGCGGCGGGCTGAGGGAGAGCGCGGCAGCTTTTTCAGGTTGAACTCAGCTGGTCCGGCGTTCAGGCTTGATTTGCGGCCGGATGGTTTATGCTGAGGTCGCCCTTTTCTCCCCTGCGCGCGAGATCCCATGACCCTGGACCTCTTCGAGACCGTGGACATCCGCGCCTGGCTGCAGGCGGTGGTGGACGAGCGCGCCGCGAGCGGTGATCCCCTGGCCCTGGACGAGCTGCTGGCGGTGGCGGGGCTGTCGGGCCCGCACCTGTCCAACCTGCTCTCCGGCGTGCGGCGCCTCTCCGTGGAGCTGGCGCCGGGCCTGGCCATGGGCGCGCGCCTGGACATGCACGCCGCCGAGCACCTGCTGCTGCTCACCCGCTATGGGCTGGCCAGGACCCCCGACGAGGCGGAGGTGCTGCTTAAGCTCATCCTGGAGAGCCGGGATCAGCGCCGCGATCTGGTCGCCCGCGGGCTGAACCTGCCGGCCTCCGAGATCCCGCACGCCGTCGTGGACGCGCTCCGCTACGCCCTGCCCGTGCTGCGTTGGCGCGCCACCCTGCCGGAGAGCCCGGTCGCGATCAAGCCCTGCCTGCGCCCGCCGCTGAGCGTGAAGCTGATCCGAGCCGCGCTGGACGCCGATCCGGGCCTGCCCCCCGCCCCGCAACGCTGGCTGCCCGGCCCCCGCGATCCTCTGGGCCAGCGCCTGCACGCGCTGGGTCTGCGTCGCCTCTCCTGGTCTGTCCCCCGGCTGGGGCGTGGAGAAGCGCAGACCTTGGATGTGACCGCGACCGTGCCCTCCTGCTGCTGGGACCGGTTCCAGGAGGGGCTGCGCGGCGCGCTGGAGCGCTCCCTGGCGCCGGTCCTGGAGCGGGACGAGCCGGGTGCGCGGGTGGTGATGTGGGTGGGGGCCCAGATCCAGCCCCTCTGCCAGGTGATGCTGGGGCGGGGCCTGGGGCCGCCCGAAGGTTGGGGGAAGGCCCCCGCGGCCGGCGTGGGTGCGCTGAGCCCGCTACGCTACGACGCCGCCCTGCCCTGGCTGCGCGACGTGGTGGCGGCCCGCCTGGCCCGCAACCCCCACCTGACCCAGAGCGATCTGGCCGAGCGCCTGGGCGTCAACGCCGCCAACCTGGCCAGCGCCCTGCGCGGCGTGCGCTACCTGCCTCAGGGGCTGGCCCTCCCCCTGGGCCCGATCCTGAAGCTGAGCCCCGTCGAGGTGGAGGGGGCGCGCCTGCTCCTCGAGCTGCAGCGGGTCCGGCGCCCCGACACCCGGGCCCGCCTGCTGGAGCGCCTGGCCGAGCTGCGCAGCGCCGAGGGGGTGGTGGACCCCAGCAGCGAGAACTTCCTGGCGTTCACCCGCTGGGAGCACCGGGCGACCCTGATGATGGCCGACTGCGCGGGCTTCCGCGCCGACCCGGCCTGGATCGCCGGGGCCCTGCGCCCGCCCATCCCCGAGGAGCGCGCGGCGGACGCCCTGGCGCGGCTGGGGCGCCTGGGGCTGCTGGTGCCCGGCGCGGGGGGGCGCCTGCGCCCCTCCGGCGCCAGCTTCGCCGTCCCCGAGCACCTGCGCGCCGAGGCCTACGTGCAGCACTACCTGCGCACCAGCGAGATCGCGCTGCGGGCCCTGGGGCGGCCCCAGGACCCGGGCGTATCCGACGGCTGCCTGGTCTCCGTGCCCCGGGCTCGGGTGGACGAGGTGCTGCGCGCCCTGCGCCTCGTGCAGGCCGAGATGGTCGAGCTCTTCCAGGACGCTGCTCGACAGTTTCCCGCGGATCAGGTAGTCTATCTCCTGCTTCACGGGAGCCCCTACGCGCTCCCCTGCGCGCTCCCAGTGCAGCCTGCTCCACCCCCACCCGATCCGCCCTGAGGTCCTCATGCGCGCGCTGCCCCTCCTCCTCGTCGGACTCCTGGGCAGCGCGAACGCGGGCGTCATCATCGGTGGCAGCCCGCACAAGCTGTGGTCCACCTCAGCGCTGCGCCAGGGGCTGCCGGGGCTGCGGCCCATCACCTGGGGGGGCATCATCGACGGCAGCCCGCACAAGCTGGTGGACTGCGCGGATCTGCGCCCGCTGACCCGGGGCTGGCGGCCGGCGAGCGCGGAGATCCGGATCAAGGGCCTGCGGTGGGTGGCCCGGGACGGCAAGGAGCGGCGGGTGCCGGTGGGCCTGGACCTGGCGGCGGGGCCCCCGATCACGGCGCCTCCGGGGGAGTGGACGGATCTCATCCTGGAGCTGGACGGCCCGCTCTCGGTGTCCACGCCCGAGGGCGCGCAGCTCTCGCTCACGGTGCCGGAGATCGGGGTGGTCCTGGACACCCCCGCGGCGGGTGGGGACGAGATCGTGGTCCTGCTCAGCCTCACGGGAGAGCAGATCCTGGATCTGGCGGACGCGGGCGCGGTGGGGGACGATCACCCGCTGGCCGGCGAGCTCCGGCTCACCCTCCTCGACGGCGCGGTGGGCTGCCAGGTCGAGTGAGGACGCTCAGCCCGCGCCCAGCCGGTTGATCTCCGGGATGTCCACGATCCGCGAGGGCCCGCGCTCGGCGATGGCGGCGACCATGGCCCGCCCGAGGATGGCGCTGGTGGTCACCAGGTTCGGCGCCAGCGCCCGCCACAGCGGGTAGAGCACGCCCACGGTGGCGTACATCACACGGTAGAGGGTGGTGCTGGAGACCACACCGTCCACGGGCTGGATGTAGCCGGGCCGGAACAGGTAGGCGGGCACCGGCAGCCTCAGCAGCTCGTTCTCCGTGCGGCCCTTGACGCGGGCCCACATCGCCCGCCCGCGCTCCGTGCTGTCCGTGCCCTGGCCGGAGACGTAGAGGAAGGGGGCCTTCGGGTTCAGGCGCGCCAGCGTGCGCGCGGCGGCCAGCGTGTAGTCGAAGGTCACCCGCGCGTAGTCCTGCTCGCTCATGCCCGCCGAGGACACGCCCAGGCAGAACAGGCAGCCGTCATAGCCGGCGAGCTCAGCCTCCACCGCGCTGAAGTCGGTGAAGTCCTTGTGGAGCAGCTCGGTGAGCTTCGCATTACTCACCCCCGTGGGCCGGCGCGCGACGGAGAGCACGCGCTCCACCTCGGGCGAGGCGAGGGCCGCGCGCAGGGCCCCCTGGCCGATCATGCCGGTGGCGCCGAACAGGATGAGCTTCACGGGTCACCTCGGGTGGGGGGGCTCGCGATCACCCCGCCAGCCGACGGCTCTCCGGCCGGCTCGCCCAGGAGAGCAGGTTGAAGACCAGGATCACCAGCGGCGTGACCACGTTGCTCGCGGCGTCGCCGACGGCGAGGTGCGCGACGCTGGCCGCGACGAGATCGAAGGTGAAGCCGGCGTAGGCCCACTCCTTGAGGCGCGGGAAGCCCGGGACCAGCACGGCCACGACGCCCAGCAGCTTCCAGATGCCCAGGAAGGTGGCGAACCACATCGGGAAGCCGAGGTGGGTCATGATCTCCTGGACCTCCGGCCCGTTCATGGTGTCCATGACGCCGCCGCCGAGCATGGGGAGGACGATGAGGACGGTGCTGACGTAGTAGAGGTACTTGTTCTTGAGCATGGGGGGGGAAGCTCCTTTCCGGTTCAAACTATCCCCGGGCGGATAAGATAGAAGATCGAAAATCTGATCGAGAGCTGACCAGAAATGATCCAGATGAACGAGCCGCTGGAGACCGCTGAGCTGCAGGCCCTCGTGACCGCGGTGGACGCGGGCTCGCTCACCCGCGCCGCCCAGGAGCTCGGGGTCCCCCGCGTGACCCTGGGCCGACGCCTCACCCGGCTGGAGGAGCGCCTGGGGGTGCGCCTGCTGCGCCGGACCACGCGCAGCCTGGGCCTCACCGACGCGGGGGAGGAGCTCTACCGGCGCGCCCGGCAGGTGCTGGAGGCGCTGACGGAGGCCGAGCAGGCGGTCCGCCGCTCGGACGGGGCGGTGCGCGGGCTGCTGCGGGTGGCCACGCCGCCGATGGACAACCCCTGGATGCGCTCCATCTTCCTGGAGTTCGCGCGGGCGTATCCGGGCGTGCGCCTGGAGGTGGTCGCGTCCACGGCGCACGCGGACCTGGCCTCCGGGCGCTTCGACGTGGCGATGCGGGCCAGCCCCACCCTGGCTCCCGGGCTGGTGGCGCGCGTGCTCGCCCGGACGCCGCTGCGCGCGGTCTGCTCGCCGGCCTACCTCGCCCGCGCCGGGGAGCCCGCCACGCCCGAGGCGCTGGAGGACCACGCCGCCCTGGTGGGCTTCGCCTGCGGGGAGCACCCGCAGACGCACTGGCCCCTGCTGGACGGCGCTCAGGTGCGGGTGCGGCCGGTGCTGGCGTCGAATGAGCTCGGGCTGCTCCGCGACGCCGCGCTGGCCGGGGTGGGGATCGCGCTGCTGCCGCGCCTCCTGGTCCGCGAGCAGGTCAGCTCGGGCGCCCTGGTGGAGGTGCTCCCCGACCGCGTGGGGATGCTCTCGCAGATCGCCCTGGTCTACCCGGAGCGCGAGCTGGTCCCGCCCGCGGTGCGCGCCTTCGTGAGCTTCGTGGTCGATCGCTGGGCGCGCGTGGACGAGAGCCAGCTCTCGGCGCGCTGATCCTCAAGTGGCCGGAGGCTCGTGGAGCTCCCGCTCCTGCTTGCGGCGGGTCAGCAGCTGCTGGGCGACGACCAGGACCACGCAGACGGCGGTGCTCTCCCAGAGGTGGGCGGCGAAGAAGTCGATGATCACCTGCGTCCAGCCGGCGATGGCCTCGCCGAAGGCCACCGTGAGCCAGGTCACGGCGATCTGCCCGAAGACCACGACCAGCAGGAAGCCGCGGAAGGAGAGCCGCGCCGCGCCGGCCAGCACACAGAGCGTGTACGAGGGGACCACCAGCAGGAGCGGCAGGCCCACCCGGGAGAAGGTGCGCTCGATGAGGTCGATGAGCGTGGCCAGCCTCGGCGACTTGCGGCCCGCCCAGCGCACCACGGCGAAGCCCCACAGCGCCCCGAAGGCGTAGGTGCTGATCATGCCGAGGATGCGGCGGACGGCGCCGACGACCACCAGCAGGACGGGATCCACCCGCCCCGCCACCAGCAGGATGCGCGAGATGTCCGCGCTCAGCGCGACCAGCAGCAGCGGCTGGTGGACGGCCAGATAGGGCGCCAACGAGGTGCCCACGATGGAGAGCGCGCTCAGGAAGGTGATGCCGGCGATGGCGAAGCGGCGCAGCCCGGGCGACCAGGGCTCGGGGCCGACCTCGTGGACGGGCGGCGGAGGGGGGTGGGGCAGAGAAGGGGAGCTCTCGGACAGGGGGGCCTCTCGATGGTACGAGCGGAGATAAGCACGCGCGCGCCGTCGTCGCCGGGGGAGGTTAGAATTCTGCGGAGGTGCCCGCCATGAGCGATCCCGCCGACCGGAAGAGCCCGCTGGATGATCTGGAGGCCCGCGCGCAGGCCGCCGCCGCGGAGGCCGCGGTCAAGGCCGCCGCCAGCGCCGCGATCGAGGGGGCCGAGCGCGCTGGGAACGGGCTGCTGGACGCGCTGGAGGAGGCGATCTTCGGCCGCGTCGGCGGGGCGGAGGCCACCGTGCAGGCGGAGAAGATCGTCGATCCGCTGGACCGCCTGCGGGCGAAGTACGGCTCCATGGAGACGCCGAAGCCCGTCGAGGCGCCGAAGCGGGAGGACCCCGTGGCGAAGGCCCGCGCCGAGCTCGAGCGCCTGAAGGCCGAGGCCGCGGCGAAGAGGGGCGGCAGCCCGGAAGAGGCCCCGGTCAAGAAGACGCTCTAACGCCGCCGCCGCCGCCGCTTTCGACGCCGCCCGCGGGCCGCGTCGGCGCTGGTGGGCTGTTGCGGGGCCTCCCCCAGCAGCTCGGGCCAGCGGTCGCTGATCAGGCGCCGGAGCCCCGGGTGGGCCCGGAGCGCGTTGTCCTCGCGCAGCAGGCGCATGGCCTCGGCGCGGGCCTCCAGCAGCAGGTCGCGGTCGCGGGGGAACTCCGCCCAGCTGATGGCCGGGGGCTCGATGGCGCCCGCGGCGGCGCTCGCCCGAGGGTAGCCGGGAGAGCCGAGGTCGTCGTCGCTGATCTCCAGGCGGGGGCCCTCGCTCGCCAGGCGCTGCACGCGGCGCTCCCCCAGCGGGCTCGGCGCGTCGGAGAGCACCAGCAGGCACTGGCCCGGCCGCTTGCCGTAGGAGACGTGCCCCAGGAGGCGGTGCAGGCGCACCAGATCGCAGGCGTCGGCGTGCTCGACCACCACCAGGGAGCAGGAGGGGGTCGGCGGGCCGTCCTCGATCGGCGCGGTGCTCAGCAGCACGTCCACGCGGTGGTGCTGGAAGTCGTCGAAGACGCGGGCGCGCTCCTCGCGGCTCATCTCCGAGCTGAACACGCCCACCCGGGCGTCGGGCAGGAAGTCGGTGCGGATGGCCTCGGCCACGCGCAGGGCGTCCTCGCGGGAGAGCAGGTCGCGGCCCTCGCGGACCGGGAAGACCACCAGCGCCGTCTGCCGGGCGCGGACGTGCTCGCGCACCACCTCGTAGGCCAGCTCGCGCTCGGTGGATCCGAAGACCCGCGCGCTCACCGGGGCGTGGGCACCTCGGGGCACGCGCGAGAGCTCGAAGGCGCCGAAGGCGGAGAGCAGCAGCGAGGGAGGCACCGGGCCCGCCGACACGACCAGCAGATCGGCCCGCGGCCCGCGGCTGTCGAGCTGCGAGGGCAGGAGCGTGCCCAGCTCGGCCTGCTCGAGGACGATGATCAGCCCGAGGCGCCGCCACTCCAGCTCCCCGCTCACCAGGCGCGGCGTGCCGAAGACCACGGTGGCCTCGCCGCGTCGGATCGCGTCCGCGCTGGCGTGGTTGAGCTGGTCGCCGGTGACGATGGACTTCACGCCCACCGCGCGCAGCAGGGGCTCGGCGAAGAGGTAGTGGCGCTCCGCGGCGCTCGCGTCCTGGGCCAGGATCGCCACCTGGGACCGGGCCTCGGCGACCATGATCGCCGTCATCAGGGCCACCAGGCCCTTGGACGTGCCCACGTCGCCCATCAGCAGGCGGGTCATCGGCGTGGGGCGCAGCAGGTCGCGCCGGATCTCGGCGAAGGCGGCCTCCTGCTCGTCGTCGAGCTGGAGCCCGAACTGCACCTGGAGCTGCCCGAGCCCGCTGTGGAGCGCCTTGTGGGCGATGCCGCGCTCGACCTGCCCGCGGCCGAGGCGCCGGCTGAGGGCCACGGAGACCCCCAGCAGCTCCTCGAAGGCCAGGCGCTGGCGCCCGCGCAGGCTCGGGTTCGCCGGGAAGTGCGCGTCGCGCAGGGCCTCGTCCAGGGGCAGCAGGCGATGTCGGGCCAGCAGCTCGTCGGAGAGCGGGTCCTTCAGCGAGCCGAGCACGCGCTGGAGCGAGAGGGCGACGGCGTCGCGCAGGACCGGGTCGCTCACCCCGTCGATCCCGTAGGTCGGGAGCCAGCCGCTGCCGCGCCCGTCGAGGCCGATGGGCTCGCCCTCATCGACGAGGAGCGCCCCGCCCTCCTGGGTGAGCGCGCCGCAGAGGCCGACCTCGTTGCCCGGCCTCCAGGCCGCCGCGCGCCGAGGGATCGTGACCCAGCGGCAGCGCACCAGGCGCTCGCCGACCTGCAACGTGATCTCCTCGCGGCGCTGGCTGCCGGTGAAGCGCACGCAGCAGGTGCGGACCCGGCCGCGGAGCACGCCCACCTGCCCGGTGGGCTCGGCGTCGAGGTCCAGCGGCCCGGGGCGCTCGAAGCTCACGGGCGGGCTCAGCAGCAGGTCGGCGAGGGTAGTGAGCCCGGCGGCCTCCAGCGCCGCCACCTGCTCCGCGTCGAGGCCCAGGCTGGCCAGCGGCGCGCCGCCCCCCTCGGGGTGGCCGAGGTAGCGGGGCTCGGGGGGCTCGGGCGCGCGGGGAGGCTCGGGGGCGCGGGCGGGCTCCGGGGCGCGGGCGGGCTCGGCCGAGGGCCTGGGCTCGCGGGCGGGCTCGGGGGCGCGCGGGGAGGCGCGGGCGGGCTCGGGGGCGGGCCGGCTCTCGCGGGGCTGCTCGCGCTGGGCCTCGCGGGCGGGCTCGGCCGAGGGCCTGGGCTCGCGCGCGGGCCGGTCCTCGGCGCGGGCGCTCTCCTCCTGCGGCAGCAGCAGCCGGGCGCGGGCGCTCAGGCTGAGCGGGACGGTGTCGGCGCCGAGCTGGGCGAGCGGAAGGACGGCCTCCAGGCGGCTGGAGGCGACGGCGAGCGAGCCCATGCGGGCCCCGGCCGGGAGCGCGTCCAGCTCACCCAGGACCCCGCGGGCCTCGACCAGGGCCCCGCGCAGGTCCTCCGGCAGCGCCTCGTCGCCCAGGACCTCGTCCAGGAGGCGCGCGCAGTTCACCCCGAGGAAGCGGGCCTGCGCGGCGTGCTCCTCGCCCAGGCTGGCCCAGGCGAGCGTGCGCCGGACGGCGGCGAGCCGACCCCAGACAGCCTCCGGGGCAGACCAGATGGCGCCTTCCACGGGGACCCCCTCAGATGTAACGGACGTCGTTGATCACGAAGCGGCGGATCCCGCGGGGCGTCTGGACGGCGACCTCGTCGTCCACGCGCTTGCCCATCATGGCCTTGCCGATGGGGCTGGTCAGCGAGATCATCCCGGCCTTCGCGTCAACCTCGTAGTTGCTCACGATGCGGTAGGTCACGGTCTCGCCGGACTCCTGGTCCTCGATCGTGACCGTGGATCCGAAGATCACGCGGTCCGACTTCGGCATCCGCGTGACGTCGATGATCTCCAGCGCGGCGAGCTGGCCCGAGAGCTCCGCGATGCGCCCTTCGCACAGGGCCTGGCGGTGCTTGGCGTCCTCGTACTCCGAATTCTCGGAGATGTCGCCGTGGGCGCGCGCCTCCTCCAGGTCCTTCACGATCTTCGGGCGCACGACCTCCTTGAGGTGGCTCAGCTCCGCCTGCATTCTCTGCGCGCCCGCAGGGGTGATGGGAACTCGGTCCATGGACTGCTGTCTCCGAGGGGAGAGGGGGGGCCGACACCGGCGCTGGCCTCGTCCGCGAAGCCGGTGAACCGCCGCTCCCTCGTCAGGGAAGGGATGGCCTAGCGTATCACAACGGACTCTGCCGCCCAAGCCACCCGGCCGAGCGCCAGGGTGGCGCGCGTACATCCGCGGAGCGCGTGGCCGACCAGCGGCTCGTTGCAGCCTTTGCTGTATCGCGGCGCGGGGTGCGGGCCCAGGTGCTCGGCGTCGATCACCGCCAGGTCCGCGCGCGCGCCGGGGCGCAGCGCGGCCTCCAGCCCGAGCACGCGCGCCGGCGCCACCGCCATCGCCCGCACCACCAGGGCCAGGTCTCCCAGGGCGGTCAGCGCCGCGGCGAAGGCGCTCTCCAGGCCCAGCGCGCCCGCGGAGGCGACCATCAGCTCGTGCTCCTTCTCCACGCGCGTCCAGGGGACGTGGTCCGCCGAGATCACGTCGATGACGCCCGACCGCACCGCCTCGATGAGCGCGAGGCGGTCCTCTTCGGGGCGCAGCGGCGGGAGCACGCGCAGGTTCGGGTCGTACTCGCGGTCGTCCAGGGCCTGATCGGTGAGCAGCAGGTGGCGGGCGGGTACGCCGCCGGTCACGGGCAGCCCCTCCTCCTTCGCCCGCGCCAGCATGGCCGCCCCGCGCGCGGTCGTGACGTGGGTGAGGTGCAGGCGCACGCCCGTCTGGCGCGCGCAGGCGACCGCGCGGGCGATGCCGATCTCCTCGGCGGCCGCCGGGATCCCGTGGACGCCGATGCGGGTGGACACCAGGCCCTCGTGCATGCAGCCGCGCTCCTCCAGCGAGGGCTCGCCCGGCCTCAGCAGCACCGGCACCCGCAGCGGGCGCGCGTAGTCGAGGGCGTTGCGCAGCACGAGGCTGTCCTGCACCGTGTGCCCCCCGTCGGAGAGCGCCACGCAGCCCGCCTCCACGAGGTCGTTGAGCTCCGCCAGCTCCTTGCCCTGCAGGCCCACCGTCAGCGCCCCGCTGGGCAGCACGCGCGCCCCGGGCGCACCCTGCGCGCGGGCCAGCACGTCCGCCGCCACCGGGCTCGTGTCGATGACAGGCTCCGTGGCCGGGCTCGCCACCACCAGCGCGAAGCCCCCCGCCGCCGCGGCCAGGCTCCCGCTCACCAGATCCTCGCGCCATGTGAGCCCGGGATCGCAGAGCTCGCTCTGGAGCTCGACCAGGCCCGGCACGATCACGGCGCCCGCGCAGTCGATGACCTTCTCGCCCTGGGGGCGCAGGTCGGGACCGATCTCCACGATCTTCTGGCCATGGATCCGCACGTTCATCCTGGCGTCCAGCCCGGTGCTCGGGCAGAGCGCGCGGCCTCCTTCAAGCAGCCACATCGTCCACCCCCTGCTCCGCGCCCCGCCCCAGCAGCAGGTAGAGGAGCGCCATGCGCACGGCGAGCCCGTTGGTCACCTGCTCGAGGATCACCGAGCGATCCCCGTCGGCGACCTCTGGCGAGATCTCGACGCCACGGTTGATCGGGCCCGGGTGCATGACCAGCACGTCGGGCTTCGCCCGCTTGAGCCGATCCAGGTCCAGCCCGTAGTAGCGGGCGTACTCCCGCGTGGACGGAAGGCTGGCCCGCCCCAGACGCTCGCGCTGCACGCGCAGCATCATGATCGCGTCCGCCTCGTCCAGCACGTCGTCGATGCGGTGCCGCACGTCCACCCCGAGCGGGGCGAGCCGCGGCCCGCACAGCGTCCCCGGCCCCGCCACCAGCACCCGCGCGCCCACCGTCAGCAGCCCGTAGATGTTGGAGCGCGCCACCCGGCTGTGGAAGATGTCGCCCACGATGGCCACCGTGCGCCCCTCCAGGCTGCCCAGGTGGTCGCGCATCGTCAGCATGTCCAGCAGGGCCTGGCTCGGGTGCTCGTTGATGCCGTCGCCCGCGTTCAGCACGCACCAGTCGAAGTTGCGCGCCAGCATGTGGGCGGCGCCCGTGGCCGGGTGGCGGATGACGATGGCGTCCGGGCGCAGCGCGTCCAGGTTGCGCGCCGTGTCCAGCAGGGTCTCGCCCTTCTGGGTGGAGCTCGTGGACGCCGAGAACGAGAGCACGTCGGCGCTCAGCCGCTTGGCGGCGAGCTCGAAGGAGAGCCGGGTGCGCGTGGAATTCTCGAAGAAGACCAGGGCCACCGTGCGCCCGCGCAGGGTCGGCACCTTCTTGATGCGCCGCTCGTTGACCGAGCGGAAGCTGGCGGCGGTGTCCAGCACCCGCAGGATCTCGTCCTTGGAGAGGTCGCGCAGCCCGAGCATGTCCTTGCGGTTCATCGGGACTCCCTTGGCGGGGCGGGGCTCTGGGGGGCGGGGCTCTGGGGGGCGGGGATGAGCTCGACGTGGTCGCCATCGCCGCCGGGCAGCCGCACCTCCACCCGGTCGCGCTTGAGCGTCTGGATGGTGCGGCCCACGAAGTCGGGCTGGATGGGCAGCTCGCGGTGGCCGCGGTCGATGAGCACGGCCAGCTTGATGAAGCTCGGCCGCCCATAGTCCATCAGCTCGTCCAGCGCCGCCCGCACCGTGCGCCCGGTGAAGAGCACGTCGTCCACCAGCACCACCCCGCGCCCGCTCAGGTCGAAGGGGATGCTGGTCTCGCCGAGGATGGGCTTCTCCAGGCCGGTGTAGAGGTCGTCCCGGTAGAGCGTGATGTCGATCGAGCCGAGCCGCGGGCGGGCGCCCTCGTTGCGGGCGATCTCGTCCGCCAGGCGCTCGGCCAGCGCCCAGCCGCCCGTCACCACGCCCAGGAGCGCGAAGCGGCTGGGATCACCGAGGCGCTCCGTCAGCTCTCGCGCCAGCCGGGCGACCGTGCGCTCCAGCTCGCGAGAGGTCATCAACACGCTGCTCGACATGAGGGGGGCCTCCGTCGGCGCGCTCGCCGTCCGGGTGCCGCGCCCGGGGCCCCTTATCGCGTGGGGGGCCCGAGCGCCCAGTGTCCGAGCCTCAGTTCCTGCCTCAGTTCGTGGTGAGCCCGACCCCGTCGTGCATGGCCCAGGCCTCGAACTCGAGGGTCTTGTAGTAGTCGGTGAACGGATAGTAGACGTCCACCTCCCAGATGCAGGTGACCGAGCGCTCCTGGCCCTCGGTCTTCAGCTCGCAGAAGTCCATCTCGATGTAGTCGGGGATCTCCTGGCGGCGGAACTCCTCTCCCAGGCGGCGACGGGCCTTGCCCTCGTTCAGCCCCACCCAGTCCAGCATGACCGACTTCGTGATCTCCTTCATCTTGAAGTAGACCAGGTAGTACGGCATGAAGAGGTAGCCCCAGAGCGCCGCGATGACGGCGACCAGGAACATCAGGATGCCCACGATGCTGATCTTGCCCTGACGGCGCATCCCGTCCTCCTACGGGGGACATTCTGCACACATGTTCGGGGTTCGTGCCAGCCCTGACCAGGAATCGTGGCGGGGGACGTCGGAAACTTTCAGTCCGAGTCGCCCACACGAAGCACGGCGAGGAAGGCCTCCTGCGGGATGTCGATGGAGCCCACCGACTTCATGCGCTTCTTGCCCTCCTTCTGGCGCTCGAGCAGCTTGCGCTTGCGGCTGATGTCGCCGCCGTAGCACTTGGCCGTCACGTCCTTGCGCAGGGCCTTGACCGTGGTGCGGGCGATGACCTTGGAGCCGATGGCCGCCTGGATCGCCACCTCGTACATCTGGCGCGGGATGAAGTCCTTGAGCTTGCGGGCCAGGTTCTGGCCCTTCTCGAAGGAGGTCGAGCGGTGGACGATGGTGGAGAGCGCGTCCACCAGATCTCCGTTCACCAGGATGTCCAGGCGGACGAGGTCGCTCTCCTCCCAGCGCACCACCTCGTAGTCCATGGAGGCGTAGCCGCGGGTACACGACTTCAGCTTGTCGAAGAAGTCGTAGACCACCTCCGCATACGGGATCTCGTAGGTGATCATCACGCGGCCGGGGGCGGAGTACTCGAAGGCCACCTGCCGCCCGCGCCGGTCCTCGCAGAGCTTCAGCACAGGGCCCACGTAGGCCTCGGGCAGGTGCAGCGTGACCTTGGCGATGGGCTCCTCGATGGCCTCGATGTACTGGAGCGCCGGCAGCTTGGACGGCGAGTGGAGCTCCAGGTTCTCGCCCTTCTTCGTCCGCACCCGGTAGATGACGGAGGGCGAGGTGTTGATGAGGTCGAGGTTGTACTCGCGCTCCAGGCGCTCCTGCACGATCTCCATGTGCAGCAGCCCGAGGTAGCCGCAGCGGAAGCCGAAGCCGAGCGCGTCGGAGGTCTCCGGCTCGAAGGTGAAGGCGCTGTCGTTGAGCTGCAGCTTCTCCAGCGCGTCGCGGAGCTGCTCGTGATCGGCGCTCTCGACCGTGTAGATGCCGGAGAAGACCATGGGCTTGACCACGCGGAAGCCCGGCAGCGGCTCGGTGGCCGAGCGGTCCTTGTGCGTGACCGTGTCGCCGACCTTGGCGTCCTCCAGCCGCTTGATGCCCGCGACCACGAAGCCCACCTCGCCCGCCTTGAGCGAGGGGCGGTCCACCGTCTCCGGCGCGAAGACGCCGAGCCGCGTGATCTCGTAGATGGCCCCGGTCGCCATGAGCTTGACGCGCTCACCGAGCGAGAGCACCCCGTCCATCACGCGGACGAGCACGATGACGCCCACGTAGGAGTCGAACCAGGAGTCGATGATCAGCGCGCGCAGCGGCCCGTCCGACTCGCCCTCGGGCGGCGGCACCTTCTCCACGATCTTGTCGAGCAGATCGGTGATGCCGATGCCGGTCTTGGCCGAGACCTGCACCGCGTCGTCCACGTCCAGGCCCACGCCGTCGCGGATCTGCGAGAGCACGCCTTCCACGTCCGCGCTCGGCAGGTCCACCTTGTTGATGACCGGGATGATCTCCAGGTCCTGCTCCAACGCCAGGTAGACGTTGGCCAGGGTCTGGGCCTCCACGCCCTGCGTCGCGTCCACCACCAGCAGCGCGCCCTCACACGCGGCGAGCGAGCGGCTCACCTCGTAGTTGAAGTCCACGTGCCCGGGGGTGTCGATCAGGTTGAGGTTGTAGACCTGACCGTCCTTCGCCTTGTAGTTGAGGGCGACGGTCTGGGCCTTGATGGTGATCCCGCGCTCGCGCTCGAGGTCCATCTTGTCCAGGTACTGCTCACGCTTGTCGCGCTCGGAGATCAGGCCGGTGACCTCCATCAGGCGGTCGGCCAGCGTGGACTTGCCGTGGTTGATGTGCGCGATGATCGCGAAATTCCGAATTCGATCGTTCATGAATTATGGGCGTCCGATGCCAAAGTATTCGAAGCCGGCGGCGCGGAGCTTCTCGGGATCGTAGATGTTCCGGCCGTCGAAGACGATGTGCTGGGTCATGCGCGCCTTCATCTCGTCCAGCTCGGGGTGGCGGAACTCGTGCCACTCCGTGACGAGCAGCAGCGCCTCCGCCCCGTTCAGCGCGTCCAGCGCCGAGGACGTGTAGATGATGTGACCGCCGTTGTCGCCCACAGTCTTGCGCGCGACGCCGATGGCCTCCGGGTCGTAGGCCTGAATCGTCGCGCCCGCGCGGATGAGCTGCTCGAAGATCACCAGGGCCGGGGCCTCGCGGATGTCGTCCGTCTCCGGCTTGAAGGCGATGCCCCACACGGCGAAGCGCCGCCCCTTCAGGTCCTCGCCGAAGCGGCGCTTGACCTTGGCGACCAGGACGGCCTTCTGGGCCTCGTTGACCGCCTCCACGCTCTCCGGGATCTGCAGCGTCACGCCATAGCTCTGCGCGGTCTGGATCAGCGCCTTGACGTCCTTGGGGAAGCAGCTCCCGCCGTAGCCTACGCCCGGGAAGAGGAACTTCGGCCCGATGCGCGTGTCCGAGCCCACCCCCTGCCGGACGTGCTCCACGTCGGCGCCCACCGCGTCGCAGAGGCGGGCGATCTCGTTCATGAAGGAGATCTTGGTCGCCAGCATCGCGTTGGCCGCGTACTTCGTCAGCTCCGCGCTGCGGTTGTCCATGAAGAGGATGGGGCGCCCGGTGCGGACCAGCCCGGCGTAGAGCTCCATCATCACGTCCCGGGCCCAGGAGGTGCTGCAGCCCACGACGATGCGGTCGGGGCGCATGAAGTCCTCGATCGCCGCCCCCTCCTTCAGGAACTCGGGGTTCGACACCACGTCGAAGGCGTGCCTGGCCTTCGCGGTGAGGATGGCGCGCACCTTGTCCGCCGTGCCCACCGGCACCGTGGACTTGATGACCGCGATCACGGGCTTCGTCATGTGAGCGGCGATGGCCTCGGCCACGGCCATGACCTGCGAGAGATCGGCGTTGCCGTCCGGCAGCCCGGGGGTGCCCACGGCGATGAACACCACGTCCGCCGCCGCCAGCGCCACCGCGCCGTCCAGCGTGAAGTGCAGGCGGCCCTCGCGCACGTTGCGCCGAATGAGCGCGTCCAGGCCCGGCTCGTAGATCGGCACCTCGCCGTGCTGGAGCGCGCGGATCTTCTCCGCCACGGTGTCCACACAGGTGACCTTGAAGCCCAGATCCGAGAAGCAGGTCCCCGCGACGAGCCCGACGTAGCCAGTACCGACGACACAGATGTTCATGACCGGGTCATCCTGTAGAAGAGCGCGGTAGGATACCCGTAGGTCCAGGGCCCGTCAAACGGCTTGACACGCCTGCCGGTCGCGCGATAGCTGGCCCGACGCTCGACCCGTCGCGGTTCTGGCCACGCGCTCTCTCCGGAGGCGCCGAGCCTCGCCCCTCGGCGAACCCCTCTCAAGCATCATCCTCGATCATCCGTCGGAGCACCGCGTGGCCCACCACAAAGACGCAGAGAAGCGCCAGCGTCAGGCCGAGAAGGCCCGTGAGCGCAACAAGCACTACACTAGCCGCATGCGCAATGAGATCAAGAAGCTCCGCGAGGCCGTCGCCTCCGGGGACAAGGCCGCCGCGGAGGCTCAGCTCTCCGAGACGGTGAGCGTGATTCAGCGCGTCGCCCAGAAGGGCGTGATCCACAAGAACCAGGCCGACCGGCGCGTGAGCCGCCTCGCCGCCCTGGTCAAGACGACCACGCCGAAGGTCGTCACGCACCGGACGACGTCGAAGAAGGGCTGAGGCCGCTTCTTCGACTCGCGAGACGCGCCTCGTCGCCTCGGACTCAGCGTCTCTGGACGCTGGAGCCCCAGGCTCAGCGGGTGGTCAGCTCCAGGATCAACGACTCGAAGATCCGGCGATCACCCGCGGGGGAGCGGTTCATCTCGCGATTGGCCCGAGCCAGCGCGCCCAGGACGCGCGGCGCCGACAGCGGGCGCTGCTGCAGCGCGCGGCGCGCCTCGTTCTTCTTCCCGAAGGGCATGCGGGCGAGGGAGGGGGCCTCCGGCGCGCCGTTCATCGCGTCCTGAAGCTCCAGCAGCTGGCGGATCTGCCAGGTGACCATGGAGAGCAGGCGGTGGCTCGGCTCGCCCTCCTCCAGCAGGCGGTGGGCGGCGGCGAGCCCGCGGTCCGGGTCGCGCGCCAGCACGGCGTCGGTGAGCGTCCAGATCACGGCCTCGGCCACCAGGCTGGTGACGGCCTCCACCTCGCGCTCGCCGATGGTCCCGCCGCCACCGGCGTAGGAGATGGCCTTGTCGAGCTCGTTGCTCAGGCGCCCGAGGTCCGCGCCGACCCGCTCCACCAGCAGCGCGGCGGCGCGGCGATCCAGCGTCGCGCCGGCCTGCTGGGCGCGGGCCAGGGCGAAGGCGATCGGGTCCTGATCCTGCGCCTTGAAGCGCTGCACCAGGCCGACCTCCTTGATCTTGTTCTCCAGGCGCCGCCCGCGGTCCACCCCGCCCGAGGGCGGCGGCAGCTTCTCCCCCACCAGGATCAGCGAGGCGCTGGGGCTCGGCTTCTCCGTGTAGGCCAGGAGGGCGTCCAGCAGCTCCACCGGGGCCTTCTCCATCTCGCGGACCACCACCGCGCGGCGCCGGCACATCATCGGGAGCGTCTTCGCCGCCTCCAGCGCGGCCCAGCCCCCGCTCTCCGCGGGGAAGACGGCATAGTTGAGCCCGGAGGGCTTGCCGCCCACGGCCGCGTCCACCAGGCGCCCCTCGGCCTCCGAGACCAGCAGGCCGGCGTCTCCCAGGACCAGGGCGATGGACGGCGAGCTGGGGGCGCTCAAGGCGTTGCTCCTGGGGCGGAGAGGATCCAGAGGGCGGCGTCCTCGCAGAGGTCGCGAGAGAGCGCCTCGAAGGCGGCGGCGCGCGCGGCGGAGGCCTCCAGCGAGGCTCCCGGGCTCACGCTATAGCTCCGCTCGGCGCTCAGCACCAGGGCGCGCGGCTCCGGCCCGTAGACCTGGACGCTCAACCGCAGGCGGGCCTGATGGACCTGCCCGGCCTCGCTGGCGGAGAGGATCGCCGTGCTCGCGTCCAGGACCGTGATCCCGGCGCGGAGGCCCCCGCGCGGGTCGAGCGCGCCGCGCGCGGCCAGGGCAGAGGCGAAGGACGCGCCGAGGGACTCCGCCAGTCCTGGCTCGGCCGAGGCGGCCACCACGGGCGCCGGGGACACCGAGACCAGCGGCAGCTCGGGCCTCCCGAGGCGAAGTCCACAAGACACGAGCAGGAGCGTGAGCACGTCGTTACCTTGACAGCGAGGGTCAGCCTCGCAAGAATTCATTATTCTCGCTGCTCCGCACCTGACCACCGGAGGCCTCCCATGTCCCTGCTCCCCCTCCTCTCCGTGCTGCTGGCGTGGGCGCCCGCGCGGGCCCAGGAGACCCTGGAGGGCGGCGCTCCCCCGCCGGGCGAGCTCGTGGGCGTCTCGGGCGTGGAGTACAGCCGCAAGACCCCGATGGAGCTCAACATCCGCGGGCGCTGGCTCACGGTCCCGGACTCCGTCCTGGACATCTGGTACTTCAACGAGAACGATCCCGGCGCCAACCCGCTCGCCCGGCCGAAGGCGCGCGGCTACGCGGTGGGCATCGAGTACGTCCTGAAGCCCCGGCCCACGAACTGGATCTTCTACGTGGAGTACGCCGGGAGCCTGATGCAGGACGGCTACTTCGACGACATCGAGGAGCCGGCGGATCACGACGACGGCGACTACATCCGCCCGGACGGCTTCGGGCTGATGGTGGCGGGCGCGAACTACGCGCACGAGATCGTGGCGGCGCCCTGGGTCAGCTTCATGGTCGGCGGCGGGCTGGGGATCGCCGTGGTCACCGGGGAGCTCACGCAGTGGAACGGCGGCGACCCCGACAACGCCGAGCCCGACTGCCTGCCCAGCTCGGCCGCCTACGAGCGCGTGGACGTGTGCGAGGACGACGGGCCCAAGCGCCTGCCCGGCGTGCTGCCCATGATCGACATCTCGGGCGGCGTGCGCTTCAACCTGGGAGACCAGGGCAACATCCGCATCGAGGGCGGCCTGCACGACATGATCTACGTGGGCGCCGCCGCCGGCGTGAGCTTCTGAGGGCGCGCGCGACCTTGGCAGATCCGCGGGCCCGTGCTAAGGGGCGGACCTTCGTCCAAAGTCGCCCAAGGGGAATCACTTGATCATCGTCACCGTTCGCGAGAACGAGCCGTTCGAGAAGGCTCTTCGTCGCTTCCGCCGCAAGGTCGAGCGGGAGGGCATCCGCAAGGACATCAAGAAGAACAGCTTCTATCTGAAGCCGGGCGAGAAGCGGCGCCTGAAGCAGCGGCTGGCGGAGAAGCGGCGGCGCAAGGCGGCTCGTCGCGCGGCTCGCAAGCCATAGCGCGCTCGCGGGGGCGCTGCTCCCGCGAACATCCTGAGGTCAGGGCCTCCACCACGCGGCCGGGTCAGGCGCTCCAGCAGAGAGCGCGGCCCTGGCGCGGGTGATCGCGCGGGCGTCCTCGAGCGCGTCAGGATCGTCCGGCGTGATCGTCGTGGCGGCCACCTGCTCCAGGAGGGACTGCCATCGCGCGGTCTCTCCTCGCTTCCCGTAGACCAGGACCGCCAGGTCCACGCGGGGGCTGAGCCTGCCCTCCTCGGCGGCGATGGCCGTCTGGAGCTGCTCCTCCGCCCCGGTCAGATCGGGTCTCAGGGGCGCGGGCGGGAGCGCCAGGGCCAGCCCGAGCGTCGCGGCGGCCTGCGCCTGATCGGGCGGCCCCGCCAGGGCGAGCGCGCGCGTGCTCAGCGCGACGAGGGCGCGCTGGTCGATGTTCGCGCCCTCCAGCCCCAGATCCTGGATCTCCCTCGCCCAGGCCGTGGCGGTCCACAACGCGCACTCGGCCCGGTCGGCGTCGATGGCCTCCGCCGCGCGCGCCGTGAAGACGCCGCCAGCGGCCTCCACCGCGCCCGCCACGTCCGGCGCTCCCACCAGGCAGCGCAGCCCCGCCTCCCGGGCGAGCCGGTAGGCGTCCTGGGCGAGCTCGGGCTGACCGTAGGCGCGGGCATGCCAGGCGCGGGCCTCGCGGGCCAGGAGTCGGGGGTTCTCGGGCGCCACCACCTGCGTCTCCTGGTAGACGCTCAGCGCCTCGTCCAGGCGGCCGGGCTTCGCCCGCTCGGCGTAGAGGGCGTCCCCGCGCGCCAGGCAGGCGTCCACCGCCGCGGCGAGGTCGCGCGCCCCGCTCCCCTCGGCGCAGGTGGGGAGCGTGATCCGCGCGCCGCGCAACCACGCGCAGCCGGTCATGAGCAGCATCGCCAGCAACGCTCCGCGCATGCGCCGACCTCCACCGCTGCGATAACCCCTCGGCGTCGCGGGGGCAGCGGGCGCGAGCGCTGGTTAAAGAGGGCGCGGTGCGAACCCTCGCCCGGGTGGTGGAATGGTAGACACAGGGGCCTTAAAAGCCTCTTCCCCCAAAGGAGTGCCGGTTCGAGCCCGGCCCCGGGCACCCCGCGCGCCCTCGCCGCGCTGAGCAGGCTATCCCGGACCCTCGAGCCGATGTCGGCCTGTTCCGTGGCGTCTCGGAGAGGATCATCGCGGGGGGCTCGATCTCTGTGTAAAGATCGATCAGAATGTGATGCGATGGGCACCAGGGCGCCCTCGGAGGGTGGCAGGACGCATGGGAAAGGTCATTGGCATAGACCTGGGCACGACCAACTCGGTCTGTGCGTTCCTCGACCAGGCCGAGCCAAAGATCATCATCAACGAGGAGGGTGGGCGCGTGACCCCCTCGGTGGTGGGCTTCTCCAAGACGGGTGAGCGTTTCGTCGGCGACATCGCGAAGCGCCAGATGCTGATCAACCCGGACGCCACCATCCACTCCATCAAGCGCTTCATGGGTCGGCGCTACAAGGAGGCGCGCGAGGACATCCGCCTGGTGAACTACAAGGTCGTCGAGGCCGCCAGCGGCGACTGCGCGGTCGAGATCGGGGGCAGGCAGTACACGCCCCAGGAGATCTCGGCCATGGTCCTCCAGAAGATGCGGAAGTCCGCGGAGGACTACCTGGGCGAGAGCGTGACCGAGGCCGTGATCACGGTGCCGGCCTACTTCACCGACCGCCAGCGCCAGGCCACCCGCGACGCGGGCACCATCGCCGGGCTGGAGGTGCTGCGCATCATCAACGAGCCCACCGCCGCCGCGCTGGCCTACGTGCAGAGCCGGAAGAAGGCCAGCACCATCGCCGTCTACGACTTCGGCGGCGGGACCTTCGACATCTCCATCCTGGAGGTGGACCGCAGCGTGGCCGAGGTGCGCGCCACCCGCGGGAACAACGCGCTGGGCGGCGCGGACATCGACCGCGTGATCGTGGACTGGCTGCTGGAGCAGTTCCGGCGCGAGCACCGCGTGGAGGTGGGCGACGACAAGATCGCCCTCCAGCGGCTGGCGGAGGCGGCGGAGCGCGCCAAGCTCGAGCTCTCCATCGCGATGTCCACGACCATCCACCTGCCCTTCCTGGTCGCCGACACGGGCGGGCCCAAGCACCTCCAGGCCACGCTCACGCGCGCCACCTTCGAGAGCCTGGCCGAGCCGCTCTTCCAGCGCACCATCGACGAGTGCCGCCGGGTGCTGGCCGACGCGCGCATGGACGTGTCGAACCTGGATGAGGTCATCCTGGTGGGCGGCTCGAGCCGCATCCCGCGCATCCAGGAGCTGGTGCGGACGCTGTTCCGGGTGCCGCTGAACAAGAGCTTCAACCCCGATGAGGTCGTGGCCATCGGCGCCGCCATCCAGGCGGGCGTGCTGGAGGGCGACGTCAAGGATCTGACCCTCCTGGACGTCACGGCGTTCTCGCTGGGCATCGAGACCGAGGGTCGGCGCTTCGCCAAGCTCATCCCCAAGAACACGACCCTGCCCGCGCAGAAGTCGCAGCTGGTCAGCACCGTGGTCGACAACCAGCGCACGGTGAAGATCCACGTCCTCCAGGGCGAGAGCCCCGACGCCCGCGAGAACGTGAGCCTGGGCGAGTTCGAGCTCACCAACATCCCGCCGGCCCCGCGCGGCTCCCCTCGAATCCAGGTGAAGTTCGCCATTGACGCGTCCGGGATCGTGAACGTCAGCGCGCGCGACCTGCGCACCGGCGCCAGCGACCAGATCACCATCGAGGCGCCCACGGGCCTGCGCGAGTCCGAGATCACGGCCATGGCCCAGGAGGCGGCCGAGCACTATCGGGCGGAGCGCGAGGCGGACGAGCTCAAGGACCTGCGCCACCAGATCGAGCGGCAGCTGGTCACGCTGGAGGGCTTCCTGCGGGATCGCCGCGGGATGCTGCACAAGAACGACATCTTCGAGATCGAGCAGGCGCTCAAGCGCGGGCGCATGGCGCTGCTGAAGTCGCCGAACCGCGCGAACCTCGAGGAGCTGTCGCTGTACCTGGCGCGCTTCTTCGCGCACCTCTCCGACAAGCTCGGCCCGGACGTGCCGTTGCACTAGCCGCGGGCGGTCTCGATGGTCTTGCGGACGAGCTCGCGGGTCTCGGGCATCAGCGGCTGGTTCAGCTTGCCGCGGGCGGCGAGGGCGAGGACGAGGCCCAGGAGCAGATCCACGCCGGTCACGACCGCCACGGAGCCTCCCCAGGAGAGGCGCGTCTCCTCGCGGAGCAGCATGATCGCCAGGACGTGACCCAGCAGCCAGACCTGGGTGAGGCAGAGCAGGGCGACGGCGAGCATGGCGAAGCCGGTCGCCAGGCGCGCGCCGTCCCGCCGGGCCTCCGAGCGGGCCAGGATGAGGTGGGCCTGCAGCAGGGCCAGCAGGATGTGGGCCATCCGCCGGAAGGGGGCGAGGAAGCTCGCCAGCAGGCTATCGACCACGGCCCACGCTGCCGCCCACGAGGAGGCCGAGTAGGAAGCCGAGCCCGAGCGCGATGAGCAGGCTCGTGAGCAGGTTCTCCTTGACCTTCTCCTCAGCCTTGGGGACCAGCTCCTTGCTGATCCGGCCAGAGAGCTCGTCGGCGCGGGCCTCCAGGCGCTCCAGGGCGGCGGCGAGGCGGGCGGCGCTCTCCTCGGTGCTGCCACCCTTGCTGCCGCTCAGCTCCTCCAGCTGGCGGCGGACGACGGCGCGGGAGTGCTCTCCGGCGGCGGCGATCAGCTCGGCGATGCGGTCCAGATCGCCCTTCGCCGCGTCCAGGTCGGCGTCGTCGATCTGGGGCCAGCGCTGCTTGATCTTCTCGCGCAGCCCGCTGGGGGCCTCGGCGACGGTCTCGGTGCTCATGGGGACCTCATCCCTCTCGCGGGGTGTCGGGGTTCAGCGCGGCGAAGCGCTCGATGAGCCGGCGGCTCTCCTCGTCGAGGCTCCGGGGCACGACGATGCGTAGCTCCACGTACAGATCCTGGCCTCCCGAGCCCTTCCCGCGCAGGCGCAGGCGCGCGCCGGAGGAGGTGCAGGGGGGCACGGTCACGCGCACGCGACCGCCGGGGGTCTCGACCTCCACCCGCCCGCCCAGCAGGGCCTCGGAGACGGAGATGTCCACCTGGCGGACCTCGTCGGCGCCGCCGCTCTTCGGGGGCTCGGGCTC
The DNA here is from genome assembly GCA_964615375.1 of uncultured Enterobacterales bacterium. Classification (GTDB taxonomy): domain Bacteria; phylum Myxococcota_A; class UBA796; order UBA796; family CAZKWG01; genus CAZKWG01. The sequence continues at coordinate 32,097 of CAZTOW010000011.1, forward strand.
GCGGCGCTCCTCGCGCGGGGCCTGGGCGCGAGGCTCCTCCTTGTGGGCGCGGGGCTCGTCCTTGTGGGCCCGAGGCTCGGCGCGCTCGTGCTTGCGGTGGCTCCGGGTCTCGCCGCCGACCACGCGCACGTCGCAGACCAGATCGCCGTAGGGCCCGCCGTTGGCGCCCGCGTCGCCCATCTTCTCCACCCGCAGGGACTCGCCGTGGCGCGTGCCGGGGCCGATGCCGAGGTCGAAGAGCTCGTTGTAGCGGTAGACGCTCACGCCGTCGTCTCCGCGGCGCAGGCGCGGATAGTGCAGGGTGATCGTGCCGCCGAGCTCGGCCGTGCGCGCGGGGACGTCCACCTGCAGCACGATGTCGCGCCCGGCGGTGGGCTCGCCGAGGTTGCGCGCGGACTGCTGGCCGGGCGAGCTCTTGGGCGGCGTGCCGGCGCCGAAGCCGAAGTCGCTCATGCCGCCGAAGTCGCCGAAGATGTCCTCCAGATCCAGGTTGTTGCCCCGCCCGCGGAAGCGGTCCTGGGAGGCCCCGCCCGCGTTCACCTTGACCCCGCCGAAATTCATCCCGCCCGGCGGTCGCCAGGTCCCGCTGCCCTCGCCCGCGGGGCGCCGGTTGAAGCTGCGGTCGTAGCGCTGCCGCTTCTCCGGGTCGACCAGGGTCTCGTAGGCCTGGCGCAGCTTGTTGAAGCGCGTCGCCGCCTCCGGGTCGTCCTTCGCCACGTCGGGGTGGCTCTCGCGCGCGAGCTTGCGGAACGCCTTCTTGATCTCCTCCGTGGACGCGTCGCGCTCCACGCCGAGGGTCTCGTAGTAGTCAGCGACATACGGGATGGATGACATGAAGGGGGGCGCTCAGGCAGGGAGTGGGGGAGGGGACTTGGAAGAGGACCGCCACGATGATACCTCTTCTGACAGCGATGCGGCGAGCCCGTCGGTTGACGGAGCGCCCGCCGCATGAATATCCTGATCGGGCAAGACCCTGGTGCCGCGCCAGAGGAGCCGATGCCGAAGTACTCCAACCCGCCAGGTCTCGCGTGCTCCTTCTGCCACAAGCCTCAGCGCGAAGTGGACAAGATCATCGCAGGGCCGAACGTCTACATCTGCTCCGAGTGCATCCGGCTCTGCCTGGACATCATTCGGGAGAATTCACAGCCCAAGCCGATCTCCTGGGGGCACCAGAAGATCCCCTCGCCGGCCAAGATCAAGAGCTTCCTCGACCAGTACGTGGTCGGGCAGGATCAGGCCAAGCGCAAGATCTCGGTGGCGGTGTACAACCACTACAAGCGCCTCGAGGCCAACCAGAAGGGCGCGAACATCCAGGGTGACGTCGAGATCCAGAAGAGCAACATCCTGCTCATCGGGCCGACGGGCACGGGCAAGACGCTGCTGGCCCAGACGCTGGCGCGCTTCCTGGACGTCCCCTTCGTCATCGCCGACGCGACCACGCTCACGGAGGCGGGCTACGTCGGCGAGGACGTCGAGAACATCATCCTGAACCTCTATCAGACCTCGGGCAACAACCTCGAGCGGACGATCAAGGGCATCGTCTACATCGACGAGATCGACAAGATCGCGAAGAAGAGCTTCACGAGCACGGTCTCCCGCGACGTCTCGGGCGAGGGGGTGCAGCAGGCGCTGCTGAAGATCCTGGAGGGCACGCACGCCAACATCCAGGTCAAGGGCAACAAGCGCCTGCCGAATCAGGAATTCCTCCAGGTGGACACGACGAACATCCTGTTCATCTGCGGTGGATCCTTCGAGGGGCTGCGCGAGTACATCGGCGCGCGCATGGGCAAGAAGACCGTGGGCTTCCTGGCCGAGGTGGTGGACCCGGTCAAGGCCGACAAGACCATGCTCCACAACGTGGTGCCCGAGGACCTGGAGAAGTTCGGCCTCATCCCGGAGTTCATCGGGCGCCTGCCCGTGATCGCGGTGATGGACGACCTCGACGTGGAGGACATGATCCACATCCTCACGGAGCCCAAGAACTCGCTGGTCAAGCAGTACCAGAAGCTGCTCAAGTTCGAGAAGGTGAAGCTCAACTTCACCGAAGGGGCGCTCCGGGCCATCGCCGAGCGCGCGTCCAAGCGCCGGGCCGGGGCGCGCGGGCTCCGCACCATCCTGGAGAGCGTGATGCTCGACGTGATGTACGAGGTGCCCAGCGCCGACAACATCCGCGAGGTCACGGTGAACGAGGAGGTGGTGACCCAGGGCTCGAGCCCGGTGAGCCAGCCGATGCGCGATTACGGGGTGCCAAGCTGAAGAGCGGATTCCTCATCGCGAGCCCCCAGATGCGCGACCCGAACTTCCAGCGCACCGTCGTCCTGCTGTGCCAGCACAACGACGAGGGCGCCCTGGGCGTGGTGATCAACCGCGCCGGGCCCGTCGCCGTGGAGGAGGTGCTGGAGGGCATGAGCCTGGCCCGCGGACGCCACGGCACGTCCCCGACCTGGTGGGGCGGGCCGGTGGGCCGCGACACGGGCTTCGTCATCTGGCGCGGGCACGTACCGAGCGAGGAGGGCTGGACGCTGGGCGGGGAGATCGCGGTCTCGCCCTCGGTGGACCGGCTGAGCTCGCTGGTGGAGACGGGCGAGCCTTTCCACCTCTGTCTGGGGTACGCGGGCTGGTCACCTGAGCAGCTCGACCAGGAGATCGCCCGCGGGGCCTGGCTCTACGCGGACCCTGATCCAAGCGTCGTCTTCGACGTTCCGCTGGACGCGCGCTACGATCTCGCGCTCGCGCTGCTGGGCCTCAAGTCCGACACGGTCTGGATGCAGCCCATCGACGAATAGCGGGGGATCACGTCGTCCCGACGCCTCCGGTGTGCTATGGTCCCCGGGACATGCGGACGCTGAACTTCATCCGGACCCTCGGCTCAGGCGCCTTCGGGACCGTCTATCTGGCGGAGTTCTCCTCGGGGCAGGGATTCCGGCGTCAGGTGGCCGTCAAGGTGCTGCTGCGCAGCCAGGCCGACAACGAGATGTTCCTGTCGCGCATCCGCGACGAGGCGCGGCTGCTGGGGCTGCTGCAGGACGACGCCATCCTCAAGGTGCTGGACATGGTCCAGATCGAGGGGATGGACGCGGTGGTCATGGAGTACGTGGAGGGGGTGGACCTGGACACGCTCTCCCGCGAGGGGGAGCCGCCGCCGCCGCGCGCCCTGGCCGAGCTGGCCGCCTCCGTGAGCGGGGCGCTCTCCCGGGCGCACACGGCGGTCCACCCGACCACGCGGCAGGCGCTCAACGTGGTCCACCGCGACGTGAAGCCGGCCAACATCATGGTCACCTCCAGCGGCGGCGTGAAGCTGCTGGACTTCGGCGTGGCCCGCGCGCGCTTCGACGCCCGCGAGAGCCAGACCGGCCAGTTCATGCTGGGCACGCTCAACTACATGGCGCCCGAGTACATCGTCACGGGCGAGGTGAGCCCGGCGGCCGACATCTTCGGGCTGGCGCTGGCGGTGTGGGAGGTCGCGGCGGGCGAGGGCTTCGGGCAGCCGAAGATCCGCCAGGACGCGCACGAGCGCCGGGTGGCCGAGCGCCTGGAGAAGCTGCGGGCCGCCCACGGCGAGCTGGTGCCCATCCTGGAGCGCATGCTCCAGTGGAACCCGGGCGACCGCCCCTCGGGGGCCGAGGCCGAGCGCGCCTTCCTGATGGCGGCGGACAACCTGCGCGGCATGGGCCTGCGCACCTGGGCGTCCACGCAGGTGGCCAAGGTCATCCGCACCCGCACGCTGGCGCCGGACTCGGCGGGGCTGCTGGGCCGCACCGTGCCGCTCACGCCCACGGCGGGTGAGCAGGCGCTGGGCGGGCTGAGCTCGGGCCAGACCCTGGTGCCCGAGGCGGGGCCCTCGCGTCCAGCGCCTCCCCTCGCGCTCAACAAGCTCCAGGCGCCGTCGGCTCCGCCGCCCACGCCTCCGCCCACGCCGCCGGTCAAACCCGTGGCGCCCACCACGCCGCCCGCGCCGCCTCGTGCGGCGACGCCGCCCGCGCAGCCGGTCAGGCCCGTGGCGCCCACGACCCCGCCCGCGCCGCCGCGATCCGTCGCGCCCACGCCGCCCGCGGTCCCGGTCTCGCCGCCGGCTCCCCCGCGGAACACGCCGCCCTCCAGCCGCCCGCCGGAGCGATCCCAGGCTCCGACGCCCATCCCGCCGCCCCCGCGCTCGCTGGAGCGGGCCACGGGTCCGGTGGCCCCGGCGCGCCGCCCGCCTCCGCAGAGCAAGATGTCCGAGATCGTCAAGGGCCTGCTCATCGGCGGTGTGTTAGGGTTCTTCGTCCTCCTGGCCGGGATCGCCTTCCTCGTCTTCCGCTGATCCCGTGAGCCGCGCGCCCGCCGCGCCTGTCGTCCCCTCCGCTCCCCCCGCCTTCTCCGCTTCCTCCCTCCTCTCCCACCTCCCTCCTTCGGAACTTCATGAGAACCCCTCTCGCCCTGGTCGCCCTGCTGGCGACCTCGATGGGCGCGTTCGCGGCCCTCGAGTGGACGCCGAGCGAGCGCGCTGGCGCGCCGATCGCCGAACTCCCGCCCATGGGCTCGCTCGAGCCGCCGGAGCCGGAGCCGATCGTCCGCGAGCAGTCCTACCGCGTCAGCAACGGGGACACCGCCGGCAGCCTGCTGCGTCGCTTCGGCGCGCGCGTGGACGCCGTGCTGGCCGCCGCGAAGCCCCACTATGACCTGACCCGCCTGCGCGCGGGTCGGAGCCTGGACCTGGTCTGGCACGACCCCGACCCCGAGCCCGTCTCGCTGCGCTACGCGGTGGACGAGGACCGCACGCTGGTGCTGGAGCGGGAGGGGGCCACCTGGATCGGCCACCTGGACGTGATCCAGTACGAGGCGAAGCCGGCCGTCCGCGAGATCGTGGTCAAGAGCAGCCTGTGGCAGGCCGCCATCGACGCGGGCCTGCGCCCGGCGGACATCGCGGCCCTGGCGGAGGTCTTCGAGTACGACGTGGACTTCAACACCGAGATCCAGCCCGGCGCGCGGGCCCGGATGGCGGTGGACGAGCTCTGGCGGGACGGGGCGGTGGCGAAGCTGGGGCCGCCTCACGCGGTGCGCTTCGAGAACGGCGGCAAGACCTACATCGCCGTGCGCTTCCAGCGCGCGGACGGGAGCTGGGGCTACTACGACAAGGACGGGATGTCGCGGAAGAAGGCGTTCCTGCGCTCGCCGCTGGCCTTCTCCAAGGTCACGAGCGGCTTCAGCCTCTCGCGCTACCACCCGGTCCTGAAGACCAGCCGCCCGCACTACGGCGTGGACTTCGGCGCGCCCACCGGCACCCCGGTCCGGGCCATCGGCGACGGCGTGGTGGTCACTGCGGGGCGCTCGGGCGGGCACGGCAATTTCGTGAAGCTGGACCACGAGGGCCCCTACGCCTCCAGCTACAGCCACCTGTCCAAGATCTCGGTCAAGCAGGGCCAGAAGATCCGCCAGGGCCAGCTCATCGGCGAGGTCGGGAGCACGGGTCTGGCCACGGGTCCGCACCTGCACTTCCAGTTCTGGGTGAACGACCGCTACGTCAACCCGCTCTCGCTGGAGCTGCCGCGCACGGAGCCGCTCCCCGAGGCGGAGATGAGCGCCTTCCAGGCGGAGCGCGACCGCTGGATGTCCCTGTTGGACGCCGAAAAGGGCTGAAGCTTCGATGCTCCCCGCCGCTCTGCTCCTCGCGCTGCTGGGCTGCGACGCAGGAGAGGCGCCGCGCGGGGAGCTGAGCGAGAACGCCCAGGCCGCGTTCGCCGCTTGCGAGGCTGATCCTATCCGAGCGCTCGCCCTGCGTCAGCGCGTCCAGCTCGCGTTCGCGCCCTGCGGGGCCAACCGCGTCCTCAGCGGCGCCTGGTCGCCGGACGGGCTGCTGCTGGCCTTCCGGCTGGCGGACGGCGTCTACGTCCTGGACGGGGTGAACCACCAGATCGTCAGCGTGCCCGGTGAGGCGCCCACCGCGCAGCCCGCCTGGCTGGGGCCGAGCCTGCTGGCGCTCCCGCTGGCGCCGCAGGCCGGGCAGCAGGGGGCCCGGGTGGCCTTCGCCGATCTGCGCGCCAGCACCTACGACGTCGTGGCCGTGGCCCTGCGCGAGCTCGAGGATCTCCAGCCCTCCGGCGACCGCCTGCTGCTGACGGCGGTGGACGAGACCGGCGCCCGGCACCCGCGCCTGATCAGCCGGGCCGGCGGGGACGAGCGCGCGCTTCCCTGGCTGGAGCGAGAGCCCGCGCGCCTCCGCGTCGGCGGCGATCTGGCCTGCTGGGTGGAGGAGGGCGGGGTCGTGATCGCCGACGCGCTCAGCGGAGAGCGCCTCGCCCGGGTGGAGGGCGCGACCCTGGGCGTCCCCCACCCCTCCGGGCGATACGTGGCGCTGGAGCTGCCCGGCGATCCGGTGAGCCTCTTCGACCAGCGTCCCTGGGGAGAATTCGGGGGCAGCGAGGCGGGCGGGGAGGGGCGCGCGCGCGCCGAGGAGCGCGAGGCCCGCTGGGCGGAGCGCCTGCCGCCGGGGGTGCCCCGGGAGGCTCGCCCGCCCGAGGTGCAGATCCTCGACCTGGAGAGCGGGGCCCGCTGGCGGGTGCGCGCCTGGAGCGGCGAGGGCCTGAGCTGGTACGCGGCCAACCCCGATCACCTCTCGCTCATGCTCTGGGGCATGGAGGGGGTGCAGGTGCAGCGCAACGTGGCGCTGGCGCCGGTGCTCGACCGGATCCGGGCGGCTGAGGTGGGGATTCAGGATCCGGGCCTCGAGCGCGTCAGCCCGGAGTAGCCAGCCCCTCCCAGAGCGTGGTCGAGGCGGGGAGCCCGAGGCAGCGGCTGATCGCCCCGAGGAGCTGGCGACAGACCAGCGGCGGGAGCAGGTTCGGGTTCTGGCGGCGCTCGAAGTCGGGGTGGGTGGGCTCGCACCAGGCGGCGGGCGTGAGCGCGTGGAACATGCGGCAGGCGACGGGTCGATCGGCGTAGACGGTGCAGGCGCCGTCCGGCCCGAGCAGGGGGCAGGGGCGGTGGAGGGCGCGCTGGTGGCGCATGGCCAGCTCGCCGCCCTCGGCGCGCACCGCGGCGGCCCAGGCGCGGGCGGCGTCCTGGATGGCGGGCTCCAGCGCGTCCAGGCGCCCGTCGTAGCGCAGGCGGCGGCGCAGGCGCAGGCTCTCCACGCCCGCCACGCCGTGGGGGTTGTCGTGGCAGCAGGCGGAGCAGCCGCGGGCGCAGGTGAAGGGGCTCCGGGCGGCCAGCAGGGCGATCCAGGCGTCGTAGGCGGCGTAGGCGCTGGCGATCTCCGCCCAGAAGCCGTCGTCCTCGGCGGCGGCGGGGCCGGCGCTCATGGCGCGGCGCAGGGCGCTCTGGAGCGGGCGGAGCATGCGCTCGATCTGGGCCTGGGCCTCGGGGCTGTCCAGGCCCGGCAGGCTGATCTCGGTGTCGTGCATCGCCCCTCCGGGCCCTATCCTACCGCGCGCCGAAGATGGCGGTGCCCACGCGCACGAAGGTGGCGCCGTGGCGGATGGCGACCTCGAAGTCGTGCGACATGCCCATGGAGAGCTCGTGGAGCGGGAGGCCCTCGGCGCGCCCCTGGGCGGCCAGGGCGGCGAGGCGCTCGAAGTAGGGGGCGGCGTCCTCGGGGTCCTCCTGCCAGGGAGGGATGGTCATGAGGCCGCGCAGCGCGAGGCCGGGCAGGGCGTGGACGGCGCGGGCCAGGGCCAGGACCTCCTCCGGCTCCACCCCGTGCTTGCTGTCCTCGCCGCCCAGGTGGACCTCGAGGAGCACGGGCAGGGGGTTGGGCCCGCCCGCTCCCCCGGTGGCGCGCACGCGCTCGTCCAGCGCCTCGGCCAGGGCCAGGCCGTCCACGCTCTCCACCATCTCCACGCGCCCGACCACGTACTTGACCTTGTTGCGCTGCAGCGAGCCGATGAAGTGCCAGCGCGCGCCCGGCCCCACAGGCTCGGTCTTGTCGCGCAGCTCCTGGGCGCGGCTCTCCCCGAACAGGGTCTGGCCGGCGGCCAGGGCCTCGCGGATGGCCTCGGGGGGGAAGGTCTTGGAGACGGCGATCAGGGTGACGCTGGCGGGATCGCGCCCGGCGGCGTGGGCGGCCTGCTCCAGGCGGGCGCGGATCTCGGCGAGGTTCTCGGCGACGCTCATGAGGAGGCGCTCTCGGCGGCAGGAGGGAAGAGGGGTTGAATGCCGACGCGGTGGAGCGCGTCCAAGACCGGGGTCATCGGCAGCCCCACCACGCAGGTGAAGCTGCCGACCACGCGGTCGATCAGCGCCACGCCGCGCTCCTGGATCCCATAAGAGCCGGCCTTGTCCCGGCCCTCTCCGCTGCGCACATAGTGGGCGATGTTCTCGGGGGATAATACCCGGAAGCGCACGCGGGTCGTGACGTGACCCAGGAGGCGCCGCGGGCCGGGGGTGGGCATCGGGCCGCCGCCCCAGCGCAGGCACCAGGCGGTGGTCACGCGGTGCCAGCGCCCGGAGAGCTCGGACAGGATGCGCGCGGCGTCGGCGTCGTCCAGCGGCTTCTCGTAGATGTCGTCGCCGATGTGGACGACCGTGTCGGCGCCCAGCACCCAGCTCTCCGGCGCATGCACGGCGGCGGCCTTCTCCGCGGCGAGGCGGCGCGCGTAGGCGACGGGGCGCTCACCCGGCGCCCGGACCTCGGGGATCTCGGGCGGGCGCACGGAGCGGAGCGGGATGCCGGCGGTGGCGAGGAGCTGCCGCCGGCGCGGCGAGCCGCTGGCGAGCACGAGGGACATGGGGCCTCCCGGTCGGGGGGCCCTGTCTTAACCTACTTGTTCGCCCAGGTGCTGATCTGGAGCTGCCCGCTGAAGAGCACGTCGGTCTCCTCGCCGGCCAGCCCGAAGCCGATGCCCGGGACCACATAGATGCCGAAGCCCATGCCCTTCTGGGTCTGGGCGCCCATGCGGACCTTGCCCATGACGCCCAGATTGAGCGGGTCGAAGTCGAAGTTGGTGGCGATGTCCAGGCTGCCGCCCGGCTGGATGACGCCGCCGATGTCCTCGTTGACCTTCAGGCGGCGGGTGGTCATGTAGAAGTCGCCGCCCAGGTAGATCTGCTCGCCGATGACGCCGCGAACCAGGTCGAGCGCGTGGACCTGAATGACCATGCCCTCGGTGTGGTAGTCCACGGTGGGCAGGGCCGAGCCCGAGGCGAAGTAGCCCTTGGCGCCGCCGTCGAAGCCGGTGAACCAGGTGACGCCGACGCCGGCCTGGGCGACGGAGGGGAGAACAGCGAGAGCGGCAGCGAGGAGAGTGCGCTTCATGATGGACCTCCGATGAGGGGGGAACATCCCTTCCATCGCAGGAATCGGGGCTCCTGGCAAGGGGGGCGGACTTTCACGCGGCCCGCTCAGAGCGCGTCCAGCAGGCGAGCCCAGGTCCCAGGCGGGATCTCGCGGACGGTCGGCGTGGCGTTGGGGACGCGGTTCCGTCCGATCAGCTCCCGCGGCGTGTCGTCCAGCAGCCCGAAGAGGGTGCGCAGGAGGCCGCCGTGGCTCACGAAGAGGGTGTCTGCGTCGCCCTCGAGCTCGGCGAGCGATGTGAGCGCGCGGCGTGCCAGGTCCACATGGCTCTCGCCCTCGGGCGGGCGCGTGTCCCACCCCAGCAGCACCTCGTGGCGCCCGTCGGCCCGCAGGTCCTCCAGGTAGAGCCCGCTCCACGCGCCCAGGTGGCGCTCGCGCAGGGCGGGGTCGATCTGGAGGGGCGGGCGCGCGGCGCGGGCCTCCAGCACGAGCTCGGCGGTGCGCAGTGCGCGCGTGAGATCGCTCGTGATCACGCGCTCGACGGGCTGATCGGCGAGCAGGGCCCCGGCCAGGCGAGCCTGCTCCTCGCCCCGCGGGGTCAGCGGGACGTCGTCCCATCCGGCCAGGAAGCCGCCCGCGTTCGCCGTGCTCTCGCCGTGCCTCAGGAAGATCCAGCGCATGGGGGCTGATAGCCTGTGGTGTGACCCCGCGCGAGCGGGGAGGAGGTCCCATGCTCCTGCTCCTGGCTGCCCTCCCTGGCTTCTCGGCGACGCCCGACGCGCCGACCCTCGCGAGCCCGCTGGACGGGGCGGCGGGGGTGGCCTCGCCGGTGACCCTCTCGGTGAGCGCCTCGGACGCCGACAGCGACGCGCTGAGCGCGACCTTCTACGGCCGGGCGCGCGCGGCGCGGGGCGAGGACTTCACGATCATCGCGCTCCCCGACACGCAGCACTACGCCTGCGGGTGCGCGGGGGGCAGCACCGAGACCTTCGGGCTCCAGACGAGCTGGATCGTCGAGCAGGTCGGGGCGCTGAACATCGCCTACGTGGCGCAGCTCGGCGACTGCGTGGAGAACGGGGACGAGGCGCCCGACGAGTGGATCATCGCGGACGCGGCCTTCTCCTACTTCGAGGAGGACCGCTCGCCCTACGCCCTGCCGGCAGGCGGGCTCCCCTACGGGATCGCGGTAGGCAACCACGACCAGACACCCATGGGCGACCCCGAGGGGACCACGCTGTACTACAACCTCTACTTTGGATCCGATCGCTTCGCAAGCGCGGCCTGGTACGGCGGACATTACGGCGACAACAACGACAATCACTACGACCTCTTCGAGGCCGGTGGGCAGGGCTTCATCGCGATTCACTTCGAGTACGACACGGTGCCCGACGCCGAGGTGCTCGCCTGGGCCGACGCGCTGCTGAGCACCCACGCCGACCGGCACGCCATCGTCGTCGCCCACTACCTGTTGAACTCCAGCGGGGAGTTCTCCACCCAGGGTCGCGAGACCTACGAGGCGCTCTCCGGTCACCGCAACCTCTTCCTGATGCTGGCGGGCCACGTCTCGGCGGAGGCCCAGCGCACCGACCTGGGCGTCGGCACCGTCCACACCCTGCTCTCCGACTACCAGAGCCGGAGCGGGGGAGGGGACGGCTGGCTGCGCGTCCTGCAGCTCTCGCCCGAGGCCGGCACGATCTCGGTCAGCACCTACTCGCCCACCCTGGACAGCTCTGAGGACGACGAGGACAGCCTGTTCACCCTGGACTGGGACCCCGACCTGAGCGACTGGCAGGAGCTGGGGACCGTCCCTGTCGTGGACGGGGCGGCCTCCCTCATCTGGGAGGGCCTGGACCCGGAGCTCACCTATGAGTGGAAGGTCATCGTCACGGACGGGACAGACAGCGTCGGCGCGGGGCCGTGGACCTTCACTACGGCCGCGGCGGTGGTCGTGGATACGGGCGAGGACAGCGGGGGAGGCGAGACGGCGACCCACACCGGCGAGAGCGGCGGCGTGGACAGCGCCGGTGAGGGCGAGGGCGAGGGTGAAGGCGAAGGTGAGGGAGAGGCCGAGACGGCGGCGCCCAAGGTGGAGGGGGAGGGCTGTGGATGTGGGAGCGCTGGTGGCGGGAGTTGGGCCTGGCTGGCTGGTCTGGCGGGCCTTCTGGCGGGGAGGCGCCGGATCCGACCCGACACCAGCGCTCGGTCCCCCACACCCGACTGACCCCCAGACGGCGAAGCCCCCAAGACACTCCCCGAGCGCGGCGATGAGGCCCCAGCCCGCCCCGACCCCTCTTACGCGCCGACTCTGTGCTCCCTGTGTCTCTGTGGTGAATCGCCCGATCAAGATGTCTGCCAGGTCGAAATTTCGGCTAAGTACGTCGATTCTTCGGACAGGTAACCACAGAGACACAGGGGGCACAGAGTCGACGCGGCCAGAGCTCGGTGGCGGGGCGGACGGATCGAACGCGCTTACAGGGCGAGGGTTGGAGGGGGCAATCATCGCGAGGCTGGGCAAGAATCTGGTACTCACCAAGATGAAGAACACGAACAATGTGATGCGATCAACCGGGCACCGGTGTTGGCACCGGTGTCCCTGTAAGAACCAGTTCGCGAAGGTCAGAAATGAGTTTGGAGATTCTCGCGGACTCCCAGCCTGTCGCCTCAGGGCGTATCCAATGTCGCCCGCCAACCATTTCATGAAGAAGGTAGCCTGGTACAAACTCTCCTTGCGCAGTCGCCCAAGCCACGCCCTCGTCGAGCAGGATTAGGAACTCGCCCCGGACAGCTTCACTTTCAAGGAGTCTGTCGAGTCCAAGATCGAAATGCCCCACACCATAGAGGTTGACCTCCGTTCGCCAGAACGAGAGCCAGTTGGATAGAGGAGGACCATACTCAACCCTACTGCTCTGAGCCGCTTGCGCAAGAACGCCTATCGTGGCCTCCAGAGTTTGGGTGTTCACCCTGATTCTACTTGTTCCATACTCGATCAATGCGTGGCCCATCAGGACTACCCCTACCAGATGAATCATTGAGCTGGTCTTGAGCTGGTACCAGGTATCTTGATTATCGCTCAGATGCCAGATATTCAGGTTATCCTGCCCATACCTCGCGATCTCCTCCCGGTCCCGACCCTCACCCTCAAGGCGCACACCCCAGCGCATACGCGATCTCGTTCACATAGAGCTCCGCCATGTCGCTCTGGCCGTCGTCGTCGTCGGTGGTCTGGAGGATCCAGAAGGAGAAGCCGTTGACCATGACCTGGCCGTCGTGGGTGGCGAGGATGGCGATCTCGTCCTCGTCCGCGGAGAAGACGCCGAGCGAGGTTCCGCTGGCGCCGGACTCCACCTCCAGGGACATGCCGTTGATGCCGTCGTCGTGCACAAAGGAGGAGATCGAGTCAGGCAGCGTCTCGTACTGCTCCCAGCGCGCGCTGCCGGAGCTCGCGGAGAGCGGGAGCCGCTCCCGCGTGGTCGTCGAGACGCTGGCGTCCAGGAACCCGAGGGCCACCGTGTCCGAGTAGAGGTACCACCAGGTGACGATCACCACGGTCCCGTCCGTGATCGCCGTATACATCCGGTCTCGGATGCTGGTGGAGAGCGTCCCCGCAGGGATGTCGAGGACGAGCACGTCCCAGATGCCGGCGTCGAAGGTGGAGGTAAAGCTGCCGTTGGAGGTCGTCGAGCTGAGCGTGACCCCACCCAGGAGGACCGTGAACAGGGCGAGCATGCAGGACAGAACGGCGCGGGTCATGATGCCTCTGCCCACACCGTAGATCTGTCTCTGCCGATCGACTACACCTGTCTACTGTCTGCGGAGCCTCCGCCCACCCTCAGACCCAGGCCACGTCCTTGAGCTTCGTCCGGGCCACGAAGCCGCGGATGCGCTCCTCGGCCACCAGCAGGGTCGCCACGTCGGGCTGGTCGCCCAGCACGCGGTCCATCTCCGCCTGGAGCGCGCCCAGCGGCCCCTTCTGGAGCTGGAAGGCGACGCGGTCCACGCCGATCTGGGCGCGCGAGCCAAGGTCGAGCCCGTCCACCATCTGGCGCAGGAGGGCCAGGAAGCGGTTCTTGAGGATGCCCATCGCGATGGCGTCCCAGCGGCCGTGCGTCTTGCGGACCGAGAGGGCGCGCAGGGCGGGCAGGATGCGGCTGGCCTCGCCGACGGCGAGGTAGCGCACCACGCCCGCGGTGCCGCCGGCCTCCTTGCCGCCCAGCAGCGCGATCTCGCGCGCCGTCACCAGGTCCTCCAGCGCCACGATGCGCGCCGCCGTGCTGGCCGGCACCTTGATGCCCACGTACTGGTCGGCGCGGGCGCGGGCCCGCTCCTCCATGGCCGCGGCGCGGTTGCCCGCCACGCGCGCGAGCACGCCGGCGATGGCCGCCTTGTCCTCCTTCCAGGGGCCGGGCTCGCCAGGGGCCAGCCACAGCGCGACGAGGGCCTGGACCTGATCGTTCAGATCCACCCACGCCTGATACTTGGAGTCCACGCTGGCGTCGCAGGCGCGCAGCTCGGCCATGATCTCGTCCCCGCCCACCAGGTCCATGGCGTGCAGCCAGGCGCCGGCGATCACCGCCGGGTTGGCCCCGGTCAGCTCCATCATCGTCGGGAAGAGCGCGAGCCCGCCCTCCCCCGCGACGTGCATGAGCACGGAGGTCATGCCGATGTTGCGATGCAGCATGTGGCGCGGGATGTCGTCGCGGTAGCGCTCCTGCACCGTCTTGGGGAAGTAGCGCAGCACGATGTCGCCGAAGCCCGGGATGGGCTCAGGGTCCGCCGAGAGCAGGATCTTCTTGACGTGCATCTTGACGTTGGCCTGGAGCACCGCCAGCTCGGGCCGGGTCAGGCCCTGACCGACCGCGCCGCGGCGCGCCAGATCCTCGTCGCTCGGCAGCACCAGCTCCGCCCGCGAGCGCCCGCCGCGCGCCGTCACCCAGTCGATGACCCGGGCGTACTGCATCGGGTCGCGGGCCGAGCGCACCTGGTCCAGCGAGAGCTGGCGGCCGTGCCGGTCGTTGTTGGCGAGCACGCTCTGGGCGACCTCCTCGGTCATGCTCTCCAGCAGCGTGTTGCGCTCGTCCAGGCTGAGCCGGCCGGCGGCCACCATCGGGTTCAGCAGGATCTTGAGGTTGACCTCGTGATCCGACAGGTCCACGCCGCCCGAGTTGTCCACCGCGTCGTTGTTGATGCGCCCGCCGCGCTGCGCGTACTCGATGCGCGCCGCCTGGGTGAAGCCCAGGTTGCCGCCCTCAAACGCCATGCGGCAGCGCAGCTCGTTGGCGTTGACGCGGAGGTTGTCGTTGGTCGCGTCGCCCGCGTCCTGGTGGGACTCGAAGCTGGACTTGACGTAGGTGCCGATGCCGCCGTTCAGCAGCATGTCCACGTCCATGCGCAGGATCAGCCGGATGACGTCGTCCACCGGCAGCTCGGGCTTCAGCACGCCCAGCATGCGCTGGACCTCGGGGCTCAGCGGGATGGCCTTGGCCTTGCGGCTGTAGATGCCACCGCCCTGCGAGATCAGCTCCTGGTTGTAGTGGTCCCAGCCCTTGACCTCACGGAAGAGGCGCAGGCGCTCCTCGTAGCTCTTCTGCGGGTCGGGGTTCGGGTCCAGGAAGACGTGGAGGTGGTTGAAGGCCGCCAGCAGCTTCATCTTGGGCGACTCGATGACGCCGTTGCCGAACACGTCGCCCGAGGTGTCGCCGACGCCCACCGCGGTGAACTCGTCCTTGTAGGGGTCGCGCCCCATCTCGCGGAAGTGGCGCTTGGCCAGCACCCAGGCGCCGCGGGCCGTGATGCCCACCACCTTGTGGTCGTAGCCGTTGCTGCCGCCCGAGGCGAAGGCGTCACCCAGCCAGAAGCCGTACTCCTTGGAGAGCCCGTTGGCGGTGTCCGAGAGGTGGGCCGTGCCCTTGTCGGCGGCGACGACCAGGTAGGGGTCGTTCTCGTCCCAGCGCACCACGTCCGGCGGGGGGACGACCTCGCCCGCCACGTAGTTGTCGGTGACGTCCAGCATCCCGCGGATCAGCACCTTGTAGAGCTCGTCGGCCTTGCGGCGCAGCTCACGCCCGTCGCGGATCGCGGGGTTCTTGAGGAAGAAGCCCCCCTTCGAGCCCTCCGGCACGATCAGCACGTTCTTGACCATCTGCGTGGACACGAGGCCCAGGATCTCGCGGCGGAAGTCCTCGCGATCGGACCAGCGGATCCCGCCGCGGGCGATGGGGCCGCCGCGCAGGTGCACGCCCTCGACCTCGCGGTGGTGGACGTAGATCTCCTTCCGCATCTTCGGGCTCGGCATCGCGCGGACCAGCGCGCAGTCGAACTTCAACGAGATGTAGTGGAAGGGGCGCGCGCGGTAGAAGTTCGTCCGCAGCGTGCTCTCGATGAGGTTGTGCAGGTTGCGGAAGGTGCCGTCCTGGTCCACGTCCGTCACCGAGCGCAGCGCGTCCAGGAAGGCGTCGCTGGCCGCCTGGAAGCGGGCCTCGCGACCCTCGCCCCCGGCGGGGTTGAAGCGCGCCTCGAAGCAGGCCCACAGGAGCTGGAGCAGGTCCGGGCGGTCGCCCAGGATCTCGGCGACGCGGGCCAGCGTGTAGCGCTGCCCGAGCTGGCGGGCGAAGCCGTTGTAGCCGCGCAGGGCGTCCACGGCCTGCCAGGAGAGCCCGGCGCGCAGGATGAGCCGGTTCAGCACGTCGTTGGGGATCTTCTGCGTGAAGACCGCCTGCAGCCCCTCCACCAGCAGCTGGCGGCGCTCCAGCACCTGCTCCACCGACACGCCGCTCACCTCCTTGATGCGGAAGGTGTCGAGCATCACGCTGGCGCCGTGGCGCGGGTGGACCGCGTCGTCGTGCTCGGCGATGACCACCAGCCCGGCGTTGTCCAGCACGGGCAGGATGTCGGAGAGGATGATGTCCGTGCGCTGGTAGATGCGCAGGTTCAGGCCGCCCTGCTCGTCCTGGTAGAGGTCGCAGAGCGCGGCGCGATCCTGGCCGAGCTGCTCGAGCATGGCGATGTCGCGCAGCGTGCGGTCCAGGGTGGTCCGGCCCTGGTAGCTCTCGTCGAAGGCCGTGCCGTAGCGCACGACGAGCTCGTCGGCGCGCTCTTCGCCGTGGGCCGCGAGCAGCGCGTCGTAGAGGCGGTCCGCCCAGGGCGTGGCCAGATCGGACACGCGCTCGACCAGCTCCTGGTGCTGGGCCTCATCGAGCGTCTGCACGCCCGTGAGGTAGAAGTGCAGGAGCATCGTGTCGTAGCGGCCGACGAAGACGCCGTGGTCGCTGTACGAGCCGCGCAGGGTGCTCACCAGCGCGCCCTCGATCTCCGCCCGCATCTTGTCCGACCAGCGCCCCTTGGGCATGGCGACCAGGGCGTAGGCCATCGCCTTGCCCGGCTTCTGGAGGAGGTAGACGCGCACGCGCCGCTCCTGCTCCGCCTCCAGCACCCGGTCGATCATCCCCATGATCTCGTCGGGCGTGGCGGTGAACAGGAACTCGGTGGGCAGCGAGTCGAAGGCGTTGGCCAGCCCGCGGTAACGGAAGCTGCCGGGGCGGGCCTCCTCGCGCGCCAGGATGCGGGCCAGGATCTGGCGCAGCACCGGCACGTTCCGGCTGGCCTGGGTCATGGCCTTGTAGGTGAACAGGCCCTGCACGTAGAGCGCGCGCACCTCGTCGCCGTTCTCCGTGCGCACCTCGATGCGGATCTCGTCGAGGCGCCCGGCGCGGTGCACCGGAGACTCCACCTGGGACTTGCGCACCTGCACGGGCAGCGGGAGCGCGGGGGCCTCCCACCCGGCCGTGAGCGCGTCCACCGGGAGGCCGCCCGCGTGGGCCACCGCCTCCTCGGCGATCCCCAGGCGCTGATCGGCGAATTGCGCGCCCATGAAGACGAAATTGTCGGTCAGCAGCCAGCGCAGGAACTCGGCGCCCTCCCGCAGGCTCTCCGCCTGGTCGGGCATGCGGTCGGCCAGCCGGGCGAGGCGCCAGGCGTTGGACTCGACGAGCTCCGTCATCGCCCCGAAGCCGTTCACGGTGGCGCGGGAGAGCGTGAGCGCGCGGCGGATCTCCGCCTCAATCGCCGGGAGCTCGGCCTCGGTCACCCCGTCCACCTCGGCGCGCACCAGGCTCTCGGCCCTGCCGCCCTCGGCTCCCACCGCCACGAGCTTGCCGCTCGCGTCGCGGCTGGCCTGGAGGATGACGTTGAAGCCGCCCAGGTACTCGAGCCCGCGCCGCCGCAGCACCAGCAGGATGGTGTCCACGATGAAGGGCTGGTCCTTCATGACCGTGAGGAAGACCGCGCTGCCCTCGTCGAAGCTGCTGCGGACCGTGATCTCGCCGCCGCCGAGGTGCAGCGCCTTGCTGTACAGCTCCAGCAGGTGGCTGAGCACGTCGCCGGCGCCGAAGCGCGTCTGGTAGGGCGGGCGGAGCTGCCGGCCCAGCGCGCGCACGAAGGCGACGAAGAGATCGCGGTCGACGCCCTCGGGGACGGGGTGGGACGAGAGCTGGTCGAGGATGCGCGCGACGTAGGCGGTGGCGGGCATGCGGTCTCCGGTCGGACGGTGTGCGGGGCGGGGTGCCTGTCGCCCCTGGGGTCATGATGGCTATTCGAGCGGGGGGGAGGGGCGCAAGGGATCGCGTGGACACCTTCGCCGAATGAGGGCTCATTCAGGGATCAGGGAGGTCCTCCGCCCCTTCTCGATAGAGGGCGCGCGCGTCGCCTCCGAGGATCTGCAGCGCGGACAGGTGGCTGCCGTAGTGATCGGAGATGCCCGTATCGATCCCCAGCAGGGCGCCTCCGCAACGCGCGGCGATCTTCCCGCTCTTCTGCGTCGTGTGCCCGACCACCATGCGCTTCGCCCCCAGGGCCGCGAGGGCCTGGCTCAGCTCGGCGCAGGCCAGCGGCTCCTCCGCTAACAGGTATCCTCGATACCATAAAGGCCCCTCGTCGCCCAGCACGTCCTTGTCGCCGCCCACCAGGGCCCGCTTCACGGCCTTGGACAGCCCCTCGGCCCCCTGCGGGGCGAAGCGGGCGCTGACCCCGCCGTGGGCGAAGACCACGTCTCCCAGCTGCACCACGGCGTCGTTCTCCAGGACCCAGCGCCCCAGCGGGCCGTCCAGCGCGAAGGCCGCCTTGCGCGGGGCCTCGCCCCCGAAGGCCGCCAGGTCGCCCTCCGAGACGTAGCGCCAGTCCCCCAGCACGTTCATGATCTCGTGGTTGCCCATGACCGGGACCAGGCGCCCGCCAGCCGCGGCGGCCTCGCCCTGGAGGCGCTGCAGCAGCTCGATCACGGCCTTGCTGTCCGGGCCGCGGTCGGTGACGTCCCCGGTCTGCACCAGGGTCAGGTCCCCGCCGGTCCAACGCCCCTGGGCGTCCGTGGCCCCCGCCAGCGTGAGGGCGGCGATGGCGTTGTCCAGGTCGGCGTGGAGGTCGCCCACAGCGGCCACGCGGGCGGGGAGGGGAGCCCGCTCGACCGGGGGCGCCGGGGCGGGCGGCGTCACGGGGGGGCTCGCCGTGGGGGTCGCCGGGCTCGCCGGGGGCGGGTCCACGGGCGCTGGCGAGCAGCCCAGGGTGAGGATCAGCAGCGCCGAAGCCCTGGAGAGCATGCTAAGGAACCTCCACCATCCCACTATCGCGTGAGGCGGGAGATGAGCGAGCAGAAGCGCGTGTGTACCCGGCTCCTGGAGCGCGCCAGCGCGCAGGGGGCCTCCTGGGCTGAGGTCGCGCTGGAGGAGAGCAGCGCCCGCGTCTGCCTGGGTCGCAAGGACGGGCCCCGGCTGAGCGGCCCCGACCGCAGCGTCCACCTCCGCCTCGGGCTGGAGGACGGTCGGGTGGGGCAGGCCGCCGGGCCGGCGCGGGATGAGGGCGAGCTCCAGAGCCTGGTGCAGCAGGCCCTCGGGCGCGCGCGCGAGGCGAGCCCCGACGCGCTGGAGGGCCCGGCCGAGCGCATGGATCTGCCGGTCCAGGGGCTCCAGATCGCCGACCCGCGCGCCTCGCGCCTGGACGACGCCGACCGGCGCGAGGTCGTCGCCTTCAACGAGGACGCCGTGCGGGCTGTCTCCCGCGGCCTGGTGACCCTGGGCGTCACCTACGAGGAGCGCGTCACCCAGCGCCTCGTGGCCACCACCCGCGGGCAGGAGGGCGCGGAGACCAGCACGCGCTTCCGCCTGCGCGCCGTCGTGCGCCCGCAGGGGCATCCGGACATGGAGGTGAGCGGGCTGGTGGAGAGCCGCCGCTTCGCCGACGTGGCGAGCATGCCGCTGGGGACGGAGGTCGGCCGCCGCGCCCTGGCCATGTCCTCCCCGGCGAGCTGGCCCGAGCGCCGCATGCCGCTGGTCGTCGAGCCGCGCGTGCTGGCGACCCTGCTGCCCGCGGTGGCCGCGGCCTTCGACGGGGATCGCGTGGAGTCCGGGCGCAGCTTCCTCCGCTCCGAGGCCCTGAACGCGAGCCAGCCAGTCGGCGCCACCCGCCTGCACGTCGTGGACGACGCGAGCCTCCCCGGCGCCCTGGCGACCCGGGCCTTCGACGATCGCGGCGTGGCCCCCATGCCCCTGCCGCTCATCCGGGAGGGCATGATGGGCGCGCTCTACCGCAGCCCGCGCTCCGCGCGCCGCCACGGCACGCGCCCCACCGGCCACACCCGCGCCGACGGCTCCCCCTGGCCGGGCACCCTCATCGTCCGGCCCGGCGCCCGCTCGCGCAACATGATGTTCCCCGACGTCGGCCGCTATCTGCTCATCGACGAGATCCTGGACCTCTCCGGGCTGGACGTCGCGACCGGGCGCATGTGCATCCCCGTGCGCGCGGCCCTGGGCGAGCAGGGCCACATCCTGGGCGGCCTGGGCACGGCGGTGCTGGACACGACGATCACGGCCTTCTTCGACGCGATCTCCGAGATGGCCAGCGACACGGAGCGCCACGGCACGGTGGACGCCTGCACCTGGGTGCTGGAGGGGATCTCGCTGATGCGGTGAGGGGGCGGGTGCGAGCTTATCCTGGACCGGATAGTCCCGGGAGATGAGCTCTCCTCTCGAGCCGGCGCAAACCCTTCAACAGGTCTATCGCAACGCCGATCCCTCTCGGCCACTGACCGCCGATCACCCCTGGTACGTCGACCTGTCGGGCGCGCGCGAGCAGATCCGACCGGGCCTCCTTCGGCGCTTCGCCATGAAGCAGCCAGGGGACTTCGAGGACGGTCTGGGGTGGGAGCGGATCCTCTTCCTCAGCCAGCGCGGCACAGGGAAGACCACGGAGCTGAACAACATCGCGTCAGAGCTGCGGGACAGGTACGAGGTCGTGATGATCACGGCCAACGCTGAGCTCCACACGACCGAATTCGATTTCACCGAGCTGCTCCTCATCATCGCGCTCAGCGTCGAGCGCCACATGCGCGAATTCCGAAACCTGCCGCTCGCCCGTGAGACCCTGGACGCCGTGAGGCGCTGGTTCGCGGAGGTGACGCGGCAGGAGGAGCTCGTGAAGCGTTGGGAAGTTGAGCTGGGCGGGAAGGCTGAGGGTGCCGGAGAGCGTGGATGGTTGGCCTTCTCCGGCGGCTTGAGCGGGCTCCTCCGCTACGCCGGTGAGGTGCGCAACCAGATCGTTGAGCAGCTCAAGCAGAGTCCGGGAGATCTCGTCAATCGTGTGAACGATGTGCTCCGCGCCGCGCACGAGCGCATTCAGGAGGGCGGAGAGCACACCCGTGAGCTCCTGCTCATCGTGGACAACCTGGACCGCTATCCTTCGCGCACGCTGGATGCCGCGCTCGTGCAAGGCGCCGACCATCTCCGCGCGCTTTACGCGAACCTCATCCTCACGCCCTCGCTGGCGCTGGTCGCGCGCCCGGAGAGCGAGCCGATCACGGCGCTCTACGCCTCTGAGTACATGCACACGCCTGCGGTGCGCGGCATCGACGATCCACCGGAGCTCGTGCGCGACCCGGGGCGTCGTCTGCTGTTTCAGATGCTCGACAAGCGAATCGATCGGGCCAGCGTGATGGAGGATCCTGACGCGCTCACCGAGGAGCTGATCCGGCTTTCGGGAGGGAGCCTGCGCGATCTGCTGCGCCTCGTTCAGGCCTCCTGTCTGCATGCGCAAGGAGATCGCCTGAACATGGACGCGCTGCGGCGCGCGAAGGCGAAGGAGCTCAGCCTGCTGCGGCTGACCGTGAACACCTCGGGCTTCCTGCCGCGCCTCGTTGAGGTGGCTCGGCGCAAGCAGCTCGCCTCGGAGCCCGACTATCTGGAGCTCCTGCATCGCCGCTGGGTGCTGGCCTACAACGGGGAGGACTGGTTCGATCTCGCGCCGCTGGTACGCGCCGTCCCCGAGGTGGCGCACGAGCTCCGTGCCGTTGAGGGAGCGGCGTGAGCGAGGCCGGGGTCGCGGCGCTGCGCGCGCGGCTACGCGGGATTCGCGACATGGAGCCGCTGATCCGGGCGGTGGACCTGGCGTTGGCGGGTCCTCCGGAGTTCAGGCTGGTGGAGGTCCGGGTAGACACGCCCGAACTTCAGCGGGCGCTGTTCGAGGAGGTGCGAGAGCGCGTCGAGGCCGGGGGGCGACGGATCCGCGTGCTGGAGGCCGCCCTGTTGGGGAACAACCCGCTCGCGCAGCTCGAGAGCGCGGGTCTGGATCCGGCAAAGGAGATCCTCTGGGTTCATGGGCTTGGGGGTGCGCCGGACGCAGTCTTCGAGGAGCTCAACGTGCAGCGGGATCCGCTGGCGGAGCGGGTGGGGACGTTGTGGCTGGTGGTCGATGGGAGGAATGGGCTGGCGAGGCTGCATGCCAGAGCGCCAGACTTTGTAGACTTTGCGACGGCGCGGCTGGAGGTGGATGTGTTCCTGACGTCGGATTGGGACCCGACGCAGCATGGACTTGCGGGTATCTCTGGCACTCAGTTTCCACCTGAGATGACCAGGCTGCTTGCTGAAAAGCGCTACGGGGAGTGTGTTGCCTGGTTGGAGGGGCTCCTCGCCACGACGAACCTGGAGGAGGAGCGTTTGAAGATTCGGCGCGATCTGGCCATTGCAGTGGCGTTCGCGGGAAATCCGGTACAAGGGTGGGGGATGCTTGCGGCCGTTGCCGATGAGGCAAGGGAGAGTGGTCAAAGTGGAGTGTACATGGATGCACTTGCGGCCCGGCAGGCATTGTGGACGCCTGCTTGCTGCCCGGTCGTCGAGGCGGAGCAGGCCCTGACCGAGTTCGCCGAGCTTCTCGAGAGCGTAGGCGGACCAGTCTCGAGCCGGCTCCTTGCAAGGGTGTCGTGGAATTTCTACAAGGCAGCGGGTCGGCGTTCACAGCAGCGAGGCGCCCTGAAGACGCTGATATCGCTATGTCGAAAGCTCCAGATCCCTGTGCCGACGGAGGACCTCGCCGAGCTCGCCGAGCTCGCGGCGCAGGCCGGCGACGTGAGAGACGCCGTACATTGGGGAGAGCGGGCGCTCCAGCAGGCGCAGAAGCAGAAGGACATCCTGAGAGAGGCGCGCGCTTCCCACTTCCTCGCGCAACAGCTCGAGCGTCAGGGCGAGAGACGTCGCGCCCGAGCGCTGCTGACTCGCGCCCGAGCGCTCAGTCTCCAGGTGAAGGATCCGATGCTCACCCTGTCGCTCGGGATGGCCGAGCTCAGCAGCGTCATCGACGCGCACCCCCGAGAGGATCACGCCGCTCGCATCCGCGCGCTGGTCGACGCGGCCCAGGAGTCAGGGAGCAGAGACCTACAATTCGGGCTCCTGATACTGCTGGCGAAGCAGCAGATAACCGCCGACCGGCTCTCCATGGCCGAGGATACGCTCCAACAGGCCGAGGCGCTCATCCCCTCCCTCACCGACCCGGGCGCACGCATCCAGCACTTGGACGCGCGGGCAACTCTCGCCATTCATCGAAACCAGATCGGGACCGCGCGAGTACTTCTGGAGGAGGCCCGGACCCTGGCGGACAAGCTGCAGCGCGCCGAAGAGGTCCAGCGCCTGAGCGCGCGACTCTCCGAGCTGTGAGCTAGCCCAACCCCAGCAGCCGCCCCCCCTGGTAGACCAGGAAGCTCATCCCCCAGGCCAGCGCGCTCATGTACCCGAAGAGGAAGACCGGCCAGCGCCAGCCGCGGGTCTCGCGCTTGACCACGGCCAGCGTGCTCATGCACTGGCAGGCGAGCGCGAAGAAGACCATGAGCGAGAGCCCGGTCAGCGGGGTGTAGACGGGCTCGCCGTCGGGGCGGGTCTCGGCGCGCATGCGGTCGCGGAGCGAGAGGCTCTCCTCGTCCACGTCCTCGCCGACCCCGTAGACCATGCCCATGGTGGAGACGAAGACCTCGCGGGCGGCGAAGGCGCCGACCAGGCCCACGCCGATCTTCCAGTCGAAGCCGAGGGGGGCGATGGCGGGCTCGATCGCGTGGCCGAGGCGCCCGGCGGCGCTGTGGGCGAGGCTGTCGGCCTCGTGGGCGGCGAGCTCCTGCGGGCTCGCGCCCGGGGGCGGGTCGGGGAGCGCCGGGTAGTGCAGCAGCCCCCAGAGGACGACGGTGCAGGCCAGGATCACCGTGCCCGCCTCGCTGAGGAAGAGGCGGCTGCGCTCCCACATGAGCCGCAGCACGCTGGTCGCGGCCGGCAGGCGGTAGGGGGGGAGCTCCATCAGCAGGGGCACCCGCTTGCCCTTGAGCACCGTCCGCCCCAGCACGCCCGCGGCGAGGAGGGCGATGATGGTGGAGAACACGTACATCCCGACCATCAGCAGGCCCTGCACGGGCAGCGCGCCGAAGAGATGGCTCGGGGGGAAGAGCGCGCCGATGAGCAGCGTGTAGACCGGCAGGCGCGCCGAGCAGCTCATCAGCGGCACCACCAGCATGGTCAGGTAGCGGTCGCGCCGGCTCTCCATGGTGCGCGTGGCCAGGATGGCCGGGACCGCGCAGGCGTAGCCCGACATCATCGGCACGAAGGCCCGGCCGTGGAGCCCGAGGCTCCGCATGATCCGGTCCATGAGGTAGGCGACCCGGGCCATGTAGCCCGAGTCCTCCAGCAGCCCGATGAAGAAGAAGAGCAGGAGGATCTGGGGCAGGAAGACGAGCACGTTGCCCACGCCGCCCACCACCCCCTCGACCAGGAGATCGGTGAGCATCCCAGCGGGCAGGAAGGTCCTCAACCCGCTGCCGATGGCGCCGAACAGCCCCTCGATCGCCCCGATCGCGGGGTCCGCCCAGGAGAACAGCGACTGGAAGACCACGCCCATGAGGGCCAGGAAGATCGCGAAGCCGAAGACGGGGTGCAGCAGCACCCGGTCGATGCGCTCGGTGGTCGTGCGCGGAGGAGGCGCCTTGTAGAGCGAGGCCCAGCCGGTGTCGATGAGCTCGTAGCGCGCCCGGATGACCGCGAGGTCCAGGTCCGGGCCGCCCTTCATCTCCCGCCAGCGCGCGCGCAGGGCGGCGGGCACGCCGTCGAGCTCGTCGCGCTCGTCCAGGCTGAGCAGCGCCCAGAGGGCCATGCCGCGGGCGCGGGTCGGGGTGTCGGCCCAGGCGGGCGGCAGCAGCGGCTGAAGGCTGGAGATCGCCTGCTCTACGTCGTCCGGGTAGCTCAGCCGGACGGAGGTGCGGCGGGGGGCGCGCAGCGCGAGCACCACGGCCTGCTTCAGCGCCCCCACACCCTCTCCGGTCCGCGCGGAGATGGGGAGGCAGGGCACGCCGAAGGCCTCAGACAGCTGATGCGGGTCCACCGCGCCCGGCCCGGCCTCGTCGATCATGTTGAGCGCGATGACCAGCGGGGCGTCCAGCTCCAGGAGCTGAAGCAGCAGGTAGAGGTTTCGGCCGAGCTGCGTGGCGTCCAGCACCAGCAGGACCAGATCGGGCGCCGGGTTCCCGTCCAGCCCGATGACGGCCTCGATCGCGATCTGCTCCTCGGGCGAGCGCGCGGAGAGCGAGTAGGTGCCCGGCACGTCCAGGACGTCCACCGTCAGCGGCCCGTCCCGACCGCTCAGCGTGGCCGTGCCCACCCGGCGCTCCACCGTGATTCCGGGGTAATTCCCCACCCGCGCGTTCTGCCCCGTCAGGCGGTTGAACAGCGTGGTCTTGCCCGTGTTCGGGTTGCCCACCACGGCGACCAGGGGCGTGCCGCCCGTCCGGTGCGAGACCGCCACGCTCACCGGATCGCAGCAGCGGCTCACGCGCCCACCTTCGCGACCCTGATCACGGCCGCCTCCGCGCGCCGGATGGACAGCCGCCCGCCTCGTGCCGCGATCTCCAGGGGGTCGCCCAGCGGCGCCACGTTGACCAGCTCCACCCGGGTCCCGGGCACGAGGCCCATCTCCAGAAGGCGGCGGCGGAAGGGACGCTCGCCGCCGACCTCGGTCAGCACGACCGGCACACGCAGGGGAGCCTCAGCGAGCGTCATGACCTCTCCTCGCTCATCCCTTAGCGCGTCGTGATTTTGAAAGTCAAATTCAAATTCACTCGGTCGGGCAGGAGCGGCGCTCGGCGTCGTAGGGGGCCGGATCTTCGTCCAGGATCACGTAGCCGCGATCCCAGAGGATCCAGCCGACGTCCCACACCTCGTTACGGGAGAGGGTGTAGCTCGCCTCCTCGGCCAGCGAGCCGTAGACGTAGATGCGAACCGTCGCCTTGGTCGCGCCGCCGCCGTCATCCTCGTAGTAGTGGACGCGCACGCGGTAGTCGCCGTTGTCGGCGTCCACGATCTCGGCGCTCTCCGGCCCGTAGCCGTCGTCGTCGATCTGGGTCCACACGGGGTCGTCGTCGGCGAAGCCCTCGACGCCCCAGTCCGGGGTCTCGTTGCACCAGCTCAGATCGCCGGGCACGTCGTAGAGCTCGGCGGTCCCGTCGGCGAGGTGCAGATCGAGATCGGAGTCCGTCGCGTCCCAGCTCAGCTCGACGCGGATGTCCTCGGTCGGGATGGCCTCCACGTCGCACTCGGCGGGGGCCGAGGGCACGCCCAGGCTGTTCGTGACCACCAGGCTCACGGTGTAGTCGCCCGCGAGGTCCAGGTAGAGGCTGTTGCCGGTCTCTCCGTCGGAGTCCAGCGCGGCGGTGCTGCCCGAGGGCTTCGCCGTGACCGTCCAGGCGTAGGTGAGCGGCTCGTTGCCGTTCGGGTCGTAGGAGCCCGAGCCGTCGAAGCTCACCGTGGACATGGGCGTGGTGTCGTCGGGACACACGATGCTGGCGACGGGGTAGGCCCCCTCACCGCCGCCGTTCCCGACCAGGCAGACCTCGAAGCTGGCCTCGTCCGGGTCGTTGCTCTCGAGGGTGTAGGTCGCGCTGTCGCCGTCGGCGGTGGTCGGCGCGTAGGTCACCAGCGTCGCGTAGAGCCCGCCCGCGGGCACGGTCACGCCGTCCAGGTCCGGGCTCAGGGAGAAGGCCCCGGACCCGACGATCTGGGTGTTGTCGATGATGAGATCGTCCTCGCCCGAGTTCTTGATCTGGAGGATCTCGGTGGCCGTCTCTCCGGGCGCCACCGTCCCGAAGTCCAGGCAGTCCTCAGGGTCGCTCGCGATGTCCGGGCGATCGATGTCCACGCCCGTGCCCAGCAGCGGCACCACCGTGGGGGACGCCTCGTCGTCGTTCCAGGCGATCTCGAGCTCATCGGCGTAGGTCGCGAACTCCGTCGGCGTGAACGTGATCTCGAGCGTGGTCGAGGTGTCCACGTCGAGCTCGAGCGGGTCGAGCGTGAACGTGAACACGCCCGAGCTGCCGTCCGTGAGCTGCGCGCCGGAGATCTCCAGCACGTCGCGCCCGTCGTTGGTCAGCGTGAGCGCGGCGGTGGCCGGCTCACCGGCGATGACCTCACCGAAGTCGAGCGTCTCGGGGAGCACGACGAGCTCGGGCTTCAGGTCGGTGATCCCGGTCTCGTTTCCGGTGCAGCCCGTGAGCAGGGAGAGCAGCAGGAGCTTCATCGGTCTTCAGTCCGTGCAGGACGACTCGTCGGTCGAGCCGTCGCAGTCGTCGTCTTCATCGTTGTCGCAGACCTCGTCCGCGTCGGGGTTGATCTCCTCGTCCGTGTCGTCGCAGTCCTCGGCGTTGGTGACGCTGGTGAGCGTGTCCGGGTCGATCTCACAGCTCGTGCGCGGGGTGTTCACGTCCCCGTAGCCGTCGCGATCGTCATCGGCCCAGTAGGAGTAGACCGAGGAGCGGTCGGTGTCGTCCACGGTCTTGTCGGCGTAGACCCAGCCGCCGTCTGGCCAGTAGATCGTCCCCACCTCCCACAGGTCCTCGCCGTCCATGAGCCCGTACTGCTCGTCCACCAGCTCACCCTCGAGGTAGACGCGCACCGTGGCCGTGGTCGTGCCCCCGCCGTTGTTGCTGAAGTAGTGGACCCAGACGGTGTATTCGTCCTCCGCCGGGTCCTCGATGTTGATGTTCTCGGGGCCCATGCCCCACCGGTCATCGAGGTCCAGCGTGGGATCGTCCGTGTAATCGGAGAGGTCTCCCCAGAGCGGCAGCTGGTTGCAGTAGCAGACGTCTCCGCCGTCCTCGTAGCCGTTGCCGGGGTCATCCGGGTCGAAGAGCTTGTAGCCCGACTTGACCATGTGAAGGTCCAGGTCGCTCTCGTTCGTGTTCCAGATGAGCTCGACGTGGATGCGGTCGGTGGGGATGGCCTCGAAGGTGCAGCTCGCGGTCTCGGAGTAGATGCCGACCGTGTTCTCCACGATCAGCTCCACCGTGTAGAAGCCGGCGAGGTCCACGACCATCTCGGCCTGATCGCCGTCCTGCTCCAGCTCGGCGTCGCTGCCCTCGGGCTTCTGGACCAGGCTCCAGTAGAAGTCCAGCGGCTCGTTGCCGTTCGGGTCGTAGGAGTCGCCGCCGTCGAAGTTCAGGCGGTCCAGGGTCGCCACGTCCGTAGGACAGGGGAAGTCGGCGACGGGATAGGCGAAGTCACCGCCGCCGTTGCCCAGCAGCGTGATCTCCAGCGGGCTCTCGTCGGGGTCGTTGCTGGTGAGCGTGAGCGTGGCGTGTTCACCCTCCTCGTCGTCCGGCGTGTAGCCCAGCAGCACCGACATCGAGCTCCCGCCCGTGATCGTCTGGCCCGTGAGCGGGCTCTCCAGCTCGAAGAGGTCGGAGCCCGAGATGGTCGCCTGGTCGATGACCAGATCGCCCTCGCCCTCGTTCGTGATCTGCAGGATCTGGACGTCCTGGGTGTTGACGTAGACCTCGTCGAACTCCACGACCATCGTGTCGACCGCGATGTCGGGCACGGGGCCGTCCACGCCCTCTCCGAAGAGCCGGACGGTGACCTCCTCCTCCTCGGGGGCGTCGCTGAGCACCAGGATGTTGTCGGTGTAGGGCAGGTAGGTGGGCGGGGCGAAGGTGATGTCCACCTCCGCGACGTCCCCGGCCTCGATCTCCAGCCCGTCCTCGCCCAGGTCGGCGATGGTGAAGGCGCCGCTGCGGCTCCCGTCGAAGCGCACGTCGGAGACCGTGAGCGGCGCCCTGCCCGTGTTCTGGATCGAGATGGGCAGGACGCTGTCATAGTCTACGACGACATCCCCGAAATCGAGCGTCTGCGGGGAGACGGTGATGTCGGGGTACTGCTTCTGGACCCCGGTCTCGATGCAGCCGGAGAGCAGCGCGAGGAGGGTAGGGTAGATGAGCCGCATAGCCTCGATCATATTCCCTGCGGCGGGTCGTGGCTACAACCAGTTATGCTGCGAAAGTGGGCAGGGTCCGGTCCCCGGCCGGGCTGTTCTCGCCCGTAGGAAGAGGCCATGCGAAAGCTCATCCTGCTCCTCCCGCTGTCCATGAACACGGCCTGCAAGTCGTGTTTTACGCCGAGCCTGCCGAGCCCGACCCCCATCGACACCCACGAAGACTCCGGCGAGGGTGACTCCAGCGAGAGCGGAGAGAGCGGGGAGAGCGGGGAGAGCGGCCCGCCGGTGGACACCACCCCCGAGCCCCCCTGCGACCTCCCCGAGATCGAGCCGCACGCCTACACCGATCCCCAGGAGCTGCCGCTCGACCAGTGGACCTGCGGCTACTTCGACGCGAAGTACGACTACGAGTACTTCGCCACCTCCACCGACCAGGCCGACTGGGTCCGCTACCAGGTGAAGGCCTCCGCCATCCGCTCCTCGGCCGACATCACCCTGGTCATCGCCGACAACAACGACTCTTCGGGCGCCACCTACGCGCAGGTGACCGGCGGCGCGACCACCGACGATCCTTTCGTCGTCTTCCCCACCGACGCGGCCACCGACTTCCGCGCGGTCATCGGCGAGGCCAACTACGGCTACGGCGACGACTACACCTGGGAGATGATGGTCACCATCACCAAGCCTCCCGTGACCTGGACCACCGAGGAGGTGGAGCCCAACGACGCGCCCGCGGAGGCTCAGTACATCGCCAACGGTGACGTCTACTGGTCGCACAGCGACTACGCGAGCGATCTGGACAACTTCAAGATCGCCATCCCCGACGACGCGAAGCGGGCGATCAAGGTCTGGGTCGTGGCCTACAACGAGGGCAGCCCGGCGGACATGCGCATCACGCTGTACAACCCCGAGGAGAAGTACAAGGCGGGGGCCGGCGCGGGCGTCAACAGCTACGACCGGGATCCCATCCTGGAGTACACCACGGACCTGGCCGGCGACTGGGTCATCGAGCTCCGCGAGGAGGCCGGCAAGGGCAGCCCCTGGTACTGGTACACCCTGGCCGTGGAGATCTCCGAGCCCATCTCGGACACCGGCGGCGCGGAGACGGAAGGGACGACCGAGGGCTCCTGACGGGTTTATGGCGCGCGGAGCTCACAGGACAAGGCTACACTGAACTCGGGTCAGGACACGCTGGAGGAGACCATGCTTCGTTACGGACTGTTCCTGTTCGGGGCCCTCGCGGCCTGCAACGACGACAAGGGCGAAGAGACCGGCAACATCGAGGAGACCGGCGACACCGGCGAGTCGGGTGAGACCGGCGAGACGGACGATGAGACCGGGGACACGAACGTCGTGACCCCCTGCGAGACGGTCGCCACCGCGACCACGCCGGAGGACGAGGAGTCGGGCTGGTACTACCGGGATCCGCTCTTCGTGACGTTTTCGGATGACGCCGCCGGGGCCACCTTCGCGCTCACCGATCCGGCGGGGACGGCGGTGAGCCTCAGCGAGGGCTGGAGCGACGGCAACTTCCAGGTCACGCTCACCCCCGACGTCCCGCTCGCGGGGAACACGACCTACACCCTGCACATCGAGGTGTGCGAGTACACCGGGGACCTGACGTTCACGACCTCGGCCTACGGCAGCCCGATGGAGGAGTCGGCCGACGCGCTGGTGGGCAAGACCTACGTGCTCGACCTCAGCAAGTCGGAGATCCTCCAGCCGGAGGGCCTCGGCCTCTTCCTCGCCTCCTACCTGACCGAGCCCCTGCTCATCGGCGTGAACAACGCTGACGAGAGCCTGATCGGCCTGGTCGGCGCGCAGGGCTACAAGAAGGCGGACGGCACCTACAAGCAGGTGGGGGACGACGTCTGGATCTTCCCGGACGCCGACTTCACCACGAACCCCTACTTCTCGGCCTCCACCCCGTCGATCGGCATCGACTACCTGGACGCGACCATCACGATCGAGAGCTTCGAGCTCGCGGGCACCTTCGCGCCGGACGGCAGCGCCATCGGCGGCGGGCACGCCCAGGGCTGGGGCGACACGCGCGAGATGGGTCCGCTCCTGGAGCTCGGGGACGATCCGGGCGCGGTCTGCGAGTTCATCGACGCGCTCGGCCTCGGCGTGAGCTGCTCGGCCTGCGCGGACGGCGAGCCCTACTGCCTCTTCCTGGAGGTGGAGTTCGATGAGGCGCCGCTGGCCGAGGGTCTGACCATCGAGATCCCGAGCTGAGCGAGGCGGTCCGGGCGCCCGGCGACGATTCGCGACATCTCGCCAGCTCCCGCTCCGCTCCGGCTGCGATACAATGCTCCCCCTCTGGTGGAGGGGGAGCATGAACCTCGCTGGGATTCCGGTCGGCCTCCTGGTCAAGGCCACGGCCATGGGCTTCTTTCAGGTCATGGGCGTCGTGCGCCCGCGGAGCCCGGGGCAGGCTCTGTTCAACCACGACTCCTTCGTCAATCTGGTGACGGGCTTCGGCCTCTTCGCGCTGAAGCTGCTCGTGCTGACCCAGGCGCTGGCCTACCTGGAGGTCGGGCTCATCGACGTCTCCTGGCTGCCCAACGGGTTCGCGCAGTTCATCTTCGCCTTCCTGGTGATGGACTTCACGCGCTACTGGGTCCACTACGCCGACCACCGGGTGGGCTTCCTCTGGCAGTTCCACCGCGTCCACCACTCGGCGGAGACCCTGGACGCCACCACCGGGCTGCGCATGCACGTCGTGGACTTCCTGCAGCTGGCCTGCATCCCGGTCACGACCTTCGGGCTGCTCTTCAACACCTCCCAGCTCGAGAGCTGGGTGATCCCCGCCGCGCTGGCCACCGCCGACGTCTTCGACGCCTTCCAGCACTCCAACACGCGCTGGCTGGCCGCGAACCCGCTCAGCCGCGCCTGGGGGACGGTGCTGAACAACCCGCTCTTCCACTCCTGGCACCACACCCGCGACGGCTCGCTCTGCGACGGGAACTACGGGAACGTGCTGGTGATCTGGGACAAGCTCTTCGGGACCGAGGTCACCCGCCCCGAGCCCCCGCCCCTGCTGGGGCTGGAGGCCAGCCAGGCCCTCGACGACCGCTCCATCCTCGGCCTGCAGCTGCTCCGCCGGCGCCCCGCGAGCGCCGACGCCGCGGCGAAGGCTTGAGATGCGGCTGAAGATCGGCGTCGTCCTCGTCATCACCGCGCTCTGCCTGGGGCTGGTGCTCTGGGATCTGGATCTGGGCGAGGCCCGCGCGGCCCTGATGGAGGCGCGGTGGAGCTACCTCGTCCCCATGGCCGGGCTCTACCTGGTGGCGCATGCGCTCCGGGCCTGGCGGCTCGGGCTCCTCCTCGGCCAGCCGGTGCCCTACCGGCGGCGCTTCATCATCATCAGCGTAGGCTTCCTGGCGATCAACGTCATCCCGCTGAGGCTAGGTGAGCTGGTCAGGCCCTACCTCCTCGCCGAGCGCGAGGGCGTGCCCTTCGGGCGCGGCATGGCCGCCATCGTGCTGGAGCGCCTGCTGGACATGAGCATGCTGCTGCTCATGCTGCTGGGGCTCACGCTGGTGGTGGAGCTGCCGGCGACCGGGGTGGTGGTGCAGGGGGTGGACGTCGTGCAGGCCGGGCAGCGCGCGGCCGGCGTGATGGTGGCGCTGGGCTCGGTGGCGGGCCTCCTGGTGGTGGCGGTCGGCGAGCCGGCCATCCGCCTCCTCGAGCGCTTCCCGCTGGGCTCCAAGATCGCGGGTTTCGCCCGACGCTTCCGGGAGGGCTTCCTCTCCCTGATCTCGCGGCCCCTGAACGCCCTGCTGACCGTGCTGATCTCGGTGGGCATCTGGGCGCTGACCATCGCCGCCGTGGGCGTGGTGATGGCGGCCTTCCCGGGGATCCCGGTGGGCGTGGGCCCCGCCTGGAGCACCTGGACGATCACGCTCTCGGGCATGACGGCGCTGCCGACCCCGGGCTTCTTCGGCTCGTATGAGGCCTTCTGCGCGGCGGCCCTCTGGCTGTGGAACGTGGACCCGGACCTGGGCCGCACCTTCGCCCTCGTGCTGCACCTCGGGCAGTTCGGCTTCACCGTCGCCATCGGCGGCGCGGCGCTGCTGGTCGAGGGGCTCTCGCTCGGCGCGCTCATCCGGCCGCGCCCCGCCGAGGAGCCCGGCGTCTGAGCGCCTCTACTCGACGATCTCCGGGGTGCCGATGAGCTCGCCGGTCGCGTCCACGGTGATCAGGGCCGCGGAGGTGACGGGGATGGGGTCGGCGCCCGGCTCGGTGTCGTCGGCCAGGGGCGGGAGCACCTGGTTGCTGGCCCAGGTGCCGTCGGAGTTGACCAGCACGGCCACCACCGCGACCTGCAGCCCCTCGGCGGGGAGCCCGGTCTCGTAGACGTTCGACCACCAGAGCATGGCCTCCAGGCCGTTCTCGGTGAGCCCGGTGCTCCCGGCGTCGCTCGCGGCGTCGCCCTCGATGGCCACGTTGCCGTAGTCGAGGTTGACGATGGACGGAAGCCACCAGAGATCCCCGTCATAGGCCCAGGGATCGCGGAGCCCGCGCAGCCCGCTCTCGTCGGAGAGGTCCCGCGTCTCCACCTCAGTGGCGGCCAGCGTGCCGATGGCGAGGTCGAAGCCGAGCCCCTCCACCTCCACGTCCAGGTTCAAGGCGGAGATCACGCTCTCCAGCACCCCCTCCGTGTCCGGCAGCGCGGAGCCGTCCCCGCCGAGCCCCGTGCCCTCGCCGTAGTCCAGGTCGATGAGCAGGAAGACGGCGTTCTGCTGGCGGTCGAAGACCCCGTCCACGCCGATGCGCAGCCCGTCGGCGTCGCTGTCCACGTGCAGGGCGTCGAGCTGGTTGAAGCCGGTCCCGAAGCTGGTGTCCCAGGTCTGGGTGGCGACCGCGGGCTCCAGGTCGTCCAGCCAGCCGTCCACCAGGGGCACGATGTTCGGCTCGGCGACGTCGCGCTCCTCGATGGCGGCGGCCAGGATCTCGTGGACCCACAGGGCGTCCAGGCGATCCCCGTCCACGATGCTGGCCTTCTCCCCCATGGCGAAGACGGGGACGTCGGCGTTGGTGTGTACGCCCCAGCGCCACTTCGTGTCGGGGACCTCGCCGGCGGTGCCGGTCTCGGCCACGATCATGCCGCCGCACTCGTGGTCGGCGGTCACGACGATGGTGACGTTCTCTCGGCCCTCCGCCCAGCTCATGGCGGCGGCGATGGCGTCGTCGAAGGCCACCGTCTCGTAGTGGACGCTCTCCTCGCGGTTGGAGTGGCTCGCGTGGTCGATGCGGGCGCCCTCCACCATCAGGAAGAAGCCCCGCCCGTAGCTGTCGAGCTCGCTGATCGCGGTGGTGGTCATCTGCGCGAGCGAGGGCTGCGTGGTGTAGCCGTCGGAGACCCAGGGGAAGGTGGAGGACGAGAACAGCCCGACCAGCGCGCGGCCGTCGGGCGCGGTGGCGGTGAGCTCGTCGGCGGTGGTCACGCGACGCACGTCCAGCGGCTCGACCAGGGGCAGCAGGTCCACGCTCCCCCCGCCCAGCATCACGTCGGGCAGCTCGGCGACGATGGCCTCGGCGATCTCGTCGGTGGCCCCGCGGCTGGAGACGTTGACCATGAAGGCAGACGGCGTGGCGCCGGTCAGCGTGTCGGTGGTGACGATGCCCGTCAACATCCCCCGCGCCCGCGCCAGGTCGGGGAGGGCCTCCAGCGGGTTCTCCTCGCGGTCCATGCCCAGCATGCCGTTCCAGGTCTTCTCGCCGCAGGCGTAGACCGTTCCCGCCGCCGCCGAGTCGGTGATCCCGTTCAGCGAGGCCGTGCGCAGCTGGCCCTTGTAGGGCATGGTCTCCATGGTCAGCGAGCCCGCGGCGCCCGTCGCCAGCACTCCCCCGCCCGCGACGTGGGGGAAGCCCATGCCGTCGCCGATGAAGAGGATCACCATGGGCGGATCCACCGGGAGCGGGCCCGTCTCCTCCGTGTCCGTCTCCACGTCGGTGTGGGCGGTCTCGGACTGCGAATCGTTGGAGTCGTCGATGGCGGTGTGCTGGTCCGTCTCCGGGCTCGAGTCGTCCGGGGCCCGCGACTCGTTCGGAGGGACGCTCTCCTCGGGCGACTTGTCCTCGGGAGGGGTGACGCATGCGCTGAGGAGGATGAGCAGGATGGTGGCCATGGACGCAGAGTTTAGCACGGGTCATGCCCTCTGTGACATCCGTGTGGCGGGACCCTGGAATCGCCGCTGCGCGCTCAGTTTGCGGCGGAGGCCGGTCGCCACGCCGCCGCCATCCGGCGCACCGCGTCGGCGATCTCCTCCTCGTTCAGGCAGGCGAAGCCGAGGCGCACGAAGGGCAGGGGGGCGCCGTCCAGGGCGTACTCGGCGCCCACGGAGAAGCGCACCCCCCTCCGCTCGGCGGCGCGCGCCCACTCCCCCGGATCCACCGGCGAATTCAGCCGCGCCCAGAGGGCCAGCCCGCCGCTCTGCGCGGCGGGGGCCAGGACCCCGGGGAGCTGCCGCTCCAGCTCGGCGAGCAGGGTCTCCCGCCGGCGCGCGTACACGCGCACCACCTTGCGCAGGTGGCGGGCGAGCGTGCCGTCGGTGAGCAGCTCGGCCAGGGCGGCCTCCGTGGCGTGATCCCCCTGGCGATCGATCAGCGCCCGGAGAGCCGTGGCCCGGCGCAGGAAGGGCCGTGGCCCCACCAGCATGCCCGTCCGCACGCCCGGGGCGAAGGTCTTGGACAGCGTGCCCACGTAGAGCACGACCCCCGCGCGGTCGGCGTGGGCCAGCGGGAGCACCGGCGGCCCGCGGTAGTGGATCTCGTGGTCGAAGTCGTCCTCCAGGATGGCGACCCGCTGGCGCGCCGCCCAGTCCAGGAGGCGGAGCCGGCGCGGCGCGGAGAGCACCGCCCCGGTGGGGAACTGGTGGTGAGGGGTCAGGTAGACGGCGCGCGGGGGCGGGTCCAGGCGCAGCAGGGCGTCCACCTGCATGCCGTCCTCGTCCACCGGGATGGGCAGGAGCGTGGCCCCGGCGGCCCGCAGCGCGCGCCAGGCGGGCGGGTAGCCCAGGGTCTCGACCGCGACGCGATCCCCCGGGCGGAGCAGGGCGCAGGCCGCCAGGTAGAGCGCCATCTGGCTCCCCCGCGTGACCAGCACGTCCTCGGGCTCCAACGCCAGCCCGCGCCGCTCGGAGAGGAAGCTCGCCAGGGCCGCGCGCAGGGCCGGGAGCCCCTGGGGGTCCCCGTAGTCCAGCAGGAGCCTCCCGCGCGCCCGGAGCGCCCGCCGCGTGGCCCGCGCCAGCTCCTCGGTGGGGACGAGCCGGATGTCGGGCAGCCCCCCGCTCATCTGGATCACCCCTCGGGACCGGGTGGGAGGGAGCGCCCAGCCTGGATCCTCTGGGAGGTCGAAGCCGACCTGATCAGGCAGACCAGTTGGGGCCACCGGATCGGCCAGCGGCAGGTCGGGGGCTACGAAGACCCCCCGCGCGGGCTCGGCCACCAGCCAGCCCTCCGCGCAGAGCTCGTCGAGGGCGGCCAGCACGGTGTTCCGGTGGATCCCCAGGGCCTCCGCCATGCGTCGGCTGCCCGGCAGGCGGTCGCCGGGTCGGTAGCGCCCCCGGCGGATGTCCTCGGCCACGCCGCGCGCGAGGCGCTGGAAGAGGGGCAGCTCAGGGTCGGGGCTCAGCTCGGGCCAGGCGTCGCTCATGCATCTGGTCTAACCATCTTCTAAAAACTGGCACTGATGGATAGACCAGTGTCGCCATAGATCCACCCCATGCTGCGACGCAAAGACAAGTCCATGAGCACCGACGGCGCCTGGGAGCTGCTCGCGAGAGCCCCCTGTGTCCACCTCGCCGGTCAGAGCCCCGACGGTCGCCCCATCCTGCGCACGGTCAACGCCGTGGTCTGGCCCTGCACGGTCGGGCGGCGTGGGCTCGCCTTTCACGGCGCCATGGCCGGGGAGAAGCTCGAGCTCCTCGGCCAGCCCGTGGTCGCGCAGGCCGAGGACGTGGTGGCGACCATCCCCTCGGTCTGGCAGCACCCCGAGCGGGCCTGCCCGGCGACCGAGTGGTACCGCTCGGCCCAGGTCCGCGGGCGCCTGGTCTCCGTCGAGGATCTGGACCAGAAGGCCGAGGTGCTCCAGGCGATCATGACCCGCTTCCAGCCGGAGGGCGGCTACCGACCCATCACCGCGGGCGATCCTCTGTACGCCGCGGCCGTGCGGGGGATCCTCATCGCGCACGTCGAGGTCGAGGAGCTCTGCGGGAAGCTGGCGGTGGGGCAGAACCTGGCGCCGGCCGCGCGCAGGGCGGTGCTGGACGGGCTCTGGCGGCGGGGCGCCCCCGGAGACCTCCGGGCCATCGACCTCTGCCTGGAGGCGGCGCCGGAGGGGGAGGCCCCGCCCTCCTGGCTCGCCGCGCCGGAGGGCGCCCGACTGAGGGTCTGGCTCGAGGAGGCGCGGATCCCCGAGATCGTGGCGCTGGCGCACGACACCTACTGGAACACGGTGTTTACCGAGTCCACCCTCGCGCGGGCCCAGCGCGGGGCCACGGCCTGGGTCGGGGCGGAGGACGCCGAGGGGCGGCTCATCGCCACCGCGCGCGCGGTCTCCGACGGCGCCAAGCACGGGTGGATCGGCGACGTGGTCGTCCACCCCGACTGGCGGGGGCGCGGGCTCGGGCAGGCGGTGATCCGCGCCCTCCTGGACCACCCGAACCTGCGGGACACCCGGCACGTCGCGCTGAAGACCCGCGACGCGATGAGCTTCTACGCCCGCTTCGGCTTCCGCGAGCTGCGGCGCGAGGGGGACCGCACGGAGATGCTGCGCTCGCTGCCCGCCTGATCGGGCCTCAGTAGGCCATCTCCAGCGCGTCGAATTCCATCTGGGTGCTGGCGTCGTCCTGCGGGCCCGTGACGCTGAAGCGCAGGTCGATGACGGCCGACTGGCGGGGGGCGAGCTCCAGGGCCCAGCGCATCACGCCCGGCGGGTCGTCCTCGCGGGCCGGCAGGGCGGGGGTGGTCTCCAGCAGCTTGACCACGACGCGGTCGGTCTGGGAGATCGGCACCTGGTCGGTGACCGTGACCTTCTCCGCGCGCTCGCCGTGGTTGGTGACGGTGATGCGGTAGTGGAAGGTGTAGCGGAGGCTCCGGCGCCCGGCGCCGGGGTGGTCGAGCTCGCGGCTCAGCAGCGTGCGCTCGACCTTGAAGCGGTCGTCGGTGCCGAAGGAGAGCAGCAGCTCCTCGCCGGGCGTGACCGCGGGCACCGGGGAGGACCCGATGTAGTCGCCGCCGACGAAGGTGGAGAGCGTGCCGGGCAGGAGCGGGGCGTCGCCCGTGTACTTCAGGCGCCCGCGCCGGTAGACCTCGCTGACCAGCTTGGGCGTGGTGGCGTACTCCAGCACCACCGGGAAGCTGCGGGTCCCCACGGGGAGGCGCTGCTCGCTGCCGTCGCCGTCCACGGTG
Source organism: uncultured Enterobacterales bacterium (assembly GCA_964615375.1). Taxonomy (GTDB): domain Bacteria; phylum Myxococcota_A; class UBA796; order UBA796; family CAZKWG01; genus CAZKWG01. The sequence continues at coordinate 70,273 of CAZTOW010000011.1, forward strand.
CGCTCGCCAGGGATCTCGAAGAGCACGGCGCCGCCCGAGGAGCGCGCGGTGCTGAAGCTGGCGCTGGCGCCGGCCTGGGGGAGGGCGCTCTGGCTGGGCGTGGCGTTGGTCAGCTCGCTGACCAGCCCGCCGCCCTGCTGGAGATCGCCCATGGCCGTGCCGTAGGCGCCCAGCACCCAGACCCCGAGCTCGGGCAGCTCGCCGGAGACGGAGGGGTTGGCGGTGCTCAGGCGCAGGCGCGTGTCGGCCCAGGTCTCGCCCGTGTGGTTCTGGACGATGCCGAAGTAGGAGATCTCCACCTCCGCGCCGTCCAGGCGGGCGTTGTAGGCCGGGGTCCAGGAGGCGCCGAAGACCTGATACGAGAGCGCGACCACCACCTCGCCGGCCCGCTGGCAGTCCAGGTCCACGCGCACGGTGGCGCCGGTAGCCTCACGGTCGGCGAGCCGGGTGAGCAGCGGCGTCAGCGCGCGGTCGAGCTCGGCGGCCCTCTCCTCCTCCTTGCGCAGCTTCGCCGCCAGCTCCGCCTCAGCCTGGCCCACGTAATCCAGGTTGGCCTTGACCTGGGCCAGCGGGGGCGCGGGCTGGTCGCTGGTCTCCGGCGTGAGCGTGGCCCGGAGGTAGGCGCGCTGGGCCAGCAGGGAGGCCATGCGGTCGCGCACCTCCCCGAGCTGGTCCGCCAGCGCCTTCGCCTCGGCGCGCAGGGCGCGGGTGGCCTCGGTCTCCTTCACCTCGCCCTGGCCGCTGGCGCGCTCGACCGCGAGGATCTTCGCGCCCTCTCCACGCAGCTCGGCGTGCAGGCTGTCCGCGGCGATCCCCAGCGGCAGCCCCTCAAACGAGATGGCGTTCACCCCGGGCTTCAGGGCCACGGTCCGCACGCGGGTCACCAGCGCGCGGTCGCGGAAGACCGTGACCGTCTCCACGTCGGAGTTGGGGGCCAGCGGCAGGGCGGCGCGGAGCCCACCGCGCGTGTTCTCGGCGGCGGCGGGGGCGGGCGCTGCGAGCTGCTGCTGGAGCTGCTCCACGTCGTAGGAGAGCCCCATCCGCTTCCGGGCCTCCTCCTCGTAGTTCTGACCGCCCCCCGCGCGGGCGCTGAGGGTGCAGAAAAGAAGAACGGCGAAGAGGGTGCTCATGAGACCTCCTCGCCGTACCTATTTCGCCCTCGACCCGGGCGCGACGATCAGCGGCCGAAGCTGCGCGTGAACAGCGCCTCGACGGCGGCCTTGCCCTCGGCGCTCAGGTGCCGGGTGGTGCCGGTGCCCGCGAAGCGCGTCGAGCGGATGGTCGGCTCGCCCTGGACCCAGCTCTTGCCGTCCCAGGAGTGCCACTGGTTCGACTCCTGGTCGTAGACCCAGACCTCCTTGCGCCAGCGGCGGGCCAGCTCGACCGACCAGCCGGTGCCGCCCGTGACGGTCCCGTCCTCCTGGATGGAGCCGACCACGAAGACCTGGTCCGCGTGGCTGACGACCTGCCAGAGGAGCTGGAGCACGCGGCGGACGTGCTGCTCGCCGGTCCACTGACGGTGGAGGCGGCGGGAGACGTAGAGCAGGCTCACGTCCCCGGCGGCGAGCTCACGCTCGGAGAGCACGGTGCGACCGCGCACGCGGAACTGCTCCATGCCGTCGGAGGTGAAGCTGATCTCGTGCATCCCGTACTTCTCGGCCAGCTCGCCGAAGCAGGACTCCGCGCCCTCCGCGCCCGTGTGGTACAGCGTGCAGGCCTCGGGGGCCAGGATGCTGGGGCCCGCGCCGCCGCCCACCTCGGTCTGGATCAGCAGGGAGGAGCGGTCCAGCTCCATGGTGGGGCCGCTCGCCGGGGCGTGGCCGCCCTGGCGGAGCACGGCCACCGTGACGTGACCGTCGGAGGGCTCCAGCGCCAGCGCCGTGGTGAAGCTGACGGCCAGATCCTCCGGCCGGGGGCCGTGGTCGCGGTGGGTGCGGACGCTCAGCCAGAGCCGGGCGTGCGCGCCCTTCGCCGCGCCCTCCCAGCCTGCGACGTCCAGCGTGGCGGCCTCGAGGCCGTCCAGGATGATCATCGAGGGCCGGAACTCCATCACGCGGTCGAGGGTCTCGAGCAGCGAGAGGAGGTCAGCGGGTAGGAAGGGGCGCCCGAGGCAGGAGTGGATCACGCGGTGGCGCTCGATGGAGAGCGCGGTCGCGCGGTCGACGCTGCCCACGAGCTCGTGGAGCATCTCGTCGTAGTAGGTGCGGACGTGGGGCTGCGCGTGGTCCAGCGAGACGTGGAGCACGTTGCTGCCGCGCAGCAGCGCGTCCAGCGCGATCTGGACGATGAGGGCGCTCTTGCCGGTGCCCGGGCGCGCGAAGACGGCGCCCATCTGGCCCGCCTGGAGCCCCCCGCGGATGGTGTGGGCGAGCGCCTGGGCGGGGCTGCGCGCGATCTTGTCGGTGGTATGCATCATGCCTCCGGAATCTGCTGCGGACTTCGCGTTCAGCTCGCCTTCTTCTTCTCGTCCTGGTACTTCTTGATGAGCTCCTCGGTGACCTCGCGAGGAGCCTGCTGGTACCGGGAGAACTCCATCGTGAACTCGGCCTTGCCCTGCGTGGCCGAACGGATGGCGGTCGCGTAGCCGAACATCTCGGCCAGCGGGACCTCAGCCTCGACGACCGAGAAGCCGCCCTCCTCGGTCACGCCGAGGATGAGGCCGCGGCGCTGCATCAGCGTGCCGACCATGTTCCCGTGGAACTCGGTCGGCCCCTCGACCGCCACCTTCATGATGGGCTCGAGGATGCAGGGGCCCGCCTGGGGGTAGGCCGCGCGCCAGGCGCCGCGAGCGGCCTCCTGGAAGGCGATGTCCGAGGAGTCCACCGCGTGGAAGGCGCCGTCGTTGAGCACCGCCCGCACGCCGGTCACCGGGGCGCCGATCAGGATGCCCTTCTCCAGCATGGAGCGGAAGCCCTTCTCGACCGCCGGGATGAACTCGCGCGGGATGACGCCGCCGACCACCTCGTCGCCGAACTCGAAGTCCTTGCCCTCGAAGGGCTCGAGCCAGCCGCAGACGCGACCGTACTGGCCGGAGCCGCCGGTCTGCTTCTTGTGCAGGTAGTCGTAGGTGGCCTTGCGCGTGATGGTCTCGCGGTAGGCGACGCGGGGCGGGGAGACGATCACCTTCGCCTGGTACTCGCGCTTCATGCGCTCGATGTACACGTCCAGGTGGAGCTCGCCCATGCCCGCGATGATGGTCTCGCCGGTCTCGGGGTCGGCGCTGACCCGGAAGGTCGGGTCCTCCTTGGAGAAGCGGCGCAGCGCCTTGGACAGGTTGTTGCCCGCCTTGGAGTCCACCGGCACGATGGTGAGGTGGATGACCGGATCCGGGACGTGGATCGAGGTCATGGCGAGGCGGAGGCTGCCGTCCGTGAACGAGTCGCCCGAGTAGCAGTCCACGCCGAAGATCGCGACGATGTCACCCGCCGCGCCCTCCTCGATGTCCTCCATCTCGTCGGCGTGCATGCGGACCAGGCGGCCCACCTTCACGCGCTCGCCCGAGCGGCTGTTGACGATGAACTCGCCGCGCTTGAGCGTGCCCTGGTAGACGCGCAGGTAGGTGAGCTGGCCGTAGCGGCCGTCCTCGAGCTTGAAGGCGAGGGCGACCACGGGGCCGGTCGGGTCGCAGGGGACCACGACCTCCGCGTTGTTGTCGTCCACGTCCAGCGCGCGGTTCTCGACGTCGGTGGGGCAGGGGAGCCAGCTCACCACGCCGTCCAGGAGGCGCTGCACGGCCTTGTTCTTGTAGGCCGAGCCCATGGTCACCGGGACGAGCTGCAGGGCCACGGTGGCCTTGCGGATCGCGGCGTTCAGGATCTCCGGCGTGACCTCCTCCATGAGGATGGCCTCGGTCAGCTCGTCGGAGAACATGCTGACCGCGTCCAGCAGCTCGTCGCGGTAGAGCTGCGCCTGCTCCTGGAGCTCCTCGGGGATCTCGTCCTCGCGGATGGTGCGGCCCTGGTCGCCCTCGAAGTAGTTGGCCTTCATCGTCACGAGATCGACGATGCCGACGAACTTCTCTTCGAGCCCGATGGGGATCTGCACGAGGACGGCGTTCAGGCCCAGCTTCTCGCGGAGCTGGTCCTTGACGCGGAAGGGGTTGGCGCCCTGCCGGTCGCACTTGTTGACGAAGGCGATGCGCGGGACGTTGTAGCGCCGCATCTGCCGGTCCACGGTGATGGACTGGCTCTGCACACCCGCCACGGCGCAGAGGACCAGGATCGCGCCGTCGAGCACGCGCAGCGCGCGCTCGACCTCGATCGTGAAGTCCACGTGTCCGGGGGTGTCGATGATGTTGATGTGGGTCTCGCCCCACTGGCAGTGGGTGGCGGCCGACTGGATGGTGATCCCGCGCTCGCGCTCCAGCTCCATGAAGTCCATCTTCGCGCCCACGCCGTCCTTGCCCTTGACGTCGTGAATCGCGTGGATGCGCTGGGTGTAGAACAGGATTCGCTCGGTCAAGGTGGTCTTGCCCGAGTCGATGTGCGCGCTGATGCCGATGTTGCGCACGCGGCTGATGTCGGGAGTCACGGTGGCTCCTGTGGCCTCGGAGGGGTCGGACGCAACCAGGGAGGCTGCGTCCATTACGCGGCGCGCCCGCTATCGCCCTTCGGCGGACTTGGCAAGGGCTTCGTGCGCGGCGAGCTCACGCGAGCGGCCCGACGAGGGGCAGGTTAAGGCGCCGCCGCCCGCGATGAGCGCGACGCTCTGGGGTGGGCGAGGAGCGACGTCATGCGTGGTGTTCTGGTCCTGACCCTGGGTGGGATGGGCATGGTGGCCCTGGGCTGTGGCTTCCTGGAGGACGAGATCTCGGGCCTTCAGGCGGAGGGCGTCGAGGTGACGACCGAGGCCGCCGAGGCGGACGAGGGCGCGGAGGCCGACGAGGGCGCGGAGGCCGACGACGCGGCCGACAAGCCCGCCGTGGACGCGGCGAGCTCCAGCGCGAAGACCGGCGAGGCGGGCGTCAAGACCTCCGCCGACGGCACGACGACCATCACCGACGGCCAGGGCAACACGGTCACGGTCGGCGCGGACGGCAGCACGACGGCCACCAGCGCCGCCGGCGCCAGCACCGCGGTCGGCTCCGACGGGGCCGTCAAGGCCACCGACGGCCAGGGGAACACGGTGAAGCGCCCGGGCAGGCCGGGGCTGAAGCCGAATCAGCGGCCGGGCGGGCGCGGCGGGGACTGAGTCAGCGCTCCGAAGCAGGGCAGGGGAGCGGCCAGCTCGCGCGGAGCGCCTCTACAAGCAGGGGTGGTTCTCCGCGCTCCAGGCAGGCGCGCGCTGCAGCTTCATGCGCCGGGTCTTCGGGAGCGCCCCAAGCCCAGCAGAGGTGCCAGATGCAGGCGGGCAGCCAGTGGTCGGGCGGCCCGTCGGCGAACGCGCGCGCCCACCACTCTCCCCAGGGCCATTCGCCTGTGGTGGAGACCTGGTTCAGCCCGAGCGCGAGGAGGAGCGCGGAGGCCTCTGGACTCCCGTCCGAGAGCGCGGCGTAGGAGGGGAAGAAGAGCTGGAGGAAGCGGTTCTGGAGGCGCAGCGCGATCTGCATGGCGAGCGCGTCCTGGCGCTGGTCGGGGTCGGGGATGGAGGCAGTGAGGTGGTGGGCGGCCGCGAGGTCGGAGAGCTGGTGATTGAGGAGGAGAGCGGCTAACCGGGTAAGTGAAACCTCGTCACACACATTCTGAACGGCCGCGGCAAAGGTCCCCTTTTCATGAGGAAGCGCGCCCCGGGCATGCGCCTCGGGGGGTAACGAATTCAGGGTGGTCTGTAGATTGAGGTTGTGGGCCGGTAACGCCAGTAGAGTAGTGAGGTGCGGGGAGAGTGTCTGCGCGAGGGGCTCTGGTGATGTCTGAGCCTCTTGGAGCAGAGCTTGAACCTGACGGGCATACGGGGAAGGGATGCTCAGGCGAAGGGTCCGATTCAACTGGAGCTTGATCGTGGAGAAGCCCTGCGCTCCCCAGCCGGCCCCCTGGTACCTGAGCTGGGAAATGGGGGACGGAAGGTTGAGCGGGTAGCAGGTCCCCTGCCTAATCAGCTCCAGCTGCAATCCGTCGGGACTCTTGCTGAACCCTTGATGGTCGTGGGCCGTCGTCGCATGACCACGCTCCGACAATTCGGGCCGTCTGATCGCTTCCCCGACTGAGATGAGCGCTCTTCGCAGGATTGCAGGTGTCAAACAGGCCTGGCCGAGCTTCCAGCGCTCCCGAAGCAATCCGCAAGTATAGAAGATCAGGTGATCTGCAGGTTTTTGGGTGAGACGCGAGTGTAGATCCTGTTCGGTGACTTGAGCTCGGGCGTGCTGGCGCCAACTCGGCCCTGGATGTGGAGTATCTGATAGGTCGGGCATGCTTGGCTCGCCTGGGGACCCTCCCATCTCGGCGATCTCCAACCAGACCAATTGGCGATCTGGCCTCACCTCAATCCCAGGCAGGGAATGCTCGAGCTCAGTGCCCAGCACGAGTCCTGGGAGGGCAGGTCGAGGGAGCCCTGAGAGCGTTTCTCTCCACCAGTTGAGAAGTGTTCGCTGATATCTACTGTTTTTCTCTATGGCTGCAGTTATCGCCTTGGCCAGGCCAGGGATCGGAGAGTAACCAATGGCAAGTACGGGGGTGACTCGATGGAGGTCGTAGACCAGTCCGTTGAGGAGTTCACGTAGCGTTAGACCAGACAATGAGGGTTCGAGAGCAAGGAATTCAAGGGTCAAGACGAGGGGGGCCCTAAGTGCCTTCGGCCCCCCCAATGGGTACGGTCTAAGGATCTTCTCTGCGATCTCTTTCATCAGTGCGCTATCCGTTACCTCAGATCCGACCAACAATTTCCAGACTTCCGGTGCCTCGACGAACACCTCCTTCTCCCCCACATACTCCGCCACCGCCCGGTCTCCGCCCCTCCCCCGCTCCCGTCGCAGGATGCCCCGCGCCGCCAGGTACTCCAGCAGCCCACGGTGCAGGAAGGCCACGCGCCCCCTCTTCGGCTCGGTCAGCAGGCCCACCACCTCTACCATGTGCTCCAGCCAGCCCTGCGCGACCGCGTCCACCTCCCGATCCGAGCGCCCCGCGAGCTCGCCCTCTCGGAGCAGGCTGCGCACACGCTCAAGCAGCGCCTCGCGCTCCAGCTCCACGCCGACGCCGTGCTTGGCGCCCTCCACGAGCGCCGCGGCCAGACGCTCCAGGAGACCCCGCTGCTGCGCCGGGCTCAGCGGCGGGAAGCTGCGCCGTCGGGTGCGGGTCGGCCAGTCCTCCAGCATCAGGCGCAGCACCTCTTCGTAGAGCTGGGCGCGCCGCGCCGGCAGGGTGGCGCGGACCCCGTGGACGGCCGCGATGAGCGTGGCGAGGAGCGGGGTCGTCGCCAGGGCGCGGGCCGCAGGGGCGCGGAAGAGTGCGGCGAGGAGATCGGCTCTGCGCTCCGCCCGCCGGGACGGGTCGTCGGGCTCGACGAGCTCGTACCAGTTGTGAACGAAGCGCTCGAGCGCGTCGTCGTCGAAGCCACCCAGGCGGAGGTGCTCGACATCCAGGTCCAGCCCCTTCCAAGGTTTCGGGTCGTGGCCCGCGGCGCGCCCTGTGGCCAGCAGGGGGCAACGCGGGAAGCTGCGGGCGAAGACCGCGACCGCGTCCATCGGGCTGTGGCGGCTGTCGGCACTGTCCACCTCGTCGAGCCCGTCCACCAGGAGGACGGCTCGACCATCCCGGCAGCGCTCCTCCAGCTCGGGGAGTGGCAGCGGCGCCCCTGCGGACTCCAGCTCGCGCCACGCCATCTTCAGCAGGTCACCCGCGCAGCCCTCATCGGACAGCCAGCTTCGAAGTGGGGCCACCAGCGGCAGCGGCGCGGTCTCGTCGTCAGCCAGGGCGAGCGCCAGGGCGTAGACCAGCGTGGTCTTTCCAGCACCAGGCTCCCCCAGGACGACGAGGCGCGCGGGCGAGGGGCCGCGCAGGCGGGCGAGGAGATCCTCGAGGAGTAGCTCCGAACCGATAGGGCTCCCGTTCTCGTCGACGGGGGTGAGCGGCGTGGGCACGTAGAGGGCGTGCAGCGGCGCGGGTCGGGTCAGCCAGGGCAGGCGCAGGAACCCACACCTGCGGGCGATGGTGGCGCGCGCCTCGAGGCCCTCGCGCGGAACGAGAGTGGACCCTCGGGCGCCCTCGGAGACCTGGATCGGCAGCCTCCGCGTCGCCGTGATCCGCTCGGTCCCCTCCAGGCGCCACCGCGTCTGCGCCTCGTCGAAGGTGATCGTGCGCAGCTCCAGCGTCCCTTCGCCGAGGGCGAGCCGACCAAGCAGGATGTTCGGCCCGTCGGTCCCCACACAGCTCGCCCCGGAGCTGCGCTCCCTGGTCTCGACACCTCCCCCATGCAGGACGAGGTCAGCGCGCTGATCGAGGAGCGCCGCGACGCGCTCACGCTCGCGCGGGTGAAGCTGGTCGGGGGCGTGATGCATCAGGACCAGCCGCAGGTGCGCGCGCGGCATGGTCGCGAGCGCGGCCTCGATCTGGGGCAGCCCCAGGAGGCCGGGGCGCTCCTCTCCTGGGGAGCACGACCACGCGCTGCACAGGCTGGCGACGCCTATCTCCAGCTCTCCCCAGCGCGCTTCGCGGGAGGACCAGAGACGCGCGGGGACGAAGGGGCCGGATCCTCCCGCCTGCGCGCCCACGACGAGCCCCCACCGCTCCAGCCGGGCGGCGTGGAAGGCCAGGTCCTCCGGGCACTGGAACAGCGAGGCGATGGTCTCGTCGAATGTGGCCGCGTCGCCTGCGTCCAATAGACGATAGATCGCGCGAGCGCTGGGTGTGGCTGGTCCCGAGCTCTCCTGATCCCCGGGGACCGCGAACACCCGCGCGGGCTCCAGCCCCGACGCCTCCTGAAGCGCGCTCAGGAAGCGCGCCGCTTCTCCCAGATCAGAGGGGTCGCCACTCCGGGAGAGGTCCCCCGCGACCAGCAGGAGTTGTGGGGTCGCGCCGGCCTCTTGGAGGAGCGCTGGGAGGTCTCTGACCAGCGCGTCGCGCGCCAGCTCAGCGTGCGCGGCGTCCTTCAGGCTGAGGCGCATCCCCGCGGTCAACAACAGGTCCAGCCTGGTGTCCGGGACGACGAGCGGCGCGAGCAGACTCTCCCCCAGGTCGACCAGGGGTCGCGCCAGGGAGCGGAGATCCGCCGCGCGCCTCGCGACGATCTCGGCGAGGGCGGGAGGCCCCGCGAGCGCCAGAACGACGGGCCCGGCCTCGGTGAGCATGTCGCGCGCGCGGTTCAGCTCCGTGAGCGCCGCTCGCCAGCCATCCTCGAGCGCGGCAGGGTCTCGCTCCTGTTCGGCGGGCAGCTCCAGCCAGAGGATTGGGATGGGGAAGGAGCCGAGGTGCGCGCGCGCGTGCGCGTGAACCCGAGGGAGGAGAGGGGAGGGGAGCGAAGGCTGGTCCCTTCCTGCTACCAGGGCCAGGACAGGGCCGCGCTCCGCCAGGCGCTCTCGACCCTCGCGGCGCGCTGCAGGATCTGACGATACAACCAGCCAGATGTCCTTCTTGTGTGCGCGAGCCTGATACCCGGCGAGCCGATCCCACGCCTCCCCGCCGGGTCCACTCAACGCGCCTCGCGTCAAACGCTCCCCCTCTGCAGCCGCCCCAGGAGGAGCGGATGGACATCGTACCAGGGCTCTCCGTTCTGATAGGCCAGAACCAGATACTGGTCCATGACCGTGGTGAGCTCGCCCAGCTCCTCGCGGCCCAGCGTGTTCAGGCTCCCTTCGCCGGCCACCCGCTCGAGCAGGGCGCGGGTCTCACGGAAGAGGAACCCGCGGCCATTGGCCATGGTCCGAATGGCCTCGGTGACGGCGGCGCTGCCGACGGGGAGACCATCACGCTGCGCGACGCCGATGACCTCGCGCGTCAGGTGCAGCAGGTCCCGCACGTGCCCGCCCGATGCGCTCGCCAGCGCGCGTGTGCAGGCCTCGATCTCGTCCCCGAAGAGCTCGGCGAGGGGGACCCGGCGGGAGAGCACCTCGCGCAGCGCGGCGAGGCCCGGCTCGAAGGGAGCGCGCTCGGGGGGACGACCATGAACCTTCACGCTGTAGAGCGCCCGCACGAAGCCGCCGAAACGATCCGCGACGCTGGGGTTCAGGAAGGCCGTGTAGGGAGGGACGGTGTAGATGACGTGCGCTGACGGGAGGTTCAGCAGGTCGCTCTGATGAAAGAACAGGTCTGCGACCGCCTGATAGACGCCAGGGACGCGCTCCTGAGGGACGTAGTACTTCTCGAGCCCGTCTACCATGACGACGAGCTCGCCAGGGGCCTGGGCGGCGACGTCCCTCACGAGATCGTGCAGGAAGAGGCGAAGAAGATCGGGCTTGCTCGCGGTGGCCCGCGCGAGGCGCTCCTTGAAGTCGCGCCCCTCCCGGAGGAGTCCGCGCAGCTCGAGGGGGCCCATGGAGACGCCAAGATCGCTGAAGTTGAGCTCGCGCCGGAGCAGCTCCCGGATCCGCTCCCAGATGGAGCGGGTGGCCAGGGAGCGCGCTCCCCAGCTCTCTGTCGCGCCCTCGCCGATCCCGGCAGCCAGCACCAGCGCCATCTCCTCCGCTGTGAGCGCCTCGCTCATGTGATGGTAGAGCTCAGCGCGCACGGTGAGGATGGCGTAACGCTGCTCGGACTCCAACTGTGCCCGGACCCGGGTCAACTCCGTGGTCTTCCCAGCGCCGCGAAAGCCGGTAAACAGCTGCGCGCTTCGACGCCTGTCGGGGCTGGACTCCTCGGAGCGTCGAAGGATGAGCGAGGCCAGCGCTCGGGCCGCCGATGGGCCGCGCAGGTACGTCTGCTGGTTGTTTCCGGGGCTACGCCAGGGGTCGAGCGGGACATACCAGGGACTCGCGTCTGGGCTCTCACCCGAGGGGGGCGCGTCGGGATCGCAGCGCGATTCCCACAACGCCAGCCTCGCCAGGGTCTCGCGGGGCGTCATCGACGGAGCTCCGGGGAAGCGAGGCCCTCGAGCCCTCGCCGCACATAGACCGCCGCCATCTCCCGCCGCCAGACCGCGTCGCCCTGCACCGAGCCCTGGGGGCGGGTCTGCTGGTGGACCAGGCCGGCGATGGCCTGGATGGCGTCCGCGTCCAGCGGGCGGCCCAGGAAGGCGTCCAGGCCGCGCACGGGCCGGGGGGCGGGGTTGGCCGCGCCGATGACGATCTCCAGGGCGGCCAGGGCCTCGCCCTCCAGGCGTCCGGCGATGGCCACGCCCAGCAGCGGGAAGTCGATGCTCCCGCGGGTCCGCAGCTTCTGGTAGGAGCCGAAGGCGCCCGCGCGAGGGAGCGGGACGAGGACGTGGGTGAGCAGCTCTCCCGGCTCCAGCTTCAGGTGGTCCTTTCCGTCGAAGCGGAAGAGCTCGCGCAGGGAGAGCTCGCGGCCGCCCTGGGGGCCGAGCAGTCGGATACGGGCGTTCAAGGTCAGCAGCACGGGCACGGTGTCGCTGGACTGGGTGGCCACGCAGGTCTTGGGGCCCCCGATGACGTGGCACCAGTCGCCCTCGGCCTTCAGGCAGTAGCCGAGGCTCTTCCGCCAGAACGCGGTCTGGTTGTAGAAGAGGCAGCGGGTGTCCAGCAGCACGTTGCCGCCGATGGTGCCCATGTTGCGGATCTGCGGCCCGGCGACGAGGCCGGCGGCCGTGGCCAGGGCGGGCAGCCGGTCGAGGCGCGCCAGCCGCGCGAGCGAGGTCCCCGCGCCGATCTCCAGCGTGGCGCCCGAGGGGCTCCGGGCGTCCTCCACCTCCGCCCAGCCCCGCGCCAGCGCCCCCTGGATCCCGATGACGTGCCGGGGCGCCAGGATGCGGTGCTTCAGGTTGGGGAGCAGGTCGGTGCCGCCCGCCACATACACGCTCTCGGGGAGGCTGGCGTGCAGCTCGACCGCGTGCTCGGGCGAGCGGGCCGCGACCACCTCGAAGCCGTCCATCCTCAGCATGCGGCCTCCTTCTTCGCGCGCAGGGCGGCGAGCACGCGCTCGGGCGAGAACGGGATCTGCCGCAGCCGGACGCCCACGGCGTCGTGGATGGCGTTGGCGATGGCCGGGATGATGGCGTGCAGCGGGCCCTCGCCGGCCTCCTTGGCGCCATAGGGGCCGCCGGGGTCGATGGTCTCCACGATCTTCGCCACGATCTCCGGCGTCTCCACCGCGGTGGGGATGCGGTAGTCCAGCAGGTTCGGCCCCGTGTGCAGGCCGCGCTCGTCGAAGAGGTGGGCCTCCATGATGGCCTCGGCCCAGCCCATGTAGACCGAGCCCTCGATCTGCCCCTCCACCAGCACGGGGTTCAGCGCCCGCCCGCAGTCGTGGGCGACCCAGACCTTCTCCACCCGCACGATGCCGGTCTCCTCGTCCACCGTGACCTCGGCGACGTGGGCGGTGGTCGAGTAGGCCGGGCTCGCCCCGATGGTGCCGCCGCGGTACTCGCCGCCCAGCTTGCGCGTCCAGTAGCCGCCGTGGTCCACCAGCGTGCCCGTGGCGGCCTCGGCGAGCTGCAGCGCGGCCACGATGGGGAGCTGTCGGGAAGGATCATGTAGATCATACACGAAGCCCAGGGCGACCCCCACCTGATCGGAGGGGAGCTTCCAGCTCGCTGCCACCGCGTCCACCACGCGACGACGCAGCTTGCGGGCCGCCTCCTGGGCGGCGATGCCCACCATGTAGGTGCCGCGGCTGGAGTAGGCGCCCAGGTCCACCGGGGTCAGGTCCGTGTCGTGGGAGACCACGAAGACGTCCTCGGGCGGGACGCCCACCTCCTCGCTCACGATGGTCGCCAGCACGGCGTCGGAGCCCTGCCCGATCTCCGAGGCCCCGCAGGTCACGGTCACGCGACCGGATCGGTCAGCCCGGATCGCCACCCCGCTCTGGGGCATCTCGTTCGGGTAGATGGGGTAGGCGGTTCCCGAGATGTACATGCTGCAGGCCACGCCCAGCCCGCGGCCTCGACCGAGCTTACCCCGGCGCTCTCGCCAGCCGGAGAGGGACTCCACGATGTCCAGGCACTCGGCCAGACCCGTGGAGGGGACGAGCTGCCCGTTGACCGTGCGCTCTCCGCTCTTCATGGCGTTGCGCCGCCGGATCTCGATGGGGTCCATCCCGATCTGTTCGGCGGCCTCGTCCAGCGCGCACTCGAACGCGAAGCGGGGCTGAACCGAGCCGTGCCCGCGCTTGGGGCCGCAGCAGGGCTTGTTCGTGTAGACCCGGCGCGCCCGGAAGTGGTAGGTCTGAAAGGCCACCGGGCCGGTCAGCAGCTGGCCGGCGTAGTAGCTGGTGACCAGCCCGAAGCTGTGGTAGGCGCCGCCGTCGATGACGATGTCGCTGTCCACCGCGGCGATCTGGCCGTCCGCGGTCACCCCCACCTTGAAGCGCATGTCCATGGGGTGGCGCCCGCGGTGGCTGTAGAAGACCTCCTCGCGGGTGTAGAGGATCTTGACGGGGCGCCCGGCCTTCTTCGCCAGGGCCGCCACGCAGAACTCGAGGTCGAAGGGCTCGGACTTGCCGCCGAAGGCCCCGCCCACCGCCGGCTGGATGACCCGGATCCGGCTCTGCGGGATCTGGAGGACCTTCGCCAGCTCGCGGTGGAGGTAGTGCGGGACCTGGGTGGAGCTCCACACGGTGAGCTGGCCGTCCGGGCTCCAGGCGCCGATCGCGCAGTGGGGCTCGATGGGGGCGTGGGTGGAGCCCTCGTAGCGCCAGGTGCCCTCGACCACCGCGGCGCTCGCGGCGAAGCCGGCCTCCACCTCTCCGAAGCCGAGATCGACCTCCTTGCAGAGGTTGTCCGTGCGCGGCCGGTCCTTCCAGTCCACCTCGTGGACGAGCGGGGCGCCCTCCTGGAGCGCGGCCAGCGGGTCGAAGACCGGGGGCAGCACCTCGTAGTCCACCTCGATGAGGTCGCAGGCGCGGATCGCGGTCTCCTCGTCCACCGCGGCCACCGCCGCCACGCCGTCGCCCACGTAGCGGGCCTTGTCGCTGGCCAGCGCGCGCTCGTCGGGGGTCCAGGGGATGATGCCGTAGCGGGTGGGGAGCTCGGCGCCGATGAGCACGGCGTAGACGCCGGGGAGGGCCTCGGCCTTGGACGTGTCGATGCGCCGGATCCGGGCATGCGGGAAGGGGCTGCGCAGGATGCGGCCGTGGGCCATGCGCGGGAGCTGGATGTCGTCGGCGAAGATCTCGGCGCCCACGGCCTTGCGGATGCTGTCGGCCTTGCGGGCGCGCGCCCCGATGAGGTTGAAGCCGTCTGCGGGCGGGCCGTAGCGCATGGGGACGCGCCAGTCGGGGTCCTCTGAGGCTAGATTATCTAGATTTCTGGAGGCCAGCTTCACCGCGTCGAAGATCTTGGTGTAGCCCGTGCACCGGCACAGGTTCCCGCCCAGGCTCTCGCGGATCTCGGCGTCCGACGGGCAGGGCTGGCGCTCCAGGAGGGCGTGGGCGCTGATGATCATCCCTGGCTGGCAGAAGCCGCACTGAAGCGCGCCGGCCACGTCGAAGGCCCGCGGCACCTTGAGCGGGATGGCCTCGATGGTCGTGATCTCGCGGCCCTGGCTGAGCTGGGCGAGCATGCAACAGGAGAGCGCTGGCTCTCCGTCCACGAGCACGGTGCAGGCCCCGCAGTCACCCTTGTCACAGCCCTGCTTGGTCCCGGTGAGCCCGAGCTTGTACCGGAGCACCTCGAGCAGGGTCCAGCCGGGCGGGGCCAGGGTCTCGATGTCTTCGCCGTTCACGCGCAGAACGAGCGGCACCTGCGGCATGCGCTTCCTCCGTGGGCCCCGCATAACACCGGCTCAGGCCCGCGTGTCCTCCGTCGGCGACTCGGAGGTGCCGTCGTCTTCGTCGCCGTGGGGCTCGATCATCTCGGCGAGGTAGAGCGGCCAGGACCTCAGGCGATAGCGGAGCGCCGCGCCGTCCAGCTTCACCTCGTGCTCTTCGTCGAGCTGGCCGCTCGCCCAGAGGCGCAGGCCCTCCCGCTGCCCGGAGCGCTGGAGGTAGCGGTGCAGCGAGCGCAGGGTGCCCTGTCTGCCGCTCTTGACCTCCACCGGCAGGGGGCCGGTGGGGAGGTTGAGGAGGAGGTCGAGCTCGGCCTCGGCCCCGCCCTCGGCCACCCAGAAGCGGAGGGCCGGATCGTGCCGCAGGCGCTGCGCGACGATCTGCTGCGCCACGAAGATCTCGGCGACGCGACCGTCGCGGAGCTCGTCGAGGGAGGCGCTCCTCAGCTCCTGGTAGGGCAGATCCATCCCCGCGAGCGCCAACCCCACATCCAGCGGGAGGAGCTTGGGGGCGACCTTGGGGCGCGGGAAGTGGGGAGGCCGCAGGTCGCAGGTAGGCTCCGCCAGGCGCACGATCATCGCGCGACCAAGGAGATCGAGCGCCGAGCGGGCGGACTCCGCGCGCACGCCAGGGCAGAGGCGCTCGTACTTGAAGCGGAGGCCGACGTGGTCGGGGAGCGCGAGGAAGACCGACTGCAGGTCCTCGAGCCCAGGACCCGCGCCGTACTTGCTCAGATCGTCCTCGAAGGCGAGCTGGATGTCGTTCTGCACCTCGCGCACGGCGGCCGGCGATCGGTCCTCGGCCCAGCGAGACACGGCCTCGGGCATCCCCCCCACCCAGAGGTAGTCGTGAAGGGCGCGCATGCCGAGCTCGTGCAGGCCGCCGGTCGCCCCAGTCCCTTCCCGCGCGCATCGCTCCAGCCGGCGCGCCAGCTCAGCCTGGTGGGTGGCCTCCAGGAACTCGAAGAAGGACATGGGGTGCAGGTGACGGAAGTTCACCCGGCCGACCGGGAAGGAGAAGTCGGTCCGGGCCAGCCGGACCTCCAGCAGCGAGCCCGCCGCCGCCACCGCGATCTCCGGCATCTCCTCGTAGAAGTAGCGGAGCATGTGGACGGCCTTGGGGCTGGCCTGGATCTCGTCGAGGAAGAGGAGCGTGCGCGGTGGCGCTCGGGAGAGCCCCTGGCGGGTGAGCAGGGTCGTGATGAGCTCCTGGGGGGAGTCGCAGAGCTCGAGGAGACGGCGGTCGCGCAGGTGCTCGAGGTTGAGCTCCTGGTAGAGATCGAAGGATCGCCCGAGGTTGCGGATCGCGGCGGTCTTCCCGGTCTGGCGGGCCCCCCGGAGGATCAGCGGCTTGCGGCGGGGCGAGCGGGACCAGGCCTGGAGCTCACGATCGATGTGGCGCGGGGAGTAGGGCATGATGATCGCTTAACGCGATCAAAATTGGTGGCAATTATGAGTACCGGTACCGCATTATTGGCACCAATTTTCATCCCAGGCTCCGATCCCGAGCCCATCCAGGCCCCTTCCACCCCTCACAGCTGCGGGATCATCGGCAGGATCATCAGCTCCGGCACCGCGTAGCGCTCCGAGCTCTTCGCGATGTGCACCACCGTCAGCGCGATCTCCTCCGGCTTCAGGAAATCCCGCTTTGGATCGATGCGATCCGTGGGGAAGGGGTAGTAGCTCATCCCGTCCCAGAAGGGGGTGTCGATGCCGCCGGGGCAGACGGTGGTGACCTTCACGTTGTGGCGCTGGGCCTCCATGCGCAGGGTGCCGGAGAAGCCGTTGAGCGCCCACTTGCTGGCGTTGTAGGCGCTCTCGTTTGGCATGTGCCACTTGCCGGCGATGGAGCTGATGTTGATGATGAGCCCGTGCTGCTGCTTCTTCATCAGGCGGAAGGCGGCCTGCGAGCCGAAGAAGGCGCCCTTGACGTTGGTGGCCATCATGAGGTCGAAGTCGCCCTCGGTGACCTCCTCGAAGGGGCCGTAGATGGCCAGCCCGGCGTTGTTGATCATGACGTCGAGCTTGCCGAATTCGGCCTCGGCCACCTCGACCAGGCGGAAGACGTCCTCGACCACGCGCACGTCGGTCTGCACGGCCAGGGCGTCGCCGAGGTGGCTGGCGAGGGCGTCGAGCTCTGGCAGGTTGCGGGCGCCGAGCACCAGGCTGGCGCCCTCCTCGGAGAAGGCCTCCGCCATGCAGCGCCCCAGCCCGCGGCTCGCGCCCGTGATGCAGACCACCTTGCCCTTCATCGCCTTCATCGCGCCCTTCCTCTCCGCGGCCCCGGGTGTGTGCGGCCGGACCCAGAGTCTACCCCAGCGGCGGCCCCGGGGGGGGGCCGCTGCGCGTGATGCGCCCCCACTTTCACGATATGGAGCTGGGTCACCTGTGGTGGAGCCGGAAGTGTCCGACATCGCGCTCATCCTGGCGGCCGGGCGAGGGACGCGCATGCGCTCCGCGCTGGCCAAGGTCCTGCACCCGCTCCTCGGCCGACCCATGGTGGGCTGGGCCGTCGCCGCGGCGCAGCAGGCGGGCTTCTCCGTGCAGGTGGTGGTGAACCACCAGGAGCAGGAGGTCCGCGCCGCGCTGGCCGAGGCGGGCGTGGGCTTCGCGCGGCAGAGCGAGCCGCGGGGCACGGGGCATGCGGTGCTCTGCGCCCTCGACGCGCTCCCCGAGGAGGGGGTGCTGGTCGTGATGGCCGGGGACTGCCCGCTCCTGCGCCCCAGCACGCTCGCCCACCTGCGCGCGGCGCACGGCGACAACCTCGTCACCGTGCTGACCGCCCACCTCGCCGATCCGGCGGAGTACGGGCGGGTGCTGCGCGGGCCCGACGGGCGCCCCCAGCGCATCGTGGAGCACGCGGAGGCCAGCCCCGAGATCCGGGCCATCCACGAGATCAACACGGGCGTCTACGCCTTCGATCTGGCCTGGCTGCGCGCCGTGCTCCCCACCTTCCAGCCCCACCCGCCCAAGGGCGAGATCTACCTGACCGACGCGCTGGAGGCCGCGGCCGGGCGGGTCGGCGCGGTGGTCCACCCCGATCCGGTGGAGGTGCTGGGGGTCAACGACCGCTGGGCGCTGGCTGAGGCGAAGAAGGTGCTGCGCACGCGGATCCTGCGCGAGCACGCGCTCTCCGGCGTGAGCTTCGACGACCCCGACAGCACCGTGGTCGAGCCGGACGTGCGCCTGGGCGAGGACGTGGAGATCGGGCCGGGGGCCATCCTGAGCGGGCGCACCGTGGTCGAGGACGGCGCGCGCGTCGGCCCCTACGCGATCGTCCACGACAGCCACGTCGGCGTCGGCGCCACGGTCCACGCCCACAGCGTGCTGCAGGGCGCGCGCCTGGAGGTGGGCGCCTCGGCGGGCCCCTTCGCCCGGCTCCGGCCGGGGAGCGTGCTCGGGCCGCGCGCGGCGGTGGGCAACTTCGTGGAGCTCAAGAAGGCGCGCTTCGGCGCGGGGGCCAAGGCGAGCCACCTCAGCTACGTGGGCGACGCGGACGTAGGCGAGGGCGCCAATATCGGCGCGGGCACCATCACCTGCAACTACGACGGCTTCCAGAAGCACCAGACCACGATCGGCGCGGGGGCCTTCATCGGCTCCAACACCGCGCTGGTGGCCCCCGTCACGGTGGGCGAGGGCGCCATCATCGGCGCCGGCTCGGTCATCGTCGCGGAGGTCCCGGCCGACGCCGTGGCCGTGGCGCGCGGGGAGCAGGTGGTCCGCGAGGGCGGCGCCGCGCGGCTCCGAGACCGGAAGCGGGCGCTCAAGGAGAAGGTGTGAAGGACCTCTTCGCCGATCTGAACCCCGAGCAGCGCGCCGCGGTCGAGCAGACCGAGGGGCCGCTGCTCATCCTGGCTGGCGCGGGCTCGGGCAAGACCCGCGTGATCACCCGGCGGGTGGCGTACCTGCTCCAGAAGGGCGTCCGCCCCTGGGAGATCTTCGCCGTCACCTTCACCAACAAGGCCGCGGGCGAGATGAAGGAGCGCGTGGCCCACCTCGTCGGCCCCGACGCCCGGCGCATCCTGGTCAGCACCTTCCACTCGGCCTGCGCGCGCTTCCTGCGGGAGGACATCCCGGTCCTCGGCTACGGCAAGACGTTCACCATCTACGACAGCGACGACCAGGCGCGCCTGCTCAAGCACGTCTCGGAGGAGCTGGGGGTCAACACCGAGAAGTACTCGCCGGGGCGCATCCGCTGGGCCATCGATCAGGCCAAGAACCGGCTGTGGAGCCCCGCGGACCTCGCCGCCCGCCCGCTGATCCCCGGGCGGGCCGTGGACCTGAACGACCCCTCGCCGCGGGTCTACGAGCGCTACCAGAAGGCCCTGCGCGAGCACAACGCGGTCGACTTCAACGACCTCGTGAACATGATGGTGCAGATCCTGGAGGAATTCCCGGAGGTCCGGCGGCGCTATCAGCAGCGCTTCCGGTACCTGATGGTGGACGAGTACCAGGACACCAACCACGCCCAGTACCGGCTCATCCAGCTCCTGGCTGAGGACGGCTCGCCGAACCTGGCGGTCGTGGGCGACGACGACCAGAGCATCTACGCCTTCCGCGGCGCGGACATCCGCAACATCCAGAGCTTTCAGCACGACTACCCGGCGACGGTCATCGTGCTGGGCACCAATTACCGCTCGACGAAGAACATCTTCGACGCCGCGACCTCCATCGTGAAGAACAACCCCCACCGGATCCCGGGCAAGGATCAGATCCGCCCCGCGGCCGGGCCGGGGGAGCCGGTGCGCCTGCTGACCGCCGAGAGCGAGCAGGAGGAGGCGGCGCTGGTGCTCAAGGAGATCCGCTGGCTGGTGCGCCAGGGGCTGACGGCGGGCGACATCGCCATCATCTTCCGGACCAACGCCGCGAGTCGCCTGCTGGAGCAGGCCCTCACCTCCGTCAGCATCCCCTATGTGCTGGTGGGCGGGCGGCGCTTCTTCGAGCGGGAGGAGATCAAGGATATCCTGGCCTATGTGCGGCTGGTCCTGAACCCGGCGGACGAGGTCTCTCTGCTCCGGGCCGTCGCGGCGCCCTCGCGCGGCGTCGGCCCCAAGGCCCTGGAGGCCATCCGGGCCGAGGCCCAGAGCCGGGGCGTGCCCATGCTGGAGGGCATGAAGGTCTGGGCCGCCGGCGGCGGCAAGGCGCGGGCGGGCGGCGCGGCCTTCGTGAAGCTGATCGGCGCGCTCCAGGGCGTGGCCATGGCGGTCTCGCCGTCGGAGCTGGTGGCGCGGGTCATCGAGGACTCGGGCTACGCCGACATGCTGCGCTCGGACGGCTCGCCCCCCGCGCTGGCCAAGCTGGACAACCTCGACGAGCTCGTGCGCGCCGTGGACCAGGCCGCCGCGGAGGGGGAGATCGACGAGGAGCTCTCCGATCCGGTCCTGCGGCTCCAGGCCTTCGTGGATCGCGCGGCCCTGGTCGCGGGCGCGGACGAGCTGCCCACCGAGGGCGGGCGGATCACGATGCTGACCGCCCACCTGGCCAAGGGGCTCGAGTTCCCCGTGGTCTTCGTGGTCGGGATGAACGAGGGCGGCTTCCCGCACTTCCGCTCGCTGGAGCGGGTGGAGGACGTGGAGGAGGAGCGGCGCCTGGTCTACGTGGCCTTCACGCGCGCCGAGCGCCGCCTCTACCTGAGCCGGGCCCGCACCCGCCTCGCCTTCGACCCCGCGCGCCGCCCCTCGCTGCGCCCCGCCGAGCCGAGCCGCTTCCTCTCCGAGCTCGACCCGCGCGTGCTCGCCTACGGATCGGCCTCGGTCACCTCCACCTCGCGCCCGCCCACTCCGCCGCCTTCGCGGATGGGGCTCCCGCTGTCCAAGGTCATGCCCGCCGCCCCGGCCCGCCCGGCCCCGCGCGCGTCGGCCTCCGGCGAGCCCGAGGAGGCCGTGGGCCGCACCTTCGTGCCCGACAGCCCCAACGCCTTCCAGCCGGGCGTGCGCGTCATCCACCCACAGCTCGGGCGCGGCGTGATCCAGGAGCGTCAGGGCGCTCCCGGAAACCCGAAGCTCGTGATCCTGTTCGACAAGATGGGGCGTCGAACGCTCATTGCCCTGCACGCCAGACTGGAGATAGAGCTGCCGTGAGAGCGTCCCCTTTGCGGCTGGAGCCGGGCGGTGGTACCGTCTCACGCGCACAGGACGGCGCGAACCGCGGTCTCGTCAGCCGGGCCTCGTCGGAAGTCTTCCGGGAGAAGCAGCGGCAAGAAGAGGGTTCCTTCCTCCCATGATTGTGACCTGCGAGAAATGCGCGGCGCGCTACAAGCTGGATGACGCGAAGGTCTCGGGTCGGGGCGCCAAGATCACCTGCCCCCGCTGCCGGCACGTCTTCGTCGTCTTCCGCGAGGAGGACCGGGGCGCGCCCGCGAAGGGGCCGGCGTCCACCCTGCTTCCCGAGGACGGACCCGTGACGCCCGCGGGGGCGGTCACACCGCCCGCCGTCACGCAGCGCCCCTCGACCTCCGGCTCGCGCCCGCAGGCCCCCTCGCCGGTCTACACGCCCCCCGCTCCGCCGCCCCCGCCCGCGCCGCGCCGGGACGTGCACACCCTCGACTTCCGCAAGGTGGGCATCGCCTCCTGGAAGGTGCGGGTCAAGATCGGCCTCATCTACGACTTCAGCGACTACAAGACGCTGCGCAAGTACATCCAGGACGGCCGGGTCACGGCCTCGGACCTGCTCTCCTACGACGGCAAGCAGTGGGTCCCCATCGGGGACATCCCCGACCTGGAGATGTACTTCATCGAGGTCTACGAGGCCGCGGAGAAGAAGAAGGAGCGCGACGAGGGCCGGGTCACGGGCTCGGACAACCCCTTCGAGGACGAGTCCCCCACGGCCGTGGTCGGGATGAGCGATCTCGCGGCCAGCTCGCTCGCGGGCAACCTTGCCAGCCAGCCGCCGCCGCCGTCCATCCCGCCCTCGCGCTCGGCCACCCCGACCATCCCGCCGGTGAGCGCGCCGCTGGGCGGCTCCCGCAGCCCGACGCCGACCATCCCGCCCACGCTGGAGCCGGGCCGCGCCGCCGGGCGCCCCTCGCGCAGCCAGCCCACCATCCCGCCCACCCCCGCCGCGCAGCTCGAGCGGGCCGCCGCCCAGGAGCGTCAGGGTGGGGGACTTGGGGTGGGAGGCGCCGTCGTGCTGCTGCTCGCCCTGGGCGCGCTCGGCGCCTGGGCCTGGATCAACTTCTTCAAGGATCCGCCTCCGCCGCCCCCGACCCCCCAGGCCGAGGCCCCCGAGGCCACGACCCCGCCGCCCGACCCGGAGGCCATCCGCGAGAAGGTCCGCGAGGAGCTGCAGCGCGAGCTGGAGAGCACCGAGCCCCGGGACCCCATCGTGGTGGACGAGCCGAAGCTCATCCCGGTCCGGCCAAAGGACCTCGGGAGCCAGGGGACCTCCGCGCGCGCCACGACCCCCTCCTCGACCGCTCAGCCCAGCGGCGCCGGGACCATCACCACGGCCCCGGCCAGCGCCAAGGACCACGCCCAGGTGGGCGACGACGCCTGGCGCAACGGCGACTACAAGACCGCCGCCGCCGCCTACGGGCAGGCCGCGAGTCTTGAGCCTGCGAGCGCCCTTTATCAGGGCAAGCTGGGCAAGGCGCTGTACCGGACGGGCGATCTCGGGGGCGCCAGCGCCGCGCTCCTGCGGGCCAACAAGGGGGGCTGGGCCGAGTCCTCGAAGTGGCTGGGCCACATCGCGCGCGATCAGGGGGACGACCCGGGCGCGATTGGGCATTACAATGATTATCTCAAGACCTCGCCCTCCGACGCCGCTGAGATACAGCGGGAGATCGACAAGCTGACAGGGAGCTAGCTGCTGTGCGGATCGTCTGCAGCAAGTGCAACACCGAGTATGACATCGAGCTCCCGCGCACCGCGATGGAGGGCAAGCACCGCAGCTTGAAGTTCCGCTGCAGCTCCTGCGGGTTCATCTTCACGACCCATCTGGACGTGGCCAAGGCGGCGGATGAGGGCGCGGACAAGGGCCAGAAGGGCAAGAGCGCCCCCCAGGCCAAGGGCATCCTGCTGAAGCAGGAGGGCAAGATCTACAACGTGCGCGATCTCGCCACGCTCCAGCGTTGGATCGTGGAGCGGCGGGTCGGGCGCGACGATCAGATCAGCACGGACGGATCGACCTGGGAGAAGGTCGCCGCCCGCCCGGATCTCTCCTCCTTCCTCGACATCGTGGAGAAGGCGGACAGCCCGACCGAGGAGAGCGCGGAGGCCTGGGTCTCCTGGGACGGTCAGGGCGGGAGCCCGCCGCCGCCGCCCAACGAGAGCACGGGGGAGGTGCTCGGCGCGCTCGAGGCCGACGACGACATGTCCGAGGGCATGAGCGCGGACGAGACCGAGGCCACCGAGGAGATGGAGGAGGAGGAGAAGTCCCGCTTCCGGGACGACTTCAGCACCGTCCTCCCCTCCGGCGGGCGCGACGACGGCGCCGGCATCCCGGCCTTCCCCATGGGAGGCGCGCTGGGGCGTCAGGACCCCCTGGCCATGGGCGGCCCGCGGGCCACCGGCCAGACCAGCCGTGACCAGGTCTTCGACGCCTTCCCGATGGACGAGGTGGGCGAGGCCGCCGCGGTCGCGCCCGTGACCCCGGTGGTCCCTGTCGCGCCCGCGCCCGCGCCGGTCGCGCCCGCGCCTGCCCCCGTCGCGCCCGCGCCGGTCGCCCCCGTCCCCGTGCCGGCCCCGACCATCTCCGCGCCGGTCAGCGTGCCGGTCAGCGTCCCCAGCATGTCGCCCGGCACCCTGCCCGGCGCCCCGGGGCTCGGCGCGCTCAACCCCGCGCTCGGGCAGACGGCGCCCGTGCCGGTGCCCATGCCCGTGCCGGTGATGACCAGCGCTCCTGGCGCAACCATCCCGCCCGCGCCGCGGAAGAGCCGCGACCTGGACTGGGAGGACGAGCGCCGTGGGCGCCCCGCCTCCAGCGTGAACTGGACCCAGATCGCCATCGTGGCCATCGTGGTCTTCGGCTTCGGCGTCATCGTGTGGATGATGCGCCCGCAGCAGCAGCAGATGGTGCCGCCCTACCCGGGGCAGGTCCCGGTCGCCCAGGCCCCGACCACCACCCCGGCGACGACCCCGGCGACGACGCCCACGACCACTCCGGTGACGACGCCTGCCACCACTCCGGCGACGACCCCGGCGACGACGCCCGTGACCACGCCGCCGGTCGAGGCGACCCCCCCGACGACCAACCCTCCCGCGACGGAGCCTCCCGCGGCCGGCTCCAAGCCCTCCTCGGGCGGCGGCGGCAAGAGCCTCGCGAAGCAGGGCTGGGCCGCGCTGGACAAGGGGGACTACGCCAAGGCCCGCGCCCTCTGCCTGGACGCCATCGACGCCAACCCGTCCAACGCCGACGCCCAGTACTGCGTGGCCATGGCCTCGGAGAACCAGGGCGACATCCCCAACGCCGTCATGCGCTACTGCAAGGCCAAGAGCCTCACCGAGGACGGCACGATGATCCGCGAGATCGACGGGATCCTGAAGCGGCTCGGGCGCACTTGCAACTAGGTGGGCTAGTCTAGAGCGCCTCACCCCAGCCCGCCACCAGTCCCCAGCCCGCGTCGGTGAAGCCCAGGTCCAGGCGCAGCGTGTTGTCCGGTCGCGGCGGCAGGCGCAGGCGCGCGCCCACCCCCGCCCCTGGATGTGGCCCGGGCTCCTCAGCGCCGGGGAGCCAGGCCAGCTCGCCGAAGGCCACCAGCTCCCAGCTCGGGCTCAGCTCCGCGCGCAGCTCCGTGGCCCCCAGGATCAGCGCCTCGCCCCGGTAGCGTCCCGCGGGCGCCCCGCGCAGCAGCTCCGACCCTCCTGCGGAGGGCAGGCGCCAGAAGGGGGTGTGCTCGTCGGTCCAGGGGGCGAGCTCGCTGAGCGCGCGCCCAGCGAGGGTGAGCGCACCGATCGGCACCCTCCCGCGCAGATCCAGGCTCAGGCGAGCCAGATCGTAGTCCGCCAGGGCGAGCTCGCCGGCCACCTTCGCCGAGGCCCGCCCGCCCGCGAGCTCCCAGCGCGCCCCGCCCAGGACGCCGTGCCCGCCCATCAGCTCTTCCGTGCCCTCCAGGCGCAGGCTCGGGCCCGCCCAGGCGCTGAGCTCTCCCGCGCGCAGCCCGAGCGCGGCCGTGGCCCCGAGCTGCGTCACCGTCCAGGTCTGGAGCGCGCCCCCCGCGTAGGTGTCCAGCGGCCCCTGGGAGGCCAGCAGGCTCCCGGTCCCGTAAGGGGAGCCCGGGGTCCTCCAGCCGGCGGCCAGGGCGGCGGCCCCCCGCGTGGTGCCCGTCGCGGCCAGGTCCAGGCGGACCCGCTCCCAGCCGAGGTCCGGGTGGACCAGCCGCAGCGTCCCGCCCAGGCCGAGCCCGGGCCCGCCCAGCACCCCAAGGCCCAGGGTCCAGGTCCCCGGACCCGGGGGCCACACCTCGCGCGGCGCGGCCATCCAGCGCTCGCGCAGCGCCGCCGCCTCGGGGAGGGCCGGGGCCGCCCGCCGGATCCTCGCCCCCGCCTGCCCCGCGTCTCGGGTGAGCCCCAGATCGCGCAGGGTCAGATCGTAGTCGGCCTCGGCCAGATCGCACCAGGGATCCACGGCCGGGCACCGCGCCAGCGCCGCGTCGGCCCGCGGCCCGTGGACCATCCAGCCCAGGTTGCCGCTCACCCGCAGGAGCCGCACCTCCGCCATGGCCTGGACGGCCGGATCCTCGGCCTCGGCGGCCTCTCTCCAGGCCGCTCGCGCCTCTCCGCGATCCCCGGCGCGCCAGGCCGCGTCCCCCGCGTCCAGCGCGGCCCGCGGATCCATGGCCAGGAGAACCAGCGCCGACAGCATCGGAGAACCCTACTCCCTCCCGGCGCCCGGCGCTCGCGGGTGCGCGCCGGCGGGGGCGACAATAGATCGTCCGTGGAGGCTCCCATGATCGGTCTCGCCGCCCTGCTCACGCTCTCTGGCCCGGCGCGCGCCGCCTGCGAGACCTGGGGACAGGTCTCCCCTGACGAGCGCATCGTCTACGTCGGGGAGACCGTCACCTTCTACATCTCCGAGGGCACCGACCCGGACTGCGGCGACGTGGATCGCTGCCAGTGGTCCGTGGACGACGGGCTCGGCACCCTGAGCGCGACCAGCGGCAGCCCGGTGGACTGGACGGCGCCGGACGCCCTCGACGACTGCCTCCCGGTGAGCCTGCGCGTCTACGCCGAGTGCCCCGGGGTGGCCGTGGGGTCCTCGCTCCTGGACCTGCGCTGCACGGACGAGGCCCTGGACGAGCTGAAGGCCAGCCGCGGATCCACGATCGCGGGCGGCGGATGTGGGACACCTCCCAGCTCCGCCGCCCTGATCCTGCCGCTCATCGGCCTCGCGGGCCGACTCCGGCGACGCTACCAGTCCTCTTCGACGTCGTCGTAGTAGTAGTCGGAGCAGCTCGTCGTCCCGATGAAGGCGACGCTGGCCTTGACGGTCTCCGGCTCGGCGATGGCGGCGGCGGTGAGCCCGGCCTCGGAGACGGCCCACAGGTCGTCGTCCATGACCACGCTGCGGCGCACGGGGGCGCACCACTCGTCCAGGCCCGCCTCGTCGAGCACCGCGCTCTGCGAGATGCGGCCCAGGCTCTCCAGCGTGTCGGTGGTGGCGTGGATGACCTCGAGCACGCTCTCGCCCTCCCAGGTGGTGGACGGGACGGCCAGGACCTCCTTCTCCGCGAAGTAGTTGAAGGCGTGGTGGTCGCTCTGGGCCTCGCTCGAGCTCGCCTCCACCAGCAGGCGGGTGGCCAGCGCCGGGTTGTAGAGGTCGGTCACGTCGAAGACGCTGAAGGCGAGCTGCCAGCCCGACTCGTCCTCGTCCATGCCGACCGCCAGCAGGTGGCCGTCGTCCATGGGGTGCAGGTAGTTGGAGAAGCCCGACACCGCCAGCTCGCCCGCCAGCCGGATGTCCGAGGGGTCGGAGAGGTCGATGGTGAACAGCGGGTCACCCCAGGTCTGCTCGTAGGTCACGATGTAGCCGACGTCGCCCACGAAGCGGACGGCGAAGATGCTCTCCTCGGGCGCGAGCCCGGTGAGCTCGTCCAGCTGCGTGGCCTGGCCCTGGGTCATCTCCAGGGTGCGGACGCTGGCCGAGGCCGTCCAGTCCTCGTCCACCTGGGTGGTGGCGATGCGCAGCACGCCGTCCCGCTCGGACAGGGCGAACTGGCTGTACATCTCGCCGGGCAGCTTGGCGGTGGCGACGTACTCGGGGTGGGCCGCGCCCTCGGAGATGTCGAACTTGTGGACCACGCTGTCCAGCTGCTCGTCCACGCTGACGAAGGCGCCCTCCTCGTCGGTCCACTCGGAGTAGCCGACGTAGATGGCCTCGGTGGAGGCGTAGACCGTGTCCGCGCGCCCCACGACCGCCTCGCCCTTGAACTCGGAGAGCGGGTCGGAGAGATCCAGGCTCAGCACGTTGGTCATGTAGGTGCCGGTCTCGTCCTCGGAGGCGTAGACGTCCGTGCAGTCGCAGGCCTCACCCTTCGCGACCTCCCAGCTCGAGGAGCGGAGCACGTTGTCCATGCGCCAGGGCAGGAAGTCCGGGGCGGAGAGGTCGTTGATCTTCTTGCGCGCGTCGGACAGGCTGTCGGCGTCCTCGGCGAGGCGCATCTCCTCGTAGGTCACGACGTAGAGCGTGTCGCCGATGCGCCGGGTGGCCTCGAAGCCGCCGGTGGCGTAGGTCTCGCGCACGACGACCGGGCTCTCGCGGTCGGACACGTCGATGACGGTGGCCAGCGTGTAGAGGTCGGCGTCGCGGCCGATGGTCTCGCCCGAGCGCGGGCTCGGGGTGGAGGACCAGCGGTCCACCTGCGAGAGCGCGACGACGTAGTCGTCCACGAGGTAGATCCCCATCGGATCCCCGTCGATCGCGACCTTGGACAGGAAGCTCGCGTCCTCCGTGGGGAAGACCTGGGAGATGGTCAGGTAGTCGCCCGAGAGCGCGTAGATCCAGGTGCCGTCGGTCTTGACGAGGTCGTCCTCGTCCACGTCGGCCTCCTGGAGGTTCGTCGTGCTGTAGGAGCTCGCGCTGTCCTGGGGCGCGGCGAAGCCGGTGTCCCCGCCGCCGGCGTCCTCCGAGGACATCTGGAGGCTGCTTTCAGCGCCGAAGCCGAAGCCGAAGCCGTCCCAGGCCCAGTCATAGGAGGCCTCCGTGCGCGCCATCGAGCGGATGTAGCGCTCCATGTCGTTGCAGCTCGAGAACGCCGTGAGCTGAGGATCAGGATCCTTCGCCTTGCAGCCGAGGGCGAGAGTGGCGAGGGCGATGGGGAAGAAGGGGCGCATGGTGCCTCCAGGGGTTCACGAGCTCAGAAGCGAAGATCGACCAGGTTGACGTGGGCGGACCATCCGTCCTTCGTGGGCGAGATCGAGGGGATGGGCAGGGCCAGGACGGGGTGCTCGTCCGTGCCGCTCAGCAGGGCCCCGGCGGTCATGTTGGGGAGCGGGCGCTCGATGCCCTGGGCCAGGACGTAGCCGAGCGCGCCGCCGCCGATGGCGAAGACCTCCATCGTGATGAAGACGCCGCGCTCGGACCACAGGACCATGTCCTGGGTCGCCGCCGCCAGCCCGCCGCCCACCGCGGTCCCCGCGACGGCCCCGAGGAAGATCATCTGGGCGTCCACGCGCCGCAGATCGAGGGTCTGGCCGAGCCCGTAGCCGGCCAGGGTGCCCACGTCGGCCGCCACCAGGAAGGGCGCCACGTCGTGGCGGGGCTCACCCTGCCAGAACTCGTACTCGTCGTCGGCGGCCAGGATGGTCAGCAGCGTCAGCCCCGGCGCCAGGGCCGAGCCCGTCCGCGCCGCGGCCACGCCGCCCTCGTGCAGGGGCAGCTCGGCGAGCGCGTAGCCCCCCGCCGTCCCCACCACGCCGCCCGCCAGCAGGCCCCAGCCGCCATACTCCCAGTACTCGCCCTCCGGGTGCAGCAGGGTCAGGTACATCCCGTGCCCCATGGCGAGCTGCTGGGTGTGGATGATGGTGCTGACATCCCCGTGGGTGAGGCCCTCCTCGCGCTTGTAGAGCAGCGAGGCCGCCGCGCCGCCCGCGCCGCCCGCCAGCGCGCCGGTGAAGACCAGCAGCGGCTTCTCGTTGAAGTTCCCGCGCGTCTCGCTGATCCACATCATGTTGGGCCCCAGCAGCCAGGCCCCTGCCACGGTCTGCCAGGGCAGCAGCCGCATGCGGGCCCCGGCGTCGCCGGCCTTGGGGAGCTTGCTGAGCCGGCGGCGCGCCTCGTCGCGCACGAACTCCGGCCGCTCCGGCTGCAGGAGCCAGTTGAGGATCGCGCGGGCCTCGTCGAAGGCGCCCTCGGCGAGGAGCTGGTCGGCCACCAGCAGCGCGTCCTCGTAGACGTCACGCGAGGCGGGGGCCTCGACGGCGGGGGCGGGGGCCTCGACGGCGGGGGCGGGGGCCTCGACCGCGGGAGGCGCCTCCGCGGGGGCGGCCTCCTGGGCGAGGGCGGGGTTCAGCAGCAGCGCGAGCAGGTGGAGCATGACATCTCCCGGATGGGCGTAGAGGTATGCATGGAGCGTGCCAGCCTCCTGAACAGAGGAGGGAGGCGCGCTTAGAAGTGGTATCAAATATACTCTATATGGGGCGAAGCCCGAAGCGCGACATTCCTGTCGCGCCCTCAGCAGAGCCGACGGTGCAGCGGGATCTGGGCGCGCACCTCGTTCGCTCGCGCCGGGTCCACCTCCGCCAGGCACAGCCCCACGCCGTCCCCGCACTCGGCGACGATGGTGCCCCAGGGGTCCACGATCAGGCTGTGCCCATAGGAGCGCCGCAGGCCCGCGTCGTCATGCTGGCCCCACTGGGCGGGCGCGATCACCCAGCTCTGGCACTCGATCGCGCGGGCCCGCAGGAGGGCGTGCCAGTGATCCTTGCCCGTCATCAGCGTGAACGCGGCGGGGACGGAGAGCGCGCGGGCGCCGCGGTCCACCAGCGCCCGATAGAGCTCGGGGAAGCGCAGATCGAAGCAGATGCTCAGGCCCAGGCGCCCGATCCCGGTCTCCGCCACCACCACCTCGTCGCCCGAGGCCGTCCGCGCGCTCTCCTGGTAGGTGATCCCGCCGCTCTTCGCCAGGTCCACGTCGAAGAGGTGCAGCTTGCGGTAGCGGGCGCGCAGCGAGCCATCCGGTCCGTAGAGCAGGCTCGTGTTGTACGCGCGGGCGTCGTCACAACGCTCCGCGACGCTGCCGACCAGCAGCTCCACCTCGAGCTCCCGCGCCAGCGCGCCGAGACGCTGGTGCATCGGTCCGTCCACCGGCTCAGCCAGGGCGATCTTCCGGTCGGGAGGCCCCAGGAAGGTCGTGTTCTCCGGGGTGGCCAGGAAGCGGGCGCCATAGCCGGCGGCGCGGCGCGCCAGCGTCTCGAGCTGTTCGAGGTTGCGCTCCACGTCCGACGTGCAGTTCATCTGGAGGGCGGCGACGAGCATCTTCTCTCCTGATCCTTTCGGTTCCTGCGTGAGGATGGTACGCTAGACTTGGCAGAACATCGGAGGAAAGATGCGGCGAGCCCTGGGGTGCCTTGTACTTCTCGCGTCGTGCTCGGGCAGCGACACCAAGGTGGGGGTGTACAACACCCCGCCCAGCGTCAGCATCACCTCGCCCCCGGATGAGGCGAGCTTCGACGAGGGCGAGACCATCGCGCTCGAGGCTATCGTGGACGATGACTTCACGCCGGCCCCGGACCTCTCGGTCACCTGGTCCAGCGACCGCGACGGCCAGCTGGTCGGCGCCCTCCCCGCGGACGGGTCCGGGCTCATCACCTACAGCACGGCGGGCCTCAGCGCGGGCAACCACGTCATCACGCTCCAGGTGGTGGACGGCGATGGCGAGAGCGCGACCGACTCGGTCGGCCTCACGGTCACCGACGTGCCCGACGCGCCCACGATCACCGTGGTCCACCCGGCCTCGGGAGAGTCCGCGGTGGAGGGCGAAGAGTTCGAGATGGTCGTGCAGGTCGCCGACGAGCAGGACGAGGAGATCGCCCTGAGCGTGACGATCACCAGCGACGTCGACGGGGACCTGTGCTCCCCCACGCCGGACACCCTGGGCGTCGCGAGCTGTGAGGTCGAGCTCTCCGGCGGCGACCACCTGCTGACGTTCACCGTGACCGACTCGAGCGGGCTCTCCGACGAAGAGCAGGTCCTCTTCGCCGTGACCAGCACCGAGGAGGTGGACGACGACGACGACGGCTGGACCGAGGAGCAGGGCGACTGCGACGACGGTGACAGCAGCGTCAGCCCCGGCGCGGATGAGTATTACAACGGCCGCGACGACGACTGCGACGACATCATCGACGACGGCACGGTGGGCTACGACGACGACGGCGACGGCTACAACGAGCTCGACGACGACTGCGACGACACCGACGCCAGCGTCCACCCGGGCGCCAGCGAGACCTACAACGCCACCGACGACGACTGCGACTCGGTGGTGGACGAGGGCACCGAGGGCTACGACGACGACGGCGACGGCTACACCGAGGTCGGCGGGGACTGCGACGACACCAGCACCTCGGCTCGCCCGGGCGGGACGGAGAGCGCGGACGGCCTCGACAACGACTGCGACGGCACGGTGGACGAGGGGACCACGAACTACGACGACGACGGCGACGGCTACAGCGAGAGCGCCGGCGACTGCAACGACGCGAGCAGCTCCGTCTCGCCGGGCGCCACCGAGGCGTGCGGCGACGGCGTGGACAACGACTGCGACGACAGCGCCGACGAGGAGAACGCGAGCGGCTGCGAGACCTACTACTACGACTACGACGGGGACGCCTACGGATCGAGCTCGGTGACCGGCCGCTGCCTGTGCTCCACCTCGGGCTACTACACGAGCCGCTACAACACGGACTGCTACGACTACAACGCCAGCGCGAACCCCAGCGCCACCAGCTACTACTCCGCGCACCGCGGGGACAGCAGCTACGACTACAACTGCGACGGCGCCCAGACGCAGTACTACACGACCAGCTACGACTGCAGCTCCTGGCCGGGCTGCTCGACGGACTCCACGGGCTGGAAGTCCAGCACGCCCGCCTGCGGGAGCTCCGGCTCCTACGTCACGGACTGCGACACGGACTGGACCAGCTGCTCGGTGGACACGACCACGGTCACCCAGACCTGTCGGTAGCGCCCTCCTGCTCGAGGTCCACGCTGCCGCCGAGCATCGTGGACACTCGGAAGAGCGCGACCGCTCCGATGCCGACGCCCAGCCAGAGGGTCGCCAGCCGGATGAGCATGGCGCTGGTCACCGCCTGCGCCTCGTTCAGGCCGGGCACCAGGGCCATCGGCATGGCCACCAGCGCGCCCTCGGAGACCCCCAGCCCGCCGGGCATGGCCCCGCCTGCCACGGTGGCGAAGGCGTACATGAAGGTCGAGACCTCCAGGCTGGCGTTCGCCTCCAGCCCGCGCAGCACCAGCCAGTAGCCCACGCACTCCGCGCCCCAGGCCAGCACGCTCACGGCCACCGTCAGGAAGAGGGGGAGGGGAGAGGTGCAGCGGCGCAGCGCGTCCAGCATCACGCTGATCTTCGGCGTCAGCTTCCCCACCACCGGGAGCCGCGAGAAGACCTGGAGCGCGAGCCCGGTGAGCCGCTCGCTGGCCAGCACGACCAGCCCGGCCGCGGTCAGCCCCGCCGGCACCGTCAGGTAGTGGACCCGATCCGCGGCGAAGGTGGTCACGCCCAGCCCCGCCAGCAGCAGCACCGCGATCCCGTCCGTCAGGCGCTCCGTGACCAGCACCGGGATGGTGGTCGCCATGGGCGTACCCGTGCGCGCGCGCACCACGTAAGGCTTCAGCAGCTCGCCCGCCTTGCCCGGTGAGATGACCATCGCCAGACCTGCCGCGAAATTCCAGGCATCTTCGCCGAGCTTCATAGGCACCCCCAGGCGCCTCAGCAGGTAGTGCCATTTCGCGAAGCGTAGTGTGTAATTGAAAAGGGTCAACAGGATCACGGGGACATAGAGATGCCAGGGGAAGCGGGAGAGCTGTTCGCGCATCTGGGGGAGCCCAGCCCAAAGGGTCCCGGCGAGGTAGAGCAGGGCGCCGAGCCCGATGGCCGCGATGGCCCAGCCGCGAAAGCGTGCGACGAGGTTACCTGATCTCATGAAATTTCTTCCCGAATCGGATAGACAGGAGTGCCTCTCTCGTATCCCCGCGAGCGCTGGAGCAGGGTATAGGGCGCGCGGGCGGAGCACAAGTCATCCTTTCGGGTTCAGGAGCCCAGCTTGAGTCGATTCCAGGTCAGCGCCCCGGGCATCCGGCCAGCCTCCGTGGAGGCGGGGAACTGGCTCGCCGCGCTGGGGCTCGGGCTGGACAAGCTCGGTCTGGACGCCGACTTCAATCGGCTCGCCTGCGAGGTGCTCCCCAACGGGACCGTGATCGCCCAGGACGTGCGCAGCGGCAACCGCTTCGTGGTGCGCCCCGAGGTCGATGAGGTCGAGAAGCCCAGCGGGCTCAGCGCCCAGCGCTCCGGAGGCGGGGGTGGCGGTGGGTTCAAGGACGCCTCCAGCCCGGAGTCCGGCTTTCTCCCGGATCTCGGCGTGCCTCCCGAGGAGGCGGACACCGTCGTGCCCGACGAGGAGGAGGACGAGGGCCTGGAGGCGCCGGCCTACGAAGACGACCTGGAGATGGACGGCGGGGTGTACGGCGCCCTCGAGGAGATGGAGGGCGAGACCGACGAGTCCATCCCGGTGGAGGTGGTCGAGGTGGAGGCGGTGGAGGTCACGGACGAGGAGGCCCTCGACCTGGACAGCCACACCTCGTCGAGCCACGAGGGCCTGCTGGTCGAGCAGACTGATGAGGACGTCTCCGAGATCGACTCCCGCATGATCGAGCCGCTCCCCGCGGAGCTGATGGAGCCGGACGCCGGCACCACCGAGGAGGACGACGACGAACGCCACGTCCTTGAGCTCCTGGAGACCATT
Source organism: uncultured Enterobacterales bacterium (assembly GCA_964615375.1). GTDB lineage: Bacteria > Myxococcota_A > UBA796 > UBA796 > CAZKWG01 > CAZKWG01. Next base: position 103,921 of record CAZTOW010000011.1, read on the forward strand.
CGCGTCGCCCGCACCGACATCCTGGCCTGGCAGGTGGCCTTGAACGTGGCCATGCAGCTGGTCCCCTCGGAGGCGGGATCAGCCCTGCAGCGCGAGCAGAGCGGCAGCGTGCAGTTCGTGGGCACGGAGGGCCCGGGGGCGCACGTGCTCCGCGGCGTCCGCCTGCCCCAGGGCATCGGCATCATCGGCTTCTGCATGGACCGGCGGGCCAGCATCATCGTCCACGACCCGAAGAACGACCCGCGCTTCTATCGGGACATGGACGACGCCACCGGCTTCGCGACGCGCGCCGTGCTGTGCGTCCCGGTGGCGCTGGAGGCGGAGATCTTCGGCTGCCTGGAGCTGATGAACCCGCCCATCGGCCAGAGCTTCAATCGCGTTCACATCGAGCTGGTCGAGATGGTCGCGTTCACCCTGGCCGATCGGCTCGTCACTGGACGGTCACCTTTGTGACCAGCGTGGTCTTGATCTCGGACTTCAGGCGCGTCTGGAGCTTCGTGTAGAGGTCGAAGTTCTCCGGGTTCGTGGTCTCGAGGTCCACGACCTTGTCGTCCTGCTCGCGGGCGGGGTGCTTGTAGAGCCAGAACTCCACCTGGCTGCCGTCGTCGTAGGTCAGCCGCCACTTGTGCCGGTTCACCACCGTCCAGCCGCTGGTGCCGTCCTTCAGCGTGACGCTCGCGTTGGTCTTGATGGTGCAGTCGTACATCCAGGGCGAGTAGTTGCCGTCGTAGACGCAGTCCACATCGGTGATCGCGCCCGGCGTGATCGCGATGGACTTGATGTCCTTCCAGGTCGCGTCCTTGGCGCTGTTGCCCTTCTCCAGGGAGATCTTGAGATCCTTCTCTTCGGTGGACCAGCCCTCCTCACCGAACCAGTCCGTGCTGCGCTCGATGCGCTTGACGTGGCCCGCCTTGGCCGTGCCGCTGGCCTGGGTCACGGTGATGTTCAGGTCGGCGTTGTTCACCTCGGGCGGGGGCTCGGGCGGGGCCTCGGGCTCGGGCTCGGGCTCGGGCGCAGGGGCGGCCTCGACGGGCGCGGGGGCGGTCGTCGAGGCGGTCTCAGGAGGGTTCTTGGGCCCGCAGGCGACCAGCAACAGGATCAGCGAGAGAGAACGCATGCTTGCTCCTTGGCGTCTTGGCGCCGGGGCTCCCCCCGGGGTCGCGACGGCTCCGCCCAATTCCTGCCCCGGGCGAGGGGCTCGCGCAAGCCGGACGCGGGGGATCAGGCCACAGGTCGCGGCGAGAGCCCGCCACCGAGGCGCGCAATCTCTTGACATGTCATCGTTGTCCGTCGGGCCCGCTCGCCCCGGTCCCCGGCTCGCCCGTCGCGAGCAGCCAGCCCACGCACAGGCCCCCGATCCCCTGCAGCGCCACCTGCTGCAGGCGCACCAGCGCCGCCACCGCCAGGGCGTCGGGGAGCGTGAGCGCGCAGGCCCCCACCAGGAGCGCCGTGAACGCCGCGTCCCAGGTGAGCTGCGAGCCGGGCAGGGCGAACATCAGCACCGCGCCGGCCGTGCTCAGCGTGTAGGTGAAGAGCAGCCCCGCGGGGTCGGGCAGCACGCCGAAGGACCAGGCGGCGAGCCCGATGCCCACCGACACCGTCAGGTGCCCCGACACCGCCCAGAGCGCGGCCCGCGCGTAGGCCCCCGCCCCCCGGCTCACCACCGAGCTCAGCGCGTCCGTGACCGAGACCACGGCGCGCTCCAGCCGCAGCGCCAGCGGTCGGGCGCGCTCCCAGCGGGCGAGCCCCTCCAGCAGGCGCGAGGCCAGCCGCTGCCAGGGCGCCGGGCGGGCCGCCAGCAGGGCCAGCAGGGCCCCCCCCGCCCCGATCCCCAGCGCGGAGACGGCCACCCACCGGTCGTAGCCCTCGGGCACCGGGAGGTCCACCAGCAGCCAGACCCCCATCGCCACCAGCGCGGCCGTCGCCAGCCCCACCACGCGCGCCGCCACCCCGCTCGCCAGGCTGTCCGCCAGGGGCAGGCCGTAGCGGCGGTGGGCGAACCAGGCCGCGCCCAGCTCCCCGACCGGGCCGGGGAAGGCGTAGTTCAGCAGCAGCCCCGCCAGGAGGATGGCCGTGAGCCCCAGGGCGGGAGGGCGGTGGCCTGGGGGCATCAGGCTGCGCCAGCGCAGGCCCATGAAGAAGAAAGCGGCGCTCATCAGCAGAGAGGCCAGCAGCGCGCGCTCCCAGCGAGCCCGCTCCAGCAGATCCTGAGCCGCCCCCTGGCCGAGCTCGGTGCGCGAGACCAGGACCACGGCCAGCACCACCACGCCCAGCCCCAGCGCGCTGGACGCCATCCCCCGCAGCATCCCGCGTCGGAGCAGCGCGGGATCCGCGGGCAGCCCAGGCGCGGGCGAGCCCTCGGGAGCTGGCGCGGTCTCGCTCACGTCCGATCGAGCAGGTTGTACTTGTTGAGCTTGTAGCGCAGCGTGTTGCGCTCGAGCCCCAGCAGGCGGCTCATCGCCGGGCGGTCACCGCCGGTCTGCTCGATGGCCCGCACCAGCAGCGCGCGCTCGATCTGCTCGATGTGGTCGGGCAGGTTGAAGCCCTCCGCGAGCTGCGGGAGGTCGCCGGTCGTGCCCGTGTACGGCTTGATGGTCATGTCGTAGGCGCTGCCGCCCAGGACCACCGCGCGCTCGGCCAGGTTGGCGACCTCGCGCACGTTGCCCGGCCAGCCGTGCGTGGCCAGCGTGGCGAGCTGATCGGGGGTGGGCATGACCGGGGTGCGCCCCGAGCCCTGGGCATGGATCTGGAGGAAGTGCCGCAGGAGAGGCTCCAGATCCGCCGGGCGCTCGCGCAGGGGCGGGAGGCGCACCACCAGCACCGCGAGGCGGAAGTAGAGCTCGGGCCGCAGGTGGCCCTGGGCCATCTTCAGGTCCACGTCCGGGCTGGCCGTGGCGATGACGCGCGGGGGGCGACCGGCCTCCAGGGTCTCCAGCTGCCGCAGCAGGGAGGCCTGCGCGTCGGGGCTCCAGTCGTCCACCGCGGGGATCAGCAGCGAGCCCGCCTCGGCCAGCGTGTCGTCGGAGGGCAGGTGGTTCGGGCGCGCGACCAGCAGGGCCCGCTCGCGGTCGAGCCCGTGGTGGTGCAGCCAGCGCGCGAGGTGCGTGCGCCCCGTGCCCGTCTCGCCCGTGATCAGCACGGTGGAGCGCACCGTGGCGAGGCTCTGGGCCTGCTCCCGGAGCGCGATGGTGGCGTGGCTGTCGCCCACGATGGAGATGACCGTGTCCACGGGCACCCGGCGCAGCTCGCGCACGCGCCGCAGGAGCTGGTCGGCCATCACGGGCTTGGTGAGGAAGTCCAGCGCGCCCAGCCGCATCGCCTCCACGGCGGTCTCCACCGAGCCGAAGGCGGTGAACACGATCACGTCCACGGGTGGATCGCAGGCGCGGGCGGCGCGGACCACGGCCATTCCGTCCACGGGCTCCATGCGCAGGTCCGTGAAGACCAGATCGAAGGGCTGCTGGTGCAGGCGCTCGATGGCGGTCTGCCCGTCGTAGCAGGCCTCTACCCGGTGGTTCTCGCGGCCGAGCAGGCGCGCCATGGAGTCGGCCGCGACGCGGTTGTCGTCGACCACGAGGATGGAGAGCCTCGGGCTGCTCTCAGCGTGCAAATGGCACCTCCAGCGTCTCTTCGATGGGCAGCGTGGCGACGAAGCGTGCGCCGCCAAGCGGAGAGTCCTCGCAGCGGACGGTCCCGCCGTGGGCCTGGAAGACCTGCTTGACCAGGGCCAGGCCGAGGCCGGTGCCCCCGGCCTTCGAGGAGTAGTAAGGTTTGAAGACGCGATCCCGCTCCTGCGCGGGGACGCCCGGTCCGTTGTCGTCCACCGTGATCACGGCCTCGCGCCCGCGGCGGACGATCTCCAGGCGCACCTGGCCCGGGGGCTCCTGGCCGGAGAACTCGATCGCGTTGAGCAGCAGGTTCTCCAGGGCGCGCCGGACCAGCGAGGGGTCCATGGACATGGGCAGGCGCTGGGGCGCGGCGAGCTGGAGCTCGACCTGGCGGGTGCGGGCCTGGGGGTTCGCGACCCCCATGGCCTTGTTGACCACCTCGACCAGATCGGCGTTGGAGCGCGAGATCTGGAGCGGCCCGCTGGAGCGCAGGAAGCGCTGGACCACGCCCTCCAGGACGTGGATCTCGGTCTCGATGCTGGTCAGGAGCGCGTCGCGCTCGCCCGGATCCTTCTCCGTGCGGGCCAGGGTGGCCAGCAGGCTCAGGCTCTGCAGCGGGTTGCGCACCTCGTGGGCCACCATGCTGGAGAGCTGGGCCACCGTGGCGAGGCGGCTGCGGATCTCGTCCTCGCGCGCCTCCACCGCGCTGGCGAGCTCGTTGAGCGCGCTGGCGACCTGCGCGATCTCGGGGTCGCCGGGGAGCGGGATGCGCACGCCGCGCTCGCCCGACGCCATGCGCTCGGCGGCCTGCGCCACCTCGCGGATGGGCGAGAGGATGAAGCGCACGCCCACGATCACGCCGAGGCCGACCAGCGAGCCCATCAGCACGATGAGGGCCCGCGTCTGCGCGCCGCGCTCCTCCTGCTCGGAGAGGTAGGTCGGCGCGCCCAGGGCCACCGCCCAGCCGAGCAGCTCCCCCTGGTCTCCGCGGACCGGGGCGCAGGCGGCCCGCCAGGCCACGCCCTGGGCCTCGAAGATCGGGGAGGCGACGGGCTGATCGCCCAGGCTCGCCGAGGACGCGCAGCTCGAGCGGGCGCGCGCGCCCAGGGCCTCTCCGCTCTGACCCACCCAGGCGCGGAGCTGATCGTCGTGCCCGAGCACGTAGAGGCCGTCCACCCGGCCCAGGTTCACCAGCTCCGCGAGGCGCTGACGCGGCTCCAGGGTCGGGTCCTCGCTCTGGGGCTCCGGCTCGGGCGCGCGGGCGGGCTTCGTCGCCTCGGGCTCCGGCTCGGGCGGCGGAGGCGTCAGCAGGGAGCGCGCGGGCTGCTGGGCCAGCGCCGTGACCAGCTCCAGCCGGGTGAGGAAGCCCTGCTCCTGCACCTCGGCGGCGTCCCAGAGCACGTCGAAAGACGCGAACGCCACCGCCAGGGCCGTGAAGCCCCCGAGCGCCAGCGTCAGCAGGGGCGCGGTGGCGCCCCTCAGCTTCGCGAGGTTCACGTCCTCGACCTCCTCGCTTCAGGAGCAGGCGACCTGCACCTCGAAGGGGACGGTCACCGTGCCGCCCATGGTCAAGGGCGCCCACCACCTGCCGACGATGGGCTCGAAGGGGACGCTCACCGTCAGCGTGAGCTGCTCGACGGACTGAGGCGGATCCTCTCCGTACATGTCCGAGGTCGTGGCGGCCGTGATGTCCACGCTGGGGAAGTTCCACCCGGAGAGCGCCTCGCTCAGCGCGGTCTCGGCCCGGTCGGTGGGGCAAACGCCGTCCAAGGTGTGGTCATACGACACACCGACGCGCGCGGCGTTCTGGAGCGCGTTGTTCACCAGCGTGGCCTGGAAGAAGTACCAGCTCCAGTCGATGATGGCGAACATGAACGGGATGAAGCCCAGCGCCATGACGAGCGAGAACTCGATGGCGGTGGCTCCTCGGCGAGCGGTTCTGGTCCTCATGGCGCCGCCATCGCGTAGACCGCGTTGAGGTAGGCCGGGGGAGAGAGCCCGTCCGGCAGCAGGCCCGTCACGGCCTCGAAGGGCACGTTCACCGTCACCCTGAGCAGGTCGCGGGTGCCGGCGCCTACGCTGATCGTCTCGTCGCCGAGGCTGACCGAGACGCCGTCATCCGAGGTGTCCATGTTCATCTCGGCGAGCCGCATCTCCGCCCAGTCGGTGGCCGCGTGCGTGCGGTTGTCGTCGACGATGGTGTCGGAGACGGCCAGGCGCGCCGCGTCCCGCGCGACGTGCATGACCCGCATCTCCTGGTAGAAATACCAGGACCACTCCATGACCGCCGCGAAGAGCGGCATCAGGACGAAGACAAGGCACAGCGCGAACTCAATCGCCGCTGCGCCACGCCTGCACCGGGACCGCGCGTTGGGCATGAAGACGCCTCCCGTTGTCGCTGCTGAGCTCAGCATAGCACGATCCGAGCAGAGCGGCGAAAAATTTTCGCCTACTTGTCCACCTGCTCGGCCTTGCCCGACTTCTCTTCCGTCGTCTTCTTGACCACGCTCTGGCGGAGCGCGAGGCCCTCCTCACCGGAGAGCGGGTACTGCGCGTTCGCCACGCTCTGCCGCCCGAGGTCGGCCTGCGTGCGGAAGGCCGTCATGTTGGAGCGCCCGTAGTCGTACTGCAGGTGGACCGGCTGGGCGCAGCCGGCGAGGAGGAGGAGCGCCGCGAGGGTGCGGGTCATGGGGACTCCGTTGGGAGAGGAGAGGGGGATTCCGCGGGCCGGCTCTCGGCCGGGAACACGCGCGCGAGGGCCGCGCGCGCCTGTGGGTGATCGGGGGCGAGCTCCAGCGCGCGCCCGTAGGCCGTCACGGCGGCCTCGACGTCTCCGCGCAGCTCGTAGCCCACGCCCTGGTTGTAGCGGGCGTCGGCCTCGGTGCCGGTGGAGCGGAACATGCGCCAGGCCTCGTCGTCCTTGCCGATGGCCAGCAGGGCGTACCCGAGGTTGTTGCGCGTGCGCGGGTTCGAGCCGTCCAGCGCCACGGACTGGCGCAGCGCCGTGATCGCCTCCTCGGCCCTGCCCGCGGTGAGCAGCGCGAAGCCGAGGTTGTTCCAGTAGCGCGCCGCCTTCGGGTCCGCCTGGGTCGCCTGCTCGAGGTGATCGATGGCCAGATCGACCTGCCGCGCGTCCATCTCCAGCATGCCGAGCTCGTTCTGCGCCGCCCCGTAGGCCGGGTGGCGCCGCGGCACGGTGGAGAGCTGGGCTCGCGCGTCGTCCAGCAGCCCGGTTCGCGCCAGGGCCTGACCCTGGAGCAGGTTCAGCTCGGGATCCTCGAAGCCCTGCTCGCGGAGCTTCGCGATCAGCGTCAGCGCCCCCTCGGGGTTTCCGTTGTCCAGCAGCAGCCGCACAACGTCCAGCCGGGCCGTGTCTCTGCCCTCCGGCGTCGCCCAGGCGGGCTGTGGCTCCGCCTCCGCGCGCGCGTGAGCCGCGCAGCCGATCAGGAGCAGCAGCGCCGGCAGGAGGAGCCTCATCCGCCGCCCCCGCCCAGCATGGGGATCAGCTTGCGGACGATGTTGATGCCCGCGGGCCCCAGCAGGATGCAGAACAGCGAAGGCAGGATGAACAGGATCATCGCCACTGTCAGCTTCGGCGAGATCTGCGCCGCCCGCTCCTCGGCAGCCAGCATGCGCTTGGTGCGGACGAGGTTCGCATGCACGCGCAGCGCGCGGGCCACGCTGGTGCCGAAGCGCTCCGCCTGGGCGAGCACGTTGACCAGCGCGTTGACCTCGTCCAGCCCCGTGCGCGTGTCCAGGTGGCGCAGGGCCTCGATGCGCGGGACGCCCGCCTCCACCTCGTAGTTGACCAGCTGAAGCTCGCGCGCGAGCTCCGGCGCGGCCATCTCGATCTCCTTGGCCACCCGCCGGAAGGCGGCGTCCAGCCCGAGCCCCGCCTCCACGCTGCTGACCAGCAGGTCGAGCGCGTCGGGGAAGGTGCGCATCAGCCGCTGCTGACGCCCCTTGAGCTGGCTGTCCAGCACGATGCCCGGGATGTAGTAGCCGAGCGCGACGCCGAAGAGGGTCGCCAGGATCGTGGGCAGGACGCTCTCGGTGCGGAGCACCAGGAAGCTGCCCCCGGCGCCCGCGAAGGCCAGGACCACGCGCAGCCCCGTGAAGAGCTCCAGGTTGTTCCGGCCGCGATAGCCCGCCTGGATGAGGCGCTTCCGCAGCAGGTGGGCCTCGTCCTCGGGGGGGCGGGCCAGCTTGCCGAAGGCCGTGGCCGCGCCGCGCACGGACTCGGTCTGGAAGAGGGGCTCCTCCTCACGCGCGCCGCCGGTCAGATCGGCGATGCGGTCCCGCGCGCTGCGCTCGGGGAAGAGCAGCATGCGGAGCCCGAAGGCGAAGCTCAGCACCACCACCAGGATGGCGAAGACGATGAGCGCGGCGAGGAGCCCGAAGTTGTCGACCATCTTCAGATCTCCACGCGCGAGAGGCGGACCATCACCACCACGCCGGAGGCGAAGAGCCCGATCGCCGTGCCGAGGATGTACGGGCCCACCGGATCGGTCACCAGCGGGCTCAGGTACTCACGGCGGATGATCAGGAGGGCCAGGGTCACGAAGATCGGGATGAGGCCCAGGATCACGGCCGAGATACGCGCCTCGGCCGTGAGCGCCTTGACCTTCGCGGCCAGCACGAAGCGGTCGCGCACCGTCTTGGCGATGTTGTCCAGGATCTCGATGAGGTTTCCGCCGGTGTCCCGCTGGAGCAGCACGGCGCTCACGAAGATCTTCAGATCGAAGTTCGAGGGGTTGCGGATGGTCAGCGAGCCCAGGCACTCGCGGAAGTCGCGCCCCAGCCGGTGCTCCTCGTAGACGCGCCCGAACTCCGCGGAGATCGGCAGCGGCATCTCCTCGGCGCACATGCGGAGCGCGTCCGAGAACCCGTGGCCGGCCTGGAGCGAGCGCCCCACCAGATCCAGCGCGTCCGGCAGCTGCTCGGAGAGCTTGCGCGCCCGCTCGGCGCCCCGGCTCGACAGGATGAGGATGGGCACCAGCCCGAAGATCACGCCGACCAGGCCCACCGCGCTCTTCGCCAGGAAGATGAAGGCCACCGACCCGAGCAGCGCGAACACCACGCAGCGCACCAGCAGGTCAGAGACCAGGATCTCCTCGCCCGACTGCCGGATGATCGCGTCCAGCGTCTCGCCGATGGCGCCCAGCGCCTCCGCCGCCTTGTCCTGCACCTGCAGGCGGAAGAGCCGATCCTCGGGCTTCTCCGCCAGCGTCCCCAGTCGCCGCGCGAGCTCGCGCGCCGCGGACTCCTCGCGGGTCTTCAGACCCCAGTACAGGAAGCTGGCCGCCACCGCCAGTCCCACGAAGGAGACGGCCGAGGCCAGCACGACGACGAACATCTCCGGCATCAGACGTCCATCTTGAAGCGGAACAGATCAGGGTGGAGCTCGATGCCGTTGCGCTGCAGGCGACCCGTGAACTTCGGGCGCACGCCCGTCGCCTTGAAGGTCCCGCGCACGCGCCCGTCGTCGTCCACCGTGCGCTGCTCGAAGGTGAAGATGTCCTGGGTTGTGACGACCGAGCCCTCCATGCCGACGATCTCGGTCATCGCCAGCATGCGGCGGGAGCCGTCGGAGAGGCGGTCCACCTGGATGATCACGTCCAGCGCGCGGGCGATCATCTCGCGGATGTTCTTGTCCGAGAGGTTCGGCATGCCCATGCCGATCATCGTCTCGAAGCGGGCCAGCGCGTCGCGCGTGCTGTTGGCGTGGACCGTGGCCAGAGAGCCCTCGTGGCCGGTGTTCATCGCCTGGAGCATGTCGATGGCCTCGGCGCCGCGCACCTCACCGAGGATGATGCGGTCAGGCCGCATGCGGAGAGAGTTCTTCACGAGGTCGCGGCTCGTGATCTCGCCGCGGCCCTCGAGGTTGGCCGGGCGCGTCTCCAGGCGCACGACGTGGCTCTGCTGGAGCTGGAGCTCGGCGGCGTCCTCGATGGTGAGGATACGCTCGTTCTCCGGGATGAAGCTGGAGAGCACGTTGAGCAGCGTCGTCTTTCCGGAGCCCGTTCCGCCGCTGATGACGACGTTGAGCTTGCTGCGTACCGCGCCCTTCAGGACCTCCATGATCGGCCGCGGCACGGAGCCGAAGGCCACCAGGTCGTCCGACAGGATGGGGACCATCCCGAAGCGGCGGATGGAGACCACCGGGCCGTCCAGGGCCAGCGGCGGGATGATGGCGTTGAAGCGGCTCCCGTCCGAGAGGCGCGCGTCCACCATCGGCTGCGTCTCGTCCACGCGGCGACCGACCGCCGTGACGATGCGGTCGATGACCTGCATCAGGTGGGCGTCGTCCTTGAAGCGCACGTCCACCTTGGACAGGCGGCCCTTCTTCTCGACGTAGACCGTGCCCGCCCCGTTGATGAGGATATCGGAGATCTCCGGGTCGCGCAGCAGCGGCTCCAGCGGCCCGAGCCCGAGGATCTCGTCCAGGATCTCCTCGACGAGGCGCTCGCGCTCCAGGCGGTTGAGCGGCAGGGCGCGGCTCTCCACCTTGTCCGTCAGCGCCGTGCGCAGGCGGGAGGCCAGCTCCTCGCGGGGCACCTTGCCGACGTGCTCGAAGTCGATCTGGGAGAGCAGCTCGTTGTGCAGATCCTTCTTCAGGCGCTCGAACTCGACGAGATCACCCGGCGGACGAACCCCGCCGGGCTGGCCGCGGGTCTGCGCTACCCTGACGCGATCGATGAGACGCGAGCTCGACATGGAGGTGCTCCCAGGGGACTCTGTAAAACCTGGAGTGGAGAGATCTCAGTGCGGCTTACTTGAAGAAGCGGAAGAAGGGCGTGCTGGTGGCCTTGCGCTCCACCTTCTTCGCGCCCTCGGTGATCAGGGTCACCACGTCGCTGATGTCCTTGGCCGTCGGAGAGCGCCGGTCGATGTCCCGCAGCAGCCGGCCCGCGTTCACCGCCTTGCGGCAGTTGATCGGGTCGTAGGTGATGGTGGCGGCGACGGGGACGCCCAGGTTCGTCTCGATGTCCTGCATCGAGAGCTCTGTGGTCTTCTCCCACTTGTTGACCACGAGGCGCACCGCGTCGCGCTCCACCCCCAGGCGATCCATCAGCTGCAGGCGGCGCCAGGCGTTCTTGACCGAGGGCACGTCGGGCGTGCACACGATGAAGAGCAGGTCGGCGACGCTCGACGCCGTGAGCGTGGCCTCGTCGATGCGCCCGCCGCAGTCCACCAGCACGTACTTGTAGGCGTCGGCGGCCACGGAGAGCACGCGCAACACGTCGTCGCCCTTGACCTCCTCGGAGCCGGTCAGCTCCGTGGGCTGGGCGAGGACGTGGACCTTGCTCGGGTGGACCGCGACGGAGCCGCGCAGCATCCGCTCGTCCAGCCGGTTCAGGTTTCGCATCAGGTCGTGCACGGAGTTCGAGGGCTGGAGGTCGAGGAAGGCCGCGACGTCGCCCATCGAGAAGTCGAGGTCGACCACGCAGACCTGCTCGATCTGCGAGATCTCCGCGGCGAGGTTGATCGACAGGAAGGTGACCCCGCAGCCACCCTTGGACCCGATGAACGCGATGACCTGGCCCGAGTGGGCGTCATCGACGTCCGAGCTCGCGGCCTCGCGGACCGCCTTGCGCAGGAGGTTCGCGTCCTCGGGGAGCACGAGGAACTCGCGGTACCCGGAGCGCATGGCGGCCCGGATCCGCTCGGGGTCGGTGCGCTCGGAGAGCGCCACCAGGGTCACCCCGGGGAGCTCGTTCGCGATCTGCGGCCCGAGCCGGATCGCGTCCTCCGCGCTCCCGTCGAAGCCGACGATGACCACGGGCGGGCGCGACTTGCGCACGACGCTCAGCGCGTCCTCGTAAGGGGTCGCGGTGGAGGGGATGGCCGCCTCGGTCCCCAGGCACTCGCGGATGAGGCCCATGCCGCGGGGCTCTACCCCGACGACGGCGACCGTAGTGTTGCGTCCGGCAGATCGGCGCATGGTCGGTTCAGCGCTCCAGTCCGATGGGTCCCGTCGGCTCCGCCGTGCGGGTGCCCGCACGCTGGTCCATCCCCAGCATGAAGAGCTCGAAGTCGTTGGGGTTGTTGTCCACCGTCTGTCCAGGCGGCGGTGGCACCTCGCCCGGGCCGAGGGGGCGGACCAGGCGCGGCGTCACGAACATGATCATCTCACGCTCGTCCCGCTCGTGGGAGACGCTGCGGAAGAGCGCGCCGACGATGGGGATCTCGCCCAGCAGCGGCACCGAGGAGCGCGTGAACCCCGTGGTCTCGGACATGAGCCCGGCCATCGCGAAGGTCATGCCACTCTGCAGGCGCAGGTGGCTGGCGGCGCGGCGGGTCAGCAGGCCCGGGATGGTGCTGTTGCCGAGGTCCACGCCCGCGGCCTCGTCGAGCTCGCTCATCTCCGCGTAGACGCGCAGGTCGATCACGTCGTTCGCCAGCACCGTGGGCACGAAGACGACCTTCACGCCGTAGTCCTGGTAGCTCAGCGAGACCGTGTCCTCCAGCGAGATGGCCAGGGGCACCTGACCGCCGGAGAGCATCTCCGCCTGCTGACCGGAGAGCGCCACCAGCGTGGGCTGGGCGAGCACCTTGGTCAGGCTGGACTGCTCGAGCGCCTTGAGCACGCCCAGCACCATGCCGATGTCCGTGGGGATGCCCGCCACGAAGGAGTAGGGCTGGACCGCCGTGTCGCTCAGCACCCAGCCGAGCGAGTTGCTGCTGGTCTCGAAGCCGGTGGTGACGCCCGAGGAGAACATGCCGGCCAGCGAGGTCCAGCCGACCGACTTGCCCTGGGCGTTGTAGACGAGATCGATGAGCCCGGCGTCGAAGCCGAGCTCACGCATCCCGGTGCGGGAGACCTCCGCGATCACCACGCTGAGCTGGACCTGATGGTCCCCGGAGACCGTGAGCTGGTTGACGAACTCGGGGTCGTGGCTACGGGCGATCTCGGCGATCCGCTCGAGCGTCTCCACGTCCGGGACCTCACCCTCGACGACGATGTGCTCGTCGAGCGGGTAGGCGCGGACGCGGCCGTCCCCGGTGACCTGGCCGATGCGGCGCACGAGATCGCTGAGATCCCGGTGCACCGTCACCTGGTAGACCACGGGGTTGTCCTGGTCATCGGCGTACCAGACCCAGAGGTCGGTCGAGCCCACCGCCACGCCGCGCACCTGGAACTGCCCGGGCCGGAGGCTCTTGACCTCGGCGATCGCGCCGTCGCTGACGACGATGCGGGCGATCTCCCGGCTCTCGCGGTGGATGTAGGACTTCCCGATCTCGATGTCCAGCCAGCGGCTGGACTGTTCCGCGGCGAACGCCGGGGGCGCGGTCAGGGCGCCTCCGGCGACGAGGAGGGAGAGGGCGACGAGGGAGTTCAGCAGCTTCATCTCTGCACGCTCGCGAAAAGCCGGGAGAGGCGTGAGGTGAGGGGAGAGGGCGGGCTCAGCGACCCTTCTTCTGAATCTTCTGGCCCTTCGAGTCGTACTGCACGTTCTCGACGTCGCTGCCCTGGATGATCTCCACGCCCGTCGTGGCCTCTGGCGTGGACGGGGTGCTGGGCTTCGAGGGCTTCGTCGAGGTCGCGGCGGGGGTGGTCGGCTTCGGCGCCGTGTCCCAGCCGATGACCACGCTGGCGGTGACCGGGCCATGGGTGGTCTGCTGGGTGATGTCCACGTCGCTGCGCAGGACGAGGTGGAGCTCGCCGCGGACGCTGGCCAGCGCGAGCTTCTCGGCCTCCTCCAGCGTCAGCTCGAGGGTGGCCGAGCTGCGGGTGCGGCGGCCCGTGGCCTCGCGGTTGCTGCGGCTGCCGGAGGTGGCCTCCTTGTTGGCCTCCTGCGGGGCCAGGCTGCTGCCGACGGCCAGCACCTGGATGCCCTGAAGCAGGGTCTCCGTCGCGTAGCTGGCCCGACCGGAGACGTCGTCCGGCCGCAGCGTGACGATGACGTCCACGTAGTTGCCCGGCTGCAGCAGGCCGGCGAGCCCCGAGGCCTCATCGGTCTCGATGGTCATCGCGCGCTTGCCGGGCGTGATGATCGCGTTCAGGCCCTCGCCGGCGTTCCGGCGGGCGAGGCGCTCCCCGCGGATGATCTCGTTGGCCAGGATGCGCTCCCGCGGCGTGCGGCCCAGCACCTCCTCCAGCGAGCGGAACACCTGTGCCCCCTCGGTGTCCTGCGGGACCATCTGCGGCGTGATGTCGCGGACGACCACATCGTCCGCCGTGAGCTGGATGCCTGTGTAGAGGTTGCGCTTGGCGACGACGACGGGGATGGTCTCAGGAGGCTTGTTCGCCGCTTCGATGTCCTTCTTGTAGGCCTTGACGATCTGAAGGACGGCGAGGGCGACGAGGATGGCGACGACGAAGGCACCGGCAAGAAAGAAAGTCGCTTTGGTCCGTCCGCCGGTCTTCTGACGGGTTGCCATTGGGGCTCCAGAGGTGTTGTTCTGTGAAGTATATGTCGTTCGCGCGCGCACGCCCAGGATCAGGACCGAAGAAGGGGACCATCATCCGGGATTGCGGAGCGCCACATAGAAAAGAGCAAGTCCGAGGGCCACCGCCTTCGGCACCTGCTCCAGCTTCGGTGGCAGCGCGCGTCCGCGCGCGATCAGCACGCGCTTCGCGATGAGCAGCGTGAGCGCGACGAGCCCGTTGAGCACGGTCCCGATGAGGATCACCGACAGGACCTGCTTCCAGCCCAGGAACACGCCGAAGACCATCGCCAGCTTCACGTCCCCGCCGCCCACCTGTCGAAGCGAGAAGGGGATGAAGTAGATGGCCAGGGCGAGCGCCGCTCCTCCGAGCCCGCGGAGCAGGCCGTCCAGCCCGGCCGCCTGGAGCTGGAGCGCGAAGCCCAGCGCGAAGCCCACCAGGATGAGCGTGTTGGGTATGCGCCGCTGGGTCAGATCCCAGAGGGCCGCGAACACGGCCAGGGTGCATACGCACAGTACAGAGAACGAGACATTCGCCATCGCGAGGTTCATGACGATGGAAGAGCCTCGCTCGCAGTGCTCGCGAGGAGAGAGCCTGCGGTTCAGGTTCCTTCAGAAAGTGCGAGCCCCAGACACGACAACGCAGACTCGTGCAGGAGCACGAATCTGCGTGTCGTTGACTCGCGGTGAGTCGGGGCCGGCAGAGCCGACCCCGGCCGTCTGATCAGCCGCCGACGGCCGTGCCGACGGTGTCACCGACGTAGACGAACAGGCCCTGGAGCTCACCGCCGAGGTAGCTGAGGGCGGCGATGATCGCGACGGCCACCAGGCCGGCGATGAGGCCGTACTCGATAGCGGTGGCGCCGGACTCATCCGCGAAGAGGCGACGAAGCGTGGTCATGGTGATTCTCCTCAGGAGTGGGGTGAAGGACGAAGAAGACGTCACGAACCACTCACGGATGGGCGCTTGCTCATCGCGTGCGAAACTCGTGGACGTTGTGCGAAGACCGCTGTTTGCGAGCCGCTTGCTCGCGCTCACGATTGATTTATGACATGCCCCGCGCAGGGGCGCAAGCGGATTCGGAAAAAAATTTTCACCCCTCCCCAAAATCCTTCTCCGGGACGCGGCGCGATGCGCGATCAGCAAGGAATAAAGCTGATCTCGCCCTGGTGCGCAATTTTCATCGCCAGGCGCCCGCCCAGGATGGCCTCCACCTGGTCGCCCACCGCGTCCGCGCGCCAGCCCGAGAGGGCCTCCGCGCCGCGCGCCGCCACCTGGAGCGCGAGCGCGCGAGGGAGCACCAGGGCTCGGGCGAGGCCGCTGGTGCGCTCCTGCGCCGCCGCCCAGAGCTCCAGCGCCTGCGCGCGGAGCAGCTCGTCCTGGGAGGGTGGGCGAGGGGCGGGGGCGGCGAGCTCCTGGGCGCGGCGTAGCTCGCCGATGATGGCCGCGCCGTGCCGCTTGACCAGCCCCTGCGGGATCCTGCGGTTCTCGATGAGCTCGCCGATGGTCATGGGGCGGCGGCGCGCGATGTCCAGCGCGAGCGCGTCGGAGAGGATCTGTCTGGGGGGCTGGTCCATCCCGCGCCCCGTGGCGTCCCGCCAGACGAAGAGGGCGCGCATCGCCCGCCGCTGTTCATCGTCGAGCTGCGAGGCGATGTCCCAGCCCATCCAGCTCTCCACCTCCGGGCTCGGCTGCTGGGCCTCGGCGATGACCTCCTGGCTCGCCTCCGCCGCCCAGCCCAGGCGCCCCAGCTCGCCGAGGCGGCGCTCCAGCGCCTCAGCCAGCGGGAGGAGGATCGCGGCGTCCTCGGCGGCGTACTGGAGCTGGCGAGGGACCAGGGGGCGAAGCGACCAGTCCGTCAGGCTGGCGCCCTTGTCCATGTGTACGCCCAGGGCATGCCGGGCCACCGCGCCCAGGCGCGTCGGGTAGCCCAGCCCGATGAGGGCGGCGGCGCGCTGCGTGTCGAGCAGCCGGGTCGGCGTCGCGCCGGTCGCCCGCAGGAGGATCTCGATGTCCTGAACCCCGCCGTGCAGCACGAGCGGCACCCGCTGGAGCACGGGCGCCAGGGCCTTCAGGTCGAGGCGCTTCTGCGCGTCCACGATCCAGACGCGGCCGTCCGGCGCGGCGATCTGGATCAGCATCAGCTCCGGGCGGTAGCGGTGTTCCGCGTGGAACTCGGTGTCCAGGGCCAGGCGGGGCGCGTCAGCCAGCGCGTGAAGCATGGCGTCGAGCGCGTGCTCGTCATCCACCAACCTGAGCTCGGAGCGACTCACCATTTCACCCTCGCGAACAGGCGAGGGTAATCCGATCCTGGACGTCACGCCTCCCTCTCGGGGCTCAGATCGGCTGAGATGCGGGCGCCACCTCGCTCCATCGCCACGCGCGCCAGCGCCCGCCGCCCCGCTCGCACACCCATCGCCAGGAGGAGCCCGCGCCGTCGCCGAGCCCGGTCGCCTCCAGGAGCCAGTACCGGCTGCGCCGCTGGAAGCTGAGCTCGAGGCAGGCCCCGGGGGGCTGGGGCTGGAGCAGATCCTGGAGCAGGTCGCCCTCCAGCGGCGCGCCCGCGGCCTGCTCACCGGCCACGGCGCTGAGGTAGTCGTCGAGCACGGTCCCCAGGCAGCGCGCCAGGAGCTCCTGGTCGCGGCTGATGACGACCCCGTGACACCCGTCCTGCACGCTCAGCGCGAGGCGCGATCCGAGCTCCGCGGGCAGGGCCTCCTCGGGCGCGGCCAGCAGGGGGACGGGCAGCTCCAGCCCCTCGAGGGCGTGGGCGGGCGTCCGGGCCGGCAGGTGGACGAGGTCCAGCTCCAGCTCCAGCTCGTAGAGCGCGTCCCACCGACAGGTCCGCGGCGCGTCGGCGCCATCCGGGAGGATCAGCGCGAGATCGTCAGGGGCCGCGCCCACCGCCCGGGAGAGGCGCGGCAGGCTCACGGGGGTCAGGTAGAGCGCGAGGTTCTCGCCCTCCTCATGGACCGCGCAGGTCATGGGGAAGCGGGCTCCCCCCTGGCCATGAGACCAGCCGTGGAGCGCGTGGCGGGAGAACGCGGAGGGAGAGGAGCGAGCAGGCGGCACGGCCACCCCGCGGAGGAGGACTGCCCCAAGCATAGCCAGCGGAGCGCGCGGCGGATACAGGAACTTCAAGGGCCCTATCATGGCGGGGATCTTCACGAGCAGGCGGGAGGTCGTCGAGCAGCGCGAGCCCTCGGGTGAGGGGGCGCGGCGCGGCGCGGACCGGCCTGTGGCGGCGTGGAGCTGGGTGGACCCGGCGGTGGTGGTCGGGGCCCTGGGCGAGGCCGGGCGCGAGCACCCGCTGGCCGCGGATCCTGGCGGGGATCTCGCCTTTGCCCTGGCCATCGCGGGCGCGAGCGCCGTGACCTGGGCCTCGGCCGACCCGGGCGCGCACGCGCTCGTAGAGCTCAAGCTGGCGGCGGCGCGCGAGCTCCCCGTGGAGGGCTACCGCTGCCTGCTCGGGCTGGACCCGGGCGGGCGGCGCGTCTTCTACTACCACCTGATCCGCGCCGCGCTCTCCGAGCCCTGCCGGGCCTGGTGGGACGCGCGGGAGGAGCTCATCCGCCTCGGGCTCGCCACCTGCGGCGTCTGGGAGCGCCACCTGGAGGGCTACCGCCTCCGCGTCCTGCCGCTGCTGGGGGCGAAGAGCGTGATGGACGAGCTGCTGGGCGTCGCCGACCCCGAGGCCGCCCGCGCGCTGATCCGGGAGCGCCTGGACAGGAGCGCCTGGCGGGCCGCGACCCGCGCCTGGTTCTCCAGCGCCGTGCTGCGCGGGCTCGGGGTGGAGCCTCCCCCGGCGCGCTGGCTGGAGCGGCTCCTCGACGGTCTCGCCGAGCCGGTCCCGGCCCGCAGCTTCCTGGTCCGCTTCGCGCTGACCGGCGAGATCGGCGATCCGGAGCAGGCCTGGCCCCAGCTCTCCACCTGGGGGCACGGGGCCCTGGTGAGGGCGGCGAAGCGCGTCCACCTCGTGCAGGCGAGCCCGGATCAGGTGCTCCGCGACCAGCCCGCGGGCACGTTCACGGCGCTGGCGCCGGGCGTGCTGGGGGCGGAGTCGTCGCTGCTGGGGCTCGCCGCGGAGCGGCTCCAGGAGGGCGGGCGGATCGCGGCCTGGATCGCGGGGGAGCGCCCGAACACGCCCGCGGGGACCATTGCAGACACCCAGGCGGAGCGCGACCTTCGGCGGGCCGATCGCAGCGCCTGGAACGGTCCGCTCTTCGTGGCGCGCGTGGCGCGCGCTCAGGCTTCGCGGGTCGGCTCGTCCTGAGGCTCGGGCGGCTCCACCTGCGGCGGGGGCTCCGGCGTGGGCGGTGGCGGGGGCGCGGGGGCGGGCTCTGCGCGGGGACGCCGCACCTCCAAAGGACCGGCGCGCAGCGTGGCGCTGCGGACGTGGATCAGCGCCCCGTCCTCGCCCTCCAGCGTGGTGCCGAGCAGGCCGATGGCGCGGACACGCCCCGCCGTCGGCCCGACGCGGACGTGATCGTGCAGGGCGTAGGGGCGCTCGCTCAGCAGCTGCACGCCGGCCAGCAGGTCGGCCAGCGGATCGCGGAGGGCGAGGCCCAGCCCAAGGCCCAGGCTGGCCAGCAGGACCAGCAGGGCGCGGGTGTCCACGCCGATCACCGAGAGGGCCGCCAGCGCGCCGAAGCCCAGGGCGACCGCCGGGATGGCGCGGGAGATGGCCACGCGGAGCTGCGGCTCGATGCGGGTCCGCCCCAGCGTGAGGTTGGCCAGACCGCCGAGCCAGCTCCCCAGGAGCCAGAAGCCCCCGAGGACCAGCCCGCCATAGACGACCCTGCCCAGCATGTCCCAGACGCTCACGACCGACCTCCGGGATCCAGGAGGTAGCAGGCGGTGTTCGAGCCCTCTCCGGTGGGGTACTCGGGGACGCGCTCACCCTGGCGGCAGCGGTCCATGGCCAGCGCACAGCGCGGGTGGAAGGCGCAGCCCGGGGGCGGGTTCAGCGGGGAGGGCACCTCGCCCGTGAGCGGGATGCGCTCGCGGCGCTGGCCGGGGCGCACGGGCGGGATGGCCGAGAGCAGCGCCCGGGTGTAGGGGTGCTTCGGGTCCTCGTAGAGCTCGTCCACCCCGGCCATCTCGACGATGCGCCCGAGGTACATGACCGCGACGCGATCGGAGATGTGCTTGACCACCCCGAGGTCGTGCGAGATGAAGAGATAGGACAGGCCCATCTCCTGCTGGAGCTCCTCCAGGAGGTTGATGATCTGGGCCTGGATGCTGACGTCGAGGGCGCTGACGGCCTCGTCGCAGACGATGAAGCGCGGGTTCAGGGCGAGGGCTCGGGCGATGCCGATGCGCTGGCGCTGCCCGCCGGAGAACTCGTGGGGGAAGCGGCGCATGTGCTCGGGGAGCAGGCCGACGCGCGCCAGCAGCGCCGCCACCCGGTCCTCCAGCTCCGTGCCTTTGGCGATCCCGTGGACCGCGAGGGACTCGCCCACGATGGCGCCGACGTCCAGGCGCGGGTTCAAGCTGGAGTAGGGGTCCTGGAAGATGATCTGCGCCTTGCGGCGGAGCTGGCGCAGCGGCTCCCCGGCGAGGGAGAAGACGTCCTGCCCCTCGAAGTGGACCCGCCCGCCCGTGGCCGGGATCAGGCGGAGGATGGTGCGGCCCACGGTGGTCTTCCCGCAGCCGCTCTCGCCCACGAGGCCCAGCGTCTGGCCAGGCTGCAGGTCGAAGCTCACCCCGTCCACGGCCTTGACGTTGGCCTCCACCCGGCCCAGCAGGCCGCGGCGAACGGGGAACCAGGTGCGGAGATCGCGAACGGAGAGCAGGGGCTCGCTCATGCGGCCTCCCCCGCCGCGGAGGCGTGACAGCTCACCAGGTGGCGGGCGCCCGCGCTGCTCACCTCGGGCTCGCGCTCGGCGCAGCGATCGAAGGCCAGAGGGCAGCGGTTGCGGAAGCGGCAGCCGCTCGGGAAGTTGAGCGGGCTCGGCACCACCCCGGGGATCACGGCGAGGCGCTCCCGGCGGGCGTGGGCGACGGGGCGGCTCTGGAAGAGGCCGCGCGTGTAGGGGTGGCGCGGGTCGTCGAAGAGGGCCTCCGTCGGGGCGTACTCCACGACCTTGCCGGCGTACATGACGGCGACGTGGTCGGCCATCTCGGCCACCAGCCCGAGATCGTGCGTGATGAAGAGGATGGCGGTGCCCGTGCGCTCCTGGAGCTGGCGCATGAGGTTCAGGATCTCCGCCTGGATCGTCACGTCCAGCGCGGTGGTGGGCTCGTCGGCGATGAGCAGCCTGGGCGAGCAGGACAGCGCCATGGCGATCATCACGCGCTGGCGCATCCCGCCGGAGAGCTGGTGGGGGTAGTCGTCCACCCGCTTCTCCGGGCTCGGCACCTTGACCAGCGAGAGCATCTCGATCGCGCGGTCGCGGGCGTCCTTCCGGCTCATCCCGAGGTGCAGGCGCACGGCCTCGCCGATCTGCTCGCCCACGGTGTAGACCGGGTTCAGGCTGGTCATCGGCTCCTGGAAGATCATCCCGATGCGGTTGCCGCGGATCTTCCGCAGCTCCGCCTCGGGCAAGGTCATCAGGTCGGTGCCCTCGAAGAGGATCCGGCCGCCGGCCCGCACGCCCGGGGGGCAGGGGATGAGGCCGAGGATGGACATGGCCGTCACGCTCTTGCCGCAGCCGCTCTCGCCGACCACGGCCAGCGTCTTGCCGGCCTCGATGGCGTAGGTCACGCCGTCCACGGCCTTGGCGATCCCCGCCTCCATCTTGAAGTAGATGCGGAGATCCTCGATCTGGAGCAGCGGACCGGAGCCCCCTGTCCCGGAGCCCCCTGTCCCGATGCCCGCTGTCACAGCGCTCATTCGCGTCCCCGGGTGGGTGGAAGACGGCGTGCGCGCCCCGCGCGCCAGCAGAGATGTACCACGCTATCCCGCCATCGCGCTCTGTGGGGTGGTCGCGCGTCGCGCAAGATCGATCTCATCTCCTACTGCCACGATGGAGGTTTCGGTGCTATGTTAAGCTGTCCAAGCACCGCGTACCTGGAGGCTCCGTGTCCAAGAAGACGCGCGTCCTGTTCATCAAGTACCACGAGGCCGCCGACCAGCAGCCGCTCTCCAAGAAGGCTGCCGAGAAGCTCGGCGTGTTCCCGAGCCTCGCGCTCGGTGGGCTCGCGGCCTGGGTGCGCCAGCACGGCTACGCCACGAAGATCATCGACTTGCACGTCGAGAACATCTACCCGGCGGACGCGGTGGATCGGGTGCGCGAGTACGACCCGACGATCGTGGCGCTGACCTCGAAGACGCTCGGCTGGCCGGCGGTCATCGAGATCGCGCAGATGGTCCGCTCGACGGTGCCGAACGCGCTCATCGTGGTGGGCGGCCCCCACATGAGCATCTACGCGAAGGATTCCCTCTCCTGGGAGTGCTTCGACATCGCGGTGGTGGGCGACGGGGAGGAGACCTTCCTGGAGATCTGCGAGCGCGTGGAGAGTGGATCCAGCCTGGACGACGTGCTGGGGACGGTGGTCCGCAAGAAGGACGGGGAGGTCGTGCAGAACCCGGCCCGCCCCCTGCCCAAGGACATCGACCAGTACCCGATGACGGCCTGGGACCTCCTGCCCGTGAGCGACTACCACTGCCTCACGCTGCTGAAGCCCTTTGCCACCATGGTGACGACGCGCGGCTGCCCCTGGCACTGCGGCTACTGCAGCCAGGTCTACTCGGAGAAGCTCCGCTTCCGCTCGGTGGATCTGGTGGTCGAGGAGATGGAGTTCCTGGAGAAGCGCTACGGGGTCAAGGAGATCGTCTTTTTCGACGAGACCTTCACCATCGGCAAGAAGCGCATGCTGAAGTTCTCCGAGGAGGTCCAGCGCCGCGGGCTCAAGGTGAAGTTCAACATCCGCGCCCGCGTGGACACCGTGGACCGCGAGGTCGTGCGCGCGCTGAAGGCCGCCGGGCTGCGCTCCATCCACATGGGCGTGGAGGCGGGCACGGATCGCCTGCTGAAGATCATGAACAAGCAGATCACGCGCGAGCAGACCGAGCGCGCCTACCGCATCTGCCGCGAGGAGGGCGTGGACACCCGCGGCTACTTCATGATCGGCTACTACGACGCGACCCCGGCCGACGTGGAGGGCACCATCGACTTCGCCGCGGGCCTGGGCCTGGACTGGGCGAGCTTCTCGGTGGCCACCGCGCTGCCGGCGACGGACCTGTACCGCATCGCGCAGGAGCGCGGCTACGTTTCCGGCGACTTCTGGAAGCAGTACACCATCGACGGCGGCGGCGTGATCCCGCAGCTCGAGACCGAGACGTTCACGGCCGAGCAGCTCCGCGCCTACCGGACCAAGGCCTACCTCAAGTTCTACATGAGGCCGGACCTCATCCGCCGCAAGCTGTCGAAGTCTGAGGGCCGCGACGAGCTGCTGGAGATGCTCGGCGGGGCCACGGTGCTCGCGGAGATCGTGAAGTCCACGGTGCTCAAGAAGATCCCGTCCGTGGGTCTCGGGAAGTGGGCGACGGTCTGAGCGTCAGCGCAGGCCGCTCACGACCCGATCCGTCCCCGAGAGGTCCTTCCAGGAGCGGACCTCGCGCAGGCCCGCCGCCTCCATGAGCGCGGCGACGTCGGGCGCCTGCCCGTCGCCCACCTCGACGAGCACGGCCCGGCGCGCGCGGGCCGCGGCCTGGGGGATGAGCTTGCGGTAGACGTCGAGGCCGTCCGCTCCGCCGTCCAGGGCCAGGCGCGGCTCGTGATCGCGGATCTCGGGCGCGAGGGCGTCGATCTCCGCGCTGGGGATGTAGGGCGGGTTGGAGACCACCACGTCGATGGGGCGCTTCGTCGGGATGGGGTCGAGCAGGGGGCCGCGCAGCACGGCGACGCGCTCGGCGAGCCCGAGGCGCTGGGTGTTCTCGCGGGTGGCCGCCAGGGCCTCCGGGCTGAGATCCGTAGCGTAGAGCTTGATCTTCGGCCGGGCCCAGGCCAGCGAGAGCCCCACCGCGCCGGTGCCCGAGCCCACGTCCGCCACGAAGAGCTCCTCGTCCTCGGGCAGCAGGCTGAGGGCGGCCTCCACCAGGGTCTCGGTGTCCCCGCGGGGGACCAGCACCCCGGGCGGCGAGGCGAGCTCCAGCTTCCAGAAGTGCTTCGTGCCGAGGATCCAGGCCAGCGGCTCGCGGCTGCCCCGGCGGCGGACCAGCGGGCGCAGGCTCTCCAGCTCCGCCTCGGTCAGCGGGCGGTCGTGCTGGAGGTAGAGGGCGACGCGGTCGAGCTTCAGCGTGGCGGCCAGGATGAGCTCGGCGTCCAGCCGCGCGGACGGGATCCCCTTCTCCTGGAAGAACCGGCTGGTGCGGGTGAGCACATCGACGAGCGGGATCAACAGCGCTCCCTCGGTGTGATCAGGCCCCCGCGCGCTCCAGCGTGCAGGCCTGATCCAGGCAGCGGCCGGTCCAGCGCAGGCGGTTCTTGGCGAAGACCTCGTAGGACCAGTCGAGCAGCCAGCTTATCACGGGCAGCCGCATGAGCGAGGCCACCCAGCCGAGCCCGACGGCGGCGTAGAGCTGGCGGAAGACCTCCACGCCCTCGATCCAGGTCCCATCCGGCAGGCGCCCGTGGATGCGGTCCATCAGCGCCTCCCAGGAGCGCCCGAGCGCGGCCGGATCGAAGTCCGGCGCCGCGATGTCCGTGAACAGCACGCGCTCACGCCGGTCCATGCGCTTGAGCAGCGCGATCTCCTTGCTACACAGCGGACAGTCCCCGTCGTAGAAGACCTGGACGACCCACGCCGCTCCGGCAGACCCCATACGCACCTCCACCCGAGATCCTTCTAGACCAAACGGGTGTTCGGCACAAGAGGGCGAGCGGATTTTTCAGATGGAGTCGCGCCCCTCGCGCTCAGCGTACGCGCCAGGTCCGCGGCGCGAGGGACACGAGCGCCTGACCCGCGGGCGCGCCGGCGGCCGAGAGCGTCAGCGCGCCGCTCTGCAGGGCGCCGGAGAGGGTGGGGATCACGCGGAGGCGCAGGTCGGAGAGCTGTCCCGGGCCCAGGGCGGGGATCCGCAGGGTCAACAGGCCATCCTCGGACTCCCAGCCGCTCAGCCTGCCCTCGGAGACCAGGCTGTCCAGCTGGGGCTCGTCCACGGTCACGCCCGCGGGGAGCCGCAGCTCGGTCACCAGGGCGAGGCCGGCGGGCGCCAGCGAGCGCACGATCAGCTCGGCGGGGGCGCCGCGGGCGAGCGTCTCGGGCACCACCACGTCCAGGGTCGCCCCCGGGCTGGCCACGGCCCCGGTCCAGGGCACCCAGCTCTGGAGGGCGAGCTGGTAGCCGAGTCCTGGCACCGCCGGGGTAGCCTGGACCGTCCAGGTGTGCTCGCCCGCGGCCCCTGCGGCCGGCGCGTCGAGCACCACGACCTCCTTGCGCCGGTCCCCGCTCAGCGCGCCCTGGAGCACGGGCTGGCCGTCCAGGAGCAGGCTCACCTGCACGCCCTCGGGGATGGGCTCGGAGAAGACGGCCAGGGCGGCGCGCAGGGCGAGCAGGCTGGCGCGCCCGTCCCCCCAGCCCCAGCCAGGGTGCCAGCCGGCGAGCACGGTGGCGCCCAGGTCGGCGAGCCAGGGGGTCTCGGGGTCGCCGTTCAGGGCCAGGATGGCCAGGGAGGTGCACTCGAGCTCGGTGAGCGGGAGGCCGTCGGAGCGCACCGCGCCCTCGGTGGCGGGCAGGTAGCGGCTGCCGTCGGGGCGGGTCTGGACAGCCCCGCGCACCGTCTCGCGGAGCTTCTTCGCCAGGGCGGGCGGGGCGGCGCCGCTCTGGAGCACGGCGGCGGCGGTGCAGGGGTCCTGGATCTGCGGCGTGAGGCGCTCGAAGGCCCCGCTGGCGCGCAGCAGGGCGCGGTCGGCGCGCTGGCGGGCCTCGGCGCCGCGCTCGCGGCTGGCGCGGAAGGCGGCGGAGGCGTCCGCGGTCATCATCAGGAGGCGCTGCACGGTCCAGCCGTCCTCGCCGCCGAAGCTGCCGTCCGGGCGCTGCTGGGTGGCCAGGGTCATCAGCAGGCGGTCGGCGAGCCGGGCCATGACCGGGTTCTCGGGGTGGGCGAGCGCGGCCTCGGCGAAGAGGGCGGAGGTGGGCACGTCCGGCGCCATCGTGTGCCGGAGGGCGCGCTGGGAGGCCAGCAGGCTCTGGGCGCGCGCGGCCTTGGCGTCCGGCTCCTCGCCCAGCTTGCGGAGCAGGTCAGGGCCCTGTCCCGTCAGCAGGAGGGCGTAGGCGTCGCCCGGCGCGCCGCCGCGGGAGAGCGCGTCCTCCAGCTCCGAGCGCAGCAGCGAGAGCGCGCCCGGGTAGACCACCAGGCGGACGCGGGCGCTCTGCGGGTCGAGATCCGCCGGGCCGCTGATCGTGAGCGTGCGCGGGGCGGCCAGGGTGCCGCCGCGGGTGAGCTCCTGGGGGCGGCCGGTGGGCAGGACGCTGAGCGTGCGCTCGATGGCGTCCGCGCCCTCCAGCGTCGCCGAGATCGTGGCCTGGCCTGCGCCCTTCGCCGTGACGGGGACGGAGACCACGACGCTGCCGTAGGCGGGCACGCGCACCAGCCCGCCGCCCGCGCCGCTGGCCGCCCCACGCGCGCTGACGCTGAGCCGGGCCTCGCGGGCCTCGCCGGTGGTGTTGACCACCTGCACGGGCAGGTTGAGCTGGTCGCCGGACATCAGCGTGGGCGGGAGCACCGGGTCCACGTAGACGGGGAGCGTGCCCAGGAAGCTGGTGACGGCGCCGGAGAGCCCGCCCTCGCGCGTGGCGGCGAGCCCCAGCACCCGCCAGGTGGTGAGCCGGTCGGGCACGCGGGCGTCCACGGTGGCCAGGCCCTGGGCGTCAGTGACGACCAGCGGCTCGAAGAGGAAGGTCTCGGGGAACCAGGCGCGGGTGGTGGGGGCCTCGGGCTCGGGCTTCGCCTCGGCGCCGGGGCCGCGCTGGTCCTCGTCGGCTCGGCCCTTCTCCTTCTTCGCGGTGGCGGTCCTGGCCATGGGCGCCATGGTGCCGGCGGCCTCGGGCTCGGCAGCGTCGTTCGCGTAGGTCCCCCCTTCGACGTAGCCCAGCGCCTTCAGCGTCTCCTCTTCTGCCCGCGACATCTGCGCTGGCGGCGCCGGCGCCTCGGACTCGGCCCCGCAAGCGCAGAGCAGGAGGGAGATGCAGGAAATCCGGCGGATCATGGCTTCTCCCGCGCGACCCAGAGGGCCCAGTCCTCGACGTCTTCGGGGAGCCGCGTCCCGTCCAGCACCGCCTGGCGCGGATCGGTGAGCTCCAGCAAGGAGGCGGGCAGGAGGCCGAGCCGCAGCCGCCGCCCGTAGGCGTCCTCCACGGCGCCGCCGGCGTCCTCCACGCGATCCAGCGCCTCGTCCCAGAGATCGGCCATCTTCTCCGGCTTCATGAGCTCGCCCTTGGGGGCGCTGGCCTCCCAGTCCCGGGTGAGCGCGTAGAGCTCGGCCAGCACCGGGTAGAAGCGGTCGGTGAGCGGCTCCAGCGGCGTGAAGCTGCCGCTGGCCTGGGAGTTGACCACGGCGTCCAGCTCGGGCGGGCTGGGGATGCGGCTGACGCGCAACACGGCGGCGGCGGCGGCGTTCTCCCCGCGCACGCGGCCCATGGTGAGCGCGGCGCCGTCCAGCACGCCGAAGGCCGGGCTCGGGGTGTCCGGGCGCGGTCGGAGCGGGTCGAGGGCGTCCGCGCCGGGCAGGGGCGCGAGCTGCCCGAGGCTCTCGTCCACGCCGATCAGCGTGACACCCGCGGCCACGGGGCGCTCGCCGGCCTGGGTCTTCACCGTGATCCGAGCGACCTGGCCGGGTGCATAACGATCGTTGTCCGGCTCCAGGCTCAGGCTGAGCTCGTCCTCCGGGCGCACGAAGACGCGGGTCTGGGCGCCGCCCCAGGAGAGCTCGTACCAGCCTTCGGCGTCCTTGGGCAGGGTGAAGCTGGCCTTGCGCGTGTCGGGGTCCAGCTTCGCCTCCAGCGTGGGGAAGGTGGGGCTGGTCAGCGCGAGCTTCTCCGGCAGCTCGCCCGAGAAGTCGGGGCCGCGGAGGAGCTCGACGTTCACGGTGTCGCCGGGCCTGGGCAGCACGGGGTCGGCGCGCAGGCGCACGGGGGGCACGGCGCCCGGCCGCATGCGGAGGAGGGTGTCGCCGATAGGGCGGTCGCCCTCGCCGAGCGCGGTCACGCGGAGCTCGTAGCCCAGCATGACCGTGTCCTGGGGGGCGTTGGGGTCGTCATCGGCGCTCACGGCGCTCACGGAGATCCGGGCGTAGCCCAGGTAGGCGGGCCCCTCCCAGGGCTCGTCCAGGAGATCTCCGCCGAGCTCGGTCTCGAAGGCGCGGCGCACGCAGGCGGCCACCGCGGGGGAGAGGTCGCCGCCGTACGGGTCTGCCGACCAGCTCGCGCGCACCCGGCGAGCGCCTGGGGTGGCCTCCAGCTCCAGGATCTGGGCGAGACCGTCATCCTCCTGCTCCACGGTGAGGCAGGCGCGGGCGAGCAGGGCGCCGCGGGTGAGGGCGCCTTCGACCGCGGAGAGGGTGGAGGTGACCGGGCTCCCCAGCGTGTACTCCACCGCGGGGTGCTTCGGCGCGCGCAGGGTCCAGCGGAGCTCGTAGAGGCGCTCGCGGTCGGGGCTGAGGCGCTCTCCGGCGAGCGCGCGGGCTGCGCAGCGGCGAAGCGGGCTGTCCAGGTCGGAGATCAGCCGGACCTGGCCCGCGCTCGTGACCCGGGCAACCAGCTCCAGCGCCTCCTCACCCTCGTCCACCCACAGCGCGCAGGGGGCGAGCTTCGCCTCCCAGCGGTCCAGACCGAGGAGGTCCTGCAGGGTGGGCTGGCTGGGGACGAAGAGCTCGCGGGCGCTCTCGCGCTCCACCGCGCGGGGGGGCGGGGGAGGCCGGTAGGGGAGCGCCGGGACGACGATGTTCACGGGCGCGCCGGGGGTGAGCTGCACCGTGGCCACGCCGTCGGAGTCGGTCTCCACGCGGGTCCCGGGGTCGGTGGGGTCCCAGGCGCGCTTGATGAGCAGCTGGGCGCGGCTGAGCACCTGGCCGGCGGCGGTGGTGGCCCGCAGGTAGACGCGGTTGTTGGCCTTCTCCACGAGGCCCTCGGCCAGCTCGGTCTCGGCCTGGACCTGGATGCGATCCTGGGAGAGGAGGACCTGCGCGGCGCCAGCCACGCGCTCGCCAGCCGGATCGGTGGCGGTGATCCGCGCCACCAGCCGCGCCTGGCCCTGGAGGTCCGCCGGCACGACCGGCAGGTTGAGCACGAAGGCGCCGTCGCGGTCGGTCTGCGCGCGCACGGGCAGGGCGCCCTCGGCCCCGGCCTGCGTCCAGCGGGTGGGGGGAGGCCAGGCCCCGTCCACGCGCCAGTCGATCTCCAGCCCGGCGTTGGAGACGGGGGCGCCCGAGCTGTAGACCACCCGGCCGCGCAGCACGGGCTGATCCCCGGCGAACCAGGCGTCCCGGTCGGCGCGGGCCTCGACCCGGAAGCGGGGGAGGGTGAAGGGCTCGACGCGGAAGACGGCCTGCCCGGTCTCGGCGCCGGAGGTCCAGCGCACGGTCCAGTCGCCCGAGGGGGCCCCGGTGTCCAGGGGGAAGCTGCCCGCCACCACGCCCCAGTCGCCGCTCGGCGCCTTCTCCTCCAGGACGACCAGGCCGCTCGGGTCGAGCACGGTCCAGGTCCCGGGCCGGCCTTCGAGCGGGCTCAGGTCCCGGGCGCGCAGGGCGAGGGCGCGGAACTGCACGGTGTTGCCGGGCTCGTAGAGCGGGCGATCGGTGATGAGGTGGACGCGGGCCGGGGCGTAGAGGGGCAGCGGGACGTCCACGCTCGCCTCGCCGGCCGCGGTGTCGCCGCGCACGCGGAGCAGGTAGTCGCCGTCGGGCACCTGGGGGAGGCGCAGCGAGGCCCACAGGTAGCCGTCGGAGCCGTCCCAGCCGTCCTCGGTCTCCAGCGGGGTCTCCTTGCCGGTGGCGTCCACCAGCGCGAGCTCGGCGTCGAGGCGCCGGATGGTGGTCACGCGATCGTCGTCGGCGTCGTTGGTGGTGTAGTGCCCGTCGGCGGAGATGTTGACGCTGCCCGTGGTCCCGCGACCGAGCCCGCTGACGCTCGCGTTGAGCGTGGGGACGACGTCGCCCGAAGGGCACTCGCCCACCCAGATCCCGTCCGTGAGCCAGGAGGTCGGGCAGAAGAAGAGGTTCATGCATCCAAAGGTCGCGAGGCCCATGCCTCCGGCGACCCATCCGAGCCATCGTCTCCTGGACAAGAGACCTCCCTTGGCGACCGCGCCGCCGACCGGCAACGCGCGACACGCCGGGGAGCTTACACCTTTTCGGCCTCGGCGCGCTCCACCACGGCGGCCAGGGCGCGCACGAAGGTGGGCCTCGCCCCGGGGGTGGCGGCGCGGAGCACGGTGACCTGGGGGGCGCGGGCGCGCAGCTCGTCCAGGAGCCGCTCCAGCTCGGCGAGGCCGGCGCTGCCCTCGCAGGTCACGTTGAGCGGGGCGACGATCAGGGCCTCGGGGGCGCGACCCAGGGCCTCGCGCAGGGCGGCGCGGGCGGTCCCCGAGCGGGGGCTGGGGCCGGGCAGGAAGCTGGTCCGGGCGGGGACGCTGAGCCGCAGCTCGCCGGCGAGGGTCGCGGCGGCGCTGACGACGGTGTAGGCGTCCTCCTCGCGGGCGGGCGGGCAGAGGTCGAGGCCGACCAGGGCGAGCTCGTAGCGCGCGCCGCGGGGGAGGTCGGCGATGGCGGCGCGCAGGGTCTCGGCGACGGCCTCCAGGTAGCCCGGGTCGGCGTGGAGGGGTCCGCCCAGGAGGGGGAGCGCGCCGCGCCGCTCGATCTCGGCGGTCGTGCGGGCGAGGCGGGCGCGGGCGAGGGCGCCGCCGCAGGGGGCCATGTCCACGACGATCACGCGCTCGCGGGGGCCGAGGTGGGCGCCGGCGCCCTCGATGCCGTCCTCCCCGAAGCCGAAGACGGCGCGCACGGCGTAGCGCTCGCCGAGGAGGGCACCGAGCTTGCGGGCCTGGATCTCGGCGTGCTCGCGGCTGGGGTCGGGGCCGGGGAGGAGGCGCCCGGCCCACCAGCGCCCCCACAGCCACGCGCCGAGGGGCCCGCTCCAGGCGAGCCAGAGGGGGAGGCGCCCGCGCTGGGCGGCGAGCGCGCGCAACATGCCCAGGACGCCGGGCTGGTCGTGCGGGGCGCCGCGGTGCAGGAGCCATACGTGCGTCCGGCTCATCTCGGCCTGCGCTCTCCGTCCCAAACTCATATCCGGCCGCGGCCTCCGCCGCCTGCGCTTGCGCCTCGCCGCTCGCCGGGGCACGCTGCGCGGCCATGTCGCGCTCCCCGGCCTCCCCCCCGCAGGCTCCCCCGCGTCGCTGGACAGCCCGCCTCGATCCGGGAGGCTGGAGCGTCCGGGCCCGCGCGCTGTGGGTGATGGCGCCGCCGCTGGGGATCGCGCTGTGCTTCGGGCTCGCGGCGCTGATGCCGGAGGATCAGGTCTGGCCGCACGCGCTCCAGGCGGGGTTTCTGGCCGCTCCACGGTGGATCCTGGCGCTCTGGGGGCCCTGGGCCCTGCTGCTGGCGGCGCGGGTGCGGGACCTGCTGCCGGCGGCGCTCACCCTGGGCGCCGTCGGGCTGGCGCTCTCCGGGGCGCCGCTGCGGGAGCCCGAGGGCGAGGGGCTGCGCTTCGTGAGCGCGAACGTCAACGCCTTCGGGGAGGACCCGCGGCCGGGGATGCTGGAGGAGGCGCTGGCGGCGCTGGAGCCGGACGTGCTGGTGGTCATCGAGCGGCGGCCGGAGCAGATCCCCGGGCTGGTGCGGGTGGCCGACGACTTCGACGACCCCATGCCGCGACCCAGCCACGCCACGGCCGTCTTCTGTCGTGAGCAGGTTGGGTGTCAGGCTGAGGTGACCCCTCAGATCGGCAGCGAGACGATGAAGATGCCGGTGGCCCTGGTGCGCGTGGCGGATCTCTGCCTGCTGGGCATCCACGCCCCGCCGCCCGCGCCCTACGACGCGACCGGGATCGTGCCGTACATCGCCGAGCTCACGCGGCACCTGGAGGACGGGCGCATGGCCCTGGACTGGGGGCCCTGTCGGGCGGGGGATCCCGCGCTGGCCGCGGGGGATCTGAACGGGGTGCCCTGGGGCTCGGCCTGGCGGGCCCTGCGGGCGCGAGGGATGGACACGCCGCTTCACCGCCACGGGATCTTCGCGGCCAGCTGGCCCTCGGGCGGGGGCTGGCCGGACGCGCCCTTCTTCGCGCTGGATCACCTGTTCACGGGCCAGGTCACGGTGAGCGGGATCCGGCTCGCGCGCCTTCCGGGCGCCGATCACAAAGCTATCGTATATCGTGCCCGCTCAGGGCGCTGAGCGCCCAGGGGAGGCTCCGTGCTGCCGACGACCATCCTGCTGTCTCTGCTGGCCGCCTGCTCCGGGTCGGGCGTGGCGCCCCGAGCCCCCGCCCCGAAGGAGCGCCGGGAGAAGCCGCCGGAGCCGCCGCCGCCCTCGGGGGGGCTGGCGGTGACGGTGCGGGCGGCGGACGGGCCGGTCGAGGGCGCCGCCGTGTGGGTGGACGAGATCGCGGGGAAGGTCACGCCGAGCGCGGGGAAGCTGGAGATCGCCAAGGACGGGATGGGGGATCGGCTGCTGGTGCTCGCGCCCGGCTCGGCCCTGTCCGTGCGGGAGGCGGCGGGCCAGGCGCGGGGGATCACGCTGCGCAATGTGGAGGCGGCCCCCGACGCCGCGCCGCTGCAGCAGCGGGAGCTCCCCCCGGGCGGCATGGTGGGCGTGCAGCTCCCCAGCAGCGGGATGCTCACGCTGGCGTGCTCGCCGGAGCCCTGCAGCGGGGCCAGGATCGTGCTGGGCGCGGCGGGCGCGGTCACCGACGCGAGCGGGATCGCCCGGCTGAGCGGCCTCGGGGTGGCGCCGGCCAGGGTCCACGTCTGGCACCCGAAGCGGGGCCGCCTTGACCAGACGCTGACCGTGACGGAGGGTCAGGAGAGCGGCGTCGAGGTCGTGTTCCCATGAGCCCGCTCCTCCTGCTGGCGCTCGGCGCGTCACCGGCCCTGGCCCACCGTCCCCACGATCTGGTGGTCGCCCTCGCCGCCCCGCCGGATCTCGTGAGCGAGGGGCGGGCCTGGCTGGTGCAGGACCCGCACGACATCTCCACGCTGATGGTGAGCACGGACTTCGGCGCGCACTGGGACTTCGTGGCCAGCCCTCTGCAGGACGACGACATCATCGACGGGGCGGCCACCGACGACAGGGCGGTCTTCCTGGCGGCGGACGGCACGCTGTGGAGCTCGGACGACGGGGAGAGCTGGCTCGACCAGGACCCGCCGTTCGCGGTCGAGGAGGCCAACGCGCTCGCCCTGGCGGGGGACCGGGTGCTCGTCGCCACGCGGGACGGGGTGCTGGCGGGCTCGCTGGACGACGTGGCGGGGATGACGCAGAGCGCGGCGGGGGCGGGGGTGCGGGGCGTGGCCTTCGCCGCGGACGACCCGAGCGTGGCGGTGGCGGTGACGCGGGATCCGGCGCTGTGGCGCTCGACGGACGGCGGGGAGAGCTTCACGCTGCTGAAGGAGGGGATGCCCGGCGGGCGCTCGCCCTGGGCCGTGGCCGAGGTCGGCGGCGTGATCTACGTGGGCACGGACCACAGCATCCTCAGGATCTCGGCCGACGGCGGGAGCTGGGACACCTGCGAGACGCTCCCCGTGGAGATCGGGGGCGAGTACGCCAACGACGTGCCCGTGCTGATCGCCCAGGAGGACGGCCGGCTCCTGGCGACCAGCGGCGAGCAGGCCATCTTCGTCTCGGACGACGGCTGCGAGAGCTGGACGCTGCTGGACACCGGCGTGGACGTCGAGTACGGCGGGGTCGGCAACGCCCAGTCGGCGGACGAGGCCTTCGCCGGGCTCTACTGGCAGGAGGACCTGCTGCTGGTGGCGGGCTTCCAGGGGCTCTCCTGGTCGGAGGACGAGGGGAGCAGCTGGGCGGACGCGCAGATCCTCCCCGAGGACTACTGCAAGGGTGTGGCGCTCTCTCCGGGCTATCCCGAGGATCGGACGGTCTTCCGGGCAGGCTACGGCGGCGGCGTGGGCGTGAGCTCGGACGGCGGCCAGACCTGGGCGGGCTCGGCCGTGGGGGTGGAGAGCGCCTACTCCAACGACGTGAGCCCCGCGCACGACTTCCAGGACTCGGGCGTGGTCTACTACGCGGGCAGCAACGACCCGTATCGCAGCGAGGACGGCGGGCAGACCTGGGCGGCGCTCTCGGTCCCGATGGAGCGCGTCCGCCGCTTCCGGGACATGGGCGAGCGCCTCTACGTGCTCGGCGAGGACGCCAGCGACGGGGTCGAGGGTCGGGTGGCCTGGAGCGAGGACCGGGGCGACACCTGGACGATGATGGACAGCGTGATGGAGGCGGCCGAGGAGGCGGCGCCGCGCGACCTCTTCGAGACCACGGTGGGCGGCCAGCCCGCGCTGGTGGCGATCACCGATCAGCCCGCCAGCATGCTGGTCTCCACGGACGCGGGCGAGCGCTGGACCCGCATCTACGAGGGCGAGGCGGAGACCGCCGCGGGCGGGGTGGCCTGGCCGCCGGGGGTGGGGAGCCGCCTGCTCTTCGCGTCCACCAGCGTGGGCGTCGTGCTCTCCGACGACGGCGGCGAGAGCTGGAGCTCACCCGCGAGCCCGCCCACGGGCCGGGTGCGCGACCTCAGCATGGCCGATGACGGCACGCTCTTCCTGGTCAACCGCGAGGGGCAGTTCTGGCGCAGCGAGGACGGGGGCGACACCTGGGCGGCGGTGGGCGAGAGCGTCGGCCGCGCCATCTTCGCCGTGTGGCTGGACGAGGGCTTCGCCGAGACGGGCACCCTCCTGCTGGGCACCCAGGACGGCGTGTTCTGGAGCGACGATCGCGCGGAGAGCTGGCACCAGCTCCCCCGATACCAGCGCCTGGAGGCCGACACCCACCTGATGCAGTGCTCAGCGGCGGCGGGCGGGGACTGCGCCACCTACGAGGACGCGACCGACGGCCTGGGCGGGGGCTACAGCCTGAGCTCTGGCGACACCCTGCGATTCAGCTTCAAGGGCGGGAGCCTGCGCGCGGTCGGCGAGGCCGCGGGGCCGATGACCCTCTCCCTCGGCGGGATCGAGGTGGGCACGGTGGAGGTGGGCGAGCTGGTGGTGCTGGCCAGCGAGGACTGGCACGACGTGACGCTGCGCGCCGAGGGGGAGATCCAGCTCGATCTGGTCGAGGTCTTCGCCGACGGCGAGCCGCTGGGCGAGGCCAGCCCGGAGACCGGAGACAGCGGAGACAGCGGCGAGACCGGGGAGACCGGGGAGACCGGCGAGCCGCACTCGGGCGAGACCGGGGCCGGCGACGACACCGGAGAGCCGCCCAAGGACGAGGGCTGCGGGTGCAGCGGCGCGGGCGCGGGGCCCGGCGGGGCGCTGGGGCTCCTGGTCGGGGCGCTGGCCCTCCTGCGGCGCCGTCAGCGCTGAGCCTCCGCGCCTCCGTGCGCGAGCAGCTCCAGCAGGCGGATCAGGATCAACGCCTGGTAGCGCGCGTCGTACATGGCGTCGTGCTTCTGCTTGCGGTCCTCGGCCGGCAGGCTCAGGCGCTCAGCGAGGATCTCCTTGTTGGTGTCCAGCCAGTGCAGGTTCAGCGCGCCCATGCTCAGGGCCTTGGTGCACAGCGCCTTGTAGCCGAAGGGGTTGCGCATGTCCTCGGCGTGGTAGGTCCAGGCGATGAAGGACCAGTCGAAGGGGGCGTTGTGCCCGACGAAGACGGCCTCGGTGCCCGGGAGGGTGTGTGATTTCACCCACTCGGTGAGGCGCTCCATGGCCTCGCGGCGGGGCAGCCCGTTCTTCTCCAGGTGCTCCAGGCTCAGCCCGTGGATGCGGGCCGCGCCCGGGTCGTAGCGGGGCGCCTGGGGGCGGATCTCCAGGTAGAGCTCCGCGCCGGGCCGCAGCGCGCCGCTCGCGTCGGGCGCCACGACGACGGCGCCGATGGAGACCATGTCGTAGAGGGCGGGCACGGGCCCGTTGCACTCGATGTCCACACAGAAGTACGTCGCGCGACGCTCGGTCATGAGCCCTCCCGAAAGGGGGCCCCCCTTATCCGATGCGCGCGAGACGGGCAGGTGGAGGCGAAACGGTGTAGATGCTCGCGTGCGCCGCGTGCCGCTGATCCTCGCCGGGCTGTGGGCCTTCCTCACGGGGAGCCTCGGGCTCGCCCTGTTCCTGGGGGCGGGCGCGCTCCGTCAGGCGCCCGCCGCCGAGCTGGGGGTGAGCGTGGGTCTGCTGCTGGGGCTGCCCATGGTGGCGCTCACGCTGGCGCTGCGCGGCGGGGCGGGCGGTCTGCTCACGGCGAGCCTCTGGCCGCTGGGGCTCACGGTGGGCTTCCCGCTCTTCTTCCCCGATGAGCGCGCGCTGGCCCTGCACGCGGGGGTCTCGGCGCTGCTCTTCCCGCTGGGGCTCACGGTGGAGCCGGCCCTGGCCAACGCGATCGACGCGGCCACCCCCGCGCTGCGCTCGCCCCGCGCCCCCCCGCCCGAGGCCGAGCCCCTCACGGTGGAGCCGGTCACCGCCGCTATCGCCGTGGCCGCGGATCAGGTGGCCCTGCCCTTCGAGGGGGAGGGGCGCACGCTCTCCATCCCGGTGACGGTGGAGGGGCCGGCGGGCGTGGAGCGCGACGTGTGGATGCTCTTCGACACGGGCGCGACGTTGACCACGCTGGACACCGCCACGCTCGACGCCCTCGGCGTGCGGGTCCCCCCGGACGCGCCCGAGGTGACGGTCCACACGGCCGGTGGAGACCGCCGCACCCGCCTGGTCCTGCTGGAGCGCGTCTGGATCGGCGGGATGGAGGTCGAGGGGGTCACGGTCTCGGTCTGCGACGCCTGCGCGGGCGAGCACGCCGTGGGCCTGCTGGGCCTGAACGTCTCGGGGCGCTTCCTGGCCACGGTGGATCACCGCCGCGAGGAGCTGCTCCTGGTCCCCCAGCCCGATCACGGGGATCGCGCGCTGGACGTGGGGCACTGGCTGGAGCTCGGCGCCACCGCCACCCGCTGGCCGGACGGCCGCGTCGAGGTGCAGGTGCGCGGGAAGAACCGGGCCGCGCGAGCGGTGGAGCGCGCCGAGGTGGAGATCGCCTGCGACCGCTCCTGGGTGGCGGTGCTCACCGATCTGGCGCCCGGGGCGACGGACCAGACCCTGGTCTCGCTGCCCGCGGGGGCGAGCTGCGACGGCTACACGGTGCGGCTGGCCCACGCGCGCTGGTAGGCGGGCGAGGGCGGCGGATCAGCCCTGGTTCAGGCTGGCCGGGGCGCGCCAGCTGGCGTCCAGGGCCTCCACGGCGGTCCAGAGCATGAGGTAGATCATCGCCGACTGCTGGGGGTCCAGATCGCTCTCCCCCTCCTTCTTCTCCTCCTCCGAGCGGTCGTAGAGGGCCCAGAGGATCTCGTCGAGGATGTGCGGCTGGGCGCGATCCTCGATGGCGCGGGCGCGCTCGGCCAGCTTCTTGTCGGGGGGCAGGACCGCGTCGGTGTAGCGGTCCACCTTGGATGCGGCCCGGTCCAGGGTCTCGGTGGAGACCTTGGCCATGCGCCCGCCCACCTGCTCGAAGATACGCAGGGTCACGGAGAGCATGTAGAGCGCCACCTGGGCCGGGATGGGGCCGATACCGCCCGCGTTCTCCTCGAAGAAGCGGGAGAGCCGGCGCTGATCCTTGAGCAGGCGCGTGGCGGTGGGCGAGTGGCCGGCGGGATCGTTGCCGCAGATCTCGGCGAGGCGATGGACCTCGTCGCGGGGGATGGCGGGGTTGGGCATGGGGAACCTCCAGACCCGGCCCCTTATCCGATGCGCAGGGACGCCGCCGCTCGCGGGCTCAGTCCGGGTTCAGGCGCGCGACCTTCAGCTTCAGGCGCAGCGCGCGGCTGGCCTGCTCGAGATCGGAGCGGGCCATGATCAGCTCGGACTGGTAGCCGGTGGTGTCGAGGCCGGCGGCGCGGGCCTCCTCGATGGCCTTCTCCTTCGCGCCGATCTTCGCCTTGGCCTCGATCACGCGGCGGCGCTCGTCGGCGATGTCCTTGGCGGTCGCCGCCTGGCGCGAGACGCGCTCGTTGTTGCTGGCGGTGCGGGCCGCGACCATCACGTTGGCGTTGGCGGCGGCCTCCGACATCATGGACTGCGGGACGGCGAGGATCTCCTCGGGGGAGGCGTAGGCCTCGAAGAAGGCGGCGCGCTCCTTGCGGACGATGGTCCGCGCGTTCCGCAGCTCCTCGTAGAGGGCGGTCGCGAAGTCGGGCCCGAGCAGATCGGGCATGGTGTCCAGCTTGCCCTTCCAGGCGTGCTCGAAGGTGTAGAGGGCCTCCTTGAGGTCGGCGCCGGCCTCCCAGAAGGCGGTCAGCTGGCGCTTGAGGTTCGTGCCCATGGCCAGCGTCTTGAGCAGGCCGAAGAAGAGGGTCCCGAACAGCGAGAGCTGGGCGATCCAGGTCGTGGACGAGTCCACCGTGTCCGGCGGGGGCGCGTCCATGGCCAGCTTGCCGAAGAGGCCCAGGATGATCAGCGCGCAGACCACGGCCAGAGCCTGGAAGCTGCGCAGGCGGCGCTCGAACTCCCGGACCTTGGACTGATACCAGCCGGCGTTCATGATCACGTCGGAGGCGTACTGGGCCAGCAGGCTGCGCAGCTCGCGGAGCTGGGCGGGGCCGCGGGGGCCGAGATCGGCGCTGGCGGCCGGATCGCGCGACTCGCCGAGCGCGCGCGCGATGAGCGGCTCGGGGACCTCCAGGCGGCGCAGCAGCACCTCGGCCTGCTCCAGCGCGGAGCTCCAGGCGCGGTGGCGGGAGACGATGCGCTCCCCCGTCTGGGGCGCCTCGCGCTTCTTCGCGTCGTCCTCGAAGGCGTAGGCCTCGGGGCGGGTGGGGGGCGTCATCAGCTCTCCCCGGGATCGGCGCCCATGGCGCGCAGGAGGGCCTCCAGGCGGGCGGCGCGGGCCTCGGCGGCCTCTGCGCGTTGCTTCTCGGCTTCTGCGCGTTGCCGCTCGGCCTCCGCGGCCTCGTCGCCCGTGGGCAGCAGCTCGCCGTTCGGCAGCTTCCAGCGCAACAGGCGGCCCTGGGTCGTCAGGTGGGAGCAGGGGGCGACCCCCAGGCGCAGGTTGAGCACCTGGGAGACCACGTCCCCGTCCGGCTCCGGCGGGACGCGCTCATAGGACCCAAGCGTCAGGCGGTAGAGCTCCAGGCGCTCGTCTTCGACGTCGTAGAGGATGTACTCCGCCACGCCCAGACCGGCGTAGATCTGCATCTTCCGCCCGCGATCCGTGGACTCCGTCGAGCTCGACAGCAGCTCGATCACCAGATCCGGGCGGCGCCCCTCCTCCTGCCAGACCACCCAGCTCTTGCGCTCGCGATCCTGGACCGCGTTCAGCACGACGAAGAAGTCCGGCGCGCGGAAGTCGTTGTTCTTGGCCTGAAGCTCGCTGTAGTACAGGCCCATGTTCCCGCCGATGTAGACGTCGGGCCGGTCTCCCAGGTGACGCTGCAGCGTGTCAATCAGCAGGATCATCTGATCCCGGTGCTTCGGGCTCTCCATCGGCTCCCCATCTTCAAACGGCAGCTCGTCCTGCCCCGGCGGCGGCACGGGCACGTCGGGGGGCAGGTCGGCCCATCGGCTCCTGGCGGCGAGGCTCATGAGAGCACCTTATCGAGGGGAGAAAGGAGGGGCAAGGTCAGAATCCGGCCCACAGGGTGGCCAGGGCGACCGCCGCGGGGGCGGCCTGGATGAAGAGGATGCGCTTGTTCACCGTGGCGGCCCCGTAGGCCCCGGCTACGACGACGCAGCCGAGGAAGAAGGTCAGCACGCTCCGCGAGAGCTCCGGCCCGGCCGCGACGCCCCAGACCAGACCTGCGGACAGGAAGCCGTTGTACAGCCCCTGGTTCTTGGCCAGCGTGGCCGTGGCCGCCGCCTGCTCCGGGCTCATGCGGAAGGTCTTGAGCCCGCGCGGCTTCTGCCAGAGGAACATCTCCAGCACGAGGAAGTAGAGGTGAAGGGCGGCGACGAGCAGGGCGAGGGCGGTGGACATGGGGAGAGTGTATCGCAGGGCCGGGCCGCGTGGAGCCCCTCCTGCCTGGCCCACGCCCGGACGGGGCGCAGGTTAGGCCCTGGGGATGTCTGGACTCCCGTCGCCGATCCGCGCGCTCCTCGGCCTGCTCCTGCTGGCCGTGGCGCTCTCGCTGGGCTGGGCGGCGGCCCTCGGCCAGGGCACGCGCGCCCAGGAGGTCGAGGGTGCGGAGACGCCCGTCACGCGGGGCGCGCACGGCAGAAAACTATATATATTTGTATTCGACGCGCTGGACGTCTCGGAGCTCGAGGATCTCCCCGAGCTCTCTGCGCTCGCCGCCGAGGGGCTGCGGGTGGAGCTGGAGCCCTGCCTGGACCGCTTCACCACGGCCT
The DNA here is from genome assembly GCA_964615375.1 of uncultured Enterobacterales bacterium. GTDB lineage: Bacteria > Myxococcota_A > UBA796 > UBA796 > CAZKWG01 > CAZKWG01. Next base: position 143,342 of record CAZTOW010000011.1, read on the forward strand.
GTGTCAAGGAGGCGCTGACGGGGCGGGCGGTGCTCGACCTCTTCGCGCCCTTCGAGAACTTCGGGGTCGGCGGGGCGCGCACGGGCTCCAACCTGCTGCGCGACGCCCGCGCGGCCGGGCTGCGCGTGGCGATGGTCTCGACCGGCGATCTGCGCCTGTTCCTGAAGGACACGGACGAGGACGTGCGCGTGCCCGAGCCGCCCAGGGGCACGGAGGTCGCCCTGGGCCTGGAGGCGGCGCGCCAGGCGGATCTGGTGGTCCACCACTGGGTCTGGCACGACGTGGAGTCGCACCGCATGAAGCGCCGCCCGGCGGCCCACACCCAGAGCCTCGCGGACGCGGACGCGGCCATCGGCCAGATCCGGGCGGGGCTCCCCGAGGGGATGGACCTGCTGGTGGTGGGCGACCACGGGCACGGGCCGGACGGTCGCCACCTTCAGGGCATGGACGTGCCCACGCTGCTCATCGGTCGCTCGGCGAACCTGGTCGCGGGGAGCTACGAGCGCACGCCCATCGCGGTGGTCCGCCTGCTGGCGAGCGCCGTGCTGGGGATCGTCGGCCCCTCCATCCCGGGCGAGCGGACCTGGGCGCGCATGGTGGCGCCGGGCGCGTTGGGGGGCTGGTCCGGTCACGCGGGTCCGGCGGTGGAGCGCCCCGGCCCGGGCTTTGGCTTCGGGGCGCTCTCGACCCTGGTGGGCGTGGTGGTGACGCTGGCGGCGGGGCTCGCGGGGGCGCTGGGCTTCGCCTGGGGGGCCGTGCAGGGCGCGATCTACCCGCGCTGGATGGAGCTGATGGAGCAGCGCGGCGGCGGGGTCGATCCCTACGCCTGGACCTGGGTGGTGCCTGCCCTGGGGGGGGCCTTCGGGTTCGCGCGGCGGCGGGACCCGGAGGAGGCCTGGCCAGGCGCCGTGATGGGGGCGGGGATCCTGCTGCTGTGCCTGCACCCGGGGCTGGACAACTCGGGCGTGCTCCAGAACGCCGCGGAGATCGGGGCGACCGGCGTGATCTGCGCCGCGGTGGTGGCGATCTGGCGACGGGGGGCGCTGACGCCGGGGAGGGTCGGGCTGCTGGTGTTGAGCGCGCTGGCGGCCTGGGCGGCGCTGGAGCACCTGTCGGTGTTGGACGCCAACTTCTTTCGGGTGCGCTCCTACGTGGGGGCGGGCTGGGCGCGCCGGGAGCCCGCGCAGGCGGATCTGCTGGCGGCGGCGCTGGCGGGCCTGGGCCACCTGCTCCTCACGGGGCTCACGCCCTGGGCCCTGCTGACGGCGCTGGGGGCGGGGCTCGGGCGCCAGCTCCCGCCGGAGGCCCACATCGGGAGCACGCTGCTGCTGCTCGGCGGGCTGCTGCTGGCGCGGGGGCGCTGGCGGGCGCAGCTCCTGCCGCTGGCGCTCGGGCTCTGCTCGTCCTACCTCTACGGGCGGGCGCAGCAGCTGGGCGTGCTGGGGGTGGTGGCGGCGACCGGGCTGGGGCTGCAGGTCATCGCGCGGGCGCCCTGGAGCGGGGTGGCCTCGAGCTGGTCGGCGGCCCTGCTGGCCCTGGTCGGCGGCTACGTGGGGCTCGCCTGGACCTGCGGGATCTCGGCGAACGGCATCGACTACACCTTCGTCGTGGCCTGGACCACGGGGCGCTGGCACGAGCGGCTCTGGTGGCTGATGTTCATCGCGGCGGCGCTCCAGATCTTCGCGCCGGCCCTGGTGATCTCGGAGCACCTTCGGCAGGCGCTGGGGACGCGGGCGGATGAGGTGGCGGCCCGGGTGGGGCGGCTCGCCCTGGCCCGCTTCGGGGTGGTGCTGGCCTTCGCCTCCGGCTGGCTGCTGTGGGTGGGCGGGGGCGCGGTGACGCTGCGGCTCTCGGCGGTGCTGCAGGACACGCTGGCCTGGCTCGCGCTGGGGGTGGCCCTGCTCGGGGCCTATGGGCTGGGGAGCGTCAGAGGGCTCGGGAGGAGAGGATGAACCGAGATCGTGGGCTCGAGACGCTGGGGCTGGGGCTCCTGGTCGGGCTGTACGAGGCGACCTGCATGCTGCCCTGGGACTGGCTGATGCAGGACGCCAGCCCCGCGCGGGTGGGCGTCGCCCTGCTGTGGACGCTGGCGATCCTGGGCGTCAACGCGGCCCTCTGGGGAGGTCTCGGGCTCTGGGTGCCGCGGCTGCCGCTGGTCGCGCTCTACCTGGGCGGGGTGGGGCTCGCCCGCTGGTGGGTGGATGACCGCTTCGAGCTGCGCTCGCTCGGCGTGATCCCGGTGGCGCTCCTCCTGGCCTGGAAGGGCGGGTGGCGGGCGCGGGGGCTGCTGGCGGTGGCGCTGGCCCTGCTGGGGCTCTGGGGGCGGGCGCCGGGCCTGCACGTCCCGCTGGACGACAAGCTGGCGTTCCTGGCGACGATGGCCGTGATGCCGGTCTTCCTGGGGGCCGTGGCCTTCCGCCCGTTCCTGGGCCTGGCGGCGGTGGCCTACGTGCCGCTGCTCTTCGGGCTCGGGTTCATGCGCCCGGTGCCCCCGCCAGCGCAGGGCCCGAACCTGCTCTTCGTGCTGGTGGACACGCTGCGCCGGGATCACCTGGAGCCCTGGAGGCCCGAGCTCTCCACGCCGTCCCTGGCCCGGCTGGCTCGGGAGGGCCGGGTCTACGAGGACGCGATCACGGTCATCCCCAAGACCACGCCGTCGGTGGCCTCCATCTTCACCGGCCGCTACCCGCCGGGTCACGGGGTGCGGGTGCTCACCGACCGGCTCCGGGCGCGCGAGCGGACGATGGCCGAGCTCCTGCGCGAGCGCGGCTACGCCACCGCCGCCTTCGTCCACAACGGCTGGATCTCGCCGGGACGCGGCTTCGAGCAGGGCTTCGACCAGTTCTGGAGCTGGTTCGAGCTGGCGCGCCCCTACGGCCCGCTGAGGCTCACCGGCTGGGTGACGGCGCTGGACGCGCTGACCCTGCGCCGCATCGGGCGCTTCGACGGGAACACCGACGCGACGGTGGCCTTCGAGGCCGCCCAGGAGTGGATCTCCGAGACGCGGCGCCCCTTCTTCGCCTACATCCACCTCTTCGACCCCCACTGGCCCTACCGCCCGCCCGGGGCCACCGAGGACACCCAGGTCAACGACCCGGAGGCCGCCGGGATCTCGCGCGGGGCCATGATCTTCCGCAACCCGCTGCCCGAGGCGGAGAACGCCGCGGCCCGACGGCTCTATTCGGGTGAGGTCGCTCACAGCGCGGACGCCTTCGCCGGGCTGCTGGACATGCTCGACCAGTCTGGTCTGAGCGAAGAGACCATTGTGGTCTTCACGGCCGATCACGGCCACCACCTGGGCGATCACGGCTACTGGTACCACCACGGCGACATGCTCTACGAGCCCGGGCTGGACATCCCGCTGGTGATCCGCTGGCCCGGCCAGGTCCCGGCGGGCGAGCGGGTGTCGGGCCAGGTGCGCTCCATCGATCTGATGCCCACGCTGCTCGGGATGATGGGGGTCCCGCTGGAGATCGAGGGGGGCATCGACGGGGTCGATCTGGCGAAGGCCGAGCCCGGCCCGGCCTTCCTGGAGAGCGACACTTCCTTCTTCGGGACCAACCCCAAACGCTACGTGGCCGGGGTCACCGGCAAGGTGCGCGGCGTGCGCGATGGGCGCTTCAAGCTCATCTACACGCCGAAGAAGGGCCCGGGGGTGTGGGAGCTCTACGACCTGGTCGCCGACCCGGAGGAGCTGCACGATCTGGTGGCCGCGGGGGAGGCGCCGCCCGCGCTGCTGCTGGCGATGATGAAGGAGATGGCGGGGCACATCCCCGCGGAGGAGCGCGCGAAGCTGGAGGCGCTGGGCAACCGCTTCGACGCGCTCCCGGCGGGGATGGATCTGGGCGGCGCGCCCGAGGCCGGCGGGGAGGGGACCACCTCGCTCGAGGGCATGAGCGAGGCCGACCAGGAGCTGCTGCGGAGCCTCGGCTACGTCGAGTGATCAGCCGAGCCCGGGGACCCCGGCGGGGCCCTGGACGGCGTGGGCCTCGCCGAAGGAGAGCGCGCCCCCGTGAGCCAGGACGTGGGCGTGGCGCGGGTTCAGCCCGCGCTCGGCGATGGCGGGCGGCAGCAGCTCCCAGGCCCCGTGATCCCAGGGCTCGTCGGTGAGATCGAAGGTGCCCCAGTGCATGCCCAGCAGGTGGCGCGCGCCCAGCGCGGCCCAGGCCGCCACCGACTCCTCGGGCGCCATGTGCTGGGGGTGCATGAACCAGCGCGGCTCGTAGGCCCCCAGCGGCAGGACCGCGACGTCCAGGTCCGGGAACACCCGCCCGATGGTGGCGAAGCCGCCGAAGTGGCCCGTGTCCCCGCTGTGGTAGAGCCCGCGGCTCCCGCGGATCACGAAGCCGCCCCACAGCGCGCGGTTCATGTCGTGGAGCCCGCGGCGGTGCCAGTGCTGGGCGGGGACGAGGCAGATCTCCACGCCGTTCACGGTCACGGACTGCCACCAGGAGAGCTCGACCACGCGGGCGCCCCGGGGCAGGCTCGCCCCGAGCCCGACGGGGCAGAGGAAGAGCAGATCCCCGCCGTTGGCCTTGCGGAGGGCCTCACAGCTCGCCACGTCCAGGTGGTCGTAATGACCGTGGGTCAGTAATACGGCGTCGATGCGGGGCAGGGCCTCGGGCAGGCGCGGCGCGGGGACCAGGCGGGGGACCACGGGGCCGGCGCGCCCGAAGATGGGGTCGATGAGGGCCGTGAGCCCGTCGATCTCGACCAGGACGGAGGCGTGGCCCAGCCACTGCACGCGCGGGGAGGGCAGGCTCTCCCAGGCGCCGCGGGGGTCCGCGTGGACGGGGATGGGCGGCCGATCCTTCTTCGCGGCGGCGTAGGGGTTCTTCTTCAGCTTCCAGCGGAGCACCTTGGACAGCCCGCGGGGCGGGTGGGCCATCCAGGGGTTGGAGAAGGCGCCGCGAGGGTCGGTGTGCGGGGCCAGGAAGGGCGCGTCCTCGGGGGGGAGGCCGGACAGATCGCGGGGGCGGGGCTCGAGCATGGCATGGAGATAGCCCCGCTCGCGTCGTCGTCGAGGGGCCCTGGTCGCGATCGGCGCAGGTAGCCGCGGGCTGCGGCCCCTCAGTCCCCCCCGCGCAGGATCAGCCCTGGCACCGTCCGGGTGCTGTCCCCGACATGGACCTCGGCCAGGGCGCGGGTGAGCCGCCGCGGCTCCACCGGGGCGAGCCAGCCGGCCAGGGCGCGCTCGAAGCCCAGCAGGTGCTCGTAGGGGTCGCGCTCGCCGGCGGGGGGGCGCGGGCGCAGCGTGACCCAGACCTCCGAGGCCGGGCGGAAGTCCAGGGTCACCTTCCCCTCCGCGTCACCGCTCAGCTTCGCGTCGGAGGCGTCGAGGAGCCTGCCGTCCACCCCCGCCCAGCCCAGCGTGAGCCCGCCCTCGGTGTCCACCCCGATCCCGAGGCCCGGCCCCAGCGCCCAGGCCGCCAGACGCGCGCCCTGGGCTCGCCCATCGCCGCCTCGATGGACCAGCACGCCGCGCCCGCGCATCAGCCCGCCGCGCTTGCCGCTCTCCAGCCAGCCGGTGAGCTCGCCCAGGGGGACGGGGGCCTCCGCCGACCGCTGCCCGCCGCCCTCCAGCGTGGTGGCGGGGGGCGCGGGCTCCAGCTCGGGCAGCAGGGTCAGGGTCGCCCCCAGCTCGGCGCCGACCAGGGCGTAACGCCAGCTCCCGTCGTCCTCGCGCCAGACGCCGTCGCGTCCCATGCGCAGGCTCCGCCGATCGTCGTCCAGGGTCACCACGCCCGGCGGGGCGTCCGCGCCGGTGATGATCGCGCCCTCGTGCGGGTTCCAGCGCTCCAGGCGAAGGTGGCCCTGCCCGCGCAGCAGCCCCGTGTTCCCCACCGAGGCGCGGGCGTCGATGGTGGTGCCGTCCTCCAGCGCGCCCAGCAGCTCCCAGCTCTCCCGCCAGGTGAGCGCGTCCTCGGGGCGAGGTCCCCCGCAGGCCAGCAGGCCGAGCAGGCCGATCACGGGCAGAGCTCCGACCAGCGCCGCGCGCGCAGGGCGTCCAGCTCGGGGTCGGGGGTGGTCTGGAGCAGCGCGGGCAGCTCGGGCTGATCGCAGCGGACGAGGTGGCGGTCGCGGGCCATGTTCAGGCGGTCGTTGTAGAGTTGGAGCCCGGTCTGCGCGCAGGCCTCGCGCTGGAATCCGGCGGGAGCCTGCTGGCATGCGGCGCGGTCGAGCGGGGTCCGGCGCCCCAGCAGATCCCGGTAGAAGGCCGACCAGGGGCGAGGGTCCTCCGCGTCGAGGCCGTAGCGGGCGAGCTCCTCGGCGGCCTTCGCCTCGAGATCACCGGGCAGCGCGCCCGCGGGGATGAGCTCGCGCAGCCCGCGGCTCCAGAGGTGCAGGCGGCAGTCGTCGGCGAAGCGCCCGGCCTCGGCGCAGCGGCTCGGGTCGGCGCTGCGCTCCGCCACCTGGAAGGCGCACTCGTCGCGGCCGACCCCCTCCGGCAGCCCCGCGCAGAGCGTCAGGGCGCCGGTCGGATCCGTCTTCGCCAGGGCCTCCGCGCCCGCCAGCACGCAGTCCTGCTCCAGCTCGGCCCGGGTGATGGGCGCGCAGAGGCTGGCGGCGCGGGAGGGCTCGCGCGCGACGGCGGCGAGCGCCTCGGGATAGGCGCGCGCGTCGTCTACGGGCCGCGCGCAGCTGAGCAGGAGGATCAGCATCCGATCACCCGAACAACGTAGCACGCCGCTTCGGGTATGCTCGTGGGATGCACGACGAGGGAGATCGTTCGAGGCCGCGTCAGTTGATCCTGGTCATCGAGGACGACGAGGATCTCCGCACGCTCCTGGTGCACGTCCTGCGCCGCGGGGGCTTCTCCGTCCTGGCCGCCGGGGACGGGGCGACGGGCCTCCGCCTGGCCCAGGAGCAGCAGCCGGACGTGGCGCTGCTGGACGTGCGGCTGCCCGACATGACCGGGCGCGAGGTGTGCCGGCGCCTGCGGGCCAGCCCGCGCACCGAGGCGCTTTACATCATCCTGCTGAGCGGGCTCGCCGACGAGAGCCACCGGGTGGCGGGCTTCGAGAGCGGGGCCGACGACTACCTCACCAAGCCCGTGAGCATGCGCGAGCTCGTGCTGCGGCTGCGCGCGGTCGCCCGGCGGCTGGAGGCTGCGCAGGCCGCGCCCTCACGCTCGCTGCCCCCGCAGGTCCGCTCGCCGAGCCCGGCCGCCGTCCCCGCCGTGCGCGTGGACCGGGCCGCGCACCGCGTCTGGGTTGGCGAGGAGGAGATCGAGCTCACGCTCACCGAGTACCGGCTCCTCGCCTTCCTCATGGCCAACGCTGGTCGGCTCTGCTCGCGCGCGGAGCTGCTCCAGAAGGTCTGGGACATGCCGCCGCACCTGAACACGCGCACGGTGGACACCCACGTCAAGCGCGTGCGCAGCAAGCTCGGGCTGGCCTGCGGGTGCCTGGAGACGGTGCGCGGGATGGGCTACCGCTTCCAGCACGGGGGAGCCGCCAACGCGGATCCGGCGGAGCCCGGCGCCGTGGCGCGCCGGTCGTGATAGAGGGACGGGATGGGGATTCGCGACCAGCTCAAGTACCGCGCCCGCTCCCTCCTCGGGGGCATCGGGCCGCACGACCGCGGCAACATCTGGCCCAAGGGCCCGAGCCCGGATGGGCTCCAGCCCACGCTGTGGGATCACGAGGTCGGTTATGACCGGGTGAACGCCGTCAAGATGCCCGATGGCAAGGACGGCGTGGTCATCTGCTGCCGGCGCGGGGTCTACGCGATGGTCGGGCCGGATCCGGCCTCCACCCTGGACCGCGAGCGCTGGCGCCTCGCGCGGGGCTCCCGGAGCTGGGACCTGTTCACGGGCAAGGGGGAGGGGGCCCCCGACGCGGTGACCTACACCGCGCGCTCGGCCCTGGCGGTGACCTGGATCGGCGGCCCGCACGCCCCGCCCTCGGTCGTGGACCAGGTGGCGGTGAACCTGAACCCGCTGGTCGTGACCCTGCCCGCCGGGGTCTACCCGCCGAACCGCCTGGCCTGGCGCGAGCTCCAGCCCGGCGCCGGCCCGGAGGCGGGCCCCGACGCGAGCTTCGACGTGGACTACCTCGGCGTGCTGTGGAGCACCGGGGCCGTCTTCGACTCCACCTGGAGGCGCAGGCGGCGCTACAAGGTGGACATGCGCGCGCCGAACCTCCTGGAGGGCTGGCGGCAGGGTCTGGCCGGGATCCGCCCCGGCGGGATGCGCCTGCTGATTGTACCGCCCTACCTGGGATACGGCGAGGAGGACATTGAGGAGACGGTGCCCAGCGGCGACACCCTGGTCTTCGTCGTCCAGCGCGCGGAGTAGAGGCGGGCTCCCGCGGTGATGAGCACCCCTTGCGGCCCCTTCCTGCTGGAGCAGCCCATCGGCCGCGGCGGCGCGGGCGAGGTCTGGCGCGGCCGGCACGCGCCCAGCGGCCTGCCCGTGGCGGTCAAGATCGTGAGCGCGCGCGGCGCCCTGGAGCAGAGCTTCGTCCAGGCTTTTCGGGGTGAGGTGCGCGCCGTGGCCGCGCTGCAGCACCCGGGCGTGGTGGCGGTCTACGACCACGGGGTGCTGGGTCCGGGCGGGCCGGCGCCCGAGGGCAGCCCCTTCCTGGCGATGGAGCTGGGAGAGGCCGCGCTCGCCGAGGTCCTGCCCACCCGCTGGGAGCAGGCCCGCGAGGTGCTGGCTGACCTGCTGGACGCGCTCGCCCACGCCCACGCCCGCGGCGTGCTCCACCGCGACCTGAAGCCGGGGAACGTTCTGGCCTTCGGCGCCAGCCGCACCTGGAAGCTCGCGGACTTCGGGCTGGCGCGGATCGGGGCCCGCTCGGGCGTGGAGATCATCGCGGGGACGCCGGCCTACATGGCGCCTGAGCAGGTGCTGGGCGAGGTGGAGGCCGAGGGGCCCTGGACCGATCTCTACGCGCTCGGCTGCCTGGCCTGGGAGCTCTGCGCCGGCCGCACGCCCTTCCAGGGGAGCAACCAGGAGGTCTTCCGCGCTCAGGTGGCCGGCGCCCTCCCGCGCTTCGAGCCCCGCTTCCCCGTGCCGCCCGAGCTGGAGGGCTGGCTCCACCTGCTGCTGCGCAAGGAGCCCGGCGCCCGCTTTCAGCTCGCCGCCGACGCGCGCGCCCAGCTGCCCGGCCTGGTCCTCCCGGGCCAGCCGACGGACCTGGAGCCCTCCGAGGACCGGCGCCCGCCGCCCGCGCCCCTGCTGGAGGACTGGCGCGCGGGGCTCAACCCGGCGTCTGCGCTGGGGGCGGGGGTCTACGACGCGGGCGGGCTCGGGCTCCTGGCCCTGCGCCCCGTGCCGCTGCTCGGCCGGGAGGCGGAGCGGGACGTCCTGTGGGCCGCCTTGCGCGAGGCCCGAACCCAGGGAGGACGCCTCCTCCTCCTGCGCGGGCCGGCGGGCGTCGGGCGCACGCACCTGCTCGGCTGGCTGGGCGAGCACGCGCACGCCACCGGGGCCGCGCTCCCCCTGCTGGTCCCCTGCGCGGGGGACGCGAGCGCGCTCTCCGGCCTCTGCGCGCGCCTGCTGGCCGCCCTCGGCGGGGTGGGGCTCAGCCGGGCCGATCTGGACCTGCACCTGCGTCAGCGGCACCGGCTCCCCGAGGGTGAGGCGCGGGCGCTCTCGGCCCTGTTGCGCGGGGAGGGGGCCGAGCTCAGCGTGGGCGAGCGGCGGGCGATCCTGGGCGCGGCGCTCTCGGCCCTGGCGGCGGATCGGGCGGTGATCCTCGCCTTCGACGACGCGACGCGCGCGCCGGACGCGCTGGAGCTCGCCAGCGCGTTGCTGTCCCGGAGCGAGCCGCTCCCCCTGCTGCTGATCCTGAGCGTCTCCACACAGGATATGTTGTCGGACGGTGAGCTGTGCTCCAAGGTGGACGCGATGGCCGCCCCGCCCGGCGCGCGCGCCCTGGAGCTCGGCCCGCTCCCGCCCGAGCGCCGCCGGGAGCTGCTGTCCACCGGGCTGCGCCTGAGCAACGAGGCCATCGGGCGCATCGACGCGATCACCGGCGGAGATCCCGGCTTCGCGGTCGGTCTGGTCCGTCACTGGGCCGAGGCGGGCGCGCTGGTGCGCGGGCCGCGAGGCTTCGAGCTCGCCTCCGGCGCGGGCAGCCCGCCGGGGAGCCTGAGCCAGGTCTGGCGTGAGGCGCTCGCGCGTCGGGCCCCGCTCCAGGATCCCTTCACGCTGTGGCCCCTGGAGATCGCCGCCACGCTGGGCGAGGAGCTGCTGCTGGCCGAGTGGACCGACGCCGTGCGCCTCGCCGGCCTGCGCCCCAGCCCCGAGCCGGTCGAGCGCCTGCTGGAGGGCGGCCTGATGATCGGGCGAGTCCTCCACGCGGTACCAACTCCCATGCCCATGAAAGGCGCAGGAGGCGCCCGCCGCGCGGTGAGCGCGGCGTCAGGGGGGCTCGACGCTGTCGAGGACCTGCGGGAGCAGGTCCGAGCAGGGTCGAGCGGGGGCAGCGCCCCCACCTGCTGGGCAGGGGAGGGGAGGGTGGCCTTCGCCCACGCGCTCGCCCGCGAGGCGCTGCTGGCCGGCGCACGGCGCGGCGACCGGCTGGAGCGCTGGCACGGCGCCTGCGCGCGGATGCTCAAGGAGCGGGGTCGGGCGGCGGATCCGGTGCGGCTGGCCCGGCACCTGCTGGGGGCGGGGGAGCTGGAGGAGGCCCTGGGCGCGCTGGAGCTGGCCATCGGGACCCTGCGCCGGGCGGGCGACTACCCCGCCGCCTCGCTGCTGGTCGAGGAGCAGCGCCTTGCGCTCGACGCCCTCGGGCTGCCCCCGGGCGACCCGGCCTGGACCCGCTGGCGGGTGAACCGGCTCGGGCTGCTGGCCGATCGCAGCCTGGGGGATCCCGCCGAGGTGGAGGCCGTGGTGGCCGAGATCCGGTCGCGCGGGCCCGCCGGCCTGCTGCCCCGCGCGCTGGGCGTGCTGGGGAACACGCTGCGGGCGCGCGGGCGCCTGGGCGAGGCCCTGGGGGTCTTCCGCGAGGCGGTGGAGGTCGCGCGGGCGGGCGGGAACACGGGCGAGCTCCTCGACGCCAGCAGCGGGCTCATCCTCGCGCTCTGCAACCAGGGTCAGCTCGGGGAGGCCGAGCTCCTGGCCCGCCGATCGCTGGAGGTGGCGCTGGCCCTGGGCTCGCCCTTCTACATCGGCTGGGCGCGCTGGCGGGTGGGCTGGGTGCTGCGCGCCCGCGGGGGCACGGCGACGGCCCGGGTGGAGCTGGAGGGGGCCGAGCGCCTGGCGGCCGAGCAGGGCTTCCTCGTGCTTCGGGCCTGCGCCCTGCTGGATCTCGGGGAGGTGGCCCGGCAGGAGGGGCGGCTGGAGGCGGCCGTCCCCGCCTACGAGGAGGCGCGCCGGCTGATGGAGGTCACGGGCTACAGCACCGCGGTGCTCTGCACGCTGAACCTCTGCCTGGTCTACGCGCTGCTCGAGCGCTGGGGGCCGCCCGCCGAGCTGCTGCCCCGCATGCTCCACGACCGCCGCGTTCAGGAGGTCCCCTACCTCAGCGCCGCCGCGCACCAGCTCAGCGCGCTGGTGGCCGCCGCCGGGCGGGACTGGGCCGCCTATGACCGGCACCTGGACGAGACCATCCGGCTCCTCGCCGAGATCGGGCACGCGGAGGCCGACTTCGCCGAGCTCTCCCTGCGCCTGGCCCGCCTCGCCGCCGCCGCCGGCCAGCGCGCGCGTGCGCTCCGGGCCCGCAGCCTCGCCCGCGACCAGCTCCGCCGTCTCGGGCGCGCCGACGACGTCCTGGGTGAGCTCGACGCCTGAGCGCGGGGCTCAGTCCACGACCTCGACCTCGCCCCGGCTGACCGAGCGGATCAGCTGCGTGATCTCGTCGGCGCGCGGGTCCTCGGTGGACTGGAGCACGGCGCGGTACTGGCTGGCCAGCTCGCGCGCCCGCCGGAAGGCGCCGACCAGATCGCCGCTGACGTCGGTGGGGCTATGGACGTTCAGCAGGATCTCGTTCAGGCTGCGCCCCTCGGCCCACAGCCGTCCGAGCGCGATCATCTGGCTGTCCCAGACCACCTCGACCCGGGTGAGGCGCTCGGCCTCCACGACCACGTCGCTTTTGCGGACCTTCTCGATGGTGCGCCCGAGGCCGCGGTGCTCGCGCCCCGCGCTGGTCTGGGCGGCGCGCGGGAGCTCCTGGCACATCCCGCAGAGCACGCCGAAGAAGACCGTCATGGGCAGGTCCTCCAGCACGCCCTGGAGATAGAGCTCCGTGGAGAAGATCTCCTGGATCTGCATGAACATCAGCACGCGGGCGCCGGCGTTGAAGCTGCCGTCCTCGGCGATGTAGCCGATGTCCGTGAGGAAGTTGATCTTCTCCTCGAACTCCGCCCAGGTCTGGCCGTCGCCCGCGGTGGCCTCCTCGCGCAGGCGGCGGAGCTGGCGCACCCGCTTGCGCAGCGCGTCGGGGACGGCCTCGCCCTCGGTCCAGCCCTCGGCCTGGAGGGCGGCGGCCAGTATGTCGGCCTCGTGGCCCTTGGCCCTCACCTTGGCTGTCCGGTGGAAGGCCAGGAAGGAGCGCTCGACCAGGCGCTGGATGTGCTCGCGCGGGTTGCGGTGGAGCAGGTTCACCACCGAGTTGAAGGACAGCGAGAAGCTGCTGCGCACGGGCTCGTAGCGCCCGCGCAGGTGAGCCTCCAGCACCGGCGCCAGCTTGTCCCACTCGGTGAGCTCGGCCCGCACGACGACGAGCCCGGCCTCGTCCATGCCGCGGCGCCCGGCCCGACCCGCCATCTGCATGAATTCGCGGGTGGGCAGGCGGATCATCTCGCGCCCGTCGAAGCGCTCCAGCCCCTCGAAGACCGCGGCGCGGGCCGGCATGTTGATGCCCAGCGCGAAGGTCCCGGTGCAGTAGAGCACCTTGATCAGGCGCCGCTCGTAGAGCCGCTCCACCAGCACCTTCAGCGTGACGTGCAGGCCGGCGTGATGGAAGCCCACGCCCTTGTGGTAGAGGTCGATCAGGCTGTCGTCGAGCGCGGCGGCGGCGGCAGGATCCGCGGTGAACGCGCGGATCTCGGCCTGCACCGCTTCGTCCTCCGCCGGGTCCAGCAGGCTCTCCCGCAGGCGGGTGGCCAGCTGACGGGCGTAGGCCTCGGCCTGGCGCCGGGAAAACACGAAGTACAGGTAGGGGAGCTGGTCGGGGACCAGCATCCGAAACACGTCCATGTGCCGGGTGGGGCGCTCGATCTCGGCGGCGGCCTCGGCCTTCCGGCCCCAGCGGCGCGGCATGCGCTCCAGGCGGCGCAGGGCGCCCGCGTGCTGCTTCGACCAGCGGGCGTAGATCCGGTTCATCTCCTCGGGGGCGCGCAGCCCGGTCTCCCGGTTGGCCACCACGAACTGGAGCGGGACCGCCCGCTTGTGCTCCTCGATGACCACCACCTGGCGCTCACGCACGGTCTGGAGCCACTCGGCGAACTCGGCGAGGTTGCTGAGCGTGGCGGAGAGGCCGAGCACCTGCACGTGCGGCGGGAGGTAGAGCAGCACCTCCTCCCAGGTCGTGCCCCGCTCGCGGTCATCCAGGAAGTGGATCTCGTCCACGATCACCGCGGCCAGATCGGGCACCGACTCGCCCGAGAGCAGGATGTTCCGCAGGATCTCGGTGGTCATGACCCGGCAGGGCGCCTCGCGCCGGATCACCAGGTCGCCGGTCACCAGCCCCACGCGCTCCTCGCCCAGCAGGGCGCAGTAGTCGCGGAATTTCTGGTTGGAGAGCGCCTTGATCGGCGCCGTGTAGACCACCTGCCGGCCGCGGGCCAGCTCGGTCTCCACTAGCCAGTCCGCCACCACCGTCTTGCCCGTGCCGGTGGGCGCCGAGACCAGGACGCTGTGCCCGGCGCTCAGAGCCTCGATGGCCTGCGCCTGGAAGGGGTCGAGCGCGAAGCCGCGGTATTCCATGGTCGTTCAGGGGGCGCAGGAGGGGGCCCGAGGGAGGGCGGGCCCTCCTCGAGGGCGAAAAAAAACCCGGAAGGCTTTAACCTTCCGGGTTTGAATGGTACTCCCAAGGGGAGTCGAACCCCTGTCTCCGCCGTGAGAGGGCGATGTCCTGGGCCTCTAGACGATGGGAGCATATTCGAGATGTGAAGTGGTTGAGGCGCTAGGAATCGAACCTAGAGTCTTCGGGGCCAGAACCCGACGTGTTGCCAATTACACCACGCCTCAGGGTTTGACACCGACGCCTCGGCGCCAGTGCGGGGCTCTATTATTGGCGCTTCCCGAGGGTGTCAAGGTGGCCGATCGATTTTCTTCGCGCCGCGCCCGCGCGCGCGTGAGGCCGCCCGCGCTCACCATCGGGCTCACGCCGTGGATGCCATAGTCTGGCGTTGTCCGCCCCTATCAGCGGACGCTCCCCTCCACGGTCGAAAACGGCCCCCCATCAAGCGCGCCCTTGATACTGTGTGCGCATGCCTGATCGGAGACAGTCCCGGCGCGCGCCCCCCGACGCGATCGCGGCCTTCTGTGGTCGTCACGGCCTCTCGCACGATGCCGTCCACGAGCTGCGCGCGCTCCTGGAGGCCAGCGCCCCCACGGGGACGGAGCTCATCCGCGGCTCGGCGCCGATGCTCGACCTCGACGGGGCCCGCGAGCGCCTGGTGACCCGCGAGTCGCACGAGGACGGGGAGCCCGGCTCGGTTGCCATGGGGCCGATCTGGTCCTCGTCGAGCTCGCTGCCCACCATGTTCGCCACCCTCTCCGGCCTCGGCGACGACCCGGCCCTGGAGGAGGCCGAGGCGGCGGCGGCGACGGTGCGGGGCCCCGAGGTCGGCGTGGCCGCGCGCTACGTGGACCTGGGGGTCATCGGCCGGGGCGGGATGGGCGAGGTGCGCCGCGTCCAGGACCGCGACCTGAACCGCGTGCTGGCGATGAAGGTCATCCGGCCCGAGGCCCTGCACGACGCCACGCAGGTCTCGCGCTTCATCCAGGAGGCGCAGGTCATCGCCCAGCTCGACCACCCGGGCGTGGTGCCCGCCTATGAGCTCGGCCGCCTGCCCGACGGGCGCCTCTACTTCACGATGAAGGAGGTCAAAGGCCGGACCCTCGCCAACGTGATCGGCGAGGTCCACGCCGCCAGCACCCGGGGTCGCTGGCGCACCAGCCGCTCGGGCTGGACCTTCTGGCGCCTCATCGACGCCTTCTGCACCGTCTGCAAGGCGATGGCCTACGCCCACGCCTGCGGGGTGGTCCACCGCGACCTGAAGCCAGCCAACGTCATGGTGGGCGCCTTCGGCGAGGTGCTGGTCATGGACTGGGGCCTGGCCAAGGTGCTGGGCCAGCGCGACATCGTGGCCGAGTCCGCCCCGCGCAAGGCGCTCAAGGTCAAGCGGGCCGACGGCACCTCGGGCGAGACCCTCCACGGCAGCGTCTCGGGCACCCCCAACTACATGCCGCCCGAGCAGGCCCGGGGCGAGATCGACCGCCTCGGCCCGCCGTCGGACGTCTACGCGCTGGGCGCCATCCTCTACGAGATCCTCTGCGGGTGGGCGCCTTACCGCGGCGAGGACGCGGCCATGGTGCTCAAGCAGGTCATGGCTGGTCCCCCGCCGCCTCCGCCCCGGGTGGTCCGCGGCAGCGCGCGCGGCACGGGGAGCGAGGGAGCCCGCTCCAGCTTCCCCCCGGTGCCCGAGGCCCTCTGGGAGATCTGCCAGAAGGCCATGAGCCAGGCCATGGAGGACCGCTACCCCCACGCAGGGGCCCTCGCCGATGAGGTGAGCGCCTGGCTGGAGGGCGACAAGGAGCGCGGTCGGGCCCGGGAGATCGTGCTGCGCGCCGAGAGCCTCCTGCCCGGCATCTCCGCCCTGCGCGCCGAGGTGGAGGCCCTGCGCACCCGCGCCGCCGCGGTGCTGGAGCCCATCCGCCCCTATGATCCCGTCGAGGTCAAGCGCCCCGGCTGGGCTCTGATTGACCAGGCCGCGCGCCTGGAGCGGGACGCCGATCTGCGCGAGATCGAGCACGTCCAGCTCCTTCAGGCCGCGCTCGCCCACGTCCCCGATCTGCCCGAGGCCCACGCCCGCCTGGCCGACCACTACCGCGCCGGCCACGAGGAGGCCGAGGCGCGCCGGGACTGGCAGCAGGCCGCCCGCCTCGAGGCCATGCTCCGCACCCACGATGACGGCCGCTACGCCGGCTATCTCAAGGGAGAGGGCCACGTCACGGTGGTCAGCGACCCGCCCGGCGCCACCGTCTCCCTCTACCGCTTCCAGGAGCAGGACCGCCGCCTGGTGCCGGTCTACGAGCGCGGGCTCGGCAAGACCCCGCTCTACGACGTCCCGATGGCCCGAGGCAGCTACCTGCTCGTGCTGCGGGCGGAGGGGCGCCAGGAGGTCCGCTATCCGGTGGCCATCGAGCGCCAGGAGCGCTGGACCTCCATCGCGCCGACCTCAGAGCAGCCGCTGGAGATCCACCTGCCCCCGCTGGGCAGCCTGGGCGCCGACGACGTCTATGTCCCCGGCGGCTGGGCCCGCGTGGGCGGCGACCCGCAGGTGGTGGGGAACCCGGGCCAGAGGGTCTGGGTCGATCCCTTCGTGATCCGGCGCTTCCCGGTCACGAATCGCGAGTACATCGCCTTCCTCGACGATCTGCTGGCCCAGGGGCGCGAGCGCGACGCCCTGCGCTGGGCCCCGCGCGAGCGCTCCGGCAGCCTGGACGAGGAGGGCGCCCTGCTCTACGGCCGGGACGACGACGGCCGCTTCGTGCTGCGCGCGGACAGCGACGGCGATCTCTGGCTCCCCGACTGGCCGGTGGTCAACATCGACTGGGAGAGCGCCAGCGCCTTCGCCGCCTGGCTCGCCGCCCGCACCGAGCGCCCCTGGCGCCTGCCGCGCGAGCTGGAGTGGGAGAAGGCCGCGCGCGGCGTGGATGGCCGCTTCTTCCCCTGGGGAGACTTCCTGGACCCCACCTGGTGCCGGATGCGCGACAGCCTCCCCGGGCGGGCCGCGCTGGCGGTGGTGGACAGCTACCCGGTGGACGAGAGCCCCTATGGCGTGCGCGGCCTGGCCGGGAACACCCGGGACTGGTGCCTGGACGCCTGGAGGCCGGACGGCCCTCAGGTCTGGCGGGAGAGCGCGATCATCGACCCGGACGCCGAGCGCGTCGTGCGGGCCGACATGCGCGCCTTCCGCGGCGGCGCCTTCAACAACCCGGCCTCGAGCTGCCGATCGGCCTACCGCAGCGCCTTCCGGCCGCACTTCCGCTACCCGGTGCTGGGCATGCGGGTGGCGCGCAGCCTCTGAGCGCAGGGCTCAGCCCTTCGCGGCCAGCCGCAGCCGGGCCAGCGAGCGCTCCCGGCCCAGGGCCACCAGGGTCTCGAAGACCCCCGGCCCCACCTTCTGGCCGGTGATCGCCACGCGCACGGGCTGGGCCACCTTGCCCAGCTTGAGCCCGTGGGTCTCCAGGAAGCGCCCCATCGCCGCCTCCAGCGCGTCGATCTCCCAGCGCTCCTCCGCGGAGAGCGCCTCGGCCAGCAGCCCGAGCTGCGCCCGCGCGTCCGGCTTCAGGAACTTCTCCACCGCCTCCGGGTCGTAGCTCAGCGCCGCGTCGTCCACGAAGTAGAAGCGCCCCATCTCCGCCAGCTCGACCAGGGTGCGCGCCCGCTCGCGGAGCGTGCCCACGGCCAGGGCCAGTCGCCCGTCCACCGCGAGCCCGAGGGCCTCGAAGAAGGGTCGGGCCCGCTCGGCGAGGTCGTCCACCGCCAGCCGCTTGATCCAGACCTGGTTGAGCCAGGTCAGCTTGTCCATGTCCCAGCGCCCGCCGGACTTGCCGATGCCGTCGACGTTGAAGGCCGCGACCAGCTCGTCCTTGGAGAAGACCTCCTGGTCGCCGTGCGACCAGCCGAGCCGCGCCAGGTAGTTCAGCAGCGCCTCGGGCAGGATGCCCATGTCCCGGTAGGAGCCCACCGAGGTCGCCCCGTGGCGCTTGGAGAGCCGGCTCCCGTCCGGTCCCAGGATCAGCGGCAGGTGCCCGAAGCGCGGCGTCTCCGCGCCCAGCGCCTCATACAGCATGATCTGCTTCGGCGTGTTGTTCAGGTGATCGTCCCCGCGCAGGACGTGGGAGATCTTCATCTCCAGGTCGTCGATCACCACGACGAAGTTGTAGATGGGCGAGCCGTCCGAGCGCAGGACGACCATGTCGTCGAACTCGGAGAGGTCGAACTCCACCGGGCCCTTGACCATGTCGTCCACGGTCAGCGTGCCCTCGCGAGGTGTGCGAAAACGCACAACGTGAGGCCCGCAGTCCGGCCCGAGCCCGCGGTCGCGGCAGCGGCCGTCGTAGCCCGGCTTCTCCTTGCGCGCGGTCTGCTCCTCGCGCAGGGCGTCCAGGCGCTCGTTGCTGCAGTCGCAGCGGTAGGCGTGGCCCGTGTCCAGGAGGC
The DNA here is from genome assembly GCA_964615375.1 of uncultured Enterobacterales bacterium. Taxonomy (GTDB): domain Bacteria; phylum Myxococcota_A; class UBA796; order UBA796; family CAZKWG01; genus CAZKWG01. The sequence continues at coordinate 161,692 of CAZTOW010000011.1, forward strand.
GCTGCACGTAGGGGAGGTAGTGGTCGGTGCGCTCGGTCTGCCGGTAGGGCGCGTAGGGGCCGCCCACCCCCGGGCCCTCGTCCCAGTCCAGCCCGAGCCAGCCGAGATCACGGAGGATCTGCGCCTCGAACTCCGGCTTGGACCGCTCCAGATCCGTGTCCTCGATGCGCAGCACGTAGGTGCCGCCCTGGCCGCGCGCCAGCAGCCAGTTGAAGAGGGCGGTGCGCGCCCCTCCGATGTGGAGGAAGCCGGTGGGGGAGGGGGCGAAGCGGACGCGGAGGGAGGACATCAGGGCTCCAAGGGGGAGGGCCGTGGCCCGGGCCGACGTGACCGCCCGGCTTATCCGCGTCGGGCGGCGCGCTCAAGGGCTCGCGGAGGCGCTCGCGGGGAAGGGGTCGATGTCGAGCCCGTAGCGGGAGAGCTCGGCGTTGACGTCCCCCAGCCCCTCCGCCGCCTGCTCGCTGGCCTCGATGGTGGTGGTGACGGCCGCGTCGAAGGTGGCGAGATCCCCTGAGTGCCAGGCGCGGGCGAGGTCGGCGTAGGCGTCGGAGCGGTCGCTCCACGCCTCCAGGATCTCCTGGTGGGCGCGCTGCAGGGCGGGGGTCGTCGGCGTGACCCCGCGGGCCCGGGACTCGATGGCCCGGGACTTCGGCAGGATCTCGGCCTCGATCACCTTCGCCGCGCTGGCCTGGTCGAGCTTCCCGCCGCGGACCTGCTCGGTGAGCTCCATCGTCCGGCGCGCCATGGCGGCGTTCTCGGCGAAGGCGCCGCTCATGGCCTCGACGTAGCGTTGGGCCTCGGTCTGCCGAGGATCCGGGCCGCAGCCGAGCGCGAGCGCGAGCAGCGAGAGCGATCGGAGGGGTGGCATGGTGACTCCCGGGTGGGGTATTGGGATAGGACCTTCAGGAGCCTCGCCTTACCATGCGGAAGCTGGAACACGCCATGGCCGACCTTCGCGCGGCCGCTCGTCGCGCGAAGGCGAGGACAGGCCGGACCGCCCCAGGGACCATCCGCCCGGCGCGGCTGGTGCTGCGTCTGGACGACGCGGATCTCCCGGGGACCCTGGGCGGAGGCGCGGAGCTCAGCCTCCCCGCCTGGCGCCGGCTGCTGACCTCGGGCGTGCTCTGGCTGGGGCCGACGCCCGTGACGATCCTGGCCACGCACAACGCGCGGCACCCCTGGCTCCCCGAGCTGGTCCGCTTCGTCCACCGGATGGAGTGCGACACCGAGCTGGTGACCGACGGGACCGGGCTCGACCTGGAGAAGGCCGAGGAGCTGGTGGACTGCGGGCTGGCCGCGGCGCGGATCCTGGTGGGCGGCATGTCCGAGGAGGTCCATCGGGCCGTGGTCGGGGGCGCGCTCAGCGACGCGACGGGCGCCCTGGCCGCGCTGCTGGCCGCGCGGAAGAGCCGCGCCGCGCCGCTGGACATCGAGATCCGCACCCCCTGGCAGGACCCCGTTCAGAGCGAGCTCCGCGCGGTGATCGGCTGGGCGCGGCAGGCGGGGGCCGACGGCTTCCGGCTGGTCGCCCCCTGGCGGGCCGAGCGCCTGCCCATGGACCCGGAGCTGCTGGACAGCGTGGGCGACGAGGGCGGCGACTTCAACCGCACGCCCGCCGCCACCCTGGAGGAGCTCCACGGCATGGCCGCGGCCCAGGACGGGCAGCCCGGCCTCGCGCGCGGCGGGCTCGGCTTCCGGCGGCGCAGCTTCCCCTGCCCGGTGGGCGGGCAGCGCCTGGAGGTCGGCTGCCGCGGGCGCCTCTCCTGCTGCCCCTTCAAGGCCCCCATCGGGGAGGTCGGCGACGATCTCGCCGCCGCCTGGGCCGGCGCCGGGCCCCACCTCCAGGCCATCGCCACCTGCGACCGGGCCTGCGCCCACCCCGAGCTCGCGCCGCGGCCCATCGTCGGCTGAGCGCGCCCCTCTGGAGACACGATGCGGATTCAGGTCGAGAACATCCCTGATCAGGGGCTGCAGGTGTCCGCGGGCCTCTCTGAGGCCTGGGCGCAGAAGGCCGTCGCGCTCGCGCTGGGAGAGGATCCCGAGGAGCTCGAGATCGCGGTGAAGGTCGAGCGCCTCGGCGATCACGTCCGCGTCTCCGGGCGCGCGAGCGGCGCCGCCGTGCGCTCCTGCGACCGCTGCGGCGAGCCCGTGCGCCTGCGCGTGGGCGGCCCGGTGGACCTCTACTACGGCCCCCAGGCCCTGGCGGACGAAGGTGACGCCGAGCTCTCCGCGGACGAGCTCGACATCGGCTGGTTCGACGGGGAGTCCCTGGAGCTCGGCGACGTGGTCACCGAGCAGTTCGCCCTCTGGGCCCCGAGCCGCGTGCGCTGCTCCGACCGCGGCGTCGAGCAGGTCTCAGGCCCACACCCCTGCGCGCTCCCCGCCTCCGCCAGCTCGGGAGGGGAGCTCCGTGCCAGCTCACCCTTTGCGAAGCTGAGGCTACCGGAATAGCAGGCTGTCCCGACTGTCCTTCCCTCAGGTCCATTCGACGGTGGTGTACGATGCAAGTCCCTAAGAAACGTACTTCAAAGAGCCTCAAGGGCATGCGCCGCTCGCATGACCACCTCCACGCCAACGCGGCGGTGGATCTCTGCGATCACTGCGGCGAGGTGGTCCTGCGCCACCACGTCTGCGGCGCCTGCGGCTGGTACCGCGGCCGCGCGGTGCTCCCGGTCCCGTCCGAGGACGCTTCGGCCCAGAGCTGAGCGGGCTCCCTCACCGGAGTCGGTCCCCCCACAGCGTGCCAAACCACGGAGCGCCGTCATGGCTACTGCGTCGGATCAGGTCATCAGCAAGCTCAAGGACGTGATCGCCGAGGCGCTGGGCGTCAGCATCGACGAGGTCACGCCCTCCGCCTCCTTCATCGACGATCTCGGCGCGGACAGCCTCGACATCGTCGAGCTCGTCATGATGATCGAGAAGGAGTTCGGCATCGAGATCCCGGACGAGGACGCCGAGAAGATCTCGACGGTCCAGGACGCGATCGACTACATCGAGTCGCACAGCTAGGCTCCGGGCTCGTCGCAGTCCCCAGCAACCGGCGGAGGCCAGCGCGTGAACCGGGTCGTTGTCACGGGCCTCGGGGCCCTGAGCCCCGTCGGGAACGATGTCAGCTCGAGCTGGGAGGCGCTCGTCGCCGGCCGCTCGGGCATTGGTCTGATCACGCGCTTCGACGCCACGGACTGGCCGGTCCGCATCGCCGGTGAGCTCAAGGGCTGGGATCCGGGGCTGACCCTGGACAGGAAGACGCTCAAGCGTCTGGATCTCTTCATCCAGTACGCCATGGCCGCCGCGCACGAGGCCGTGCTGGACGCCGGGCTGGATCTCTCCGCGCCGCTGGGCGACGACGCCGGCGTCTACGTCGGCTCGGGGATCGGCGGGGTCGGGGAGATCAACGACGGGGCCCTCCTGCTGGCGCGGGACGGCTTCAAGGGGCTCTCCCCCTTCTTCATCCCCAAGGCGCTCACCAACCTCGCGGCCGGGCAGATCGCGATGCGCTACGGCGCCCGCGGGCCGAGCCTGTGCATCTCCACGGCCTGCGCGACGGGGAACCACTGCCTGGGCGAGGCCTGGCGCGTGCTGCGCACGGGCGAGGCCGGGCTGGTCATCGCGGGTGGCTCGGAGGCGGCGCTCACCCCGCTGGGGCTCGCCGGCTTCATGGTCATGCGCGCCCTGTCCAAGCGCAACGACGATCCGGCCACCGCCAGCCGGCCCTTCGACGTCGATCGCGACGGCTTCGTGATGGGCGAGGGCGCGGGCATCGTGGTGCTGGAGACCGAGGCTCACGCCCGCGCGCGCGGGGCCCGGATCTACGCCGAGCTCGTGGGCTACGCGCTGACCAACGACGCGCACCACATCACGGCGCCCAGCCCGGGGGGCGCAGGCGCCGCGCGGTGCATGCAGCTCGCGCTGCGCTCGGCGGGCCTGGCGCCGGAGTCCGTGGACTACATCAACGCCCACGGGACCTCGACCGACGCCAACGACGTCACCGAGACCGAGGCGATCAAGGCGGTCTTCGGGGCGCACGCCTACAAGTTGATGGTGTCCAGCACCAAGTCCATGACCGGGCACCTGCTTGGCGCCGCGGGCGGGCTGGAGGCGGTCATCACGGCCAAGGCGCTGCAGACCGGGATCGTCCCGCCCACCGCCACCCTCCAGAACCCCGATCCCCAGTGCGACCTGGACTATGTGCCGCGGGTGGCCCGTCAGGCGCCCATCGGCGTGGCGATGTCCAACGCCTTCGGCTTCGGGGGGACGAACTCCACCCTGGTCTTCCGTCGCTGGGAAGGCTGATCGCTCCCGCCTGGGAGCAGGAGGCTCAGATGCGCGTCGCCGTCGGATCGGATCACGCCGGGCTCAACCTCAAGGCGGCGCTGCTGGCCGCGCTGCGCGAGTGGGGGCACGAGGTCGAGGACCTCGGCACGCACGAGGCGAAGAGCTGTGACTACCCGGACTACGCCGTGGCGGTCGCGCGCAGGGTGGCTTCGGGCGAGGCGGAGCGCGGGCTGCTGGTCTGCGGGAGCGGGCTCGGGATGGCCATCGCCGCCAACAAGGTGGCGGGCGTCCGCGCGGTCACGGTCTCCGACACCTTCTCCGCGCACGCGAGCCGCGAGCACAACGACGCCAACGTGCTCTGCCTGGGCGAGCGCGTGCTGGGCGTCGGGCTGGCCCGGGACATCCTCCAGATCTGGCTGGCCGCCCAGTTCGAGGGTGGGCGCCACGCGGGCCGTGTGGCCAAGATCAACGCCCTAGACTGATCCGGGAGACCGAGATGGACATCCTCCACGCACAGGACCCTGCGGTCGCCGCCGCCATCGACGCCGAGCTCGCCCGCCAGCAGGAGGATCTCGAGCTCATCGCGTCGGAGAACTACGCCTCGCCCGCCGTGATGGCGGCGATGGGCTCGGTGCTGACGAACAAGTACGCCGAGGGCCTGCCGGGCAAGCGCTACTACGGCGGCTGCGTGAACGTGGACGCGGTGGAGGACATCGCCCGTGAGCGCGCCATCCGGCTCTTCCAGGTGGAGGGCTGCGAGATCGGCGTGAACGTTCAGCCGCACTCGGGCGCGCAGGCCAACGCCGCGGCCTACCTGTCGCTGATGGAGCCGGGAGACACCTTCCTGGGCCTGGACCTCTCGCACGGCGGGCACCTGACCCACGGCAGCCCGGTGAACAGCTCGGGCAAGCTCTACCGGCCGATCCACTACCACCTGGGCGCGGACGGGCGCATCGACATGGACGAGGTCCGCTCGCTGGCCCTCCAGCACCGGCCCAAGGTGATCGTGACGGGGGCCAGCGCCTACCCGCGGACCATCGACTTCGCCACCTTCCGGGCCATCGCCGATGAGGTGGGCGCGGTGTTGATGGCGGACATCGCCCACATCGCCGGGCTCGTGGTGGGCGGCGCGCACCCGAGCCCCTTCCCCCACTGCCACGTCGTGACGACGACCACGCACAAGACCCTGCGCGGGCCGCGCGGCGGGATCATCCTGGCGCACAAGGACAGGATGAAGGGGCTCAATTCCGCGGTCTTCCCGGGTACGCAGGGCGGGCCGCTGATGCACGTCATCGCGGCCAAGGCCGTGGCCTTCGGCGAGGCGCTGGACCCCGCCTTCCGCGACTACGCGCATGCGGTCGTGAAGAACGCCGCCGTGATGGCCGATCGCCTGCTGGCCCGCGGGCTCAAGCTGGTGACGGGCGGCACGGACAACCACCTGATGCTGATCGACCTCTCCGACGAGCCCATCTCGGGCAAGGACGGGGAGGAGCTGCTGGGGCGCGCGGGCATCACCGTGAACAAGAACACGGTGCCCGGCGAGCGGCGCAGCCCGTTCGTGACCTCGGGCATCCGGGTGGGGACGCCGGCCATGACCACGCGCGGGCTCGGGCAGGCGGAGAGCGCGGAGGTCGCGGATCTCATCGCCGACGTCCTGCGCTCCCCCAGGGACGAGGCCGTGATCGCGCGGGTCCGGGCCAGCGTCCACGCGCTCTGCGAGCGCTTTCCGGTCTACGGGGCGCGGACAGGGGCCTGAAGCAGGTTATACGGTGCCGCTCTTCGCTCCCGAGGCCCGAGCGTGATCTGCCCCGTCTGCCGCCACGAAGACACCAAGGTGCTGGACACGCGCACCAGCGGGGACGGGATCCGTCGGCGTCGGCAGTGTCTGGCCTGCAACCACCGCTTCACCACGCATGAGCGCATCGAGCTGAAGCTGCCGATGGTGGTCAAGCGCGACGGGCGGCGTGAGCCCTTCGACCGCGACAAGATCATCCGCGGCCTCCAGACCGCCTGCCGGAAGCGCCCGATCTCCGCGGTCGCCCTGGAGGAGGCGGCCGACCGGGTGGAGCAGGCCCTGGTGGCCAGCGGCGTGGCGGAGGTCGTGAGCGCCGAGGTGGGCAGCATGCTGCTCGACGAGCTCCAGCGGCTCGACCTCGTGGGCTACGTGCGCTTCGCCAGCGTCTACATGGACTTCAAGTCGCCCGCCGAGTTCCTCGCGCTGCTCCAGCCCCTGCTGAGCGCGGAGCCCCCGCCCCCGGGAGAGGAGCGGTCGTGAGCGACGCGCGCTTCATGGCCCGCGCCCTCTCCCTGGCCGCGCGGGCCCAGGGCCGGGCCTCGCCCAACCCCATGGTCGGGGCGGTGATCGTGCGCGACGGTGAGGTCATCGCCGAGGGCTGGCACCACGCCCCGGGCCAGGCCCACGCCGAGGTGGACGCGCTGGAGAAGCTGGGCGGGAAGGCCGAAGGCGGGACGATGTACGTCACGCTGGAGCCCTGCTGCCACTTCGGCCGCACCCCGCCGTGCACGGACGCCGTGCTGGCCAGCGGCGTGCGGCGCGTGGTCGCGGCGATGGTGGACCCCGACGCCCGCGTCTCGGGGCGCGGCCTCCAGATCCTGCGCGATCACGGCCTGGAGGTCGAGGTCGGGCTGATGGAGGCCGAGGCCCGCGCGCTCAACGCCCCCTGGCTCTCCGTGGTCGAGCGGCGTCGGCCCTGGGTCGTGCTGAAGGCCGCTGCCACGCTGGACGGGCGCATCGCCTCGGCCGCGGGGGAGAGCCGCTGGATCACGGGCCCGGAGGCGCGGGCGGCGGGCCACCGGCTGCGCGATCAGCTCGACGCGGTGCTGGTGGGCTCGGGCACGCTGCTGGCCGATGATCCGGCGCTGACCACGCGGATCCCGGGCGGGCGCGACGCGCTGCCGGTGGTGCTGGACGGGGCGCTGGCCTGCCCGGCGGGCGCGGCTGTGCTGAAGGGCTCCCGGCGCGCGCTGCTGCTGACCGGGGAGGACACCCTGGCCTCCTCCGAGGGGCGGGCGCGGGCGTCGGCGCTGCCGGCGGACGTCGTGGGTCTGCCCCGGGCGGCGGACGGCCGGCTCTCGCTGGAGGCGGCCCTCGCTGAGCTCGTGCGGCGCGGGATCTGCGGCCTCCTGGTGGAGGGCGGGGCGGCTGTGCACCGCGCCTTCCTGGACCAGGGCCTCGTGGACCGGGTGGAGCTCTTCCTGGCCCCCCGCGTGCTGGCCGGCGGGCCCGGCTGGGTCGGGGGCGCGCCCTTCGGCCTCGCCGAGGCTCCGGGCTTCCGCGTGGTGGCGACCGAGCTCCTCGGCGCCGATCTTCACCTCTCCCTGGAGCCTGAGCCGTGTTCAGCGGGATCGTAGAGGATCTGGGCGTGCTGGTGGCGGCCACCCCGCGCGGGGCCGGTCGCACGCTCACCATCCGCACGGGGCTGCCGGTGGACGACGCCGCTCGCCCGCGCGGGGAGGGCCTGCGCCCAGGGCTGCGGCTCGGGGACTCGGTCGCGGTCAACGGGGCCTGCCTCACGGTGGAGACCCTGCTGCCGCCGGATCGCTTCACGGTCTCCTGCGGGCGCGAGACGCTCGAGCGCACCACGCTCGGCCGCGCGCGCCCGGGGGATCGCCTGCACCTGGAGCGCGCGCTGCGCCTGGGCGACCGCCTGGACGGCCACCTGGTCAGCGGGCACGTCGACGGGCTCGGCGAGATCCTGAGCGTGGAGCGGAGCCAGGAGTCCGTGATCGTCTGGGTGGAGGTCCCCGCCGAGCTCGCGCCCTTCGTGGCGGAGAAGGGCTCGATCTGCCTGGACGGGGTGAGCCTGACGGTCAACGAGGTCAAGGGGCGCGCGCTGCGGGTGAACCTCATCCCGTACACCGCCGACGCGACCACGCTTGCCGGCCGCCATCCAGGAGATAACTTGAACGTCGAGGTCGATCTCATCGCCCGCTACCTGGCTCGCCTCCTCGAGCCGCGGCTCGGTGAGGCCAGAGCAGGAGGGCTGACGCGCGAGCGCCTGGAGGCGCTCGGCTTCGCCCCGAGGCAGGAGCGCTGATGCCCTTCGTCGTCATGGATCCCGATCCGATCCGCCGTGTGGAGATCGCGGTCGAGGACATCCGAGCCGGTCGCATGGTGATCCTCGTCGATGACGAGGATCGCGAGAACGAGGGCGATCTCACGCTCGCCGCCGACGCCGTCACCCCGGAGGCCATCAACTTCATGGCCACCTGGGGGCGCGGCCTCATCTGCCTGTCGCTGACGGACGAGCGCGTCCGCCACCTCCAGCTCCCGATGATGGCGGCGAACAACCAGAGCCCGTACCACACGGCGTTCACCGTCAGCATCGAGGCGCGCGAGGGCGTGAGCACGGGCATCTCCGCCCACGACCGCGCCATCACCATCAAGACGGCCATCGACCCCAGCAAGGGCCCGGCCGACCTGGTGACCCCGGGCCACATCTTCCCGCTGCGCGCGCGCAACGGGGGCGTGCTGGTGCGCGCGGGGCAGACCGAGGGCTCGGTGGACCTGGCGCGCATGGCCGGGCTCACCCCCGCGGCCGTGATCTGCGAGGTCATGAACGACGACGGCACCATGGCCCGCCTGCCGGACCTGGAGCGCTTCGCCGCGAAGCACCGGCTCCGCATCTGCACGGTGGCCGACATCATCCGCTGGCGCCTGCGCAACGAGGTGCTGGTCGAGCACGCCGCCGAGGGCGCGGTCCCGATCCCCGGGCTCGGCGACTTCCAGGCTCGCCTGTACCGCTCGATCACGGACGGCGGTCTGCACCTGGCGCTCTGGAAGGGCGATCTGCGCGGCGACGATCCGGTGCTGACCCGCGTGCAGGCGGCCAGCCCCATCGGCGACGTCTTCGGCTCCCTGGCCAGCGACAGCGGGGCCCAGCTCCGCGCCGGCCTGCGCGCCATCGCCGCCGAGGGTCGCGGCCTGCTGCTCTACATGAACATGGCGCAGCCCTCCGCCGACGCACTCTTCGCCGGGCTCCGCGGGCTCACCCGCCCCGAGCCGCGTCCGCCCGCCGCCAGCCGGGAGAGCGAGCTGCGCGAGCTCGGGACCGGAGCCCAGATCCTCGTCGATCTCGGCGTGCGGCGCCTCCGGCTCATGACGAACAACCCGCGCAAGATCGTGGGCCTGGAGGGCTACGGCCTGCAGGTCGCCGAGCGTGTGCCCCTGGTCCTCCCCGCAAACCCCGAGAGCTGAGCCATGCCCCGCGTCATCGAGGCTGATCTGCTGGACAAGGGCGGGCGTTACGCCCTCCTGGTCTCCCGCTTCAACGACTTCATCACCTCGCGCCTGGTGGACGGCGCCCTGGACACCCTGCGCCGCCACGGCGTGGACATCGAGGAGCGGGCCACCGTGGTCTGGGCCCCGGGCAGCTACGAGCTCCCCCTGGTGGCGCAGCGGCTGGCGGCCAGCGGTCAGTACGACGCCGTGATCGCGCTGGCCTGCGTGATCCGGGGCGGGACGCCGCACTTCGACTACGTGGCGGGAGAGGTCGCCAAGGGCCTGGCCACGGTCGGGCTCCAGACCGGGGTGCCCGTGGTCTTCGGCGTGCTCACGACGGACTCCATCGAGCAGGCGGTGGAGCGCGCAGGGACCAAGATGGGCAACAAGGGCTCCGAGGCCGCCATCGCGGCCATCGAGATGGTCGGGTTGCTCGGCAAGCTGGGGGGTTGAGAACGTGGCCAGTCGCAGGCGCGCGCGCGAGTTCGCCCTCCAGGCGCTCTATCAGTCCGATCTCACCGACAGCTCGCCGAGCATCGCGCTGGAGAGCCTCTGGTTCGTGCAGGTCGAGGGCCAGGACAGCCCGACCACCCGCCCCGCGGAGGAGGAGGAGATCGCCTTCGCCCGCCGGCTCGTGAGCGGCGTGCAGCAGAGCCGGGCCGAGCTCGACGGGCTCATCGAGAAGGCCAGCGTCAACTGGCGCCTCTCCCGCATGCCGGTGGTGGACCGCAACATCCTGCGTCTCGCGGCTTACGAGCTCCGCTACTGCACGGACGTCCCGGCCAGCGTCAGCATCAACGAGGCGGTGGAGCTGGCCAAACGTTATGGGGACAAGGACAGCCGCGCCTTCGTCAACGGCCTGCTGGACCGCATCGCGGCCGAGACGGGCCGGGGCGGGCGGCGGCACAACGCCGGAGGGACCACGAGCCCGTGAAGTCCTGGACGCCCGATCAGACGCTTCACAGCGCGATCTTCGCGCTCTGCTTCTCGGTCATCTTCCTGAGCGTGGTGCTGACGCCCTCGCCCGAGGGGGTGAGCCTGTTTGGGATCCCGGCGCCGCCCCTCTGCATGTGGAGCCAGCTCACGGGCAGTTCCTGCCCCGGCTGCGGTCTGACCCGCAGCTTCACCTACATGGGGCACGGGCAGATCGTGGAGGCCTTCCGCATGCACAAGCTCGGGCCCCTGGGCTGGGCCTTTGTGGCGACCATGATCCCCTGGCACGGCGTGAAGATGGTGCGCGCATTCCGGAGGCCCGCGGCGGCCTGAGCGGCGGTGATTGATGGTTGAGCAGGATCTTCGGGGCTCCGGGTTGACCTCCGAGGGGGGAGGGGAGGCTTCAGCGTCGGCGAGCTCCGCGGTCGAGCGGGCAGGAGTCGTCGCGATCCTCTGGGCTTCTGGCGGATTCGCGGTGGCCTCGCTGCTCAGGCTCGCTCGCGAGGGTGCAGCGCTGAGCTCGCTGCTCCAAGACCTCGACAAGCCGCCGGTAGAGGGACGAGAGATTCACGCCGTGTTCGCGCTGTGTGGTCTGGCCGTCGCGCTGAGCGTGGCGTTCGGCTGGTACTGGATCGATCGGCGGCGCTTCGGCGTGGCGCAGGCGCTCGAGGCCGTGACGCGACGAGGTCGGCGCCTCGCGCTGGTCGCGCTGGTCGCGCTGGTCGCGCTCCTGGGTGGCCGCGCGGGATCCTGGGCGACCGTCGCCAGCGCCACCTCTCTCGCCATTGTCGGGGTGAGCGCCCTGGTCGCCGTGCTGCTGGGATCGCGGGTCTCCGTGCCCGTCTCGTGGCGGCCGTCGCGACGGGCGACGCTCTCCGCACTCCTCGCCCTTTGCGTTGGATATGCAGCCACGGTTGGGTACTTTCATGTGCTCCACCACTGGGCGCTCGGGACCACCGCGTTCGATCTCGGCGTGATGGAGAACGTGGTCTGGAACACGCTCCATGGCCACTGGTTCGACAGCCCCCTGGAGGGGCGCGACCACCTGGAGGTGCACGCCTCCCTCATCCTCGCGGCGATCGTGCCCGTATACGCGCTTTCGCCGCGGGCCGAGACCTTGCTGGTGCTGCAGGCGGCGCTGATCGGCGCAGCGGCGGTCCCCCTGTTTTTTCTCGCACGGGCAAAGATGGGAGAGGATCTTGCTGCTCTCTGCGTCGCGGCCGCCTGGTTGATCCACCCCGCGACGGGGACGGGCAACCTCTACGACTTCCATGAGCTGGCCTTCGCCCCTCTCCTCTACTTCTCGGCTGCATTGTGTCTGGAGAGACGGCGCACGTCGGGTCTCTGGATCTCCGTGCTCCTGCTGGTCATCGTCAAGGAGGACATGGGAATTCTCGTCGCTCTCCTCGGGCTGTATGCGCTGATGTGTGGGAGATACGGCACAGGGACCGGGCTGCTGCTCTTCGGAGGCGTCGCCTTCATCGGCCTCACAGGGCTCGTCGTGGAGCGGTCCTTCGCGGGCTACTACACCGCCATGGTCCCGGAGGGTGGGCGGGCCATTGATGTCTTGGTCACGCTGCTCTCGGCGCCCACACACAGCGTCGCGATCGCGGCGACCGAGGGCAAGCTCATCTACTTCCTTCAGATCTTCGGACCCCTCGGGTTCGCCTGCCTGTTGCGCCTGCGCGGGGGCGTGTTGATCATCTATGGGCTTGCGCTCGCGCTGTTCGCCTCGAAGCCCGCTATGTATTCCCTCGGATTCCAGTATGTCTTCTATCTGCTGCCTGCGGCCTTCGTCGGGGCGGTGGACACGCTGCCTCGCCTCGCGCCGCGGGTGAGGCGGACGCTGTTCGCCCTCGCGGGTCTGCTCACGCTGATCGGGAGCTGGCGTGACGGCATCTTTCCGCCCCTGGGGACCGTGACCGCGGGCTACGAGACGGTCCGATTCGAGTACACGGAGCAGGACCGCGAGCGCTATGAGGCGCTGAAGTCCCTCATCAAGCTGATCCCCGGCAAGGCCTCCGTGACCGCGAGCGAGCACGTCGTCCCTCATCTGTCGGGCCGGCGCAGAGTGAAGACGGTGAGGCTGATTCCCAATCGGGGTGGTGCCGATTCAGATTACTTTCTGGTTGAGTATGGGGAGCGGCTCCCGCTCAGTATGCTCAGCACGCACAACCTCAGGCAAAGCGCTGGCGGCTTCTACCTCTACGCCTCGCGGGAGGCTCCGCCGAAGCGGTGACAGCGAGCCCCTGACCCCTTCCGTCTGGCTCCAGGGGGATTACAATTCCCAGAACGACTCGGAGCCCGACATGGTCACGCTCACCGACACCGCTATCCAGAACATCCGCCGCCTCCAGACCGAATTCGAGATGCCGGGCTTCGGCCTGCGCTTCGGGCTCCGTGGAGGCGGCTGCTCGGGCTACAAGTACGTGCTCGAGCTGGAGGAGGGCCCGGAGGAGGCCGACGAGATCTACGAGTTCGACGGCGTCCGCGTCTTCATGAACCCGGAGCACAAGGAGAAGCTGGTCAACACGGTCATCGACTGGGAAGACAGCCTGATGGGCTCCGGCTTCAAGATCGAGAACCCGCAGGCCAAGCGTCCCTGCGGGTGCGGGGAGTCGGTGGACTTCTGAGCGCTCCTCAGGGTCCCCGGCTCGGCATCCTCGCCCGCACCAGCTCGTCGCCGTCGTGGTGGCGCAGGAGCCGCACGTTCCGCGGGTCCACGCCCGCCAGCAGGCGAACCGCGGTCCAGCGGACCAGCGCCGCGGGGTGGTTGAGCCCCAGCTCCAGGACGCGCACGCCGGGCGGGCGGCCCTGGGCGGCGGCCTCCAGCAGGCAGATGAGGGCGTCCTGGGACGGATCCTCGGAGAGCGCGCGCTCGGCCGAGCCGAGGAAGGGGACGCGCGGGAGCTCGGCCTCCAGCGGCAGCGTCTCGGCCCAGAGCATCTTGAAATTGCCCGTGGTGCGGGACGGGGGCGGCGCGCGCGAGGGGGCGCGGGGCGCGCGGTCGGCCATCACCTCGTCGAGGCGGGCCTGCCAGGCCTCCAGGTCCCGCTCCTGCGTGCTCTCCAGGCTGAAGAGGCGCCAGGCGATGGCGGCGCGGACGTGGGGCGCGGCCTCGGGGGGCAGGACGTCGAGCGGGACGCCGGTGACGGCGCTGTCGCTGACGTAGGCGAAGCGCAGGGCGTAGGCCCAGCCCTGGGCGCGGAACGCGCTCGCCAGCTCCGGGTCGGCCTCGAGCTGGGCGGCGCCGGCCTCGATGGCCTCGCGCACCGTGGCCCAGCGCGCGGCGTCCCCGCTGGAGGCGGGGGGCGCGGCGGTGCCGAGCTGACGCACGACGTGGGAGAGGCAGCGGCCGGCGTAGCTCGAGGCCCCGAGGCAGAGCCCGATGGCCCGCCCGCCCTCGGTGCCCGGTCGGCGCACCCCGCCCTCGGCGGCCTGGAAATAGCACTCCGCCTGCCACTGGACCTCGTCGATGGCGTTGCAGGCCGCCGCGGCGCCCTCGATCTGGCCCGCCTCCGCGCGCTTGCGGGCCTCCTCGCTCTGGCAGATCCGCGCCTCCACCGAGCACGAGAGCGCCTCCGGCGCGAGCTCCGCCCAGGGGGAGGGGATCGGGCGGTTGAGCTTCAGCCCGTGGTTGTCCTCCTCCTCGGCCGTGGCCAGCCCGCCGGGACCGCGGATCTGGACGTCCTGGAGGTGCGGGCGGCGGTTCCGCTCATGACAGGCCTGCCGCTCCTGGGTGCTCTCCAGCAGGTCGCAGAGCGCGCTGGCCTCGCCCGGGTGGGCGAGGGTGAGCTGGCGGACCAGGGCGATCCGCGCCACGGGATCGCGCACGGCGCTGAGCTCGACCCCGACACGCTCGCGGTCCTTTGCCCACCAGGCCTCGACCCAGCGCTGCTGGCAGTCCAGGTCCGGGCAGTCGGCCAGCGAGCTGGGGATGGGGTCCCCGCAGCCGAGCAGCGTGAGCAGGAGCAGGCTCAGGACAGAGCCCCCGCGGCGCCCTCGCTGGCGTCCAGGATGCCCTTCGGCCCGTAGCAGATCCACTGCTCGTCGGGGAGCGAGCGCATCACCCGGCGCTCCCGGCCGTCCATCCCCCGCTCCAGCAGGGCGCCGGAGCGGGCGGGCTCCAGCACCACGCCGCTCTCGGGGTCCACCCAGGCGTAGCGGTGCAGGCCGCGCACCTCGTAGGCCACCTCGCAGGCGTGGACGTCCACCCACAGCACCGTGGCCGTGCCGTCCTTCTCCGGGAGGCGCAGCGCGCAGTACTGCCCGCCCGTGATGCCCCAGAGGCGGTCCACCTCGACGTTGATGGTCAGCACGTCGCGGCCCTCGGCGGCCTTGCCCTCGCGGGCCGAGGACCCGAGGTCGTAGTGGCCCAGCACCCCGTCCTTGTCCAGGACGATGAGGTCCGGGCGCCGGTTCACGAAGCTGAGCATGCGGATGGGCACGTCGGCGAGCGGCGTCGGCGCGGGCACGGCGTCCTTGCCGGTGGACGGGTCCAGCACGCGCACGGCGCCCTTGGGCGTGACGACGCCCAGCCAGGTGCCGCCGCCCGACAGGCACATGGCCGTGGGCCACTTCAGCTCGAAGCCGCGGTTGCCGGCCAGATCCCACCAGCGGACCCCGCCCTTCTTCAGCAGCACCGCGACCACCGCCCCGCCGACCCCGACCTCCACCGCGCCGCTGGTCTCCGGGCCGCCGTCGAACATCTTCTTGCCGCTCTGGAGCTCGTAGACCTGCAGCGAGCCCCGGTTCGGCACGGCCAGGGCGATGCGCCCGTCGCGGTCCATGTGGATCTCGCGCAGCTCGCCCTCGGCGGCGATCTCCTTGACCCGCGCGTTCTTCTGCCACCAGACGATGCGGTCGCCGTGGACCGCCAAACGGTGCTCGCCGAAGCCGCCCACCGCCGTGACCGGGCCCGCCCCGCCCGAGCCCCCCGAGTGCATGAGGCCGTCGGCCCCGCCTACGCGGAGCCCGCCGTTGGACCAGACCGAGGCCCCCGAGGTGGAGGGCGCCCCGTGCTTGGTGCTGGAGGCGGGCTGCAGGTCGGGCAGGCTGAAGATGTGGGCGGAGCGCTCGGAGACCACCGCCACCTGGCTGCCGTCCGGGGAGAGCACGAGGTTCTTGATGCCCGAGCCCCCGCGGGTGGCGAAGCTGGCGATGATCGCCCCGTCCACCACGCGCAGCAGCGAGAGCCCCGACGGCCCGGCCGCCACGACCATGGTGCCGTCCCGGGTGAAGCAGGCGCGCTCCGCCGGGGTCTGGAGGCGGTCCATGTAGATGGCCTCCACCCGGCGCAGGTCCATCAGCTTGGGCTGGCCCTCGTCGTCCATGCACAGCAGGCGCTCGCCCCGCGGGTCGAACTGCACGGTCTCGCCGGAGAACCCGCGCCAGGCCTGCCGGTCCTCCTGGGTGAGATCCCACAGCCGCAGCAGCCCGTCCACGGAGATGGCCGCCAGGCGCGAGCCCTCCGGCGAGATGGCGACGCCGCGCATGGCGCGCACACGCCCGCGAGCCCCCTCACGCACCTCCTGGAAGATGGGCTGGGCGTTGTCGGTGCGGTAGACGCCCACGGTCCCGTTGTCGTCGCCCACGGCCACGAGGCTGCCGCCGCGCACCAGGCCCACGGCGCCATGGATGGGGCCGCCCGGCTGAAAGGTGAGCTGCGCGGTCGCCTCTCCGGGGCGCTGCAGCGCGACCACGCCGCTCTCGTCGGCGGTGACGATCGTGCCGCTGTCAGGATCGTAGGCGGCGCCCGTGATCGGGGCGTCGTGGACGTTCGGGCAGAACTGGTCGACGAGATTCGGCATCGCTGGGAATGATACTCGCGGCGCGCGCGAGAGGCCAGGGGGGCAGGCCTCGGTGTATGCTGCGCGCTTCCACGGACCCCCCGAGCGACACCCTCCATGCACGATCCTGCCGCGCGTATCGCCCTGCTCCTCCACATGCACCAGCCCGACTACCGCGATCCCCAGACCGGGCGCCCGGAGATGCCCTGGGTGCGGCTTCACGCGACCCGGGGCTACACCGACGTCGCGGCGCTGGCGCTGGAGACCGGGGCGCGGCTGACGATCAACGTGGTGCCCTCGCTCCTGGAGCAGCTCCAGCACTACGCGGACGGGGGCACGGATCGCTGGGAGGAGCTCTCGCGGGTCCCGGCGGAGAGCCTGCGCCCCTCCCAGGTCGCCTTCCTGCGCGCCCGCTTCGTCCACGGCAACCCTACGATGCGGCGGGCCTCGCGGCGCTACCAGGAGCTCGCCGCCCGGGTGGAGAGCCTGACGGAGCCCCAGGATCTTCGGGATCTGCAGGTCTGGAGCAACCTGGCCTGGTTCGGCTTCACCGCCGCGCGCGAGCCGCTGGTGGGCGAGCTGCGCGCCCAGGACCGCGGCTTCTCCCAGGCGCAGCTCGAGGCCCTCCTGGACCTGCAGCGCCGGGTCGTGGCCGGGGTCCTGCCCCTCTGGCGGCGGCTCGAGGGCCTGTCCACCTCGGCGCGCTGCCACCCCATCCTGCCCCTGCTAGTGGATCTGGAGCACGCGCGGCGCTGCATGCCGGGCCTCCCCGCCGATCTCGGGGCGCGCTTCGCCTGGCCCGAGGACGCCCGGCGGCAGATGGCGGAGGGGCGGGCCCAGACCGAGGCGGCGCTGGGGGCGCGGGTCTCGGGGCTGTGGCCGTCCGAGGGCTCCGTGAGCCCGGAGGTGCTGGCGCTGGCCGATGAGCTCGGCTTCACCTGGGTGGCGGCGGACGAGGGCGTGCTCCACCGCAGCGAGCGGGATCGGCCTGCGCGGCTGACCAGACCATGGCGTTTTGAAAACAAGAACGTTGTGATGTTGTTTCGCGACCGCGAGCTCTCCGACCGGATCGGCTTCCACTACCACCACGTCCCCGGCTGGCGGGCGGCGGAGGATCTGCTGGAGAGCGCCGGCCAGCGCCTGCGGGGGGCCGGGGACCCGGGCGGGATCCTGCCCGTCATCCTGGACGGCGAGAACCCCTGGGAGGCCTACCCGGACGCCGGAGAGGGCTTCCTCCGCGCGCTCTTCGGCAGCGGGCGCACGGTCTCCCTGGACGAGGCCGCCCGGCTCGAGCCGGCGGGCACCATCCGCCACCTCCACACCGGGTCCTGGATCAACGCCGATCTGCACATCTGGGCGGGAGACGCCGAGGATCGCCTGGCCTGGCGTCACCTGGGCGAGCTGCGGGCGGCCTGGGCGGCGGCGGGGCGACCCGAGGCGGCCTGGCCCTCCATCGCCGCGGCGGAGGGCAGCGACTGGTTCTGGTGGTACGGCCCGGACTTCCACACGCCCTTCGCCGACTTCTTCGACGCGCTCTTCCGCGCGCACCTCCGGGCCGGCTGGCGCGCGCTGGGGCAGGAGCCGCCCGCGGCCCTCGACGAGCCCATCGAGCTCCGCCGCAACGGGGAGGCCCGCATCGGGCTCCCCGGGACCGGCTCCATGGCCGAGGGAGGGGCGCCGGTGCGGGGCGGGGCGCTCTACCGCGGGCCGGACGGGGAGCTGCGGGCGAGGCTGATCCTCCCCACGCCTCGGGCGGCCCCCGAGGGGGCGCAGCTGGAGCTGGAGATCGAGGGGGTCGCCGCGGCGCGCTGGCCCTACGCCTTCGCCGAGGGCGAGCGCTGGGCCGAGCTCCCGCCTGGGGCTGGCGGGCCCCGGGCCTGGCTCCGCGCCGAGCCCGACGCCGTGGACGTGGCCCTCCCCGGGGCCGATCGCCTCGCGCGCGCGCGCCTGCGCCTCCGCCTGCTGGACGGCGAGCGGGCCCTCTGGCGCTTCCCCGAGGCGGGATGGTGCGAGGTCGGCCCGATCCGCCACGCCGCCAGTTGATGGGTCTATTCAGATCGATCGGTTCTGATATCGTGGCCTGACCCCACGTAGGTCCCGCGGTAGCAGACTGAACGAATGCGCCCCATCTCGCTCCTGATCGTCGTTCACCACCACCAGCCCGTGGGCGAGGAGGAGGAGGTCATCGCGCGAGCGGCGGACGCGGCCTATCGGCCACTTCTCGAGGCGCTATGGGCTTTTCCGGGCGTAAAGCTCTCGCTGAGCCTGGGGGGTGCGCTGCCCGAGTGGCTGGACGCCCACGACCGCCCGCTGCTGGACCGGCTCAAGGCCCTGGTCGAGCGGGGTCAGGTGGAGGTGCTGGGCGGCGCGGCGGCGCCCCTGCACGTCGTCCCCGAGCGCGACGCCCTCGCCCAGCTCCAGCACCACCAGGGCTGGCTGCAGCGGCGCCTCAGCGGGAGCTCGCGGGCGGTGTGGCTGGCGGACGGGGCCTGGGACGGCTGCGTGCCGAGGCTGCTGGCCCGCATCGGCGCCAACGTCACCTTTCTGGACGAGTGGCTGCTGTGCGGCGCGGGGCTCTCGGGCGGGCTGGACGGCTGGTACGTGGCCGAGCGCGAGGGGGCGGCCGTGGGCGTTCTGCCCATCGATCGCCGGCTCTCGGCCATGCTGCCCTGGAGCTCGCCGCGCGCCGTGCTGGGCGCCCTCCAGGAGCGGGCCACGCGGGGGCGACAGCTGGTGGTGGTCTCCATCCCCGGCGAGCAGCTGGGGGTCCACCCGCACTCGGCGCGCTGGTGCTGGGCCCGGGAGCGCGGCTGGATCCGGCGCTTCTTCGAGGCGCTCAAGGCCCAGGACTTCTGGCTGCGCCTCGTGCTGCCGGGCGCGGTCATCCAGCGCTGGCGCCCCACCGGGCGGGTCGCGCCGGCCACGGGGACGCCGGCCGAGCTGGGGCTGGCGGCGCTGGAGGTCTCCGAGGCCCGCGCCCTGACCCGGCGCATCAAGGTGGCGGACGAGCTCCCCGCGGTCACCGGCGGCGCGCACGGCGCGGTGGTGGGCGCCCCCTGGGAGAGCTTCCTGGTCCGCTACGACGAGGCGAACCGCCTGCACAAGCGCGTGCTGCGGACCAGCGTGAAGCTGTGGCAGGCGCGCAGGAAGCTGAAGGATCGGGCGGATCCCATGCTCACGCCCGCCGATTCGGCGATGGCGCTGGCCCGCGAGGAGCTCTTCCGGGCCCAGGGGGCGGCCTTCTACCACGGCGGGCCTGGCGGGGGCCTGCTGCGGCCGGAGGTGCGCGACGCGGCCTGGCGGGCGGCGCTGCGGGCGGAGCAGACGGTGCGCGGGCTGCTGGGCGAGACCGGGCACCTCCACCACGAGGTCGCCGACCACGACTGCGACGGCCAGCGCGAGGTCCTGGTCCAGACCCCCTGGTTCAGCGTGGTCATCCGCCCGGCGGTGGGCGGGGCGATCTCCGAGATTGGCCTGTGGGAGCTGGGCAACCTGCTCAACACGCTCACGCGGCGCGAGGAGCTCTGGCACGACGAGCTCATCTTCGACCCGGCCCTCCCCATGCTGATCGAGGGCGAGGAGGACGTGACGGAGGAGGTCACCGACCGCGGCACGGGCTCGGACAGCTCGATGACCCACCCGTCGGAGGACGAGCCGGAGGCCACCACCGGCTCCTTCAGCTCCATGAGCACCGCCATCGCCGGGGGGCGCCCGCCGCTCCCGCCGCTGGAGGGCGAGCTCGACCGGATGCTGTTTACCGATCGGCACCGTCGCGGCGCCTTCCAGGAGCACTTCCTGGGCGGCCAGACCACGCTGGAGAACCTGCGCCGCGGCCAGCACCCCGAGCTCGGCGACTTCCTGGACAACGCCTGGCAGCTCATCGACGTGGACGACGACGGCGAGGAGGCCCACGTCAGCGTGGCCCGCGAGGGGGTCTGCCTGGACGGGGACCGCCAGCACCTCGTCCGCGTGGGCAAGAGCTACCGCCTCTACCGCGACCGCCCCTGCATCGACGTGAGCTGGGAGATCACCAACCGCCTCTCCGAGCCCTTCCAGGCGCGCTTCGCCGTCGAGATCAACCTCGGCCTGGACGGCGTGCTCATCGATCGCTACCTGGAGATTCCGGGCCGAGGCGTCTTTCCCCTCGATCATGTCTTCGAGGAGGACGACGTCATGCAGATCCACTGGGTGCTGCGCGACCGCGGTCGCCGCGTGCGCCTGCAGTGGGCCAGCCCGGCGCACCTCTACCACTACCCGGTGCAGGTGCCGGTCCGCACGCGCCTGGGCTTCCGGTCGGCCTTCCAGGGGACCTGCCTCGTGCTGGCCTGGGATCTCTCGCTCTGGGGCGGCGAGAAGAGCTGGCAGGAGGTCTCTCTGGAGATAGAAGAGGAAGAGCCGTAGTCTCCAGGGGCCAGAACATGTCCGCCAGCTTCGTCCTCGCGCTTCATGGCCACCTGCCGTGGGTGCTGAACCACGGCCGCCGGCCCCACGGGGTCCACTGGCTCTACGAGGCGGCGCTGGAGACCTGGCTGCCGCTGCTGGAGGTCCTGGACGAGCTCGCCCGCCTCGACGCGCGGGTCAGCTTCTCGCTGGGGCTCACGCCGGTCCTGCTGGAGCAGCTCGTGAGCCCGGTCTTCCAGCAGGGCTTCGATCGCTGGATGGACGGGCTGCTGGAGCAGGCCCGGCTGGACGGGCAGGTGCCGGAGCTCGCGCTGCTGGCCGCCCGCTGGGAGGATGTGCTGCTGCGCCACCGGGATCGCTTCCGGGCGGCGGGTCGCGATCTGGTGGGCGCTTTCGCGCACCACGCCCGCGAGGGCCGGGTAGAGCTGCTCTCCTCCTTCGCCACCCACGGCTACGCCCCGCTCCTGCTGCACGACGCGAGCATCCGCGGGCAGCTCCGCACCGGGCTCCAGACCTCCGAGCGCCTGCTGGGCT
This sequence comes from uncultured Enterobacterales bacterium, assembly GCA_964615375.1. GTDB lineage: Bacteria > Myxococcota_A > UBA796 > UBA796 > CAZKWG01 > CAZKWG01. The sequence continues at coordinate 182,866 of CAZTOW010000011.1, forward strand.
TCCGGCCGCGCGGGATCTGGCTCCCGGAGTGCGCGTTCCGGCCGGGCGGCCCCTGGATGCCGCCACGCCTGCACCGCGACCTGCGCCAGCGCGCCGGCGTGGACCGCATCCTGGAGGACGAGGGCGTCACGCACTTCTTCGTGGACGGCGTGCACTTCCGCGGCCTGCGCAGCGAGGGCGTCGTGCAGGACGGCGGCTTCATCAAGGTGGGCTGGGACCGGGTCGAGCGGGACCCGGCGCGGGCCTGGCGGAACGTGCTGGAGCCGCACCTCATCGGCACCCACGGCGGGCCCTCCCGCGTCGCCGCCTTCGCCCGCCACCCCGCCGTCAGCGAGCAGGTCTGGTCCGCGGACGTGGGCTACCCCGGCGACCCCCGCTACCTGGAGTTCCACAAGCGGCGCACCGACGACGGCCTGCGCTACTGGCGCGTCACCCGGCGCAGCGCGGACCTGGCGGACAAGGAGCTCTACCGGCCCGAGGACGTGCAGGCCGCCGTCTACGAGCACGCCCAGCACTTCGCCGCCACCGTGCGCCGCGCGCTCGCCGAGCACCGCGCCACCACCGGGCGCGAGGGCTGCCTCACCGCCACCTTCGACGCCGAGCTCTTCGGCCACTGGTGGCACGAGGGCCCGCGCTTCCTGCGCGAGGTGCTCCTGGCCCTCCGCCACGACCCCGACCTCGTCGTGGAGAGCGCGGGCGCCCGCCTGGACCGCGCCCCCCCGGACAAGGTGGCCTGGATGCCAGAGGCCAGCTGGGGGGCGGGCGGCGGCCACGAGGTCTGGCTCAACGACGCGCTCGCCTGGGTCTGGGACGCCGCCTACCGCGCCGAGGACCGCTTCCTGGGCCTGCTCTGGGACCTCTCGCAGTCCCCCGACGACGGCCGCGGGCGCGCCCTGGTCATGAAGGCCGCCCGCGAGCTCCTGCTGCTCCAGGCCAGCGACTGGCCCTTCGTCGTCAGCACGAAGGGGGCGGTGGACTACGGGTATCAGCGCTTCTGCGGGCACCTGACCCGCTTCGATCAGCTGGCGAGCATGGCCTACGACGTGCTGCACGGCCGCGGGGTGACGGAGCTCCAGGTGCATGAGGAGCGGGACGCGGACATGCATGATGCATGCTTTGGGGAGATTCCGCTCGAGGCTTGGGGGTAGGGGTCAGGGGCGGGAGATGTGCCAGGTGTAGAACTCGAGGATCAGGGTCCACCGGGGATCTGATTGACGCTCGAGGATGAGCGAATCGCGCTCCTGACGATCCATCTCAGCCAGGCCCCGTGCAGCGAACCAGTCCTGGAGAACTTGGAAGGAGAATCGGAAGGCTCTCCCCTCTTGCTCGACGAGAGCGACGTCAAAGAGCCCTTGGATCTGCCTCACGCCGATCTCAGCGACCGTCGTTGCAGACACGCGCATCGAGGCGCCGCTCTCCGAGATGTGGTCCGCAAGGCATCGGGTCTGCTCTTCGAGGCTCATGCCCAGCGCCAGGCGGCTCAGTTGCATCAGCAACCAAAGATGAATGACCTCATCCGCGTGCGGGCTCCGGGGCGCCACAGCGGTGATCAACTCATGAACACGCTCGGCGAGGGAGGAGCCGTGGGACCAGATCAGGGCAGCGGCTCCCCAGCCGAGGAGCAGCGGTCGAGTGGCCAGCGCGCAGACGTGGGGCCAGTCCGGTTCCTCCCGAGCGTCAGCGAACACGGTCGGTGCGGGCTCCTCGAGGCGCGCTCGCTCGCGCCGCGCAGGATCGGCTCTACCAGCCGCCAGCTCGTCGATCTCCAAACCTCGGCGTGGCCTTGCCTGATGCCAGAGTGCGAACCAGGACGCGTCCGCGAGATCGTGCCGCTCCAGCAAGCGAGAGAGCTCCCAGGCGAGGGCATCTCTGCCCAGCAGCGCTGGTGGCAGGTCGGCACACAGCGGGCGGAGCGGAGGGCTGGACGCCAGGAGCTCCGCGGGCTCTTCGTGCGAGAACATGCTCGCGAAGAGCGCCTGGTGCTCCAGCTCCCACCGTGAGCGCGGCCGAGGGCTCCGGGCCCGGCTGGCGGCGCTCGCCCATCGTAGAATCCGGTCGTCATCCCACGGTTGTACGCCGCCGGGCATCCATCCGGCCCGGCCCTCGGTAGCTTCGCCGACTGCGACCACTACGGGCACCCGCCAGATGCTCGCACGTTCTTCCAAGAGGCGGACCAGGGGATAGGGGGCCTCCAGCCAGTGAGGCATCCTGTGGACATAGAGCCCGAAGCTCGCGTCCTCCGGGCACAGCGCATCCGCGAGTCCCAGTCTTCGACTCAGCGCTACCAGCAATTCCGCGAGATCCCCGCCCTTCCGCTCGACCAGGGACTCCCAGTCCCGCGCTCCCAGCACCAGCGGCACCGGCGCCTCCGGGTCCTCCAGCGCACGCTCCGCCGCCTTCCACGCCAGCCAGATCAGCGCCGTCTTCCTCCCCGAGCCCACGGGCCCGGTGATCAGCCCCCGACGCAGCCCCTCCGCCCACCGGCTGAGCAGCGTGATCTCTCCCGTCGGGCCAAGGATCTCCGGCTCGATGAAGAAGGCTCGCTGGGTCATCCGACCGCGGTCCGCGCGCATCCACCAGCCGGGGGGCTCGATGAAGTCGAGGGAGCGGAGCTGAGCCAGCAGGAAGCGCCTGCGCCGCGCCTCCGGCTCGGGCAGCGGCACCTGATCGGCGCCGATCTCCAGGACCTGGGTGCGCCAGGACCAGAGATCGGGGGCGCGCTGGACGAAGCGGGTGACCTCCCCCTCGGGGACGAAGAGCACGAGGGCGCCGCGCACTCGACCCAGCCGATCCCGATGGAGGTTGATCAGGCTCACCGCCCAGAGCTGATCCTCGTCGGTCAGGCGCTCCAGGCCGTGGACCAGCACGATGGCGCCCTCGCCCGCGGCCTGCGCGGCGGCCTCCAGGTCCAGGCCGTCGCGGTCCAGCCGGTGCCACGCCGTAGGGCGATCCTCGGGCAGGTGGGCCCGGACGAAGCGCAGGACCTCCGCCGCGCGGTCTGGGGGCCCGAGCACGAAGAACAGCGCCAGGCGCTCCTCGAGCTCCAGCGTGAAGCGCGCGAGCTCGAGCGGGTCCCCGCCCACCCTCAGATCCCCGGCCGGGTGCCGCGGAGGATCGGGTGCGGCTCGAACCAGACGGTGCCGTTGGCGTAGGGGAGCACATAGCTGCCCAGCAGCAGCTCCATACCCTCTGGCTTGCCGCTGGGTTCGCCGTGCTTGCGCACATGGCGGAGCTCATCCACCCGCAAGGTGTTGAAGGTGACCAGGTACTCCTTACGGATCTCCTCGACCGCAGACGCGACCTGCTCGGGTCCGATCCTGCCCGCGCCCGTGCGCAGGGCCTCGCGGATGGCCCGGTTGCAGAGATGGATCAGGTCGCGGAGTAGCCCCCCGGAGGCGCCGAGCAGCGTCTTCAGCGCGTCCGGCTCGAAGATGTCCTCCGGGGTGAGCTTCAGGCGGCCGGCGCGCCGGGCGACGACCTCCCGCATCGCCGCGCGACCCTCCTCGACCCTCCCCTCCGACAGGTGCGCGCTCTCGACCGAGGGCGGCTCCACCACCACGTTGGTCAACCGCTCGCGGCGGAAGGCCCCGCCAGTCTGCTGCCACTCCGCGGAGAGCATCAGAGTGATCGGGGCGGTGTAGACGACGGGGCAGGCCGGGCGGGCGAGGCTGCGCGTCGCCGCGAAGAGGGCACGGATGGTGCCGAGATCGGTGAGCTTGTCCAGCCCGTCCACCAGCACGACCGGGGGGCGGATCTCGGAGAGCGCGCCGAGGACCTCGTTGACCGCCGCGATGAGCGTCTCCAGGTCGGCGTCACCATCGCGGAGCGGGCGGGTCAGCCCACCGACCGTAGGGGATCCCCCCGACTTCTTCAGGGGTGGGAGCACGGACGCCAGGGCCTGTGCTGCCCCGGTGGCCGCGCCGACCACCGCCGTGCTCCCGGGTGCCGCCAGGTTGGCCGTGAACAGCGCCACTCCCTTGAGCAGGTCCCCTGGCGCGACTCGCAGACCCTGATCGCCCATCACGCCCTGGAAGGCCCGCTGGAGCCGCTCGACGGAGCCTCTGGGCACCGGCTGGCTCCAGTGTTCACTGGCGGCCTGAATCGCCGCGGCGCCGATGAGGAAGAGGACCTCCGCTGCGCTGATCTCGTTGATCTGGGCGGTGGACTGGTAGACGTCCAGGCCGACCACGGCGTGAGAGTCCCACAGGAGCCGCCCGAGCTCGAGCAACTCCGAGCTCTTCCCGCAGCCGAAGGAGCCGCAGACGATCCAGCGCGCCTCAGGCTCGAGCTCGAGATCCTCCATCACGGCGCGGGCGACGGCGCCGGGCCGCTGCACGTAGAGATCGAGCTCAGAAGCCTCCAGCCGCGCTCGCGGATTGAAGAGCTTGTAGAGCTGACGCCACTGGGCTTCGGTGACCGGCATGGGTCTCTCCTATCCCGACCGCCCCCTAACGTCGCCCCTGACCCCGGATCTCCTCCGCAAACGCCGCGATCTCCTGCAGGTTCCGGTCCGAGGCCACCGGGATCCCCAGCCGGCGGATGAAGCTGGACAGCACGCCGGTCTCCAGCTTGCCGCGGCGCTCGGCCAGGGCGCGCAGGATGAGGGCGCGCTCGCCGTCGCGATCGGCGCGGGGGATGGGGGCGCCGCTCTCGTCGAGGCCGGCGCGGGCGAGCAGGCGGGCGGCGTGCTCGTACTGGTCGTCGGCGAGGGCCAGCAGGCTGCTGGTGGCGGCGATGGCCTGGTCCGGGTTGAGCCGGGTGGGCCCGGGGATGGCCACGCCGAGCCGCAGGGCGGTGACGATCTCCTCGGTCAGCCGCGCGCCGCGGGAGCCCGCCAGCCCGCGGAGGCGCTCGACCTCGCTCATGACGCGCTGCAGCACGATGGAGCTCGCCGGGAGCATCGTGCCGTCGGGCGAGGAGGCCGAGTCGTCCACGGCGCCCTCGTCGATGTGGACGGGCTCCGTGGGATCGTCGTCCGCGAACGCCGGCTTGATGGAGACCGTGGACTCCTCGTCAAAGGAGACGTAGGGCTCGTGCTCGCCCGGCTTCTTCGTGGGGTCCTCGGACGACCTGGGCATCATGTACCTCTGGGCGGTCTTGGATTCTCCGGCCCCGGGGGGCGGATGTCAACCCGATACCGGAGCGCCTGAAGCTGGATAGGATGCTGGCTCGGAGGCATCGGATGAACATCGTCGGGCTCTGCGCCGAGGTGGCGCCCTGGTCGAAGGTCGGCGGTCTGGCGGACGTGGCGGACGCGCTGCCGGTGGCGCTGGCGGCGCGCGGGCACCGGGTGATGACCGTGTCCGGGCGCTACAAGGCCTACGAGGACGCCTGGGACACCGGGCTGGAGACCCGCCTGACCCTGGGCGGCCAGGAGCACCGCCTCCGCTACTTCCACGGCCGGGTGCGCGGGGTCGATCGCGTCTTCGTGGACCACCCCGCCCTGCGCCGCGGCGGGATCTACGGGGACAACCGCGGGAGCTACGGCGACAACCAGGTGCGCTTCGCGATGCTCTGCCGCGCCGCCATCGAGGCCGCCCGCTGGCTGGCGGTGGACGGCGAGCCGCTGGGCGAGGACACCGTGTTCTGGACCAACGACTGGCACGGCGGGCTGCTGCCGGTCTACCTGCGTGCCCTCTACCGCAACGTGGGCCTGTTCCGCGGCGCGCCCGTGGTGCTGGGGCTGCACAACATGGCGCACCAGGGCGTGTTCGCGGCCAGCACCTTCGACGATCTGGACCTGCCCGGCCGCTGGTACCCCACGCTGGACATGGACGGCGCCATCAACACGCTCAAGGGCGGGCTGGTCAGCGCCGAGCGCATCGTCGCGGTCAGCCCGACCTACGCCGAGGAGATCCGCACGCCCGAGGGCGGCTTCGGGCTGGACGGGCTGCTGCGCGCCCGCGCCGGGGCTGTGCGCGGGATCCTCAATGGCATCGACACCGAGGACTGGGACCCTCAGACCGACGCCCACCTGGAGGCGCCCTTCAGCGTCGACGACCTGAGCGGCAAGGCCGCCTGCAAGGCCGCCCTCCAGCGGGAGCTGGCGCTCCCCGTGCGCGAGGACGTGCCGCTCCTGGGCTTCGTCGGGCGCCTGGACCCCCAGAAGGGCGTGGACCTCATCCGCGACGCCTTCCCCTGGATGATGGCCCAGGGCGTGCAGGTGGTGCTGCTGGGAAGCGGCAGCCCCGCGCTGGAGGGCTTCCTGCGCGAGATCGAGCGCGCCTGGCCGGCTCAGGCCCGCGGCTGGGTGGGCTTCTCCACCCCCGTCGCCCACCGGATCATCGCCGGCAGCGACCTGCTGCTGATGCCCAGCCGCTTCGAGCCCTGCGGGCTCAGCCAGCTCCACGCGATGCGCTACGGCACGCCCCCTGTCGTCCGCGCCACCGGCGGCCTCAAAGACACCGTGGAGCCCTACGACCCCGGCCGCGAGCGCGGCACCGGCTGGAGCTTCGTGGACCCCTCGGGCGAGGCCCTGGCCCAGGCGCTCCGCTGGGCGCTGATCACCTGGCGCGACTACCCCGAGAGCTTCCGCGCGATCCAGCGCCGCGGGATGGAGCAGGACCTCGGCTGGGGTCGCTCGGCGGCCGAGTACGAGGCGCTGTTTGAGGAGGCGCGGGCGGAGCTCGCGCGGTACTAGTTCTTGGGGCAGGTGCCGGAGATCGTGTACGTGCCGGACTTGTTGGCGTCCGTGCCATTGATCTCTGTTGTATACGTGCCTTCCACCTTGAAGTCTTTCGCGTGCTCCATGTCCACCTCTATGCCGGGAGCGCGCTTGACCTGGCCGTTGGGGGAATCGCCAGACGTGTACACGAACAAGAGAGACCAGTTGTCACCCGTCGCTGTTCCAGAGACGGTGGCTGTGTAGCTGCCATCCACATAGTCGCCATTGAAGCTCGAATAACCGTCTCCGTATCGAATCAGGACCCCCGTGAGTTGAAAATTGTTGGTCGTCCCCCTGACGGTGTTGACCCAGGTACCCGTCAGCGTGCACCAACGGCCCCCCGCCGACGCCGTGCCCTCCCCGAGGATGAGCACCCCACCGCTGAACAGCGCGCCGAGCGTCGCGAGCCAGATGGTCCGGAACAGAGCCTTCATGGGATCCTCCTGTCGGCCCACCATGGCCGTGAAACATTGGGCCTCGGGCCCTCTTGATGTGCCGACTCAAACCATGTTGGCGGGCGGACGAGCGCCGGTCAAGCTCCACCAGGAGTTGATCTCCGCGGCCACCGAACATCCCCGTGGATCGCCCGGTCCAGGGCCGCCGGCGTGCGCGTGCCGCGCCCGAACAGGCCCACCGCGTCGCTGTTCAGAGGCTGGACGCTCAAACGAGCGATTCCACCACCACCTCTATCTCCACACCGTCCAGCCCCAGGTGCTCCCGCTGGCCCATGGCCTGCAGCGCCCGGGAGAGCCCGCTGTCGCCCACCCGCATCTTCTGGTAGCCGTCCTCGTCGTAGAGCGGGTTCTCCCAGCGCTCCAGGAGCCCGCGCAGGCGGAGCACCAGACCCTCTCCCGCCGCCAGGCGCGCCCGCAGCCCCGCCTCCAGCTCGGGCCAGAGATCCATCCCCAGGTGCAGCTCTACGCGGCGCTCAGCGTCCTCCGCCGCGACCGGGAGCGTTGGCCCCAGGTGACGCATCCCGCCCACCAGGATCCGCTGCGCGCCCACAAACAGGTCCCCCTCCACCGCCAGCAGGCTGCCCGAGACCAGCACCCGATCCGGGTCGCTGTCGTCCAGCCTCCGGGCGGCGAGCGTGAGCGGGACCGTCACGACCAGCCGCACCCCCAGCCCGCGCTCCAGGCTGGCCCGCCCCCGCTCCACCGCTCCGATCACGCCCCTGCTGCGCTCGAAGACGCCCATGTTTCCTCCTACAGCCGGATCAGTCCGGAGACCTTGGCGAAGACGCTGCGCTCCTGGACGCCGAAGTCCTGGTCCTGTCGCCGCGTCTCCGAGTACCCCACATAAGCCGCCGTGCCCGGCGACCACAGCCAGGTGAGCAGGGCCGAGCCGTCCAGCAGGCCCTCGTCGTCGCGCCACTGGCCGATGACCCGCAGCCCCAGCGGGGTGGTGAACTGCACCCGCGTCGCCAGCCGCGTGAGGTTGAGCTGGTAGCGCAGATCGCCCTGCTCGGCGCCCCAGACGCTCTGGTGGGCGTAGGTGGCCTCGAGCTGAAGGCGGGGGAGGGGGCGCAGCTCCAGCGCGCCTGAGCCCACCACCTGATTCGCCGCCTCCGCCGACCCGTAGTCGATGGTCCCGCCGCCGAGCACCTGGGCGCTGAAGCCGAGCCAGCCCACATCCCCCCACAGCGAGCTCCAGCCCATCAGGTAGGGGAACATCTGCCCGGCCCAGAGCTCGCGCCGGTGCGCGCCGCCCAGGTCGCCGCCGAATTTCTGCGAGGGAGAGCCGTTCAGCTCGGCGCCCACGAAGTGCTCGGGGCCCAGCCCGCCCTCGCGGTCCCACACATAGGTCAGCTCCACGGCCGGTGCGATGGAGCTGAGGTCCGTGGGCTCGAACTTGTACGAGTGCTTCGTGGTGACGCCCGTGTAGCCCACCCGGTCCTGGTAGGAGGTCTCCGAGCGGAAGTCCGGGCTCACGTCGTGGATCTTCCACTGGCCGTTCCAGCCGGGGCTGCCCCGGCGCTCCAGGTCCACCTGCACCTCGTGGCCGAAACCCAGGGTCTCCCCGCCGGTCTCCCCGGTCCAGGAGCCGCGGGCCTCGGCCTGCACCAGCCAGCGATCGGCGAAGGTGGCCGTGAGGTCCGCGCCGCCCAGCCGGTTGCTGGCGTGCAGGCCGCCGTAGAGCCCGCGCTCGGCGTCGAAGACGTCCTTCTCCGCGTAGATCCCGCCGATCTGAAGATCGGTGCTGAGATCGTGCTTGTAGCGCAGGATGGTGCTCTGGGCGTGCCGGTCGGCGAGCTCGCCCGCCGAGAAGCCTGGGGTCTCGCGGTCCCAGACCAGGCTGCCCTCGGGCGCGGTGTCGTAGGCGCTCAGCACCCCGAAGCGCGCCCCGCCCTTGCGCCCGGCGATCTTCGCCCCGAAGAGCGGATCGACGATGGCGCGGGTGTAGAGGGTCTCCAGCGGGTCGGTGAAGGTGTCGTAGCCGGCCAGGAAGAAGGGGCGGCGCTCCTCGAGCGAGAGCGCGTAGCGGATGTTCACGTCCATCAGGAAGGGGTCGGCCTCGATCTGCGAGAAGTCCGGGTTGGCCGTCGCCTCGATGGACAGATCGGGGCTCGGGCCCCAGCGCAGGTCGAGGCCGGGCTCGACGACGTCGAGGGCCTCGTGGTGGACGGGCTCGCCCTGGGTCCAGGTCTGGTGCCCGGTGAGCGTGGGCAGCAGCTCCAGGCGCAGGCGATCGGTGGGCGGGCGCACCACCAGCTCGGCCTCCTGGGCGATGACGTTGGCGGCCTCGATGTCCAGCTTCGGCCAGGCGTACCAGGTGCCGTCGCGGGCCACCCCGCGGTTGAGCATGACGCCCCAGACCTGCTCCTCGTCGCGCGGGTAGGGCAGGCTCTTCCAGGGGAGCGCGACCTCGACGACGTAGCCGTCCTCGGTCAGCCGGCCCTTGGAGCTCCAGACGGCGTCCCAGGCCAGGTTGAAGTCTCCCGTCACCGAGTCGCGGAAGTCCTGCTGCACGCCGAGCGGGTTCACCCAGAAGGAGTAGGCGCTCTTGCGGTCCAGGAAGGGGTCCAGCGAGAAGCCGATCTGGTCGTCGGCGTCGACGTCCTCGCGCGGGGCGACGTGGGCGCGGAGTCGCTGTGGCTCGGGGTCCTGGACGGTGAAGCCGAGGTAGAGGCGCCGGTCATCGGCGATGAGCCGCACCTCGGTGCTGCCCGGTGGCGGCCCGCCCGCCGAGGGGGCCCAGCGAACGAGCTCGGTGATGACCGTAGCCTGGGCCCAGGCGGGCTCGTCCAGGTGGCCGTCGACGGTGATGGCGGCGTCGTCGACGTGCGGGACGCTTACGCGAGGCGGCTCCTCAGCGAGCGCCAGGGGGAGCAGGAGCAGATGGGGGGGCATCCCCGTCCGTTAACCTCTCCGGGGCTGAGGCTGCTGGCGGAGGCGGCCGTGGCCGCGCTGATCCAACCGTCGCGCTGGCCCGTATCTCTCTGACCGGGGGGGAGGGCGGCGCCCCCGGTCCGCCTCGCGGCACGCACCGCCCGGAGGTCCCCCATGCGCATCGCGCTCCCCCTCCTCCTGACGCTGGCGGCCTGCGACGCCGCCCCTCAGGAGGGTTTCGAGACCTATGATCCGGGCGCCGCCCTCCCCGTCAGCGCCGAGCTGCCGATGGAGCCGGTCATGGCGACCGCCCGCCAGGAGCCCTGGACCCACCCCGGCGGCAAGGTGCTGGTGGGCTTCACCGCGCCCCAGGGCGGGCGCTGGACCTGGCCCGGGGTGGAGCCCGGGCTGCTGGCCGGGGACGCGGCCTGCGAGGCCCTCGGCGCCGACCACGTCTGCTCCCTGGCCGAGCTCGCCCTGGCCGAGGAGGCGGGCGACCTCCGCGACGCCCCGGTGGGTCTGAGCTTCTGGGCCAACGACGAGGACGCGGGCCCGGGGGCTCGCTGCGGCAACACCGGCAGCCACGCCCGCGGCGCCTCCTACACGTATGAGGGCGCCGACGCGAGCTGGTCCGGCTACGCCCGCACCGTGCCCGAGCAGGGCCGCACGGGGCTGAGCTTCCACGTGCCGCCCGAGGTGCAGTGGGACGACGCCTGCCTCAAGGATCTGGAGGTCTGCGACCGCTTCGTCCCGAGCGGCTACAACTGCAACGCCGTCCGCGCGATCCCCTGCTGCCGGGGATGAGCGCTCGGCGCGCCGCCCTGCTGCTGGTGCCGCTGGGCGCCCTGCTCCTGGCCTGGGAGGGACCGACCCCCTGGCCCTGGGGCGTGGCGCCCACGCCGGTGGCCGTGCGCGAGCAGATCGAAGACGCCCTGCGCGTCGGGCGCCGCGAGCGCACCGAGGAGCTCATCGCCGCGCTGGACCCGGTGGAGCAGTCCGCCGCCATCGACCTGCCGCTCAGCGTGCTGGGGGGCGGCGCCTTCGACCCGGACGCCATCTTCATCCGGGGGGACGCCTTCTTCGCGCACTTCTTCACCGAGGACGAGGGCTTTGGCGGCCTCGTCCCGGGCCCGGGGCTGCGGCGGGTCCACGCCGGGCGGCGGGGCGGCCTGGACAGCCACGCCTGCGACGGCTGCCACTCCGTGGGCGGGCTCGACGGGGCGGGCACCTTCGCCCAGAGCGCCCTGCTGCTGGGCGACGGCGAGCGCGCCTCCTCCGCCGTCGTGCGCAACGCGCCGAGCCTGCTGGGCCTCGGCCTCGTGCAGGCGCTGGGGGTGGAGATGAGCGCCGCCCTGGACCAGCAGCGGCAGGAGGCGCTCGCCCAGGCGCGGCGCGAGGGGGCCCCGGTGAGCGTGGCCCTGAGCGCGAAGGGTGTGTCTTTTGGCACACTTCGCGCTCTCCCCGACGGCACCCTGGACACCTCGGGCGTGCAGGGTGTCTCTCCCGATCTCGTGGTCCGACCCTTCGGCTGGAAGGGGGACGTGGCCCGCCTGCGCCGCTTCGTGGAGGAGGCCGCGCGCGTACACTTCGGCGTGCAGACCGCCCCCCTGGAGGCTCAGAACCGCGCCCAGCCGGACCCGGAGCGCGTCGGCGCGCCGAGCGCCGATCCCGACGGGGACGGGCACCTGCGCGAGGTCGAGGAGGGCGCGCTCAGCACGACCTCCGCCTACCTGGCCATGCTGGAGACCCCGGTGATCGCGCCGCCCTCCGACCCCGCGCTGCTCCGCCGCTGGAGCGCGGGCGACCGCCTCTTCACCGCGCTGGGCTGCGAGGGCTGCCACGTCCGCTCGCTCACCCTGGAGACGCGGATCTGGGAGGAGGAGGCCGACACCCCGGGTGGGCCCTCCCTGCGCTTCAACCTGCTGCTGGACGGCGAGGAGCCCCGGGGTACCGACCGGGTCACCCTCTTCAGCGACCTCCGCCGCCACGATCTCGGCCCGGCCCTGGCGGACGGGGCCGACCACCCGGACGGCATCCCGCGCGCCGAGTTCCTGACGCGACCCCTCTGGGGCCTCGCCGAGACGGGACCCTGGCTGCACGACGGGCGTGCGACGACCCTCCCCGAGGCCGTCCTGGCGCACGGGGGCGAGGCCAGCGCCGCCCGCGACGCCTTCGCCGCGCTCCCCGAGGAGCGGCAGCGCGACCTGATCGTCTTCCTGCTCTCGCTCAGCCGCCAGCCGAAGGTGAGGGTGGCCCGATGATCCTGCTCCTCCCAATGCTCCTGGCCTGTGAACCCGAGCCCGCCGCGCGTCAGGGCTCCGCTCAGGCCCTGGGCGTGGTCTCCCCGCTCCTCCCCGACGAGCTGGAGGACCAGGCCTACGCCGCGCTGGCGGCCGACGCCCGCCGGCGCGAGGCCCGCTTCCGGGACGCGGTGGAGCCCGGCTACCTCTCCCGCGCGACCCGGGTGGAGCAGGCCGAGCTGGAGGCCGGGCTGTGGTCGGCCGCTGAGGTCTACGAGATCGGAGGCCAGCTCTTCAGCCTGGTGTTCACGCCCGACCTGGGCTTCGGGGGGCGGGACAGCCCCAACCTGCGCCGCTTCCAGCGCGGGCCACGGGGCGGGCCGGACGGGCGCTCCTGCGTGGACTGTCACTGGCGCGGCGGCCCGGCGGGGGCCGGGGACGGGGCCGACAACGCCTATCTGGACGGGGACGGCGACACGCAGGACAGCGCGCTGGCCCGCAACCCGCCGGCGCTGGTCGGTCTGGGCGTGCGCGAGCTCCTGGCCGCCCAGGTCAGCGCCGCCCTTCAGGCCCAGCGGGACGCGCTGATCGCGGCGGCGAAGGCGGAGGGTGAGCCCCTGCGCCGCGAGCTGGTGGTCGGCGAGCTCGAGTTCGGCTGGCTCGGCGCCCTGCCCGACGGCACCCTGGACACCCGCGGCCTCGAGGGCGTCTCCCCCGATCTGGTCGTGCGCCCCTTCGGCTGGAAGGGAAACTTCTCCACCCTGCGCGAGGTCGTCGAGGACGAGCTCGCCCTCCACCACGGGATGCAGAGCGGCTGGCTGGCGCGCCACGGCTCGCCTGCGCGGGTGGGCGAGCACCCGGCCCCCGATCCCGACGGCGACGGCGTCGTGGACGAGATCAGCGAGGGCCAGGTCTCCGCGCTGACGCTCTTCCTGGCGATGCAGGAGCAGCCCATCGTCCAGATGCCCACCCGCCAGGACTGGCTCGCCCGATGGTCCAAGGGCGAGGCCCTCTTTGTAGACGTGGGCTGCGCGGGCTGCCACGTCCCGTCGATCAAGCTCGACCAGTCCCGCTACGCGCTCCCGTCGCGGGAGGGCGGGGGCGAGATCGCCGTGGACCTGGCGACCGAGGGCGCCGAGCCTCGCCTGCGGGGCGGGGAGGGCGGCTACGAGGTCTCGCTCTTCTCCGACCTCAAGCGGCACCGCATGGGGGAGGAGCTGGCGGACCCGCGCGCCGATCGGGGCGTTGATGCCGACCAGTTCATGACGCCGCCCCTGTGGGGGCTCACCCGCTCGCGCCCCTACCTGCACGACGGTCGCGCTCCCGACGTCGAGACCGCGATCCTCGCGCACGGCGGGGAGGCCGCGCGGGCGCGGGCCGCCTACGCCGCCCTGGACAAGGAGCAGAGGTACGAGCTCCGGCTCTACCTCGCGGCTCTGAACCGGGCGCCCCGGCTGGTGACCCCTTGAGGGATCGGGGGAGGCTCGCCCTGGCGCTGGGGGCGGCGATCCTGCTGGGCGCGGCGGCCTCGGGGCCCGTGCCCTGGCCCGGGGGCGCGCCGCCCGACGCCCAGACCGTGCGCGCGAGCCTGGACCTGGCCATCGACCGCTGGGAGCACGACCGCTACCTGGAGTACAACTCGGCCGTGGAGAACGAGACCGAGACGGCCATCGCCATCGTGCTCCAGGACCAGATCGATCGTGGGGACTTCGACCTGGAGACGATCCAGCGCTACGGCCGGCGGCTCATCCAGCTCCCCTGGCGGGCCAGCCTGGGCCTCGGCGGGGAGGGCTCGGACGGGCGGCTGCGGCCGGTCCATCTCGGAGAGGCGCCCGGGCTCGACACCCACGCCTGCGAGAGCTGCCACAGCGTGGGCGGCTTCGACGGGGCGGGCTCGTTCACGCAGTCGGCCCTGCTGCTGGGGGACGGCCAGCGGGAGAGCGCCGCGATCCGGCGGAACCCTCCCGCGCTGCTGGGGCTCGGGCTGGTGCAGGCGCTCGCGGCGGAGATGTCGGCGGAGCTCGCCCAGCGGCGGGAACAGGCGCTGGAGGAGGCCCGGCGGACGGGCGAGCCGGCGCGGGTGGAGCTGAGCGCCAAGGGGGTGAGCTTCGGGGCGATCACGGCCCGACCGGACGGGGAGCTGGAGCTCGGGGAGCTCGCGGGCGTGGACCCCGATCTCGTCGTGCGCCCCTTCGGCTGGAAGGGGGACGTGGCGCGCCTGCGCGACTTCCTGAGCGAGGCCACGCGCACGCACTTCGGGGTCATCACCCACGGCGACGCGCTCCGGTCCCGCGGGGGGCCCGATCCACGCCTGGGGGGAGGCCCCGACTGGGAGGATCCCGACGGGGACGGCGTCCGGCGCGAGCTGGAGGAGGGGGCGGTCAGCACCGGGGCGCTCTATCTGGCGCTGGTGGAGAGCCCCACGCAGCTCCCGCCCGCCGACCCGGAGCTGCTGACGCGCTGGTCGGCGGGAGATCGGCTCTTCGACGCGATCGGCTGCCAGGGCTGCCACCTCCGCGCGCTCCCGCTGCGGAGCCGGGTCTGGGAGGAGGCCCCCGAGGGCGGGGTCCCCTATCGCGTGGACCTGCTGGCCCAGGGCGACCGGCCGCGCGGCGGGGATCAGGTGGCGCTCTACAGCGATCTGCGGCGCCATGATCTCGGGCCGGGCCTGGCCGATCCCCGCGACGATCCCGAGGGCCGCGGCGCCAGCCTCTTCCTGACGCGACCGCTCTGGGGGCTGGCGGAGACCGGGCCCTGGCTGCACGACGGGCGCGCCGGGACGCTGCCCGAGGCGATCCTGGCCCACGGCGGGGAGGCTCAGGCCTCGCGCGACGCCTTCGCCGCGCTCCCGCAGGCGCGGCAGGCGGATCTGGTGGTGTTCCTGCTCTCGCTCACGCGCGCGCCGAATCTTCGCGTCGCGCGCTGAGGGGGCTGAATAGGCGAGGGCCTCGCGCGTCCAAGGGGCTCCCGGGCCTGGCCCGGCGGAGCGCGCATGGTCCGAGCCGTCCTCCCCCTGGGCCTCTCCCTCCTCCTCTCCTGCGTCCCCGCGGCCCGGCCCGCGCCGCAGCCCGAGCGCCTGACCCCGCTCGAGCTCATGTCCCGCGAGCTCGCCGCCCGCTGCGCGCTGCCCCGGGAGAGCGACGAGTTCGCCGCCAGCGTGGTGGACGCCGAGGCCGCGACCACGCTGGGGATGGTGCTGAAGAACCAGTACGTGAGGGACAGGGCAGCCTTCTCGCGGGCCATCGAGCGCTTCTACGAGGGGCGCGAGGACGATTACGACTTCCTGTTCGCATACGCGCCGGACATCGGGGCGGAGGCCGTGGGGATCCACATCGAGGTCGGGAAGCGCTACGCCCCCACCCTCTATCGGAACAACGACGGCCTCCAGCCGCTCTCGGCGGAGCACCCCCGGCTGCGCAGCGTGCTGGTGATGACGCTGCCCGACAGCTGGGGCGGGGGGCCCATCCTCCATGAGCTGGGGCACTACTGGATGAACGGGCTCGGGCTGGTGCGGAAGACGGGCTTCCCGGAGGATCCGCACTGGGGGATGACGGGGGTGGGCGGCATCCTGGGCGGCTTCGACAGCGCGAAGCTCACCTGCGCCGATCCCGCGGACGCGCGTCCGCCCGACTGCGCGCGCCGTGAGGACGGCCGCTACGAGGTGCTGGTGCCCGGGCGCAAGGTGGGGGGAGACTACGGGGTATACGCGCCGCTGGAGCTGTACCTGATGGGCCTGATCCCGGCCTCCGAGGTCCCGCCCGTCGCCATCCTGGAGGACCCGCAGGTCATGAACGGCGGGGACGAGCAGCGGCGGCTGCACAGCGTCAGCAGGGTGCGCTGGGTGACGGCCGAGGAGATCAGCGGCCTCATGGGTGGGCCGCCGCCGGAGCGCATCGACGCGGATCGGCCGCTCAGGGTGGGCTTCGTCTACTACAGCCCGACCCCGCACCCCGAGGGGCTTGCGCAGATCGCCACGGCCGCGCGCCAGTTCGGCGCCATCGAGGCCGCCGCGCACAGCTCCTGGTGCCACGCGACGGGGGGCCGCTCCAAGGTGCGCGTGGATCTGTGAGCCCGGCAAAGGCGCCGGCGCCCCAACAAGCGGGCGCCGGCGCGGCGCTCATCAGGTGCCGGTGACCGACATGGCGTAGCCGCCAGCGCGGATCTTCGTGCGGGACTTCATGGGGACCTCCTGGTGTGCGACCCGCTCGTGCGGGTCTGAGATCATCATAACACCAGCTTTGAGGCCGTCTATTCGAAATAACTCAATACAATTGGACACAATTGCTTACAATTTCTCAACCCTGTCCGCCCAGCCGCGCCCGCAGGCTGGCCAGCTCCTGCTCCAGCGCCGCGCGCGCCGCTTCTGCAGCCTCAGCGCGAACCAGCGCCTCCTCGCGCTGCCGCTCGGCCTCTTCGCGCGCCGCGACCTCCGCGGCCAGTCGCTGCTCGCGCTCGAGGAGGTCCGCCTCTCGGCGGGCCATCAGCGCCTCGAGGCGCCCCAGGATCTCCATGGGCTCGGGCACCATCGCGTCGCCGGAGAAGAAGCGCAGGCGATCCTCGAGCACGCCGAGGTTGAGCCCGAGGATCTGAGAGTGGAGCAGCCCCAGGCGCGGCGCGATGTTGCGGTAGGTCGAGCCCTGCAGCCGGTAGCCGTAGAGCTTCTGCGTCCCACGGTCGTAGACGAAGTACTCCGGGATGCCGAGGCGCGCGTAGCGGGCCACGTTGCGGACCAGATCCTTGTTCCGGTCGCCCGCGACCAGCACCTCCAGGACGAGATCGACGCCGCGGCGCTCCAGGGTGACCGACCAGCACATGCGCCGGTCGTCCTCAGGGGACTCGACGTCGAGCACGGCCAGCAGATCCGGGCAGAAGGCCTCTTCTCCCGGGTAGAGCACCGCGAGATCCGCGGCCAGGAAGATCGTCCGATCGATGCGGTCGAAGTGGCCGCCGAGGGTGTTCAGCGCGCGGATCTTCGCGCGCGAGTGCTGCAGCCCCTCGCCCGTGGACATGCGCTCCTGCTCCAGGGCGGCGAAGACCTCCAGCAGGTGAGCCTCCCGCTGCGCGGGGGTCATCGCCAGCCACACCTCGTCGCTCGGGGTGATGGGGATGGACTCGGGCGGGGCGGGCAGCCCCAGGGCGCGGGAGGACATGGAGAGACTCTAAAGTTCGGCCGCGCTCGCGTCCACCCTCAGGGCTTCGCCACGGCTACCCGGATGGCCTCCCACCAGCTCTCCTCGTCCTCGGGGAGGGTGACGGGGACGGTCTCGCTCTCCACGATCACCGCGGCGGGGCCGAGCTGCACCGTGGCGCCGAAGGGGAGCAGGCGACCGTCGGCCAGGAGGAGCCCGTGGACCCGGCTCCCGTGGTCATCGACCACGATATCCTTGACCTCGGCGAGGGCCTGGCCGCCGCGGGTGAGGCTGCCGGTGCCCAGGTAGGCGCTGGCCCAGGCCCGCCCGTCCACCGGCTTGGGGCGGCCCGAGCCGGCCCACTCGATCGCGCTCTCCGCGCGCAGCAACACGACGTCGCGACCCAGCAGCTCCAGATCCGCCGCCGCCACGCCGCCGCCCTTGGCGAAGACCGTGCCGGTCTTGACGCGCCAGCCCGAGATCAGGCCCGTGCCGAGCTCGAAGAGGAAGTCGTCCACCTTGCCGACGACGGCGCCCTCCTGCCGCGCGATGGCCTGCATCCCCTGGACCCGCTTGAAGGTGCGCATGCTCTTTTCGTCTCCGCTGTCCCCCCCGAGGCCGCCCACGAGGGTCCCCTTCACTGTAACCGATCCTCGGCGCTGGACCGCCTGCGCTGGACGTGAAAGAATAGAGCAGATTCCTTCCTGGGAGGCCGCGTGCTCGCGTTGCTCCTCGCCTGTGGAGGCTCGGACTCAGGCTCGCCCGCGCCGGACGTGGCTGAGGCTCCGCTCGCCTACGACATCGCCGACTACACCGACCAGGAGCGGCCTGAGGCCAGCTTCGACCAGCAGGCCGTGGAAGAGGCGCTTCAGACCGCCATCGACGACGTGCTGCGGAGCGCGGCGACGCCGGTGGTGGAGGGCTACGCGGAGGCCATGAGCTTCGCCGACGCGGACTGTCCTACCCTCTACGATGTGGACGGGAACACCGTCTGGTACGACTACTGCACCACGGACGAGGGCGCGACGTTCTCAGGCTACGGCTTCTACTACGTCTACGACGACGTGGACGTGCTGGGGGCCGGGGTGCCGATGGACGGGGCGGTGGTGACGGGTCTGGGGCGGATCACGGGCCCGGACGGGGTGACTATCGAGGTGGGCGGGACCGCGGGCGAGCTCTCGGGCAGCACGGAGGACCTGGACGCCTGGGTCTCGGTCACCGCGGGGAGCTTCGCCTGGGACGCGCCCGAGGCGGAGGGCACCTGGCTGGAGGCGGGGCTGCGCCCGAGCCTGACCCTGTACGCGATCACCCTGCCGGAGTACGGCCTGCACTACCTGAGCGTGGAGGGCGGGCTGGACGGGCTCGAGGACGCGAGCGGGGACGCGCTGGGCCTGCCCACGGCCACCTTCGCGGGGACCGTCCTGGCGGACGAGGCGGTGGGCTTCCCCTGCGATCAGGAGCCGAGCGGCTCGATCTCCGTGCGCGACCCGAACGGCGCCTGGTACACGGTGGACTTCGACGTGGACGCCGAGGACGGCGATGATCCCGTGCTGAACGGGGTCTGCGACGGCTGCGGCGAGGTGACCCACAACGGGGAGGTCGTGGGCGAGGCCTGCGCCGACCTCTCCGCCTGGCTGGACTGGGGAGAGAGCCCATGGTGACGCTCATCCTGCTCGCATGCGCCGCGGAGCCCGCCCCGGAGGTGGGCTCCACCGAGATGGAGCCCGCCCGCCTGCTCTCCCGCTTGAGCCTGGACCTTCGCGGGGTCCGGCCGAGCGAGGACGAGCTGGCCGCGGTGGAGGCGGACCCGGACGCGCTCGAGGCGCTGACCGAGGAGATGCTCGCCGACGAGCGCTTCGAGGCGCGCGTGCGCGATCTGTTCTCGGAGGTCTACCTGACGCGGACGGAGAGCTTCCCCGTCTCCGCCTACGACGTGGGCCTGTCGAGCGAGGCGGCCTTCGACGCCTCGGTGGGCGAGGAGCCGCTGCGGGTGCTGGGCCGCGTGGCCGCCGAGGACCTGCCCTACACGGAGGTCGTGCTGGCGGACTGGACTATGGCGGACGAGACGCTGGCCAGCTTCCTCCCGCTCGATCGCGAGGAGGGGGATGGCTGGCAGGTGGCGCGCTACACCGACGGGCGGCCGGCGGCGGGCGTGCTGGCCACCACGGGCCTGTGGTGGCGCTACACGTCCACGGACAGCAACGCGAACCGGCGGCGGGCCAACGCGATCTCGCGCATCCTGCTGTGCAATGACTACCTGGACCGGCCCATCACCTTCGACCGCGACCTGAACCTGCTGGACGAGGACGCGGTGCGCGACGCGATCCGCACGGACGCCTCCTGCGCGAACTGTCACAACAGCCTGGACCCCATCGCGTCCTATCTGTTCGGGTTCTGGTGGTTCCAGGAGAACAGCGCGCTGGAGATCTCGCGCTACCACCCCGAGCGCGAGCTGCTCTGGGAGGACTACACGGAGGTCGCGCCCGCCTGGTACGGCGCGTCGGGCAGCGGGCTCGCCGATCTGGCCTGGCAGGTGGCGGCGGACACGCGCTACCCGGACTGCGCGGTGGAGACGGTGACGCGGCTGATGCTGCGGCGCGAGCTGGAGCTGGAGGACACCGAGCGCCTGGAGACCCACCGCGCGGCCTTCCTCCAGGGCGGGCTCACGCTGCGCAGCCTCTTCGCCAGCGTGGTGAGCGACCCGGCCTACCGGGCGGCGCCCGGGGCGGACGAGCAGATCGAGGGGGCGGCGCCCACCAAGATGATGACGCCGGACCAGCTCGGGGACGCGGTGGAGGCGCTGACGGGCTTCCGCTGGACCTACGGCGGCTACGAGATGCTGGGCACGGACAGCGTGGGCGTGCGCACACTGGCGGGCGGCATCGACGGGGGCAGCGTCACGGCCTTCGCTGGCTCCCCGAACGCCACGGTGATCCTGGTGCAACGCCGGCTGGCGGCGGCGGCGGCCAGCTACGCGGTGGAGACGGAGCAGGCGCTGGATCCGGGCCAGCGCCGCCTGTTCACCGAGATCGACTTCACGGAGACACCGGACAAGGGCTCCGACAGCATCGACGCCCAGATCGGGGCGCTGCAGCTCCGCGTCCACGGGCGGCGGGTGGCCTCGGACGCCGAGGAGGTGGCGGCCAACCGCGCGCTCTGGGAGGAGCTCTACAGCGCCACCGGGAGCGTCCCTCAGAGCTGGGCCGGGCTGCTCACCGCCCTGCTCGCCGATCCTGACTTCCTGCTCTATTGAGGTCCGCCATGAACCGACGGCGCTTCCTCCGCTCCAGCGCGCTCGGGCTCGCCACCCTGGGCCTCGCCCCCGCGCGCCTGGCCCGCGCGGTGTCCGGCTCCGACCTGCGCTACATCTTCCTCTTCGCCCAGGGCGGCTGGGACCCCACCCGGGTCTTCGTCGACTGCCTGCGCGACCGCAACATCGATACCGAGTCCGACGCCGACTCGGAGAGCGCGGGTGGGCTCTCCTACGTCGCGCACGCCGACCGCCCCAGCGTGGACGCCTTCTTCTCGCGCTGGGCCAGCCAGTCGGTGATCTGCAACGGCGTGCAGGTGCGCTCCATCAACCACGACGTCTGCACCAGCCTGGCGCTCACGGGCAGCACGGCGGGCGAGGGGCCGGACTGGCCGGCGATCCTGGGGACCTCGGGGGCGGAGGGCTACGCGCTGCCGCACCTGGTCCTGGGCGGGGCCTCCTACCCGGGCGAGCTGGGGGCGGCGGTGGCCCGGACGGGGAGCGCGGGTCAGCTCGAGGCGCTGCTGAGCGGGCAGATCGTGGGCTGGTCGGACCTGCCGACGGAGGCGCCGAGCGCGGCGGTGGACGGGATCATCGACCGCTACCTGGCGCGGCGGGCGGCGGCGCGGGCCCTGGGAGCCCAGGGCGCGGTGGACCAGGCGTTGGCGGCGCGCTTCGAGGAGGCCAGCACCAAGGCGCGGGCGCTCCAGGACTACCGGAACGTCATGGACTTCACCGGCGGCGTGGGGCTGGCCGATCAGGCGGCGGTCGCCGCGGAGGCGCTGGGCGAGGGCCTGTGCCGGGCCGTGACGCTGGGCTTCTCGGGCGACACGGTGGGCCTGCTGGGCTGGGACAGCCACGCGGATAACGACGCGACGCAGAGCGAGCTCTTCGAGTCGCTCTTCCAGGGGATCAACCGGCTGATGAGCCTGCTGGAGGCCACGCCGGGGCCGGACGGGCGCGCGCTCTCCGATCAGACCGTGCTGGTGGTCTTCTCCGAGATGGGGCGCACCCCGCAGAAGAACGCCACGGACGGCAAGGATCACTGGCCCTACACCAGCGTCCTGCTGACGGGGCCGGGCCTGGACGGGGGGCGGGTCGTGGGCGACGTGGACGAGAATTATGTGGGGGAGAGCGTGGACTACGCGAGCGGCGAGGTCTCCGACGACGGCGCCCTGCTCTCGGTGGAGGCCATCGGCGCCACCCTGCTGGCGCTGGGCGGGGTGGATCCGGCGGAGTGGATCTCGGACGCCGACCCGGTCACGGGGATGATCGCATGACGATCCTGCTCCTGAGCCTGTTCCTGGCCTGCTCCGACAAGGACGGCGAGTCCGGCGGCGCGGAGACCGGCCTCTGCGCCGACGCGCCAGTGCTCATGTACGCCAACTTCGGTGAGGGCTTCCTCATCGAGAACTGCCAGAGCTGCCACGCCAGCACCAGCGGCGACCGCAACGGCGCGCCCGAGGGTGTGGTCTTCGACACCCTCGCCGACGTGGTGAGCCAGAGCGCGCTCATTCTGGACGTGGCGACCGGGGACGACCCCAGCATGCCGCCGCAGGGGGGCGTGGACGAAGAGGACCGCGAGAAGCTGGAGATCTGGCTGACCTGCTGGATCGATGAGGAGGAGCCATGATCGGGTGGCTGCTGCTCGCCTGCGCGGGCTCGAAGGGGGAGGACAGCGGATCCTCCGCCGAGGAGGCGCCTTATCTGGTGGACGAGGAGACGCTCGACCTGCCGGAGCCCACGTTTGACGCTGAGAGCGCCGCGGAGGCGGGTACGGTCGCGTTCGCTGCGCTGCGCGCGATCACGGCCGCGCCCATCGTCGAGGCCTATGAGGACGCGATGGAGGGCGCGGACAGCGACTGTCCGGACTTCTTCACCAGCGAGGACGGCATCTCCTACTGGTACGACGACTGCACGTCCGGGGATGGGACCACCTTCAGCGGCTACGGCGCGATCGTGACCTACACGGGCGTCGAGGACGGCGGCTACGCCTGGGCGGGCGACGTGGTGTACGGATCGGGCACGATCACCGACGAGGACGGGGCGGTGCTCGCCATCAACGGCGCGGCGGGCCTGCTGGACGGCGAGAGCGCCGAGGGCGTGAGCGCGGCCTGGAACGTCGTGGACGGCGACTTCAGCGTGGACGGCGCGGACGAGGGCTGGCTGGCCAGCGGGCTTTCGCCCAGCCTCCAGATGCAGGCGCTCTCCTTCGGCGAGATCCGCGCCTTCATCGTGACCGGGACCCTCGCCGGGCTGGACGGCGAGATCGACGCGATCCTGGCCGACGACATGCTCATCGGCACGGAGGAGACCGGGACGCCCTGCGCGCTGGAGCCCACCGGCGGGCTCAGCCTGCGTGACGCCGAGGGCCACTGGACGGACGTCCTGTTCGACGTGCCCTTCGACACGTCCACCGAGACCTTCGGCGAGATGGACCCGGCGCTCTGCGACGGCTGCGGGCGGGCCTGGTTCCAGGGCCAGGATCTCGGCGAGGTCTGCTTCGACTTCTCCTCGCTGCTGGACTGGGACGGGAGCCCGTGGTGAGGGCCCGCGGTGAGTGAGGGGGTGAGCCCCGCGGCCCGCCTCAGTCCGCCTCGACGCCCCAGCGCACCTTGAGCAGCTCCTTGGGGAAGCTCATCACGGCGCCGTCCGTCTGCAGCCAGGAGGGCAGGCTGCCGCCCGGGTCCGAGCTCACCCAGTAGGAGATGGTGCCCGCGGTCTTGTCGAAGCGCCACCCGCCGCTGTTGTAGGGCGTGTAGACCGTGTCTTTGTCCTTGTTCAGCTTGTCGGCGAAGGGGCCGGCGTACACGCCGCCGGTCTGGGTGTGCTTCACCAGGTCCCACTGGATCTCGGCCAGGGTGTCCGTCTGCTTGACCACCTTCAGCAGCAGGATGTACTGCCGGCTGGAGATGCCCATCGCGCCGCCCGTGCGCTGGTAGATGACCACCGAGCCGTCGGAGCGCTTCTCCAGGGTGGTGCACTCCTCCAGGGCGTCGACGCCCGCGTAGCTGGCCGTCATCGGGTAGTTCTTGCAGTCCATGATCGCCGTGATGAAGTCGGCGGTCGTGATGGCGGCGCCCTGCGTGGGGACCGAGATCGACTTCTGCTTGTAGCCCGTCCCCCGCGGCACGGTCTCGAGGGCGGTGTCCGCCAGGGCCACGGGCGCGGCGAGGAGGAGGGCGAGGGAGGCGAGGCGGGCGAGAGACATCGTGGGCTCCAAGCGAGGGGGTTCTGCTCTATCATACCCCCAGGCGAGCCCGATCATTCCGCAGGCCCCTCAGCCGAGCCCGCCCGTGGCCGTCGCCAGCAGATCGTCGAGGGCCTGCGCGGCGGCGCGCGCCTTCTCCATCCCGAGCGCGAAATTCGAGAGGTTCCCCAGGGTGTACGCCGCCGAGGCGTTGGCCTCGTCCAGCGCGTGGACCACCTTCGTGTACGACGCCGTCCCCTCCTGGAGCGAGGCCACGGCCAGGGCCTGCCGGACCTCCAGCAGGGCGTCGATGATCTCCTGGACCTGGCGCGCCTTGGTGGGATCCATCATGCGGCCGAGCAGGCGGTTGTGGTGGTCGAGCAGGGTGCTGAGCTGCTCGTCGAGCGTCTTCATCGTCGCTTCCCCTTCAGTCGGCGTTGGCGGCGCTGAGCCGCTCACGGATGGAGTCCAGCTTCGCCACGTACTTCGTGAAGTCCCCGAGCGCCGCCACGAATTCGGTGGAGCTCATGCTCTTGTCCTGGGTGGCGGCGACCAGCGCGGTGTGGGCCGCGCCCATGGCCGCCGCGGCGGCGGAGGCGCTGGCGTAGAGGTCATCGACCTGGTCGCGCTCGGTGTAGAGCTCGCGGACGCGGTCGATGAGGGCGGCGCGCTCCTCCAGATCCCAGTCCGGCTTGCTGGCCTGGCTGTTGTAATAAAACTGCAACATGCTGATCCGGTTGGTCAGCATCTCGTGGGTGGCCTTGGCCAGCTGGCCGTCGGGCGAGAGGTCCTTCGCCAGCAGGGTCGCCGCCGCCTGCACCACCGGGTCGGACTTCACGATCAGGTCGGAGAGGCTCTTGCGGCGCTTGCCCTCCAGCAGCGCTCCACCCACGGTGGAGATCGCCTGCTGCACGCCGAGGATGGCGCTCTCCCCGAGCGGCGAGCTGACCCCCGCCAGGTCGGCCACCCGCTCGTTGAGCGTGATGATGATCGCGAAGAGGGCGGCGCTCTTCTCCTCGAGCTCCGCCGCGAGGTCGGCCCCGGCCAGCGCGCCCAGCGCCGAGCCGTAGCTGCCCAGCTGCCCCAGCAGCTCCTGGCGCTCCGACAGCCCCGCGGGCGGGATCAGCCCCGTGTTCACGGCCTTGTCCAGGGCGTCCCAGCGCTTCCCGGCCTCCGTCTCGTCCTGGGGCGGGAAGACGATGAGGGCCTGCGCGGCCTGCTCGGCCCCGGCGGCGTTCATGAGCGAGAACGCCACGGTGCTGCTCTCGGCCAGCGTGTTCGCGGACTCGCCGAAGCTCTCGACGTGGGTGAGGGGGACCGGCCGGCAGGCGCCGAGGGCCAGCGTCAGGGCTGGGAGCAGTGTGGGGGCCAGGGTGCGCATGGACGACCTCCAAACTTCTCGTAACCCGTCACACCGCGCGCGCGGCCTGCCTCCAGCGCGGATCGGGGGCGCGGAAGACCAGCTCGACGACCTCCTCGTGCTGGGTGACGACGAAGGCCTCGCCGGAGAAATAGCGGCGCATGGCGGCCACGACCTGGTGGTTGCGCGGGGTGGTGGTGGCCACGCAGCCCTCGTAGCGCACGCAGGCCCGGGGCGGGGTGGGCATGGTGGCGAGCAGCTCGGCGAAGAGCTCCACGCTGCGGCGGGCCCGCTCGGGGGTGAGGCGGGTGAGGATGAGCTGCACGGGCGGGGCGCGCTCGGGCTCCAGCAGCACGCTGGCCCCGGCCTCCAGCGGGAGGCGGGCGACCTGAGAGCTCAGCGCGGCCAGCCAGCCCTGGGTCTCCAGGCTGGGCGTCCCTGAGCTGGGGCCCTGCGGGGGCTCCCCTTTCGCGGAGGTGGGCGATGGCACCGCGGCGAGCGGGGGAGGGGAGCTCGGGCTCCGCGCGGCGGGCGCTCGGGTGGGCTCGCGCGAGGATCCCGCCTTCTTCCTGGGCAGGGCGAGCAGCACCAGCCCCAGCAGGCCCACCGGGGCCGCCAGCGGGAGGCCCAGCTTCCCGTCCAGCTCGACCACGCTCAGCGCGAGCGGGCTCCGGCGATCTCCCAGCGACAACCAGCCGAGCCCGAGCGCCACGGCCAGCAGCAGCACACCCAGCGCGCGCATCGTCTACTCCTGCGTGCCCATCGTAGCAGGCGTGAAATTGCTGGATGGTCGCCATCGTGTTGTGTGATGCTTGAGAAGAGGAGAAACCGAGATGCTCTACCGCGTGCTGCCCCTCAGCCTGCTGGCGCTCGTCGGGTGCGTCGACGACAAGGGCGAGACCGACGACAGCTCGACCGAGACCCAGGACGAGTACGTCGACAACGACGGTGACGACTACTTCTCCGACGAGGACTGCGACGACTCCGACCCGCAGGTCAACCCGGGTGAGACCGAGATCTGCGACAGCGTCGACAACAATTGCGATGGTGAGGTCGATGAAGGCGTCGAGCAGACCTGGTACGTGGACGACGACGGGGACGGCTACGGCGACGGCGACAACGTGGTCCTGTCCTGCCAGCGCCAGGAAGGCACGGTGCCGAACGCCAGCGACTGCGACGACACGAGCCCGCTGGTCTACCCGGGCGCCAACGAGATCTGCGACGAGCTGGACAACGACTGCGACGGCGAGACCGACGAGGACGCGATCACGACCTGGTACGTGGACGCCGACGGGGACGGCTTCGGCGACCCGGACACGGAGATCCTGGGCTGCGACGCGCCCGAGGACGCGGTGACGGACGACACCGACTGCGACGACGAGGACGCGACCGCCTACCCGGGTGGCACGGAGATCTGCGACGGCGTGGACAACGACTGCGACGGCGACATTGACGACGACCTCGCCGAGGATCGCACGGAGTGGTATCTGGACGCCGATGATGACGGCTTCGGCGACCCGGAGACCATGGAGCTCGCCTGCGCCCAGCCCCGCGGCTACGTGTCCAACGACAACGACTGCGACGACCTCGAGGAGCTCTCCCACCCCGGCGCCGACGAGATCTGCGACGAGGAAGACAACGACTGCAACGGCACCGCCGACGAGGACGCGGTGGACGCGCCGGCCTGGTACGCCGACGATGACCTGGACGGCTTCGGCGACGCCTCCGAGCCCAGCTACGCCTGCGACGCTCCCACGGGCACCGTGGCCGACGCCACGGACTGCGACGACGCGGACGCCTCGGAGAACCCCGACGCCAGCGAGGTCTGCGACGGGGACGACGACGACTGCGACGACGAGATCGACGAGGACAGCGCCGCCGACGCGCCGGCCTGGTACGCGGACAGGGACGAAGACGGCTACGGGGACGCCGACGCCACCACCCGGAGCTGCTCGCAGCCCGACGGCTACCTGTCGAACCGCAGCGACTGTGACGACGCCGACCCCACCGAGCACCCGGGGGCCGACGAGGTCTGCGACGGGGACGACGACGACTGCGACGACGACGTGGACGAGGACAGCGCGGTGGACGCGCCCACCTGGTACCAGGACAGGGACGGCGACAGCTTCGGCGATGCGGCCCTGACCACGGAGAGCTGCTCGGCCCCCTCGGGCTACGTCTCGGACGACCAGGACTGCGACGATCTCGCCGACGAGAGCTACCCGGGCGCCGACGAGATCTGCGACGACGAGGACAACGACTGCGACGGCGCCACGGACGAGGACGGCGCGGTGGGCGCGCCCACCTGGTACCGCGACGGGGACTCGGACGGCTTCGGCGATCCATCCAGCACAAAGGACGCATGCGACGCGCCCTCGGGCTACGTCGTGGACGCCACGGACTGCGACGACTCGGACGGGGACGAGAACCCGGACGCCAGCGAGGTCTGCGACGGGGACGACGACGACTGCGACGACGAGATCGACGAGGACAGCGCGATCGACGCCGACACCTGGTATCGCGACAGCGACGGGGACGGCGCGGGTGACGCCGCGACGACCGACGTGGCCTGCTCGGCCCCGGACGGCTTCGTGGCCAGCGGCGCGGACTGCGACGACACGGACGTGACCGAGTACCCGGGGGCCAGCGAGCGCTGCGACGGCGACGATGACGACTGCGACGGCAGCGTCGACGAGGCCAGCGCGATCGACGCCGTGGCCTGGTACCAGGACCGCGACGACGACGGCTACGGGGACGAGGACTCCACCCGCGTCGCCTGCGACATGCCCGATGGCTACGTGGACGACGCCACGGACTGCGACGACTTCGCCGACGAGAGCCACCCGGGCGCCGACGAGATCTGCGACGACGAGGACAACGACTGCGACGAGACCGTCGACGAGAGCGCGGTGGACGCCTCCACCTGGTACCGGGACGCGGACGGTGACCTCTACGGGGACATCGACACGCCGTACTCGAGCTGCGACGCGCCCTCGGGCTTCGTCTCCAACAGCTCGGACTGCGATGACACCTCGAGCTCCAACCGGCCCGGCGCCACGGAGGTCTGCGACGGCGAGGACAACGACTGCGACGATCTCGCCGACGAGTCGGGCGCCAGCGGCGAGTCGCGCTGGTACCCGGACGCGGACAGCGACGGCTACGGCTCCTCCAGCGCCAGCGCGACCACCGCCTGCGACGCGCCCACGGGCTACGTCTCCAGCGCGGACGACTGCGACGACGCCGACGACGAGGTCAACCCGGACGGCACCGAGTACTGCGACGGCGTGGACCAGGACTGCGACGGGGACGAGGACGGCGTGGTCCACTACCAGACGATCACGGGCTCCAAGACCAGCCTGACCAGCACCTGGGGCTCGGGGACGTCCAGCTCGCCGAAGAGCATCTCCCAGTCGAGCTCGGGCACGATCTACGTCTGCCCGGGGACCTACTACGTGGCCGTCACCTCCTCCGCCACGGCGCTGGAGATCGAGGGGCTGTACGGATCGGACGAGACCTTCCTCTCCGGCGGCGGCTCCAAGCGCGTGGTCAGCGCGTCCGGCGACATCACGCTCACCGGGCTCACCATCCAGGACGGCTACACCTCGTCCAGCTACGGCGGGAACGTCTACGTCAACGGCGCGGACGCCACGCTCTCGGACGTGATCCTCCAGGACGGCTTCGCCAAGTGGGGCGCGGGGGCGGCATGCCGCAGCGGGACGCTGAGCATGACCGAGGTGGAGATCACGGGCGGCGACGCCAGCTATGGCGGCGGCGTCTACATGAGCTCGTGCACGGGCGACGCGACCACGGCGCTCATCTACGACAACTCGGCCACCTACGGCGCGGGCGTCTACATCACGGCCTCCGATCTCACCCTGGACGACACGGACATGTCGGCCAACGACGCCGACAGCTACGGCGGGGCCATCGCCGCGCTCAGCTCCAGCACCGTCACCATCACCGACACCGAGATCACCAGCAACTCGGGCGGGGACTACGGCGGCGGGGCCTACATGAGCGCGTCGGACTGGACCATGTCCACCAGCAACGTGTCGGGCAACTCCAGCACCCTGGTCGGCGGCGGCCTCTACCTGTACGGGGCGTCCACGCTCAAGTGCACGGGCTCCAGCGGCGCGACCTACGGGATCTGGGGGAACACCTCCCTGCTCGCGGGCGGCGTCTACATGGCGGCCACCTCGGGGGCCAGCATCAGGTCCACGACCTGCGACTGGCTGGGCAGCTCGGACAACGATCTCTACGACATCGTGATCGGCGGCTACCTGTACTACAGCAAGTACGACAACAACGAGACCTTCACCTGCTCGTACACGGGCTGCTGAGGGCTCGGCGCCTCAACCCCGGCACATCACCTGCCGGGCGTTGCAGCGGATCGTGACCAGCTCGCCGGGCTCGACGCTCATCCGCCCGGCGAGGAACACCGCCGCTCCGTCGAAGCCCGCCTCGATCCGGTAGTCTCCAGCGGGGATGTAGACGGTCCCCTGCACGGGCAGGCGCGTGCCTCCGTCCAGGGGCACCAGCCAGAGCTCGGTGAGCGCGGGGTTGCGGGCGGCGGAGACCCGGGCGAGGGGGCCGGGATCGGGGAGCTCGGGCTCGGGCTCGGGCTCCGCCGGCTCGAGCTGCCCGGCGAGGGGCTCCGGTGGATCGGAGGGCCCGCGCAGCAGCATCCCCAGGCCCACCCCGATGAGGAGCAGCGCGCCCAGGAAGGCCGCCAGCACGAGCCCCGGCGGCAGCCCGGCCTGCTCCAGCGCCCCGCCCACGGCCACGTCGAGCGCGAGGACGTGAGCCTGCGCGCGCTCCCGCAGCGACTCCAGCGCCCGCGCCATCCTCGACGGCGGCGGGGCCGGCTTCGGGCTCGGGGGCGGCGGGGTGCCCGGGACCACCGAGCGCATGCCCGGCATGCGGCCGTAGAGCGCGGTCAGGACCTCGTCACAGCTCTGGAGGCGGGCCGCGGGGTCGCCCTTGAGGCAGCCCTGCACGGTCGCGAAGATCTCGGGGGAGAGGTCGGGCCTCAGCGTCCTCGGGTCGGCGTACTCCCCGGCGAGGGCGCGGTGGACCAGCAGGTACTGGTCGGTCTCCTCGATGGGCGGGTGCCCGCAGATCATCCGGTAGAGGATGCAGCCCAGGCTGTAGATGTCGGCCCGGTGATCGACCGCCCGCGCGTCGCGGAACTGTTCGGGCGCCATGTAGACAGGCGTGCCGAGCTGCGTGCCGGTGTGGGTCATGCCCGCGCCGCGGTCGCCGTCGTCCAGGACCTTGGCGATGCCGAAGTCGGTGATGCGCGGGCGCCAGCGGCCGTCCTCGTTCAGCATCAGCACGTTGTTGGGCTTCAAGTCCCGGTGGACCGTGCCCGAGGCGTGCGCGGCCTGCACGCCGCTGACGATCTGCCGGAAGATCTCGCGGATCTCGCGGTCCTCCAGCGCGCGACCCTCCAGCCAGCGCTCCAGGGTGGGGCCGGGGACGTGGTCCATCACCAGCCCCACCGAGGGGCCCACGCGGATGATGTCGGTGACCGCGACCACATTGGGGTGGCGGATGCGCGCCTGGAGCTTGCCCTCCAGGACCAGGCGGCGCACCAGCGGGGCGCTGACCACGCGCAGCACCTTCAGCGCGTGCTCGCTGCCCAGCGCGCCGTGTCGCACCCGGTAGACGAGGGCCATCCCTCCGCGGCCGATCTCCGCCTCGACCACGTAGCGACCAATGCGCGTGCCTGGGCCAATCACGAGGTGCAGTCCACTCCTGGGTGGGCCCACTTTAGCACGGCGCTCCAGACGCCCGCGCGCCGGGATACGCTGCGCGCCCGCCTGGCCGCGTCCCCCTCTCTCCTCCGCGTCCCCCCTGCCCAGCCATGCTCTTCCCAACGCTCGACTACCTGGTCTTCCTCGCGCTCGTCGTGGGCGTCTACTGGCTGATCCCGCGACCGGGGCGCCTGCTCTGGCTCGGGGCGACCTCGATCTTCTTCTACGCCTCCTGGAACTGGCGGCACCTGCCGGTCTGGCTGGGGGTGACCCTGCTGGGGTGGGGGACCGCCGCCCTGCTGGTGAAGCTGGGTCGCAAGGACACGCCCGCCTCCACCTGGGTGCTGCGCGCGGGCGCGATCGGCATGCTCGCGCCGCTGCTCTACTGCAAATACTGGCCGTGGATCGCCGAGAGCGGCAACACGGCCCTGTCCTGGGCTGGCCTGGGCCCGGTGCTGCCCGTGGTCGACGTGCCGCTGCCCATCGGGGTGAGCTTCTTCACGTTCCAGGTGCTGGCGTATGCGCTCGACGTGCGCAAGGGCGCGGAGCCCGAGCCGAACCCCTGGCGCTTCGTGACCTTCATCGGGCTCTTCCCGCATCTGGTCGCCGGGCCCATCGTGCGCGCTCACGAGCTCCTGCCCGCGCTCCGCGCGCTGCCGCCCCTGCGGAGGGACATGGTGGGGCGGGGGCTCTACCGCATCGGGCTCGGGATGCTCAAGAAGATCGTCATCGCCGACGTGCTCTCGCTGGGCATGGTCGATCCGCTCTTCGCCGACCCCGAGCGCTTCACCGGGCCGGAGCTGGTGCTGGGGCTCTACGCCTACACGATGCAGATCTACTGTGACTTCTCGGCGTACACCGACATCGCCATCGGCAGCGCGCTGCTGCTGGGCTTCGAGCTGCCCGAGAACTTCCGCCGGCCCTACAAGGCCGCCAGCGTGGCCGCCTTCTGGCGGCGCTGGCACATGACCCTCTCCTCCTGGGTGCGCGACTACGTGTACTTCCCGATGGGGGGAGCGCGGACGGACCGGCCCTGGAAGGTCTACCGCAACCTGATGCTGACCCTGCTCATCCTGGGCATCTGGCACGGGGCGAGCTGGAATTTCGTGATCTACGGCCTGATGCACGGGACGGCGGTGTGCGTGAACCGCTGGCAACGCAAGCGGTCCGGGCGCTCGGCGGACGAGGATCCAACGCAGGGCTGGCCCTGGCTCTGGCGCATGTTCCTGACCTTGAACTTCGTGATCTTCGCGCGCATCCTCTTCCGCGCGGACGATCTGCCCTCCGCCCTGGCCTACACGGAGGCCATGCTGGACCTCACCCTGGCCATCCCGCGCTTCTCGTACACGGCGCTGGCCATGCTGATCGTGGGCTACGCCGCCCACTTCACGCCGGAGCGCTGGGAGCAGGAGACGCAGGCTCGCTTCGTGCGCGGGGGGCCGCTGGTCTGGGCGCTCGCCCTGATGGGGGTGGCCGCCGCCTGCGCCACGCTGGGCACGGGCGAGCAGCTCAGCTTCATCTACTACTCGTTCTGAGACGCCCCGTCCGGGCGAGGTCGATGAGGCCCCGGCAGGGGGGCGAGCGCTTTGTGTGTCTTTCTGGTTGCTATTGCGAGTGACTTGCAATAAGTTAGAGGTGCGCGCCGACGTCCACCCCCTCCACCGCTCACCTCAGCCGTGAACCGAGGCGCCCGGGTGCCGGTTCGAGCGGAAAATCGGTGCAAATCCTTCGGAGGGACATCATGAGTCGTGACTATGACGTGGTCATCGTGGGCGGTGGCCCGGGCGGGCTCCAGGCGGCCCTCACCCTCGGGCGGGCGCGTCGGCGCGTGCTCCTCTGCGACGCCGGGCCCCGACGAAACGCCGCCGCGACCGCGGTCCACAACTTCGTGACCCGCGACGGCACGCCGCCCGAGGAGCTCCGGCGCGTCGCGCGCGACCAGCTCGCCGAGTACCCCGACGTCGAGGTGAGGGACGTGTCTGTCCAGGCGATCCACGGCGCCCGAGGGGCCTTCCAGGTCCAGCTGGCCACGGGGACCGTCTCCGCCCGGCGGGTGCTGCTGGCCACCGGGATGGTCGACGAGACGCTCCCCATCGAGGGCTTCGCCGCCCTGTGGGGGCGCTCGATCTTCCAGTGCCCCTACTGCCACGGCTGGGAGGTGCGGGATCGCCGCTGGGCCTTCCTCGCGCAGCCGGCGACGGCGGCTCACCTCCTGCCCTTCGCGCTGACGCTCCGGGCCTGGGCGCGCGAGGTGACCGTCCTCACCCACGGGATCGTCACGCTGCCCGAGGAGCTCCGGGCCACGCTCCAGTCCGCCGGGCTCCGGGTCGAGACCGCGCCCATCGCGCGCCTGGTCGGCGAGCCCCTGGAGCGGATCGAGCTCGCCGACGGGAGCTCGCTCTCCTGCGAGGCCCTGTTCACCCACCCGCCCCAGCGCCAGGTCGAGCTCGTGCGCGCGCTGGGCCTGGCCCTCGACGAAGAGGGCTACGTCAAGGTCGACCCGATGCGGCGCGAGACCTCGATCCCAGGCATCTACGCGAGCGGGGATCTGAGCTCGCGGATGCAGGCCGCGGTCATCGCCGCGGCGTCGGGGATGCAGGCGGCGGCGATGCTGCACACCGAGCTGTCGATGGAGGACGCTCTGGGCGGCGCCGCGGCCTGAGCCTGCGGGGCGGCTCCGACGGGGCTATGAAGTGGGCGGCGCGTCCAGGACCGACACTGTCTTGACGTGTCAATCGTGAGGGTCTATACCGGAGCCATGGAAGATCATCGCCGCGAGCTCCTGCTGCTGGGCCAGTTCGGCCTCGCCCTCGGCCTCCTGGTGGGCGGGACCTACGCCGTGCCCGGCCTCGAGGATCTGCGCCCCTGGCTCCCGGGCGAGCCCGTGCCGCTCGTCCACCTCGTGCTGGACAACGTCCACGTCATGGAGAACGAGCGCGGCGAGCTGGTCGAGGTCACCACCGTCGAGGCCGAGCCCGCCCCGGTGGAGCTCGCGCTGGCCGGGGTGGAGCCCGCCGCGCCGAAGGCCCCCGAGGAGCCCGCCGTCATCGACGTCTCCACGCTGCCCAGCCACCCGCCGGCCCAGCCGGTCGCGCTGACGGTGCCGAAGGGGGCGCTGGACCACGTCTTTGTGGCGATGGCCGCCGCCGAGGGCAAGGAGCCCGGCCGCATCGTGCGCGTGCTGCACTGGGGAGACTCCACCATCGCCGCGGACGGCATCGCCGGCACCGTGCGCGACCGGCTGGTGGCCCGCTTCGGGGACGGGGGGCCGGGCTTCCTGGCCGTCGCCGTGGACCCTCAGTGGAGCCTGCGGCCGGGCGTGACGCGGGTGACCGAGGGCGAGTGGCAGAGCTTCAACATCACCTTCGGCGGGGCGCCCACCAGCCGCTACGGGCTGGCCGGCATCGTGTCCACCGCCGCGGTCGAGGCCAGCGCCACCCTCGGGGGCGAGCGCGTGGGCGGCGTGCGCCAGGCCCTGGCGCGGGCCGACGTCTACTACCAGATCCAGCCGGGCGGCGGCACGCTCTCGGTGGCGCCCAAGGGTGGCGGCGGCTTCAACGTGTCCACCGCCGGCGACAAGGTGGGCGACAAGTACAAGGAGCTGAAGCTGGGCGGGGTCAGCAGCCTCTGGCTGAAGGCCGGCGGGGACGGCCCGGTGACCGTCTACGGCGTGGCCCTGGAGACCGCGGGGCCGGGCGTGACCTGGGAGACCTTCGGCGTCGCCGGCAGCAGCATCGGATCGCTCACCCGGCAGTCCAAGGCCCACCTGGCCAGCCAGGTCGGGCGGCGCAAGCCCGATCTGGTCGTCTACATGACGGGCGGGAACGAGGTCGGCTACCCCAGCCTCTCGTCGAAGGAGGGCGAGGGCTACCGCGACGCCTACCGCATCGCCGTGCAGAAGCTGAAGGCCGGCGCCCCCGACGCGAGCTGCCTGGTCGTGGGCCCGCTGGACCAGGCCGTGCGCGAGCGCGGCAAGGTCATGAGCAAGCCCATGCTCACCCGCATGATCTCCCTCCAGAGGCAGGTGGCCACCGAGGAGGGCTGCGCCTTCTGGGACGCGCGGGCCAGCATGGGCGGCGAGGGGGGCTTCCAGCGCTTCCTGGAGCACCAGCCCCGCTACGCCTGGTCGGACCTGAT
The DNA here is from genome assembly GCA_964615375.1 of uncultured Enterobacterales bacterium. Taxonomy (GTDB): domain Bacteria; phylum Myxococcota_A; class UBA796; order UBA796; family CAZKWG01; genus CAZKWG01. The sequence goes on from CAZTOW010000011.1 coordinate 217,921, forward strand.
GCACCTGACCCAGGAGGGCCTGGACCTCATCGGCCACAGCATGGCCGACGCCCTCCTGGCCAGCTACGACGCCTGGAAGCTGGCCCACCCCGAGGCGATCCGGCCGCCGCAGGCCGCTCCGGCGCCGAGCCCCGCCGCGCCAGAGGGCTCGACGCCGAAGGGCTAATCGGTCTAGTTGTTCGCCGCGCCCTCGGCCACCCAGGCCCGGATGGTCGCCATGTCGGTGGAGCTGAGCGGCGCCGCCGCGGGCATCTGGTCGCCGCCGTAGGCCGGCGGATCGTTCTCGATCTTGTCGACCAGGATGGAGCTGTCCGGGTCGCCGGCCACCACGTAGCTGCCCGAGCCGCTGTCGGGGGTGTCCGTGGTCAGGGCGGTGTAGGCGTCGGTCGCGCTGCCGAGCTTGAGCCCGGGGTGCCAGGTGTCGTCCGTGTGGCAGGAGGCGCAGTTGGCCGAGATGATCGGGTAGACGTCGTTCGCGAACGAGGTCACCTCGCCCTCGCCCTCGCCTTCGCCCTCACCCTCACCCTCACCCTCACCCTCGCCCTCGCCCTCGCCCTCGCCCTCGCCGCTGTCCGTCCCGCCCTTGTCCTTGCAGCCCAGCGCGAGGGTCATCCCGAGAAGAAGCATCGTCAGCTTGTACATGTGTCCTCCTGGTCGCAGTGCGCGACCTGAGGAGGGTAGTAGACCTCGTCGGCCGAAGGAAGCCGCGCCGCACGCGAAAGACTGTTGAGCCGTCTGCAACAATCGGCGCGGAGGAGCCGCGGCGCCCTCGACCCGGATAGGTCAGAGCGGGAGGTTCACATGGAGAGCTCGGTCACCTGGAAGAGCGGGATGGCCTTTGAGGTCGCGCTGGACGGTCACCGCTTCACCCTGGACGCGGCGCCCGGGGACGGCGGGCAGGATCTGGGGCCGCGGCCCAAGGGCCTGGTGCTCAGCGCGCTGGCCGGCTGCACGGGGATGGACGTGATCTCCATCCTCACGAAGATGCGGCAGAAGGTCACGGGTCTGCGGGTGAGCGCCGACGGCGACACGACCGAGGAGCACCCGCGGCGCTTCACCACCATCCGGGTGCGCTACGAGATCGAGGGTGAGGGCCTGGACCTGGACAAGGTCCGGCGCGCCGTGCAGCTCTCCGAGGAGCGCTACTGCGGCGTGAGCGCCACGCTCCGGCCCACCGTGGAGATCCGGCCGGAGATCCTGGTCAACGGCGAGCGCATCGACCAGCCCTGAGCGCTCCGCTCAGGATCGCTCCACCACGATCTCGGCGGTGGCCTCCTCGCCGGCGCTGGCCTCGCCCAGGCGCTCCCGGAGCCGGCGGGCCTCGGACTTCCAGTGCTCGGCCCTCAGCTTCTGGCGCTCCAGCTCGGTGCGGGTGCGGACCTGATCGGCGTCCTTGCGCTCGGCCTTCTGGCGCCAGCGGGTGCTCTCGGCCTTCGCCTGCTGGAGCCGGCCCGCCAGCTCGTCCGGGAAGGGCACGGGCTCACCTCCGGGCAGCAGCACCCGGAGGCGGCTCCCCTCGGCGCGCAGCGAGAGGCCCAGGGCCATGCTCTCCAGGGCGCCCTCGCGGTTGGGGACGGCGCTCTGCTGTCCGCCCTCCAGCAGGTAGCCCAGCAGACCCGGCGCGGGCGGCTGGGCGCCGGGATCGAAGAGGAAGACCTCCAGCGGGCCCTCGGGCGCCAGCGTGTCCAGCCAGGCGCGCAGCTCCCGCTCGCGCACGGCCCGGCGGATGAAGGCCACCAGCACCTCGGGGGCCCCGCGGGGGCGCAGGCGCAGGGCGGGGAGCCGCTCCTCCTCGACGCGCAGTCCGGGCTCGAGCGCGGGCGGGGCGAGCTCGGGCCAGGCCTGGGAGAGGCCGAAGCTGAGCGAGAGGACGCCCGGCAGCGCCTCGGTCAGCGCGCGGGGGGTGGGGTCCTGTGCGGGCTCGCGTCCCATGGGGGCTCCGGCTTCCATGCTCCCCCGGGGGAGGGCCGCTGGCAAGGGCGGGGGAGCGGAGCGGCGGGAGCTCAGCGGCCTGCGCGGCGCCCCTCGGCAAAGGCCAGGGCGCCCGCCGCGCCCTCGAAGACGGCCGGGAGCCCCTGCTCGAATTCGTGCGCGAGGGCCTCGGGCAGGGGGCGGTCGAAGGCCTGGCGCGCGGCGCGCAGGTCGGCCAGGAGCGCGTCCTGCGGGAGGGCGGCGAGGGCCTGGGCCAGGGCCTCGGCCGCGGCGCGCGCCTCCCCACGGGGCACCACCCGGTTGACCAGGCCCATGCTCAGGGCCTCGGCGGCGTCCACGGGGCGGCCCGTCAGGATGAGGTCCAGCGCGCGGCCGAGCCCGATGATCCGGGGGAGGCGCACGGTCCCGCCGTCGATGAGCGGCACCCCCCAGCGCCGGCAGAAGACCCCCAGCACGGCGTCCTCCTCGGCCACGCGCAGGTCCGCCCACAGGGCCAGCTCCAGCCCGCCGGCCACCGCGTGCCCGGAGATCGCGGCGATCACGGGCTTGGACGGCACGATCCGGCTGGGGCCCAGCGGGGCGTCGCCCTCGGGGTCCAGGCGGTTGGGCTCGCCCCGGGCGATGGCCTTGAGGTCGGCGCCCGCCGAGAACGTCCCGCCCGCTCCCCAGAGCACGGCCACGCGGGCCCCCGGGTCGGCCTCGAATGCCCGGACGGCGGCGGTGAGCGCGTCGGCGGTGGGGCGGTCGATGGCGTTGCGGGCCTCCGGGCGGTCGAGGATGAGGGTGTGGACGGGGCCGGAGATCTCGACGCGCACGCTCATGGCGAGGCCTCGCAGGTCGGAGCTTGTGGAGAGGAAGCTCTGTGAGTATAAGAGTTTACACAGCATCCCTGCGCTGGCTTCGGAGGAGACCCTTGCGTCGTCAACACCTCGCCCGCGCCACCCTCCTGCTCGGCGCCCTCGGCGGCCTCGCCCTGGCCGCTACCGATCCCTCCCGCGTGCTGAGGCCGGTGGAGGCCCAGCTCCTCGAGGTGCGCGAGGCCGCCGGTCCTCCCGCCCTCACCTGCGACGAGGCGCGCGCCGCCGCGGCGAAGCCCATCGCTCAGGCGCCTTCGAACGCGCCGCCGCCCAAGCCGAAGACCACCAGCTCCCAGCCCTCGCCCAAGCCCGACTATGCCGCCATGCCCGAGATCGTGGTGGACGGCAAGGCGGTCCAGAGGTCGGATCTGCCCGGGGCCGCGCCTGACGCCCTGCCGCTCCAGCCGCTGGAGGGGAAGCCCGAGGCCCTCGCCGCCATCGCGGGCGTGATGAAGAAGGCCGCCTCCGGCGAGCGCACCCGCATCACCTTCTTCGGGGCGAGCCACGTCGGCGGCGAGTTCTGGACCGGCCACGTCCGGCGCGTGCTGCAGAGCCGCCACGGCGACCTGGGCCACGGCTTCGTGCTGCCGGCGGCGCTCTACGAGGGCTACCGCGGGCACGACGTGAACCTCTGCCGCACCGACGACTGGTTCCCCGACTGGGCGGGCAAGACCAACGGGCGGGACGACGGGCTGCTGGGGCCGGCGGGCATGAGCGTCAGCAGCAAGAACGCCGCGAGCTTCGGCTGGATCGAGACCACGAAGACCAACCCGCACGGCCGCAAGGTGCAGAGCTTCGACGTCTACGCGCTCGGCCAGCCGGGGGGCGGGGGCCTGGAGCTGACGGTGGACGCCACCGAGCCGCGCCGCGTCAGCACGGCGGCGAAGAGCCACGCGCTGCTGCGCTGGCGCCTGGAGGTGGAGGACGGCCCCCACCGGCTCACGCTCAAGCCCACGGGCGACGGCGAGGTGCGGCTCTTCGGCGTCTCCATGGAGCGCGAGGGCTCGGGCGTGATCGTGGACGCGCTGGGCGTGCGCGGTCGCACGGCCCGCTCCTGGCTCTCCTGGGACCGCACCATGGCCGCCCAGGGCCTGCTGGCGCTGGACCCGGACATGGTGGTGCTGGCCTATGGGACCAACGAGGCGGCGGACCTCAATTACACGGCGGACGAGTACCGGACTGACCTGCGCGCCGTGCTGACCGAGCTCCGCCGCACCCTGCCCGCCACCCCCTGCGTGCTGGTCGGCCCCTCCGACCGCGCCGTCGAGCAGAAGCCCGGGAGCTGGCGGATCTGGACGCGCACGGCGATGATCGCCAGCGTGCAGCGGGAGACCGCTCCGGACTTCGGCTGCGCCTTCTGGGACCTGCAGCAGGCCAGCGGCGGGCCGGGATCGATGGTGGCCTGGCGCCTGCTGGAGCCGCCGCTCTCGGCGGGCGACCTCATCCACTTCAGCACGAAGGGCTACGAGCTGCTGGGCGACCGCTTCGTCGCCGCCCTGGACGCGGCGCGCGGAGGCTGACCTTCTCCGACCGGTGCTTAGCTTGTGTGTGTCGATGCACACACGCATCGGGAGGGGGGAGAGATGCTCAGCCAAGGGATCACCCGCTCGGCGGCGCTGCTGGCGCTGCTCACGTTCGCCTGTGACCGCGACAAGGAGCCGGACAAGGACATCCCGGGGACGCCGGACGTCCACCTGCGGCGCTTCGAGGGCTGCGACGATCTCCGCGCCTACGTCGTGGACGTGACCCTGGAGACCCTCGTGTCCTACCGCTACGCCTGGGGCTGGTACGGCTGGCCGGAGGAGGACGCGGGAGGCGGGGAGGGGGGCGAGGGCAGCCCCGACGACTACACGACCACCAACGTCCAGGAAGAGGGCGTGGACGAGCCCGACATGGTCAAGACCGACGGCGAGTACATCTACGTCGTCCAGGACCAGTCGCTGTTCGTGGTGGACACCTGGCCGGCGGCGGAGAGCTCGCTGGCCTCGGAGCTCTCGCTGGAGGGCTACCCCTACAGCATGTTCCTCTATGAAGACAGCCTGGTCGTCTTCAGCTACCTCTACGACGAGATGCCCTGGGACGGGTACTACGGCGGCACCCGCATCGACCTGGTGGACGTCTCCGACCGGGCCGCGCCGGAGATCGTGCGCTCCATCGACGTGGAGGGCTGGTTTGCCGACGCCCGCATGGTCGACGGTCAGGTCTACGCCGTGCTGAACTCCTGGACGGACGTGCCGCAGGAGGCCTGGTCGCTGGCCTGGGACGAGAGCCTGGGCCTGCCCGAGCTCACCGGCGAGGAGACCGAGGAGGAGCTGCAGGCCAAGGCCGACGTGGCCCGCGAGATCCTGCGCCCCTACGTGGAGGAGATCGTGGCGGGCATGGACCTCTCCGATCTGGTGCCCGAGTGGCGCGATCAGGTCGTGGGGGCCGCCGACGCCGCGGCTGAGCCCATGTACGCCTGCACCGACCTCTACCGCCCGGCGGAGACCGCGCAGCTGGCCGTCCTGGATCTGGTGCAGATCGACCTGAACGCCCCGCTGACCACCGCCCTGCTGTCCAGCACCGGCGTGCTCGCGCAGGGCTGGGTGGTCTACGCCTCCAGTGACCACCTGTACGTGGGCCAGACGAGCTGGTGGTGGTGGTGGGGCTGGGGCGACCTGGACCTGAACACGCAGATCCACAAGTTCCAGCTGGGCTCCCAGGCCGACTACGTGGCCAGCGGCGAGGTGGAGGGCTGGCTGACCGACCAGTTCTCGATGAGCGAGTACGGGGGCTTCCTGCGCGTGGCGACCACCGACGTGGACTGGTGGTGGGGCACCACGGACGACACGGAGCTGGGCAGCCGCGTGAGCGTGCTGGCCGAGACTGGGGACACGCTCACGAAGGTGGGCGAGGTCTCCGGCATCGCGCCGGGGGAGTGGATCTACGCCAGCCGCATGATGGGCGACAAGGGCTACCTGGTCACCTACGAGCAGGTGGATCCGCTGTTCACCCTCGACCTCTCGGACCCCACGAACCCGCGGGTGATGGGCGAGCTGGTCCTGCCCGGCTACTCGGCCTACCTCCACCCCATGGACGAGGATCACCTCCTGGCGGTGGGCATGGCCGGCGAAGAGGACGGCACGCTCACCGGGCTGGCCATCAACATCTTCGACGTCTCGGACATGTCGGCGCCCACGCTGGCGCAGCAGTACGAGCTGAGCGCGGAGGAGGGCGAGACCTGGGCCTGGTCGGAGGCGCTGTGGGATCACCACGCCTTCACCTACCGGGACGGCGTGCTTTCCATCCCCGTCTACACCTACACCTGGGAGGAGGTGGAGGGGGAGTACACCTATGACTGGTTCAGCGGCCTGCTGGTGCTGAGCGTGGACCCGAGCGCGGGCATCTCCGAGATCGGGCGCGTGGACCACGCCGGCCTCGTCGCCGAGAGCGAGTGCAAGTACGGCTACGAGTCCGAGGAGGGCTACACCTGCGAGGACTATGCCTGGGTGCGCCGCGGCGTCTACATCGAGGAAGGCCTCTACTCGGTGAGCGACTACGGGCTCCTGGTCAACGAGCTGGCCGACCCCTCCGTGGAGATCGCCCGGGTGCTCTTCTACCCGGCGGAGTAGCTCGCGGAGCCGCCCACCAGCGGCACCCAGAAGGCCTCGCCGGGGACGCGCAGGGGCTCGGCGTCCAGCCGGACCCGGCTCCCCGGCGGGAGCACGCAGCGCACGGGGGCGGAGGCGTCGTGGCGGTTGTGGACGCCCGGGTAGTCCGCCCGCACCCGCGCCCCCTGGGAGAGCGTGATGGTCTCGCCCAGGCGGCCGGGCGCGGCGGAGCCGGCGTAGAAGTAGCCGAGGATCTCGCCCGTGGTCCCGGGGCAGGGGCCGGAGGAGACGGCCGCCTCGGGGCTGGGCGCGGTGGAGACCGGGGCCTCCGTCGGCGTCACGGGAGCCGGCTCGACGGGGGAGGGGAGCGCGGGGGAAGGCTGCGCGGGCGGCGCCTCCGGGCTGGGGGCGGCGACCGCGGCCACGGGCTCCGGCGAGGCGACCGGGGCCTGCTCCGGCCAGAGGGTGGCCGCGCCGATCAGCCCCAGGGCCACGAGCCCCAGGGCCAGCGCCGTGACCGGGAGCCGCCGCGGCCTCCCCACGATCTCGCCCAGGCGGGCGAAGGCGGGGTCGTCCGGGCGGGCCCGCCGGGCGGCGTCCACCACCTGCGGGAGGCGCTGGAGCCGGGCGGCCTCGGTGATCAGGGCGGTGAATCCGCCGTGATCGGACAGGGGGACGCCCGCGCGCTCGGCGAGCTCGCGGGCGCTGTGCTCCGGGAGACGCCGGCTGAAGAAGCCGGCGAGGTCCTGAAGCTCTCGGGCGTCGAGGTTCATGACCTGACGTTAGCAGACTTTACGTGTCAAGTCATGTGTTCAGGTGCGACTTTGAAGGATCAGGCCACCCGACGCCAGCGCAGGTCCATCAGGCGCTCCACCCGGTCCTCGGTGGCGGGGTGGGTGGAGAACCAGCGGGCCATGCGCTGCCCGGCCGTGAGCGGGTTGACGATGAACAGGCTGGCGGTCGCGGGCTGGGGGTTCAGGGTGGGCATGATCTGGGCCCCGCGCTCCAGCTTGAGCAGCGCGTTGGCCAGCGCCTCGGGGTCGCCCGAGATCCGCGCGCCCTCGGCGTCCGCCTCGAACTCGCGGGAGCGGCTGACCGCGAACTGGATCAGCATGGCGGCCATGGGGGCCACGAAGGCGGCCAGCAGGGCGCCCGCGCCGCCGCCCTCCTCCTCGTCGTCGCCGCCGCCGAAGAGCGCGGAGAACTGGAGCATGTTGGCGATGTTGCCGATGGCGCCGGCCAGCATCGCGCCCACGGACGCGATGAGGATGTCGCGGTTCTTGATGTGGGCGATCTCGTGGGCGATGACGCCGCGCAGCTCGCGCTCGCTGAGCATGGCCACAATCCCGTCGGTCACGGCCACCACGCCCCGGGAGGGGTCGCGGCCCGTGGCGAAGGCGTTGGGGGTGGGGTCGGGGATGCGGTAGAGGCGGGGCGTGGGGATCTCCGCCCGCGCCGCCAGCTCCTCGACCATGGCGTACAGGCGCGGCGCGCTCTGCCGGTCCAGGGGCTCGGCCCGCTGCATCTTCAGCACCAGGCTGTCGGAGAAGAAGTACGCGCCCAGGTTCATCGCCAGGGCCAGCGCGCCCATCACCCAGGGCCACACGCCGCCCAGCGCCGAGCCCAGGCCGATCAGCGCGGCGCCGAGCAGGCCCAGGAGGAAGATGGTCTTGAGTGTGTTCGACATCGAGTGACTCCGCTCGGGTGGGGAAGTCGTCCACCCGCGATCCATCTCGTCACCTCCGGCGTTCTCGTCCAATACGATGATTGGATGCATTCGATAGGTCTTGACGATAATAGGTTAAGCCTATTGATTGGCGAGTATTTATCTGTTTGTCCTGTGGAATGCCGTGGATAGATCAGCCGGGCAAGGAGGAATCGGATGGACGTCGTTCTCTTTCCCTTCGCCGAGGTCTGGTGGATCTACCTCGGCTTCACCGCCTTCGTGCTGGCGATGCTCGCGCTGGACCTCGGGGTCTTCCATCGCAAGGCCCACGCGGTGAGCTTCAAGGAGTCCGCGGGCTGGACGGTGTTCTGGATTGGCCTTGCGATGGCCTTCAACGTGGGCCTGTACTTCTGGGCGCAGCAGCACCTCGCGGGCTCCGAGCGCCTCATGGCGATCCCCGGCTTCGACCCGGCGGCCATGGCCCAGCGCACCAGCCTGGAGTTCCTGACCGGCTTCATCGTCGAGAAGGCGCTGGCGGTGGACAACATCTTCGTCTTCGCGATGGTCTTCACCTACTTCGCGGTCCCCGCGCAGTACCAGCACCGGGTGCTCTTCTACGGCATCCTGGGCGCGCTCTTCTTCCGCGCGGTGTTCATCGCCATCGGCGCCACGCTCATGCAGTACCACTGGGTGGTGGTGGGCGCGGGCCTGTTCCTGGTGCTGACCGGGCTCAAGATGATGGTCGCGCCGGAGAAGCCGCTGGACCCGGAGAAGAACCCGGTCATCCGCCTGCTCCGCCGCGCCCTGCCCATCACGTCCGAGCTGGAGGGCGAGCGCCTGTTCACCCGTCGCAACGGCGTGCTGATGGGGACCCCGCTGCTGGTGGCCCTGCTGTTCATCGAGGTGAGCGACATCATCTTCGCCATCGACTCGGTGCCCGCGATCTTCGCCATCACGGGTGAGCCGCTCATCGTGTTCACGTCCAACATCTTCGCCATCCTGGGCCTGCGCAGCCTGTACTTCATGCTGGCCAGCGTGATTGACCGCTTCCACCTGCTCAAGTACGGCCTCGCGCTCATCCTGGTCTTCGTGGGGCTCAAGATGGCCTGGCTCAACACCCTGATGGGCGGCAAGTTCCCCATCGGGCTCTCGCTGGGCATCATCGGCGCCATCCTCGCCGTCAGCGTGGTGGCCTCGCTCCTGGTGCCCCGCAAGGTGAGCACCCCGGAGGCCACCACCGGCTGAGCCCTCACGATCCCCTCATGTTCCCTCCACGCCCGGCTCCTGCTGGGCGTGCATATTTCGGGGGCATAAGGAGGAAGCATGAACTCGGCTCACCTGCACCTGCTGGTCAATCATCTCCCCATCATCGGCGCCTTCCTGTCCGTGCCGCTCCTGCTGGTGGCCCTGCTACGCCGACAGGAGGCGAGCGGGCTCCGCGGCGCGGTCCTGGTCCTGCTGCTGGCCGCGGCGGGTGCCGGGGCCGCCAGCAACACGGGCGAGCAGGCCGAGGAGACGGTGGAGGACGCCGGCTGGGCCAGCGAGCGCCTCATGCACGACCACGAGGAGCGCGCGGAGGTCGCCACCCCCATCGCCATCCTCACGGCGCTGCTCGGCGTGGGCGTGCTGGTCTGGTCGGAGCGCAAGAAGGCCGTGAACCCGGCGCTGGTGGCCGGTCTCACCCTGATGGCCACCGTCTCGGCCGGCGCCATGGCCTGGGTGGGCGCCTCGGGCGGCCAGATCCGCCACGACGAGATCCGCGACGGCGCGGTCGCCGGGGCGCAAGGCGGCGCGGGCCTCGAGCAGGGCGAGGGCGGCGAGGACGAAGAGGAAGAGGACGAGGACTGAGATGCGCATCCTGGTCATCGAGGACGAGCGGAAGATCGCCAGCTTCCTCCGGCGAGGGCTGGAGGAGGAGGGCCACCGCGTCCTGGTGGCCGAGGACCTCGCCGCCGCCCGCCGGACGGTGGCGGTCGAGGAGCTGGACCTGCTCCTGGTGGACCGGATGCTGCCCGACGGGGACGGGCTCTCGCTGGTGCGGGAGCTGCGGCGCGAGGGCAACAAGGTCCCGGTCATCTGCCTCACGGCCCGCGACCGCACGGAGGAGAAGGTGGCGGGGCTCTACGGCGGGGCGGACGACTACATGGTCAAGCCCTTCTCCTTCGAGGAGCTGCTGGCCCGCATCGCCGCCGTGACCCGCCGGGGCGGCGCCGAGGAGCGGCTGCGGGTGGGGGACCTGGAGATGGACCTGGCCGGTCACCGGGCCTTCCGGGCCGGGCAGGAGCTCCCGCTCACCCCGCGTGAATTCGTCCTGCTGCGCACGCTCGCCGAGAGCCGCGGGCGCGTGCTCAGCCGCACCCGCCTGCTGGAGCGCGTGTGGGAGACCACCCACGATCCCGGCACCAACGTCGTGGACGTGGCGGTGAGCGCGCTGCGCGCCAAGCTGGATCACCCCTTCGATCGCCCGCTGCTGCACACCGTCCGCGGCGTGGGCTACGTGCTGGACGAGACGCGCTGATGGGCTCCGTCGCCCGCCAGCTCGCCCTGCTCGGGGGCGGCGCCGTGCTGCTCGCCCTGGCCGCGACCGGCGGGATCACGGCGGGGATCCTTCACCTCCGGGCGCAGAGCGCGCTGGACGCCTCGCTGCTGGCCGCCGCCCACGCCCACTCCGGGCGCCCGCCCTCCTGGGAGGTGGAGCACAGCGACGCCCCCGTGGACGTCTGGGTGGCGCGGCCGGGGGACGGGCGGGTGCCCGACGCCCTGGTGATGGAGGCGGCCGAGGCGGAGCGCCCGGTCTTCCTGGACATCGACGAGGATCGCCTGCTCCTGCTGCCCGCCGAGGAGGAGCGCCACCGCGACCGGGAGCGGCACCTCGTGGTGGTGGCCCGGGCCCACCGGGTGACCGTGGCGCGCAGCGTGGGGCCCTTCGCGCTCATCTACGCGGCGGTGGCGGCGGGGGTCGCGGCGGTCACGGCGCTGGCCCAGGGGGCGCTGCTGCGGCGGGCCTTCCGGCCGATGGTGGCGGCCCAGCGGGAGGCGGGCGAGGTGGTGGGGCTGGCGCAGGGCAGTCGGCTCACCGAGGCGGGGCCTGACGAGATCCGCGCCTTCCTCCAGGCGATCAACGGCCTGCTCGACCGCCTGGACGCGGCGCACCGGGCCCAGGCCCGCTTCACCGACGAGGCCGCCCACGAGCTGCGCACCCCCATCGCCATCCTGCGCGGTGAGCTGGAGCTGGCTCTGCGCCGCCCTCGAGAGGCCGAGCAGTACCGGGAGACCCTGCGCTCCATGGAGGAGGAGGTGGCCCGCCTCGCCGCCCTGGTGGAGGGCCTGCTCTCGCTGGCGCGCCTGGACGCGGGGGGCGGGGCGGCGAAGGAGGAGCTGGGGAGCCAGGAGATCGCCGAGGCCGCGCTGGCCGCCGAGCGCGGGGCCCTCGATCGCGCGGGGTGTACGGCCCGCCTGGAGCTGCGGGCGGAGGCGCGGGTGCGGGCCAGCCGGGCCCTGGTGGTCTCGGCCGTGGGCAACCTCCTGCGCAACGCCGCCGTCCACGCGCCGGGCTCGGAGGTGCGGCTCGCGGTGGATGTGGATGTGGATGCGCAGGTGGCGGTCTTCCGCGTGGAGGACCAGGGGCCCGGCGTGCCCGAGGCCGAGCGCGAGGCGGTCTTCCACCGGCTGACGCGCGGCGGCGAGGCGCGGCGCCAGGATCGGGACGGGCTGGGGCTCGGGCTGCCGCTGGCCCGCGAGGTGGCCCGGCGGCACGGTGGCGCCTGCTGGCTGGAGGAGGCGCCGGGCGGGGGCTGCGCGGCGGTGCTGACGCTGCCGGTGATGAAGGGGGCGTGAAGGGTCCGGGCGCGGCGGCGCGGGTGCTATCCTCGAGCCCACCAACCCGGAGGCACCATGGCCGTCAAGAAGCCCGACGTCACCACCCTCGCCGTGGGCGAGGAGGAGCAGCCCGTCACCACGCTCGCGGTGGGCGAGGAGGACCCCACGCCGCGGCACGAGCGCACCAGCACGACGATGCAGGTGGGGGAGGAGTCCGGCGGTGGCGGGGACGGCCCGCCTCCCACGCCCTACGTGGAGGACGGCGAGGACGAGCGCCGCAAGGCCCGCGGGGTCGTGCCCCGGGACAACCCGCTCGGCGCCTTCTGAGCGTGGATCGCCGCGTCCTGGTGGTCGGGGGCGCGGCCGACCGCAGCCTCACGGATCTGCTCGAGCGGGCGGGGGAGCTCGGTGCTCCTGTCCGTGGGCTGCTCGTACACCCCGACCAGACCCCGCGGCTCACCTGGGATCTGGAGGAGGACACCCTCTGGCTGGACGGGGAGCCGGTCTGGCCGGCGGGGGTCTTCCTGCGGGCGGATGTGTTCTGGAGCACGCTGGATGACCGGCCGGAGGCGGGCTACCGCTCCGACGCCTGGCACGGCACGCTGCAGAGCTGGGCGCGCGCGCACCCCGACGTGCGGCTGCTCAACCGGGACATGCGGCCGGTGTCCAAGCCTGAGGCCCTGCTGCGCGCGCGGCGGGCGGGGCTGTGGATCCCGGAGACCGTGATCAGCAACGATCTCGCGCTGCTCCAGGCGCGGGCGGCCGAGGGCGCGGTGGCCAAGCCCGTGGGGGGAGGGGGCCACTGTCACCCGCTCGCCGAGCTGCTGGAGCGCACGCCCACCCGCGAGGGCGCCACCGCCGCGCCCGCCATCGTCCAGACGCGCATGCCGGGGTTGGACGTACGGATCTTCGCGGTAGGGGCGGAGCGCTTCGCGTTCACGCTGGTCAGCTCCGTCCTGGACTACCGGCTCGACCCGCGCGTGCGGGTGCTGGTTCGCCCGCTCCCCGGGCCGGAGGTGATGGCGCCGCTGGATCGGCTGCTGGACGAGCTGGGCCTGGACTTCGCCGCGGCGGACCTGCGCGAGGACGCCGACGGGCGCCTGCGCTTCCTGGAGGTCAATACGCAGCCCATGTTCGCCGCCTTCGACGCGGCGGTGGAGGGGGCCTTGAGCGCGGCGATCCTGGGGTGGCTTCGGGCCTCCCTCAGTGCTCCGCGTCCTCCGGCAGCTCCGCCCCGCGCTCCTTGAGCCACTTGCGCATCTCGTCCTTGTCCAGGGCCTTCTCCAGCGCGGCGTGCGGCTCGATGATGTCGCGGTTCACCAGGTCCCGCAGGCTGTCGTCCATGGCGATCATGCCGAGCTGCTTGCCCATGCGGATCGCGCCGGAGATCTGCGGGGTCTTGCCCTCGCGGATCAGCGAGGCGATGGCGGGGGTGCCGAACAGGACCTCGATGGCGGCGACGCGCCCGCCCGACTTCTTGCGGAGGAGCTGCTGGGCCAGCACGCCCTTGATGACGCCGGAGAGCACGCTGCGCACGCCCTCCTGCTGGTTGGTGGGGAAGACGTTGATGATGCGGTCCATGGTCTTGGCCGCGGAGTTCGTGTGCAGGGTCCCGAAGACCAGCAGCCCGGTCTCCGCCGCGGAGAGCGCCATGCTGATGGTCTCGAGGTCGCGCATCTCGCCGACCAGGATGCAGTCGGGGTCCTCGCGCACGGCGGCGCGCAGGGCGGGAGAGAAGCCCTTGCTGTGGGGGCCGACCTCGCGCTGGCTGACCAGGCTCTTGCGGTTCTCGTGGACGAACTCGATGGGGTCCTCGATGGTCACGAAGTGCATGGGCCGCGTGACGTTCATCTCGTGGATGATCGCGGCCAGCGTGGTGGACTTGCCCGAGCCCGTGGGCCCCGTCACCAGCACGAGCCCGCTCTCCATGCCGACGATCTTGCGCACGCTCGCCGGCATACCTAATTGATCTAGTGTCAGGATCTTGGTCGGGATGATGCGGAAGACCGCGCCCATGCCGCGCTCCTGCTTGAACAGGTTGACGCGGTAGCGGGCGACGCCGGGCACCTCGTAGGCGTAGTCCGTGTCGCCGTTCTCCACGTACTCCTTCCACAGGTGCGGAGGCGTGATCGGCTTGATGAGCTCCTCGAAGTAGTGGTTGTCCAGCACGCGGAAGCGGATGGGCTCGATGCGGCCCGAGGCGCGGAAGATGGGCGGTCGACCGACGGAGAGGTGGAGGTCGGAGGCGCCGCGATCCTTCATGAGCTTCAAGAAGCGGTCGATGATGTTTCCCTGGCTCACGCCGCACCCCCTTCCTTGTGCCTGAGGAACCCAGGCTCACACAGCGCCTCGAAGTTCCCCTGGTTCTCCGCGCGCAGCCAGGCGGTCTCGGGGCTGATCATCCCCTTCTCCACGAGGTCCATCAGCGCCATGTCCACGGTCTGCATGCCGAAGTTGCGGCCGATCTGCATCATGCTGGAGATCTGGAACGCCTTGTCGTCGCGGATGAGGTTGCCCACGCTGAACGTGTTCTTGAGCACCTCGAAGACGGCGACGCGGCCGTGGCCGTCCTTGCGGCGCACCAGGGACTGGCAGACCACGTACTTGAGCGCCTCGCTGAGCCCCATGCGCGCCTGGGCCTGCTCCTCGGGCGGGAAGGCGCCGATGAGGCGCTCGACGGTCTGGATGGCGCTGGTGGTGTGGAGCGTGGCGATGACGAGGTGGCCGGTCTCCGCGGCGGTCAGCGCCATGCGGATGGTCTCCACGTCGCGCATCTCGCCGACCATGATGACGTCGGGGTCCTCGCGCAGCGCGCCGCGCAGGGCGCGGGCGAAGCTCTGGGTGTGCTTGCCGACCTCGCGCTGGTTGACCAGGGCCTGCTTGATCGGGTGGACGAATTCGATGGGATCTTCCAGCGTGATGACGTGGTCGGCCTTGCTCTCGTTGATCAGGTTGATGATCGCGGCGAGCGTGGTGGACTTGCCCGAGCCCGCCGGTCCGGAGACGACGATGATCCCCTGGTGGTAGTCGAGGAGCTGCGTGAGCTGGCCGGGGAGGCGCAGATCGGCGAAGGTCGGCGGCACGTTGGGGATGACGCGGAAGGTGGCGGCCAGGCCCTTGCGCTGGCGGAAGGCGTTGGCGCGGTAGCGGCCGACCTCGGGGATGTTGTGGCAGAAGTCCAGCTCTCCGGTGGCCTCGAAGACCTTGCGCTGGCGCTCGGAGAGCACGCTCATGATCCATTCGGCGGTGGTCTCGGCGGAGGTGGCCTCGTAGCCCTCCATGCGGACCAGGGTGCCCGCCTTGCGGACGAAGGGGGGCTCGCCCACGGTCAGGTGCAGGTCGCTGTAGCCGGCGTCGCGGATGTCAGAGAGCAGGCGGTCGATGGGGCGGGCGAGCTTGGCCCGGCGCACGTCGGCCCCCGCGGTCGGGTCGCTCTGCTCGTTGGCCACGCCGAGGCGATCGCTCATGTCGCGCAGCACCTCGGTGGCCCGGGTGCGCACCTCCACCGAGGGGTCCTTCTCCTTGACCGCCTTCAGCAGCGGGACCAGGCGCGCGTCGGTGAAGTGGGAGAGGGCGGCGACCACCTCCAGGCGCACCTCCTGGCGCGGGTCGCGCAGCAGGTTGGCCAGCGGCTTGAGCGCGGTGGTGGAGCCGATCTGGGCGAGGGCGTCGATGGCGGCCCAGCGGGCCTCCTGATCATCCAGCGCCTTGACCAGGTAGGGGACCGCGCGCTCGTCCTTCAAGCGCCCGAGCGTGTCGCAGGCGGTGATGCGCAGCCACCAGTCGGGGTCGGTCAGCAGCTTGCAGACGGGCAGCACCACGCGCGGGTCGTGGAAGTGCTCGACCAGCACGAGGGCGGAGGTGCGGATCTCCTCCTTCTCATGATCGAGCAGGGAGACCGCAGGCTTCAGCACCTCGTCGCCGAAGGTCTTGAGCGTGTCCAGGATGCGGTTGCGCACCCAGCCGGCCAGCTCCAGCGAGACGTTCAGCACGTCCAGGATGACCTGGGGGGGATCGCCCGTGCGCAGGAGGATCTGCATGGACAGCCGCCGCGTGGCGTCGTCGCCCTTGGTCAGCCAGTCCAGGATGCGCTTGCGCATGGCGATGGGGTCGCGGGTGGCGGCCTCCTCCAGGTAGCGGCTGGCGATCTCGCGGCTGGTGGCGTCGCCGTGGGCGAAGCGCTCGACCATGACCTCCTGCACCTGGCCCGACTGCACGGGGACCAGGGCCTCCAGCGCGACAGAGGCGAGGCGCGCGTCGTCGGAGCGCGCGCTCTCGATGAGCAGCGGGAGCAGGTCGTCGGGCTTCTTGTCCTTGACCAGGCGCTGGAGGGCGGTGATGCGCATGGCCACGGGGGCCTCGCGCATGGCGCGCTCCAGGTAGTGTACGCGGAGGTCCGGCCCCAGCGCGACGGCGATCTCCCAGCCCAGCCGCTGCTTCTGCGTGGTCTTGTCGGCGATGAGCTCGTCCACCGTCTTCTTCATGATCTCGGAGGGGATCCGAGGGAAGAGGCGGGCGAGGAAGGCTTTGACCGCCTGGGACTGCGTGCCCATCTGCTCGATGAGGCTGGCGACCGCGGCCGTGTCTGGCTTGTCCAGGAAGATGTCGACGCCCACCTGCCGGACGCCGGGGTCCTGGTGCATCAGCAGGGGGAGGGCCTCGATGGGCTTGAGCCCCGCGGCGCGGAGCTGGTCGAGCACCTCCTTCTTCTCCTCCTCCGTCTTCCAGGCGCTCGTCAGCGCGCGCTGGAGCCAGGTCTTCTTTCCGGCGCCGAACAGGGTCATGGCTGCTCTTCTGGGGAGAGGGTGGGGTCCGGGAGCGCCAGCCTGGGGCCGCGGATCCAGGTGGCTGTACAAGTGTACGGGTCCCGCGTGTGGAGGGATACGGCGCGGTCGAGCATGGGCGGGATACGCCCGGCGCGCACACGCGCGCCGTCGACCCCGAGCCCTCCGGCGTGCGCGACAGCGCGTTGGCAGCGCTGCCATGCACGACCGGGATGGACCTTCAGGGGTCAGCCGCTTAGACTGCTGTGCGATGAGAGACACCCGGGACGCGCACTACCTGCACGAGCGGCGAGACATCGAGCCGCTCGTCTCGCCGCCGATCGACGAGGCGCGCGCGCTCGACTGGCTCCCCGAGAAGGAGGAGCTGATCATCGGCGCGGCAGGCGGCTTCCTGGCGCGCGTCGATCCCATCATGGGCACGCGCACCATCGCCGAGGGTCTGGGCGAGCCCGGCGCGCTGGCCTGCAGCCCGGACGGCAAGCGCGTGGCGGTCCTGGTGCGCGGCGTCGGCCTGGACGTGCGCGATCTGGAGACCGGCGCCTGCCTCTACAAGGTGATGGAGCCGCTGCTGGCCGACCTCTGGGTCGGCTTCTGGCAGCAGGGCCTCGCGTTCTCCGGGGAGGGCCTCGACGGGCGGAGGGTGGTGGTGGTGGACCGCTTCGGCGTCGTCCGCGCCCGCGCCAAGCTGCCCGAGGGCGCCGTGGTCGGCGTGAGCAAGTCGGGCGGCCTCCTGGTCGGCCGCGTCAGCGACGAGGGTGTCGATGTCGTCCCGCTCGGCCAGCCGCTCACCCGCCGCACCCCCACCCGCCACCGCCTGCGCTTCTCGCCCAACGGCGTGCTCTACGGCATCGCCGAGGGCGGCGTCACCGTCTGGGCCAGCCCCCGCCACCCCTCGACCACCGTGCGCGTCCACGGCGCCACCTGCGCGGCGCTCTCCAGCGTCGGCGGCAAGCTCGCCATCGGCACCCGCAACGGCGGCGTCACCGTCACCGAGGTCCTCGCCGACGCTCCCCAGCGCTGCCACCCCGGCCAGACCGAGGGCCACGAGAAGCCCGTGCAGGCCATCGCGTTCTCCAACAAGGGGAGATGGTTCGCGACGGTGGGGGAGGTCTGCTGGTTGTGGGGGTATTAGGGCGGGATTGAGGGTTTTGGGGGAGGGGGCGGTGTAGGTGTCGCGGGATGGTATCGGTATCGGTATCGGTATCGGTATCGGTATCGGCATCGGCATCGGCATCGACATCGACATCGACATCGACATCGACATCGACATCGACATCGAC
>CAZTOW010000012.1:0-184978 GCA_964615375.1 uncultured Enterobacterales bacterium
CAAGGCGCATGCCCGACCATCCTCCTCCCGCGTCAGCGGGGGGAGGTGCCGGCGAAGCCGGCGGAGGGGGGGGCGTGTCGGAGTCCCCCCCTCCGGCCCTCCGGGCCACCTCCCCCCGCTGGCGCGGGAGGAGGATCAAAGCTGCAATTCCATGGCGCTTTCGTCGTAAAAGAGCCGCACCCAAGAAGGTTCCGACGGACTGAATCCGCGGCGAGATTCCGATATTTGTCGGCTGCTTCAGCGCGGAGCCCGCTGAGTTCGCAGAGCTCGCGGAGGCCTGCGCGAGCGAGGGCGAGGCGGGTTGGGAGCTCGTCGCCGCGCTCGGGGTGGGGGAGGGGGCGTCGCCATCTGGGGGCGGTGAGCTTGCGACGTCGGGGGCAGGCGCGGATAGATCCCCGGTGGAGGTCGCCCATGTCCGAGCACGCGGTGGTGATCGTCGGCGCGGGGCCGACGGGGATGATGCTGGCGGGGGAGCTGGCGCTGGCGGGGGTGGAGGTGGTGATCCTCGAGCGGCGCTCGAACCAGGAGATCGTGGGGACGCGGGCGCTGGGCCAGAACGCGCGGACCATCGAGGTGCTGGACCAGCGTGGGATCGCGGGGCGGTTCCTGGGCGCGGGCCTGGCGATGCAGGTCGGGGGCTTCGCCTGGATGCCGCTGGACATCAGCGACCTGCCCGTGCGCCACCCCTACGGCCTCGCGCTCAAGCAGAGCCGCTTCGAGGAGATCCTGGCGGAGTGGGTGCGCGAGCTGGGGGTGCCGACCCTCCACGGCGTCGAGGTGACGGGCTTCGCCCAGGACGAGGCGGGCGTCACGGTGGAGGTCGCCGGCGGGCCCGCCCTCCGCGCCCGGTATCTGGTGGGCTGCGACGGGGGGCGCAGCCTGGTGCGCAAGACGGCGGGGATCGCGTTCCCGGGCTCCGACGCGACGATGAGCTTCCTCCTGGCGGAGGCCGAGATGGACGCCGCCCCGCCCTGGGGCCTGCACCGTGACACCGTCGGGGTGCTGGCCTTCGGCAAGGCCGAGGACGGCCGGTCCGTGCGCATGGTGGTGCGCGAGGAGCGCGTGGGGAGCAAGGGCCCGCCCACCCGCGAGGACCTGAGGGCCACGCTGATCGCGAAGTACGGCACCGACTTCGGCCTGCACGAGCCCGCGTGGATCTCGCGCTTCACCGACGCGACGCGGCAGGCGGCCACCTACCGCGACCGGCGCGTGCTCCTGGCGGGCGACGCGGCCCACGTTCACGCCCCGCTGGGCGGCCTCGGCCTCAACCTGGGCGTGCAGGACGCCGTGAACCTCGGCTGGAAGCTGGCGAGCGTGGTGAACGGCGCGGCCCCGGAGAGCCTGCTCGACACCTACCAGGCCGAGCGCCACCCGGTCGGCGCCCGCGTGCTGCAGATGTCGATGGCCCAGGTCCCGCTGATGCGCTCCGACGATCGCGTCGAGGCCCTCCGCGCCGTGCTGGCTGAGCTCCTGCGCCTGGGCGAGGCCCGCACCTTCCTCGGCGCGCAGATGTCCGGCCTCGACGTCCGTTACGAGCTCGGCGGCGCGCACCCGCTCGTCGGCCGCGCCATGCCCGACCTCGACCTCGTCACCCCCGAGGGCGAGGCGCGCGTGTACACGTTGCTCCACGCCGCGCGGCCCGTGCTCCTGGAGCTCGGCGAGGCGTCCGCGCTCGAGCTCGGCGCCTGGCGGGGGAGGGTCCGGCAGGTGCGGGCCCGCTACAACGGAGAGTGGAGGCTCGTGGGCGCGGGGGTCGTGTCGGCGCCGGTCGCGGCGCTGATCCGCCCCGATGGGCACGTCGCCTGGGTGAGCGAGGACGGGACGGACGCGGGGCTGGCCGACGCGCTGCAGCGCTGGTTCGGGGCGCCGTAGACATTCGCGCGCCCCGGCCAGGGGTGGCTCTGCCCCGTTCGACGCGGTAAACTGGCCTGGGAGGCTCCATGACGCTCGCCCTGCTCTCGCTGCTCGGCTGCGAGCCGACCACCGGCAAGGTCCCCGGCGTGGTCGACAGCGCCCTCGACACCGCCAGCCCCCAGGACAGCCAGCCCTCCGAGGACCCCGACCCCGCGATCGAGCCCGTCCCCGGCACGGATCTGGACGACGAGGGCTGCCCCACGCTCTACCAGCAGGACCGCCTCCCCGTCTTCGAGCTGGAGATCACCGAGGAGGACTGGGCGGCCTTGGAGGCTGACTACAGCACGGGCGTCGAGCAGTACCACCCGACGACCTTCCTCTACCGGAACGCCTCCGGCGGCGAGCTGCGCGTCGAGGACGCCAGCGTGCGCCTGCGCGGCAACCCCGGCTTCTCCTGGATCGGCGAGAAGATGCAGTTCGGGATCGCGTTCAACGAGGAGGACCCGGAGGGGCGCTTCCTCGGGCTGCGCCACCTGAGCCTGGACGCCGTCTGGTACGAGCCGTCCATGCTGCGCGACCGGCTGGCCTACGCCTACCTGCGCCGCCTGGGCGTGCCCGCCCCCTGCGCCAACAACGCGGAGCTCTGGGTGAACGGCGCCTATTACGGTCTCTACAAGAATGTAGAGTACCCCGACCGGGAGTGGGTGGAGCGCGTCTTCGGCGACGACGACGCGACGGGCGTGCTGTGGAAGTACGGCAGCGATCCGACCGTCAACGCCGAGAGCGCCGACGCCGCGCACATGGCCGAGTTCTGGGCCAACACCAGCGTCGCCTGGCAGGAGGCTCACACCGACCTGGACGCCAACGTGCTGGAGTGGGCGGGGGAGGTCGTGCTCCCGCAGAACGACGGCTACTGGTGCTGCAACCACAACTTCTACTTGTATGAGCACCCCACGCGCGGCATCCTGTTCCTGCCCTGGGACATGGACTTCGCGTTTGACGACACGCCCTACTTCGCCGACCCCAACACCTTCTATCGTGACTCCAACTACCAGCCGCACCTGGACGCCGTCAGCGCCGACCCCACCTGGGGCCCGGTCTTCCTGTCCGCGCTGCGGGAGGCGGTGGACGCCTATGACCCCGACCTGATGCAGGGCTGGCTGGACGAGTGGCAGGCGCAGATCGCGGCCTCCCACGCGGCCGATCCCCACACGCCCCACTCGGTGCAGACCCAACAGGACGCCTACGAGAGGTTGCGCGCCTATCTGCGCAACCGCCACGCCTGGATGGACGCCTGGGTGCGCTGTCGAGAGGGCGAGGGGGACGGGGACGGCGACGGCGTCGGCCCCTGCTCTGACTGCGACGACGCGGACGCCAGCATCTACCCCGGGGCGACGGAGACCTGCGACGGACGCGACACCGACTGCGACGGGCTCGTGGACGACGCGCTCGGCTGCGACACCTGCGACGCCTACAGCTTCGAGTCCGGCGAGTTCCGTCTCTGCACGACGCCGATGAGCTGGGAGGACGCGCAGGCCGCCTGCGAGGCCGAGGGGGGCGAGCTCGGGTTCCCTCTCAGCTCTGGCGAGTGGTACGTGTACTGGTTGCACCAGTACTGGCAGGAGCTCGCCTGGCTCGGCGTCAGCACCTGGTGGCTCGGGGCCACCGACGCGGCCAGTGAGGGGACCTGGCTCACGCCGAGCGGAGAGCCCGCTTCCCCCTGGGCGAGCTGGGGCGCGGGCACCCCCAACGGCGGCGCCTCCGAGCAGTGCGCCATGACCAGCCCGTACACCTGGACCTGGGACGACGCGGACTGCGCGCTGGAGAAGCCCGCGTTCTGCCGGGTGGAGCTGGGGCCTTGAGCCGTGGATCAGCCCTCACCGAGGCCGGATCCGCACCACGCGCGTCCCCGCGACCAGATCGTGCAGACAGCGGCGGTCCTTGCGGAAGATGAACAGGCTGTCGAGAATCAGCGCGGGCAGCGGCAGCAGCCCGCAAGAGGCCGCGCTCAGCACCCAGTACACCAGGAGCGGCAGCAGACCGCGCAACAGGAGCCGGTTCCCGGGCTTCTCTTCGCCCAGGATGTCTACGACCTGGAGCCCCAGGAGCCGCTTCCCCACGCTCTGCCCGGAGCGCCAGAGCAGGTAGAGCTGAAGGACCTGCCAGAGCGCGTAGGGCGCGATCAGGAGGGGCAAGGCGGCGTCGCTCGCGTCGAACACGTCGTTGGTGAGCCTCCACTCGCCCACCTGCGAAGAGGCGAACATGCTCCCGATCGCCGCCAGGCTCGCGCCGCCCATGTCCACGAGCGCGGCCAGGAGCCGCTCCCCCCGGCTCGCCAGCTCGGACAGATCGGGCTCGGGATCGGCCAGGACCGCCAGCGGAGGCTGATAGGGGTTGTGCTCGGCCATGACGCATCATAGCCCAGATGCATCGAGGCCCTCGTCGCCCGGGGAGGTCGTCATGCTCACCATCCTCTTCTTCGCCTGCCACGCTGACGGCCCCGCGGTCGTCTCCGCCGAGGAGCTGGGCATCGTCAGCCAGAGCGAGGCCATCCAGGGGCGCGACGGCGGTCAGAGCGCGCGGCTGTGGGGGCGCTCGGTCTGGACCTACGGCGACACCGTGCTGAACGTGAACGACGTGGACGGACGGAACTGGCACCACAACTCGGTGTCCTGGACCGAGGATCTGGACGCCACCGACGGCGTGGACGATCTCACCGAGCCCCTGGACGAGGTCGGCGCGCCCGCCTACCTCATCGCCCCCACCGACGACGAGCGCACGTTGAACGAGGCCCACTGGGACGACGGCGACTGCGAGGAGCCCTGCGGCGCCCGCTGGGCCGTCTGGCCCGGCAGCCCCGTCTGGGACGAGCAGAACCAGCGCGCGATCCTGTTCTATGGCCTCATCTACGCCGAGCCCGGGGACTTCAATTTCGAGGGGAAGGGGAGCTCCATCGCCCTCTGGACCGACCCCGACGGCCCCGCCGAGCGCCCCACCATCGGCCGCGTCGCCGATCATCCGGACCTGATCTGGGCCGAGGACGAGGGCGAGCTCGGCAACGGCTCCGCCATCGAGGACGGCTACCTCTACACCTTCTCCTGCCCGCAGCGCGGGTGGAGCCGACCCTGCGGGCTCGCCCGCGCGCCCCTGGATGACGTGCAGGATCACGACGCCTGGCGCTTCTGGGATGGCCGGGCCTGGGGCGAGGACATGGACGCGGCCGAGGGCCTCTTCGACGGCGCGCCCATCCTCTCCCTCGACTACAACCCCTACCTGAATTCCTGGCTCGTGGTGTACTCGCCCACGCTGAGCAGCCAGATCGTCGCGCGCACCGCGCCCGAGCTCACCGGCCCCTGGTCGCGCGAGGCCGTGCTCTACGAGCCCACCGGCGCGGACGAGGACCCCTACGACGCCGTCGCCCACGCCGAGCTCGCCGAGGACGACGGGCGCGTGATCTACGTCACCTGGTCGCGGAGCAACGGGGTCGGCTGGTTCGGGACGGAGTTCGCGCTGCTGCGGGTGGAATTCGAGTGAGGGGCGCTCCTGTCGGTCTCTGGGGTTGGCTGATGGCTGAGGTTCTGGTGAGTGTTCTGTCGTGGAAGTGTGCTTTAAAGAAGTAAGATCGCCATACGGCCATACGGTGTCAGGTTGTTCTCATTTCATTTTTCCTGCTTCTTGAACTCTCGCGACGCGCCTGGCATGTAAGGAGCGATGAGCTCTCGCCTCTCCGCCGTCCTCGACCTCGACCTCGCGCAGGCTCGCGCACAATGGGAGCGGGTGCGCGCGCGCGAGCGACGGTCGCGGCAGGAGCCCTTCCTGCCGATCGAGGTGATCCTCTGCTACGGCCTGTTCCGGTTGATCGACCCCCACCGCTTCGGCGGGAGCAACATCGGGTCCATCCCCGCAGAGGTGGCCGCCCTGGCCTCCACCCTGCAACGGTCCCCAGGGTCGCTCACCAACAAGATGTTGAACCTGGATGGATCGCGGCCGAACGCGGCGAAGGACGAGCCCGAGCTCTTCCTCCGCCTGTCGGTCGAGCCCGATCGCTTCGCGGCCCTCTACCTGTTGGTGATCCACGCCGCGCGCGAGGCCGGCCTCGACGAGCGCCAGGTCCCCGACCTGCTGGAGGGCCTGGAGGTAGACGAGATCCCGATGCTCGGGCAGGACGAGCTCGGGAGCCGCGAGCTCGCCCTGATCGCCGATGAGCAGCGCGACGAGATCCAACGGATACACACAGACTTCGATCTCCCTGAACCTGCGACGACGCGGATCGTCGAGCAGCGTGTCCGCCTCGGCCAGCACCGCTTCGCGACGGCGGTGCTGCGGAACTATGACCATCGCTGCGCGTTCTGCGGCTTCGCCCCCAGGCGCCTGGCGCGCCATCGGATGCTGGTCGCCTCCCACATCAAGCCCTGGGCGGTCAGCAGCCCGCGCGAGCGTCTCGACGTCCGCAACGGCATCGCCGCCTGTCCGATGCACGACAGCGCCTTCGACTCGGGGTTGATCACGGTCAATGGCGGCCTGCGCGTTCACCGCGCCGATCTGCTGGATCGCAGCATCCTGGAGGACGCCAGAGTCGGGTACTACTTCGAGGAGCCCGCTCTCCAGGACCGGCTGCTCCTCCCCGAGGGAGGCCGACGGCCGGCGGACATCTATCTGAAGTACCACCGCGAGCAGCGCTTCCGCGGCAAGGCTGATTGGGAGCTCGCGAAGGCCGGTGTCCGCCCCCTGCGCCGCCCCCCCCACCCCTGACCCTCACCCCCGCCGCAGCCGTAGGATCACCGGCGTCGCCAGCACCGCCAACCCCGACGACAGCGCCAGCGCCACCGGCGCCCCCTGCCGCTCCCACAACCACCCCAGCAGGCTCCCCCCCGTCGCCGCCCCGAGCCCCTGCACCAGGTGGAAGACCCCAAACGCCGCGCCCCGCCGCTCCGCGGGCGCCGTGTCCGCGATCAGGCTGGACATCACCCCCTGCGTCAGCCCCATGTGCAGGCCCCAGAGCGCCACGCCGACGATGACGCCCGCGAGCCCCAGCGGCAGGGCGAGCGCCAGGTTGGCCAGGACGAAGCAGCCGAAGCCGGCGGCGATGACGGCGCTCCGCCCCACGCGGTCGGAGGCCCAGCCGGCGGGCCAGGAGGAGAGGGCGTAGACGGCGCTCATCTCGGCCAGGAGCAGGGGGGTGCCGACCTCGCCCAGGCCCGCCTCGATGCCGCGGACCAGCAGCATCCCCTCGCCGTAGCGGGCGAAGGCCAGGGCGCCGACGACGGCGATGGCCAGCCAGAAGCGCCCGCCCAGGCCGCCGAGGCCTCCCCAGGGGGCGCGCCGGCTGGGCGCCCGCGACTCGGGCTCGCGCACGCCCAGGACCAGGAGCGCGACCGCGAAGACGGCGGGGACCACCGCCCAGCCCAGGACGGCCCGCACGTCGCCGCCGCTGGCCAGCATGAGCGCGCTCGCCAGCACCGGCCCGCCGATGGCGCCGACGTTGTCCAGGCTCTGGCGCAGGCCGTAGGCCCTCCCCCGCAGCGCGGGCGGCGTGACGTCGGCCACCAGCGCGTCCCGCGGCGCCCCGCGCACGCCCTTGCCCAGGCGGTCCAGGAACCGTGCCCCCAGCACGAGCCCCGGCGTCGTGGCGTAGGGGAAGAGCGGGCGCACCAGGGCGGAGAGCCCGTAGCCAGCGACGGCGACCCACTTCCGGTGCCCCAGCCGGTCAGAGAGCGCGCCGGAGAAGACCTTGACCAGGCTGGCCGTGCCCTCGGCGATCCCGTCGATGAGCCCGACCATGGCCGGCCCGGCGCCCAGCGGGCCCATCAGGAAGGCCGGCAGGACCGCGTGCATCATCTCGGTGCCCAGGTCCATGAACAGGCTGACCAGCCCCAGCACGATGACGGCGCGTGGGATCCGCGTCGAAGCCGTCTCTTCGCTCACTCGAGCCCCTCCGCCGCCAGCCAGTCCAGCGCGTCCGCCAGGCCATCATCCAGCGAGGGCTGGGCGATCTCCCCCCAGAGCGAGCGCGCCAGGGAATGATCCCCGATCAGCGCCTCTATCTCGCCAGCCCGCCGAGGGAGCGCGCCCACCTGCACCAGTCCCGGGTCGGCGCCGGCCAGCCGGAAGACCCGCGCCACCACGTCGCGCACGCTGGCCACCTCGCCCCCGCCCAGGTTCAGCACCCGCCCCAGCGCGCCGGGGTGCGCGCCCGCCGCCACGATGCCCTCGGCCAGGGCGTCCATGTGGTTCC
Source organism: uncultured Enterobacterales bacterium (assembly GCA_964615375.1). Lineage (GTDB taxonomy): Bacteria > Myxococcota_A > UBA796 > UBA796 > CAZKWG01 > CAZKWG01. The sequence goes on from CAZTOW010000012.1 coordinate 8,090, forward strand.
ACTCGCGGAGCTGCGCCCCGTCGGTCATCGCGAAGGGCTCGCCGGCCAGGGCCGCGCGGGCGGCGCTGGCGATGACGCTCTGACGGTCGCCGGGCCCGTATCCGCGGAAGGGTCGTACAACCGTGGCTTGTAGTCCGGCGCTGCGGGTGAGCCCCAGCACCCAGGCCGTCGCCGCCACCTTCAGCGCCGAGTAGGGCGAGACCGGCTCCGGGGCCTGGTCCTCGCGGAAGGGCGGGGGCAGGGTGCCGTACTCCTCGCAGGTCCCCGCCGAGACCAGGCGCGCCCCCACCGCCAGGCAGGCCCGCGCCACCGCCGCCGTCCCGTCCAGGATGCCCGGCCGCAGGCGCTCGTAGAGGTGGGGGTCGCGGCGCAGGTCCACCGGGCTGGCCAGGTGGAAGACCACGGCGGGGCGCGTGGCGCCGATGACGGCCTCGGCCTCGTCGGGCAGGCTCATCGGGTGGGCGATGACGCCCTCGGGCGGCAGGCGCCGGCACCCGGTCCCGTGGACCTCGGCCCCGAGCTCCAGCAGCAGCCGCGCCACCGCCCCGCCGAGGAAGCCCGACGCGCCGGTGACCATCACCCTGACCCCGAGCCATCGGGTGGCGGAAGCCCACTCCACTGGGTACGACTCCGCGCACGAGGATACACCCTCGAGGGTCGGGCTTCGCCGAAGCCCAGGAGGCGCCCATGATCCTGCTCGCCCTGCTGTTGAGCGCGTGTCGGTTCGAGGCCAGCTCGAAGATCAGCGACGACTCCGCCAGCGAGGGCGAAGGGGAGGGCGAGGGCGAGGGCGAAGGGGAGGGCGAAGGCGAAGGCGAGGGCGAGGGCGAGGGCGAGGAGCCCGACCCCGAGGACGTGGACGACGACGGCGACGGGATCACCGAGAACGACGGCGACTGCGACGACACCGACGGCACGGTCTACCCGGGGGCCGAGGACGGCTGCGACGGCGTGGACGAGGACTGCGACGACGAGGTGGACGAGGACGCCTGGGCCGACGACGCCAACGAGCCGAACGACGACAGCGAGACCGATCTCGGCACCCTGGCCGAGGACGAGGTCATCAGCGCCTCCGGGATCCTGCACAACGACGAGGACGTGGACCTCTTCCTCTTCGACATGGAGGACTCGAGCTGGGGCTCCTTCGTGCTGACCGTGCGGCTGTCCGGCGTGCCCGACGACGCGGACTACGGGTTGAAGCTGGAGTTCCTGGACGGGGACGAGGTCATCGACCAGGTGGAGGGCGGGGGCACGCTCTCGATCGAGCTGGAGGACACGCTGGCCTACGAGGACGGCGGGACCTACCGGGTCACCATCGACGCCGACAGCGGGGCGGACTGCAGCCGCAGCTACCTGCTCAGCCTGGATCTCGAGTAGAGATGCCCGATCTCGACACGATCGTCATCGGCTCGGGGGCGGGCGGGCTCACGGCCGCGCTGGCGCTGGCGCAGGCGGGGCAGCGCGTGCTCGTGCTGGAGCAGCACTACCTCCCCGGCGGCTGGACCCACAGCTTCCCCCTGCACGGCCACCTCTTCAGCCCGGGCGTCCACTACATCGGCGGGCTGGGGCCGGACGGGGACTCGCGGCGCATCTACGAGGGCCTGGGCGTCTCGGGCGATCTGGTCTTCTGCGAGCTGAACCCGGACGGCTACGACCACATCCGCGTGGGCGAGCGGCGCGTCGATCTGGTCAAGGGCCGGGACCGCATGGCCGCGGTCCTGGGCGAGCAGTTCCCCGAGGATCGCGAGGGAATCGCCGGCTACCTGCGCGCGCACACCGAGATCGACCAGGGCGTGCGCGCGCTGAACGCCGCCCGCGGCCCCTGGGAGAAGGTCGGCGCCGTCGCCCGCCACCCGGCCCTGCCGCTGTGGGGGCTGGGCAGCCTGGACCGCATGCTCCGCCACTACGTGCGGGATCCGGTGGCGCGCATGGCGCTCTCCGCCCAGTGCGGGGATCACGGGCTCCCCCCGTCGCGGGCCCCGGCGGCGCTGCAGGCCGGGCTGTCCGCGCACTACTTCGACGGGGCCTGGTACCCCATGGGCGGGGCGCGCTCCCTCCCGCGGGCCTTCATCCACGCCCTGCACCGGGCGGGCGGCGAGATCCGGGTAAAAGCCAGGGTGGAGAAGATCCTGGTCGAGCGGGCCGGCGGCGGCTGGAAGGCCAGCGGGGTCCAGCTGGCCGGGGGCGAGCGCATCACGGCCGCGCGGGTCATCTCCAACGCCGACCCCGGCGTCACCTACGGGCGGCTGGTGGACCCCGAGGCCCAGGGCCCGGCGATCCGAAAGAAGCTCGGCGGCGCGCGCTGGTCGGTCTCCTGCCTCAGCCTGTTCATGGCGGCGGAGATCGACCCCGTCCAGCTCGGCCTGGACTCAGGGAACTACTGGCTCTTCGACGACGCTGACCCGGAGTCGGCCTTCCGCTTCGACGGGGGCCTGGACGGGCTGCTGCGCATGCCCGCCCTCTTCCTCACGGTCACCACGCTCAAGGACCCCACCAAGCTCAAGGGCGGGGTCCACACGATGGAGGCCTTCGCGCTGGTGCCTTACGCGCCGTTCGCCGCCTGGGCCTCGGGCGAGCCCGGGGAGCGGGGAGCCGATTACGAGGCCCTCAAGCAGCGCTTGAAGGACCGGATGATCGAGCGGCTCTCGCGCGTGCTGCCGGACCTGCGGGAGCGGCTCCACTTCGCCGAGCTCGGCACGCCGGTCACCAACCACTACTACTGTGAGGCGACCGCGGGCTCCATGTACGGCACGGAGAAGACCATGAGCCAGCTGGGGCCCTGGTCCTTCCCCATCGAGAGCGAGATCGCCGGCCTCTACCTCTGCGGAGCCAGCACGCTCTCCCACGGCGTCATGGGGGCCACGATGTCCGGGCTGGTGGCGGCGGGGCGGGTGCTGGGCCTGCGCCGGCAGGAGCTGCTGCGCCAGCAGGGGCCCGCGCTGCGCACGGTGCCGGCCGACCACCCCGAGCGCTGGCCCGAGGACCTCCAGGCCCGGCTCAGGCGACCCGACGAGGCCTGAGAGCGAGGCCGGAGACCAGCTCCTCCATCACCAGCTGCACGTGCAGGTCCTCGCGGGCCACGGCGCGGCCGGGGTTCAGGTCGCGGATGCGGCTGGTGGCGTGCGTGACGTTCTCCTCGTCGTCCGGCCGCCCGGCCCAGCGCAGGTAGTCGCGGGCGGCGCGCTCCAGGGCCTGGGGGGCCGAGAGATCGAGCCGGTCCTGAGCGCTGAAGGGGAGGACGCCGTTTCCGCTGCGCATGAGAACGTCTCCTGCGATCATCATGCGTCGCGCCCTGTCGGGTCGCAATGGCGGCGCGCGGGCCTTGCGCCTTCTTGACGACGCTCAGAGCCAGCTCGCGCCCTGCAGGCGGACCAGGGCGCGGAGGCGGGACATGGCGCTGAGCCAGCGGGCCATGGCGGCGGCGCCGCGGTCGTCGGTGCCCAGCAGGGCGCCCACCTCGGCGCGGTGCTCGCGGTCTCCGGCGTCGCGCTGGCTCCAGGCGCGGAGCACGGCGCGGGTGGCCTGGGCGTCCAGGCGGCCGGGCTCGTAGATGACGGGCAGGAAGCGGGCGTCGGGCTCCAGCGCCGCGCCGCCGCGCACCTGGCCGCCGTCGCTCTCCACCAGCACCAGGATGCCGTGGGGGTCGGCGCGCATGCAGAAGCGCCCGCGGGGCGGGGGGAGGGCGGTCGCCAGGGCGCGGGCCAGCTCGCCCAGGCGCTCCACGTCGGTCTGGCGGCGGGCGCGGCGGGCGCTGAGCTCGTGGCGGTGCCGCGCGTCCAGGAGCGTGGTGGCCAGCAGGCGGGACAGCAGCCTGGCCCCGTCCTCGGCGCTGGGGGGCGGTGCCGCGATCCAGTCCTGGGCCAGCAGGGCGACCGGATCCTCCTGGAGTGGATCCAGCGCGGCCACGGCGCGGCCCAGGTCGGAGAGGTCGCGCTCCGGTCCGCCCGCCGCCCCGAAGCGGTCCAGCCAGACCAGCCGGGGGCCGGCGCGCTCCTCGACGAGGTGGGCCAGGATGGGGCCTCCGTGGACCAGCCCGGCGGCGTGCAGGCGGGTCAGCGCGCGCAGCCCGGCCCCCAGCACCCGCGCCATGAAGACGGTGTCCGGCGGATCGTCGATGGGGAAGCGGTCCAGCAGCAGGGCGCCGGGGGCGTCGGCCCGCAGGTGGGGCCAGGCGCCGTCGGGGGCCCAGCGCGGCGGGTCGGGGCTCTGCTGGGCGCGGGCGAGGCGGCGCAACATCACGGCGTCCCGGCGCCACTCCGGGCGGATGCAGCGGATCAGCGCGCGCTCCCCGGTCTTCGCGTCCCAGGCGTCCCAGGTGGTGGCCAGCGCGTCGGCGGTCAGCAGGCGCCCGCGGCGGAGCCCGTCGATGACCGGCGGGAGCTGCTCGCCCGCCACCTCCAGCCCGCGCAGGCGCAGGAGGGCCTCGTCGTCGCGCGCGCGCTCGGCGGCCTCGCGCGAGGCCGTCCAGTCCGCGGGTTCCGTCGCGTAGAGATCAGCGTTCAAGGCAGGCTCGTGCGCCACTGAGCCTCGCGGAGGAAGGAGCCCTGCAGGTACTCGCGCTCGATGACCTCGGCCATCTCGTTGACGTCCCGGAAGCGGTCCCAGTCCACCTTGATCACCGGCACCGCGCGCGAGATATCCTGGATGAAGCGCTCATACTCGTTGTAGAGCGCCGTCAGGTACTCCAGCGAGACCCCGCTCTCCACGTCGCGCGAGCGCTGCCGCACGCGCTCCATCGAGCGCTCGGGCTTGACGTCCAGGTAGACGATCACGCTGGGGCGGCACATGAAGTTGCTCATGTGCCGGAAGAGGTGCAGGTAGGTGCGGTAGTCGCGCTCCTGCATCAGCCCGAGGTCCACCAGCGTCTTGGCGAAGACGGCGTCCTCGTAGATGGTGCGGTCCTGCACGCCGCCGCCGCCGCGCCAGATGATCTCCTGGTGCTGCTGGAATCGGCGGTTCAGCAGGTAGATCTGCGTGGCGAAGGAGTAGCGGGCCGTGTCCCGGTAGAAGTCCTCCAGGTACTCGTTGTCCGCGACCGGCTCGTAGTAGACGGGCAGGGAGAGGTGCTCCCCCAGCGCCCGGGCGAGCGTGGACTTGCCCGCGCCGATGATGCCCGCGATCCCGATGAAGAGTTCCTGAAGGTTCGCCATGCGGTGGAGTCTAACAGGCTCCTTACCAGGACGCCCCGCGCACGCCCGGCTGACCCAGCAGACCCGGCACCCGCGCGAGATCCAGCACGGGCACCCGGGGCTCTCGCGTGGCGGCCCAGCGCTCGGAGGCCGGGGTGCGGTGCCCCACCACGATGTAGTCGGCCCAGCTCTCCAGCGCGTCGAAGCCCTGGACCAGCAGGCCCATGAAGTGCGGGATCAACGCCTCGATGTACTGACGGTTGGCCCCGGTCAGCCTCTCGGGCTGGATGTACTCGTCGTAGATGCGCAGCTGCACGCCCTTGCCGATGAGGCGCTCGGCCAGGGCGACGAAGGGGCTCTCGCGGAGGTCGTCCGTGTTCGGCTTGAAGGCGAGCCCGTAGAGGCCCACCTTGCGCGCCCCGCTGTCCAGCACGCGGCGGGTGACGCTCTCGATCTGCCGCTCGTTGCTCTGGAGCACGCCGGAGAGCAGGGGCAGGTCCAGGTCCTGGTGGCGGGCGTGGTAGGTGAGCGCGCGCAGGTCCTTGGGCAGGCAGGAGCCGCCGAACGCGAAGCCCGGCCGCAGGTAGTAGGGCGAGATGTTCAGGTGGCGGTCGGAGAGGAAGATCTCCATGACCTGGTGGCTGTCCACGCCCGCCGAGCGGCAGACCTCGCCGATCTCGTTGCCAAACGCGACCTTGGTGGCGTGCCAGGTGTTGTCCGCGTACTTGACCATCTCCGCCACCTCGGGCGGGACGACGAAGACCTGGGCCTTCAAGCGGGAGTAGATGTCGCGCAGCACGGCCTCGGCGGCGGGCGCCCGCGTGCCCAGCACGATCTTCGGTGGATCGTCGTAGTCGCGGATGGCGGTGCCCTCGCGCAGGAACTCGGGGTTCATGGCGATGTGGAAGTGCTCGCCCTCGCGCAGGCCGCTGGCCCGCTCCAGCGCGGGCTTGACGACGGTGGCCAGAGAGCCGGGCAGCATGGTGCTGCGCACGCAGACCACGAAGCCGGGGGCGCGGTCGCGCAGGGCGGCGCCGATCTGCTCGCAGACGCGCACCACGTAGCTGAGGTCGAGGCCGCCCAGCCGGTTGGAGGGCGTGCCCACGCAGATCAGGGCGAGGTCCGTGCTGTTCACGGCCTCGGAGATGTCCTCGGTGACCTTCAGCAGGCCGGCGTCCACGGCCCCGCGGATGAGCGCGTCCAGGCCGGGCTCGCCGATGGGGGACTCGCCGCGGCGCAGGGCGTCCAGCTTGACCGCGGACACGTCCACGCCCGTGACCGGGTGCCCGTCGCGCGCGAGGCAGGCCGCGGAGACGCAGCCGACATAGCCCATTCCGAAGACGCTGACCCGAACCATGCGTCGCTCCCGTCGATCGAGACCAGGTCCAGCCTAACCGCTCGGCGCGGGAGACCGTGTCAGGGCCTCGTCAGGGCAGCGGCGGGGGAGGGGGCGCGGGGGGAGGGGGCGGGCCGCCGGCGTTGAGCGCGCTGGCGATCTCGGCGACCTCGGTGGCGTTCTTCCAGCCGTCGAAGCCGGCGCGCCAGACGAGGTGGCGGCCCTGGGGCGCGCCCTGGATGTTGCGCACGATGTCGGCCACCGAGAGCTCACCCTGGCCCGCCGGGCCGTTGTAGTGGAACGTCAGGTTGGCGGACGGGGGCGGCGGCATCTCCGGGGGCACGAGGCTGGCGATCTCGGGCACCTGGCCCCAGGGCTTCCAGCCGGCCCAGCCAGCTGCCCAGACGTTGTGGGCGCCCTTGCGGTCCTTGGCGATGAGGGCCGCGATCTCGGCCGCGCCGTACTCGCCCTGGCCGGAGGGGCCGTGGTAGTGGAAGCGCGCGGCGGCCGGAGGCGGCGGGGGCGCAGGAGGAGCGGGCGGGGCGGCGCCCGCGCCGGGCATGCCGGTCTGCGGGTCGAAGACGGCGCCGGGGCCGCGGGCCAGCTGGGCGCCCATCGCGCCGCCCATGGCCATGCCCATGCCCGCCTCCATCATCGGGTTGCCCGCGCCGGGGCGGTTGGCCATCGCCTCGATCGCGTTGGCGGACTGGAACTGGGTAAACGCGCCCATGTCGCCGATGATCCCCATGCTCGTCCGCTTGTCGAGCATCTTCTCCACCTCAGGCGGGAGAGAGACGTTCTCGACCACGAAGTCGGTCAGGGCGATGCCGAAATTCTGCTCGAACCAGCCCGTCATGCGCTGGCGGAGCGCGTCGCCCACGTCCATGTAGTGGGCCGCGAGGTCCAGGACGGGGATCTTCGTCTCGCCCAGCGTGTCGGCGAAGGCGCTCACCAGCTTGCGCTTGACGTGGCCGTTGACCTCCTCGGTCGTGAACAGGCCGTTGGTCCCCACGATCTCGCGCAGGAACACCGCCGGGTCGCTGACACGGAAGGCGTAGGAGCCAAAGGCCCGCACGCGCACCGGCCCCAGGTGGGCGTCGCGCATCATGATGGGGTTCGGCGTGCCCCACTTCTGGTTGGTGAACTGCCGCGTGCTGACGAAGTAGATGTCGCCCTTGTACGGGTAGTTCAACTGGTACTTGATGCTCTCGAAGAAGCTCCAGACCGCCTTGGTCCGGGTGGAGAGCTCATACGTGCCGGGCGTGAACACGCCGGACAGCTGGCCCTCGCTCACGAAGACCGCGGCCTGCCCCTCACGCACCACCAGCTTCCCGCCGTCCTGGATGGCCTGGTTGAAGATCGGGAAGCGGTAGACGATGGTGTCCTGCGTGTCGTCCAGCCACTGGATCACGTCCAGGAATTGCGCCTTCGCGTGCGTCTTGAGCGTGTCCCAGATGCCCATGGTGCTGTCTCCTGCAGGCTGCCCGCCGCCGAGCGGTCGGCCGGAGGGCGCCCCGTGGTCCACGAGGTCCAAGATCATTAACACCGCTCCCGCGCTCGGCGAGACCCCACGGGGAGCGCGCGCGTCGTCGTCGCGCGGATCCTCGCCGCGGAGCTACTCGAAGCGCAGGCTGGAGCGGCTGGCGAACACGTAGACGTCCACCCCGCGGCTGGAGAGCTCGTCGGCCAGGGGCGTGAGCACGGTGGTGGGCATGCCCATCGAGCGCCGGACGTCGCTGACCAGATCCGCGAGCAGCAGCCGCTTCGGGGCCAGCCGCTCGACGCGGTCCAGGAAGCCCCGCTCGTGCCCGTAGTCCACGCCGCACAGCAGCCAGTCGGCCCCGCCAAAGCGAGCCGCGGCCTCCTCCAGCCAGCCCTGGGGCGTGTCGTTGTGCAACGCCAGGTTCAGGTGGACGAAGCGCCGGCCGCTGGGGAGGGTGAGGGCGTAGGCCCGCGGCTTCGCTCGGGGGAGCCGCAGGCGGTTGTAGAGGCGCGCGGCCCCCCGGCGCGGATCGGAGAGGGCCGACCACAGCTTCCAGCCGATCTCGGTCCCCTCGGCGTAGGCGATGGGCTCGAAGGGGATGGCCTCCACGCTCACGCCGTCCAGGGTGGTGGGCGTCTCCGCCCCGCGCACCTCGCCGAACTGTTGGAGCCAGTCCAGCACCTCGGGCGGGGCGATGACCGTGGGCCTCCGCCCGTCGCGCAGGGCGTGGGCGGTGGCGACGAGGCGCTCGTGCTCGCAGAAGCTGAGCAGGACCACGTCCTCGTCGGTGATGGGCTGGGTCAGCGGCGTCTCGCCCAGGGTGGCCCAGGGCTCGTCTGGGATGGGATCGATCCGCAGGCGCCGGCCGCGCCGCTCCAGGCGCAGCGAGGCGAAGCCCTCGTGCTCGATCCGCAGCTCCCAGGGGAAGGAATCAGGCATCAGGGCCCCGCAGCAGCACGTCCTCCACCTGGTCCAGGCCCCAGGACAGATCGTCCTCGGAGATGGTCAGGGGCGGCGCGAGCCGGATGACGCGGTCGTGGGTCTCCTTGCAGAGCACGCCGCGGCGCATCAGGGCCTCGCACCAGGGGCGGGCGCGCTGGTCGAGCTCGATGCCGATCAGCAGCCCGAGCCCGCGGATCTCCACGACGTGCTCGGCCCCCAGCGCGCGGAGCCGGCCCATCGCCATGTCGCCCAGGGCGCGGGCGCGCTCCGCCAGGTCCTCGTCCACCAGCACGTCCAGCGAGGCCAGACCCACCGCCGCCGCCAGCGGGTTCCCGCCGAAGGTGGAGCCGTGGTCGCCCGGGTGGAAGACGCCCATCAGCTCGTCGTCGGCCACGAACGCGCTGACCGGCAGCACGCCGCCGCCCAGGGCCTTGCCCAGCGACATGCAGTCCGGGCGGATGCCGTAGTGCTCAAACGCGAACATCTTGCCGGTGCGGGCGAGGCCGGTCTGGATCTCGTCCAGGAAGAGCATCACGCGGTGGCGGGTGCAGATCTCGCGAACGCGCTCCAGGTAGCCGGCCGGGGGCATGAGGATGCCGCCCTCGGCCTGGATGGGCTCCACCAGGAAGGCCGCGGTGTTCGGGGTGATCGCCGCCTCGAGCGCGTCGGCGTCGCCGAAGGGCACCACCTTGAAGCCGGGGGTGAAGGGCCCGAAGCCCGCGCGGTACTGGGGCTCGGTGCTGAAGCTGACCACCGTGGTCGTGCGGCCGTGGAAGTTGTTCTCCGCCACGATGATCTCGGCCTGGCCGTCCGGCACGCCCTTGTGCGTATACGCCCACTTGCGGCAGGCCTTCACCCCGGTCTCCACCGCCTCGGCGCCCGTGTTCATCGGGAGCACGCGGGAGAAGCCGGAGATCTGCACGAGGCGCTTGAGGAAGGGCCCCAGGCGGTCGTTGTGGAAGGCGCGGCTGGTCAGCGTGACGCGGTCGGCCTGGTCCTTGAGCGCCTGGATGATGCGCGGGTGGCGGTGGCCCTGGTTGATGGCCGAGTACGCCGAGAGCATGTCCAGGTAGCGCCGCCCCTCGGGATCGAAGACCCAGGACCCCTCGGCCTCGCTGACCACGACGGGCAGCGGGTGGTAGTTGTGCGCGCCGTAGTCTTCGGCCATCTGGATGAAGGCGTCGGTGGCGAGGGTCTCGGCGGCGCGGGTCGGGGTGGGCGCCAGGGTCGCGGAGGACATGAGGGCTCCTTGGGGGCGAAAGGACAGTGTGCCCTAACCCTCGCCCGGCCGCTCGGGGAGGTGGGCTCGACGGCGCGCGCACGATACGGACAGGAAGTGACCGGGGGTGCCTTGACGCTCTGCCTGCTCGCCGCGGTTGCCCTGGCCGGGTCCTCCACCTTGGAGCTCGAACCCGAGGATCTGGTGCGCGTGGACGTGCCGGACTACCCTGGCGCCCTGGCCACCAGCGCGCAGGGGAGCCTGCTCCTGGCCCCGCCCGAGGACGTCGCCTGGCGCCCAGAGCCCATCGGCGTGCCCGACACCTACGACGCCTGGGAGGCGAAGGAGGCCATGGACGTCGAGCCCTGGCACGAGGCCGGGGTGGACGGCAGCGGGGTCAAGGTGGCGGTCTTCGACTACCTGTGGTTCGGCAGCACGCTGGAGACCGAGGAGCTGGGCGCCTACGCCACCCACGACTGCCTGTCCCAGCGCTCCTGCGATCTGCCCTTCGACCCGGAGAGCCCGCAGTTCGGCTGGGAGGAGGGCAGCCACGGGCTCGCCTGCGCCGAGGTCATCCGCGACCTCGCCCCGGGGGTGGAGCTGCACCTGGTCCGCGTCAACGGGCTCACCAGCCTGGAGAACGGCGTGGACTGGGCGGCGCGCGAGGGCATCGACGTCATCAGCATGTCGCTCTCCTTCTTCGGGGAGAGCTTCTACGACGGGACCGGGGCGATCTCGGCGGCGGCGGAGCGCTTCTCCGCGTCGGGCGGGGTCTTCGTGACCAGCGCGGGGAACTACGCCGAGGAGCACCTGGCCGACAGCTTCCGCGACGGGGACGCGGACGGCTGGCACGAGTGGCCGAGCGGGCTCGAGACGCTGTCGGTGGAGCTCTCCGAGGGCACGAGCTCGGTGCTGGTCCACTGGGACGAATTCGGCGACTGCGGGCAGACGGACCTGGACGTCTACGTCCTGGACAAGAACGGGGACGTGGTCGGGCGCAGCGAGAACCTGCAGGAGCCCATCGACGAGGACACGCAGGGCTGCTCGCCCACGGAGAAGGCCAGCGTCACGGCCTCCTACGACGGCTGGTACTGGATCATGGTGCGTCGGGCGGCGGGCGAGGAGGCGCCGCGCATGGCCCTCTTCGCGCGCGGGGGCGAGCTCTACAGCCCCACGCCCGAGGGCTCCATCGTGGACCCCGGCTCCAGCGCCGCGACGTTCACGGTGGGGGCGGTGCGGGCCACCGCCAGCTACCTCTCCAACGGGCCGGAGAGCTTCTCGTCCTGGGGGCCCACGCGCGGGGGGCTCAGCAAACCGGACGTCTCGGGCCCGGACGGGCTCAGCACCTCGGTCTACGGGCCCTCGGGCTTCTACGGGACCTCGGCCGCCACCCCGGCGGTGGCGGCGGCGGTGGCCCTGGTGCTGAGCGGCGATCCCTCGCTCACGCCGCAGCAGGCGGCCGAGCGCGTGCGCGCGACGGCGTGGAGCTCGGACGCGCTCTGGGCGGAGCCCGATCCGGGGCTGGGGGCCGGGCGTGCGCGCCTTCCTCCTCCCGAAACGTCTGTCGATGAGGGCGTCGGCTGCGGCGGGCGCGGCGCCCTGCTCCCGGGGCTGCTATGGTTCATGGTCGTGCGCAAGAGGCGCCTGGAGGCCCGGTGCGAGCTCCGTCCCTGATCCCCGCTCTGTCGCTCACGGGGTGCCACCTCTTCAGCGATGGCTATATCGAGTGTACGGCCCAGGGGCCGCAGTCGTGCTTCGAGGAAGGGGACACCGACACGGACACGGACACGGACACGGACACGGACACCGACACCGACACGGATCTCCCGGAGATGTCGCTCGGGGTCTCCCTCTCGTTTGGCGGCGAGGGGCTCTGGTGGGCGCAGAGCTGGGAGCCGCCGAGCTGGGACGGGCCGAGCATCACGCGCTCGGGCGAGAGCGGCGATCTGCTGGGGCCCGCCGACTACGACGTGGACGGCGAGGCCATCTACGTCGCCTCCTCCGACGGCAAGCTCTACCGGCTGCGCGGCGCCACCTCCAGCAGCCCCACCCAGACTTTCGCGCTGGGCGACGATGTGGTCCACGATCTGGCGGTGCAGGAGGGGGTGGCCTGGCTGGCCGGCTCCAGCACGCTCTACCGCCTGGATCCGACCAGCGGCTCGGGCGTGGAGAGCGTGGCGCTGGTGACCGAGGGGGGCGAGAGCCTCTCGGTCTCCTCGCTGGGCGCGGTGGAGTCGCGGAGCGGCGGCGTGCTGATCGTCAGCACGGACGCGACGGGCAACCAGGATCTGCTCTTCCTCGAGCCGGGATCGAGCGCGACGCGGAGCTTCACGACGGTCCTGGTGGACGACTTCCTCAGCGCGGGCGCGCTGGATGTGGCCGACGTCTTCTTCGGAGAGGACGACAGCCCCTGGATCTGCGACGTCTCGGGCGTGATCTACCAGGTCTCCGAGCTCGCCGAGGGCAACTCCGACACGGCCCTCCGCCCGAACCGCGACGAAGACTCCGATGTGCTGACCTGCGGCTGGGACGATAGTCTTCAGATGTTCGTCTTCGTCTCGGAGGGAGGCGGCGTCTTCGGCGTGGACAGCGACGGGGAGCTGACCTCGCTGCTGGAGCCGGAGGCGCAGGGCTACGAGATTCATGGCGCCGGGCTGTTCTGAGACCCGGGCGCGCGGGTAAACTTCGAGCGAGGAGATTCCAGGATGCGCGCTTCCGCTCTGCTGCTTGTCCTGCTGGTCGGCTGCCCGGCTCCCACCACGGAGGTCGAGCCCGTGATGAAGGCCGTCGAGGATCTCGACCAGATCGTCGACGTCGAGGTCGTGGACGCGCTGGGCGTGGGCACCGTCGAGGTCCCCGTCCGGCTGGTCAACGACTATGGGGCCGCCATCCCGGGGGGGAACGTGACCGTCAGCGTGGAGGGCGAGACCGCCGCGCTGGCCGCCACCTCCATCGTGGTGGACGAGGGCGGCTACGGGGTGGCCGAGGTCGCCGTGGACGGCTCGGAGGCGTTCACGCTCACGGTGGTGAGCACGGACGTCGGCGTGAGCGGCGGCGCCTCCGGGCAGGGCTTCGGGGTGGCCGGCGCCGCGCCCGACCTGGCCATCGACGCTGGGCTCGCGCTCTCCGACGACATCCACAACCCGGACTTCTTCGCCCGGGGCTCGCGGGGCTTCGCCGTGGCGAAGGACAACCTGGTCTGGTACGTGCCGGCCAGCTCGGGCACGCCGGCCCACCAGGTCGCGGCCTTCCCCTTCTCCATCGAGGGGATGTGGGCCTGCAACCTGGACACGGACGGGGTGCTGGACCTGGCGCTCTGGGGGGAGGACCAGGCGGTCTTCCTGCGCGGGCGCGCCGCGGGCGGCTACAGCTGGGGCGGGGCCTGGCAGGCGGACGCGGGCGACGTGGTCGGCGTGGGCGTGGACGACCTGGACGGCGACCGGCTGCCCGACGTGGCGATCGGCATGAGCTCCAGCGAGTCGGGCTCGGTGCAGATCCTCACGGGTGATGGGGCCTGGGGCTTCGAGCCCACCGACAGCCTGGACCTGAACTTCGAGATCATGGGCCTGGCCGCGGCGGACGAGGGGGACGACGGCACGGCGGAGGTCACCGTGCTGGCTACCTCCACCGGCTACCTGCGCCGCTACACGCAGTCCGAGGACGGCTGGATCGGCGCCACCGCGCCGGAGCTCGGGGAGGGCTTCCTCGACGAGTTCGCCGGGGCCACGGGCGCGGTGCTCATGCCGGCGGTGGACCTGAACGCCAACGGCGAGGAGGACTACATCCTCGTCGCCCCCACCGGGACCTCGCAGACCATCAAGTTCCTCACCATCGAGGACGAGGTCACCTACTTCACCCTGGAGTACAGCCAGGCCAACCCGACCACCGGCGACCTGGACCCGGGCTCGCCCGACGAGCTGGTGGTGCTGGACGCCGAGGGCGGCAACGTGCTGGCCTTCCAGGGAGAAGGCTCGGATCCGCAGTACCGCTCGCGCTCGATCTCGCTGGGCGACGTGCCCGCGCCCATCGCGCTGGTGGACGCGGACCAGGACGGCACCCTGGACGTCGGCGTGGCCACGGACATGGTCGCGCTCTACCGCGGGCAGGCCACGGAGGGGGTCTGGGACAACCAGGATCTGACCTGGCGCGCCTACGACGCCGACCTGAGCGGGCCGGTGGTGTACGGGGACTTCGACGGCGACGGGCTGGTGGACTTCGCCAGCCTGACGGACGAGTCGGGCACGGCCACCCTGGAGCTCTGGTTCTTCTCGGTCGCGACGGGCGAGATCAAGCTGGTCAGCGGCGACGATCTGGACCTGGACGAGCTGGAGGGCAAGAGCCTGGCGGTGTGCCAGGAGGGCGACGACTTCATCTTCTACGCCGTCGTCAGCTCCGGCAGCACGGACATGCTGAACCGCCTGCGCTACGAGCCGGGCACCAGCACGCTCTCGCTGGAGGCCAGCGCCATGGTGTCCGGCGATCACGTCGGCTGCGGCGACTTCGGCTCGGGCGAGGTGGCGGTGGCCAACAGCGCGGGCGCCTGGCAGGCCTACAGCTACAGCGAGGCCAGCGGGCTGACCGCCAGCACGGAGTCCGGCTCGCTGGGCTCGGTGTACGCGGCCACGGCGGCGGACACCGACGGCGACGGGATCGCCGAGATGGTGGGGTGCTCGGACAGCGGCTGCTCCATCGTGGCCGGCGACATCGACGGGGACGGCGCGGACGAGGTCGTGACCGGCGGCAGCGCGCTGGGCTACGAGGACGACGGCAGCAGCAGCACGCTCGGCCTGGGCGGCGCGGTCTCGCTGGTGGACACCGACGGGGACGGGCACCTGGACGTGGTCTCGGTGGACGCCGAGGAGGGCCGGATCTACTTGCTGCGTGGCCTGGTGGGCGGGCTCGCCCCCGCGGTGCTGATGCACACGGAGCGCGAGATCGAGGGCACCGGCACGCTGGGCGACGTCAACGGCGACGGGACACCTGAGCTGGTGGTCGGCGGGACCGGCGGCTCCATCCTCCACACGGACGCGGACTGAGCGCGCGGGAGGGAGGTCAGCCGTGCGGATCTTCGTGACCGGGGCCGCGGGCCGCCTGGGCCTCCCGCTGGTGCGCGCGCTGGTGGGCTCGGGCGCGGAGGTGGTCGGGCTCGCCAGCACGAAAGAGAAAGCCGCCGAGCTGGAGAAGCTCGGGGCCAGGGCCCTGGTGGGCCGGCTCGACCGACAGGACGTGCTGGTCCAGGGGCTCCGCGGAGCGCGCCGGGTCTACCACCTGGCGGGCGGGGTGCGCGGGGCCGGCGCGGACACCGCCGAGGTCATCAACCACCAGGGCACCCGCCACCTCTGCGACGCGCTGCGTTCGGTGGGGCACCGCGAGCTGGACGCGCTGGTGTTCACGAGCTCGGTGTCGGTCTATGGGGATCGCGCGGGGCTGTGGGTGGACGAGTCGATGCCGCCCTACCCCCAGACACTCTACGCGGAGAGCAAGGTGGCGGCCGAGCGGCTGCTGCTGCAGCTCGCCCGCGAGGAGGGGCTTCCCGCCCGGATCGTCCGGGTGGGCGCCGTCTACGGGCCGGGCTTCGGCGTGACCATGGACGCCGCCATCCGCGCCGGGCGCTGCTGGCTGCCGGGGGAGGGTCGGAACTACGTCCCCTCCTTGCACTGCGACGACGCCGTGGCTGGGCTGCTGTGCGTGGCCGATCGCGGCGCTGACGGCGAGATCTACAACCTCTCCGATCCGAACCCCGTGATCCAGCGGGAGTTCTACGCGGAGGTCGCGCGCCTGGTGGGCGGGCGCCCCCCGCGCTTCTGGTCCACCTGGATCCCCAGCTACGCCCAGCAGTGGGTGGCCAGCCGCGGCGAGGCCCTGCAGGCCCGGCTGGGGCGGCGACCCCGGCTGACCCCGGACACGCTCAAGCTCTACACCGCCTCCGTGCGGATGAAGGTGGAGCGGCTGGAGAAGCAGCTCGGATTCACCTGGAAGTACCCGACGCACACGCTCGGGCTCGGCGCCACCTTCGCCCCCACAGGCGCGGCAGGGTCGGGCTATCCTTGACCTCTGACGGTGGATGCCGTATAGAACGCTCTCAACCTCTCCCGACTCCTGGAGCCCGCATGCGCCCGATGCTCGCCCTTCTTCTGGCGGGTTGCAACCCCCACGACGCGGAGGTCACCGGGACCTGGACCGTGTGGCTGGCGGCCAACTCGTCGGAGACCGTGGACGCCGAGATCGTGGACCTCTCGAGCGCCTCGCGGGTCGACTGCGCGTATGACGAGGACGATCCGCGCTCCATCGGCAACAGCGACGGCGCGCCCTCCTGCGACGCGGTGGAGGATCTGGGCTGGCAGACCTGGCTTCAGGACGACGGCTTCTACTCGCTGAGCGACAGCCTGGAGCCCTGGCGCACCGACGCCATCATCAACGGCGAGGGCGACTTCCAGCTCACGGTCCACCACAAGCTGGGCAACGGCGAGGACTTCCGCTTCGCCTTCTCCATCGACCCCGACTTCGCGCCCTCGAACTGCACCTCCGACGGCGACGGCAACCTGAAGCTGGAGTACGAGGACGGGTCGAGCTGGCTGGACAAGTGGTCGGAGGACGAGGACGGCTACACGATCTACTATCTGAACGCCGGGGCCTATCAGTACGACCCGAACAACACCTCGAACTACTGGTCCTTCGACTCGGACTGGCTGTCGGGCATCGGCGTCGCCAAGTGGAGCGACGACGACTTCTACTCCTACGGCGTGGATTACAGCTGGTTCGACCCGGACTATCCGGTCTACGTCTACTGCGAGGACGCCCGCTCCGGCGACGTGCTGCTGGACGAGTGCATCGAGTACGACGAGATCGACGCCCGCGTCCAGGAGCTCGCCGACGGCGGCGCGCGCACCAGCGAGTGCCCGTCCTCGGCCGACAGCTACAACCTGCGCCTGTTCTACCGCAGCGGCTACCACAGCACCTACTGTGAGAACACGCTGGGCGGCGAGGGGACCGAGAACTACCAGCAGGCCGTCATCGAGAAGCTGGAGGAGCGCACGGCGGTCTGGGCGGAGGAGATGACGCAGGTCTACGGGGCCGACGCCTTCGAGTTCCGCATCGAGGACAACGCCTGGCGTGAGGCCGACTCCACCGACCAGGGCCTGGACGGCTGGGTGGACGTGCACACCTCCTGGGTCCGCATCAAGGATCCGAGCCAGCTGAAGGTGGACGGGACCCCCGAGGGCGACTTCCAGATCTACTTCTACGGCGCCGAGGCGAACTCGCACCTCCTGGTGCGCGGCAGCTTCAAGGCGGAGAAGGTCCGGGAGGACAAGTGGGCCTACGAGGACCTCGACGCCGTCAAGCGCGAGGAGAACGGCACGGAGTACTGCGGCGGCGCGACGCTGGAGCCTTGAGCTGCAACTGAATTCCGTTGTCAATTTCGAGGGCCGGGGATAGCTTCTCCCCGTCCACGCCTCCGTGTGTGGCCCTACGGCTGGGACCTCCTGCCCGGGACCGTGTGCACCCCCCCCAGCACGCGGCGGTTACAGGAGGCCCGGCCATTTCTTTTTCTGGCGACCCCTCTCCGGGGCGCCCGATCAGCGGATGCGCCGGCTGACCTCTCGGAAGAGCGGGGTCCCGGCGGATCCGATGAGCTCGAACAGGGCGGCCTCGGTGGTGACGACGCGCGCCCCGTCGGCGCGGGCGCGCTCCACCCCCAGGCTCCAGTCCAGGGGGCGGCGCGAGAGGCAGGCGTCGGCCACCAGCCACACGGCGTAGCCCGCCTCCAGGAGATCGCGGCAGGTCTGGGCCACGCAGATGTGGGTCTCCATGCCGCTCAGGATCACGGAGGCCCCCGGGTCGGGCCGGGCCGCCGCCAGGCGCTCCCCGAAGCCGCTCGCGCCCAGCGCCGAGAAGCTCAGCTTCTCCGCCGTGTCCGGGACCGCGAGGTCCGGCAGCGTGGGGCCCAGACCCTTGGGGTACTGCTCGGTGGCCAGGGTGGGGAGGGACAGCTCGCCCGCCAGCCAGCGGAGGTTCGCCGCGCGGGCGCGGGCCAGGTCGCGCTCGCCCTCGGGCATGGCGGTGAACAGGCGCTCCTGCCAGTCCACGAGGAGGAGGATCGCGCGGTCGGGATCGAGTCGAGCGGGCATGAGAGCTCTTGGCAGCCGCGAGGGCCCGGTTTACGGGGAGGGGATGTGGCTCCTCCTCCTCGGCGTCTTCAGCTGCAGCCCCTCTAACGAGGGCGTGCCCCCCGCGCAGGCGCCGCCCGCCGTGGAGCAGGCGCCTCCCCAGGCCGAGGTCGTCGAGCCGAAGGCGGCCACGGGCGAGGCGGCCACCGTGGACCTCACGCTGGGGGAGGGCTGGGGGGCCGTGTTCTGGCGCGACGGGGTGGCCTCGCGCTCGGGCGGCGGGGACGGGCTGCTGGGCCCGGCCGGCGCGGGCTCGGCGAAGCTCACGGGGGCGAGCGGGCCCTGCGGCGCGGTGTTGGAGGGGGCCCCCGCGCGCGCGGCCGTGGCGCTGCCCGCGGGGAAGACCCCGCCGACCCTGCCAGAGTCCCCGGCCACGCGCGCCGATCTGGTGGAGCGCGCCGCCTGGCGCCTGGACGAGGTGCTGCCGCCGCGCGACCGCTTCTCCCCGGCCATCGAGTCGCCCGACCCGGCCCTGCAGCGCGGCGTGCGCGTGGCGAGCGTGGCCAAGACCCGGCGGACCGGCGCGCCCCCGGTGCTGCTGAGCTCGGGCGCGCGGGACTGCGTGGGCGTGGTGGCGGCGCTGGACCAGGAGGCCTCCAAGACCCTCTCCTGGGACCAGATCCCCGAGCTCTGCGAGCCGCTCTCCCTGCTGCCCGCCGCCGACCTGGACGGGGACGGGGCGCGGGAGGTGGTGGGCTACAGCGAGGCCCGGGTCATGCTCTGGCGCATCGAGGAGAAGCCCGGCGTGTTCCGCCTGATCCGCGCGGGTGACTGGCGCTGTGAGGACAGCGCGAAGTGAGCCGGCGCATCGCGATCGCCAGCGCCATCTGGGGCCTGTCCATCCTGCTGTCGCGCGTGATCGGGCTCGTGCGCGAGGCCGTGATCGGGCGCGTGCTGGGCGGCGGGGCCGAGGCCGACGTCTACCTGGCCAGCTTCGGCATCCCGGACTTCCTGAACCACCTGCTGGCCGGCGGCGCGCTGTCCATCGTGTTCATCCCCATCTTCGGGGGCTATCTGGCGCGGGGCGAGGAGGAGGAGGGCTGGCGCGTCTTCAGCCTCATCACCAACCTGCTGCTGGCGCTGATCGCGGTGGGTCTGGCGGTGTTCTGGATCTACGCGCCGGAGCTGGCGCGGCTCGTGGGCCCGGGATTCGACGAGGCGCAGCTCGCGCGGCTCACGGAGCTGACCCGCATCCTGCTGCCGGCGCAGGCCTTCCACGTCATCGGGGGGCTGCTGAGCGCGGTGCTCCAGGCCCGCGACCGCCACACCCTGCCGGCCCTGGCGCCGCTGCTGTACACGGTCTGCGTGATCGCGGGCGGGCTGCTGGCCGGGCCGGAGCTCGGCGCGGAGGGCTTCGCCTGGGGCGTGGTGGTGGGCAGCGTGATCGGCCCCTTCGGGCTCCCGCTCATCGGCTGCCTGCGAAGCGGGCTCCACTGGCGGCCGGTCTTCGACCTGCGTCACCCGGACCTCAAGACCTACCTGGTTCGCTCGCTGCCGGTGATGGTCGGCTTCTCCATCGTGCTGGCGGACGACTGGTTCCTCCGGGCCATCGGCTCCATGCAGGGGGAGGGGGCGGTGGCCACCGTGCAGTACGCCAAGACGCTGATGCGCGTGCCGATGGGCGTGTTCGGGATGGCGACGGGGGTCGCGGCCTATCCGACGCTCACGCGCCTCATCGCGCAGGGCAAGGACGCGGAGGCCTACGCCACCCTGAGCACGGCGACCCGGCGCATGCTCGTGCTCGCGCTGGCGAGCCAGGTGGCGCTGACGGTGGCGGGTGAGGACATCGCCCGGGTGATCTACGGGGCGCGCATCCCCGACGCGCAGTACGAGCAGATCGGGACCTGCCTCGGCCTCGTGTCGGTGGGGCTGTGGGCCTGGGCGGCGCAGACCGTGGTCTCGCGCGGCTTCTGGGCGCGGGGGCGGACCTGGGGGCCCACCCTGCTGGGGACCCTGACGGCGGCGCTCTCGCTCCCGGTGTACCTGGCGCTCGCCGAGCTCTGGGGGACGGCCGGGCTGGCGCTGGCCTCCTCGGTGGCGATGACCGTCTACGTGGTGGTGCTGATGATCTGGCTGCGCCGGGACTTCTCGGGCGCGGAGGACGGGTACCTGTCCTTCTTCCTGCGGGCGCTGCCCGCGGTGGGGGTGGGCGTGGGGGTCGGCTTCGGGCTGGAGGGCCTGCTGCCGCCGCTGGCGCCGCTCCTGCGCGGGGGGCTGCTGGCGGTGGCGGGGATGGTCGCCTTCTTCGGCGCGGCGGCGCTGTTCCGGGTGCCCGACCTGCAGGACGTGGTGGGGCTGATCACGCGAAGGCTGAGGCGGAAGGGGAGCGCATGAGGCGGGAGGGTGTAGCGCGACTGCAGGAGGCGGCCCTGGACGGGGTCGCCACGGGGGTCGGCAGCCTGCCGACGATGAGCCCGCGCGAGGCGGTGGCGCTCTCGGCGCGCTGCTGCCCGATCCTGCCTTTCTGGCCGCAGCTCCCGGGGCGCGGCGGGCGGGAGTCGGCCCTGGACCAGGGGCTGGCCGGGCTGGAGGAGGAGCTGGCCCCGGGGGATGGCCCCTTCCTCCACGAGATCCGCGACCGGGATCGCTTCCTGCTGGCCGCCGCCGCGCCGCCGGCCTGGGGCGCGGAGGAGGCGAGCGGGCTCCTGGAGTTTGAGGCCGCCATCGCCGATGGT
The DNA here is from genome assembly GCA_964615375.1 of uncultured Enterobacterales bacterium. Taxonomy (GTDB): domain Bacteria; phylum Myxococcota_A; class UBA796; order UBA796; family CAZKWG01; genus CAZKWG01. Next base: position 29,042 of record CAZTOW010000012.1, read on the forward strand.
CGGCTTCGTGGCGCGCGGGCGCTCAAGGGGCAGCTCATCGGCCCGGTCACGCTGGCGGCCTCGCTGCGCTGGCGCGGGCGGCCCATCTGGGAGGACGCCGGGCTCCTGCGGGCGCTGGGCGTGCGGGCGGCCTGGCAGGCGGCGGATCAGGCGGCGCGGCTGCGCCGGGGGCACGTCCCCGTGCTCCTGGTCCTGGACGAGCCGGGGCTGGGGCTGCTGCCGGCCGCCGCGCTGGCGCCGGACGGGGCGGCCTTCGAGGCCCTGGTCTGGGCCCTCGCCGCGGCGCAGGCCAACGGGGCGGTGGTCGGCGTCCACTGCTGCAGCGCGCCGCCCTGGGGCCTGCTCTCGCGCCTGCCGATGGACCTCATCTCCTTCGACGCGAGCCGGGACGGGGCCGGCCTGCTCACGGACCCCGACGGCCGCACCCTGGCCGCCACGCGCTGGATCGCCTGGGGGCTGGTGCCCACCGATCGGCCGCCGACCGAGCTCGACCCCGAGCAGATCGCCGCGCAGTGGAGCGCCTCCATGCCGCCCGGCCTGGACCCGGCCGTGGTCGCCCGCCGGGCGCTCTTCTCCCCGGCCTGCGGGCTCGCCGGCAGCACCGTGGAGGAGGCCGAGCAGCGCCTCCGCCTCTCCGCCCAGATCGGCGAGCGGATCCGGCGCCTCAGCCTGCGTTGAGCTGGCCGGGGAAGAGGCGCTCGTAGACGCTCAGCAGGGCGCGCTGCTGGTGGTGCCAGGCCAGCACCCGCTCGACCCGCTCGCGGCCGAGCTGCCCGAGGCGCGCGCGGCGGGCGGGATCGTCGGCCAGCGCCTGCACGGCGTCCGCCAGGGCCTCGGCGGATCCGCCCGGAGCGTAGAGCGCCGCGTCTCCGCCCGACACCCGGGACTCCGTGAGATCGAAGGAGACGACGGCCTTCCCCAGCGCCATGTACTCCATCAGCTTGTTCATGGTGGAGTGGTCGTTGAGCCCGCCCGGCGGATCGGGCTGCACGCAGACGTCGCAGGCCGAGAGCGCGGCCAGCACGTCCTTCCAGGGCACGCGCCCGGTCATCTTCACCGCGTCGGTGAGCCCGTACTGATCGCGCAGCCGGCCCAGGCTGTCGAAGGAGTCGCCGGTCCCCACCATCACGAAGCCGATGTCCTTGCGCCCGCGGTCGTTGCGCAGGATGCGCGCGAGCTCCAGGAAGAGGTCCACGCCGTCCTGGGGGTTCATGTTCCCCAGGTAGCCGACCACCGTGCGGCCGAGCGCCCGCACCGCCGGATCGGGCTCGGTGGGCGGGAAGTCGCTGAGCCGCGGCCCGTTGCGCACCACCGTCACCTCCTCGGGGCGCTTGCCCCCGCGGTCCAGCGCGACCTTGCGGTAGGTCTCGTTGGTGGAGATGACGTGGTCCGCCAGCTTGAAGGTCACCTTCTCCATGGCCTTGACCATGGGGATGAGGCGGGGGTGGGCCTCGCCGAAGCGCCACTCGAAGAGCTCGGGGACCAGATCGTGGTGGTCGAAGACGAACTTCACGCCCAGCGGCTTGTAGGGCGCCGCCACGGTCCACAGCAGGTCCGGCGGGTTGGCCGCGTGGATGGCGTGGAAGCCGTGGCGCCGGTACACCAGCGCGGCGAGCGCGCTCATGCTGCTGAGCGAGACCGCGTACTCGCCCAGGTGCGCGGCGAAGCCCTCGCTGAGCGTGGGCACGGCGTAGCGGTAGACGTGGATGCCGGCCACCTCCTCGTGCCAGCTCTCGCCCTTGCCCCTCGGCGAGATCACGCAGACCTGCGCCCCGGCGTCTCGAAGCGTGGCGGTCTCCCGCTTGATCCGGTTGTCGAAGGTGTAGGGGAGGTCCTGGGAGATGAACAGCACTTTGAGCATGGGCACGCCCCCGCTTGAAGTACCCCGCGCCCACGCCCCGGGCCAAGCGGGCCGCCGAGTGCTGGCGAAGGCTTGACCAGCGCGCTCAGCCCCCGCCCGTGTCCAGCTGCTCCGCGTCGAACCAGGTCAGACAGGTCTGGTCCGACAGCGCGTACACGCAGACCCGCCGGTCGCTCTCGCGCAGGAAGAGCGTCGCGTCGTCCGGCGAGAGGTTCAGGTTGGTGGGGATGAAGGGCGTCGCCAGCGTGGTCGCGACGGCGGCGCGCAGGTCGAGCGCGTACAGCCCCGGCTCCTCGTAGAAGGTGTCCGGGTGGAGCACGTAGGCCATCGCCCCGTCGCTGGAGAGCGCATAGTGGTCCAGGTAGAGCCCGGGGCCCTCGACGGCGCGGAAGGTGCCGGTCTCCAGGTCGAAGAGGGTGGTCGGCGCCTCGTTGAAGGCGCCGTCCACCAGGATGACCTGACCGTCCGGGGCGACGCTGAAGCGCGGCAGGGTGTCCCCGTACTCCGCGAAGCGGTAGCTGAGGTCCGCCCCGTCGATGATCATCAGGTGGTACTCCGCGCTGTCCTCGGCGGGCATCTGCGCGGGGTCCTCGAACAGGCTCTCGTCCCCCTGCGAGACGCTGTAGAAGGCCACCGCCGTCCAGCCGTCCGAGGAGACCGCCACGGGCCCGAAGCCGGGGAGGTTGCGCTCGAAGCCCTCCTCTCCCTCCAGGAGCGAGATCACGGACACGGGGTCCCGCGAGCAGCTCGTGGGCGCCATGAAGGCGCGCTGGGCCAGCGGCATGACGGAGAGCGTCGCGGCGCAATTCGGGACGGAGAAGCTGGTCCCCTGCCAGCTGGCCGTGTCGATGACCTCCACGGTGCTGATGGGGGACTCGCCGTGCCAGACCTCGGCCAGCACGACGAAGAGGCGCGTATCCAGGATGTCCACGTCCACGATGCGCCGGTCGAAGGCGCGGTCGTAGAGGACCAGGCCCGTGGCCGGATCGAGGACGCGGAGGTGGGCGTCGTCGTGGGTGACCAGCAGCCCGTCGGTGGCGCTCATGTCGAGCTTCAGCACATCCTTCGACGCGCTCTCCACCGGGGCCTCCCAGAGCTCCGCGCCCGTGCTCACGTCCACGGCGACCACGGTGGCCGCGCTCTCCTGTCCGACGAAGATGGTTCGGCTCGTGTTGGCGAAGGCGAGGACCGAGGGGTCGCGCGGCGAGAGCAGCTCGAGCGTGCCCGTCTGCGTCCACCCCACCGCCAGCCCGTCCCCGTGGGAGAAGACCACGTAGGAGCCATCGACGCTCACGGCGATGTCCCCGACGCCCAGCGTCACCCCGCCTTCTTGCGAGCCCGCGCTCTGCTGGTTCGGGTTCTCACCCCCACCGCAAGCCAGGATGAGACCGCCGATGCCCACGCCGACGAGGACGAGAGGATGGTGTACGCGCATGTTCTCTCCAAGAGGACCCACCCGATGCCACGATACTAAACACCGGAGCGGTGATCGCCTCCCGCCGCCGCGGAATTGCCCTGAAAAGGGTCGGGTGCGGCTCCTTTACGACGACGAAAACGCCATCGAGTTGCAGCTTTCATCCACCTCCCGCGCCAGCGGGGGAGGTGGCCCGGAGGGCCGGAGGGGGGACTCCGACACGAGCTCCCCCCTCCGCCGGCTTCGCCGGCACCTCCCCCCGCTGACGCGGGAGGAGGAGGATTGGGCAGGCGCCCTTGATCCGACCAACCACCTCGACGCAGAAGAGCCGCACCCAAAGGTTTCCGGGGCCTGTGTCGGTTAACCTCCCGACGAGCCCCCATGGTCAAGCCACCCGCGAAGCTCCACTGGTACCTGAACCGCCTGCGCAGCATGCCGCCGGCCGAGCTGCCCCACCGCGCTCGGGAGCTGGTGAAGAAGCGCCTGGATCGGCACGGGGTGGCGGCGCGGCTGGCGGCGCGGCTGCCCGAGGCGGCGCTCTCGGCCCCACTGCCGGCCCTGCCCGTGGATCGCGCGCTCCTGGTGGAGAGCCTCGCGGGGGAGCGCGCGCGCCTGCGCCGGCTCACCGAGGAGCTCCTCCGGGGTGAGCTGACCCTGCTGGGGCAGCCCTGGCCCCCGGGCAGCCGGCGCGACTGGCAGCTCGACCCGGAGAGCGGCGAGCGCTGGCCCGCCGACCGGGGCTGCCACGACATCCCCTACCGGCAGGAGTCCGGTCCGGGGGACGTGAAATTCGTGTGGGAGTTGAACCGGCTCCAGCACCTCGTCGTGCTGGCGCTCGGCGCCGTGGCGCTGGACGAGCCCCGCGCGGCCGAGGCGGTCTGGGGGGACCTGGAGGCCTGGATCGACGAGAACCCGCCCTACCGCGGCGTGTCCTGGGCCTGCGGCATCGAGCTGGCCAGCCGCGTCGCCTCCATCCTGGCGGTCCTCGGGATCCTGGGCCCCGAGCGTGCGCCGGCCTCGCTGCGGCCGAAGCTGCAGCGCAGCCTGTACGCCCACGGCCTCTTCATGGCGCGCTACCCGAGCCGCTTCTCCAGCGCGAACAACCACCTGATCGCCGAGGCGGCGGCGCTGCTGCTGCTCGGGCTGCTGGCCCCCCACCTGCCGGGGGCGGCGGGCTGGGAGGCCGAGGGGCGGGAGGAGCTGGAGCGCGAGGTGCTGCTCCAGATCTTCGCCGACGGGGTGGGCGGCGAGCAGGCCCCCACCTACACGGCCTACACCCTGGAGTGGTACACGCTGGCCCGCCAGGTCGCGCGGGCCGCGGGGAGGCCGCTCTCGGAGGCGGTGGATCGGCGGCTGGGGCTCGCGCTGCTGCACCTCCACGCGATCATGGACCGCTCGGGCAACGTGCCGCACCTGGGCGACGACGACGGGGCGGTGGTGCTGCGGGCCTCCTGGGATCGCGAGGACGACGTGCGCAGCGTCATGGGCGCGCTGGCCGGGCTGCTGGGCCGACCCGAGCTCGCGCCCCCAGGAGCGCGACAGGACGCGCTGGCCGGGCTGCTGGGGGCGCGGGTGCCGACCGGGGGCTGGACGGCGCCGCCGGGGCGCTCCTTCGTCGAGGGCGGGGTCACGGCGCTGCGCCACGCGGAGGGCGAGCGCGAGCTGCTGGCGGTGCTGGACCACGGTCCCCTGGGCTACGGGCCCATCGCGGCCCACGGTCACGCCGACGCGCTCTCGTTGTGTGTCCACCTGGACGGGGTCCCGCTCCTGGTCGATCCCGGGGCCTACCGCTACAACCACTCCGGCGGCTGGCGCGAGCACCTGCGCAGCACGGCCGCCCACAACACCATCGAGGTGGGCGGCCTCTCCCAGAGCGTGCCCACGGGGTCCTTCAACTGGGGCGCCCGCGCCGTCTCCACCCGCGAGTCGCTGAGCCTGGGCGCGGAGCAGAGCCGCGTCGCCGCCACCCACGACGGCTACCGCGCGCGCCTGGGCGTCCTGCACCGGCGGGCGGTGTCGCTCGAGGGCCTGGCCACCCTGCGCGTGGAGGATGAGCTGCTGGGCACCGGGTCCCGGCCCGCGCGGATCACCTGGCAGCTGGGGCCGGACTGGGCGCTGGAGCCCGCGGGCGGGGGCTGGCTGGCGCGCGGGCCGCGGGGGCTGCTGGTGCGGATCTCCGTAGAGGGCGCGCCGCTCTCGGCGACGGTGCTCCAGGGCGGAGAGAGTCCAGGTTCAGGGGTGATCTCGCCCTCCTACAACCGCCTCGTCCCCGCCCCCTGCCTGGCGCTGGAGGGGGAGGCCCGCCTGCCCGCGAAGTGGGCTTGGACCTTCGTGATCACGCGCTGAAGCGGCGCGGTGGAGGCGGGCAATGAAGCGGACATAATCTGTCCGCGCCAATTTTGAAGCGGACAGATTATGTCCGCATACGCCGTCAGCACAGGAATGGCCTTGCTATGTTGAGTGGGTCAGAAATGGAGGCCCGATGTCCTGCTCTCTCGCCACTCTCGTCCTCTCGCTGATCTTCGGCTTCGACAGCGCCATCGTCTGCGGGATCGGCTCCTGCGATCTGCCCGCGGAGCTGCACCTGGAGAACGAGCGTTACGACACCCTCCCCGCCGACGAGTGGTCCTGGATGAACCACGATCTCGCGCTGGCCCGCGTGGCGCTGGCCAACGGTGATCACAACCGCGCCGAGAACATCGGCCGATGGCTGGAGCATGCCATCGACCTGCGCATGGACGCCATGGTCGACGGGCGCGGGAAGCGCCGGGTCAAGGCCCTGAACCGCGCGGTGAACGGGATCATCTCCGGCTCTGCCATCCGCACCGGCGGGATCGCTGGGTTCAAGGGGAGCTCTTCCGAGATCCCCGTGCATCGCCCGGGCGCTCAGGGCTGAGCTGCGCGACGGCTCAGTCCTTCGGCTCCTCGCTCGCCGGCTTCGGCGGGCGCGGCCGGGAGCGATCATAGCGGCGCATCAGCTCGTCCACCGCGTCCGGGGCGCGGTCGACGGGCGCCTCCTCGGCGGCGGCCTTCGCGGCGCGGGCGGCGCGGGTCTTCCTCAGGCGGCGCGCGAGCTCCAGCGTGAGGCGCTCCGCGTCGTCGATGGGCAGCTCTGTAGATCGCTTCTTCGGCATCACGGGCTCCGAGGGCAGACTAAGGGCGCTCCCCGCGCTCGCGCAAGGGGGATCGGTGCAGATCCCGCAGCCGGACGGGCAGGCGCCGCGCTCCCCAGGCGCCGGGCCGAGCCTCGAAGCGCCCGGGGATCGCCAGCCCACAGCGCGCGCAGCGGCCCGCGGGGTCCAGCCCCCAGCGCCCCAGGTGGTAGCCGTCGCGCTCGATGATCAGGGCCTGGCAGCCGGGACACCAGGTGCTGGAGCCGGCGCGATCGGAAACGTTGCCCAGGTAGACGTAGCGCAGGCCGCTCTCCAGGGCGATCTGGCGCGCGCGCTGCAGCGTCCGGGGCGGGGTGGGCGGGCGGTTCAGCTTGAAGTCCGGGTGGTAGGCCGTAAAGTGCAGGGGCACGTTCGGGGAGAGCTCGCCCGCGACGAAGGCGCAGAGCCGCGCGATCTCCTCGTCGGAGTCGTTCTCCTCGGGGATGAGCAGGGTGGTGATCTCCGTCCAGACCTTGGACTCGTGGACCAGCCAGCGCAGGGTCTCCTTGACCGGCTCCAGGCGCCCGTAGCAGAGCTCCTTGTAAAAGCGCTCGGTGAAGCCCTTGAGATCGACGTTGGTCGCGTCCATGGCGGCGAAGAACTCGGGGCGGGCCAGCTCGCTGATGTAGCCGGCGGTGACGGCCACGGTGGCGATGCCGCGCTCCCGGCAGGCCCGCGCCACGTCGATGGCGTACTCGGCGAAGATCACGGGGTCGTTGTAGGTGAAGGCCACGCTGCGGCTGCCGGTGAGCTGCGCGGCCTCGGCGATGTCCTCGGGGCCCGCCTCGTCCTGCAGGCGGTCGAGCTCGCGCGCCTTGGAGATGTCCCAGTTCTGGCAGAAGCGGCAGCCCAGGTTGCAGCCGGCGGTGCCAAACGAGAGCACCGGGGTGCCGGGCAGGAAGTGGAAGAGCGGCTTCTTCTCGATGGGGTCCACGCAGAAGCCCGAGGACCGCCCGTAGGTGTCCAGCACGACGCCCTGGTCGGTGGCCTTGCGGACGAAGCAGAAGGCGCGCTGGCCCGGGCTCAGGTGGCAGCGGCGCGGGCAGAGCTCGCAGACCATCCGCTCGCCCTCCCAGCGCCACCAGCGCGCAGGGTGCGGCGAGGACGCGGTGGCGCTCACGGCTGAACCTCCTTGCGCACGGCGAAGCGCTCCACGGTGATCGGCTCGTGCGCGCCGATCCCGGCCTTGCGGCGGGTGATCGCGAGCTGGCGCTCTACCGTGTCCACGCCCTCGATGTCCGGCAGCAGCACGCCGCGTCGCCCGCCCGAGCTCACCACCACGCCCCAGCGCCGCGGGTCCAGGGCGCCGAGGTCCGGGGCGGGCTCGGGCGGCTCGAGCACGCTGACCTCGATGTCCAGGTCGTCCAGCTCGTGGGGTCCGAGCGGCGGGAAGCGCGGATCCTGGAACGCGCTGCTGCGGGCGACCTCGGCCACCTCCTCGTACAGGCGGCCGCGGGTGGCGGCCATGTGGCCGATGCAGCCGCGCAGCTCGCCCTGGCGGTAGAGGGTGACGAAGACCCCGGCCGAGGGCTCGCCCCCCTCGGGCGGCAGGTACTTCCGGCCCTCCAGGCGGGCGCGGATGGAGGCGCGGGCCACGGCGTAAAGGGGCGGGCTCGGGTCGTAGAGCACGGCCTCGCTGTAGCCCACCCCCCAGGGGCCCTCGTAGGCGAGCACCTCGTCGTGCAGCGGGCCAGGGGTCGTGGCCATGGCGAAGGCGGTGCTGTCGACCACGTCCTCCGCGGCGAGCTCACGCGGGCCGGCAGCCAGCGCATCCTCCCAGCGCCCGGCGCGCAGGGCGGCCACGAAGGCGCGATCGAAGTCCTGGGCCCGCGGGTGGTAGCCCGAGGGGGCGCCGGGCTTCAGCCGGTGGCTCATGTCGCCGCTGGCGATGACGGCCGTGCGGCCGGGGAGCGCGGCCACGGCCTCGGCCAGGACCCGGGGATCCTCGCTCCTCCAGGGCAGCGCGAGGACGGCGGTGGGGCCGCGCCAGCCCTCCTCCCACAGGAAGGCGAGCGGGACCATGGCGCCGTGGTCCAGGGGGCGCGGGGCGATGGCCTCGGCCCCGGTGGCGGCGCGCACCTCGGGGGCGTCGGGCAGGTCCACCGCGATCTGCGGGGCGCGGAAGTCGGCCAGGCTGCCCTGATGGCGCCCGGTCCAGGCCCCCCAGGCGTCCTCCCGCCGCGGCGAGTGGGGCGAGACCAGCACGATCCGTTCGGGTCGGCTCCCTACCGCCCGGCGGGCGATCTCGCGCATGGCGCGGGTGGTGGACCGGCAACGATCGGCCTCGGGCCCGGCGACCGCGGGGACGACGATCGGTGCGTGACACATGAGCGCGGCGAAGCAGGTCGACATACCCGAAGATAAGGACGGGAGAGGGGATCGGGAACATGGCGCTCTTCGTCACGGGCGGCAACGGCTTCATCGGGTCGCGGGTGGTCGCGGCGGCGCGCGCGCGCGGGGACGAGGTGCGCTGCCTGCTGCGGGCCAGCTCCAACACCTCCCGCATCGAGGGGCTCGGCTACCAGCGCCACCTGGGCGACGTCACCGACCGCGCCAGCCTCGTCGAGGGGATGCGCGGCTGCGAGGGGGTGATTCACCTTGCTAGTATATCTAGTTGGTCCCAGATCCGCAGCCCGAAGATGCGCGAGGTGGTGGTGGGCGGCACGGAGAACGTGCTGGCCGCGGCGCGCGAGGCGGGCGGGCTCCGGGTGGTCTTCGTGAGCTCGGGCACGGCCATCCAGGGGACGAAGGACCCGCGGGTGCTCGACGAGCGCGCCGCCTGGGACATGGACCGCGAGGTCTTCCTGTACGCCGCCGCCAAGCACGACGCCGAGCAGATCTGCGCCTGCTACGCCGCCGAGGGGCTGCCGGTGGTCACCGTGAACCCGTGCGAGGTCTACGGCCCGCAGGACGAGGAGCTGATCACCGCGGCCAACCTCATCGACATCCTGAAGGGCTGGCCGGCGCTCGCCGTGGAGGGCGGGACGGCGGTGGCCCACGTCGACGACGTGGCGGCGGGGATCCTGGCGGCCCTGGACCGCGGGCGGCCGGGCGAGCGCTACATCCTGGGGGGCGAGAACCTGAGCGTGCGGCAGCTCGTGGAGCTGACCCTGGAGATCGGCGGGCAGAAGAAGTGGGTGTTGCAGCTGCCGAACGGGGTCGTGAAGGGCGCGGTGGGGGCGCTGGCGAAGCTGGGGCTCCCGACGCCCGTGATCCCGGACGTGCTGGACTACGCCTGCCTCTACTGGTGGGTGGACAGCGCCAAGGCGCAGCGCGAGCTGGGCTACCGCTACCGCCCGCCCCGGGAGGTGCTGGAGCCCACCATCGCCTGGCTGCGCGAGCGCGGGCGTGTCTGAGGCGGGCGGGCCGGCTCACTCCGGCCAGGGCGGCGGCACCTCCCCCGGGTGGGCCTCCGTGAGGTCCAGCAGGAGGAGGATCGCGGCGCTGAGGTAGGTGCCCTGCAGATCGTCGCCCACCACCCCCGCGTCCACCGTGGCGTCGAAGTCCGCCTTCAGGTCCGTGAGCGTGTCGCGCTCGTCCTCCGTGATCTCCTCCGATCCCAGCACCCCGGCCAGCAGGGCCGAGGCGTCCGCGGCGTCCTCCACGGACAGCTCCTGCTCGCCCTGGTCCTCGTAGCGGGCCTCGTCGTTGGCGAAGGTGGTGATCAGGTTGGCCAGGAAGCGGCTGTGATCGCGGATCGTGCGGTAGTCGATGGTCTCGGCGTCGTCGTCCACCGTGTGGTACCAGGTCATCCCCGGGCTGACGAACCAGAAGGCCGGGACGGGCACGTCCTGCTCGTAGAAGGGGTCCTGGTCGCTGGCGAAGACGGGGATGGGGCCGCGGTTGACGAAGGTGACGTCCATGTCGGCGGTCGCCGCGACGTCTCGCACGGCCTCCTTCAGCTCGGGGCAGCGCTCCAGCCCCAGCAGGATGAGCGGCCAGTAGTCGGGCAGCAGGCCGCGGCCCAGCGGATCGATGGAGAAGGCCACGGCCACGTCCTCGAGGGACAGCGTCGGGTCGGAGGTCCAGTCGTAAGCGCCCTTGAGCCCGCCCTCCTCGCTGTCGGTGATGAGCAGGAGCACCGAGCGGTCCAGGCTCACGCCCTCCTCGACCAGCACGCGCGCGACCTCCAGCAGCGTCGCCACGCCGGCCGCGTCGTCGAAGGCGCCGTTGTAGACCGCGCCCTCCTCCGTCACGCCCAGGTGGTCGTAGTGCGCCATGACCACCACGGTCTCCTGCGCGCGCTCGGGGTCGGAGCCCGGCAGCAGCGCGACGAGGTTGTCGCCCACGGTGGCCTCGATGGGGTAGACCGCGCCGTCCTCGTCCAGGGCCCAGCGCTCGCGGTCCAGCTCCAGATCGAAGCGGATGGTGTAGCCGCCGTCGTCGCCCACCGGCTCCAGGCCGATGGCGGCCAGCTCGCCCGCGATGTGGTCCCGCGCGATCCCGTGCCCCAGCGAGGTCGGCGTGCGCCCGCCCAGATCGTCGGACGCCAGGAATTCGATGTCCGCCTTGATCCGTGTCAGATCGATGGCGTCCAACACCTCGTCCGGGAGCGCGCTCGTCGCCTCGTCGGCGGAGTCGGGGGGCGCGGTCTCCTTGTCGGTGTCGCAGGCCGCGAGGAGGAGGAGGGAGAGCATGGTCGGATCCTGGGTTCGGGGGGAGGGAGGCTTATCCCGGCGGGTCGGGACGAAAGAGGCGCCAGGCACACAGAGCCTCGAGCACGGTCAAAAATCTTCGCCGATGTACATGTTTGTATACATCAAGCGTACAGTTTCGCGACAGATCTGGGGACTGTGGCATGGAATGATCTCTACAGGTCGGGCGGGGTGTGGGACCTCGCGCTGGCCGAACATGAACAGTCCACTCCCAGGAGTACCCATGCGCACCCTCCTCGCCCTCACCGTGCTCGCCCTGTCCAACGCCGCCTTCGCCACGGACGCGAAGATCTATCCAGGGGTCAATTGCTATCCGACGAGCGGTAGCACGGACATTGCCTACGCTCACGGAGCCATCCTGAACACGGGCAGCAGCGCCATGATCGTGCACTGTCCGATCGTCACGGACAACACCTCCACCACCTCTCTGTACGACGCTGACGTGTACGTGCTCGATCGCAGCGGCAGCGCAAGCGTGTCCTGCACGGTCTACGCGGTCGAGGTGTCCACCCAGGACAGCGAGTCCTCGACTGGGAGCTCGTCGGGGTCGTCCGCGGACCCGATGCAGGTGGACATCGGCGAGGTGGGCACCGGCGTGCCGAGTACGCTGTACATCACCTGCAACATCCCGGCGGTCTACGGCTACTCCTCCAGCGGGATCCTGGGCTACCGGATCGAGGAGAACTGAGCGACCCCGCCTCTCTACGGCTCCCCTACGCCCAGCGCGTAGGCCCGGTGATCCCCCGGCGGCAGGACCAGGCGCTCGCTGATCACGGCGGGCGCTGCGGCCTCGTCCCCGCGCGCCAGGGTGAGCGAGAGCTCGCCCAGGGCCGCCGTCGAGAGGGCGTCCTCGTTGACCAGCACCAGCACGCGCTCGTCGGCCGAGGCGAGCGGCACCTCGCCCCCGTCGCCGAGCGCGCCCTCAGCCAGGACGGGTGTAGAGAGGCCGTCCAGCCAGCTCGCGTAGCCGTCCAGCGTGGTCACGAACCAGCGGACGGTGGGGGCGGCGTCCTCCACTGTGAACGTGTCCGGCCCGTAGGCCAGGCTCTCGGCGATGACGCGGCCCTCGGTGGCCTCGCCGCCCACGGTCAGCAGGAGCTCGGGCTCCAGGTCGGGCGCGAGCGCCTCGCGGGCCGTGGGGGTGGGGATCGCGCCCACGATGGAGACCTCGATCACGTCCGTCTCGCCCGCGGCGATCCCCACCGATCCGTAGGTGATCTGGCTCGAGCTCTCCGGGTAGCCGCCCGCCGGGCTGTCTACACGGAAGGCGAACTCCTGATCGGCGGTCAGCGTGAACGAGGCCACACCCTGGCTGTCGGTAGACTGCTCCCCCGCGTACCACCAGGAGGTGTCGTAAGGCGACCAGATGGAGACCACCGCGCCGTCCACCGGCGCCCCGTTCGCGTCCGTGACGTGGACCTCCATCGTGAACCAGTTGTCCGTGTCGTCCTCCGTCACCATCAACACCCGCGCGTCGCCTCGCGTCGTGTGGTTGGCGTAGGGCGCGCCGTAGGCGTGATCGAACCACCAGTTGACCGGCTCCCAGCGCACCCAGCGCTCCGACGAGGGGTCGAAGAAGGCGTTCCAGGTGTGGTCCCAGGAGGAGGGGACCACGTTGTAGTTGGGGATCAACGCGATGCGCGACAGGGCGGTGGTCATGTCCGCCCACTCGCCGCAGTTGCCCGCCCCCAGCCCGTAGATGCGGTTCGGTTGGATGCTGCGCTCGCTGCCCGCGCCGAAATTGAACCAGCGCCCCAGCGTAGGGTCGCTGGACAGCATGAAGCCGGCGATGGCGCCCACCGCGCCCACCCCGCCGCCGTCGGAGGACCAGAGGGTGGTGACCTCGCTCATCGCGTCGGACAGCACGGGGCAGAACTCGCCCTCGGGGCAGTCCGCCGCGGCGCCCTCCCACAGGTAGCCGCGCCAGAAGGCGCCCTCTTCGGCGGTGCTGGGGCACTCCAGCGAGCGGCGGCGGCAGCTCTCCCAGGCGTCGATGTAGAGTGGGTGCTCGTCCTCGATGCGCGGGTGGACCACGTACCAGTAGTAGTCCTCGGCGGGCAGGTCGAAGCTCTGCAGCGCACCGTCCACCTCCACCACGTAGCGGGCGGTGGTCCGGTAGTCGGCGTCCACGCCCGGCTCGCCCTCGTCGACCAGGTCCACGTAGGCCAGGGACGGGTCCACGTCGCGGAGCCATTCGACGTTCTCCAGCAACAACTGGGGGTCGAAGTCCTCGTCGTCGAGGACCTCGGGCGAGAGGTGAGCGATGATGAAGGCCAGCTCGTCGGTGAGCCAGGGGTCGTCCAGATCGACGATCAGCGCGGCGAGCTCCTCGCGGGTGTCGGCGTCCACGCGGCGCAGCGCCAGCTCGAGATCGTCCTGCAGCCAGCCCGGGGCGCGCGCCAGGGCCTCGTCGGAGAGCTCGCCCAGGGCGTGCTCGGAGAGCGCCTCGAGCGCGGGCACGGGCGCCCGGGGCTCCGCGCTGTCTTCGGCCTCGGGCGCCGGCTTCTCCGGGGTCGAGGGATCGCAGGCCAGGAGGAGGGCGAGCAGGGTCATGGCGACTCCGGGTGACCCGATCAGGATAGCAGCTTCTCCCGGGCGCGGCGCGATCAGACCCCCAACCTCCTGCGCAGCGCGCGGGCGGCGGCGCGGGAGACGGCGACCAGGGCGCCCCCGCGGAGGGTGGCGATGGCCCCGCCGTCCTCGCCGGGGCTCAGCAGGGTGATCGCGTCCAGCGAGACCAGGGCGCGGCGGCTCACGCGGAGGAAGCGGTCGGGCAGGCGGCGCTCCAGGTCACCCAGGGTGAGCGCGCAGATCAGCGGCCCCTCGCGGGTGTGGATGGTCAGGGTCTCGCCGTCCAGGGTGGCGTGGCTGATGTCCTCGGGCCGCACGAGCCGGAGCCCGCGGGCGCCGGGGATGGCGAGGGGGTCGGGGCTCGCCGCGCGGGGGCGGACGCGGGCCAGCGCGCGGGCGAGGTGTTGCGCGTCCACGGGCTTGAGCAGGTAGTCGGTGGCGCCCACCCCAAAGGCCGCCAGCGCGTGCTCGGGGTGGGCGGTGACGAAGACCACCTCCGGCCCGTCCTCCCCCAGCAGCGCGGCCAGGTCGAGGCCGCTCAGCCCGGGCATGTCGATGTCCAGGAAGGCCACGTCGCAGGGCTCCTCGCGCAGGGCGCTGAGCGCGTCGGCGGATGTGGCGCAGCTCGCCACGATCTCCACGCCGGGGAGTGAGGATACTAATCGATTTAGTCTCTGGAGCGCGAGCGCCTCGTCGTCGGCCAGGATCACCCGGATCACGGCGCCTCCAGCGGCGGACCGGGCAGGCTCAGGCTCAGGCGGGTCCCCCCGTCGGCCTCGCCGAGCTCCAGCGCGCTCCCGATATAGCCCAGGCTCAGGCGCCGCCGCGTCAGCGCCAGCCCCTCGCCCCCCGCTCGCGGGCCTCGACAGGGGCCGGGGTTCTGGATCTGTATCTGTACACCATCGCCCTCCGCGGTGACCGAGATCCGCACAGACCCCGCGTGCCCGGCGGCCGGGCCGTGCTTGACGGCGTTCTCCACCAGCGGCAGCAGCAGCAGGGGCGGGACCTGGAGCGCGGGGATCTCTCCCAGGATCTCGTAGGTGTAACGTCCGGGATCGCGCGTGTGGTACAGCTCCAGCACGTCTCTGCACAACGCGAGCTCGCGCTGCAAGGGCCAGCTGGCCAGCTGAACCCCGCTCTGGATGGCCCGCAGCAGATCGGAGAGGCGCAGGATCGCGCGCTCGGCGACCAGCGGATCGCTGTGACACCACTCGGCGATGGCGGAGAGGGTGTTGAACAGGAAGTGCGGGTCGAGCTGGGCGCGCAGGGCGAGGAGCTCGGCCCGCTCCCGATCGCGTAACAGCGCCTCCGCCCGCGCCTCGGCTCGCTGGAGGCGCCCCTCGTCCTCGATGTCTCGCCCCAGCCCGTAGCCGGCCACCGCCAGCAGGCCGAAGACCAGGGGCATCGTGACGGGGTGCGTCAGGAAGCGGTCCTCGAAGCCCGACCATCGCGGGAGGAGGAGCGCCAGGACCAGGGTGGCCAGCAGGCAGACGAGCCCGTAGCGCAGCGGGTGAGGGGAGAGGGCGCGCCAGGCGGCGGGGGCCACGAGCAGGGTGCCCAGGATGAGCGTGAGCCCCGCCAGCACGCCGCTCCACGGGTCCTCGTTCCAGGCCGCCTGCGCCAGCAGGAGCGGGATCGCGACCAGCGTGACGGCCGCCGCCCGCCGCGGCGCCAGCAGCGCGGACCAGGTGTCGCGGACCAGCGAGAGGGTGCTCATCGACGCTCCCCTATCCCAGCACCCGCTCCCACAGCGGCCCCGCCACCATGCCCGCCAGGATGACGGCGTCGCCCACGGCGTTGCTGGCCCGGAAGCGGCGCCGCCCCTGCTCCTCGACGGGCAGGGCGGTCACCTGCAGGGAGGCGCGCAGGGCCCGGTGCCAGCGCAGATCCCCGAAGCTCCGGGAGGCGAGGATGGCGAGGCCGGACGAGGAGGGGCTGGCCTGGAGCACGGGCAGGACGATCCCGGAGTCCACGTCCATGGCCCCGCTCACCCCGGGCGGCCACTCTCGCGCGTAGCCGAGGCCCAGCACGGTGCGGCCCAGGGCCTCGCGGGCCAGGACGTACTGCTCCTCGGCCAGATCGGCGTCGATGAGGCGCAGCATGTGGGCCACCAGCCAGATGGTCGAGCCCTCCGGCCCGTCCCCGTGCGTGCCCGACCAGGTGAAGCTGGACACCAGCATCCCCGTCCGCGGGTCGATGAGCCGCTCCCGCGCGAGGGCCGCCCAGCGCGCCCGAAAGGCGCCGTCGTCCGTGCCCTCCAGCCGGTCCATCATGCGCTGCGCCGCCAGGGCGAGCGTGTTGCAGAAGGTCCAGCACTCGTTGGGGTAGCTCTCGGCGGAGAGCATGGGGCTCGCGGCCATGGAGGCGCGGACGCTGTCTCTCAGCGCGCGGGAGCGACGGGCCAGCTCGGGGTCGTCGTCGGAGAGCAGGCGGCGGATGACCATCATCATCAGGCGCTCGCCGTCGGTGAACAGGCTGCGGCCGTCTCCCCGGCAGGTCTCGGCGGCCCAGTAGGACATGAGGAAGTACTCCTGGCCGTACCTCTGGACGTGCTCCTCGGTGTCGGCGATCATCTGGTCCAGCGCCCCGACCGCCCGCTCCTGCCAGCCGCCCGGGTCCAGCACCGCCAGATCGCCCAGGGCCAGGGCCAGGAAGGTGCGGGACATGAGGTCGTACTCCGGGTTCATGGCGTGCGCGACCCGGAGATCGTCCTGGGGTCCGCCCTCCCAGGGCCACAGCCGGGCCTCAGCCAGCGCGGCGACCTCCCGGTCCCCATCCACCGCCCGCGCCAGCACCGGCACCGATCCAATCCCCAGCGCGCCGAGCGAGAGCGCGCCACCGAGCAGGGTCCTTCGCGTGAGCTCCATGTTGACCTCCACCCCCAGCTTCACCCGCGTCCGGAGGCGCCGGAGCGGGGATCGGGCTGAGCGGTCGGAGGTCCCGCCTGAGCGGTCGGGGGCGGGGGCTGAGCGGCGCGGCGGGCGGCGTGGTGGGGCCCCTACGCGTGGATCGTCACGATCACGCTGCCCTTCTTGCGCCCGGAGTCCACGACGCGGTAGGCGTCGACGATGCGATCGAAGGGGAAGCGCGCCTCGATGACGGCCTTGAACGCGCCCTCCTCGGCCAGCCTCACCAGGGTCTGAAAGTCTTCGGGGCGCTCCGAAGCCGGCCCGGCCACCATCCGATGCTTCTCCTTTCCCCCAACGAAGAGGCCGCTGAGGTTGTCGCCGAGGGTGGCGAGCACGGCCAGGAGCCGGCCGCCCGGGGCCAGGACGGGCTTCACCCGGGTGTAGGGCGCGGTGCCCGCGGTGTCGATGATGACGTCATAGCGCTCCTTGCCGGCGGCGAAGTCGGTCTTCGCGTAGTCCAGGACCTCGTCCGCGCCCAGCGCGCGCACCAGCTCCATGTTGGCGGCGCTGCACACCGCCGTCACGTGCGCGCCGAGGTGCTTCGCCAGCTGCACCGCCGCCGAGCCCACGTTCCCCGAGGCCCCGTTGACCAGCACCCGCTCGCCCCGCTTCACGGCGCCCCGATTCAGGAAGTCCAGCGCGGTCATGCCGCCAAAGGGCAGGCCCGCCGCCTCCTCGAAGCTCATCGTCGCGGGGATCTTCGCGATCCGGCCGTCTTCGGGCATGATCAGGTGCTCGGCGTGGCCGCCCATCGCGCTCCCGGGGAAGGCGACGACCCGGTCACCCACGGCGAAGCGGGTGACGCCCTCGCCCACGGCGTCCACGCGCCCGGCCGCGTCCGTCCCCAGCACGCCCTTCCGCGGCCCGCCGAAGCCGATCGCCACGCCGCGCAGCAGGCCGAAGCCGCTGGGCAGCACGCCGCTGCGCAGCCGCCAGTCGCCCGCCGTGACGGCGGCGGCGTGGACCTGCACGCGCACCTGTCCGGGGCCGGGGGTGGGGGAGGGGAGCTCGCGGAGCTCGACGACCTCGGGGGGACCATAGTGGGGGACATAGGCGGCTCTCATGGGTGTCGTGCTCCAGGGTGGCGTTGTTGATGTTTACAGTGTAAGCTTACATCGTAAACTCGTCAAGGCCCCTGGCTGCGATAGATCTGGGGCGCTACACCGGCGGGACGCCGCCCCGCCTGGGAGCCCCATGAAGACCGAGACCTCGTCACCTCGCCCGCCCCGTCAGCCGCTCACCCGCGAGCGGGTGGTGGCGGCGGCGCTGGCGCTGGTGGACCAGGGGGGGATCGAGGCGCTCTCCATGCGCGCGGTCGCCGCCGAGCTGGGCGTGGAGGCGATGTCGCTCTACCGGCACGTCTCCAGCCGGGAGGACCTGATCCTGGCCGTGGCCGACCGCGTCCTGGACGAGGTGGAGGTGCCGCCCCCCGGGACCCCCTGGCGGGAGGCGATGCGGCGGCGGGCGCTCTCGGCGCGGGAGGTCTTTCTGCGGCACCCGTCCTCAGCGATCGTGATGGAGAGCTGCGCCACGATGACGCCGGCCCGGCTGCGGTACTCGGACGCCATCGTCGGGCTGCTGATGGCGGACGGCTTCGATCCCACGCTGGCCTACCGGGCGTTCCTGATGCTGGACTCCTATGTCTACGGCTTCACCATGCAGGAGCTGAGCTGGCCGCACCCCGGCTCCTCCGCCGAGCCGGTGGAGGCGGTGGCGGTGCCCCCGGAGCGCTACCCGCACTTCGCGGCGGTGATGGGGGCGGTGATGTCCAAGGTGGGGGAGCGGGGGTTGGAGCAGTCTTATGCGGACGAGTTCGTGTTCGGGCTGGAGCTCGTGTTGGACGCGTTGGGGCGGGGGCGGGCTCTATCCCGCGCGGGATAGAGCCCTCGAATGGACCTCTTCCGCACCCCCACCCGTCACGCCGGCGGCGAGGCCGACCTCGTCGTCCTCGACCCGGATCATCCCGGCTTCCGCGATCCCGCCTACCGGGCGCGCCGCGACCAGATCGCGCGCCTGGCCCTGGCGCACCAGACCGGCCAGCGCGTGGTGTCGGTGGACTACACGGCCGAGGAGCACGAGACCTGGCGCACGGTCTGGGGTCGGCTGGCGCCGCTGCACCGCGCGCGGGTGTGCCGGGAGATCCTGGAGCTCCAGGAGATCCTGCCGCTGCCGCACGAGGCCATCCCCCAGCTCGAGGACCTGAACCCCATCGTGGACGCCGTGGCCGGCTTCCGGCTGGAGCCCGTGGCGGGCCTGGTCAGCCCGCGCACCTTCCTGCGCTACCTCGGGCGGCGGGTCTTCCTCAGCACCCAGTACATCCGCCACCCCAGCCGGCCCTTCTATACGCCCGAGCCCGACGTCGTCCACGAGCTGGTGGGCCACGTCGCGACCCTGGTCCACCCCGGGATCGCCGAGCTCAACCGCGTGCTGGGCGAGGCGGCGGAGGTGGCCGACGAGGCGGAGATGGCGCGGCTCGACCGGGTGTACTGGTACACGCTCGAGTTCGGCGTGGTCCTCCAGGACGGTGAGCCCCGGGCGTTCGGCGCCGGGCTGCTGTCGAGCGTGGGCGAGCTCGCCGAGTATGACCGGCACGCCACCCTCACCGGCTGGGACGTGGACCGCATGGCGGCCACCCCCTTCGACCCGACGCGCTACCAGGACGTGCTCTTCGTCGCGCCCTCGTTCACGCGCCTGCTGTGCGACACGGCGGCCTGGGTGCGGACCGGGCGCTGGCGGGCGGCTTAGCGCGCCTCCGACGTGTCCGCCCCGTTCGCGCACTGGGCGTCGTCGGCGTCCACCTTCCCGTCCAGATCGTTGTCACGCCCGTCGTTGCACTGGGTGGAGCCGTAGCCGCCGGTCTCCTCCTCGACGTAGATCGAGGTGCAGACAGGGTCGTCGAGGTCAACCCAGCCGTCGTCGTCATTGTCGATCCCGTCGTTGCACTCCGTCTCTGGATCCGTCTCGTCATCATCGGTCGCGCTGATGCAGCCGAGATCGGCGGAGTCGGTGAGCCCGTCGCCGTCGTCGTCCTCGCCGTCGTTGCAGGCGGTCAGGCCGAAGATGGCGCCGTCCTCGGCGTTGTCGTCCGCGTCGGTACAGTCGGGGTCGTCGAGGTCGTACCAGCCGTCGCCGTCGTTGTCGCTGTCGTCCTCACACTGCGGGATGTGCGTCTCATCGGTGTCGAAGGCGCTCTCGCAGCCCGGATCGGAGGCGTCGGCGTCGCCGTCGCTGTCGTCGTCCACCTCGTTGTTGCAGGTGAAGCCGTCCTCGTAGCCCAGCTCCTCGCCGGCCCAGGCGCAGTCCGGGTCGTCGTCGTCTGTCCAGCCGTCGCCGTCGCCGTCGATCCCGTCGGCGCAGTCCGCGCCTTCGACGTCCTCGGACTCCGAGCTGTCCAGCGCGCTCTCGCAGTCGGGGTCGTCCGCGTCGGCGTCGCCGTCGCCGTCGTCGTCCTCGCCGTCGTTGCACACGGTGTCGCCCGTGCCGCGCTCGGCCACGCCGCTGACGCAGTCGGGGTCGTCCACGTCGATCCATCCATCACGATCATTGTCGCTGCTGTCAGCGCAGCCGGGGCCTGTGTTGGTCTCCAACGGATCGAGCGCGCTGGTGCAGCCGTAGTCCGTCGCGTCGATGACGCCGTCGCTGTCGTCGTCCTCCTGGTTGTTGCAGGGCAGGTCGCCGTAGCCCACCTCGCTGTCGCCCACGAAGCAGTCGGGATCCTCCTCGTCGGTCCAGCCGTCGCCGTCCTCGTCGGCGCCGTCCTCGCAGGTCCCGGTGGTGGGGCCCTCCACCGTGTCGCGCGCCCTGGCGCAGTCGGGGTCCTCGGCGTCGATGAGACCGTCGTCGTCGTCGTCCTCGCCGTCGTTGCAGGCGGTGGCGCCGTAGCCCTCCTCCGTGTCTCCGCCGTCGCAGTCGGGGTCCGCCGCGTCGGTCCAGCCGTCGCCGTCCTCGTCCTCGCCGTCCGAGCAGTCCACGGAGGCGGCCTCCTCCTGCGCGTCCCAGCCGTCGGCGCAGTCCTCGTCGTCGGCGTCGGTGTAGCCGTCGCCGTCGCCGTCGTCCCCGTCGTTGCAGCCGAGGGTGGAGAGGCCGATCTCGTCGTCGTAGAGCGTGCAGTCGGGGTCCGCGAGGTCCGACCAGCCGTCGGCGTCGTCGTCGCGGCCGTTGGCGCAGGGGCCCGGGTCCGGGGCCTCGTCGTCGTCCCAGGCGGCGCCGCAGTCGGGGTCGTCGCCGTCGATGCTGTCGTCACCGTCGTCATCGACGCCGTTGCTGCAGGCGAAGTCGCTGGTGCCCGACTCGGCGTCGCCGCTCAGGCAGTCCAGGTCGTCGGTGTCGATGTAGCCGTCGCCGTCGTCGTCCGCGCCGTCCGCGCAGCTCTCGGCGTCGGCGTCCTCGACCGTGTCGAAGGCGTTGGCGCAGCCCGGGTCCGCGCCGTCCAGGCGCAGGTTGCCGTCGTCGTCCAGCCCGTTGTTGCAGGCGATGGAGCCGTAGCCGAGCTCGGCGTCGCCGTCTGCGCAGTCGGGATCCTCGGCGTCCACCCAGCCGTCCAGGTCGTTGTCCGAGCCGTCGATGCAGCCGTCCCCGCCCGCGCCGACCTCTACGTCGCCGGACGCGCAGTCGGGGTCGTCCGCGTCGGTGAGCCCGTCCTCGTCGTCGTCTACGCCGTTCTCGCACTCGGTGGTGGCGGTGGGCTCGTCGTCGGCGCCGTCGGCGCAGTCGGTGTCGGCGCTGTCGATGGCCCCGTCGCGGTCGTTGTCGAGCCCGTCGTTGCACCCGGCGTCGGAGAGGCCGAGCTCGGCGTCCCCGCTGGTCGAGCAGTCCGGGTCCTCGTCGTCGATCCAGCCGTCGGCGTCGTTGTCCTCGCCGTCCCCGCAGGGCTCGCTCTCGTCGTCGTCGCTGGCGTCCAGGCAGCCCGCGTCCTCGCCGTCGATGAGCCCGTCGTCGTCGTCGTCCTCGCCGTCGTTGCAGGCGGTGGCGCCGTAGCCCGCCTCGGGCCCGCCGCCGTCGCAGTCAGGGTCGGCGGCGTCGGTCCAGCCGTCGCCGTCGTCGTCCAGATCGTCGGCGCAGCTCCCGGACTCGTCGTCGTCCCACGCGTCGTCACAGTCGGCGTCGAAGGCGTCGATGTCGCCGTCGCCGTCGTCGTCCTCGCCGTCGCTGCACTCGGAGACGGCCTCGAACGCGCCCTCGTCGTCGTCCAGATCGTCGTCGCAGCCCGGGTCGTCCAGGTCCACCCAGCCGTCGCCGTCGCCGTCGAGCCCGTCCTCGCAGGCGTTGGCCTCGCTGTCGTCGAGCGCGTCCGCACACGAGGGGTCGAGCCCGTCGGCGAGCCCGTCGCCGTCGTCGTCCTCGCCGTTGTTGCAGGCCAGATCGGAGTAGCCCGCCTCGGCGTCGCCGGAGGTGCAGTCGGGATCGTCGGCGTCCGTCCAGCCGTCCTCGTCGCCGTCGAGCCCGTCCTCGCAGTCGGGCTGGGCCTCGTCGTCGTCCAGCGCGTCCTCGCACTCGGGGTCGGCGCTGTCGATGGAGCCGTCACCGTCGTTGTCGGCGAGGTCATTGCAGTCGGTCCCGCCCGCCCCCAGCTCCTCGTCGCCGAACTGGCAGTCGGGATCTTCCAGGTCCACCCAGCCGTCGCCGTCGCCGTCCTCACCGTCCGCGCAGGGATCGGCCTCGGTGGCCTCGTCGTCGTCCGCCGCGTGGTCGCAGTCGGGGTCCTCGCTGTCGATGGCCAGATCGCCGTCGTCGTCCTCGCCGTTGTTGCAGGCGTGGTCGCCGTAGCCCTTCTCCTCGGTGCCCGCCGCGCAGTCGGGGTCCCGCCCGTCGGTCCAGCCGTCCCCGTCGTTGTCTTCGCCGTCCTCGCAGCCGGAGACCTCCACGATTCCCGTGAGCGTGACGGACTCGCGCTGGATCTGCTCGCCCACGAACTCGAGCGGGCCGAGCACGTCCGAGCTGCTCACCAGCGCGCCCCCGCTGAGGCCGAGGGCCCACACGTCGAAGGGGTCGTTGCCCTCTCCGGGCTGGAGCTCGATGTCGGCCAGCCAGTCGCCCTCGGTGAGCGGGCTCACGCTCACCACCAGCTCCAGGTTGGCGTCGCCGGTGTCCGCGTCGCTCAGGCTGGCGTCGTCGCCGTCGTAATCCTCGGGCTGGAGCGCGATGCCGTGCTCGTCGGAGAAGGGCAGCGACGGGTCCACCACCAGGCGCACCTCGTCGAGCTGCCCGCGCATGGCCTCGACGTCGTCGGCGACCACGCGGATCTGGATGGCCGTCCGCGGCGGCTCGCCGCAGGCCGTGAGCAGGAGCAGCAGGACAAGGGTCCTCAGGGGAGCACCACGCACGGGAGCACCACGCACGGGAGCACTACTCATGGCAGCACCACGACGGTCTCGCTCTCCGGGACCGGCTCCGGGGTCAGCGCGTTGGCCAGCAGCACGCCCCCGGCGGCGGCGGCTCCGGCGCCCAGGGTGACGCCGCCCCAGAAGGTCCAGCGCGCCAGCAGGGGGCGCTCGCGCAGGAGCTTGCCGGTGCCGCTCTCGCCCTCGCGGACCAGCTCGGCCCGGTAGAGCAGCTTGCCCTTGGGCGGGACCTCCAGCGTCTGCTCGAGGGCCTGGTATCCCGGGGCGCTCACGCTGAGGCGGTAGCGCCCGCGCTCCAGCTCGGCGACGCGCACCACCTCACCCTCGCCGAGGAGGTGGCCCTCCAGGCGCACCGCGCCCTGCGGATGGCCGGTCTCGATGACCAGCCCCGCGCCCTCCGGGGGCAGGGAGACGGTGACCTCACCCTTCGATCCATTTGAATTGTCGAAGCGTCGAAAGACCGTCGCGTACTCGGCGAGCTCCAGGCGCACGACGTGAGCGCCGGGCGGCACGCCCTCTACCGAGAGCGGCGTGTCTCCGATGCTCTTGTCGTCCAGCCAGACGCGCGCCGGGGCGGGGGTGGAGCTCACCTGAAGCAGGCCCGCCGTGCTCTTCAGCCGCACGTTGAAGAGCAGGTTCTTCCCCTTGACGAAGGTGAAGCTGCCCTCTTCGGGCTCGTGGCCGGGAGCGCTGATGGTGTAGCGGTACTCCCCCGGGCTCAGGTCGCGCAGGCGCACCGGGGTGGGGACGGGATCGGCGCCGTTGAGCACCAGCTTCGCCCCGCCCGGCTGGACCAGGAACTCCACCGTGCCCTGGCCGGCGACGAGCTGGGCCGCGACCTCCAGGGTGGTGCCGGGGCTGACCTCGACCCGGCGCACGAAGGGGTCGTGCCCGTCGGCGGCCACGCGGATCAGGTGCATCCCGGCCGACAGGTAGCGCACGACCGGGGCCTCGCCCACCACCTCGTTGTCCACGTAGACGGTGGCGCCAGCCACGGGGCTGGTGATGCGGACGATGCCGGTGGGGGCGGCCTGCTCCTGCGCCTGGGCAGGGGGCGCGAGGCCGATCAGGGCGCCGAGGCCGAGGGCCAGGACCAGGAGCAGGGGAGCGGGGCGCTGCGCACGCATGACCTCTGAAGGGTATCAGAGTTCCACCTGGCCGGCAGGCTCAACTCGGGCGCAGGCGGCGTGCGTCGCCCACGCGCTGCGTGATCCGGCGCGCGTCCAGCCATTCGAGCAGCGGGATGGCGTGGCGCCGGGAGAGCCCCGTCAGGTTCTTGAAGTCCGTGGGCTGGAGCAGCTCGTGCTCGGCCAGGAAGGTCCGCACCTGCGCCTCGAGCGCGTCCAGCGCCTCCTGGTGCAGCACGCGGTCGCTCACGCGCGCCACCACCCCGCGCTCCAGGAGGAGCTGGAGCACGTCCGTGGCCGCCGCCACCGCCTCCTCGAAGCTGAGACCCTCCAGCTTCGCCGCGGCGATCCGCTCGGTCAGCCGGTCGATCTGGGCCTGCTCGGCGGGCGTGGGGCGCACCTGGAATTCGGGGAGCCGGATGCGCGGGCCCTCCACCATCAGGCGCCCGGCCGCGGCGAGCTGATCGATGAGGGCGTCGAACGCGCGCTCCGAGAGGTGACCCAGCGGGCCGCGGCGCAGGTCGCGGCGCGGCGCACCGCCCACCAGGGGGTGCTCCCGATGCCACTGACCGAGCTCGGAGACCAGGGCTCCCTCCAGGGCCTCGGCGCGCGCGGGGTCCAGCACCCGGTCGCCGAGCTGCCGGCCGCTCACGCCGCGGCGCGCGGCCTCCTCCGGGCTGAGCCCGCTCTCCCCGGCGCGGCGCAGCAGCACGCCCCGGTCCCCAGCCATGAGCTGGCGCAGCTCCTCGGCGGCGCGGGCGTGGTCGCGCTTGCGGGCGCGTGGGGCCCAGGGGTCCAGCACCACGCCGCCGCCCAGGGTGGTGGCGGGGGAGGGGCGGCGCAGGATGAAGCGGTCGCCGGGGAGCGCGACCAGCGGGCTCTGCAGCCGGAGCTGGATGAGCGCGCTGCCCCCGGGCTCCAAGAGCTCCTGGTCCAGCACGCTGAGCACGGCGAGCTCCTCGCTGGTGCCCAGCAGGATCCGCACCTCGGCGCCCTCCTCCAGCAGGGGGGCGTCCGGCAGGTGGTGGTAGCGCGCGTCCAGCACGCTGGTCAGCTCCACCTCGCCCGGTCGCACCACCTCCTGCCCGCGGGCGAGGTCGTCCCGCTCCACCCCCGCCAGGTTCAGCGCCGTGCGCAGCCCCGGCCGCGTCTCGCTCACCGCCTCCCCGTGGACCTGCACCCCGCGCACCCGGGCCCGGAGCCCGTCGGGCAGGATCAGCACCTCCGCCCCGTCGCTCAGCGTGCCCGAGCGCACCGTGCCCGTCACCACCGTCCCGAAGCCGCGCAGCACGAAGGCGCGGTCGATGGGCAGGCGGAAGGGGCCCTGGGCCGAGCGCGATGTGAGCGGGAGCTGGTCAAGTTGCTTGACTAATTCATCTAGCCCACGAGGCTCCGGCCCGACGGCGGTGGCGACGATGGGGGCGCCCTCCAGGAAGGTGCCGGCCAGGGTGTCGGCCAGCTCCAGGCGGGCGAGCTCCAGCAGCTCCTCGTCCACGAGGTCGGCCATGGTCAGCACCACCACCCCGTGCTGCACGCCCAGCAGCTCGAGGATGGCCAGGTGCTCGCGGGTCTGGGGCATCACGCCCTCCACCGCGGACACGCAGAGCATGGCCGCGTCCAGCCCGCTGGCCCCCGCGATCATCGTGCGCACCAGGCGCTCGTGCCCAGGCACGTCCACGAAGCTCACCGTGCGCCCGCTGGGCAGATCCAGGTGGGTGAAGCCGAGCGCGATGGTGATCCCCCGCGCCTTCTCCTCGGGCAGGCGATCCAGGTCCACGCCGGTGAGCGCGCGGATCAGGCTGGTCTTGCCGTGGTCGATGTGCCCGGCGGTGCCGATGACGAGGGGGGCGGAGCGCACGCTTCAGGTCCTCGTGAGCCTGCGGAAGACCTCTTCCAGGTTGCTGCGCTCCAGCGTGAGCTCCAGCAGCACGAGGCCCTGGTCCACCGCGAGCTGGAAGAGGGCGGGGCGCAGGTCGGCGCGGGCCAGGACCTCCAGCGCCATGTGCGCGGGGTCCTCGTCCTCCAGCGTGCGGACGCGCTCGACGTCGGTCAGGGCCTCGACGGCTTGGACCACCGCCTCGCGCCGGGGCGCCACCTTGCCGGGGGCGTAGGTGACGCGCATCAGGCGCCCGCCCTGGTCGCGCAGGGTGACCTCGCCCGTGGGGCCGTCGGCCACGATCTCGCCCTTGTTGACGATGATCACGCGGTCGCAGGTGGCCTGGACCTCCGACAGGATGTGCGTGGACAGCAGCACCGTCTTCTTGCGGCCGATCTCCCGGATCAGGTTGCGGATGTCCACGATCTGGTTCGGGTCGAGGCCGGTGGTGGGCTCGTCCAGGATGAGGATGCTCGGGTCGTGCAGCAGGGCCTGGGCGAGCCCGGTGCGCTGGCGGTAGCCCTTGGACAGCGTGCCGATGGCCTGGTCCATGCGGTCGGTGACGCCGCAGAGGCCGGCGACGCGCTCGATGGCGGTGGCGCGCTCGGCCGAGCCGAGGCCGCGGACCCGACCCACGAAGTCCAGGTAGTCGCCCACGCGCATCTCGGTGTAGAGCGGCGCGCTCTCCGGCAGGTAGCCGATCTTCGCGCGGGCCTCGATGGGCTCGTCCAGCACGTCGTGGCCCTCGATGGCGGCCTGCCCCCCGCTCGGCGTCAGGAAGCCCGTCAGGATCTTCATCGCCGTGGACTTGCCCGCGCCGTTGGGGCCCAGGAAGCCCACGACCTCGCCGTGCTCGACCGAGAAGCTGATCCCGCGCAGCGCGACGTGGTTCCCGTAGGACTTTCGGAGCTCGCGGACCTCGATGGCGGACATGGGGACCCTCAGGCAGGACCATAACACCCGATGACCGGCGGAGGCGGGGCGGGGGAGGGCTGCGATAGCTCCAGGAGGGCACATGGTCGCTGCTCGGCGCGGTCCTGGCCTCCGTCGGGCGCTCCCGGCGTTCGAGGCGAGCTCTCCGCACCTGAACACACTCCCGGTAGCCGGACATTTTCTGTCCGCCTCATTTTGCCTGCCCGCGAGCCCAGGTCTAAGGGGGCGGGCATGATGAAGCATCGAATCAACCCTCTCATCGACTGCGTGTTCAAGCGGCTGATGGGCACGGCCGAGAACCTCGACCTGCTCGCCAGCTTCCTGAACGCGCTCCTCGCTCCCCCCAACCCCATCGTCTCGCTGACGCTGGTGGACACCCACGTCAAGAAACAGACCCGCAAGGATGACACCACCATCGTGGACGTGCTGGCGACGGACAGCGCCGGCTACGTCTACCAGGTCGAGGTGCAGCTCACCCGCCACACCTGGCTGTTGGAGCGGATGCTCTACTGCTGGGCCGACATCTACCAGGAGCAGATCCAGGCGGGCCAGGACTTCGACGTGCTGCGGCCGGTGATCTCCATCTGGATCCTGGATCGCCCCGTGTTCCGCGGTCACGGACCCTGGCACCGACGCTTCCAGGTGCGCGACGACCACGAGGGGGCCCTGCTCAGCCCGCACCTCGACATCCACACCGTCGAGCTCAACAAGTGGCGCCCCCCGAGCGAGGCCCCCCTTGTCGCGCTGGACCGTTGGATGTACTTCTTCAAAGAGGCGCGCGCGTGGACCTCCCTGCCCGAGGTCCTCGACAGCCCGGAGATGAGGAAGGCCATGAGCGTGATCGAGCGCTGGTCGGAGAAGGAGAGCGACTACCGCGCCTACCGCAGGCGGCTCCACGCGCTGCGCGTGAGCCGGATCCAGGAGAAGGAGCGGGTCCAGCTCCGGGAGGAGAAGAGCCAGCTTCTGGAGGAGACTGGCCTGCTTCGGGGCGAGAAGGCCGCCCTCCAAGGCGAGAAGGCCGCCCTCCAAGGCGAGAAGGCCGCCCTCCAAGGCGAGAAGGCCGCCCTCCAAGGCGAGAAGGCCGCCCTCCAAGGCGAAAACCAGCAGCTCCATACCGAGCTCGAGGCCCTCCGGGCCGAGCTCGCGCGCCTGCGCGCCGCGGGGGCCTGAGCCGGCGGGCGTGCGCCGCGCCCGTCGCTGGGCTATCTCCCGAGCCCACGCGGAGGTGCACATGATGTCCAGGCTGGAGAAGGGCCTGCTGCGCGAGGTCGGGCGCGCCGTGAAGGACTTCCGGCTCATCGAGCCCGGCGACCGGATCATGGTCGCGGTCTCGGGGGGCAAGGACTCCTACTCCATGCTGTCGCTGCTGCGCCGGCTGCAGGAGCGCGCGCCCATCGAGTTCTCGCTGGTGGCGGTGAACCTGGACCAGGGGCACCCGGGCTTCCCCGGCCACCTGCTGGAGGGCTGGCTCAAGGACAACGGCTACGAGTATCGGATGATCAAGCGCGACACCTACAGCGTCGTGCTGGAGAAGATCCCTGAGGGAAAGACCTACTGCTCGCTCTGCTCGCGCCTGCGTCGCGGCATCCTCTACGACGTGGCCGTGGACCTGGGCGCGACCAGGATCGCGCTCGGCCACCACCGCGACGACGTCATCGAGACGCTGATGCTGAACCTGCTCTACGCGGGCCAGATCAAGGCCATGCCGCCGCGCCTGCGCTCGGACGACGGCCGGAACGTGGTCATCCGGCCGCTCAGCTACTGCGCGGAGGAGGATCTGGCGGCCTACGCCGAGGAGCAGCGCTTCCCCATCCTGCCCTGCGACCTCTGCGGCTCCCAGGAGAACCTGCAGCGCAAGCGCATCAAGCGCATGATCGCCGATCTCCACGCGGAGAACCCCAACGTGAAGGGCAACCTCTTCGCCGCCCTCTCCAACGTGCGCCCCAGCCACCTGCTGGACCCGAAGCTGCGCGAGGCCATGGGCCTGGACGAGCTGGAGACCCTGGCGCGCGGGCGGGACGAGACCCTGGACGCGCTGGGCTGAGCCCTCCCTCAGACCCGGCGGAAGCGCAGCAGGTGGCAGCAGCCCGGGGTGTCGGGATCCGTCTCCTGGCGCGCCTCCAGCGCGAAGCGCTCTCCCAGCAGCTCCGCGAGCGTGTCCGCCGGAGGCAAGTACAGGCGGTCGGGGACGTCGCGGCCGTCCTCGAAGGGCAGGAAGCTCTCGGGGGGCCACCCCAGCATGCGGGCGAGCCCGACCGGATCGGGGACCTCCGCGCGCAGGGCCTGCCAGAGCGCGGAGACGGGGACCCCCTCGTCGTGCGCGTCCGAATGCAGGGCGGCGAGCAGGCGCATGCGCAGGCTCTCGGCGCTGGCCAGCTCACCCCGGCGCAGCCGCTCGAAGAGCCGCGCGGCGGGCTCGGCGGAGCGTGGTCGGGCGAAGATCCGCGTGACGAAGGCGGTCCCCGGGCGGAGGACCCGGTGAAGCTCCGCCGCCAACGCCGCCCGGTCCTCGGCGCAGAGCAGGGACAGCACCCCGTCCCCCAGGACCAGGTCCACCGATCCGTCCTCCAGGGGCAGGCGGCGCCAGTCCGCGCAGCGCGCGCGCGCCAGCGGCCCGCGATCCCGCCACAGCGCCGCGATCATGGCCTCCGACCGATCGACCGCCACCAGCCTCCCCCGCGCCGCGGCGAGCTCGGCGAGCTCGGGCGTGACCCCCAGCAGCAGCGTGGTCCCGCCCGGCGGGAGCTCGGCGAGGGCCGCGGTGGCGGCGATCACCTCGGGGCTCGGGCGCCAGGGCGGACGCACCCGCCCCCAGGCCGCGGCCCGGCGCGCCCAGTACGCGCCCGCGGGATCGGCCGCTGGGGTCGCGGCGCCAGGGTCGCGGGCTTCGTGGCTCATGGACGACCATCGTACCCGCTACCCAAACAGATGTTCAATTGACGGGCCGCCGCTCTGGGGCGTTAATCGGGGTCTCATGGACACCCGAGGGCCGGCGCACGTCGCGGACGCCTGGGCGAGCGCGCTCGTCCGCGCGGAGCAGCCCTACCTGATCGACGCAGCAGACGGCAGCGTATTCACCGTGGGCGAGCTGGATCTGCTCAGCCGCCGCGCCGTGAGCGCCCTGAGCGCCCTCGGCTTCGGGCCGGGAGACCGGGCCATCCTGGTCGCGCGGCCGGAGGTGGAGACGCTGCTCACCGTGCTGGGCGCGCTGCGCCTCGGGGTCACGCTGGCCCTGCTCCCGCCTCAGGCGCCCCCGACGCACGCGGAGGAGCTCGCCCGCCTCTGGGAGGGCGCGCGCACGCTGGAGCTGGACGCCGCGCTGGGGGAGGCGCTCGCCCGGCTCGAGCCCGCTCCGCCCCCCGCCCCCGTGGACCCCGACCAGGACGCCGTCGTCCTCTTCTCCTCGGGCAGCACGGGCCCCGCCCGCGGCGTGCGCCTCTCCTGGCGCGCCCTGGCCGGCGGGCTGGGGCGGCTGGCGCAGATCGAGGCCGAGAGCGAGGCCGCGCGGGTCGCCACCGGGCTCCTGCGCGCCGGCGCCCGCGAGGGCTGCGCCGCCCTGCCCCACACGGTCACCGGGTACCGCCTGCTGCTGGCGCCCCTCTATCGCGGGACGACCACCGTTTTGCTGCCGCCCGGGGCCGGCGCGGCGGAGCTCCTCGACCTCGCCGCGACCCACGCCCTGGATCTCCTACACGCCGGGCCCGGCTTCGCCCGCGCCTGCCTGCGCGCGCCCGAGCGCCACGCCGCCCTGGTGGGCCCCTCGCTGCGGGCGGTCGCCCTGGGCGGAGGCGCCATCGAGGCCGGGGATCGGCAGCGGCTCGCCGACGCGCTGGGCGTGGCCGTGATCCACACCTACGGACTCACCGAGTCCGCCGGGCTGGTGGCCGCCGCCATCGCCACCCCCGGCGGCCTCGCCCCCGTAGGGATGGGGAGGCCGATGGTGCCCGTGCGCGTGCTCGACGAGGCGGGCCGCGAGACGACGGGGGAGGGGAGGATCGAGGTGGCGCCCCCCACGGCGGCCTCGGGCTACCTGGGCGGCGGCGCGCTGTTCTCCGACGCGGCGCGGCGCTGGGTGCGCACGGGGGATCTGGGCTGGCTGGACGCGGCGGGGCGCCTGCACGTCCGCGGACGGGCCGCGCGCCTGCTCACGCTGCCGTCTGGCGAGAAGGTGCAGCTCGAGGACGTCGAGCAGGTCATCCGCGCCGCGCTGGGCCTGGAGGTCGTCGTCGTCGCCGTGGACGGCCTGGAGCGGGAGCCCGTGCTGGGGGCCCTGGTGGTGGGGCCGCCGCTGAGCCCGGCCTGGGAGCGCCGCGCGCGCCTGACCCTCACCGAGCGGCTCTGCGCCCGGGAGCTGCCGCGCCTCTGGAGGGCCTGCGAGGCGCTGCCGCTCACGCCCACGGGGAAGGTGGACCTGCGCGCCGCCTCAGCCCTGCTGGCCGAGCCCGCCCTGCCCTGAGCGCTCTGGCGGTCGAGGAGGCCGATCCCAGGTGTGGACCCACTGATCCGAGGGCGCGAAGCCGGCGCGAGCCAGCGCGGGGCCTCCGCCCGAGGGCGCCCCCAGGGCCAGCACGAGCTCCAGCCCGGCCCGCCGCGCCAGGACCAGCCGCGCCTCCAGCAGCGCCCGATGAACGCCCTGTCTGCGCCAGCGGGGCGCCGTGACCGCCCCCCAGAGGAGCCCGATCCCGTGCCCGCCGATCACCTGGAGGGCGCCGACCCCCCGCACCTCGCCCTCGCGCTCCTCCAGGACGAGGTGGTGCGCGCTCCCCACCAGGAGCCCCCAGGGGAGGCCCGGATCCAGCGCCTCGGGCAGCCCGCGCAGGCGCAGCGCGGCCGCGCACCAGCCCCGCACCTCGCCGGCCGTCCGGGCCAGCCGCACCTCCGCCCTCGCCTCGGGCGCGGGTCTCCCCCGCAGATCCAGGCTCCAGAGCTCCACCGGGTCGCGCGGGTGATAGCCCCGCGCCTCGAGCAGCGGCCCCAGCCCGTCCAGGGCTCGCGTGACGCTCACGCGCGACCAGACGCCCGCGTGCTCCCGCGACACGAGGTCCAGGAAGCCCGGGTCCGCCACCTCCGGGCGGGCCGCGTTGAGCTGCGCGAGCGGGATCGGGTGGCTCGCGCACCAGCCCTCGGGCGTCCGGAGCGCCCGCGTCCCCGGGGCCAGCTCTTTCGGGTCGGTGACCGCGGCCAGCATCCGGGCGATCAACGCTGTACCCAGGCGAGCCAGCGCGGCCAGGCCCGCAGGATCCAGAAGCCCGCCATCACCCAGCTCATCGTGAGAAGCCAGCCCAGCGGGCGCCAGCGCGGCGGGAGCTCCCGCGGGAGCAGCCGGGACCACAGCGCGAGGCCGAGCGCGTGCCAGATCCCCCAGAGCAGGTAGCCCAGGCTCAGCTCGTGCCAGAGCGCAAAGGTCGACATCGCCGCCACCGTCGCCAGCGTCGCGCGCCGGGTGCGGGCCAGGATCGGCAGGTACACATAGGTCCGGCACCACTCCGAGACCGTGATGTGCCAGGAGCGCCAGAAGCCCGGCAGGCTGGTCTGGAGGAAGGGCGCGTCGAAGTTCTCGGGGACGCGCTGCCCGCCCAGCCGCCCGAGCCCGATGGCCACGCCGCTGAGCCCGGAGAAGGTGAGGTAGAGGCTCAGCGCGCCCAGCGTCGTCCAGAACAGCTGCTCGGGGAAGTAGCCGGCCCAGGCCGGAAGGACGGTCCCCACCAGCCAGAAGGAGAGCACGACCACCCGCACGTAGCCGTAGAGGATGCGCCGCAGCCCGAGGGCGGCGTCCTCTTCGTCCCAACGCCGGCGCCGCTCCCAGCGCAGCCAGTCGTCGAAGCGCTGCACCGGCCCCACCAGCACCGTGGGGAAGTAGAGCAGCCAGCCGATCACGTCCTGGGGGCCGTGCTCGGGCAGGTTCTCGCGCGCGGACTCGATCCAGTAGTGGGCGAGGCGCATGATGAAGAAGCCGAAGCCGGCCGGGGCCAGCAGGGCGCCTGCGCTCAGCTCCCGCACCAGCACGCGCTCCCCCAGGAAGAGGGCCGCCAGCCCCAGCAGCCCGAGCCAGAACAGGCGCCGCCCCGGGCGCCGCCCCAGCAGCCAGGCGCCGAGCCCCAGCAGCACCGCGACCAGGGCGGCCTCGCCGTCCCACCAGCTCACGAAGCCCAGCGAGAGCAGGTCGCGGGCGACGGGCCAGCGGCGCCCCTCCAGCAGCCGCGCCGCCAGGACGAAGCCGAGCGCGAACAGCAGGAAGGTGGAGGTGACGTAGGGCATCAGGGCTCCGCCAGCTCCTGACCGAGCCAGCGGCGGAAGGTAAAC
Organism: uncultured Enterobacterales bacterium; assembly: GCA_964615375.1. Lineage (GTDB taxonomy): Bacteria > Myxococcota_A > UBA796 > UBA796 > CAZKWG01 > CAZKWG01. Next base: position 62,184 of record CAZTOW010000012.1, read on the forward strand.
GCCCCCTCGGCGCTGAAGTGGAGCCCGTCCAGGTAGAGCGGGTCCGGCCAGCTCTCGTCCTCGGCGAGCACCTCGAGGTCGAGCGCGCGCAGGCGATCGTGCAGTGCGCGGCGCTCGGCCCACCAGCTCGCCCCCAGGCGCCCGGCCATGGTCCTGCCCATCGGCACCTCCAGCACGACCCGACGCGCCCACCACAGGCGTGAGAGCAGCTGGAGCCCGGCCTCCAGATCGGGGCCGGAGCGCTCGAAGGCCAGCAGGCGCCCCACGGGGTTGTTCTCCCGGCGCTTGGGCCCCAGCGGGAAGAGCAGGTCGATCTGCACCACCACCACGCTCGGGTGGTAGGCGACCAGCCGCCACAGGCCCTGCTCCAGCGTCGTGGCCACCAGCTCGGGGCCGAAGACCAGGTGGGTCGGGCCGTCGATGCCCGCCGCGCTGCCCACCTGGTCCGTCAGCCGGCGCTCCTGCATGGCGAAGCCGACGCGGGAATTGCCGAGGATGAGCAGGGCGTCGCCACCGCTGCGCGCCGGGGTGGTGTCGAGGGTGCTCAGCGTGGCGTCTGTGGTGGACGACGCCACGTCCCAGCTCCAGCCGATCTCACGCCCCACCTCCAGGACCAGGAGCGCGACCAGGGCCGCGACGATCCGCCAGGGCAGGAGCGGGCTCCAGGCCTCAGCCATGGGCGCGCTCCAGCAGGGCCACCGCGTCGGCCAGCGAGCGCAGGCGCAGGAGGTCGCGGCCCAGGATGCGGACCTCGAAGCTGCGCTCCAGCGCGTCCACCAGATCCAGGTGCCCGAGCGAGTCCCAGCCGGGGAGCTCGCCGATGCGCGCGGAGAGGGTGAGCGTGGCCCGGTTCGCCCCGAAGACGCGGGCCGCCAGGTCCAGCACGCGCTCCTCCAGCGGATCCTCGGGGCGGGCCTGGGGCTTGCCGGTCTCGCCGCGGCGCAGGTGATCGACCAGGCGCCAGCGGCGGGGGATCTTGTGCTCGGAGAGGCGCTCGCGCAGGAAGCTCGCCAGCTCGGCCTCGCTCACGCCCTCGGCCACCACCTCGGCCGCCACGCGCTCGCCCCAGACCGGGTCGGGCTCGCCGCGGACCTGGGCGTCGCGGACGGCGGGGTGCTCCAGCAGCGCGCGCTCGACCTCGCCGGGCTCGACCTTCAAGCCGCCCACGGAGAGCATGGACTTCAGGCGCCCGTGTACGCGGACCAGGCCGTCGGGCTCGATCGTGGCGAGGTCGCCGGTGGGGTAGTAACCCTGGCGGAGGGCGCGCCCGGGGTCGGGGGGCGCGCGGGTGACGCTGGGGCCGCGGATCTCCAGCTCGCCCGGCTCGCCCACGGGCAGCGGGCTCCCCTCCGGGCTCACGACGCGGATCTCGCAGTCGCGCGGGCGGCCCACGGTCCCGATCCGGCGGGTGGCGGGATCGGGGCCGGCGAAGAGGAGGTTGCCGGTCTCGGTGAGCCCGTAGACGTTCACCACGGGGCGCCCGGTGGTCGCCTCGACCTGGCGCCAGAGCGCGTCGGGCAGGGGCGCGGCGGTGGAGATGAAGAAACGGAAGCGTCGCGCGTCGAAGAGCTCACGGAGGTCCTCGCCCGCGCGCAGCAGCATGGAGAGCAGCGCGGGGGTGAGCACGAGGTGGGTGACGCGCTCGCGCCACACGCTGTCCAGGACCTCGCTCAGGTGCTGGAGGACCGGGCCGCGCGTGCGGACCAGCGCGCAGCCGACGTGCTCCGCCACCAGCAGGCCCATCACGAGCCCGTCGATGTGGTGCAGGGGCAGCAGGTTCAGGAGGCGGCTCTGCGCGTCGAGCTCGAGGGCCTGGGCGAGGGTGGTCTGCTGGGCGAGCACGGCCTCGCGCGTCCAGGGGACGAGGCGCGGGGCGCTGGTGGTGCCGGAGGTGCTCAGGAGGAGCGCGGTCTGTTCAAGAGAGACAGGCTCGGGAGGGCTCGGGTCGAGGCCGTCGAGGCAGCCGGGGAAGCTACGGATCGGCTCGCCGCGGCCCAGCAGGCGCTGCCAGGCGCTGCGGCGGGCGCCCGGGGCGACGAGGCGGAGCTCGGCCCCCGGCGGGAGGGGCCAGCGGGCGGCGGGCTCGGGGTCGAGCAGGAGCAGCCCGGCGCCGGGGAGCAGGGCCTCCACCTCGGCCGCGGGGGCCTGGGGGTCCAGGGGAAGGAGGGCGCGCCCGGCGTCCAGCGCCCCCAGCGCCGCCCGCGCCAGCGCCCCGTCGCTGCGGGTCGCCACCACCACGGCCCCGGGCGGAGCCCCGCGCAGGAGCGCGCGCATGCGCCCACGTTCGACGCCGATCTGTTGAGCGTCCAGGCGCTCCGGTCCGAGGATCTGCACCCTGAACAGTCCCCCGGGTACCCACAGTAGATGGGTCCGCGGGCAGGCGCCAGTCCGACGCTCACATCCCCAGGTAGGAGAACCACGCCTGCGGCGCGCCCCAGCACGCCCACACCGCGAGCAGGAGCGCGAGGTACCAGATCACCTCCACCCCGAGGCGCACCCAGCGCCCCACAGGGTCGGTGGCCAGGGCCTCCCAGCGGGCGCGCGCCCCGTCCCGGGCGGGCGCGCGCGGGGCCTCGGTCTCCGGCGTCACGGGGCTCGCCCCAGCCTCAGGGGCTCGTGTACTCGATGGACATGCTCCAGTCCTTCGAGCCGGCGGTCCCCGAGTATCCGAACAGGCCGACGTAGTAGGTCTGGCCAGGCTCGAAGGTGATGCCCCAGTCGGCGGTGTTCACCACCTCGGGGTTGGAGTTCGCCACCGCCCAGCCCGCGGCGATGAGCGTGCCGGTGCTGTCGTAGAGGTGCAGGTCCACGTCCGCGCCCGCGTCCGACCACTCCGCGGAGATGACCGCGCCCACGCTCTCGGACACGGTGAGCGCGAAGACGTCGTTGTCATCGGCCCAGCCCGGGTCGTCGATGGTGTACTCCAGCGAGCCGCTCAGCACGTCCACGTAGCCGAGGCCCGAGGAGGTGGGCAGCACGTTGGCCCCGCTGAGGTCGCCCGACAGGTTGTAGGTGGTGCCGTCGATGGCCACGTCGTTCGGCTCGGTCTCGGCGAACTCCCAGCCGATCTGGATGGGCTGGGTCTCGTCGATGACCAGGTCCACGCCCTCGACGATCTGCTGCTCGGCGTCGTCCGTGCTCAGCGAGACCTCGACCGCGGTGGTCGCGTAGCTCACGCCCGCCAGGATGGCCGAGTTCAGGTTGGTGTAGGTGCCGGCGTGCATCCACACGGACGCGATGGCCTCGTTGACCTCGTCCGTCCGGCCCTCCTCGGTCTCCTCGTTCTCGTAGCTCGTCGTCAGCGAGCGGATGAAGAGCACCTCGTAGCTCCCGCTCCAGGAGAGCGTGGCGTCGTCCCACTCGAAGGTGGACAGCGAGGTGCCGCCGAGCGGGTAGGTGCGGGCCAGCGGGTCCTGCTCGGCGTAGGCGCCCACCAGCACGTCCGAGCCGTTGGGGTCGAAGCCGTAGACCGTCAGCGTGTAGTCGTTCGGCGCTTCGTTGGCGTTGCGCGTGCCGCCGACCACGATCGCGTAGTCGCCGCCTGCGCTCACCTCGACCTCGAAGCCGTAGGCCCCGCCGGAGTCCACGGTCAGGCCGCCGGCGATGGCCGTGGGGTTGCCGTCGGCGTCCACCGCCGCCAGGTCGTAGACCACCACGCTGTAGACGATGCCCTCGTCCGAGTCGAAGCCGAACGAGACGGGCAGGGTCCCGTCGGACTGCGGGGAGAACAGGTAGGTGTCGAGGTCGCCGGAGGGGGTGCCGCTGAAGGCGTCGTAATCCAGGCAGGTGCCGCTCACCACGGCGGGCCGGTAGCTCACGAAGCCGAGGTCCAGGCCGAACGCCTCGTCGTCGTTGCTCCCCTGCTCGGTCTCGCCCTCGGTGAAGGACTCCGGGGCCAGGGTCACGGTGCCCCGGAGCACGGTGCGGTCGATGCCCGTCTCGTAGCGGCTGCAGGCGCCCAGCAGGAGCGGCAGGGTCAGGCAGATGGTCTTGCGCATGATCAGAACTCCCCGCGGAGGCCGAGCTGGAGGTAGCGCGGATCGTCGTAGCCGAGCGGCTTCATCCACAGCGTGTCGCCGCTGCTGTCCGTCGCGATCTCGCCGTTCTCGTCGGTGTAGGTGGTGTCGAAGGACGTGACCGAGCGGTTGTTGAAGGCGTTGAAGCACTCCACCGTCAGCTCGTAGGACGCCTTGCCACGGGTCAGGCTGAGGCCCAGCTTGAGGTCGGTGTTCGAGTAGGCGGGCGTGCGGAAGCGGCCGTCCTCGTCACCACCGTAGAAGTTGTTCCAGCCCTGGTAGTAGGAGTTGTAGGACAGGCGGCGGAGCGGGGTCCCGGCGTAGAGGCGGAAGTCCCAGCCCGTGACCACGCCCATCGTGGTCTTCTCGCCGAGGGTCCAGATCGCGGGCTCCTGGTAGGAGCCGGCCACCTTGACCGCGTGCGGCCGGTCGTAGCCCAGCACCGACACCTCGTAGGCGTACTGCTCGGGGTTGTCCATCGTGCCGGTGGCCAGCGAGGTGTCGTTGCCCTTGTCCACGCCGTAGGTGTGGGCCCAGGTGTACGAGCCGATCAGGCCCCAGTTGTCGTCGAACTGCCGGCTGAAGGCGAGCTCTACCGAGGTGTACTGCGAGAAGACCTCGTCGGGGGTGCGCAGGCGGTACAGGTCCTCGGCCGAGCCGTTGCGGTAGCCGATGACGTCCGTGCCGTCCTCGTTCCAGATGAGGTTGACCTCGTCGTCCTCCCAGTAGTTGTGGCTCTCCTCGTAGATGAACGTGGACTCGAGGCCCCAGCCGCCGCCGAGGTTCCGGCTCACACCGAAGTTGAACTTGTCGGCGTAGGGGTTGATGAGATCCTCGTGCTTGAGGAAGGCCGGGGCCACGGAGCCCGCGGGCTCGGAGCTCCAGTCGCCGGCGCGGTCGTCCCAGAAGTACCAGGAGTAGCCGCCCGCCTCCTTGGCCAGCAGGTCGGCGACCTCCAGGTAGCCGGAGTCGTAGAAGCGGCCGTAGTAGCCACGCACGCTGGTGCGGCCGTCACCGGTGAGGTCGTAGGCCACGCCGATGCGCGGGGCGACCGTGAGGCTGTCGAAGACCGACTCGCCGGTGTCGGTGACGAGGTTCGAGTAGTCGAAGCGCACGCCGCCGCGGATGGTCAGCCGGGGGATCGGGTGCCAGACGTCCTGCAGGTACCAGGAGATGAGCTGGCCCTTGAGCGTGGCGGCGTTGTTCGTGTCGTAGACGTACTTCAGGTAGGGCTCGTAGCTGTCGAGGTCCGCCGGATCCTCGCCCGTGTAGGTCCAGTACTCGAGCCCGTCCTCGAGGCCGGGGAAGGCCGAGTACGCGCTCATCAGCTCCGCCTGGATCCCGATCTTCGACTGGTGGTCGCCCAGGAACTGGAAGAGCTGCAGCCAGGAGCTGTTCAGCGAGGCGCGGTCGCGCTTCGTGTAGTAGGAGTACTGCTTGGGGCCGACGCTGAAGCCGTCGGGGTCGTAGGCGTACCAGTTGTCGCCCTCGAAGGGGGTGGGGTCGTCGATGCAGGTGCCCCACTCGTCGTACTCGGCGCAGTCGATCCACTGGATCGGCGTGACCTTGATGTAGGAGCTCGAGGTGTAGATCTGGGTCTCGACCTTGGTGTTGGAGGAGGGCATCCAGCGGTGCCCGGCGCTGGCCAGCCAGCCGCCCTGGCGGAACCACTCCTCACCCGAGCTCAGGGTGTAGACGCTCTGCTCGGAGTTGCGGATGTCGGTGGGGTCGCCCTGGGCCTGCACCCACAGGCGGTGGTTCTCCGAGGGCTGCCAGGTGAGCTTCCCGTACAGGTAGACGCTGCGCCACTTGCGGGGCTCCATCGGGTCGTCGGCGGGGCGGCCCACGTCCTCGGGCACGCTCTCGGTGGTGACGAGGTTGTCGAGCTGCACGCTGGTGGAGAACCAGAGCTTGTCCTGGATGATGGGGCCGCCCAGGTAGGTCTGGAGCGAGAGGTTCAGCTCCTCCTGGTCGTCGTAGGTCTCCTCCTCCTCGGGCAGCGGCTTGTAGAGCTGCGTGCTCGTGCCGCTGTAGAGGATCTGGACCGAGCCCTCGAACTCGTTGCCGCCGGACTGGGTGGCGACGTTGACCGCGCCGCCCATCGAGCGCCCGTACTCCGGGTCCATGCCGCCCGTGATGACCTGGATCTCCTCGATGGCGTCGAAGTTCATGTTCATCGAGAAGGTGCCGGTCAGCGGGTCGGTCGTGTTCACGCCGTCCAGGTAGTACTGGTTGCCCGTGTAGTACCCGCCGTGCATGTTCGCGTTGCCGCCGCCCACGACGCCCGCCGAGAGCGAGACCGCCGACTGATAGTCGCGGCCCGAGTTCGGGATGTCGGCCAGCATGTCCTTGGACAGCGTGATGCCGGTCTCCGTGCGGGTCACGTCCACCACCGGCTTCACCGCCTCGACGATGAGCTCCTCACCCGCCGCGGCGAGCTGGAGCTCCAGCCTCAGCGTGACCGTCTGGCCCGCGGCGACGCGCGCCTCGGCCACGGTGGTCTTGAAGCCCGCCTTGATGGCCTCCACCTTGTACTCGCCGGGGACGAGGCCCAGGAAGTGGAAGGCGCCCTGACCGTCGGTGTCCGAGCTGCGGCCGCCGAGCATCTGGGGGGAGGTGAGGTTCACGACGACCGCGGGGACGGGGAGCCCGTCCACGTCGACGACGGTCCCGCGGAGCTGACCCGTGAGCTCGACGGCGTGGACCGGGAGCGAGATCAGCAGGAGGAACAGGATCCATAGGGAGTGAGCGAGCTTCATGTGGATCTCTCGGAGCAGAAGATCGGGCGCTGCGTGCCGCCGCGGCGCGTTAAGGGTCTACGATGAGAATCGCGACCTGGAATGTCAACTCCGTCAGGGCTCGGCTGGACCGGGCGCTGGCCTGGATCGACCGCGTACAGCCTGATCTGGTGTGCCTTCAGGAGCTGAAGTGTCAACCGGATCAGTTCCCCCACGAAGGTTTCGTGGCGCGCGGCTACCAGTCCGTAGTGCACGGTCAGAAGACCTATAACGGCGTGGCCATTCTGTCGCGTCACCCGCTCGAAGAAGCCGGTCCCATCCGCCTGCTGGAGGATGACGACGCGGCGCGGGCCGTCGCTGCAACATGCGCTGGAGTCCGCTTCGTGGATCTCTACGTTCCGAATGGGAAAGCTGTAGACTCGGACTCGTACCACTACAAGCTGCGCTGGTTGGATGGTCTCCAAACCTGGCTCGAGGCCAACCACCGCCCCGATCAACCCCTCGTCCTGTGTGGAGATTTCAACATCGCTCCCGACGATCGGGACGTCTACGACCCGGTCGGCTGGGAGGGGCAGGTGCTGTGCAGCGCCCCCGAGCGCGAGCGCTACCAGCGCCTGCTGGCCTGGGGCCTCACCGACGCCCTGCGGAATTTCACGCAGGAGCCCGCCCAGTACACCTGGTGGGACTACCGCAACCTCGGCTTCCAGAAGCGCCAGGGCCTGCGCATCGACCACTTCCTGGTCACGGCCCCCGTGCTCGCCCGCGCCCAGGGCGTGAGCATCGATCGCGAGGAGCGCAAGGGGCAGGGCGCCTCCGATCACGCCCCCGTGCTCCTCGAGCTGGCCTGAGGGGTCCATGAGCGAGCGCCCCGTGACCGAGCGAAAGATCCCCGCGCTCATCGTCAGCGGCTTCCTGGGCAGCGGCAAGACCACCCTGGTCCGCCGCCTCCTGGACGCCGCCCGCCGCGAGGGCGCGCGCGTGGCCTTCGTCTCCAACGAGCTCGGCGAGCTCGGGGTGGACCAGGCCCTGCTGGGCGGCGGGCAGGAGAGCTTCGTGGAGCTGGCCGGGGGCTGCGTGTGCTGCGCGCTCAACGACGCGCTCTACGACACGCTCATCGCCCTGCGCGAGCGCATCGACCCCGACCGGATCGTGGTGGAGACCAGCGGGGCGGCCGTCCCGCACGACGTCCAGATCACCTTCTACCAGCCGCCCATCCGCGACTGGATCTCCGAAGAGGCCGTGGTCGTGGTGGTCTCGGCAGACCAGGTGGACGAGGGCCGCGACCTCACGGGCACCTTCGCCGAGCAGATCGAGAGCGCGGACATCGTGCTGCTGAACAAGATCGACCTCGTGCCCGACGCGGACCTGGGCCAGCTCTCCCGGGTGGTCGAGGCGCTCAACCCGGGCGTGCCCGTGCTGCCCTGCGCGCGCGGTGACGTCGATCCCCGCCTCCTGCTGGCGGAGAGCGTGAGCCCGCGCGGCCCGCACAACCACGAGCCCGAGCCGCCCCACGAGCACAGCCACGAGAGCTTCGCCACCGAGGAGATCGCCGTCCCCGAGGGCGAGCGCCTGGAGAGCCTGGATGAGCGGCTCCGCGCGCTGGGCGCCCTGCGGATCAAGGGCTTCGTCGCGCTGGAGGAGGGCGTCCACGTCGTGCAGGGCGTGGGCCGCCGCCTGGAGATCCTCCCCTGGGAGGAGGAGGTGGATTCCGCGCTGCTGGGCCGGGTCGTGGTCATCCGGCGGGTTAAGGAGCCCGCCTCGGAGTGACCATGAAGCTCACCGGCCGCGTGCTCGTTCTCTCGGATGACGCCTCTCAGATCCGCGACCAGCTCCAGGGGGGCGCGCCCCCCAGCCTGGACGTCCCGCTGCACTACGGCGTGAACACGGACGCCATGATCTCGGGCCAGGCCTGCACGCTCGGCTACACGCCGGAGATCCTGGGCCCCTGGTTCCTGGAGAACTTCAAGGAGACCGTGGCCCGGGACGACGTGCGCACGGGCGGCTTCCAGGTCATCGTGGGCGGCGACGCCTACGGCAGCGGCTCGAGCCGCGAGGTGGCGGTGGTCGCGCACCAGGGCGCGGGCATCGAGCTGGTCGTGGCGAAGAGCTTCCAGCGCATCTTCCAGGAGAACATGGTCTATGGCGGCATGCCGTTCACCACCGATCTGGAGGTGGTGCGGCGCCTGCAGGCCGGCGAGGACGTGGACCTGGACGCCCTGCGCGACGACCTGCCCCCCTTCTTCAAGCAGGTCTCCGAGGTGGGCGGGCTCCTGCCCTACGGCTCCGCCTGGCTGGAGGGCCGGCTCCAGCCCTGGTACGAGGTCGCGCGCCCCGCGCGCCCGATGAACGCGGTAGAGAAGATCCTGGCCGCCCGGACCTGGGTGGGCGGATCTCCCTCCGAGGACGGCGGGGCCCGCTTCGGGATCGACGAGCTCCACCCGGGCGATCAGGTGCTCTGCCGGGTCGCCTTCCGCGGCGTCCACGAGTACACCGCGGGCATGGTGATGTCCCTGTACACCCAGGCCTACGGCAAGGTGCAGGTCCATGACCCGAGCCAGGTCGCGGCGTTTGAGGACCACTTCGTCCTGATCGACCACGACGCCGTGCCGGCGAACGTGCGCCGCACCCGCTCCGGCCCGGCCCGTCAGCTCGCCGCCGAGATGATCTCGGTCTGTGAGGAGCACGGCATCCGGCTGCACGGCCCCGGGCGCGACCTGCCGGCCGGCGTCTGCCACCGCATCGTGGTGGAGGACTACGCCGCCCCGGGCGACATCGTCGTGCTGACCGACAGCCACACGCCCACGGCCGGCGTGCTCAACGCCTTCGCGTTTGGGGTGGGCTCCACGGCGATGGCCTTCGCCTTCCGCACCGGGCTCATCCCTGTCACCGTGCCCAAGACCGTGCGCGTCGTGGTCAAGGGTGACGCCCGCGGCCTGCTGAGCCCGAAGGACCTCATCCTCCACATCATCGGCGACCCCTACTTCCGCGAGGAGCAGTGGCGCACCGGGCCCACCGACACCTGCGTCATCCAGCTGGGCGGGCCGGGTCTGGACCAGTGGAACGTGGACGAGCTCTCCGTGCTCACCAACATGACGGTGGAGGGCGGCCTGATGACCGGCGTGGTCGAGCCCTGCCGGCCGCTCTACGAGTTCCTCGCCGCGCAGCGCGGGAAGGACTTCGCCGACCAGATGGTCTTCCCCGACGAGGGCGCCCACTACGAGCGGGAGATCGTGGTCGATCTCGACGAGGTCCCGCTGACCGTGGCCACGCCGGGGGACAGCCGCAACCGCCGCAGCCTCGACGAGGTGGGGCCTATCCCCGTGCAGAACGTGGTCATCGCCTCCTGCACCGGGGGCTCGCTGGCCGATCTGCGCGCCGCCGCCGCCGTGCTCGGCGAGCGCAGCTTCGCCCCTGGCGTCCGCGTGACCGTGACGCCCTCCTCGGCGGACGTGGCCGCGGCGGCGCAGGCGGAGGGCATCCTCTCCCTGTTCCGGGCGCGCGGGGCCGTGGTCACCGAGCCGGGCTGCGGGTCCTGCATCGGCAACGGCCCCGGGATCCCGCTCCCTGGCGAGACCACGGCCAGCACGACGAACCGCAACTTCGACCGCCGCATGGGCGCGCCGGGTCCCGTCTACCTGGTCAGCCCCGCCGTCGCCGCCGCCAGCGCCATCCGCGGGCACCTCGAGGACCCGCGGCGCCTCTGATCGCTCAGAGCCCGGCGCCCTCCGCCGCCCGCTGCAGGTCCGGGTAGCGCTCGTCGGCGGTGCGCACGAGGTGGCGCGCGACCACACGGAAGGTCTCGTAGCCGAGCCCGTCGTCCAGGTTCAGCTCCACCGAGAGGTTGATCGCGCCCGTGCTCGGGTTGAGCTGCAGCTTGCCCAGCAGCAGGTCGTAGTTGATGGTCGCCATCTGCGTGAGCAGGCTCACCATGGCCGGCGGGTCGGGGGCCTGCTCGAGCCGGAAGTAGTCGGTGACCGCCAGGTACAGCACCTTCTCCTTCTCGAAGTGCTGGATCATCAGGCGGAAGGTCGCGTTCTGCCCCTCGATGGGGTAGAAGAGCACCCCGGGCTGGCTGTCGTCGGCCCCCACGAAGCCGGCGCGCGTCGCGTAGTCGCGCACCACCGACAGCGTCACCGCCCGCGTGTAGCCCTCGGGCAGGGCGTTGGCTCGCGCGTCGGCCAGCTCGGCCTCCAGGCGGGCGTTCTCCAGGCGGAGGACCTTGTTCTCCAGCCGGACCACGCGCGGGGCGCAGCCCGTCAGCAGGCCGATCAGGAGCCAGCGGCGCATCTCAGTCGGACTCGAGGTACCGGCTGACGCGCGTGGCCTCCAGGGTGCCCTCGACCGTGGCGTACCCGTAGACGTCGTCGGTCCAGGTCGCGCTCAGCGCGCCGTCCGAGACCGTGCCCGTCGCGTCGAAGCCATAGGAGAGGAAGGAGAGGTCCAGCGCGACCTCGCCCGACAGGTCGCCGTCGTCCAGCGCGAGCTCGATGTCCTGGGCGGCGTCGGTGTCGTAGCCGAACAGGGAGATGGTGCAGGAGCTCTCGCCGGTGGCCAGCTCTCCCGCCTGGTCGATCGTGATCGTGGTCGCGCCGATGCAGGTGACGGTGTACGGCGTCCCGTCGTATTCGACGGTGACGTCGATGGAGACCGTCCCGGTGTAGATCCCCGTGTCCTCTGCCTGGACCAGCACCCCGCCCACCGTGTAGGCGAGGCGGTCGCCGTTGGGGAGCTCGGCCATGGCGGTGAGCGCGTGGGTGCCCACCGACAGCTCGTCCTCGAAGGCCTGGCCCACCGGGGTCCAGGAGCCGTCGATGTCGCTGGACCACTGGATCTCGTCGAAGTCCATGATCTCGCCGTCCACGTCCTCGACGTGGGCCTCGAACGAGGCTGGCTCGCCGAAGGGCAGGAAGTCGCCGGACTTCGGGCTCGTGATGACCAGGCGCGACTCGCCCCAGATGGCGTCCAGCTCCTCCTCGGAGGGGCCGGTGTCCACGGGGGCCGTGTCGCCCGTCTCGGTGGCGGTGTCGCCGGTCTCGTCGGGGTTCAGCCCGGTCTCGCCGACCAGCCCCGAGTCCCAGATCACCTTCGCGCTGCACCCGGGCAGCACCATGAGCAGGACCGCGAGCGAGAACCGATGCATGAGCGCCTCCACAGCGGAAGATGGCACGGTCCGGAGCGGTCCGCAAGGGTCTCCGCCCGACCCATGGAAGCAAGGCAGGCGCTGGGGTGATAGTCTCCTGGCGACTTCAGGAGGACCCCGACCCATGCTCTCTGCGCTGCTCACGCTGTTGATCGCGACGCTCCCCACCGCGCACGCCGCCTGCGACGCGAAGGCCCTGGAGAAGGAGCTGGGCGCGGCGACCCCCCAGGGTGTGCCTCAGCTCTACATCGATCTGGCGGCCTGCGACGCGGCGGCGGCGAAGCGCGTGGCGACCACGGCGCTGCCTCGCCTGATCCCCGGGGACAAGGCCAGCGAGGCGGCGATGGCGGCCATGCGGGTCGGCGCGTCCGCGGAGGTCGTGAGCTGGTTCAAGGGGCTCCAGCCCGATGATCGCGGCCAGACCATCGCCGACCTCAGCGAGGCCTGCGGGGGGGCGAAGGAGGTGCAGACCTTCTTCCTCAACGCCGCCAACACCATGGGCGAGGACTTTTGGAACGAGCGCTGGTACCGCGGGCTCTCGAGCTGCCGGGCGCCCGAGATCCAGAAGCTGCTGGCGGACAAGGTGGTCGCCTTCGAGAAGGGCGACGCCGGGCGCTTTCAGGGCGTGCTGGAGGTCTACGCGCGCAACCTGGGCGGGGCGGCCATCCCCCAGCTCTCGCAGCTCGCCTTGGGCGCGAAGGACGCCGAGCGCCAGACCTACATCGTCAACGCCTTCGGCGACGCCGCCGGGCTGGGCTCGGCCTCGGGCGCGGACGCCAAGGCCAGCCAGGACGCGGCCAAGGCCATCGTCGCCATCGCCCCGGATCTCCAGCCCAAGGCGGTCGAGCAGGCCCGGGTCATCCTCCAGGCCCTCGGCGAGGAGCGCGGCGCCGACGAGCTCGCCGCCGTGCGCTACAAGGCGGTGAAGCAGGGAGACGGCTCGTTCATGTGGGGCACGGTGGTGACCGAGACCGCCGTGTGCAAGAACGGCAAGACCCAGCAGAACGTCCACGTCGCGCCGGTCCTGGACACCGGGCGCACCTGGGGCGACCAGATCAAGGACCGCGTCACGGCCGGCGTGGGCGCCTGGCAGATGGACCTGGCGGCGAAGTGCAAGGGCGAGGGCAAGACCGAGGTCTTCGTCCCCGCCGAGCCCTTCGCCGACAAGGCGGCCTTCCAGGCCTGGGCCGACAAGCAGCTCGGCGAGATCCAGCGCCAGCCGGCCGACAAGCGCACCCGGGTCGATCACGACGCGCTGAAGCTCTGAGCTCCGCGCGCCGCGCTCCCGGCGCCCGGCCCCCGCGTCACCGCCTCAGCGGGCGGTGATCTGGGGGCGCTGCTCGGGCGCGTCCTCTCCCTCGACGGGGGCGGGGATGCGCTCGAAGGTGATCTCGTCGCCCTCCACGTCCACCTTGACGGTGTCGTTGGGACCGTAGTCTCCGGCGATGATGGCCGAGGACATCGGGTTGACGAGGTACTGCTGGAGCGAGCGCTTCAGCGGGCGGGCGCCGTAGGTCGGGTCGAAGCCCGCGTCGCAGAGCACCGTCCGCGCGGCCGGCGTCACCTGGATGTGGAGCTGGCGCTTGTCCATCCACTTCTGGATGCGCTTGAGCTGGATCTCGAAGATGTGGTCCATGTCGCCGCGGGTGAGCGCGTCGAAGACCACGATGTCGTCGATGCGGTTCAGGAACTCCGGCTTGAAGGTGCGGCGCAGCTCGTCGAGCACCTCGCTGACCGCCTTCTTGCGGTCGGAGCCCGCGTCCAGCAGGCGGCGCGAGCCCACGTTGCTGGTCATGATGAGCACGGTGTTCTTGAAGTCCACCGTGCGGCCCTTGCTGTCGGTGAGCCGGCCGTCGTCCAGCACCTGAAGCAGGGTGTTGAAGACGTCGGGGTGGGCCTTCTCGATCTCGTCGAAGAGCACGACGGAGTAGGGCCGACGCCGCACGGCCTCGGTCAGCTGGCCGCCCTCGTCGTAGCCGACGTAGCCGGGGGGCGCGCCGATGAGCCGGGCCACGGAGTGCTTCTCCATGTACTCGGACATGTCGATGCGCACCATGTTCCCCTCGTCGTCGAAGAGGAACTCGGCCAGCGCGCGGGCGAGCTCGGTCTTGCCGACGCCGGTGGGGCCCAGGAAGATGAAGGAGCCGACCGGGCGGTTCGGGTCCTGCAGCCCGGCGCGGGCGCGGCGCACGGCGTTGGCCACGGCCACGATGGCCTCGTGCTGGCCGACCACGCGCTTGTGCAGGTTGTCCTCCATCTTCAGCAGGCGCTCCTGCTCGCCCTGGGTCAGCTTGGTGACCGGGATGCCCGTCCACTTGCTGACGACCAGCGCGATGTCCTCGTCGGTGACGACCTCGCGCAGCACGCCGCCGTCCTTCTGGAGCTCGTCGAGGCGCGCCTGGAGGTTGACGACCTCCTGCTTGAGCTTGGGCAGGCGGCCGTACTTGATCTCGGAGGCGCCCGCGTAGTCGCCCTGGCGCTCGGCGATCTCGAGCTGGTGCTGGAGCTCGCCCATCTCGTCCTTGGCCTCGCGGATGGACTCGATGGCCTCCTTCTCCGCGTTCCACTGCGCCTTCATCTCATTGACCTGCTCCTCCATGCGGCCGATCTCCTCGCGGATCTTGTCGGCGCGCTCGACGGCGCTCTTGTCCGTCTCCTTGCTGAGGCTCTGCAGCTCCACCTTCATGCCGCGCAGCTTGCGCTCCAGGCTGTCGATGGGGGCCGGCAGGCTCTCGATCTCCATGCGCAGGCGGCTTGCGGCCTCGTCCACGAGGTCGATGGCCTTGTCCGGGAGCTGGCGGTCGGTGATGTAGCGGTCCGACAGTGTCGCGGCGGCCACGATGGCGTCGTCCGTGATCTTGATGCCGTGGTGGACCTCGTACTTCTCCTTGATGCCGCGCAGGATGCGGATGGTGTCGTCCACCGTCGGCTCATCGACGAAGACCGGCTGGAAGCGGCGCTCCAGCGCCTTGTCCTTCTCGATGTGCTTGCGGTACTCGTCCAGCGTGGTGGCGCCGATGCAGCGCAGCTCGCCGCGGGCCAGGGCGGGCTTGATCATGTTGCCCATGTCCATGGAGCCCTCGGACTTGCCGGCGCCGACCATGGTGTGGAGCTCGTCGATGAAGAGGATGACCTTGCCCTCGCTCTTCTCGATCTCGTTGAGCACGCTCTTGAGGCGCTCCTCGAACTCGCCGCGGTACTTGGCCCCCGCGATCAGCGCCGCGAGGTCCAGCGCCAGCATCTTCTTGTCCTTGAGGCTCTCCGGCACGTCGCCCATGGCGATGCGCTGGGCGATGCCCTCGACGATGGCGGTCTTGCCGACGCCCGGGTCGCCGATCAGCGCCGGGTTGTTCTTGGACCGGCGGCTGAGCACCTGGAGCGTGCGGCGGATCTCGTCGTCGCGGCCGATGACCGGGTCGATCTTGCCCGCGCGGGCCTCCTCGGTCATGTCGCGCGTGTACTTGGCCAGCGCCTCGAACTTGCCCTCGCTCTCCTCGCCGGAGACCGACTGGCCCTTGCGGAGGATCTTCAGCGCCTCCTTCAGCCGGTTCCCGTCCAGCTTGTAGTCCAGCATCACCTGGCGCGGGTCGTCCTTGACCGACTCCAGCGCGATGAACATCACCTCGCTGGAGATGTGGCTGTCGCCGAGCTCGCGGGCCAGCGCGTCGGCCTTGTCGAAGACCTCCTGGAGCTGCCGGCTGACCCGGGCCTGGGCGGCGCCGGACACCTTCGGGAGCTTGTCCAGGATGCGCGCCGCCTCTCGCTGGAGCGCGGCCGTGTCCGCCTCGAGGTGGCGGAGCAGGCTCTGGATGACGCCGTCCTTCTGGGTGAGCAGGACGATGAACAGGTGATGAGGACGAATCTCGGGATTGCCGTTCTTGCCCGTGAGCGCCTGGGCGTCGGAGATGGCCTCGCGGGACTTGACGGTGAAACGGTCCAGTTTCATTCACACACCTCACTTGGCGCCAAGGTTAGGCACCCGCGCGCCCCCTGTCCAGACCCCCCCGCCCAAGAGGCGCCATTCCGTTTGTGATCGCGCGGCTGCTCGGCGGCACCTCGCGCCCGCGCGCCGCGCGTTAGATCGCGTCGTGCTCCCCCTCCTCGCCCTGATCCTGGCCTGCCAGACGGAGACGGCCGCGCCCGTGGCCCCGCCGACGGTGGACGAGACCGTCACCGCCGTGCGTCTCGGGCTGTCCGAGGCCCACCGGCGCTGGAGCGCGGGCGAGAACGCCGAGGCGAAGGCGCTGGTGCTCGCCACCTACCAGGAGCACTTCGAGCGGCTGGAGCCGGGCCTGCGCGCCCAGAGCCCGCGGGAGACCCTGGAGCTGGAGTACGCCTTCGCCGTCCTGGCCAACCACCTCGCGAAGAAGGGCAGCCCGGTGGAGATCGCCGCTGAGGTCCGCGCCCTCACGGGTCGGGTGGAGAAGGCGGCGGCGGCGCTCCCGCGTGAGCCCGGGGCCGCGCCCGCGCCGGCGGAGCCTCAGACCCCGGCGACGACGGCGGTGCCCGTGGTGCCCGAGCGCGGGGCGGAGGCGCCGGGCGTCTCCTCGGCGAAGCCCGAAGACGACTGAAGCTCGGACAGGAAGGCGCTGAGCCCCTCCTTGTCCAGGACCTCGCGCTCCAGCAGGTGGGCGGCCATGCGCTCCAGGAGCGCGCGGTGCTGGCTCAGGATGCGCCGGGCCTGGGCGTGCGCGTCGTCCAGCAGGCGGCGCACCTCGACGTCGATCTGCCGGGCCGTCTCCTCGCTGAGCGGGATCTCGCGGCTCCCCCCGGGGATCCCCAGCGGGTTCGGGCGCTCGCCGCCGTAGTCCACCGGGCCGAGCGCGTCGCTCATCCCGAACTGCGTGACCATGCGCCGGGCGAGATCGCTGGCCCGCCGGATGTCGTCCGAGGCCCCCGTCGTGAAGTCCTCGAAGAAGAGCTCCTCGGCCGTGCGCCCGCCGTAGAGCACGACCAGCCGGCTCCGCAGCTCCGCGCGGCTCATCAGGTAGCGGTCCTCCAGCGGGGTCTGGAGCGTGTAGCCCAGCGCCCCGATGCCGCGCGGGATGATGCTGATCTTCTGGACGGGGTCCGCCCCCGGGCTCACGGCCGCGCAGATGGCGTGCCCGGCCTCGTGGAAGGCGACCACGCGCTTCTCGCGGGGCGAGAGGCGGCGGCTCTTCTTCTCCAGCCCGGCGACGATGCGCTCGATGGCGGCCTCGATGTCGGAGAGCTCCACCGCCTCCTTGTTCTGGCGCGCGGCCAGCAGGGCGGCCTCGTTCAGCGCGTTGGCCAGGTCCGCCCCCGCGAAGCCGGGGGTCATGCGCGCGACCGTGTTGAGGTCCACGCTGGGCGCCAGCTTCATCGACTTCGCGTGCACGCGCAGGATGGCCTCGCGCCCCGTGACGTCGGGGCGGTCCACCAGCACCTGCCGGTCGAAGCGCCCGGCGCGCAGCAGGGCCGGGTCGAGGATCTCCGGGCGGTTGGTGGCCGCCATGATGATGATGCCCTTGCGCCCGTCGAAGCCGTCCATCTCCACGAGGAGCTGGTTGAGGGTCTGCTCTCGCTCGTCGTGCCCGCCCACCGGAGATGAGCCGCCGCGCGCCTTGCCCACCGCGTCGAGCTCGTCGATGAAGATGATGCACGGAGCCCGGTCGCTGGCCTGCTTGAAGAGGTCGCGCACGCGCGCCGCGCCCACGCCCACGAACATCTCCACGAAGTCCGAGCCGGAGATGCTGAAGAAGGGCACGCCGGCCTCGCCCGCCACCGCCCGCGCCAGGAGCGTCTTGCCCGTGCCCGGCGGGCCCACCAGCAGCACGCCCTTGGGGATCTTTCCGCCCAGGCTCGTGAACTTCTCGGGCGTCTTCAGGAACTGCACGATCTCCTGCAACTCCTCCTCGGCCTCCTCCACGCCCGCGACGTCGGCGAAGGTCACGCCGGTCCCCTCCTCCGGGGCCAGCTTCGCCTGGGACTTTCCGAAGGTCGCCACCCCGGGGGGCGCGCCCGCGTCACGCCGGAGGAGCAGGAACCACAGCCCCAGCATCACCAGCAGCGGGACGACGTAGCCCGCCGAGCTCGCGCAGGCCGACGGCGTGGTCGCGCTGTAGGTGACGCCGTGCTGCTCCAGCAGCGGCACGAAGTCCTCATCCGCCGTCACCACCGGCACGTCGAGCCTGCGGGTGGGCGCCCCGGGCGCCTCGGCCTTGTAGGTCAGGTGGACCAGGGGGCCATCGAGCACGACCTGCTCGACCTTGCCCGCCGCGATGTCCGCTCGGACCTGGGTCCAGGAGGGCGGCTCGCCCCCCGGGCCGCCGCGCATGGCGGTGGTGGCGAGGAGGACGATGGCGCCCACCACGAAGAGGACTTGCAGCATGACGTAGAAGGGCCGGTTTCGGTCCATGGTCACGAAGGGTAGGCACCGGGCCCGCCCCTGGCAACGGGCGAGCTCAACGACGGCGTCGCATCCCCATCAACCCGAGGGCCGCCAGCGCGCCGAGCCAGGCCCCGCGGGAGCCCACGGAGGCGCAGCCGGCGCTGTCGGCCAGCACCTGCTCCTCGCGCTCGACGAGGAAGGCGCAGGCGCCGTTCTCCGTCCCGTCGTCGCCTTCGTCGATGACGCCGTCGCAGTCGTTGTCGACCTCGTCGCAGTCCTCTCCCCCGCCCGGGTAGGTCCAGGGGTCGGCGTCGTCGCAGTCGCCGGTGGACCCGTCGGCCTGCACCTCGGCGTAGCCGTCCTCGTCGTCGTCGAAGGAGTAGGTGCCCTCGTCGATGTTGCCGTCGCAGTCGTTGTCGATGGTGTCGTAGCTCTCCGCGGCGCCCGGGTAGATGCTGGCCGAGCGATCATCGCAGTCGCCCTCCCGGTCGTTGAAGCCGTCCCCGTCGTCGTCGAACCAGGCGGTGCCCTCATCGATGGTGCCGTCGCAGTCGTCGTCCACCTGGTTCGGGACCTCCGTGGCCCCCGGGTAGACGCCGTCGTCGTTGTCCCAGCAGTCCCCATCGTTCTCGGTCAGGCCGTCCCCGTCGTTGTCCGCGCCGAGGCCAGCGCCCTCATCCGTGCGCCCGTCGCAGTCGTTGTCGATCTCGTCCGCGGCGGCGTCCTTGTCGTCCACCGCCTCGGGGTTGACCTCCGGGTCCGAGTCGTCGCAGTCGCCGCCGCAGGACATCCAGCCGTCGCCGTCCGCGTCCCAGGTGCTGTCCACGGAGCTGGCGCAGTCGTTGCCGATCAGCTCGATGATGTCGTCGTACTCTGGGTCGTTCGTGACCAGCGTGAGCTCCGCGCTCTCGGCGCCCGTGGACTGCGGGATCCAGTCCACGGTCATGGTGTCGACGCCGCCGGCCAGCACGAGGATCTCGAAGACCGAGTCCGAGCTGAAGGAGGTGTCCCCCGCGATCTGGAAGGAGGAGGCCGTGAGCGTGACGGTGCCGCAGTTCTCGATGACGGCCTCACGCGACCAGTAGCTCCCGGGCGCGTGCTGCCCGAAGTCGTGGAAGCTCGGGTAGATGTTCGCGCATGGGTAGCGGGCCACGCCGCGCAGCACCACCTTCCAGATGCTGTTGCCGGTCTCCGGGTTCTGCTCGATGACCTCGGTGTCGTTGGACTCGATGATCAGCGTGGTGTGGAAGTAGCCCTCATAGCCAGGTCGGAAGCTGACCTCGACCGGGGCATAGGTAGGGTCGGTCTCGGAGCCTCCCTCCAGCACCAGCGCGGGGACATCCACACCCTCGTCCGTCTCGACGGTCCCGGTGGCCCAGGCGTCGGGGAGAACCCAGTTGGTGTCCTCCTCCTCGAAGTAGATGTCGAAGACGGTCACCGGCGAGGGGCCGGTGCTGGCGAGGTAGACGGTCATCGTCTCGCGGTCATTGACCGCCACCACGCCAGCGTCGAAGGTGGCGTGATCCGTCGTGAGGATCCGCCGCTGCGCCGTGGTCCCCGTCTCGATTCCGCATCCGCTGACCAGCAGCGCGATCAGGGCAGCCCTGAACATCTCGCCTCCATGTGCATGACCCGCATCATGCCACAGGGAGGCGCTCCGTGTCTCACCAGGCGTCTTTCACCCCGACCTCAGCGTCGAGGACGGCGCGCCCGGCTGAGCGCGAGGCCCAGACCCATCAGGGCGAGCGCGGCTCCGGCGGGAGAGCGGTCGGAGGAGCCGCCCGTGGCGCAGCCCTCGCTGGCCGGCGCGGAGACGGTGGTGCGCTCGACCACGAAGTCGCAGGCCCCGCCCTCCGTGCCGTCGTCGCCCTCGTCCACGACGTCGTCGCAGTCGTTGTCCACGCCGTCGCAGTCCTCGGTGCCGCCGGGGAAGACCCAGGGGTCGGCGTCGTCGCAGTCCGCGCTGGATCCATCGGCCAGCACCTCAGCGTAGCCGTCCTCGTCGTCGTCGAAGGAGTAGGTGCCCTCATCGACGTTGGTGTCGCAGTCGTTGTCGATGACGTCGTAGAGCTCCTCGGCGCCCGGGAAGGTCGTCGCGTCGTCGTCGTCGCAGTCCCCGTCGCGCTCGGCGAAGCCGTCCTTGTCGTCGTCGTACCAGTCCGTGCCGTCGTCCACCGCGTCGTCGCAGTCGTCGTCCACCTGATTGGCGACCTCGGTAGCGCCTGGGTATACGCCAGCGTCGTTGTCCCAGCAATCCCCATCGTTCTCGGTGAACCCGTCCCCGTCGTTGTCAGCGCCGAGCCCGGCGCCCTCGTCCGTGTTGCCGTCGCAGTCGTTGTCGATCTCGTCGGCGTCGTCGTCCTTGCCGTCCACCGCCTCGGGGTTGATGGCCGGATCGTTGTCGTCGCAGTCGCCGCCGCAGGAGAACCAGCCGTCGCCGTCGGCGTCCCAGGTGTCGCTGGCCGACTGCGAGCAGTCGTTCCCGATGAGCTCGATGGTCGTGCTGAGGTCCGGGTCATTGGTGATCAGGCTCACGTCCGCGGTCTCAGAGGCTGAGGAGGCGGGGATCCAGGCCACGTTCAGCTGCTCGCGGCTGCCCGGGAGCACGTAGATGGGGAACACGGAGTCCGAGTAGAACGAGGCGGAGCCCGTGACCTGATAGGTGGACGCGGTGAGCGTCACGGTCCCGCAGTTCTCGATGGTCGTCGTGCTGTCCCAGTAGCCGCCCGCCGGCCGCTTCCCGAAGTCGTGGAAGGTCGGGTAGATGTTGGTGCAGGGGTAGCGGGCCACGCCGCGCAGGACGACCTTCCAGATCTTGTGTCCGGTGTCCGGGTTGGTCTCCACCAGGTCCGAGTCGTTGGACTCGATGATCAGGGTCGCGTGGTAGTAGTCCTCGTCGTCCGGGCGGAAGCTGATCTCGACCGGGGCGTAGGTGGGATCGCTCTCCGACCCACCCTCGATCTCAAGGACCTCGATGTCCTCGCCCGCCTCGTTGGTGGTCGTCGCGTTCTGCCAGGAGTCCAGGACGACCCAGTGCGTGTCGGTCGGATCCTCGAGGTACACGTCGAAGACCGTCACGGGCGCCTTCCCCGTGCTGGCGAGGTACACCGTCATGGTCTCGCGGTCGCTCACCGCGATGGTCCCGGCGTCGAAGGTGTTCTGCTCGGTCGTGAGAATGCGCTTCTGGGCCACGACGCCCGTGTCCTGCTTGCAGGCGATGGTCAACAGCGCGATCAGGAACGCTCGCGACATGGCAGATGTACTCCTCACTCGCAGGCTACCACAGGAGGGGACGATCGTCTCGCTGACCCGTGGTGACGCACTGCTCATCCATCCCCTGTGTTCGATGTCTCCTGATCGAGCACTCCACGGGTCTTCCGGTAGAGGAACTGAGCCTGCTGCAGATTGTCACCGATGCAGACCATCCCCAGCTTCCCGAACTCGGAGAGCGCGCCGACGAGGTGGAACGCCACGCCGCGCTCCACCGTCGCGTCGAAGTGGAGGTCGTGGTAGACGGCGATGTCGATGAGATCCTCAGGAAGCAGGCCCTTGTAGGCCGGCGAGTGCAGGGTGTCCGAGGCGAAATAGTACTTGGGCTTGCCGCCCTGCGCGAAGAAGAGGCCGCTCTCCGGGTCGTAGCCGCCGTCCGTGAGGAAGCGCAGCGTGAGGAAGGGGTGGGTCGTGCCGCCCTTGCGGAGGTTGATCTCGATGGCGTAGTGGCGCCAGCGCGGCGGGCCGTCCGCCTGCGCCTCGGGCACGCTGACGAAGTCGATCCCGAAGCGCCCCACCACGCCCTTGCGGGCCATGACCTCGGCCACGCGCAGCCCCGTCTCCTGGACGTCGAGGCGGTAGGCCGGGTCCGCGGGGAAGGTGCAGCCCTCGAAGACCTGGCCCGAGGGCCCGCCGAGCACCTGGTCGTGCGTGGAGATGGCCTGCGGGGCGCCGACGGCGTTGACCCGGCACTGGGCCGAGGGCGAGCGCTTGGACTGCCCCTCCACGAAGAGCTCCACCACCCCGCGCATCTCCTGGAACTTGGCGTGGAAGCGCTCCCAGCGCTCCCCCTGGGCCTCGAAGCGCAGCTCCGGCAGGCGCGCGTGAATCTGCTTCAGCCGCTCGATCCGCGAGCTCCCGTCCACCCCGTCGTAGTAGAAGAGCGCGTTGCCCTCGCCGGAGAAGCCGTCGTTGAGCTTGACGACGGCGCGCCGGATCCCGGGGTGCCGCTCCTGGAGGGTGGCGAGCGCGTCGGCGATG
The DNA here is from genome assembly GCA_964615375.1 of uncultured Enterobacterales bacterium. Taxonomy (GTDB): domain Bacteria; phylum Myxococcota_A; class UBA796; order UBA796; family CAZKWG01; genus CAZKWG01. The sequence goes on from CAZTOW010000012.1 coordinate 84,681, forward strand.
TCGTCGGCGTCGCGCAGGTGCTCGTAGCCGTCCGGTAGCAGCACCCCCGCCTCGCGGAAGATGTCGCGGCTCCCGCTCTTCGTGCCGAGGTCATAGAACTTCGGGTCGTTACCGTACAGCGGGATGCCGAGCTGCACGGCCAGCGTGCGCTCCAGCGGGCTCGAGTTGAAGCACACCATGTGGGCGTGGGAGAGCTCGCCCAGCGCCGCGCGGACGCGCTCGAGCAGGCGCGGTCGCCGCAGCACCTTCGCCGTCAGCGGGACGGAGGACTGGTCGCAGCAGTCCAGCAGCGTCAGCCGGCTGCGCGCGTGGCCCCCCGGCACGCCCGAGAGCAGGTGCAGGAAGTAGTCCACCACCGTGGGCGAGATGGCCTGGCTGGTCAGGAAGACCACCCGCGTCCGCGGGCTGCGCAGGAGCATCAGCAGGTACAGCATCCGCTCTTCGTAGTGGTGGACCCCCGTGATCTTGGCGAGCTCCGCCGGATCCAGCGAGAGGCTCGGCACGACCAGCACCGTCTGGGGCGCGCGGGCGTCGTGCTTGAGCCGCGCGTAGCGCTCCGGCAGGCGGCTCTGGAGGGCGTCGAAGGCCAGCAGCTCTTCGGGCGAACCGGGGACAGGGTACACGAGGCGCTCCCACGCGAGGCTGCCTCATTCCTATCGAAGGTCGGCCCGCCCGGTCAACGCCCGCTCAGCGCGCGCCCGATCCCGTGACCACCACCGGCACCGTCATCGCGATGAGCTTGAGGTCCAGGAACAGCGACCAGTTGTCGATGTACTCCAGGTCCAGCTTCATCCAGGTGTCGAAGTCCACGATGTTGTTCCGGCCCGTCACCTGCCAGATGCAGGTGAGCCCCGGGCGCATGGACAGGCGGCGCATCTGCCAGCGCTCGTAGCGCGCGACCTCGGACGGGATGGGCGGGCGCGGGCCCACCATGCTCATCTCGCCGGTCAGCACGTTGTAGAACTGCGGGAACTCGTCGATGCTGTACTTGCGGATGAAGGCGCCGATCCGCGTGATGCGCGGGTCGCGCTTCATCTTGAACACCGGGCCCTGCATCTCGTTGGCCGCCTGCAGCTCGGCGAGCCGCTTCTCCGCGTCGATGACCATCGAGCGGAACTTGTACATCTTGAAGCGCCGCCCGTAGAGCCCGCAGCGCTCCTGCGCGAAGAAGACCGGCCCTCCGTCCTCCAGCTTGATGATCAGCGCCACCAGCCCGAAGACCGGGGCGAGCGCCAGCAGGGCCATCGCCGAGAGCGCGATGTCCATCCAGCGCTTGACCATCAGCGCGGCCGAGGGCGTGGGCGTGGAGCTGAAGGTCAGCACGCTCCAGCCCTCGAAGTCGTTCAGCTCCGCCGCCGAGATCGACAGCCCGAGGAAGTTCGCGTCCATCGAGAAGCGGACCCCGATCTCCTCCGCCGCGTCCGCCACCCGCCGCAGCGTCGCCACGTCCCAGGTGCGGCCGGTCATGAAGACCTGATCGATCGCGTGATCCACCAGGATCTGCGGCAGGTTCTTCATGGTGCCGAGCATCTTGACGCCCAGCACGCTGGTCACCGCCTCACCCTCGGGCACCACCACGCCCACCACCCGGATGCCCCACTCGGCGTGCTTGAACAGGCTCTCCAGGAAGGGAGAGGCCTCCTCCGGGCTGCCGATCACCAGCAGGCGGTGGTCGGCCCGGTCCTGGAGCCACCAGCGGCGCAGGCGCCAGGTCAGGCGCCGGCCCAGGTAGAGCGTCCCCACGCAGGCCGCGGCGAAGGCCACGATCACCGAGCGCGACACGCGGGCCCACTCGTCGATCTGCAGCGCGAACAGCAGGAAGATGAGCAGCGGCGTGGCGATGATGGTCGCGCGGGCGATGCGCATCGCCAGCAGGTCGCGGCGGCGGCGCGGCGCCTCGTCGTAGCTGCGGGCCAGCGCGAGGCCGAGCAGCCAGACCACCACGACCAGCGCGGTGAGCTGAAGGTGCATGGGCGCGGAGAGGCGGCTGGCGACCTTGGCGTCGGGCAGCAGGTCGAAGGGCCAGAAGGCCCCGAACCAGGCGCGCAGGTAGACCACACCCACATAGGTCAGCGCGACCACCGCGGCGTCCACCACGGCGGTCCAGAACTTGAACGCGGTCGCATGCTCGGTTCGCATCGGGGCTGACGTCCCAGGGCTGAGACCAGTATAGTGAGTCCAGCCCCGCCCGGGTCGCAAAATGGAGGTAAAAGGAGCTCGTGTCCGCCAGCATTCAGGGTTTTCGTGTAGGAGACGCCACGGTGGAGGCCGTGGACATCGGCCCCGACCGTCCGCTGGTCCTCATCGCCGGCCCCTGCGCGATGGAGAGCGAGGCCGTCGTCACGCGGATCTTCGCCGCGCTCCGCGCCATCTGCGCCTCCCTCGACATGCCCCTCATCTTCAAGACCAGCTTCGACAAGGCCAACCGCACCTCGCTCGGCGCCTTCCGGGGCCCCGGGCTGGAGAGCGGGCTCGAGCTGCTCTCCCGCCTGCGCCGCCGCTTCGGCGCGCCCGTCACCACCGACGTCCACCTGCCCGAGCAGGCCGCGCCCGCCGCCGAGGTCGTGGACCTGCTCCAGATCCCCGCCTTCCTCTGCCGCCAGACCGACCTCGTCGTGGCCGCCGCGCGCACCCACCGGCCCCTCAACATCAAGAAGGGGCAGTTCCTGGCCCCCTGGGACATGGCCCACGTCCTGGCCAAGGCCCGCCAGGGCGCCGAGGGGGGCTCAGGGGGCGTGATGCTCACCGAGCGGGGCGCGAGCCTCGGCTACAACAACCTCGTCGTAGACATGCGCAGCCTGCCCATCCTCCGCGAGCTGGGCGCCCCCGTGTGCTTCGACGCCACCCACTCCGTGCAGCTCCCCGGCGGGCAGGGCGACCGCAGCGGCGGACAGCGGCGCTTCGTCCCGCACCTCGTCCGCGCCGCCGTGGCCGTGGGCATCGACGCCCTCTTCCTGGAGGTCCACGACGACCCCGCGCAGGCGCTCTCCGACGGCCCGAACATGGTCCCGCTCGCCGCGCTGCCCGACCTGCTCCGCCAGGTGCAACAGATCGATCGCGCCCGGCGCGCCGGACCCGAGCTCCAGCTGGACTAGATGATCTAGCTCGCCAGCTTCCGGCCCGCCTCGTCGTTGAGCGGCGGGAACTGCCCGGGGTTGTCCGTCCAGTGGATGCAGGTCACCGGGCAGGCGTCGATGGCGTCCTGGATGGCGTCCATCGGCCCCTCCTGCTTGCGGGCCACGGCCTTGCTGTCGTCGGGGAGCACGAAGACCGCGTCGGTCTGCTCGACGCAGGTGCCGCAGGAGATGCACTCGAGCTGGTCGATGATCAGCGTCTTGCCCGAGGCCCTGGCCCGCGCGCTCGGGTTGTCCAGGGGGCCCCAGTAGAGGCTCCCGTCCGGCGCGGTGCGGATGACGCTGTCGAGCTCCGGGGCGGGCGGCGGGCCGCTCTGCGCGGCCTGGGCCACCGCCGCGGCGATGCTCTGGAGCGTGACCGGGGTGCCGACCTCGGCGGGCGCCTCGACGGCGGCGGGCGCCTCGACGACGGGCGCCTCGACGGCGGCCGGCTCAGCCGGGGCCTGCGCCTGCTGGGCGGGGGCCTGGGGGGCGGGGGCCTGGACCGGCGCCGCCACCTCCATCGGGGTGACGACGCTGGGGGCGGGGGCCGCCGCGGGGGCGACCACCAGGCCGCCGCGCTTGAGCGCCTCGATCTCCGCCCGCAGGCCCCGCAGCTCGGCGAGCTCGGCGCGGGTCCGGTCGAGCTCCTGGTGCAGGTCCCGCACGACGTGGCGGAGATCGTTGAGCTGCATCCGCAGCTTGCCCACGGAGACCGTGAGCTCGTCGTAGTCGGCGGCGACGCTGGCGCGCTGGAACGTGGACTCGACGATGTTCTTGAACATGCGCTCTGTGCCTCGCTGAGTGCCCGGGGGTCAGACCCCGCCGAGGTGGGCCCCGAGGGTCTGGGGACGGCGCTCGGTGACCTGGGGGTGAATCCCTACCATACCCGAGGGCGATGGCGTCGTGAAGAGGGAGCCCCGTCTCATCCCTCGCTCAGCCCGGCGAGCGGCACATCGGCCGCGTACACCAGTCCTGGAGCTCCAGCAGCTCGTAGCCGCGCTCCCGGGCGACGCGCTCGGAGACCACGTAGGCGAAAGCGGGCGTCCGCGAGCCCTCGTGCTCCACGCTCACGCTTCGCCGTTCATAGAGCCCCCGGTCCACCCCCTCGAAGCGATCCAGGCTCGCCAGCAGGCGAGGGTCCGCGCCGGTGACGATCTCGCCCTCCACCAGCGGAGCGATCGGGTCGATCACCAGCGCCGGATATCCCTCGGGAGCGCGCCACAGCCGCCCCCGCACCCGCCCCGATCGCCGCGGCAGGTTCCCCAGGATGTGCGCGTTCTCCTCTCCAGTTCGGAGCGAGCCGTAGACGAAGATCCACATTCACCGCTCCAGCCTTCGGGCGTCCAGCCACTGGCTCAGCCGCTCGACCAGCGGCGTGAGCGACTCCAAGGTCAGGTTGGCTTCAACGTCATCCTCCAGTCGTAAAAAAAAGTGTTCCTCCAGGACCAGGCGCGTCTCCACCCGGCTGGCCAGCCCCATCCCCATCGCCGCCTGGGCCCAGCTCTCGTCGGTGAGCCCGCCGCGCTCGGGGCGGAAGAGCACCCAGCCCTGGGCGCGGGCGAAGGCGGCCATCGCTTCGCTGAGCGTGCCCACCAGGCCCCTCCGCCAGCGCAGCGCCGAGCCGTCCGCGCGCAGCGAGAGCCGGCCCTCCGAGCGTCGCTCCAGCACGAGCGCGGCGCCGAGCAGGGACATCGCGGGCGTGCACTGAAGCGCCCTGAGCCTCAAGGTCAGGCCGTCGGGCACGGAGCGGGGAGGGCGCTCGCCCGGGTGCAGCAGCCCCCCGTGGACGCGGCCTCTCGGGTCGGTGGCCAGCGCGGCGGCCCCCTCTCTGGCCTCCCGGGAGGCGCGAAGCCCGGCGTTCACGGCGCTGATCCCACCGGAGAGCGCCGCGAGCGAGGACGGGAAGCACAGGCCCAGCCGGCGGTCCAGCACCTCCAGGAAGGGGGCCTCGGTGGCGTCCAGGGGCGCGGGATCCAGGCCCGAAAGCCGAGGGCGGGCGATCAGGCGTTCGCCCAGACGCTCGGCCAGATCCTCGCGGATCAGCTCCTCGGCCAGCGCCCCCGGCGGGCCCGCGCACAGGACCGCGGCGCGCGCCAGCGGGATCTCCCCCTCGTCGCGCAGCACGTCCAGCACCTCCTCCCGCGCGTCCCGCGGCGCCATCGGCGGGGCCTCGCGGGGCGGGCTGGCGAAGGGGAGGGCGAGCTGATCGGAGCGGGTGCGCCGCTCGGTCGGGAACTCCAGGGCCGGGGCCAGCAGGCTCGCGGCGGCCTCGGCGAGCCGGGCCACCTTGTGGTCGGGCAGGCTCGGCTGACGCGCGCGCACCCACTCCGCCACCCGCGCGCTGGCCAGCACCGGGCCCGAGCCGCGCAGGATCTCCGCCGCCTCGGGCGTGTGCCAGATGGCCTGGGCCAGCAGGCGTCGCCGCCGCCGTGGATCCGCCGCGCTCAGCGTCAGCCCCCGCGGCGTGAGCCGCATCTCCGGGCCGGGCGCCACGAGCCCGAAGAACACGGCCGCGTCCACGTAGGCCTGCGTCATGCCCGCCCCGAGCTCCAGGGCGGCGCCGAGCGCGTCCACGCCGCGGGCCCCGGCCGCGATGGCCGTCACCGCTCGGATCAGGATCGCCGGATCGCTCGCGGCGGGGAGCGGCTCGAGCCGGAGCACCTTGCTGCTCATGACACCACCCTATCGTGTCGGCGACAGGCCGGGGTGGGGACGCTCTTGACATGAAAAGAGCCTGCGCGTATCGTGTTGCATAGGAGGCAGTTTGTCGCGCATCGAACGACGACTCCGTCACAGCTCGCTGGCCCGACCCGCGCTCTTCGACCCTGAGCAGGTGAGGCTGGAGGGCGCGCACCGGGCGCGCACGGCGCGGAAGATCCGCGTCGGCCTCCGGCGCAGCGCCACGGTGCTGCTGACGACCCCGCGCTGGAGCCAGCCCAGGGTCTTCCTCGAAGATCTGGCGCTCGAGCTCGCCGTGGGCGAGCCCGGGATCGGCTGCCGCACCGTCAGCTTCCGCGCGGCCCGCGGGCGCCCCGAGGCCGAGGGCTGGCAGATCGCGCTCGGCGTCTTCGCGCAGCTCGGCCAGCCGCGCTGGGTCCACAGCGCCCCGCTGGCGGTGGCCGATCGCCGCGGATTCCGCGTCCGCCTGGCCCAGATCCTCGGGCAGACCGAGGAGACCCTGCGCGCCCCCGTCGCGCTGCTGGCCCACGACGTGGACAGCCTCCCCGTGCAGGTCCTGGAGGACATCGGCGAGGTCTGGTGCGGGCACGTCCTGGCGGCGGGCCCCGAGCGCCGCTCGCTGCTCCTGCTCTCCGGGGGAGCCGCCGCGCGCAGCGGGATCCCCGGCGCCGTCCACCTCGATCTCGCGGACTACGGCGAGGAGGAGGCCGAGGAGGCCCTGCGGTCTCGGGGCGGCCCCTTCCCCAGCCGAGCCCTCCGTTCCCTGGCCCGCTTCACCGGCGGCGTCCCCGGGCTCGTCGAGGCCTTCGCCGACCGGCTCGCGGAGGGGCGCACCCCCGTCCTCAACCCGGACGCCCTGCTGGGCGAGCTCGGCGTCCTGGCCGATGAGCTGCGCGGGGCCGTGGACATCGCCTGCGCCGACGGACGCCTGGCCGAGCGCCTCCAGCGCCTGCTCCCCGGCGAGCCCCTCCCCGCCGATCCCGAGCTCGACGAGCCCCTCCTGGACGCCGGGCTGCTCCGTCGCCACCAGCTCGCCGGCCTCACCCGCGTCGAGCTGCGCTGCCCGGCCATCGCCGCCCTGGTGGCCTGATCCGCGTTGGGAAGATCATTTCCCGAAGGGCAATCCAGATCCCTTCCCGCGCGATAGCACGCTCCCTGACGGTGTGATCGGGTGAGCGCCCCCGGCCGGGGCCGGCGCAGGGTGGCCGAGAGGCTGGGCAATGTGCTTCCCGGCGCCTCCGCGAGAGTCGGCGTTTGACCATGAGGCGGAGGTTGGCACGGGGGTTGCAATAACTACGTGCGGCACCGAGACGTTCGGTCGCCGAACCGAAGAGAGAAGCCTCGAGGGCGACCTCGAGACGATCTTTGACGTCAGGAACCCCAGGAGGGTCGGCAGCCCTGCCTCTCGAGGCAGGGACAACGCCACCGGATCCCTCTGGCGGATCTTCGCAGGACCGCGGCGCGCGAGCGTCGCGAAAGTCCAAGGGAGGTCCAGCGATGTGAACCCCGCTTCGGCGGGAGACGGATCGCGCAGAGAATTCGGGGAGGACCCTGGAGGGGAACGAAGCCCAGGAGAGCATCGGGTCGAGGTTGGCGGCAACGCCTCCCGAGACAACGGACTCGTCGGCAGAGCAAAGCCCTGAGATCGGGGTGTGTCCTTCGGGACGCGCACGAACGGTGAGAGGGCAAGGGCCGCGGTGACGCGGTACGGCGGTCGGCGAGGGGAAGGCTCTGAAGGGTGTGAAGCGCGGCGCCGGGGAAGGCAGAGATCGCGCGCGGCATCGAGAGATGTTCGCGAGCGGTGGAGCCTGAAACGCGCCGAACCCCAGGATCGGGTGCAGGGTGCAACAGACCTGCGACGAAGCGCGCGGAGGAAGCCGTCGAAGCCGGGAGGAACGGCAAGGACGGAACGAGCACGAGGGTGGCAACCTCGGGCCGAAGAGCGGGTGACCGCTCGGGAGTGGACGCGCGGTTCGAATCTCGATGGAGGGGCGTCTTTGGAAAACCCCAGGAGAGGAGCTCGAGCCCTGGCGCTCGGAGCGTGATGTCGGTGTCTCACGACACGGTGTCCGCGACGACGCGAGGACAAGAGCCGCATGGAACAGAGAGAGAGCAATCTCTATGTCTCTGAAGGAGAAGTGAAGGTCAGGAAGGCCGCACGTCAATGACGTACGCGCCACGGGGTGTCCCTCGAAGGTCCGATACAAACCGTGTCAAGACCATGGAGGGTGAACGGGGAAGGCCAACGACCCGTGACCCGAGCGCTGATGGCGAGACCGTGCTGCCGCGCGCGCGGCAGTGGCGACGACGCCAGCGACCTTGAAGACCCCACCAACTCCCGAGAGGCGGCCCGAAGCGCCGTGAGGCGCGCGAGGGTGGCTGTCCCATCGCGAGAGACTCTGTAGGGGATTCCCGACCGAACGTTCGGTGCCAACCAGCCCCCCGGCAGCCTCCCCGGCTGTCCGGGGGGTTGTCGTTTCTGGGATCTGGGATCCGGGTCCCGGCACACTGGCCAGCCGCGCCCGCGCCCGGTACATGACAGCGGCTGGCGAGCCCGCCGGCGCAGGCGGAGGCCCGATGTCCGAGAACCTGGAGCAGCGCCGCGCGCGCTGGGAGGCCTATGGGGAGGCCGAGGCGAAGGCGCGTGTGGAGGAGCTCACCCGTGAGCTCAACCGGCACAACCACCTCTACCATGTGCTGAACCGGCCCGAGATCGACGATCGCGAGTACGATCTGCTCTACCGCGAGCTCGAGGCCCTCGAGGCCGCCTGGCCCGCGCTCCGCAAGGCGGAGAGCCCCACCCAGCGCGTCGGCGACCAGCCGGTCGAGGGGCTCGAGCCCTTCCCCCACCGCGTCCCCATGCTCTCGCTGGCCAACGCGTTTTCATCTGAGGAGATGCGCGACTTCGAGGAGAGCCGGGACAACCGCGGCACCCTGCGCGGCGGGGCCCGTTTCATCCTGGAGCGCGCGGGCGCCTGGGAGCCGCCCCTGGCCTACATCGTGGAGCCCAAGCTGGACGGGCTGGCGATGGAGCTGGTCTATGAGGACGGCGTCTTCGTCGGCGCCGGCACGCGCGGCGACGGGCAGGTGGGCGAGGACGTCACGCACAACGTGCGCACCATCAAGAGCGTGCCGCTCACCCTCACCGGGTCGGCGCCGGGGCGCGTCTCCGTCCGTGGCGAGGTGCTCTTCGACCTGCCCGGCTTCGAGAAGATGAACGCCGCCCGCGAGGCCGCCGGCGAAAAACCCTTCGAGAACCCGCGCAACGCCGCCGCCGGCACCGTGCGCCAGCTCGACCCCAAGATCGCCGCCGGCCGCCCGCTGCACTTCTACGCTCACTCGCTGGGCGAGGGCTTCGACCAGGACACGCACGGCACGCACTCGGCCACGCTCGCGCACCTGGCCCAGCTCGGCTTCCGCATCAACCCGCTCAACCAGGTCTGCCTCGGCGTCGAGGCCGTCATCGAGCGCATCCGCCAGCTCGGCGAGCTGCGCCACACGCTGGACTACGAGATCGACGGGGCCGTGGTGAAGGTGGATCGCCTGGACCTCCAGGAGATCCTAGGCTTCGTCACCCGCAGCCCCCGCTGGGCCGTGGCCTACAAGTACCCGCCGCCCCGCGTGCGCACCCGCCTGGCCCGCGTGGACTTCGGCGTGGGGCGCACCGGCGTCGTCACCCCGGTCGCCGTGCTCGACCCCGTGCGCGTGGGCGGCGTGACCGTGCGGAACGCCACGCTGCACAACGAGTACCAGATGCGCAACAAGCCCGAATACCTGGGCGGGCTGCGCGTCGGAGATCTGGTGGAGGTCCTTCGCGCGGGCGACGTGATCCCGCGCGTGGAGGCCGTCATCCCCGAGGACGGCCGCGAGGCGCGCCCGCTGGCGAGCTTCCCCGAGGGCTGCCCGGTCTGCGGCGCCCACCTCGTGCGCGAGCAGAACCCGGACGAGCCCGAGAAGGTCACCATCCGCTGCCCGAACCGCCTGGGCTGCCGGGCCCAGCTCGAGGCCTGGCTCACCCACTTCGCCAGCCGGCTGGCGATGAACATCGACGGGCTCGGCGAGAAGCTGGTGGCGCAGCTCGTGGACACCGGGCTGGTGCGCCGGCCCTCGGACCTCTACGCGCTCAGCGTGGAGCGGCTCTCCGATCTCGAGCGCATGGGCCGGAAGTCCGCCGCCAACCTGGTTGCCGCCATCGAAGGCAGCAAGGACCGGCCCCTGGACCGCGCCCTGTACGCGCTGGGCATCCCCATGGTGGGTGAGGCCACCGCCCGAGATCTGGCCGCGGCCTTCGGCAGCGTGGACGCCTTCCTGGCCGCCACCCCGGAGGCCCTGCAGGGCGTGGCGGGGATCGGCCCGGTGGTGGCCGAGGAGATCCTGGACTTCCTGGCCACCCCGGACAACCGCGACGAGATCGGCCGGCTGCGCGCCGCCGGCGTGCGCTTCCCCTCGGCGGCCCCCGCGGTCACCGCCAGCGTGGCCGGGGTCGCCGGCAAGAGCTTCGTGCTCACCGGCACCCTGCCCACCCTCTCCCGCGAGCAGGCGGCGGAGAAGATCCTGGCGGCCGGCGGCAAGGTGGCGGGCTCGGTCTCCAAGAAGACCGACTACGTCGTGGCCGGTGAGGCGGCGGGCAGCAAGCTGACGAAGGCGCAGGAGCTCGGGCTCGCCGTCCTGGACGAGGCCGGGCTGCTGGCCCTGCTGGGCGGCGGCGCATGACCCGGGCGCACCTGGTCGTCCAGGGGCGCGTGCAGGGCGTGTACTTCCGGCAGTCCACCCAGGTGGAGGCCGAGCGCCTCGGCGTCCGCGGCTGGGTGCGCAACCGGCGCGATGGCTCGGTAGAGGTCGTGGTCGAGGGTGAGCCCGCCGCGGTGGACGCGCTGGTGGCCTGGTGCCACCAGGGCCCGCCCATGGCGCGGGTGGACGCCGTCGAGCTCACGCGGGAGGAGGCGGTGATGATCCCGGAGGGTTTCCATGTGCGCCCGACCCTCTGAGCGCGGCGCCGCGGCGCTGCTCCTGCTGCTCTCCGGCTGCGCGACCCAGCCCGACCAGCCGCTCCAGGCGGTAGAGCTGGGGCTCGCCCAGGAGGCGGCCTACGTCGCCGGGCCCTCGGTCACCGCCACGCTGCTGAGCGCGGCCATGGCCAGCGAGGCCTGCGCGGGCCAGGACGGCCTGTGGGACGACGTGGTCGTGGGCGATTCGCCGCCTTTCTCCGCGCGGCTGTCGGCGGCGCTGGGGGCGGACGCGCAGGTCAGCGCCCTCTCTCGCGCCAACGCGACCAGCGTCACCCTGGAGATCGAGGGCGCGCGGCTGCTGGGCTGGAGCGGGCTCGCGCTCGAGCTGGACGCCGAGGGGGACGGGGAGGGGCTGGAGCTCGGGCTGGTCGCCGTGATGGACGGCGAGCGCGTCGGGGAGAGCAGCGCGTCCGTGCTCCAGGGCTGCGCGGACGTGCCGCGGGTCAGCGGGAGCGCGGAGTGGACCGACCCGGCGGGGCGCGCGCACACGCTCAGCTACCCGCTCTCCGCGAGCGAGGAGCTCATCCTGGACGGCGACATCCCCTGGCTCCCCACCGCCGGAGACCTGCGCTGGGAGGCGCTGGTCCGCGAGGTCGCCAACAGCCTGGAGACGGCCGAGGCCGACCAGCTCACCATCGACGAGAGCGCCGACCCGCCCACCGCCACCTGGCCCGCGATCGTGACCAGCCAGGGCTGGTCGAACGACGCTACGGTCCCGATCGCGCCTTGAGCGCGAACGCGAGGCTCTTCGCCATCCCGAACAGGAAATTCAGCTCGTCCACCGTCGGCTCCGCGCGACCGAGCAGCCGGTAGAGGCTGCCGCGCACCTGCTCCTCGGAGCGTCCGGGCAGATACTCGGCCTGCTGAAGCAGGGTCGCCGCCAGGGCCACGAGCTCGGCCTGTCGGCCCACCGGGGCGAAGGGCTCGGGCTCCGCGTTCTCGTAGGCGCGATCGGGGTCTCCGCGGCGCGGGCGCTGTCGGCGGGCAGGCTCGCCCGCGACCCCGGCGGAGCTGGCGGCCTGCAGCAGCCCGGCGCAGGTCACGGTGACCGCCTGGCCGAGGTTGAGCGAGGCGTGGGTGGCGACCGGGAGGCTCAGGATCGCGTGGCAGAGCGCCAGGTCCTCGTTGGAGAGCCCCTTGTCTTCCGGCCCGAAGAGCAGGCAGACCGGCGCCTCCTGAGCCAGCGCCGCCTCCGCCAGCGCGGGCGGGTCCAGCACCGGCCAACGCCAGCGGCGTGAGCGCCCGGTGGTGCCGACCACCAGCCCGGCCTCGTCTACCGCCTCCAGCACGCTGCCGCAGAAGCGCGCCTCGTCGATGACGCTGGCCGCCCCCGGCGCCATCCAGCGCGCGCGCTCGGGGTCGAAGCCCTCCGGGCTCACCAGGGTGAGGCCGCCGACGCCGTGGTTGGCGATGGCGCGCGCGGCCACGCCGACATTGCCGGGCTGCTGGGGCCGGACGAGGACGACGCGGACGTGGGCGAGCGGGCCCCCGCCCACTACTTCTTGCCGAACAGCCGCCGGAAGAAGGCCGCGATCTTCGCGAAGAAGCCCTGGGGCTCCTCGACCTTCTTGGGCACCGTCACCGTCACGCTCGGCGTCGCGGCCGGCTTCTCCTCCGCGCGCGGAGCGGGCGCGGGGGTGGAGGGCTGGACGGGCGCGGGCGGGAGGCCCCGGTGGGACGAGGGCTCGTCGCCCATGTCCATCTGCCCGGAGTCTTCGACGTCGTCGTCGTCCATGTCGCCGCCGATGGCGCTGGCCATGCTGGAGCCGGGCATGTTGAGCGGGGCCGGTCCGCGCGAGGCGCCGGGCTTGGCCCCCGGGCGCGCGCCGGGCTTGGCGCCCTTGCCCTTGCCGCTCTTCTCCTTCTCCGACTTCCCGCTGATCTTCAGCGTGCTCTCGACAATCTGGCCCGTCGCCTTGTCGCGGGCCGTCAGGTTCAGGATGCCCTCCGAGTCGATGTGGAAGGTCACCTCGATCTGGACCTGGCCCTTCGGCGCCGGTCGGATCCCCTGGAAGACGAAGGTGCCCAGAAGCTCGTTGTCGGCCACCATCCGGCTCTCGCCCTGGTAGATCCGCAACATGATGGAGCGCTGGTTGTCCTTGGACGTCGTCAGCGTGCGGGTCTTGTAGTCGGGCAGCGGCTGGTTCTTCTGGAACAGCACGTGCATGCTGCCGTCGACCTTGTTGATGCCGATGGGCATCGGCAGCACGTCGAGCAGCGTGACGTCCTGGTCGTTGACCTCGCCCGCCAGCGAGTGCGCCATGATCGCGGCGCCGATGGCGACGGCCTCGTCCGGGTGCACGCCCTTGCAGGGCGGGCGACCCATGAAGTCGGTCACGACCTTCTGGACCAGCGGCATCCGGGACTGACCGCCGACGAGCAGGATCTCGTTGACGTCGACCTTGGCGGTGCCCGCCTCCTTGATGATGCGCTCGCAGGTGGTGATCGTGCGATCGACCAGGTCCCGCGTGAGCGCCTCGAGCTGGGCGCGCGAGATGTCGATGTCGATGTCGAGGACGCCCGCCTCGGTCTTGGCGATGTGCGGGATGCTGATCCGCGTCGCCGTGATCGTGGAGAGCTCGATCTTGGCCTGCTCCGCCGCGTCGCGGATGCGCTGGATGGCCACGCGGTCGTAGGCGAGGTCCACGCCGTGCTTGTTCAGGAACTGCTCGAGCACCCACTGCATGATGCGGTCGTCGAAGTCCACGCCGCCCAGGAAGGTGTCGCCGCCGGTGGCGATAACCTCGAAGATCCGGTCCTTGATGTCGATGACCGAGATGTCGAAGGTGCCGCCGCCGAGGTCGTAGACCGCGATGCGCTGCGAGAGGTTCTTGCCGAGCCCGTAGGCGAGGGCCGCCGCGGTGGGCTCGTTGAGGATGCGCAGGACCTTGAGCCCGGCCAGCTTGCCCGCGTTTCGGACCGCCTGGCGCTGCCGGTCGTTGAAGTAGGCGGGCACCGTGATGACCGCCTGGTCCACGTCGGAGTTCAGGGCCTCCTCGGCGACCTCCTTGATCTTGCGGAGGATGGCGGCCGAGATCTGCTCCAGCGTGAAGACCTGGTCCTTCACCTTGATGAGCACCTCGGAGTTGTCACCCTCCAGGAGCTCGTAGGTGAAGACCTGCCGGATCTTGTCGATGGTCTTGCTGTGGAAATTACGGCCAATCAGGCGTTTGGCCGCCATGACCGTGTTCGCCGGGTTGAGCTGCGCCTGCTTCTTGGCTTCGTGGCCGACCAGGCGCTGACCCTTCTCGTCGATGGCGAACACCGAGGGGATCGTCGTCGCTCCCCCCTTGTACGTCAGGACCCGGGGCCGGCCCATCTCCATGATGGCAGCGCAGCTGTTCGTCGTACCCAGGTCGATGCCGATGGCCTTGCCCATTGGAACGCCTACCTTTTCCACAGCGTGCAGGGGTCTACCATGCTCCGCTCGACCTCGTCAACGCGAGCCGCGGGGAGAGATCGCCCGCCGCGTGAAGACGGGTCTTCAGATAGCGGATCGCGGCGGCGCAGTCCACCACTTCTCCCCGCTATCGCTCCACCACGGCGCACGCTCCCTGCCCGACGAAGATGCATTCCGGTATGCTATTGAAGGTGAGGTGCAGGTGGAAGACCGACTCGGCCAGTCGTTGGCAGCACGTCTAAAGATCGCCTTGGACGCCAGGGAGCGCGTGGCGGACAAATCGGCTCGGAGCGAGGCCTCTGCCGAGGCGCGGCGCGCGCGGTCGGCGCTGCTCTCGGAGCTCGCGGGTTTTGCGCGGAGCGTAGGGCACCTGGAGGTGCGCGAGGTGCCGCGGGGGGTCTTCCTCCGCTACCAGGGGCGCGGCCTCTTCTTCGAGCCGCTCGGGGACGAGGACGTGGTGCGCGTGCGCGGGACCTCGCTGATGGCGGGGGTCCACCGGCTCATCCGCGAGGAGGGCACGGGGCGCTGGATGTTCGGGACCACCGACCGCTCCAAGCGCGAGCGTTACCGCCCCCTCTTTGACGAGGGGCTCGCCGAGCTGCTCCAGCGCGGGCTGCACGTCCCCGAGCCTCCGCCCGAGGAGCCCGTGCGACCGCCTCGAAACTACGTGCTGTCGCCGCTCAGGCCACGAGCATGATCTTGGCGTCCACGCGGAGCGCGCTGCGCTCGACGGCGGCCTGAGCTTCGCCCAGCCCCATGCGCGTGGTGATCATCGGCCGGACGTCCAGGCGCCCGCGCTCCATCAGGCGCAGCAGGTTCGGGAAGCAGCCGCCGCCCGCGTGCCCGCGCGCCCCGCAGATGGAGGAGGCGCCGCTGACGAGGACGTCGAGCTGGACCGGCGCGCGCTGCCCTGTGCGGCCGAGGTAGATCATCTTCCCGCCCGGGGCCAGGCAGCGCTCGATCTCGGGCATGGTCTGGTGCGCGGCGCCGGCGGCCTCGACGACGCGATCCGCGCCCCATCCCCCGGTCAGCTCCAGCACGAGATCGGCCGGGCTCCCGCCGCTCTTGCCCAGCGTGCGCACGTCCCAGGCGGCGTCGGCGCCCATGGCGCGGGCCAGGGCGAGGCGCTCCGGGGACACGTCGAAGGCCAGGATCGCCGCCCCGCCGGACGCGCGGGCGAGCGCGATGGCCCCGAGCCCGATGGGCCCGCAGCCGAAGACCGCGACGTGGCTCCCCGGGGGCATCCCGCCGCCGGCCACGAAGAGCCCGTTGTACGAGCAGGCCACGGGCTCCACCAGGGCCGCCGCCTCGCAAGCCGCCTCCGCCGAGCCCAGCGCGCTGGCCAGCCCGTCGATGCTCCAGCAGGAGCGCTCCGGCACGCGGATGGTCTCGGCGAAGGCGCCGTGGGCGGTGAAGCCCGTCATGTCCAGCGCGCGGCACTGGTTGGGGAGCCCCTTGCGGCAGGCCTCGCAGACACCGCAGTAGAGCATCCCTTCGGCCGTCACCAGGTCGCCGGGGCGCAGGTGGCGCACGGCGGAGCCCACGGCCACGACCTCGCCCGCGTACTCGTGCCCCAGCACGCAGGGGGCCGCCACCGGCCCGGAGAAGAGGATGTAGCCGTCAGCGTCGGTCTCGTAGCAGTGCGTGTCGGACCCGCAGACCCCGCAGGCCTTCACGCGCACCAGCACCTCGTCCGGGCGTGGATCGGGATCGGGCTCGTCGCGCACCGGCACCAGGCGCGGGTTCCGCCAGACCTGGCTGCCCATGCGCGCGCGGCGGGTCCTGCGCTCGAGCTCGGTGAGCGGGTAGGTGGGGCGGGGATCCCAGTCGGCCTCGAGGCGGAGCGCGTGCATGGGCTCAACGTAGACCAGGACTCGGGCCTTGTCGAACGGCGCGCACGGAGACCTCCTGCACGGCGCGCTCGCTGGCCCGGGTGACCGTGAGCGCGAATCCGTCCACCGTGACCCGCTCGCCGGCACGCGGGACGTGGCCCAGCACGGAGAGCAGGAAGCCGGCCACGCTCTCGTAGTCGCCCTCGGGCAGGCGAAGGCCCGTCACGCGCAGGAGCTCGTCGAGCGGGGCCCGACCGGAGGCGTGCCACTCGCCGGGTCCGGTCCCCGGGCGCACCATGCCCGCGGGCCGGTCGGACTCGTCCTGGATGTCGCCCACGATGAGCTCCAGCAGGTCTTCCACGGTCACGATGCCCACGGCCCCGCCGTACTCGTCCACGACGACGGCCAGCCGCTGCCGGTCGCGCCGCAGGTCGCCGAGCAGCTGGTCGGCGCGCTTGTTCTGCGGGGTGTAGCTGGCGGGGCGCGCGATGAGCTCCACCGCGCCCGTCCAGTCCTCGCTGGCCAGCACGTCCTGGTGCAGCACCAGCCCGATGACGCGGTCCACCCGGTCCTTGTAGACGGGCAGGCGCGAGTGCCCGCTCTCCACGATGCGCCGCGCCGCGTCCGCCACGGTCGTCTCGCGGGGCAGGGCGTCCACCGCGCTGAGCGGCACCATGACGTCGCGCACGGTGAGCTCGCTCAGCGCGAAGACCCGCTGGATCATCCCGCGATCCTCGGGCGCCACCGCCCCGTCTCCCGCGGAGCCCAGCAGCGCCACCATCTGCTCGCGCGTCACGGTGGGGACCTCGTCGCCGCGCGCGCCGGCCAGGCGAGCCAGGGCGCGGACCAGGGGCCCGAGCGGGCGGGCGAGCCAGCCCACGGGGCGGGAGAGGGCCGGCGCGAGCGCGTTCGCATGCCGTCGGGCCAGCGCGCCCACCCCCAGCTTCCCGCAGAGGAGGGCGAGCGGCGCCGCCACCACCAGGGGGATCGGGCTCCCCAGGCTGAGCGCCCCCAGGCTGGCCAGCGCCCCGAGCCCGCCCGCGCCCGCCGCCTGCCCGAGCCCGCAGGCCGCGCGCAGGACCCCCGGCTTCCCGCGGAGCTCCAGCGCCCGCCGCGCCCCCGCCCCCTCCAGGAGGGCGCCGTCCGCCTGCTGGATCGCGACCTCCGCGGCCGTGAACAGGGCCTGGAGCCCGAGCAGGGCCAGGGCGAGGAGAGCCAGCGCGCTCACGCCTCCCCTCCCGGCGGGCGCCCGTGCTGCGGGATCTCCAGCAGCAGGTCCACCACGCGCCGCCCGTCCACCCGGCGCACCGTCAGGGTCCCCGGCCCGCAGCTCACGCGGTCGCCGGGCCGGGCCAGGACGCCCAGGACCTGGATCACCATGCCGCCCACGGTGACGAACTCCCCCTCGGGCAGCTGGAGCCCGAAGCGCTCCACGAGATCCCCGGCGTCCATACTGGCGTTCACCAGCCAGCTCCCGTCGCCCACGCGCCGGACCAGGGGATCGGGCTCGTCGTCGGTCTCATCGTGCAGGTCGCCCACCAGCTCGCCCAGCAGGTCGTCCAGCGTGATCAGCCCGATGACCGTGCCGTGCTCGTCCACCACCAGGGCGAGGTGGGTGCGGTGCGCGCGCAGCTCGGCCAGCATGTCGGCCGCGCTGCGGCTGGCGGGCACGAAGCGGGGCGGCCGGAGCAGGCGGCGGAGCTGCTTGGGCGAGGCGGTGAGCCCGGCGCTGGCCTGGATCTGGCCCGCCAGCAGGTCCTTGACCAGGAGCACGCCCACGAAGTTCTCCCGGCTGCCCTCCCAGACCGGCACCCGGCTGTAGCCGGCCTCGCGAAGGGCGCCGAGCAGCGCCTCCCAGGGCTGGTCCAGGGTGACCGAGAACATCTCGCGGCGCGGCGTCATCAGGCGCCCGACGTGCAGGTCGGGGAAAGCCAGCACCCGCTCGATGAGGTCGTGCTCGAGGTCGCCCAGGGCTCCTGTCTTCTGGCCCTGATCGAGCAGCTCGCGCAGCGGCTCGTCCTCGGCGGGGGGCTCGGGGGCGCCGCGGAAGCGGGCGCCGAGGTGCCAGGGGAGGAGCTCCACCAGCACCAGGGCCAGAGGGGCAGCCAGCAGCGCCGCGTGGCCCAGCTCGCGCGGGGCGAGGAGGAGGGCCCCGAGCGCGCCCACGCCGAACCTCCCCAGCTCCAGCGCGGTGAACAGGCGTCTCCCCCGACGCGGGGGGCGCTGGCCCTCCTGGAAGGCCAGCGCGGCGCAGAGCCCGAGCAGCAGCAGGCCGAGGCCCAGCGCCAGCTGCGGCTGGATCATCCGCCCTCCTGAAAGTGGGCGAAGCGCCGGGAGGGCCACGACTTACCCATGAGTTTGACAGCGCTGTCAGCGGTCACCAGGCCGATCCGGCTCAGGCGCACGCCCTCCTCGGCGGCGGCCTCCCGCAGGCCATCGGCGCGCTGAGGAGGCGCGCAGATCAGGAGCTGGTAGTCGTCGCCGAAGGCCACCTGCCAGGGGAGCGGGTCGGCGACGCCCTCCAGCGAGGGGCCGCGCGGCAGCAGGTCCGGCTCGACCGTGGCCCCGACCCCGCTCGCGGCGCACAGGCGCGGCAGGTCCATCGACAGCCCGTCGGAGAGGTCCATCATGGCGCTGGCCAGCCCGCGCTCGCCGATCAGCGCGCCGAGGCGCACCGGCGGGCTCGGGCGTCGCAGCCAGGCCAGCCCCTCGGCGGGTCGGCGCCCCTCCACCCCCAGGAAGCCCGCCGCGGCCTCGCCCAGCGCGCCGGTGACCCAGATCTGGTCCCCCGGGCGCGCCCCGGAGCGGAGCACGGGTCGCGCGCAGCTCCCCGCCAGGGTGAGCCCGGCGACCACGGGGCCGGGGCTGCGGGTGGTGTCGCCGCCGATGAGCCGGACCCCCCAGGCGCGCGCGGCCTCGGCGAGCCCGCGGGCGAAGGCGTGGACCCAGGCGCGGTCCAGCGGGCGCGGCAGGCAGAGCTGGAGCAGCGCCCAGGTGGGCCGCCCGCCCATGGCGCCCACGTCGGAGGCGTTCACCGCGACCAGCTTCCAGCCGAGGTCTCCCGGGGACAGCGCGTGGTCGAAGTGGACCCCCTCGATCATCAGATCGGTGGTCACCACCTCGCCGCTCTGAAGCCAGGCGGCGTCATCGCCCGCGCCCAGCCGCGGATGGTAGTCTCCGAGGCTCGCGGCCTCGCTCAGCAGCGTGTCGATGATGAAGGACTCGCCAGGGTCGTCGGACATGCTCTCCGCGCACCGTGGAACGCAGCTTCGAGCGTAGCACAGGTGCCCCGCCCGGGGAATTCAGGGCTTCGGCGCGTCGGGGGGCGCGACCTCGGGGGCGGAGGCCGGGGCGATGCCCTGGGGTCCGAGGGTGAGCACGTAGAGATCACGCTCCAAGGCGCGATCCGCGGAGAAGTGATCCCCCCGGGCCACCGGGCCGTCGATGCGGGTCTCGGTGAGCAGTCGGCGCAGGGCCACGCGATCGGTGGCGGCCTTCTTCGTGGCGGCGGCGACGAGGCGCGCGGCGTCGTAGGCCATCGCGTCCACGACCATGGGCTTGCGGCCGAGCTCGCGCTGCCAGGCGTCCACGAAGCCGTCCACGCCGGGGTCGGAGGTCAGGAAGGCGTCCACGAAGAGGGCGTCGCGCATGTACTTGCCGCCCTCGGCCAGATCCGGGCTGTTCCAGCCGTTCAGGCCCAGCAGCACGATGGGCGGCTCGCCGTAGCGGGGGCGGAAGGTGCCGACCGGGAACTCCTCGTAGGCCAGCGCGCTGGCGACCAGCGAGGAGCGGCGCGCGTTGTCGGGGATGAAGACAGCCTCGAACTGCACCTGCGGGGGGACCGTGACCTTCGAGGGGTCCTCGCCCCGCGCCTCGGCGGCCTTGCGCAGGCGGTAGAGCTCGCCCGCGCGATCGGCCTTGTGGCCGAGCTGGCGGGCCACGTCCAGGAAGTCGCGGGCGTCGGGGTCGTAGCCGATCTCGTCGGTGATCTTCGCGCCCTTCGCCGCGACGGAGGCGGAGAACGCGGCGCGCGCGCTCTCGCCGTAGGCGTTCTTCGGGTAGAGCACGGCGAAGTTCTGGATGCCGCGCACGTCGAAGGCGTGGGCCACCAGCGCGTCCGTCTGCTGGCGCACGGTGAGGAAGGCGCCGAAGACGTAGGGGCTCTGGCTGTCGGACTCCAGGTGCTGGGAGAGCACCACCAGCGGCACCTCGTAGTCCTGGGCGGCGGCGCTGACGGCCTCGACCTCGGGGCGGAGGAGGGGGCCGAGCACGGCCATGCAGCCCTTCTCCAGGATGAGCTGGTCCAGCCCCTTGACGGCCTTGTCCACGCTGCCCGCCGTGTCCACGAAGACCAGCTCCAGCGGCCGACCCTCGCGCTCGTTGGCCAGGGAGATGGCCTCCTTGACGGCGGTTCCGGGGGGGCCGTACTCGCCCGACAGGGGCAGGAGCACGCCCACGCGGTTGGGGGTGGTGGGGTCGCCCGCGGCGGCGCGGCGGGCGAGGGCGGCGGCGCCCCGGGCCTCGGGGCTGTCCGGCCAGCGGGTCTTCAGCTCCTCGGCGCGCTTCGCCACCGCCTCGAAGTCCTTGCGCTTGAGCGCGGAGCGCACGCCGTCCAGGGCGCTGGCGGCGGTGTCGGCGACGGGCGCCTCCCCGCCCTTCGGGTCCAGCAGGTCGGCAACGGCGCCGCGCACGCGCTTCTCCACGGCGGGGTCGGCCTCGGCGTAGGTGACGGCCTTCTCGGCCAGCCCGCGCACCTTCTCCCGGTCCTCGCCGTCCTCATAGGCCAGCCGGGCGAGCAGCCGGTAGCGATCGGCGTTCATCGTGGAGACCACGCCGTTCTCGGGGACGAGCGAGAGCGTGGCGGCGGTGTTCCCGGAGAGCGAGCGCGTGGCGTCCACCAGCGCCATGCCCAGCACGGCGGAGGGCTTGAGCGCGTGGGTGGGGTATCGCTCGGCGGCGCGCTCGAACCAGGTGCGCGCCTTGTCCAGGTCACCGTTCAGGCGGCGCTGCTCGCCCGCGTAGACCATGGCCCAGGGCGCGACCTCCGGGTCGGGCGTGCCGGCCAGGTAACGCTCCAGGGAGGCGATGGCGGCGGCGCGATCCTCCGGCGCCTGCGCCTCGGCCTTCGCCACCAGCGCGGGAGGGTTCAACCCCGGCTTCTTCGCCGCGCAGGTCGCCAGCGAGAACGCGAGGGTGAGCAGCAGCGGGATGCGTCGAGGCGTCACGGTCCTCCCAGAGTTCGGACAGCTATAGCGCCTCGCGTCCGGCGCCGCATCTTCAACGCCTGGCCCGGAGCTGCTCGTCCCAGGCGCGGCGCTGGGGGTGCGCGGCGGCGGAGACCTGGCTCGCGAGGGCCTGCAGCGCGGCGCGCTCGCGCTCGCCGATGGCGGTGGGGACCTCGACGTTCACCTTGACGTGCAGGTCGCCGCGGCGGCGGCTCTCCAGGTTGGGCAGACCGCGGCCGGCGAGGCGGAAGATCTTGCCGGACGGCGTGCCGGGCGGGATGCGGATGGTGGTGCTGCCCTCCAGCGTAGGGACGAGCAGGTCCACGCCCAGGGCGGCCTCCGTCAGGAGCAGCGGGGCCTCGCAGAGTAGGTCGTCGCCGCGGCGCAGGAAGAGCGCGTGCTCGGCCACGTTGACCAGCACGTAGAGATCGCCCGTGCTGCCCGCGTTGCGCCCGTCGTTGCCCTTGCCCCGCAGCTTCAGCTTCTGGCCGGTCGCCACGCCCTGGGGGACCTTGACCTTCAGCGCGTCCTGCCGGTCGTGCCGGCCCTCGCCGCCGCAGCGGGTGCAGCGCTTGACGGTGGTGAAGCCGCGCCCGTCGCAGTGCGGGCACTCCGGCCGAAGCGAGAAGCGCGCCCCGCTCTTGCCCGAGCCCCCGCAGCGCTCGCAGGTCTTCCGCCCCCCCTCCGGGTCCGCGCCGGTGGCGTCGCAGCGCTTGCAGGCCACGCGCCGGTTCACGTCGATCTCGCGCTCCACCCCGGTGCCCACCTCCTCCAGGGAGACGGTGAGCGTGTAGCGGAGGTCCTCGCCGCGCTCCTGGTTGGCGCGGCGCCCGAAGAGCCCGGCCAGCGCGTCCTTGACGAAGGTGTTGACGTCGTCGGGCGTGGGGGGCTTGCCGTCGGGTCGGTAGAGCGGGCCCAGCTTGTCGTAGCGCAGGCGCTCGTCGGGGTCCGACAGGCACTGGTAGGCCTCGGCCACCTCGCGAAAGCGGCGCTCGGCGTCCACGTCGTCGGGGTTGCGGTCCGGGTGGTACTGCAGCGCGAGCTGGCGGAAGCTCTTCTTGATCTCGTCCGGGGTCGCGTCCCGGGCGACCCCGAGCACGGCGTAATAGTCGAGACGGGCCACAGGCAGATCCTCTGCCGCCGGCTATCCGCCCTGGGCGCCTTCGTCGACCGGCTCTTCGCGCGAGACCTCCTCCTCCAGGGTGTCGCGCAGCCCGCCGTAGATGGCGTTGGCCAGGAGCTGGGCCGCCGCCATCAGCGCGCGGTGGGCCTCCTGGACCTGGCCGGGGTCGGAGCCCTCCATGGCCTCGCCGGAGACGTCGAGGGCGTAGCGCACCTCGTCGCGGTCCTGGTCCACCAGCATGGAGCCGAACTCGTCCAGGCTGCGGCCCGTGCTGTAGATGAGGCCCTCGAGCTGGTTCTTGGCCTCGGCGAGCTCGCGGCGCATGCGGTCTTCGGCGCGGTAGATCTCGGCCTCGCGCAGCATGCGGTCCACGTCCACGTCGTCGAGCCCGCCGTCGGACACGATGCGCATGCTCTGGGCCTTGCCGGTGCCGAGATCCTTCGCGCGGACGTGCATGATGCCGTTGGCGTCCAGCTCGAAGGTGACCTCGATCTCGGGGACGCCGCGCGGGGCGGGCGGGAGCCCGTGCATCTCCAGCTTGCCCAGCGACTTGTTGTCCGCGGCCATGTCGCGCTCGCCCTGCACGATGTGGACGCGCACCATGTCCTGGTTGTCGTGGGCGGTGGTGAAGACCTTGGACTTGCGGCAGGGGATGGTCGTGTTTCGTGGGATTACGGGCTCCATCAGCCCGCCGGCGATCTCCAGCCCCAGTGTCAGCGGCGTGACGTCCAGCAGCAGCACGTCCTTGACCTCGCCGGTCAGCACGCTGCCCTGGATGGCGGCGCCGATGGCGACGACCTCATCCGGGTTGATGCCGCGCTCGGGCTGGCGCCCGAAGATCTCGGCCACCTTCGCCTGGACCCGGGGCATGCGGGTCATGCCGCCCACCAGCAGCACCGCGTCCAGATCCTTCGCCGAGAGCCCGGCGTCCTGGAGGGCCTGCTTGCAGGGGCCCGCCACCCGATCCACGAGGTCGGTGACCAGGCTCTCCAGCGTGACGCGGGAGAGCGTGTGGACGAGGTGCAGCGGGCCCTGGGGGCTCACCGTGAGGAAGGGGAGGTTCACCTCGGTCTCCAGCGAGGTGGAGAGCTCGTGCTTGGCCTTCTCCGCCGCCTCCTTGACGCGCTGCATGGCCACGGCGTCGCGGCGCAGGTCGATGCCGGCCTGCTTGCGGAAGACGCCCAGCAGGTGCTCGATGATGCGGTTGTCGAAGTCCTCGCCGCCCAGGAAGGTGTCGCCGTTCGTCGAGCGCACCACGAAGACGCCGTTGTCGAGCTCGAGGATGGAGATGTCGAAGGTCCCGCCGCCGAGGTCGAAGACGGCGATGCGCTCGTGCTCCTTGCGCCCGAGGCCGTAGGCCAGGGCCGCGGCGGTGGGCTCGTTGATGATGCGCTGCACCTCCAGGCCCGCGATGCGGCCGGCGTCCTTGGTGGCCTGGCGCTGCGCGTCGTTGAAGTAGGCGGGCACGGTGATGATGGCCTGCCGCACCTCCTCGCCCAGGTAGGCCTCGGCGATGGACTTCATCTTCTCCAGCACCATGGCGCTGATCTGCGCGGGGGCGTAGGGCTGTCCGTCCACCTCCACCCAGGCGTCGCCGTTCTCGGCCTCCACGATGGGGAAGGGGACGAGCCCGCGCGTGCGCTGCACCTCGGGGTCGTCGAAGCGTCGCCCGATGAGGCGCTTGACGGCGTAGAGCGTGCGCGTCGGGTTGGTGACGGCCTGGCGCCGCGCGATCTGGCCCACCAGACGCTCCCCGCCGGCGATGAAGGCCACCACCGAGGGGGTGGTGCGGCTGCCCTCGTCGTTGGGGATCACGATGGGATCGCCGTGCTCGAGGTAGGACACGCACGAGTTCGTGGTGCCCAGGTCGATACCGATGGTTCTACCGTTCGCCATCGTCACGTCTCCGCGCCGCGCGCGCTCGCGCCGCCGCAGTTTAACGAATAAATTTAGTTTTCTTCCCCGGGCGTCAACCCGTTGTTCGCGTCCCCGGGGAGCACGGACAGCTCGTCGGAGAGCTCGAGCAGCTCATCGGAGCCTCGTCCGCCGTCCTGGCGGACCTCAGGCGCGCTCTCCGACGGCGCCGCCACGGAGACCCGCGCGGGGCGCAGCAGGCGCCCGTGGAGCATGTAGCCGGACTGCAGCTCGGCGGCGACGGTGCCGGGGACCACGCCCGCCAGGGGGACGTGGATGACGGCCTCGTGCAGCGCCGGCTGGAAGGGTACGCCCGTGCTGGCGTTGACCCGGCTGACCCCGACCCGCGCCAGCGCGTTGTGGAACTGGTCCAGGATCATGCGCAGCCCCTCGCCGACGCGCTCGGGGTTGCTGTCGGCGTGGCTGGCGGCGCGCTCGAGGTTCTCGATGACGGGAAGGAGGCCGAGGATGACCGGGGCGTGCCCGAAGTTCTTCTGCTCCTCTTCGCCTCGGCGGATGCGCTCGCGCATGCGGCTCACGCCCTCGAGGGCGGAGCGGCTCTCCTCGCGGGCCTTGGCGGACTCCTGCTCGGCGTGACGGCGGGCCTCCTCGGCGCGGTTGAGCTGGTCCTGGGCCTGGTCGAGCTGCTCGGACAGGCGCTTGATCCTGCCCGACAGGCGCACGCGCTCGCGGGCCTCGGTCTCGGCCTGGCGTCGCGCGGCGTCGCGCTCCACGCGGAGCTGCTCGATCTCGGCCACGAGGCGGTCCCACTCCACGGCCATCTTGCTGAGGTCGAGGCCGGGCTCCTCGGTGGAGTCCTCCTCCACCTCGGGGGCGTCGCCGAGCGAGACGGGGATCTCGATCTCCACCTCCTCCTCGACCGGGGGGCGTCGCGCGGGCTCCTCGGCGGGGGGGCGGCGGGTCTGGGGAGGGCGGAAGCCGCTGGTGGGGAGCTCGCTCGGCGGGCGCAGCTTCCTCTTGGAGTGCTGCTCCACGGCGGCGACAGCCTCCTCGAGGAGGGAGGCGTCGAGCTCCAGCGTATACGGGCCCGGTGCGGACTCGCCGGGGGACTTCTTTGGTGTCAAGACGTCGCCTCTGCCTGGTGCGATACCTTGTCGCACCTGAACACGGTGACAGTCAAGCCCTGAGCGGGCTCAGCACGTTGCGAGCGCGTCTGCAACGCGGGCGACGAGCCCATCGGCCACCGGGAAGCCGGCGCGCGTGAGGCGCAGGCTCCCGCCCTCGAGCGTGAGCAGGCGCGGCGCGCCCGCCGGGGGGTCCAGGAGCGCGCGGAGGGCTCGCTCGCGGACCTGCATCCCGGTGCGCTCCCGGAGCAGGGCGAGGGGGAGCCCGTCCTGGTGGCGGAGCGTGCTGAGGACGAGGTCGATCGCGGCCTCGGCGGGGGAGGGGAGCTCGCGGGTGGCGGTGAAGCGCTCGGCCCAGGCCTCGGGGTCGGCGGTGCCCACGGTGCGGTGCCCGGTGGGCTCGAAGCCGTGCGCGCCGGGACCGAGCCCGGCGTAGTGTCCGCCGCGCCAGACGGCCTCGTTGTGGACGGCGCGGTGTCCGGGGCGCGCGAAGTTGGAGACCTCGTAGCGCTCCCAAGCTCCGGCCTCCAGCGTGTCGACGATGTGGTCGTACTGCGCGCGCCAGAGCTCGGGGTCGGGAGGCAGGAGCCGGCCCTGCTCGGCGGCGCGCCCGAAAGGGGTGCCCTCCTCGAAGGTGAGGCCGTAGAGCGAGACGTGCGGCGGGTCGAGCTCCAGGATCGCGCGGAGATCCTGCTCCAGGTCGGCGAGGGTCTGGCCCGGCAGCGCGAAGATCAGGTCCACCGACCAGCTCCGGAAGCCGCCGCCGGCCACCATGCTCACCAGCTCCCGGGCCTGGGCCACGGTGTGGCCGCGGTTCAGCAGGTGGGCGAAGCGCGGGTCGAAGGTCTGGACGCCCAGGGAGACGCGGTTGATCCCGGCCTCCCGCCAGGCCGCCACGCGCTCGGGCAGGAGCGTGCCCGGGTTGGCCTCCAGGGTGATCTCGGCCTCGGGCTCCAGCGGGACGGCCGCGACCATGCGCGCCAGCAGCTCGGGCGGGCAGAGGGAGGGCGTGCCCCCGCCGAAGTAGAGGCTGTGGGCGCGGT
Organism: uncultured Enterobacterales bacterium; assembly: GCA_964615375.1. GTDB lineage: Bacteria > Myxococcota_A > UBA796 > UBA796 > CAZKWG01 > CAZKWG01. The sequence goes on from CAZTOW010000012.1 coordinate 111,107, forward strand.
CCTCGGGCGCCTGCACGAAGGCCGGGGCGCGCTCGGCCCACTCCGCCACCACGCCCTCCGCCCAGCGCTCCCAGCGCGCGTCCCGCTCCGGGTAGACGTTGAAGGCGCAGTACGGACAGCGCGTGCGACACCAGGGCACGTGGACGTAGACGCCGAAGCCGCTCGCTCCCATTCCCGCTCGATAACCTGCTGCGGACTGGATACGACGGGCCCGAGGAGATCCGCCTGCACGTCCGTCACGCCATCCCCGGGGGCCCCGTCGTCGTCACCGAGCCCAGCGGGTCTGCACCTGTCTCGGCGATCTACCTCTGGTTTCGCGCCGGCACCGCGCGCGAGCCCGAGGGTCTGCACGGCGGCGCGCATTTCCTGGAGCACCTGCTCTTCAAAGGCGCGGGCGAGCACGGCGTGGGCGAGGCGGCCGAGCGCATCGAGGCCCTGGGCGGCGATCTGAACGCGTTCACCAGCTACGAGCAGACCGTCCTGCACGCCACGCTGCCCGCCGGACGCGAGGCCGAGGCGATCCGCCTGCTGGGCGAGATGGCCCTGCGCCCGCACCTGGACGAGGCGGAGATCGACCGCGAGCGGGACGTGGTCATCGAGGAAATCCGCGGGAGCCACGACGACGCCACGCAGCTCCTGGCCGAGAGCCTGCGCGCGCGGGTCTACGGCGCTCACCCCTACGGGCGCCCGGTCCTGGGCACGGAGCGCAGCGTGCGCGGGCTCACGCGCGCGAGGCTGATGGACTTCCACGCCCGGGGCTACGCGCCGTCGAACGCGGTGCTGGCGGTCTCCGGGCCGGTGGACACGGAGGAGATCGCCGCGGTGGCCCGGCAGGTCCTGGTCCGCGAGGAGCGCGGGCACCTCGCCGAGCCGCCCGCCACCCCCGAGGGGCCGGTGGAGGAGCGCTTCTTCACCCTGGACAAGGGCTTCGAAGAGCGCCTGGTGGAGCTGGCCTTCCCCACGCCAGGGCTGGCCCACCCCGATCAGGCGGCGCTGGACCTGCTGGTGACGGCGCTGGGCAGCGGCGAGTCCTCCCTGCTGACGCAGGCGCTCAAGCGCGAGCGAAACGTGGCGCTGGAGTGCTGGGCCGCGCTGGAGAACGAGCTCCGCGGCGGGCTCTGCGTGTTCGGGCTCGCGGTGCGCGAGGACGAGGTGGCCGGGGCCGCCGCCGCGCTGGCCTCAGAGCTGGCCCGGGTCGCGCGGGACGGGGTGCCGACGCCCGACCTGCACCGGGCGCGGCGCTCGATCTTGAGCGCGCGGATCTACGAGCGGGAGTCGGCGGACGGGCGCGCGCACCGGCTCGGCTGGTACGAAGCCTTCTTCGGAGATCCGGCGCGGGAGGCGGCCTATGAGGCGGCGCTCTCGCGGGTCACGCCGGCCGATCTGCGGGCGGTGGCGGCGCGCTGGCTGCGGCCGGATCGGGCGGTTGCGGGGGCGGTGTGCCCCAGGAAGCTGCTGGATCGGCGCGGCCTGGGGCGGGCGGTCCAGGAGGGCTTCGGGCGCTCACTGCCTCCCCCGCGCGGGCGCGCGCTGGTGCGGGAGACCCTGCCCTGCGGGGCGCGGGTGGTGATCTCGCCGGAGCCGGACGCGGAGCTGGCCAGCGTGAGCGTGGTGGGCGTGGGCGGCGCGCTGGCCGAGGGTGCGCGGAACGCGGGCCTGGCCGACGTGTGGGCGGCGGCGCTGGCCCGCGGGGCGGGGGACCTGGACGCGCAGGCGCTCTCCGAGGCCACGCAGGAGCTGGGGGGCTCGCTCTCGCCCTGGGCCTGGCGGAACTCCTGCGGGGTGACGGCCACCTTCCCGGCGGGCGAGCTGCGCGCGGGCCTCGATCTGGTGATCGACGTGCTGACGCGCCCGGTATTCGATCCATCCGAGGTGGATCGGGCGCGCGAGGAGCTGGACGAGGCGCGGCAGACCGTGGACGACGCGCCGAGCGAGCTGGCCTGGGACCTGGCCTGGCAGCTCCTCTACAAGGGTCACCCCTGGGGCAGGCCCGCCAATGGCACGGCGGCGGGGCTGGCGCGCAGCACGCCCAAGCGGCTCCGCGACTATCACCGTCGCGTCTTCTCGGGGAGCAACCTCGTCATCGCGATGGCGGGGGCCGTGGACCCGGATCGGGCGCTGGCGAAGTTGAACCGCGGGCTCCGCGGCCTCCCCGTGGGCGAGGCCGTGCCCTGGAGCCCGCCGGTCCTGCCGGAGCGCTTCGAGCGGGCGCGGCGGGCGCGGGTGCAGCGGCAACAGGCGCAGCTGGTCCTGGCCTTCCCCGGCGCGGGCTGGGGCACCCCGGAGGCGGCGGCGCTCTCCATCCTGGAGGCGGTGCTGGGCGGGCAGGGCGGGCGGCTCTTCGTGGAGCTGCGCGAGAAGGCCGGGCTGGCCTACGACGTCAGCGCGAGCTCGGAGGACGGGCTCGGGGGCGGGACCTTCCTCTGCGCGTTGGGCACGGATCCGGCGCGGGCGGACGAGGCCTGGGAGGCACTGTGGCGCGCGCTGGAGGACGTGGTGGCCCGGCCGGTGGGCGCGTCCGAGCTGGCGCGGGCGAAGGCGCGCGTGGTGGACGGGGCGGTGCTGGACCTCCAGCGGAGCTCAGAGCGCGCCGCGCAGCTCGCCAGCGCCGAGCGTTATGGGCCCGGGGCGGACCAGCTGGACGCGCTGCTCCGCGCGCCCGCGGCCGTGGACGCCGAGGCGCTTCACGCGGTCGCCGCGCGCGTGCTACGGCGGGATCGCTCGGCGCGCGTACAGGTGGGGCCGCGTCGATGAGCGCTCTCCTCCTCGCCCTGGGGCTCATGCTGGCGCGCGCGGAGACCGCGGAGACGGAGTGGGACACGACCATGGACCTCGAGGCCACGCCGAACACGACCCTGAGCGCCGAGGAGCGCGCCGCCCTGGAGCGCGGCGAGGCGATCTCGCGCCACTGGCGAGACGCCCAGGGGCGGGCGCGCGGGCTCTCCGCCGTGCTGGTGAACGCCCCGGCCACCAGCGTCTGGAAGGCCATCGTGGACGTGGACGCCTACGTGGAGTTCCTGCCCTACGTGACGGCCTCCTACGTGCTGAGCTGGGAAGAAGAGACGGATTACACGCGGATCCTCGCCGGCTACAGCCTGACGACCATGGGCGTGACGACGAAGTACCGGCTGGATCACCGCTGGTACGCCGACAAAGGGGTGATCGTCTTCGACGTGATCCCCGAGGGCAGCAGCCCCATCGCCGCGGGGGACGGCTTCTGGCGCGTGAGCCCCTACAGGGGCGCGCGGGGTCAGGTGCTCCTGGAGTACAGCGTGGACATGGCCATGCAGTGGTGGGTGCCGAGCGTGCTGGAGCGCAAGGCGGCCAGCCGATTGCCCACGGTGGTCCGGCTGATCAAGCGCCGTGCCGAGCAGCCCCCGAAGACCGGCGCCGCCCCTGCGGGGGCGCCCTGAGGTAGACTTCGAGGATGGCTGACCCGCGCGCCAAAGAAGTCCTCGCCACGCTCAAGCCCCGGCGCAGCCTCGGCGACCGGATCATGGCGCGCGTGGGCTTCCGGGCCTGGGAGCGGCCTCGCGTGGCGGTGAGCGACCGGATCTTCAAGCTCTACCGGCTCCAGGACCCCTTCGATCCGACGAGCCCGCTCGACGAGAACAGCGTGGGGCTCGGGCCGGTGAGCCTGCGGCTCGGCGAGAAGAAGCGCGAGCCGGCCCCGCACGCGAAGCCCAAGGAGGAGAAGAAGGCGGCGCTGCCCAAGGTGCCCGCGCCCACAGGGTCCTCGGCCAGCGCACCCGCGCCCCGCGCTCCGGCCCCGCCCAGCGCGCCGCGCCCCACCCCGCCGGAGGGCGGACAGCAGCCGCTGGGCTACATCCCCAAGCAGTACAACGCGAAGACGCCGCCTTCGCCGCCGGCGAAGCCGAGCTCGCCGCCGCCCGCGCCTCCGCGGCCCCAGCCCCCCTCGGCGAAGCCCCCCGGCAGCCCCTCGCCCCAACGGAGCTCGGGTCAGCCCATGCGCCCGCAGCCGCCGCCCAAGCCGACGGAGGCCAAGCAGCCGATCAGCTACATCCCGAAGCAGTACGGCGCCAAGGGTCAGACGAGCTCGTCGGGATCGGCCCAGCCCCCGCGCCCCACGACCACGCCGGGCCTCTTCGGGCCCAAGGCCGAGCGCCCCGGGCTGGTGGGCAAGCTGCCGGTCCGCCCGGGGCTGGAGGCGCCCGCCGAGCCGAAGGCGCCGAGCCCGGCCGCGGTCAAGCAGGTGGCGATCCCCTCGGAGGCTCCCCGCAAGGCGCCGAGCCCGGCCGCGCCGAGCCTGCCCAAGGGCGCGCTCACGCGCTCGGGGCGGCTCACCCTGGGCGCGGCGACGGTGGTGACGGCGGAGCCGGGCTCCGAGGAGCCCGAGGTGATCGAGGTCGTGCGGGTGACGGCCCCGCGCTCCGCGCCCGCGCCGACGCCTGCGCCCGCGCCCGAGGCCGCGTGGAGGGTGGGGCCCGCGCCCGCGACCCCCGCGCCCTCCGCGCCCGCGCCGGTGGCGGTCGAGCCCGCGCGCGCCGCGCCTGTGGAGCCCCCGCCGCCGCCGCCCCCGCCCAAGGCCCCGCCGCCCCCGGTGCGCACGCCGCCCCGCCCGGCCATGCCCGGTCAGAAGGGCGGGGACAGCCTGGACGACTTCTTCGCCGCCTCCGCGCAGGAGGGGCGCATGCGCATCGGCAAGGCCAAGGCCGTCACCGGCGTCTCCGCCGCTGAGGAGCCGGAGAAGCCGAAGCGCGCCCCGGTCGCCCTGCCCAAGGCGGTGCTGCCCACCGACGTCCCCAAGCCCAAGCCCGACGAGGGCTGAGTCGGCTCAGGGGGCGGGCGCGCCGGCCTGGAGGTTGGCGGGGCAGTCGGACTTCGTCTCGATGCGGTACCAGCCCAGCTCGTCCGCCCAGTATTCGCCCTCGAAGGGCCAGACCTGGGTGCCCTTCTTCATGCGCTGCTTGCGGGAGACGGTCTCGCGGGCGTCCTCGATCTTGCCCGTGATCGCGGCCTGCTCGTAGAGCCGGGTCTCGAACTGCATCATGTCCAGGCGGTTGATCTCGCTGTCGGTGAGCATCGTGTCCAGGCGGTCGGCCATGGCCGTGGCCTCCTGGCGGACGCGCTCGCCCTCGGCGGCGATGAGCGCCTCACGGCGGGCGGAGACCCACTCAGCGACCCGGGCGGAGAAGGGGTTGGCCGTCACGGCCTGGAGCCGCTTCAGCTCGTCCTCGGCGTGCTCCACCGCCGTCAGGCTGTCCAGGAAGCGCTGCTCGTCCACGTAGAGGCGGGCGAGGGCCTCGGGCATGTCCTTCGGGCGGGCGTCGTCCTCCACCCGGCGGCGGAGATCCTCGAAGAGGTCTGCCGGGGTGCGCGAGCCGGCCACCCGCAGGCGCTCCAGCTGGGGCTTGTAGTGGTCCTGGAACTGCGTGATGCCCTTGCTGGCGTCGGGGAACTTGCAGAGCAGGAAGAGGCTGTAGACCCGGAGCATGTCGGCCTCCGGGAAGTACCAGTCGTCGAAGAAGGGGCTGTTCAGCGTGTGCAGCCGGGAGAGCGCGCCGTTGACGTCCGTGAGGCGGAAGTGGGCCCAGGCGCGCTCGAACTGCGCCTCAGGCCAGAACGAACTCGCCCGGTCCACCGAGTCATAGACCTCGATCGCGCGCGGGAAGTTCTCCGACGCGAAGTAGGCGCGCGCCAGGTTCATGCGGATGGCGTTCTTGAGCCGATCGGGCTTCTTCGCCTCGTCCGCGGCGGCCTGGGCGGTCAGCAGCGGGACGAGCGCGTCGCGGTGCCGACCCTGGATGGCCAGCACCACGCCCTCCAGCGAGCGGGCCTCGGCGAAGTAGGGGTCGGTGGCTCCGACCATCTTCAGCAGGCCGAGCGCCGACATGTAGTTGCCGGCGTGGTGCGCCTCGCGCGCGGCGAGGTAGGCCATGCGGCTGCGGGTGGCGGCGTCCACGTCCAGGCCCACGTTCGCCGCGAAGACCGGCTCCAGGAGCGCCGTGTCGCCCACCTTGTCGCCCAGCGCGATGGCGTTGGACGCGATCGAGGAGACGGCGATGGGGTCCTTCTCCAGGGCGCGTTCATAGGCGACCAGCGCGCCGTAGGGCAGGTCCAGGTCCTCCAGCACGGAGCCCAGGCGCGCGTAGGCCTCGGCGTGGAAGACCGCCTGCGCGGGGTCCTCCACCAGGGCGACCAGGCCGTCGGCGGCGCGGGCGCTCTGCCCGGTCTTGAGGAGCTCGTCGATCTGGCCGAAGGCCGCCGTGCGCTGCTCCATCGTGGGCAGCGCGGGGCCCGAGGAGGCCGCGGGCGCGGGCGCCTCCGTGCGAGGCTTCGCCGCCAGCGGCCCGGCGCTGAGCGCCAGCAGCAGCAGGAGCGTGAGCGAGCGGCTCATTTCTTCACCTTGCTCAGCATGCTGTAGCCCACGGTCACGCTGGCGGCGTGGCGGATCTTCGACTCGCCGGTGGTGGGGCCGTGGGTCTCCAGCAGGATGTCGTCGCGGAGCTGGACGCGGAGGGCGGCGTCCTCGCTCAGGAAGAAGCGGGAGCCGAGACCCAGGGCCCCGCCGAAGGCCGGGGCGAGCTCGAGCTCGGGCAGCACCATCGAGTCCTGGATGGCCACCGTGCCCCCGCCGAGCAGGTAGATGTCGTAGTGGATGACCCGGGCCCCGGCGAGGCTCATCTTGGCGTAGACCGGGGCGATCTGCACGTCGCCCGTCACGCCCGCGAGGTAGCGGTAGGCGTCGGGGGCCACCCCGTACATGGGGCCCTCCAGCTCCTTGAAGGAGGCCGTCTTCAGCCCGTACCCGCCGGTCAGACCGACCTCCCAGGACAGCGTCTCCGAGAGGAAGCTGCCCCAGGTCACGCCGCCGATGGGCGTGGACGAGTAGGCGTTGAACGGCATCCACCCCAGGTGGACCGCGAGCTCCGTGCGGCCCTCCTTCGGGTAGAGGGTCTTCTGCACGACCTTGATGTCGCTGTTCTTGAGGACGCCAAGATCGATGGTCTCCTGCGCCTCGGCGCGGCCCGACAGTGCGAGGGCGATGACCAGCGAGAGGAGGGCTTTCATGGTGCGGTTCCGCAGCGGGGCCGGGGCCCCGGGAGGTGAGAGTTCAGAAGGGGAGCTCGCGGGGCTTGCCCTCCAGGGGCAGGTAGTAGATCCGCACGTCCTGGTTGTAGGTGGGCACCGCCGCGCCCCAGAAGACCACGGCGTTCTCCGACGGGTCGTAGGCCCAGCCGTCGCTGTAGGAGGCGTCGCCCTGGTCGTCCACGGTCTCCACGGACTCCTCGATCTCCACGCCCTCGACGTAGACCCGGATGGTGTCCGTGTCGGGGATGCTCTGGAGCTGGAAGACGCGAAGGAGCGAGTTGAGCAGCTCGCCGAGATCGTTGAGGTGCTGCGAGAAGTTGCTGGTCACGCAGACGCCGTCGTCCATCTCCTCGATGGGCCGGTAGAAGCCGCCCGAGTCCTCCGACAGGATCTGCAGGCGCTGGGCGCCCCAGGTGGTCGCGCCGCCCGAATTGCAGAGGAAGTCGTTGGACTCCTCGTCGTAGTCCGGCCCGATGGTGACGACGCGCAGCGGGAGATCGAACTCGTCGAGGTAGGACGTGTAGGTATCGGTCGGGTCCTCGTCCCCGTTCTCCATGCGCCGGCTGGTGTCGCCCTCGTCGGTGACGATGACGACGACCGGCGTGGACTCCTCGCGGAGGAAGCCCACCGTGGACAGCGCGTCGTCCGAGGTCAGCGGCGAGACCGTGTCGTCCCAGCAGAGCTCCGGCGCGTCCGCGGTGGAGCGGCAGAGCGCGTCCAGCACGGCCTCCAGGTGCTCCTCGGTGCCCGCCCCGCAGTGGTCCTTCCAGGCGTCGGCCCCGCACACGCAGTCCAGGTAGAGCTCGCTGATCTTGCCGTCCGGGTCCTCGCCGCAGACGTAGTCCGGGTCGTCGTCCAGGGCCGAGGTGGACCAGCAGGTCGCCTCGCAGAGCAGGTTCTTGGTGAAGGACTCGGACACGCTCTCGGAGTCGGCCGTGATGATCGTGGGGTCGCCGAGCAGGCGCCCCGCCTCGCCCGGGTCGGCGTCGGAGGTGGCGCCGCTGGTGGCGTAGTCCACCGTCGTCGTCGTGATCCCCAGCTGGTAGTCCAGCACCCGGCCGCGATCCGTGACGTAGGACGTGTAGTTGTCCACGGCGTCCGACAGATCCTCGGTGGCCGGCGTCTGCTGCGCGAGCCCGCTGATGAAGGTGTCGAAGTTCAAGGCCAGCGCGGTCGCCTCATCGGCCATGGAGCTCGAGTTGTCCACGACGAAGAGGATGTCGGCCTTGTTGGAGAATTCGGTCTGCTCGTAGCCCGCGACGTTGAAGAAGTCGTAGCTCGAGCAGCCCGACGCGACGAGCAACAGGACCGGGTAGGCCGAGGCCGTGCGCATGGGTGATGGCTCCTGTCCTGCGGAGGTGTGACCGGCGCAAGCGCTCAGCCGCCGACACTTTACCGGGAGACCCCCGAGTCCGCAAGCGCGGTCGCAGGGGCCGGCGCGCGGGCGGCTACAGCTTCCTCACCAGGGAGTTGAGCTGGTTGAAATTGGTGGTGACCTGAGGCTGGATGCGCATGCCCTGCTTCTGATGGAACTTCAGGAGCTGGTTCCAGGCGCCCGTGATGCCGTCGCGCACGGCGGCGTAGTCTCGGCGCGCCACCCAGTCGCGGAGGTCGGCCACCGCGGGGGGGAGCTCGCCGCCGGCGTAGCAGGAGAGGATGCGGCCGAGGACCTGGTTGATCTCCTGCTGCACCGGGTCGAGCGGGATGACGTGCTCGTCGTCGAGCGCCGTCACCTCACCGTCGAGGGTGCGCAGGTCGGTCTCCGCCAGCGAGCGCCGCGGCACGGCCACGGTCGTCGCGTCCTGCGCGGGGACGGGGGCGGGCGTCGGGGGCGCCGCGGGCGTCGGGGTGAAGCTGACCGCGGGCGGGCGGGCCGGCTGGGCCGCGGGGACCACTGGCGGGGGCGGCGGCGGGGGCGGGGCGGCGCTCAGGGGCTCGGCGCTGGGGCTCAGGGGCTTGAGGTTGCGCTCCGCCAGGAAGGAGGCCGCGTTCCCGCCCATGTCCTCCAGGTCCGCCAGCCGCAGGCAGCCGCGGACCGCATGCGCGCCCAGATCGTTCAGGCTCTCCACCACCTTGATCTTGCCCGTCGCGCTCGGGTCCAGCAGCACGGTGGGGGCGATGAGGATGTCGCTCTGCACGCGCCCGCGGCCCACGCGCACGCTGCGCAGGCCCTCCACCACGCGCGCGGTCAGCGAGGGCCCGTCGGCCAGGACCGACTCCGCCTTGATGCGCCCGGCGACCACGTTGCCGCGCAGCTCCACGGACGCGCTGGCCTCCAGCTCGTCCACCGTGGCGTTGCCCTGCAGGCTCACCATCCGCCCGGAGACGCGGTTGACCCGCAGCGTCCCGCTCGCGCTCACGGTGCCCTGGGGCGCCTCCAGCCCGCCCGCGTCCAGGTCTCCCTGGACGATGACGTCGCCGCCGAGCGAGCGCACCCGCCCGAGCTTTGGATGGAGGTTGCCCTGGAGCACGATGTCGCCATCGAACTCGAGATCGATCCCCTCGGCGCCCGGGCTGAGCCGGAGGCCGGTGGGAACAGTGAAGACCTCTCGTCTGGCCGTGTGCTGCGCCATGAATGCCCCTCGCGAGCGCGGATCCTACTGGACCCGGGGCCCGGGGGCAAGTGCCTCGCGAGAGCCTGCGGTCTACGCTGGCTCGCCGCGATCAGTGCCCGCCGTGCCGCTTGGGCCGCGCGTTCCACAGCGTGGCCATCAGGATCGCGCCGATGACGGAGAAGCCGATCATGCTGGGGCCCCAGGAGCCCCAGCCGAGCTTGTCCAGCATCCAGCCCATGCCGAAGCCGGCCGCCGAGCCGCCCACGTACTGCATCCCGTCGAAGAGGCCCGCCGCCGTGGCCGCGGCGCGCTTGCCGCCGAAGTCCATGGACGCCGTGCCCGAGAGCATCGAGTGGACCATGCTGATGGCCAGCGAATTCAGCGTGAACGCCACGATGATCGCGTCGAGGCTGGGCGCCATCCAGATCACGGCCAGCGCGATCACCTGCAGGCAGTAGCCGATGAAGGCCACCGGGGCGCGCCTGTGCGAAAACACCCAGTCCGAGATGGTGCCGGCCACGAAGGCCCCGGCGATGCCGGCGAGCACGATGGCGAAGGCGCCCTTCTGGAAGATGGGGTTGTCCAGCTCGAGGTGGTGGACCTCCTGCATGTACCGGGGGAACCACTCCTCGAAGCCCTTGCGCACGAGGCCCGTGCAGAACTCGGCCACGGCGATGGTGATGGCCACCGGGTTCGTGAACACGCGCTTCGCCACGTAGGCGAGCGTGATCTGCTCGGTCTCGGAGCTCGTCGCGTCCTGCGGATCGAAGTCCCCGAGCCCGGCGTCCTTGGGGCTGTCCTGGACGAAGAACCAGGTCAGCACCCCCATGAACGCGACCGCGATGGCAGGGATGAAGAATTTCCACTGCCAGGGCAGCGCGACCACCGCCGCCGTCGTCAGCAGCGCGTAGACCGCGGCGCGCCCGCTCTGGATCATCGATCCGAAGATGGCGGAGAACACCCCGCGCTCGTTCACATGGAACCAGCCGGCGTTGACCTTGATGAGGGCCAGCGCGCTGTAGCTCTGGAAGTACATGTTCAGCGTCCACATGGACGCCAGGTAGACCAGCAGCGTGCTGGTCGTCCCGATCCCGCCCACGTAGGCGCCGAGGCCGAACATCAGGTTGAAGACCACCGCGCCGCTGGCGCCGATCAGCATCGCCTTGCGGCCGCCGATCCGGTCGGCGATGGGGCCGTTGAAGAAGGCGGAGAGGCCGTAGATCAGCGTGGACGTGGAGATGATCCAGCCGACGTCCGCCTTGTCCCAGCCGTACTGGTCGGAGAGCGCCTTGTTGGCGAAGGGGAAGTTGTACCGCGCCATGTACATGGCGGCGTAGGTGAAGCCCAGCGTGAGCCAGTTCAGCGCGCGGCGCTTCCTGAACTCGGGGGCGTGGTTGGGCGCGGCGCGGGAGGGGCTGTCGTTGTTGGACATGGCCGGGATCCTACTCCATCATCGTGGGCGGTCAAGGCGCGTCACGCGGGCGTCACACGGGGACCCTCGGCGAGGCGCTCGGCGTACCAGCCGCGCAGGGCCTCGGCGCGGGGGTGCAGCTGGTCCTCACTCCAGTCCTGGGTGGAGATCTCCGGGAAGATCTCGAGCGTGAGCACGCCCCGTCGCGGAATCCACTCCGCGGGGGTCTGGAGCGCGTAGGCTCCGTGCAGCACCGTGGGCAGCAGCGGCGCGCGGGTCTCCAGCGCGAGCCGGAAGGCGCCCATCTTGAAGGGGAGCAGCTCCCCCGAGCGGCTGCGCGTGCCCTCCGGGAAGATGAGCACCGTCCTCGGGTGCGCCTCCATGGCCCGCGCCAGCCGCGCCACGCTCCGCCGGGCGCGCTCGGGGTTGCCCCGGTCCACGAAGACCTGCCCGGTCGCCCAGATCGCCTGTCCGAGCAGGGGGATGTAGAAGAACTCCTTCTTGACCAGCGCCAGCGCCGAGGGTGGGTTCAGCGCGGCGGCCACCTGCATGTCCAGGAAGGAGGCGTGGTTCATCAGCATGATCCGCGAGCGCCGGGGGCTCAGGTGCTCCCGCCCCAGCACGCGCAGCTCCACGCCCCCGATCTTCAGCATCCCGCGCCCCCAGAGCCCGGCCCAGAGCTCGATCACCCGGTGCCCCTGGAGCCCGAGCGTCAGCAGCCCGGAGAGGATCACCAGGGGGAGGACCAGGGCCGACCAGAGCAGCACGGCGGGCCAGTAGAGGGCGCGGCGGATCATCGCCCGCGCAGGATACCCCGAGCTCGGGTCGGGCGCGGAGAGCACGACGGCGCCGCGCTGCGCGGAGCTCGCGCTGGTGCGGGTCTTTTCGATGATGTATCTGTGCTGTTGGACGGCAATTCTCGGAGGCTGCGATGCGCTTCCTGCTGCTGGCGCTCTTCGGCGCATGCACGGAGTACGAGATCAAGAAGAAGGAGCCCTCCCTGGAGGGGGAGACGGCGGACACCGGCGATCCGGGTGGGGATCCCACGCCCGAGGACACCGACGACCCCTCAGAGCCCACCATCGTCGAGCAGGTGGACCAGTTCGACCTCTCCGACGAGATGGGCACGGATCTCCTGTTCTTCGGCGACACGAGCGGGTCGATGGCCGAGGAGCTGACGACCATGGGCGAGAAGATCACGACGCTCATCGACTCGCTGACGGTCTACACCGACGAGTGGCAGCTCATGGCGGTCACCGGGCCCACCGGCTGCGGGGTGACGGGCGTGCTCACGCCGGAGACCGCGGAGTACGCGGCCCTCTTCGCGACCGGCCTGCTCACGCCGCCGGGTACGGACGAGGTGGACGAGTGGGGGCTCTACAACGCCTGGCAGGCGGTGGAGGCCACCGACGAGGGCGAGTGCAACGCCGGCTTCCTGCGCGAGGACGCCCGGCTGCACATCATCTTCATCTCGGACGAGGACGACAACTCGCCGGGCTGGGACGCGGGCGACCCGAGCTACTGGATGACCTACACCGACGCCATCTACGCGCGGAAGGGGGATCCGAACAAGCTGCGCTTCTCCGGCGTCATCGGGCCGACCCCCGACGGCTGCACGGGCGCCGAGCCCGGCACCGGCTACGCCGACGCGATCGAGGCCTTCGGCGGCACCGTGCTCTCCATCTGCGACGACTGGGCCTCCCAGGTCGAGCTGCTGGTGGACACCACCGTGCAGTACGACACGTTCACGCTCTCGCGCACGCCCATGGAGGGCACGCTGGAGGTCTTCGTGAACGGCGACAACCGCTCCTCGGGCTGGAGCCACGACGAGACGCAGAACGCCGTCGTCTTCACCGAGGAGATCCCGGTGACCGGCGACAACGTCGAGATCTTCTACCTCGTCGAGACCTGAACCCTACTTCGTGGTCTCGTCGCCGCTGACCGGGATGGCCAGGGGGGCCTCCTCGGGCGCGGCCTCGGCGGCGGGCGCGGCGGCCTGCTCCCCGCGGCCGTCGTCCCAGCCCTCGGGCGGCGTCCAGGTCTGGGGATCCGCGGCCTCGTACTCCTGCTGGGTCACCCAGTAGCCCTCGACCCACTGCGTGCCGTCGAACCAGCCCGGGATCCAGACCTGGCCCGGGCGCTCCTCCGTCGGCTTCCAGAAGCCGGCGTGGTAGATGCCGTCCTCGTCGAACCAGGCGGAGACCCAGGTGTAGTTCGCGCGGAACTCCGGCCGCCAGAAGCCCTCGTGCCAGGCCTCGCCGTCGAAGAAGCCCGGCTCCCAGACGTAGCCCGCGGGGCCCGCCGTGGTGGGCTCCCAGTGGCCGGGGATGTAGGTGCCGTCCGTCAGGTAGTAGCCCTCCACCCAGGTCCAGCCGGAGCGCGCCTCCGCGCGCCAGTAGCCGTCCACGTAGATCGCGCCCTGCCACCAGCCGGGCACGTAGACGTAGGTGACGCCGGGGTAGTAGACCGGGGCCGGGCCCACCGGCATCCAGTGGCCGGGCACCCACCAGCCGCCCGGGGCCCAGTAGCCGGGCACCCAGGTCCAGCCCGCGCGCGGGGGCGGGGCCCAGGTCACCACCCAGGGGTGGACCTCGAAGCCGAAGCTCACCACCACATAGGTCGCCACCACCCAGCGGTAGTAGGGGTGGACGTACCAGCGGGTGTAGTAGGGGCGGTACCAGGTGTGGCCCGGGGGTGGGTGGCCCGCGGAGGGCGCCGGGCGGACGTGGTGGGGCGCCGGGCGCGTGTAGCGGTGATCATCGCGCGAGGAGAGCGGCGGCGGCGTGCGCGTGTGGCTCTCGTAGGAGCGCGTGTAGCCCTGGGGGCGGGCGCCGGGGACGGCGCGCGCGTCCGCCGGGGTGTTGCGCGGCTGGGCCGGGGTGGCGCCGCTCGGGGCGCTCCCAGGGCTGCTGGCCGTGTGGGGCGTCGCGCCCGGGCCTGCGTGCGGTGCGTCTGGGGCGTGGCCGCCGCCGGGCGAGCCGCCGGGGGAGGGCGGGCTCTGCGGGTTCGGCGCGTTGGGCACGGGCGCGTTGGGCGCGGGCGCGTCGCTCGGGGCGGGGCTCTTGCCCGAGGGGGGCATCCTCTTCTTGGCGCTGCGACCGCTGCCCTGTTCGCCGCCCTGCTTGCGGGCCTCCTGGGCCTCAGGTTCGCGCGCGGGCCGATCCGCGGTGGGGTCGTCCAGGCCGCGCGGCGCGGCGCCAGCCTCGGTCGAGACGAGGGCGAGGGCGGCCACGGCGAGGCCGCGCAGCGGAGACGAGGGGTTGCGGTGGGGAGACATGGAGATCCCTCCTGGCTCGAGACGCGGCTTCATAACACCTGTGGAGCGTGGGCTCCATCTTCGTGCTCCGCGTGGATGGCCACCGGGCGGATGCTGAAGGGCAGGTTCACGGTGCTGTCGAGGCGGTTGAGGGCGCGCTGGTAGCGGGTCCCGCGCCCGCCGCGCGCCACCGCCACCCGGTGCATGGCCTGGTGCCAGGCGACGACGTAGCGGTAGGGCGCGGGCACCGCCTTCCGCGCGGCGCGCAGGCCGCCGACCAGGGCGCCCCAGGCCCGCCGCTCGGTGGGTCCGAAGCGGAGCCCGTAGGCCTCCCGCCAGCGCTCGGGCAGCAGGGCGGCCGTGATCAGCTCGTCGAGCGGCCCGCGGGTGACCACGTTGTTGAACAGGTCGTGGACCACCTCGCGGGCCTGGGGGGAGGCCATGAGCTCGTCCCCCTCCAGCATGGCCTGGAACCAGCGCTGGAAGCTGTCCCAGTCCGGCTGCCGGTGCTCAGGCAGGAGCCCGAACTGCATCCCCATGCGCATCGACTCCTGGTAGTAGCGGCGCTTCTCGTCCAGCGAGAGCGGGCGCACGAAGGTCTCGAAGACGTCCAGCCCGGTGGCGAGGCAGGTCCCCAGCACCCAGTCCAGGAGTCGCGGGTCCTGCGCGCGCACCTCCTCGCCCGCCCAGGGCCCCGTCTCGACCTCCGGGACCACCGAGCGCACGCGGTTGTGGAGCCGGAACACGCGCCGACTGGCCGTGATCGCCTCCCCGCGGCTGCCGAACACCATCTCGTACATGGCCACGAAGGTCCGACGGGCCCGCCCGATCACGTCCTGACGGTAGCGACTGTTGGTCGCCACCCCCGCCGCCACCATGGGGTGCGCCACCTGAAGGGCGATGGCGCGCAACCCACCGACCACCAGAATCGGCTCGCGGAACACCTCCCAGTGCAGGCTGTCCGGCCCGTAGACGCCGCTGGCCTCATCGGGAGAGAGCCGGATGAGCTCCGATATGCAGCGCTCGAAGACCTCCCTGTCACCCATCCCGTCCCCCGATCGCCCCCCGCTCTGTCACGTCTGGCGCGTGTCCTGCGTACCATGGCGGATTAACATGGAACGCAGCGCCTCTCTCTCCTCCGGTGGAGCTCCCGTTGGAAGGTATGCCCCTCCCGCAGGACCGCAAGGTCATTCTCCGCGTCGAGCACGTCGTCAAGCGCTTCGGCGCGCAGGTGGCGGTCAACGACGTCACCCTGGACATCCTCTCAGGGGAGTTCTTCTCCATGCTCGGCCCCTCGGGCTGCGGCAAGACGACGCTCCTGCGCATGATCGCGGGCTTCGAGCGGCCGGACGGGGGGCGCATCCTGCTGGATGGTGAGGACATCGCCCCGCTGCCTCCCCACCGACGTCCGGTGAACACGGTCTTTCAGCATTACGCGCTCTTCCCGCACATGAGCGTGTTCGAGAACGTGGCCTTCGGGCTCCGTCGGCAGAAGACGGCCGAGCCCGAGATCCGCCGCCGGGTGGAGGAGGCGCTGAACAGCGTGCGCCTCGAGGGCTATGGCGGGCGGCAGCCGAACCAGCTCTCGGGCGGCCAGAAGCAGCGGGTGGCCCTGGCGCGGGCCCTCGTGCTGCGGCCGCGCGTGCTCCTGCTGGACGAGCCGCTGGGCGCGCTCGACCACCAGCTCCGCCTCCAGATGCAGGTGGAGCTCAAGAACATCCAGCGGAGCTGCGGGATCACCTTCCTCTTCGTGACGCACGACCAGCCCGAGGCGCTCACCATGTCCGACCGCGTGGCGGTCATGAACCTGGGGCAGCTCGAGCAGGCCGGGGCCTCCCGCGAGGTCTACGAGCGCCCGCGCACGGAGTTCGTGGCGCGATTCATGGGCTCGAGCAACCTGCTGCCCGGTCGCGTCACGGCGGTCTCGGCGGGGCGGATCACCGCGGACCTGGAGCAGGGCCCCACGCTCACCCTCCCCGAGGGAGAGAGCGGGCTTCGCGAGGGCGATCCGCTGAGCGTGATGATCCGGCCTGAGTGGCTGGTCCCGCGTCGCGGGCCGGTGGGCGCGCCGGGCTGGGCGGAGTGGCCCGTGCGGGTGGAGGAGCGCATCTACCAGGGGGCCGTGACCCGGTGGATCGTGCGCGGCCTCGGCCCCGGGGCCCTGGAGGTCGCCGGCACGCCGCTGGTCGCCGCCAGCGAGGGCCCCGCCGTCGAGGATCTGGAGCCCGGCCAGCAGGGCGTGGTGTGCTGGCCGCTGGACCGCGCGGTGGTGCTGCGCCGGAGCGCCGCGTGAGCGCCCGCCGCCCGGTGGAGCTGCCCTCCTGGCTCTCCTGGCCCACCTTCGCCGTGCTGGCGGGCGGGCTGGTGCTGCCGCTCCTGGTGATCTTCCTCTTCAGCTTCCGGTTGCGCGGGACCTACGGCGGCTTCGCGCCCATCGAGGATCTCTGGGAGCACCTGCGGAGCGGCGCCTTCCTCACCAACTACGAGGCCGCGCTCAAGCCGATCTACCTCAAGATCTTCTGGCGCTCGCTCTGGATCGCCTTCCTGACCACCGCGCTCTGCCTGGCGGCCGGCTACCCGCTCGCCTGGTGGCTGACGATGGCCGTGCCCCAGCGCCTGCGCATGCTCGGGCTCTTCCTGGTGGTCGTGCCCTTCTGGACGAGCTTCGTCGTCCGCACCTTCGCCTGGGTCTGGATCCTGCGCACCGAGGGGCTGGCCAACACGCTGCTCCTGAACCTGGGGCTCATCGACGAGCCGCTCTCGCTGCTCTACAGCGAGGCCGCCGTCATGGTGGGGCTCGTCTACGGTGAGCTCCCCTTCATGATCCTCCCCATCTACGCGAGCCTGGAGCGCCTCGACCGCTCCCTGCTGGAGGCCAGCTCGGACCTGGGCGCGTCCGGCTGGACGACGTTCTGGAAGGTGGCCTGGCCGCTCACGCTGCCCGGGGTGGCGGCGGGCTGCGTGCTGGTCTTCGTGCCCTCCGTGGGCCAGTTCCTCATCTCCGACATGCTGGGCGGCGCGCGGTCCATGCTGGCGGGCAACCTCATCCAGAACCAGTTCTTCGGCGGGAAGAACCAGCCCTTCGGCTTCGCGATCTCCTTTCTGCTGGTGGCCCTCATCTTCGCTGTCCTGGCGATACAGCCCCGCCTCATCAAGGGCGCGCGGCGCGAGGACCTGCTGTGACCCCCCGCCTGCCACGCCTCCTGCTGCACACCTGGAGCGCGCTCCTCTACCTCTTCCTCTACGCGCCGATCCTCGTGCTGATCGCGTTCTCCTTCAACGCCGCCGAGCAGACCGCGACCTGGAGCGGGCTCACGCTGCGCTGGTACCGCGACCTCCTCGCCAATGAGCAGATCTGGGAGGCGGCGCTGAACAGCCTCAAGATCGGCCTGGCCACGACGCTCTCCAGCACGCTGCTGGGGACCGCCGCCGCGCTCGGTCTCCGCAGCGCGGGGGGGAGCACGCTCAAGGTGGCGACCCCGCTGCTGCTGCTCCCGGTCGTGCTGCCTGAGATCGTCATGGCCGTGTCCCTGCTCGGCCTCTTCGCCGCGCTCGGGGCCTCGCTGGGCTTCGCCACGGTCTGGATCGCGCACGTCGTCTTCAGCGTCAGCTACGTGGTCGTCGTGGTGCGCGCCCGGCTGGCGGGGATGGACCTGACCTTGGAGGAGGCCGCCGCCGATCTCGGCGCCACGCCCTGGGTCGCGCTGTGGACCGTCACCCTGCCGCAGCTCTGGCCGGCGGTGGTCTCCGGCGCGCTCCTGGTGCTCACCCTCTCCATCGACGACTACCTGATCACCAGCTTCGTCGCGGGGGTCGGGAACACCACGCTGCCGCTCCAGATCTACGCGATGGTGCGGAAGCGCGTTACTCCCGAGATCAACGCCATCTGCACGCTGCTTCTCGTCCTGACCACCGTGCTCGTCCTGCTGGCCGCCGCCCTCGAGCGGCGCGCCGCCACGGGCCAGAAGGCCCACACCCGGACCTGAGGAGGAAACCCACGATGAAACTTCTCTCGCACCTCGCGCTCTCCCTCGCCCTCGTCGCCTGCTCGGGAGAGTCGGAGAAGCAGGTCGCGCCTGCGCAGGGGGCTCCGCAGGAGAAGCAGGAGCTGAACCTCTACATCTGGACGAACTACCACTCGCCCGAGGCCATCAAGCAGTTCGAAGAGAAGTACAACGCCAAGGTCAACATCGACCTCTACGACAACAACGAGGTCATCGAGCAGAAGCTGCAGTCGGGGCAGGCGCCCTACGACATCGCCGTGCCCTCCGACTACATGGTGATCTCGTTGGCGCGCCAGGGCCTGCTGCTGCCGATGGACGAGTCCAAGCTGCCGAACCTCTCCAAGCTGGACCCGACCTTCGACCGGCTCAAGGAGCCGGGCGGCCCGCGCTACAACGTGGCCTACCTCTGGGGCACGACGGCCTTCGCCTACCGCACGGACAAGGTGAGCGAGCCCATCGACTCCTGGAACGCGCTCTTCGACGAGAAGTACAAGGGCCGCGTGGTCCTGCTGGACGACATGCGCGAGGTCTTCGCCGCCGCCCTGCGCACGATGGGTCAGTCGGTGAACACCACTGACCCGGCCGTCATCGAGCAGGCCAAGGCGAAGCTGATTCAGCAGAAGGCGCTGGTGCTGGCCTACGACTCGAGCGACTTCGCCGGGAAGATCCAGGCGGGGGACGGCTGGCTGGTGCAGGGCTACTCGGGCGAGCTGGCCAAGGTCGCCCGCGCCTCCGGCGGCACCATCAAGTACATCATCCCCAAGGAGGGGGCCTCGCTCTACTACGACAGCCTGGTCATCCCCAAGGCCTCGAAGAACCCGGAGCTGGCGCACGCCTTCATCAACTTCATGCTGGACTCGGACGTGGCGGCGGACACCACCAACGTCACCGGCTACGCCACGGCGAACCTGGAGGCCCGCGCGAAGATCAAGCCGGAGCTGGTCGGCGACCCGGCGGTCTTCCCGCCCGCCGATCTGGTGGCGAAGTGCGAGTTCCTGGGTGACCTCGGGGACTTCACGCCCACGCTGGACGCGGCCTGGACCGAGATCAAGGCGAACTGAGCAGCAGAAGCGAGGCCCATTCGACGCGGGTTTTTCGGAGAAGCGGACAAATTTTGGCCTGTCGGCCCGATTCGGGGTTGACCCGTCTCGGGCGTCCTTTTACTCTTCGAGCACCACGCCGCCCGAATGTTCAGGTGCCTCGATGCCTGTCCAAGGTTCAAAGTCCGCTCGAAATTCGCGTAACGCGCGCCCGACCCCGCAGGTCCTCCTCGCCCAGGCAGGGGTGGACTGGCGGGCGCTGACGGTCGCGCTGGGGGACGCCATCCGCGCCCGCCGCCGCGCCGTCGGCATCACCCAGCAGACGCTGGGCGAGCGCATCGGCGTCTCCGTCCCGTGGATCGGGATGCTGGAGTGCGCCCGCGGGAGCCCCTCGCTGGAGATGCTCACGCTCTGCGCCGCGGGGCTGGAGACCACGCCGGGGGCCCTGCTCTCGCAGGCGGACCTGGCGATGGGGGTCAAGCCGCGGGCCCGCGCCTCGCTGACCGAGCTTCAGGCGGAACTCGCCCAGCTCCCGCCGGAGATGGCGGAGGCGGTCTGCGACACGGTGGTCGGGCTCTGCAAGGCGCTGCGGGCCGCCCCGAAGGATTAGGCCGCGGCCTCCAGCGCGCGCAGGCGGAGCAGGAGGGCGCCCTCCAGCTCCTCGATGGCCTTGGAGAAGCTGGCGATCCCCTCGGCCAGCTTCTCGTTGGACATCTCGTCGGCCGCGTGCATCCGCTCGAAGTCCTCGCGGGCCATCGGGATGGGCTCCTCGGCCGAGGCGAGCGCGCTCGCCGGGTCCAGGCGCCGGGGGAGCTCACCCTGGGCCGCGCCCAGCTCGTCGAGCAGGGAGGGGGCGATGGTGAGCAGGTCGCAGCCGGCCAGGGCGATGATCTCGCCCGAGTTGCGGAAGCTCGCGCCCATGACCTGCGTGGGGTAGCCGAACTTCTTGTAGTAGTTGTAGATCCGGGTCACCGACAGCACGCCCGGATCCTCGTGGGCGGGCACCTCCGCGCGCCCGGTCTTCTTCTTGTACCAGTCCAGGATGCGGCCGACGAAGGGGGAGATCAGCGTCACCCCCGCCTCGGCGCAGGCCACCGCCTGGTGCACGCCGAAGAGGAGGGTGAGGTTGCAGTGGATCCCCTCCTTCTCCAGGATCTCCGCCGCCCGGATTCCCTCCCAGGTGCTGGCGATCTTGATGAGCACCCGATCGCGGGAGAGGCCAGCGGCCTCGTACCAGGAGATGAGGCGCCGGGCCCGCGCGACGGTGGCGTCGGTGTCCCAGGAGAGCCGCGCGTCCACCTCGGTCGAGACGCGGCCGGGGATGACGGCGAGGATCTGGCGTCCAAACTCCACGGCCAGGCGGTCCACCGCCAGCGTGGCCACCTCCGCCTCGGCGGCGCCTGCGCCCGCGAGCGCGCGCGCCTCCACGAGCGCGTGGTCCACGACCTCCGCGTAGGCCGGCATCTTGGAAGCGGCCAGGATCAGGCTCGGGTTGGTGGTGGCGTCCTGGGGGCGGAGGCGCTCGATGGCGCGGATGTCGCCCGTGTCGGCCACCACCACCGTCATCTCGCGGAGCTGCTGGAGCAGGCTCGCGGTCACGGTGTTCGCGGGCTCGCCGTTCGCGTTCATGGGAGGCTCCTGGTCGTCGGGGGCAGCAGCTTATCCCGCGACGCGCGCGCCCGCCGCACGAAGCGCGTCCCGCCATGTTACGAGATCCGCCTTCAGGAGCCATCATGGACTGCCCCGTTGACGCGGTCGCCCTCGTCTCTCGTCGCCTCGCGTCGGAGGTCAACGTCGAGGTCTGCCCGGTGTGCAGCGGCGTCTGGCTGGACGCGGGCGAGCTCGATCAGCTCCGCCGCGCCCACGCCCACGATCGGCCCCTGCCCGCCCCCGAGAGCGTGGCCGCCGCCTACGAGATGGCCGAGCAGGAGCAGGCCCCACCCGGCCCCTGCCCCAACTGCTCGGAGCCCATGGACCGCCGGGAGTACGGCTACTTCTCGCAGGTGATGGTCGACGTCTGCCCCCGCGGCCACGGCCTCTGGCTGGACGCGGGCGAGCTGGAGCGCCTGGAGAGCTTCTTCGCGCGGCAGGCCAAGGACGGCCCCGAGGAGACCCCGCTGCGCACCCTCTGGGCGCGCTTCGTGGCCGCCCTCCGCGGAGAGCACCCCCAGACCTGAGGGTCTGAGGGCTGGGGATCTGGGCGCGGAGAGCCGGGGGACCGAGCCCTACTGGCCGGACATCCCGAGCCCCGAGGTCGCGGCGTACATCTTCAACAGCTCGTTGACGTCCAGGCGCTGCACGCTCGCGTCGTTCGATCCGCCCGGCAACACGACGATGCGCTTGCCCTTCAGGGTCTCGGCGATCTTGCGCTTGACCATCACGCGCCCGCCCGCGCCGGAGAGCGCCTCGTTCATCTTGCGGATGCCCTCGGCGTTGGCCGACTTCTCGGCCAGGATGGCCTCCGCCTCCTTCTGGCGGGTCACGTAGTAGGCGTCCGACTCCAGCATGGCCTGCTGGGCGCGGCCGTTCTCCTGGGCGATGCGCTGGTCCACCTCGCCGCGCGTGGCCTCCAGGCGGGCCTCCCACTCCCGCTTGATGTTCTCGGCGGCGCTGCGGGCGGTGTTCGCCTTCTGGTCATAGACCTTCCGGTCGTTGATGGCTGCCTGATAGCGCTCGTGGAAGCGGTGGTCTCCCAGGATGACGTTGTCGCAGCGCACGCCGTACTGGGCCAGGGCCCCGTCCAGCACCACCCGCGCCCGCTCGGCCGCCTCGAACTTGCGGCCCGTGTAGATGTCCTCGCTGGAGAGCTCGTTGAGCACGTCGCGGACGATGGAGCGGGCCATCGGGCGCACGATGCGCTCCTTGAGGCTCTGATCGTCGCGCGCCACGCTGGTCAGGATGTAGGGCGCCTTGTCCGGCTCCACCCGGTAGAGGATGGTGACGTCCACGCCCACGTCGTTGCCGTCGCGGGTCTTGAACTCCAGGTCGTCCTTGCTGTCCCGGTCCCCGGCGTTCGGGTCGGCGACCATGGTCAGCGTCTGGGCCTGCGTGGAGAACACGTACCAGTCGGAGATCAGCGGGGGCAGCAGGTAGGTCGAGCCCGGGGCCCGGATCTCCGGGTCCAGCCCGGTCAGGAGGTTGACGACGACGCCCACCTCGTTGGCCTCGGTCGAGTGTACGGCGCAGCCCGAGAGCGAGAGCGCCGAGAGGAGCAGCAGCGCGCGCATCAGCGACCTCCCACGTCGAACATCTGGAGCGTCTCATTGAGGTCCAGCACGTTCGTGCCGCCCTGTCCCCCCTGCACGAAGATCACCTCGATGCCGTCCAGCACCTCGGCCATCTCCAGGCCCACCAGGTTGTCCGAGCCGGCCCCCACCTTGTAGGCGGCGTTCTCCAGCTCCGTGCCGCGCGCGTTGGCCAGGGCCACCAGCAGGTCGCCCTCCGAGCGCTTCTTGCGGCTGTACAGGTCCGCCTCCGCCTTGATCTTGGCGACCTCGGCCTCGCCCCGCTGCTTCTCCACGTCCACCACGGCCGCGCCCTCGGCGTCCAGCTTCTGCCGCGTGGCCTCCATGCGCGCCGCCTCGCCCATGCTCTGGTTGGTGAACACCAGCTGATCCTGGACCTTCCGCTCCTCGATCTGGCGCTGGTACTCGTTGAGGTAGGCGTACTGGCGGATGAGGATGTGGTCCACGGAGAGGCCGAGCTCCACGAGGTCGGCGTTGAGCCGCTCGCGCGCCCGCTCCGTCGCGTGGATGCGCAGCATCTCGTTGTAGAAGTCCTCGGCCCGCAGCTTGCCCAGCGCCTCCTTGAGCGCCTGGGACGCCTTCGGGATCAGCGCGTTGTCCTCGAAGAGCCGCCCCGGGCCGATGTGGGTCATCACCTTGTAGGCGTCGGTGATGCGGTAGAGCAGGGTGGCGTCGATGCGGATCTTCGAGCCGTCGGACGAGTCCACCTCCAGCGAGCGGATGGAGCGCGCGTCCTCCGTGGTGAGCTCGCCCTCGGAGGAGGAGTCGTTCATGGTCAGCGTCTGCACCACGGTCGGGAAGCGGATGAAGGTCACGCCCGGCCCGGTGAAGTAGAGCCGCGGCCCGTAGTAGGGCGTCTCGCCGAGCCCTCCGCCGTAGCGGGACTGCTTGATGCCCACCTCGAAGGGCCGAACGTAGGTGGTGAAGCTGCTCAGCACCAGCGAGGCCACGGCGGCCACGCCGACGATCAGGGCCAGCCGTCGGCCCAGCTTGCTGCCGCGGCTCGGGGTGGCGCGCTGGTCCTGCTGCTCGCGCAGCGTCTTCAGGAAGTCGAAGCGACCCAAGGTCCCTCCAGGTCTCTCAGGGGATGCTCTCCAGCGCGCTCTGCTCCCCGCCGAGGCGCTCCAGCAGCGCGTCCCGAGAGGGCAGCGTGCCGGGCAGGAGGCGGGGGAGGCTGTGGCCGAGGAGCGCGAACATCGCGATCATCGCCGGGAAGTCGATGGCGGGCGGGATGGGGGAGATCCGCGACACGATCCAGCTGATCGGGGTCGTCACCAGGGCGAGGACGACGGCCGACACCACCGGCAGGTCCAGGATGCGGGCGATCCAGCGGCCCTCCCAGGCGGCGCGGGCGTGGGCGTAGCGGGCGAACTCCTTGGAGAGCCGGCCCGTCAGCAGGCCGCGCATGCTCTCCAGGTAGCGGCCCCCCTGGCCGTCGGCCTCCCAGCGCGGGGCCACCTGGTCGAAGTAGGCGGAGATCGCCTGCCGGAGCTCCGGCTCCTCGGTGCGGCCGGCCCGGCGCTCGCCCTCCAGGATGGGCAGGAGGTCGGCGAGCACGCCCGATAGACGCCGATCCTCCTCCTTCCAGGGGCGCTCGCCGGCCAGGCGGAGGATGCGCTCCTCCTCGCCCGACAGGTTCAGCGCCAGCGCCTCCAGGGGTTCCACGATCTGCCGCACGTAGTAAGGGTGGGCCACGTAGGCGCCGAAGAGCGCGAGGCCGAGGCAGACGAAGGGCGTGGAGATGGGGAAGGGGCTGGTCACGAGCCCCAGCATCCCGAACAGCACGGCCAGCGCGAGCGGCGAGCGGAAGAGCAGCCCGCGGATGGGATCCGCCTCCACCAGCTCGAGCTGGCGGGCCGCCTGTACGTAGGCCGGGACGGTGCGGTGCTCGATGGACTCGCGCACGTAGGACCACCACAGCGCGTCGGAGCTCGTGCGGGCGGGGAGGTTGCGCTGCCAGAGCTCCAGCGCGTCGCGGGCGGCGCGGCGGACCTCGTCGGGGAGCGCGTCGTCCTCCAGGTTGGACTGGCGGGTGTTCTCCAGGATCGGCAGGAGGGCCTCGGCGAGGGCGGGGAGATCGCGCTTGTCCAGGCTGGGCGCCTGCTCCGGGGGCCGGGCGGAGAGGCGCTCGCCGCGCAGGCCCAGGGCCAGGATCGCGCGCTCGCGGTCGGCGGGGAGGCTGAGGTCCAGCTCACCGCGCGCGGCCAGCTCGGCGAGGCCCGGGTCCAGCGGCGCGTCCCCGCCCTCGTGCTGCTCCAGCGCGACGATGAGCTCGGCCACCTCGCCCCGGTTGTGGAGCGTGCTCACGTAGGTGGTGAGCGCGTCCTTCCTGGCCCCGGAGCGCTGGGCTGGGGGGCGCGGGCGTTGCTGCTCGACCGGACCTTCGGAGGACAGAGGGACCCTCGGAAACGCGCGTGACAGCGTTGTCATCTCGTAGCACGAGGAGGGTCGGCGCGTCCAGCCACCCGCTAGGCTCGTTTTTTTTTGAGACAGCTCGTGCCAGCAATACCCCACCTGCGATACACTTCTTCGGTCAATCGGTTCCTAAGCAGGTGCACCTGAACTCCTCGTCTCTGAAGTTGAAGTACGAGCCTGCCGGGAAGGTGTGGTCGCATCGACCGCATTCGGTCCGCGGACGTCCCCGTCCGTAAACGTGAGTCAGTAAGCGAAAAAGGTCGAAAAATCGTCATGGGAAAGAAACTGTTCGTGGGTGGTCTGTCGTGGGGAACAACGGACGCTGGGCTGAGGGATGCGTTCGAGCGCTTCGGTGAGGTTTCGGACGCGAAGGTGATCCTGGATCGGGAGACGGGGCGCTCCCGGGGCTTCGGCTTCGTGAGCTTCGCCAACAACCCAGACGCGGACTCGGCCATCTCGGCGATGGATGGCGCGACCCTGGACGGGCGCACCATCCGCGTGAACGAGGCGCAGGACCGTGGTCCTCGCCCGGGTGGCGGCGGCGGTGGCGGTTTCGGGGGCGGCGGCGGCGGCGGCCGTAGCTTCGGCGGCGGCGGTGGTGGTCGCGGCGGCTACGGTGGCGGCGGCGGTGGCTTCGGCGGCGGTGGCGGCGGCTACGGCGGCGGCGGCGGTGGCTACGGCGGCGGTGGCGGCGGCTACGGCGGCGGCCCCGGCGGTGGCGGCGGCGGCGGCGAGAGCTGGGGCGACGGCAACCGGCGTCGTCGCGGCGGCGACTGGGGCGGCGGCGGCGGCGGCGGGGACTACGGCGGCGGCGGCGGTCGCGGCGGCCGTGGCGGCGGCGGCGGCCGGCGTCGGCACGACGATGACGGCGGCGGCGGCGACGACTGGTAGCGCCTCCGCGCGTCTCTCGGGAGGGCCCTGCGGGGCCCTCTTCTTTTTTTCGGCGACCGGGTTCGCCCCCGGTGGGAATGCCCTCGGCCCGCCGACGGTTGATAGGGGATGTCCGCCGGGCTACCTTGATCTGCTGTCCCCGAGGCGCGCGTGCTCCTGCTCATCCTCGTCGCCTGCGTCCGCAACGAGCCCTACCCTGACGCTGGTGACTGCGCGGAAACCCCGAGCGGCTCCTACACCTGGGGCGAGATCGGCATCGGCACCTGTCTGGCGGGCCCCAACACCCTCGCCTTCGCCGGTGACCCGGACGCGCCCACGCTGCTCGTGGTCAACGCGAACCCACACCTGACGTTCACCGGTGGATCGCTGCTCGCGCTCCCCTGGGGAGAGCTCGATCTCGACGCGGGGCGCAACCTCGTCTCCGATCTCGGGGCCGCGGCGGTGGACCTGCCGCACTTCCCCGTGGGCCTGGGCGTGGACGAGGACGGGCTCGGGCTCGTCCCGGTGCGGCTCTCGGAGGAGTCGCGCACCCGGGACTGGGACGACGACGTCTACCTGCTCGACCTCAGCGATCCGGCGTCGCCGGCCCTCGCCGAGCGCGGGGAGGACGGCGGCGCCACTGTGCAGGTGGGCCAGGACCCCATCGCCGTCAGCGTGGACGACGCCACCGGCTACGCCTACGTGGCCAACCGCACCGGGCACTCCATCTCCATCCTCGATCTGACCGCCGAGGAGGTGGAGGCCGTCCCCCCCTGGCCCCAGGAGGCGCTGCGCATCGGCCCCTTCGTGGACACGGACGCCTCGGGCTCGCGCGCCGAGCTCTCCGACCTCGACGTGGACGACGACGAGGAGCTGACCGACGACGTGTGGACCTTCTCCTGGGTGGAGGGGACCTGGCGCCTCTGGGCGCAGGCGGACGGCGGGCTCGGGCGCTGGACGACCACGGGCGAGGGCTACGAGGACGGCGGGCTCGGCGTGGAGCTGGCCGTGGACGACTACGACGGCGAGATCTCGCTGCCCACGGACCCGGCCTTCTTCGCGGTGGGATCGCTGACGCGGATGTTCTTCGAGGACGAGGGCGTGATCCGCGGCTCGGACATCGGGGACTACCTGGGCGAGTGGGTGCTGGACGAGGAGACCTCGCTGGAGGGGGACGCGGACGGCTGGGACGCGCTGGTCAGCGGGCCCTCCGTCCTGCTGGACGAGGACCTGAACATCTGGATGTTCTACGACGGCACCGACGGGGAGAGCTGGGCCATCGGCGCGGCGACCTCCTCGGACGCCTACAGCTTCCGGCGGGCGGGCGCGGCCGTGCTGGAGCCGCAGTGGGAGCACGAGTCGGCGCGCGTCTCCGACCCCCACGTCCTGCGCGACGCGCAGACCGACCAGTATCGGATGTATTACAGCGCGTATGACGGGGAGCGCTGGACCATCGGGCACGCGGTCAGCGACGACCTGACGACCTGGACCTCGGACGAGACGCCGGTCTTCGCGGTGGACGGGGTGGACGTCGCCGCCCCCGTGATCTCGCAGCAGGACGGGCTCTTCCGCCTGTGGTACGCGCGGCGGGAGGGCGCCCTGTGGTCGCTAGGCGCCGCGACGAGCCCGGACGGCTCCACCTGGACCGATCTGGGCGAGGTGGCCACCCTCGACCACAACCCCAGCGTCGCCGACGAGCCGCCGGGCCCCACGGTCTACGCCGTCCTCGCCGACTTCTTCCAGGGCGAGGGGGCGAGCGCTGGCGCGCTCTCGGCCACCATGAGGCCGAGCGTGGACTTCACCACGGACGCCTATGGCTTCACGGCGCGGGTGGTGGCCGGCTACCACCTCTCCCCCTACGAGGTCGGCACGGCGGGCTGGGGGGGCGTGAGCCTGGACAGCCTGGACGAGGACAGCGGGCTGGGCTGGCTCTCGCTGACCAGCCGGGACGGGGATCTGACGATCGGGGCGGCCACGCTGGACAGCGAGGGGCGCCTCCTGCCCGTCCGCGAGCCGGTCCTGGAGGCGGGCGCGGAGGGCGAGTTCGACGAGGACGGGGTCAGCTCGCCCGTCGTGTGGAGCGTGGACGGCGGCTACCGGATGCTCTACGCGGGGCTCTCGGGCTCGGTCTCCACCCTCGGGCTGGCCAGCTCGGACGACGGGCTGGTCTGGACCCGCGAGGGCCAGGTGCTGGACGTGGACGCCGAGAGCTGGGACGGCGCGGGCCTGGTGCCCGGCAGCGTCGAGGCCCTCGACGACGGCAGCCTGCGGCTCTGGTACACCGGGACCAACGGCGAGCTGCTCCGCATCGGCTCGGCCACCTCCTCGGACGGCGGCCTGACCTGGACGCGCGAGGAGGAGGATCAGAGCCGGCCCTGGGCCTTCCCGCCTGGATCCCCGGGCGACTGGGACGACTCGGGCGTGCGCGACCCCTGGGTGGTGGTCACCGACGAGGGCCAGCACCTGTTCTACGCGGGCTCCGACGGCGATCTGTGGCGCCTGGGGCACGCCTTCCGCGCCAGCGCGGACGACGAGTGGGAGCGCGCGGAGGACGCGGTCACCGAGGATCCGCGCCCGGTCTTCGGCGTGACCAATGGGCTCTTCCACGCCGACGGGGTGCGGCGCCCGCTGGCCAGTTGGGACAGCGAGCGCTGGAGCGTGTGGTTCTCCGGGCTCGACGGCATCGTCTCGCGCGTCGGCAAGGCCACGGGCGAGGACCCCGAGCGCCTGCACGAGCTCTCCCTGCGGCCCACCCTCGGCGACGTGCTGACCTTCTCGACCTCCAAGGGCGACGAGGAGGCGGACGCCATCGCGCTCGACAGCGCGGTGGAGGGGCGCAGCGTGAGCGGGGAGGCGCTCAACTCCACGCTGCTCGACGCCGAGCGCGGGCTCCTCTACCTCGCCAGCACGCACACGAACTACGTGTTCGCGGTGGACGTGCGGGACGACTCGGAGGAGGGCGCGCCGGACGAGAACTACCTGGACATCGAGGCCATCCTCCTCTTCGACAGCACGGCGGGCGGCGCCGGCTTCCACGGGCTGGCCCTGGACGGGGATCGGCTCTACGCGGTCAACGACGATCCCGAGTGCGTGGTCGTCTTCGACCTGCGCGCGCTGGACGACCAGCCCTACGCGCGGGTCCTCTACGACGCTGTGCTGGGCACCATCGCCATGCCGCTGGGCGGCGCGGGCGACGAGGGCGTGGACAACGTCGCCTCCTTCGGGCCCGGCGCGATGGCCCTGCACCCCGACGGTCGCCGCCTCTTCGTCACCAACTACAACGCCAACTCCGTCTCGGTCGTGGACCTGGACCTGGGCGAGGTGGGGCAGGTGGTCGACGAGGTCGTGGACCTGGGCGAGAACCCCTACGCCATCGCGATCTCCCCCGACGGAGATCGCGCGGTGATCGCCAACTACACGGGGGAGGTGGACGAGGATCGCGTCGTGTCGTCCACGCTGGCGGTGCTGGACATCGACGAGGACAGCCCAACCTATCTCGAGGTGCTCACGTGGGTCGTCAACCGCTGATCCTCGCGCTCGCGCTGCTCTTCGCCTGCGACGAGGAGTATGGCGATCTGCCGTGGTTCGACGGCCCCTCGGGCGCCGCCGTGCTGGACCCCGCCGACGGGGGGCCCTTCGACGAGCCGGTGGGCTTCGTGGCGAACTCCCGGGGCGGCACCATCGTCCCCATCGACGTCAAGCACGTCACCCTCCTGGCGGACCAGCCGGGCTCGCCCTTCCTGGCGCCCCGGCAGATCGCCACGGGCGACGAGCGACGCCTGGACCAGATCGCCGTCTACGCCACCGAAGCTGAGGACGTGACGCTCTACGCCGCGGATCTGGCCTTCGGCGTGCTGGTGGAGGCGCCCTATCTGCGCGGCGCCGAGCCCTTCCCCGAGCGCGTGGAGGCCACCAGCACCGAGGCGAGCTTCCTCGATCTGGACGGCAGCGGCGACAGCCCCACGCTCACCGACATCGAGCTGCGCAACGGCTACACCACCACCGAGGACTGGACGGTGGAATACGACGGCGCGCGCTGGTGGGCCAAGGGCTCGCGCTCGGGCCAGCAGAGCGCCGAGCCGGTCGCAGGCGAGGCTTACTGCTCGGATCGGCGCGAGCTCTGCTTCACGCTGAGCGGGACGGCCACCGAGGGGGACCGCTTCGAGCTGAGCACGGACGCGGGCATCGTCGAGCACGATCTGGGCGGGCTCATCCTCGGGCTCGCGCGGGTGCCGGGCCAGGATCTGCTGGTCGCCGCCGTCTGGGACGACGAGAGCGCCGCGGGCTCCATCGTCTTCTTCGATCTGGCGGCGGGGCAGGAGAGCGGCCGGATCGCGCTCGGCGAGGGCGCCCAGCCCGCCCGCTTCAGCTTCGGCGAGGGCGTGATCTACGTCACCGACGCCCAGCTCCCGCAGCTCTACACGCTGACGCTGGACGCGGCGGACCCCTCGGCCTCGGCCCTCCAGACCCTCGACCTCCCCACCCCTGCGTCGGCGGTGGCCTGGGTCCAGACCTCCTCCGGCCCGCGCCTGGCCGTGGGGCTGACCGAGCTGTACCGGGTCGATCTCTACGACCTGACGACCGCGAGCTGGGTGGACGCCAACGTCTTCGACGACGAGGTCGCCGGCATCTCCATGCACTCGTCCATCGTCGGGCTGGCCGCGACGCCCGAGCCCATCCGCCTCCAGCAGGAGACCGCCTGGGGCGCCGACATCGAGGCGCCCACCGTCGCGATCACGACGTCGGAGGGCACGCTCACGATGATGGACGCCGAGAGCGGCTGCCTGGCGACCGAAGAGGAGGGGCCCACGCTCGCGTCGAGCTCCTCGGGCGAGACCGTCTCCTTCGCCGACGTGGGGCAGAGCTCCTCGCCCGCCTTCCTCGTGGACGACTCCACGGGCTGGGGGGTGGTGGTCAACCCCTGCGGCGGCGTGGCCCGGGACGAGAGCTGGGTGATCCGCTACGATCAGGCGGTCGGCGCCTGGGAGGTCGAGGGCACCCGCTCGGACATCCAGGAGGCGATGGCCTGGGAGGAGACCCGCTACGTGAGCGATCGCGCGGAGGTGAGCTTCACCATCCTCAATGGCCAGCTCCCCCCGACCAGCGGCGACTCCTTCGCGTTCACCGTGGACGACGGCGTGCTGACCATCGACGAGCTGATCAGCTCGGACGGCAGCTCCACCCCGCTGGCCGCCCCCGCCGCGCCCGTGATCTTCCAGACGGAGAACGGCCCAACCGGCGGCGGCTGGGATCCGCTGGACCGCCAGACCTACGTGCTGCTGCCCGTGACCAACCTGAACCTCGTGATGCGCACCCGCCTGTCGAGCTGGGACGTCGAGGTGGTCTGGCGTTAGGCGGCGGGGATCCCCTCGAGGCGCGCGGCGGCGGCCTCGACGTGGGGGGCGCGCTTGCGCTTCTCCTTCTTGAGGAAGGTCTCCCAGAGGGGGCGGGCCTCGTCCCCGCGGCCGAGCGCCAGCAACAGCTCGCCGTAGAGGAACCAGGTGTCGGCCGGAGCGCGTTTGGCCTGCGTGGCCTGCTCCAGCGCCTCGGCCGCCTCCGCCCGCCGACCCGCGCGCGCCAGCAGGATCCCGCGCGCGCGCAACGCCGGGCCGCCCTCCACCAGCTCGGGGACCAGCGCCGCGGCGGCGATCCGGTCCTCCTCGCGCACCGTGTCCTCGGCGGGCAGATCGTCCCCGCGGAGCGCGTCAGCGCGGCAGCCCTGATCGACGGTCTCCAGAAGATCGGCCTCTCCCGCCCGATAGAAGGTGCGCCCGAGGAGCTGGAGGGCCGGTCCGGGCTCCGGCTCGCCCGCCCGGCGGATGAACATGCGCCGCAGCGGGGACGGCGCCCCCTCGGCGATCAGGCGCCAGCCGTCCTCGGTGGCCTCCACCACGCCGCTCTCCGAGACGGCCCAGATCACGCGCGGCCCCTGGCCCTCGGGGTTCACCTCGCCCGCGTCGAGCCCGTCGCTGGCCCAGGCGCCCTGGAGCGGGCCCGCGGTGGCCGCGAGCACGTCCAGCGCCGTGGAGACCGCCTCCCCGTGGACACCGGAGAGGGCGAGCTCGGCCAGGATCGGCCGCGCGGAGCGGTAGCCGACCGCGGAGCAGACCCGCGCTACCTCGGCGAGCGCGTCGGGCTTGAGCCGCCGGTCGCGGAGCAGCTCGACCACCTGCCGCTCCAGGTCCGGGTTCCCCATCGCCTGGATGGACATGCAGAGCCGCATCAGGCCCACGGCGGCGCCCACGCGCACGCCCCCGCGCGGGTCGCGCAGCCCCATCGCGATCTGCTGGAAGGCCTCGGGCATCCCCAGGCAGGCCAGCATCGAGAAGAAGCCCGCGTTCACGCCCGGGTCCACGCAGCGGATCAGGCCGAAGAGCTCGCGCCGGGTCGTGGCGTCCAGCTCGGCGGCGCGCGGCCCGACCCGGTAGCGGGACAGGATGTCGGCGGCGGCGCTGGCCACGGTGAGGCGCACCGCCGGGCTCGGGTCGCGCTGGGCGAGATCGACCAGGCGCTCCAGCAGCTCGGGGCGGCCGACCCGCGAGAGGTCGCGGGCGGCGGCGGCGCGCTCGGACAGCTTGTTCGAGGACAGCGAGGCGATGGGGTCCTGCGTCTCCACGGTGGTGGCCTCCTCCCTCTCAAGGTAACGTGAGCGCCACCCAGGCGAGGCCCTGCCCCCGGACCGCCACCAGCAGCGCGTCTCGCCCGTCCCCGTCGAGATCGGCCGCGGCCAGCCGGCTCTCCGCCTGAAGCGCGAGCGTGAATGCCGGCTGGCCACGCGCGTCCAAGCCCACGATCACGCCGTCCTCGCGCGCCAGCACCGCGCGCGCGCCCCCGTCCGCCCCGAAGCGCCCGGACACGCAGCTCACCGCGATCCGGCTGGCGACGCCGCCATTCGCCAGGGCGCAGGCCCCGTCGGGGGCGGGGGAGGGCGCCTCGGCCCCGCTCGCCGTGATCCAGCGCCGCGTCTGCCCGTCCACGGCCCAGAGGCCGCCGTCCCCGGCCGCCAGGTCCTCGGCGCCGCCCGGGACGCGCAGCGTGACGGCGCCCTCTCCGTTCAGGGCCAGGATCTCGTCCTCGGTCGCCACCCACAGCAGCCCGCCCGTGGCCACGAGATCCTCGATCGGGCCCGGCACGGTCAGGAACCAGCGCGACCCGCCCTCTGGCGTCCAGGCGCGCACCCAGGGATCCCCGGGCGAGGCCGCCACCGGGCCCTCCAGCCAGGCCACGCGGGCGTCCGCCTTCAGCTCGGGGGGGCCGGGCATGGGGAGGGCCACCTGCGGGCCCTCGGCGGTGAGCGTGAGACGGGCCGGCACGCTCCCAGCCAGGCCCAGCAGCCCACCCTCGGCGTCCAGGGCCAGATCTCCCACGCCCTGCAGCGAGCGGAAGCCGAGCAGCCTGGACTCGCCGGCGCTCCGGGCCCGCCCCAGCACGGGGTGGGTCTGCGCCGACTCGGCCAGGGCGAGCTCGACCTGCCGCGTCATCCGCGCCATCCCCGAGGGAGACCAGCCCTGGTCCACCAGGCGCAGGGCCCCGTCGCGCCCCAGCAGGCGCGAGGACGGGATGGGGCCCACGCCGAAGCGGGCCGCGAGCTCGGGCGCGTGGGTCACCGGCATCGTGAGGTTCAGGCGGCGGACCGTGCGATCCACCGCCGCGCGGTCGCCCGGGTCGTCCACGCTCACCGCCAGGATGGAGACGCCCTCCCGGCCCTTCTGCTGCCAGAGCGCCTCCAGGTGCGGGAGCTCCTGCATGCAGGGCGCGCACCAGGAGGCCCAGAAGTTGATCAGCACGGGCCTGCCGCGCTGAGCCTCCAGGCTCCAGGAGGATCCGTCCAGCAGGGTCACGGCGAAGTCGGGGATGGGCGTCATCGCCGCGTGCCAGGGCTCCTCGGGGAGGCCGGGGAGGCCGAGCTCCTCGAGCAGGCTCCCCCCCGCCCGCGCCCGCGCCAGCGCCGTCGCCACCTCCGCCGCCTCGTCGAGCCTGCCGAGCGCCTGCAGCGAGCGCGCCAGCATGGAGCGCCCCCAGGGATCTCCCCCGGCGTCGCCGCGCCCGCCCTGGGCGTCGAGCAGGTCCGGCGGTCGGCCCGCCTCCACCCGGCGAAGGCGCTCCACCGCCTCCGCGTAGGCGCCCGCCCGGTAGAGGGCCTCGGCCGCCAGGAACTGGAGGTCCATGTCCTCGGGTCGCGCCTCGGCCAGCACCCGGGCCGCCGCCGCCGCCGCTTGCGGCCTGCCCCGGCCCTCCTGGCGCAGGGCCCGCGCCGCCGCCCTCCCCGGGATCTCCCCGGCGAAGTCCGCCTCCACCAGCCGCTCCGCCGCCCGCTCGGCCCGCGCCGGGCTCCCCCGGGAGAGCGCTTGTCGGAGGTCCAGGATCTCGCCGACCTCCTGCCGATCCTCGCGCTCGGGGCGCGCGCCGCGGGTCACGGGGACGACGCGCTCGGCCGCGCCCAGCGGGCCCGCCACCGTGAGCGTCAGGGTCTCTCCCGGGGGGCCGGGCAGCATCGCCGCCAGGGCCGCGGCCTCCACCGCGCCCAGCCGCGCCGCGTCGACGCCCACCACCCGGTCGCCCACCGCGATCCCGGCCTGCTCGGCGCCGCTTCCGGGCACCACCCCGGTCACCACCAGGCCCTCGTCCAGCGCCAGGTAGCGGACGCCGACCAGGCCGCGGGCAGGCCCGGGATCGCGCGGCGTGTGCGCGCAGCCCAGGGCCAGGAGCAGCGGGAGGGTTAAGCTCACGCGCTGACCCTATCCCCGCGAGACGGAGCCGCCATGCTGTTGCTCGTGTTCCTCGGCTGCGCGAACAACATCCAGACCCTCTACGAGCAGGAGAAGGCCGCGGTGCTGGCCGCTCCTGCCGCGCTCGGCGCCAGCTGGGACCCCGAGCTGCGCGTGCGCCTCTCCGACCCCGCCCTGGAGGTGCTCAGCCAGGCCGCCCTGGAGAGCGGGCTCTTGAAGGCCGAGGACAAGATCCGCTGGGAGGGGCCGCTGGGCGTGGAGGCCGAGCTCTCCCCCAAGCTGGAGGTCAAGTCGCTGGAGCTGCGCGCGTCCAAGGAGTGCGACGCCTGCCTGGACCTCAGCGCCAGCCTGAGCGGGACCGGGAACTGGAAGGTGGGCAGCCTCAAGGGAGAGGTGCCGCTCTCCCTGGACATCGGCGGGGTCGTGGCCTTCGAGGTGAAGAAGGTGGACAGCTCGTTCCAGGTGACGGGCAAGCTCAAGAACGTGAGCCAGGTCAAGATCAAGACCACCACGGTGGGCGACCTGGACATCGCGAAGCCCATCCAGAGCTGGGGCAAGGAGCTCTCCGATCACGTCCCGCCCTTCGATCTCGGCGAGTTCGGCGGGGACGAGGTGCCGCTCCGCGCGCTGCGGCTGGCGACCGTGGGCGGCACGCTGGCGGTGGAGGCGGTCACCGACGTCGCGGGCGGCGGCCCGCTGACCGGACCGGTGCCCGCGCTGAAGGACGGGTGGGAGCTGGCGATCAGCCAGAAGACCGCGCTGGCGCTGATGCGGCGCGCGGCCTTCGAGGAGGGCGTGATCGACTACGACGTCGCGGCGGACCCCCGCTACCTGGACGTCAACGGCACGATGTTCACGATGGGCGTGCGCCTGTGGCGGCTCACCAGCCGCGGCTGGTGGCGCGACTACGAGGTGACCGGCAACATCGACATCCTCCCGCGCAGCGTGCGCCTCGTGCCCAAGCAGGCGCGCGAGGGCGACAAGAGCGAGGGCGCGGGCGTGGCGGACCCGCTGGCGCTGCTGGCGGAGGGCAAGATCCTGGAGGTCGTCGAGGAGGGCCTGGAGCAGACGCTGCCGTCCGGCCAGTCCACCGACATCGGCGGGCAGTCGCTGGAGCTGCGAGCCAGCTCGGTCAAGGGCATGGGCGGCGCCCTGGTGGTGAGCGGGAGCATGAAGCTGGGCGACGGGAAGGACGACGAGCCCTCGGGCGGATCGGGCGGGTCGGAGAAGAAGGGCGTCAAGAAGCCGAACCGCGAGCGGAAGCCGCGCGGGGACCACTAAACCTGGACGTGGAGCCAGCGGCCTCGGGCGATGGCGTAGCCCTTGCCCAGGGCCTTGGCGAAGGTGGTCAGGTTGATCGCCCACCACACGCCCGCCGCGCCCCAGCCGAGCGGGATGGCCAGGGCCCAGCCCAGCGGCACGCGGAGCGCGTTGAGCGGGGCTGACCAGAACAGCAGCGTGCGCGTGTCGCCCGCCCCCTCCAGGCCGCCCTCGAACAGGGCCTCCAGCGCCACGAAGAGCTGGGAGAAGGCCAGGACTCGCGCGTAGACCACGGCCTGGGCCAGCACGGCAGGGTCGTCCGTGAACAGCGCGCTGAGCGGCGCCGCCCCGAACCAGAAGGCCGCCGCCGCCACCAGGCCCAGCCCCACCGAGAGCGGCAGCGCCAGCCGCACCGCCGCGCGCGCCTGCTCGGGCTCGCCTGCCCCCAGCCGCCGCCCCACCACGCTCGCCACCCCCAGCGAGACGCCCAGGAAGGCGGGCCAGGTGAAGCTCTCCAGCGCGGAGAAGCCCACACCCAGCGCGGCGTTGACCTCCGGCCCCAGCGGGCTCACCGCCACCCGCAGCAGCGCCCAGTAGACCAGCGCGTAGGCGAGGGTGTTGAGCGCGATGGGCAGCCCGATGCGGCCGACGCGGGTGAGGGTCCCGTCGACGCGCAGGTCGGAGGCGCGCAGGCCCGACAGCGCGCGCAGCACGGCGAGGCCCGCCAGCACCGCCAGCGCGCGCGAGGCCCCGGTCGAGAGCGCCGCCCCCATCACCCCGAACCCGAGGACGTGGATGAAGAGGCGGTTCATCGCCATGTTCAGCGCCACGCCGAGCGTCTGCATCGAGAGCGCCAGCCCCGTGCGCCCCATGGCGATGAGCGCCGCGTCGATCACCGGCTCCAGGGCGAGCGGCGCGCTGGCCAGGGCCACGCCGCGCAGGTAGCTCGCCGCCTCCACGGCCGGGGCGCCCGTGAGCCCCAGCAGACCCGCGATGGCCGGCGCCAGCGCCCACAGGAGGATCCCGCTGATCAGGGCCACGCCCAGCGCTCCCGTCAGCGCGTTGCCGATCACCCGCCGCCGCAGGACATCGTCCCCCGCCCCCGTCGCCCGCGCCACCAGCGGGCCCGTCCCGGCGAACACCAGGGCGTAGGCGGCAAAGGTCGCGATGACGACGAAGGTGCAGCTCCCCACGGCGGCCTGCGCGGCCACGCCCAGGTCGGCCACCGCGTGCTGGCTCAGCACCCGCCACCCGTTGCTGAGGATGGCCGAGACCATGGCGGGCAGGGCGAGGGCCACGATCTCGCGGCGGGTCACGGGGGGCATCGGCGGAGCCTATCGCGGCATCGCCGGCTCGGTCGGGTTATCTTCCGACCTCTCTCCGAGGAAGACATGGACACCCGCAGGATCTGCGATCTGCTCAAGCAGCCGCCCATCGGCGAGGAGCTGGTGGTCAAGGGCTGGGTTCGCACCCGCCGTGACAGCAAGGCCGGCTTCTCCTTCATCGAGCTCTCCGACGGATCGACGCTCAAGAACCTCCAGGTGATCGCCCCAAACACGCTCGCCGGCTACGAGGACGTGGTGCTGCGCCTGGGCACGGGCGCCAGCGTCAGCGTGCGCGGCCTGCTCAAGGAGAGCCCCGCCGCCGGCCAGCCGGTCGAGCTCGAGGCGCGCGAGATCACCCTGCACGGGCTCGCCGACGCCAGCTACCCGCTCCAGAAGAAGCGGCACTCGCTCGAGTTCCTCCGCGAGATCGCCCACCTGCGCCCGCGCACCAACACGATTGGCGCCGTCGCCCGGGTGCGCCACACGCTGGCCCAGGCCATCCACCGCTTCATGGACGAGAACGGCTTCTTCTACGTCCACACGCCCATCATCACCAGCTCGGACTGCGAGGGCGCGGGCGAGATGTTCGGCGTCAGCACGCTGGACCCGGCGAGGGCCGTCAAGGACGGCAAGGTGGCCTGGGAGCAGGACTTCTTCGGGCGCCAGGCCTACCTGACCGTCTCGGGGCAGCTCGAGGCGGAGACCTACGCCCTGGCGCTGGGCCGCGTCTACACCTTCGGACCCACGTTCCGGGCCGAGAACTCCAACACCGCGCGCCACCTGGCCGAGTTCTGGATGATCGAGCCGGAGATCGCGTTCGCCGATCTGGACGTGAACGCCGAGATCGCCGAGGCCTTCATCAAGTACCAGTTGAAGACGCTCCTCGAGCAGCGGCGCGAGGATCTGGAGTTCTTCAACCAGCACATCGACCCGGGCGTGATGAGCAGCCTCGAGCACGTGCTGCGCGAGCCCTTCGTGCGCATGACGTACACCGAGGCGGTGGACATCCTCACGCGGGTAGGGCGGAGCTGGGAGTACCCTGTGCAGTGGGGCACGCCGCTCCAGAGCGAGCACGAGCGCTTCCTCACCGAGGAGCACGTCGGCAAGCCCGTGATCCTCACGGACTACCCGGCCACCTTCTCCGCCTTCTACATGCGGTTGAACGAGGACGGGCGCACCGTGCGCAACATGGACGTGCTCGTGCCCAGGGTGGGCGAGATCATCGGCGGCAGCCAGCGCGAGGAGCGCTACGACGTCCTGCTCCAGCGCATGCAGGCGGCGGGGCTGGATCCGGCGACCTACGACTGGTACCTGGACCTGCGCCGCTTCGGCACGGTGCCCCACGCCGGCTTCGGCATGGGCTTCGAGCGGATGATCATGTTCGCCACGGGCATGAAGAACATCCGCGACGTGATCCCCTTCCCGCGCACGCCGGGGCACGCGGAGTACTGAGCGGTGCGGGTCAGGCGTCGTGAGTTGGGCGCCTGACCCGCGCCCCGATCAGAGGACCTCCATCCACGCCAGGGTCTGGGAGACGTAGATCAGGCTGTCCATGGTCTTGATCACGCTCACGACGTCTCCGTCCGCGCTGGGCGTGGACGTGCCGACCATCACGGTCCCCATGTCCGTGACGGTGACGGCCGAGGGGTAACCGTCCACGGTCGTGTACATGTCGGCGTCCGTGACCGCGTCGTCTCCGTCCAGGTCCACTGCCGGACCGCAGTCGTCGAAGCCGATGGCGTAGACACGGCCCTCGCCGCCGTCACAGACGTCCTCGCCCGGAGCCCAGGTCGAGAAGTAGACGACGCCCGCGTACACCGTGGGAGAGCCGGTCAGACCTTCGCCCGCGTCGAGCTCGACCACGCCGTTGGCGCCGCAGTCCGAGATCGCCTCCATGGTGTCGGAGGTGCAGCTCCCCGGATCCGTGTCCAACACGGCGAAGAAGTAGCCCGAGTCGGTGAAGTCGCGGTCGTAAGGCGAGCCCGTGCCCCAGTACACGCCGAGAGAGCCGTCCGTGTGCCAGGCGGTCGTGGCGGCGTAGTACACCTCGGGGCGCTTGGAGATCGCGCCCTCCGAGTCGTCGATGGGATCGTAGAACTCGACCCAACGGAGGTTGTCCGGGTTCTTGCCGGGGATGCACGCTTTGTACATCCAGGTGGCGCCTGGATCCTGCACATCACCCGGGCCGCTCCCGCCCTCGTCCTCCGGCGTGTAGCTGGTCGTGACGGGGAAGTAGACCGTGTCGGCGTCGCCGTCCGAGTCCACGTCCACCACCGCCAGCGCGCCGGAGATGTAACCGTACTCGTAGTGGTCGTCGCCGTCCGACTCCAACGTGGAGCCGTACACCGAAGACTCGGGGTGGCCGTTGTCGCCCTGGATGCGGTACTCTACCGAGGCCGTGCCCCAGTAGTCGTCGCCCAGGTGCCACATGTAGATGTTGGCCTCGGCGTCCTCATAGTTGGATCCACCCATGCCCCAGGGCACCGCGCGACCGGAACCCCACATGGCGACCCAACGATCGTGCCAGGCGTCCGGGTCGTCGCCCGACTTGTCGTAGATGTTGGCGATGACCGGCGTGCCGATGGTGTAACCCATGGCCGTGGTGTCGACCGAGTCCGTCTGCTCCCACAGGTACTGCGGAGAGGTCGGGTTGGTGATGTCCAGCGCCAGCGTGATCGTGCCGCCCTTGCCCTGCTGCACGACGACGACCCGGCGCCACTCGCACTCGTCGAGCTCCGAGGCCTCACAGTCCTTCACGTTGTCTTCGTCGGCGTCAATCCAGACGTCCTCGACCACGGGCGTACCATCGAACAGGAAGGTCCGTCCGTACAGCATCATGTCGATGAGACGCCCGGCCCACTCCGAGTCCTGGTCCCGGTACAGGAGCTGACCGGGGATCCAGGCCCACAGCTCCTCGCCCTCTTCCGTGTCGGCCGTGGACGGATCGTCCTCCAGCGCGAACGCATGCAGCATGCCGTCGTTGGCGGCGATGAGCACGATGTCCGGGTAGTCCGAGGACTCCATGGACTTGAGGAAGGTGCGGTAGGTGGGATCGACCGTGTAGGCGTTGTTGCGCTTGGACACGATCACGGGGACCGAGTGGGGCGAGTCACCCAGCTTCCAGCTCCCGCGCTCCATGTCGATGTAACGGTAGGTGGCCTCCGGGAGACCGCGGACAAAGTCCACCATCGCCTGAAGGTCATCCTCATCCACCATGCAGTCGTCGTTGA
Organism: uncultured Enterobacterales bacterium; assembly: GCA_964615375.1. GTDB lineage: Bacteria > Myxococcota_A > UBA796 > UBA796 > CAZKWG01 > CAZKWG01. The sequence continues at coordinate 151,500 of CAZTOW010000012.1, forward strand.
GATCGTAGCTCTGGTCGTCGGCGCAGGGCGGGGCGCGCGTCACGTCCATCTTCAGGATCTGGAGCATCGCGAACTCGTCCGTCTTGATGTTGGAGACGAACTCGTAGTCCAGACCCATGCGGTGGTCGCTCGACGCCTCGTCGGACATGACGGTCGCGGCGGGCTCGAAGAAGGTGTAGATGTCGCGCTTTCCGAAACCGTCGCGGTCGTCCGGGTTGGACTCGCTGGAGGTGACCGGGCGGCTGACGAGCAGATCGCCCGCGTCCCACACCGCGCCGCCGTACTCGTCCGGCCCATTGTACAGGACCTGCCCGTAGCTGGGATCGGTCGGATCGTCCTCGATCTCGTAGGCGCGGACGTGACCTTCGGCCAGCGGGTTGTCGCCGTCCACCTCGTAGAATGCGTAGATCAGGTAGGATCCGTCCGCCGAGATGACGGGGGTCGAGCGGCTGTAGGTGCCCGAGCGGATGTCCCGCATGACCGTCATGATCTGCGCGAGGACCTCCTCGGGATCCTGCACGATCGTGTACACGCCGGCGCCGTCGATGGCCTCGGAGGCGTTGGAGTACAGGCTGTCGGAGACCTCATCGGACGGAGGGCCGAGCGCGATCGTGTGGACGATGGCGTTCTGCGTGTCCGTCAGGTCGGCGCGCAGGTCCGAGGTGTACAGACCGTACGCCACGTTGTCGTAGAGGCAGAGCGTGTCCGAAGACGTCGAGAGGCCGTCGGAGTCGCACATCACGTCGTCGGAGACGCTGCTGACCAGCGAAGAGACAGGATCCTCGTCGCTCTCGGCGCCGCTGCGACCGATCATGATGATGTGCGTCGCCTGGCAGGCGTACTCGATGGGCGCCTCGTCCCAGTCGCGCGTGAAGCCGTCCCCGTCGTCGTCGTCGCTGTCATCAGCGTCCGAGTTGGACAGGTAGTCGTCACCGAGCGCGGCCAGACCCTCGGCGAAGTTGCGCGTGTCCGTGTCCCAGGGGGTCAGCCCCGAGAGCCCGGTCATCAGCTCCGTCGCCGTGCTGCCCAGCGGCACGATGGGGTAGAAGGTGCTCTCGTCACCGTTCTGCGCGGTGCCGACCACGCCGTAACGCGCGCCGTCGTAGTGCATCGCCACCTGCTGGATGGCGTCGATGACGTAGACGATGCACGGCGACTCGGCGACCTCGCCCTCACCCTCGCCCTCCGCCGGAGGCGCCGGGCGCGCAGCGGCGGCCGCGGTGTCCGGCGTGCCGCCGCCCGTGTCGGTCGTGCCCGTCTCCTCGAGCTCGGTGAGCGCGCAGGGCTCGGACATGGGCGAGGACATGTCGATGAAGAAGATGATGTTCGGCTCGACGTCGCCCACCAGCTCGACGAACTCGTCGGACGAGGACGCGCGGGCCTCGGGGGGCGGCACCAGCAGGGTGAGCCCGAGGATGGACAGAATCGCGAGATGGCGGTTCCGGGTCATGGGAGCCTCATGGCGGGAGATCGGAGATTATCGAATCTTGCAGGTCCCTCGCAGCACCTTGCGGATGAGCGAGGAGGTGTTGGCCTGGGTCTCGTTGATATTGGAGTAGCTCTCGTCCTGCATCCGGGCCGTGGACTCCATCAGCCAGTAGTCGGCGCGAAACTGCGCCCGGCCGATCTCGGTGGAGTATCCCGGGGGTGGGTATCCGCAGCGCTGGTAGACCGCTGACACCCAGTATACACCAAGATTGTGCGTGTAGGTGAGCCCACCGAATTCTGCCTCCGCCTCCTCGGCGGTGACAAAATCGTCGTAGGTATCCTCAGCGGAGTCCAGGCCTTCATTGGGAGGATTTTCGGTCTGTAGCGTGTAGCGCGCGTGCTCGGTGCCCGCGCTGGCCGTGTTCAGCACCATCATGTGCTTGCGGTTGTGGACCGCGATGCGCTGATCCGTGCTGGCGATGGAGAGCGTGGTCGCGCCCACGACGCTCAGGATCGCCATGAGGATGAGCGCCACGAGCATCACGTAGCCCTGTCGAGCAGAGCGCGGAGCGGAAGCAGGAAGTAGGAAGCGGTTCATCAGAGCACCGACTGAGCGCGGAGGTTGCGCACGGTGACCTCGGTGGTCGTGAGCTGGCGGAAGTAGTAGTCCGGGGTGGGATCCGGGGAGTTGTTCTCCAGCGCGAAGCGTTGCCCGGAGAAGCGATCCGAGGGGTCGTCCCGCGAGCTGCGCACCACCAGCGAGATGCGCACCACCCAGGGCGTCTGCCCGTCGGTCATGTCGATCTCGTCCACCCAGGCGCTCGGATCGGTGCAGTCCGCCGCGTCCGTGCCGTCGTCGGCGCAATAGGCGATCTGCATGTCCTCGACGTACTCGATGACCGGCACGTCGTCGCTCTCGGGGTAGCCCAGATCCATGTCCAGCATCAGCACGGGCTTCTTCGGGCTGCCCGGCCCGACCCCGTCGTCCTGATCGTCGATGTAGAAGGTCAGCACCTGGGCCTTCGAGCAGCTCATGACCGGGGTGAGGTTCTCCCCCGTGGGGCACGCCTCCTCGAAATCCGAGTAGCCGGCGTTGGAGTTGACCTCGAAGCGTGTCTGCGTCTCGTCGCTGCCGTCGATGTTGGAGATGACCCAGATGTAGGACTCCATCCCCATGATCGAGGCGTAGTCCATGCACAGGAGCAGCTCGCCCGCCTCGTACTCGGGGATCTTGTCCTCGAAGTCCGACATGTCGGAGAGCACGGAGAGCCCCGTGGTCTCGCACTGCTCCGTCCGCATCATCGTCGTGCTGAGCAGCAGCGAAGGATCGGCGTAGACCACCGTGATCGCGTCGTGCCCCTGACCGTTCCAGTTGTCGTGGCTGACGACCGCCGGCAGCGGGTTGGTCGTGTCGTCCGGCCCCAGCAGCCCGCCCCAGCCCGTGGCGAGCCCGTCGGTGTTGAAGCCCGCCATGCGCACCGAGCGCGACAGGGTGTCCGTCGCGAAGCGCATGTTCTGGTGCATCTCCATCTGCAGGTCCTGGTACATGAACTGACGGGACTGCATGATGAAGACACCGTACAGACCGCCGATCACGATCAGCGCGATCACCATGGCGATCATGAGCTCGATGAGCGTAAATCCGCGTCGTCTGCGCATGGTCAGTCCCGGAACCGATAGGAGGAGATGGTGGTGCCGTTCCAGGTGTCGAAGGCGAGATCCTTGTAGGTGCAACGCACACGGACCCGCGTCCACGTCCCCGTGTCGTCCATGTCCTGGACGTCCCAGGTGAGGTAGTAGATGGGCTCGCCGTAGCTCTCGTCGGTGCCGTTGATGGCGTTGACCGGCGCGGGCTCGCCGCTCGACGCGGGGTGCTCGAGCCAGATCCAGGGGTCGGAGTCCGAGGTGTTGTCGGTGTCGCTGTCCTCCAGGTCCGGGTGGCGGTAGGTCTCGTTCCAGGGCAGCGAGAGCAGGCGCTCGAGCTGGAGCTGCGCGAGGTAGGTGCAGTCCGAGATCTTCCGCGCGTGCATGTTGGAGCGCACGGCCTGGCTGTGGAAGCCGAACATGACGATCAGCGAGAACCCGAGGAGGGCCATCGCGATCAGCACCTCGATGAGGGTGAAGCCGCGTCGGGCGCGGAGGTGGGGGCGCGCGCTCATGTGCCTGCGCTCCCGCGCGCCGTGCCTACCTCGGGCAGCGCGCTCGCGTCAGTGGTGAGGTGGACGACCCCGGCGCGCGACACGGTGACGGTCACCTCATCGGTGACGCCATCCAGCGCCGCCTCCTGGTTCACGAAGGTCAGCACGATGTAGCCTCTGCTGTCGAAGTCATCCGCGGGGTTCTCCACCCAGCCGCGCGGGCTGAAGACCACCGCGTCGTCGTTGCCCGTCCCCGGCCCGGTGAGCGGCTCCCAGGATCGAAGGCAGATGTGCGGCGCGTCCTTGACGCCGTCCGGCCCGATGTCGCGGATCCCCTCGCTCTGGTCGGTGTCCGCGCCGGTCTCGACCAGATCCGAGGGCAGCACGTCCCACTGCGAGGAGCGCAGGCTCTTGTCGCCGATCTCGAGCTGCCAGCTCCCGCCGTAGACCGCGAAGTCCGTGCAGTCCCCGCCCGAACCGGTGAGCCTCACCCGCACCTGGCGGTTCGTGGAGAGCGCCATGTTCCGCGCGGCCATCAGGTCGCCGCGCAGGGTCTTGCCCACGCCCACCAGCCGGAAGCGCGGCAGGTGGCCCCGGATCGAGCCATAGCCGGCCGCCGCCAGGATCGTGATGATCCCGATGGTGATGGCCAGCTCGACCAGGGTGTATCCGCGTCGCACGATCGCTCCAGGCACAGGGGTCCGTGGAGCGAATTAATGCAAGAATTGTGCCAATCGGCGAAGGCGGGCTTCCGAGCGACGCGGACGAGCTTCCTAGGAAAAGTTTTCCTGCACTGGAAAAGTGTTCCTAAGGGCTGGTCACCCCGTCGTCCGCGGCGTCGCCGGCCGGCGCGGCCGGTGCGGTAGGATCAGCGGCGTCTTCCCCCGGCTTCACCCGCTGGACGGGCGGCGGGGAGATCAGCGCGGGCGTGGCGGGGGCGAGGGTGGGCAGGCTCTCGGCGTGCTGGGCGCTGGCGGCTCCGGGGCAGCGATCCTCCACCGCCCCGCGGCGCCGCGCCACCAGCCGCTGCACCTGGCTGATGTCGGTCCCCACGCCGGCCGCCTTCGCGCTCAGCAGGGCCTCGTCCGCCGCCTCCAGCCAGGCCAGCACCGGCGGGGCCGTGCCCGCGCAGTCCTTCGGGTTGATCCGCCCCGAGGTGGTCGCCACCAGGGTCCGCGCGCGCAGCATGTGGAGCATGGAGACGAAGCGGGGCGGCGTCTCCGGCAGCGCCAGCGCCCGGTCCACCTGGGCCAGCGCCTCCTCCGGCTTCTTCTGGCGCAGCAGCACCTCGGCGTAGCCCAGCTGGTACTCCGCCATGCTGGGGTAGCGCTCGACCAGGCCCTTGTAGCGGGCCGCCGCCTGGTCCAGGTTGCCGAGCGTCATCTCCAGGATCGCCTGGCTCCCCTGCACGCCCGGGTCCTCCGGGGCGAGCTGGAGCGCCTTCGCCAGGAGCTCCTGGGCCGTGGCCGGGTTTCCGCTGGCCAGGGTCACGCTGGCCATCCCGCGCAGGCAGGAGACCTCGTCCGGCAGGACCTCCAGGCACTTCTTGAAGGCGCCCTCGGCCGCCTCGCGCTGCCCGGCGATCTGGTAGGTCCAGCCGAGGCCGGCGAGCGCCTCGGGGAGGGCGGGCTCGCGGTCGAGCGCCTTCCGGAAGTGGGCCTCGGCCGCGGAGAGCTCGTGCGCGTCCAAGGACTCGCGGCCCTTCGTGGCGTGGTACTCGGCCGAGCAGCCCGTGAGGCCGAGCATCAGCAGAGCGAGCAGGGGACGGAGAGGGGTCTCAGGAGTCAATGCCGTATTCCCGGATCTTGTAGACGAGCGCCTTGTAGGAGATATCCAGAAGTCGCGCCGCCTGCGTGCGGTTTCCGCCGGTCCGCTCCAGCGCCCGCGCGATGAGCGAGCGCTCCAGGCGCTCCGTCTGCCGTTTGATCGAGAGGTCTTCGTCGTCGAGGGGCGCGTGAGGGGAGGGCGCGGGCGCGGGCTCCGCGGCCGGAGGCGGCTCGACCCGCAGCTCCGGGGGGAGGTCCTCCGGGCGGATCTCCTGGCCCTGAGCCAGGATCACCGCGCGCTCCAGCGCATGTTCCAGCTGCCGCACGTTCCCCGGCCAGGCCGAGGCGCTGAGCAGCTCCATCGCCTCGGCGCTGAGCCGGGGCAGAGGCAGGCCGAGCCGGGCCGAGGCTCGCGCCACCAGCGTCTCCGCCAGCAGGGGGATGTCCTCGCGCCGCTCCCGCAGCGGCGGGATCGGGATGTGCAGGACGTTGAGCCGGTAGAAGAGATCCTCCCGGAAGCGCCCCGCCGCCACCAGCTGGTCCAGGCGCTGGGCCGTGGCCGCCACCAGGCGCACGTCCACCGTGATGTCGCGCTCGCCGCCGATGCGCCGGACCCGGCTGTCCTCCAGCACGCGCAGCAGGCGGGTCTGGAGCTCGCGGGGCATGTCGCCGATCTCGTCGAGCAGCAGCGTGCCGCCGCTGGCCTGCTCGAAGAGGCCGGGGCGCTGGCGGTGGGCGCCGGTGAACGCGCCCTTCTCGTGGCCGAAGAGCTCGCTCTCCAGCAGGCTCTCGGGGATGGCGGCGCAGTTGACGGCGACGAAGGGCCCGCGCGCGCGCGGGCTGCGGGTGTGGAGCGCGTGGGCCAGCAGCTCCTTGCCCGTCCCGCTCTCGCCCGTGAGCAGCACGGTGGACGCATAGGCCGCCACCTTGCGCACCGCCTCCATCACCGCCCGCGCCGGCTCGGAGCGCCCGACAAAGCCGTCGAGCGACTCGCGCTGCAGGTCCTCGCGCAGGCGCTGGTTCTCGTCGGCCAGCACCAGGATCGCGCTCACCCGGCTCAGCCGCGCCTTGAGCTCCTCCGTGCGGAAGGGCTTGGAGATGAAGTCCGCGGCCCCCAGGCGCAGCACCCGGTCCTCGGTCTCCCGATCTCCGTACGCGCTCATCATGATCACGGACAGGCCCGCGCGCCCCGAGACCTGCCGGAGAAACCCGTAGCCGTCCATCCGGGGCATGGAGATGTCGCAGAGCACGAGCCCGAGGGTGGGTGTGCGCTCCACGACCTCCAGGGCGTCATGGCCATCCTTGGCTTGTAACGCTGTGTATCCTAGTCTCTCCAGGCGCATCACCAGGGACTGGCGGACGTTCTCCTCGTCGTCCACGACCAGCACCAGGGGGCGGAGCTCCCGCGCCTCGGTCGAGGGCGCGGTGGCGATGGTGTCGAAGGGCATTGCGTGGCCCGGGGGAGAAGAGGCTACAATCATAGCGCAGGTGTCCGCCTCGGCGTCGGCCCGCCGTGGGGGTGGAGAGGAGGGAGCACGACCGGATGAGCCTCAACGGGATCTCGCGCGCGCTGATCCTCGCGTCGCTGCTGCTCATCGCGCAGCCCGCGCGCGCCGAGCCTTGCCCCGCGAACACGGCTCTGTTAGAAGAATCGATCCTCCAGGCAGAGGCGGCGTTCGAGGAGATGAACCTGGAGGCGTACACCATCGCGGTGCGCGTGGCGAGCTCCATGCTCGTGTGCACCACCGATCCGATCCCGCGGGCGCTGGCCGCGCGAGTCCACCGGATGACCGGGCTGGATCGTTTCGTGGCGCGCGACGAGGAGCGCGCCCGGATCGCCTTCGCCGCCGCCCGCGCCATCGAGCCCGGCTACCAGTTCCCGCCGGAGCTGCTCCCTGAGGGGCACCCCGCTCAGACCCTCTACCAGGCCCTCCCGCCGCGGGGGGCGAGCGTCCGCGTGGCTCGCCCTGCGGCCGGGACCCTGCTCTTTGACGGGATCGAGAGCCTGGACCGCCCCACGGAGCGCCCCACGGTCCTGCAGCGCCTGGACGACGCTGGTGTGGTGGCCGAGACCCTCTACCTGTGGCCGGAGGACGCGCCTGGCTGGCTCATGCCAGAGCAGCCCGCCCCCGTCGCCCGGTCCCGGCACGGCGCCGATCAGCGCTCCCAGCGGGTCACCGGGTGGTCGCTCATCGGCACGGCGGTGGCGGCTGGTCTGAGCTCGGCCGCCCTCTACAGGGTCGCGCGAGAGGAGTCCACGGTATACTGGGATCCTCAGACCCCTGCGGGTGAGCTCGACGCGCTGCGAGACCGGGTGAACACGCACCAGGGCCTCGCGCTGGGCGCGGCGGCGCTCGGCCTCGGCGCAGGGGTCGGTGCAACCGTCGTCTTCGTGTGGAACTGAGCATGTTGAAGCCTGGGACCCAGGTCGATCGCTATGTCATCGAGGCCGAGATCGGCCGCGGTGGGATGGCGGTGGTCTACCGGGTGCGCCACCAGTCGCTGGGCAGCCTGCACGCGCTCAAGGTGCTCTTCCTCCCGAGCCCCTCGCTCCACGAGCGCGTCGTCCTGGAGGGCCGGCTCCAGGCCAGCTTCCGGCACCCGAACGTCGTCGCCGTCACCGACGTCATCGACGTGAACGGCGCCTACGGCCTCATCATGGATCTGGTAGATGGGCCGGCGCTGGAGACCTGGCTGGAGCGCAAGAACCCCTCCCTCGACCAGCGGCTCACGCTGTTTCGCGAGATCGTCCGCGGGGTGCGCGCCGCGCACGAGCAGGGCATCGTCCACCGGGACCTGAAGCCCGCGAACGTGCTGGTCACCTTTCGCGATGGTCGGTGTACCCCGATGATCACGGACTTCGGGCTGGCGAAGGCGCTGGGGGCCATCGGCCCCACCGTGACGCGCTCGAACGTCAGCATGGGCACGCCCTCGTACATGGCGCCTGAACAGATCCGCGACGCGAAGAACGTGGACGAACGTGCGGACATCTTCTCCCTCGGCGCCATCCTGTATCGGATGGTCTGCGACCGCCCGGCCTTCGACGGCGACGACGTGCTGAGCATCCTCTACGCCACCACCTCGGGGCGCTACACGCCGCCGCGCAGCGTGAAGCCCGAGCTGCCCGAGGAGGTGGCGCGCGCCATCGACGGCTGCCTGGCGCCGAAGAAGGAGGCGCGGATCCCGAGCTGTGACGCGCTGCTGGCGACGCTGGACGGCGTCTTCGTCCCCGTGGCCTGCGGCCCCACCGTGCCCGCGCCGCTGGGCGAGTCCTCCGCGGATCCGCCCGTCGCCCAGCCGACCCTGACGCCGCAGGCCAGCCTGGTGGATCTCCCAGCGCCTCCCCCGCGGTCCAGCGCCTCTCCAGCGCCTCCGGAGACGCTGGACTCGGTCCACATCGAGTCCGCGACTCCCCTGAGCCTCCTGCGTCGCCACGCGCTGAGCCTGGGGGTCGGGGCCCTCCTCCTGGCCGTCCTGATCGTCCTGCTGCGCGGGGAGGGGACGCCGGAGGGAGAGGGGCAGACGCCAGCCGTCGAGACGGTCCAGCAGGAGCGCAAGCCAGCGGTCGTCGATCTGTCTCCCGTGGACGTGGTGAGCCCGCCGACGCCGCCGAGCGCTCCCACCGCGACGCCCGTCGCCAGCGCCCCGGCGCTCGCGACCACCGCCGCCCCGTCCAGAGCGGAGACCTCGACGCCCAGAGTGCCCGCGCGGGGCCGCGTCAGCGCCCAGGGTGACGCCCAGGAGGTCTGGCTGGAGGGCACGGATGGGAAGGTCGCGCTCTCCGGGGAGACCTCGGTGACACCCGGGAGCTACCGCGTGTTCGCCCGCTTCAGCGGGGCGGACAGGGTGCCGGCGGGCGAGATCAGCGTCGTGGCCGGGGAGGCCCTGAGCCTCTCCTGCAACGAGGCTTTCCTGCGCTGCAGGGTGTCGCCGTGAAGGGCGCACTCCTCGCCGTGCTCCTGGCCCCGAGCTCCGCGGGCTGCGTGTTCATCACCCAGGCCGAGCACGACAGCCGCCTCGGGCTGCCAGGGGAGACCGGGGACACGCAGGACACGCAGGACACGCAGGACACGCAGGACACGCGGGACACCGCCGTGGAGACCGTGACCCAGGCCTTCAGCGGGACCTTCGGCCTGGATCTCGAGCTCCGCGACAGCGCCGCCCGCTGTGAGGGCGCGCTCGCCGTCGAGCTGAGCTGGGTCGGGGGCGCGGAGACGCCCTTCTTCGCGGGGGAGGGGAGCTGCTCGCTCAGCGCCGAAGAGGAGCCCGACCTCGACGGGCTGCCGGTCATCCTCACCCTGAGCGGGGCGGTGGACGCGAACAGCGTGGCCGGCGGCGTCGTCGGGATCTTCGTCGACGAGGATCCGAGCGGCAACCCGGAGGACGGGAGCTGGGAGGGCCTGCTGGACGACGCGACGGGCGTGATGAGCGGGACCCTCTCGGCCAGCACCAACCTGCGCGGGCAGGGGAGCACGAGCGTCTCGGGCACCTGGGAGGTCACGCGCCAGGAGGAGCTGTGAGCGCATGAGGGTGCTGCTGGTCGGCCACGGCTACCCGCCGCGTGAGCGCGCCGGCACCGAGCAGCACATGGCGACGCTCGCGGCCGGGCTCCAGCGGAGGGGGTGCGCGGTCCACGTCCTCGCCGCGACGCGCGCCCCGGGGCGACCCGTGTACACGATCCTCGAAGAGCCAGGTGTAACGCGCGTCGTCAACAACGTCGGCGCGCGCGCCCTGGCCGAGGCGGAGCGGGATCGGGCCATCGAGGCCGCCGCGGAGGCGGTGGAGCGCCGCTTCGCCCCGGACGTGGTCCACGTCCATCACCTCCAGTTCCTGTCCTCCGGGCTCCGCTTTCGCGCGCCGACCGTCGCCACCCTGCACGACCAGTGGGCCTGGTGCGCGGCGGGCGGGCTCGGCCTGCTCCCCGATCGGAGCCTGTGCCCTGGTCCGAGCCCGGAGCGCTGCGCACCCTGCGCCGCCGCCTGGAGGCCCGTGGAGGGGCCCGCCGCCCGCGCCCTGATCCGCACGGCCGGGCTCGCCGCGCCCCTGATCTCGCCCGAGCGCCTGCACCGCCTGTACCAGCGCCTGCCGGAGCGCCTGCGCGCCCGCGCCCGGCGCGGGGTCTCGACACCTGAATCTCCCGAGATGGCGAGGCTCAGGAATGACGCTGTAACATCATTTTTCCGGTCCTGTGCCGTCCGCGTCTCGCCGAGCGCCTGGCTGGCGCGTCGCGCGGAGGCGGAGGGGCTGGGGCCGGTGGAGGTGATCCGCCACGGGGTGGAGCCCGGCCCGCCCCACCAGGGCGGTGGCGGGCTGCTCTTCCTGGGCACCGTCGCCTGGCACAAGGGCCCGGACCTGGTCGTGCGCGCCTGGCGCGAGGCCTTTCCGGGCGGTACACCTCCGCTCACGCTGCACGGACCCACGCTGGAGCCGGAGGCCGCGCTGGGGCACCCGGTGGGCGCGGCCCTGGACCGGGAGGGCGTGCGCGCCGCCCTGGCCCACGCCGACGCCCTGGTCCTGGGGAGCCGCTGGCCGGAGAACGCGCCCCTGGTCATCCTGGAGGCGAGAGCGGCGGGCTGCCCGGTGGTGGCCCCCGACGCGGGCGGGATCCCCGAGATCCTGGAGCACGGGCGGGACGGGCTGCTCTACCCGCCGGGAGACGCGCCCGCGCTGGCTCGGGCGCTCCGGGAGGTGCTGGGGTGGCCCGCGGGGCGGGTGCGGTCGCCACCTGGCGTCGACGAGGTGGTGGGCCAGATCATCGATGTGTATCGCCGTGTTACGGTGGATACGTGATCCTGCTCGCCCTCCACGGCTGGCCGCCGGAGGCCATGGGGGGCGCCGGGCTCTACGTGCGCGGGCTGGCGCGGGCCTTGCGGGCGCGCGGGCGGGAGGTGGCCGTGATCGCCGCGGCCCCAGGGCCGAGCGCGGCGGTGGAGCGCCGGGTCTCGGATGACGGGATCCCGGGCTGGATCCTCCTCGCGCCCCCGCTCACCCGCTGGGAGCAGACCTGGGAGCAGCCCGCGCGCGCGGCCCTGCTGCCGGGGCTCCTGGACCGGCTCAGGCCCCGGGTCCTGCACGTCCACCACCTGTCGGGGTTGCCCTGGTCTCTCGTCCTCGCCGCGCGGGAGCGGGGGGCGCGGACCGTGCTCACCCTGCACGACTACGCGCTGCCCTGCGCGCGGGGACAGCTCGTCAATCGGGAGCGGAAGCTCTGTCCGGGGCCCTCGCCCGAGCGCTGCGCGCGCTGCCTCTCCGATCAGCTCGGGCTCAACCCGGCCACGGCGGCGGCGGGCAGGCTCCTGGAGCGAGCACCGCGGCTGCGGAGGCTGGCGCGGCGGGCGCTGGGGGCGCTCCCGCGGGGGGAGGCGGCCGAAGCTCGGATGCGATCACGTAACATGGCGTTACAAGATGTGTTGTCCTCCTGCGACGTCGTGCTCTCGCCCTCCGATGATCTTGCGGGCCGCTTCCAGGCGATGGGGCTCGGGCGCCCGCGACGCTGCGAGCTGCCGCTCCTGGGCCCCGTCCCGGTCGCCGGAGATCCCGGGGAGGGGCCGCTGAGGCTGCTCTTCGCCAGCGCGCTCATTCCCACCAAGGGGCCAGAGCGCCTGCTGTCCGCCTTCGCCCGGCTGCCTCCCGGCGCGGCGACCCTGACCCTGGCCGGGCCCGCGCCCGCTTTCGACGGTGATCCGGGCTTCGCTGACCGTCTGGTCGGGCGCGCGCGGGCCACGCCGGGGGTGCGGGTGCTCGGCGAGGTCGCCCCGGAGCGCATGGGGGCGCTGCTGGCCGAGCACGACGTCCTGGTCCTGCCCTCCCTGTGGCCGGAGAACAGCCCGCTGGTGGTCCGGGAGGCCACGGCGGCGGGCCTGCGCGTGATCGTCTCCGAGCAGGGGGGAGCCGCCGAGCTCGCGCCCGCCGCGCGTCAGGTCTCCAATGAGCTAGATAATCTAGCAGATCTGGAGCAGGCGTTACAGCAGGAGATACAGCGGGGGAGGGGGCGCGTCCCCGCCGCCCGCTGGCCCACGCCTGACGAGCACGCGGACTGGCTGATTCAAGAGGTGTATCGCCTGTGACGGATCACCCGCCCAGGGCCTCGATGGCCGCCTGGATCTCCGGGTCGATGCCCGCGGCGTAGTCCTCCGGGCTGGGGATCACCTCGACGTCCAGCGGGATGCCCCGGCCGTGGTGCGTGCTGCCGTCGGGGTTCAGGACCTCCATCCCCGTGAAGTAGAAGTAGTAGCCGCCCGGCAGCCAGGTGGCGGTGATGTTGCCGTTGGTGCCCGCGCTCTGCTCGCCGACGACGGTGAAGTTCTCCGCACCCCAGAGCATCATCGCGAAATTTTCGGCCGCGCTCACCGTCTTGTTGGAGACCAGGAGCGCGACGGGCCCGGTGTAGAGGGCCTCGCCGGTGAGCGCGTAGCTGCTCTCGTCCCAGCTCTCCTCCTCCGGCCCGTCCCAGGTGCGCACCCGGAAGGTGGGGCTCTGGAAGTCGCCTTCGCGGAGGGCGGCGGCGACCGCGTAGGGGTCCACGCCTGGATAGGCGCGCATGTCCACGACCAGACCCTCGGCCTCCGCCCCCTCGGCCAGGGCCTCCTGCCAGGCCTCCTCCGTGGTGGTCACGTAGCCGCTGAGGTTCAGGTAGTACAGGTTGTCCGCGCCCAGATCCTCGAGCCAGCCGCTCGGCTTCAGGCTGCCCGCCCACGGCGCCAGGGTGTTGACCTCCTCGAAGGGGAGGCCCTCCAAGGTGACCTCGCGCTCCTCGCCGTCCACGCCGCGCAGCCCGAGGATGCAGGGTTCATCGGGGTTCTGCCAGTCCCGGCCGCTCACCTCGAAGAGGTAGCCCTCGGTGGCGGCCGAGTGCCAGCTCATGCTGTCCGCGTAGTAGACGTCCGCCGGGACACCGTCGATGCTGATCACGGTGTCGCCGGCCTGCACCTCGTCGTGGCCGGAGAGGGAGACGATGGGCTCGCCGCCGACCAGCTGCACCTGCAGGGCCAGGTAGCTGTCCGTCCAGGTGGTCCCGACCCAGTCTCCGAAGAAGCCGTGGCCGTCCTGGAGCACGTGCATGAAGCGGCCCAGGCTGTGCAGCGCAGCCTCGCGATCGCCCTCCTCGGCGGCGTCCAAGGTGTCGAGCTCGGTCAGCAGCGCGTCGTCGTGCTCATAGCCCACCACCTCGAAGTAGGGGAAGAAGCGGTCGATGATCCCGTGGGCGACCATCAGCATGGCGCGCGCCGAGCCTCGCGTGAGCGACCCGTCCACATCCTCCTCGATTTCAAGCGTGTAACGCGACATCGTGGCACGGGTGGCCGCCTCGGGGCTCAGCGCCTCGGGGGTGTCCCAGGCCAGCACCTCCTCCAGGTGGTCCTCGGGCAGGTCCGTCTCCAGGTCGGCGGGCACCTGATCGGGCCAGGGCTCGTCGTCCAGGATCATGGTCCTGGCCGGCCAGGCCAGGCCCCGACCACCCACAGGCGCCCAGCTCGCCTCCGCCGCCGCCGCCCACACCGGGTGCCCGACCAGCCACGCGCGCCCGTCGAGGCGCAGGGCCCCGGCGACCCGGGCCGCGTCGGGCGAGAGTCGAGCCTCCGTCCACACGATCAGAGGCAGGCTCTCCACCGCCGCGCCGCTCACGGTCCAGCTCGCTGTGGACAGGCTCGCGCCGTAGGTGCCCCCACGGCCGCTCAAGGCGCCCGGGAAGCCGAGGAAGCGGCGCTGTTTCGCCTCTCCGAGCTCCTGCTCCCCGGAGAGCACGGTGGCCAGCGTCTCTTCCAGCGCGTCCGCCGCCTCGGCCCCCGCCGGGTAGCCCCGGAGATCGAGCACGATGGCGGTGGCGTCCTCGGGAATCTCCACGGCGCCCAGGCCGGGGTGGACGATGGCGGTCGTCCCCTCCGAGGTCACGAAGGCGTCGGGCACGTCCGAGTCGCGGCCGTCCAGCACGCAGGCGCCCACCAGGGGCGCGTAGGGCTCCAGGGTCGCCTCGGGGTCCCAGGTCTCGCCCTCCAGCGCGTCGATCAGCGCGAGATCGGCCTCCTCCCAGGTGGCCGCGGGGCCGAAGAGGCGGACGGCCCCGTGCGCGCGGGAGAGCTCCAGGACGGGGTCCTCCTCGCCGGGGGCGCCGGAGAGGATGGCCTCGCAGGGCTCCGTCGCCAGCGTCGGGGGCGTCTCGGTGGAGCCGGTCTCCTCGCCGCCGCTGTCGTCGGGGGGCGTGGCCGTCTCCTGGGTCTTGTCGGTGGTCTCGCAGGCCAGGAGGAAGAGCAGGAGGGCTGGGCGCATGGGGGCTCCATCGTGTCGGTTTACTTCAAGTGCGCTGAGAAGCCTGCTTGTAAAGGACCTCCTCGATGAGATCGGCCGCGCGCTCCCGCGGGCGGACCTCGGCGATGTGCTCGGCCATGCGGCGGGCGGACGCGCGGAAGGAGGGCTCGTCCAGCACCCGGCGCAGGGCCGCGCCGATGGCCTTCGGGTCGGGGCGGGGAGGCACCCACAGGCCCGCGCCGCAGCGCGCGATCCGGGCGGCCACCCCGGGCTGATCGTTGGTGATGGGGAGGGCGACCATGGGCACGCCCAGCGAGAGGCACTCCAGCGCCGTGTTCAGGCCGGCGTGTGTGACGCAGGCCGCGGCGCGGGCGAGCAGGGCCTGCTGGGGGGCCCAGCGCACGACCACGGGGTCGCCCGGGAGCGGGCCCAGCGCCTCCGGGTCGCAGGAGTCGCCGAGCGAGATCACGAGCTGCACGGGTAGGGGCGCGGCGGCGGCGGCGACGGCCTGGAAGAGGACCTGAAGCCGGTTCTGGATGGTGCCCAGCGAGGCGTAGACCAGCGGGCGGCTGTCCAGCCGGTCCCAGGGGAAATCCGCCGCCTTTCGCCCGCCCTCGTCGTGGAAGGGGCCGAGCATGTGGACCTCGGGGCCCGGCCAGACGCGGGGGAAGGCGAAGGGGGCCGGCTCCTGGCAGAGGTGCAGGAGGGTGGCGCGCTCGAAGGCGGTGGCCCCGAGATCGGGCAGCCCGCGCCGCGCTCGCGCCCGCCACAGCTTGAGCCGCATGGGCCAGGTGGCCAGGAAGAAGAAGAGGTTGGCGAGGCTGTCTCGCAGCCGGTCCAGCGCCCCCGTGCTCGGCTGCAGCGTGGTGGCGATGGGCGGGCAGGCCGGGTCCAGGCGCACCAGCAGGGCGTTGGAGATGGCGACCCAGGGCAGACCGGCCGCCTCCGCCGCGCTGCCGCCCCCCGCCGCGGCCTCGTCCGCCAGCACGAGGTCCACGCCCTGCGCGCGCAGCTTGTCGGGGAGCTCGTCGAGCACGACGTCTATGGTCTGCAGGAGCAGCGCGAAGGTCCGCTGCACCCCCCGGAGCCCGCTCATCCGCCCGATCTCCTCCAGGATGGACTCGGCCGTGCCCGGCGGGAAGCGCTGCTCGCCGTAGGTGACGACCTCGAGGCCCGCCGCGCGCGCCCGCGCCGCCCCGTCGGCCAGCTGAAAGGCGGTCACCCGGTGCCCGCGCCGCTGCAGCTCGCGCCCGAGCGCGTTCATGGGGTGCTGGTGGCCGGGAGGGAATGGACAGATCAGGGCGATGTGCGCCACGGGGACCTCGCGCCCCGATCCTACGCCCTGGTGGGCGTCAGATCAGCTCCACCGGGATCAAACGAGGGGTCGCGCGCAGGAGGCGCATGTCTCCGGTCACCAGCGTGGCCCCGGTCACCTCGGCGAGGCCCACGTACATCGCGTCGTAGGCGCTCACGTTCTCGCGCAGGTCGAAGGCGCGTCGCAGCAGCGGCGCGTGCGGGTAGCGCCGGATGGGGGCGCAGCTCAGGGCGTCCAGCGCGTCGGCGGCCACGCGCTCGGGGAGCGCGCGACCCAGCACGGCGCGGCGGAGCACGCTCAGCACCTCGACGTCCAGCAGGTGCGGGGCGATGAGCACCGGATCCGCCGCGATCAGCCGGTCGAGCACCTGTCCCCGCGGGGAGCGCAGCAGCCACTCCACCACGGCGGAGGCGTCCAGCACCATCATCGCTTCGTCTCGTAGGGCGCGGTGGGCTCCGCCGCCAGGCGTGGCTCGCGGTCCTCCCGCGCCTCGTAGAGCCAGCGCTCCGCGCCGCCGGGGAGCGAGAACGAGGCGCGCGTGGAGAGCATGCGCTGGAACTCCTCGACCGAGGGCGTGGCGGCCAGCCGCTCCAGCTCCACGCGCAGGTAGTCGGAGAGCGACATCCCGGCCAGGGCGGCGCGCGCCTTCAGGGCGCGGTGTACCGGCTCGGGGACATTGCGGATCTGGATGTTGGTCTGCATGGGAATTGGGTATCTCGAGTCAAAATGCATGACAAGCATGAAGAATGCATTTTTCTGGGGCGCGCTCCGCACGCCGCGCCGCTGTGCGATGATGTCCCTGAACATGCGCACCCCTGCTGCTCTCCCCCTGTGGAAGAAGATCCTCTTCGGCCTCGTCGTCGCGGTCGGGCTGCTGGGCGCCCTCGAGCTCGGCATGCGCCTCCTGCTGGGGCCGCCCCCGGCCTCCACCGTCGTCTACAACGCCATCGGCGAGCGGGAGCGCTGGTTCCAGGAGCAGGGCGGGCAGGTGCGCGCGGTCTTCGTCGACCACGACCCCCCGGCCCCCTTCCCGGCGGCGCTGGAGGGGCAGCGCTGCGCGGTCCTGGGCGGGAGCTCAGTCCACGGCGGATCGCCCGACCTCCAGCAGGCGGGGGAGTTTCCGGCCCTGCTCGCCGCCGAGCTCGGGGTGCCCGTCCTGAACCTGGGCGCGCCCGGCCTGGACTCCTTCGATCACGTGGAGCTGACGCGCGAGCTGCTGGCCTGGCGCTTCAGCTGCCTGGTGCTCTACGGTGGGCACAACGACTTCGGGAACATGTACTTCATGTCGCGCTACGGGGACGCCAGCACCGGCGCGATGGCCCGCGTGCAGGCGGGCCTGGAGCGCCTCCACCTCTACGCGCAGCTCCACCGCGCCGTGCGCGCCGCCGAGTGGAGCCAGAGCCGTCGCCCCGGCGTGCCCAGCTCGACGGAGGGCTTCGTCACGCCCGGCCGGCTCTGGCAGGCGCTCCGCCACCTGGAGGCCAACACGCGCCAGCTCCTCTGGATGGCGAAGAAGGCGGGCGTCCCCGTGCTGGTCGTGCTCCCCGCCAGCGACCTGACCCAGCGACCCACCCAGCAATTCTGCACCGGGCCCGACTGCGCGGTGGACCTCTACCAGCAGGCGAGCCAGCTTCGGCAGCAGGACCCGGCGAAGGCGGCCGCGCTCCTGCGACGCGCGCGGGACATCGACCAGATCCCGCTCCGCGCGCCCACCGCCGCCCGTGAGGTCCTGGCCGCCGCCGCCGCGGAGCAGGGCTACCCTGTGCTCGACGCCGAGGCCGCCCTGCCGCAGGAGCGCGATCTCCAGGTCCCCTCTCGGCTCCTGTTCCGCGACGCCGTCCACTTCACGGCCGAGGGGCACCGGGCCATGGCGAAGATCATCGCGCCGGAGCTGCGGGAGCTGCTCGGTCTGGCGGACGAGGGACGCTGAGCCGCGGCGCAGGAGCGGTGTGGGAGCGGTGTGGGATCCGTGTAGGATGCGCTCGCCTGGGGGCCGGCGTACCTTGGGAGTGTGAGGCGGCGCTGCCGCCCCGAGCCCCCCAGGCCCCAAACCCAAGCAGGAGACTCCCATGAAGGTCCAGACCAACGTGCAGGCCGGTCAGAACGTCCGCCGCATCAAGTGGACGATCTAGTCCTGAGCGCCACGAGCCGCCCCGGGGACCCAGGTCCCTCGGGGCGGCTTCCTTTGTTCGTGGCGTAGACTCACCCAGTCTGCGCGATCAGGCCGCCGGGTTCTCCAGGATCAGCGTGATCCCCTGGCCGCCGCCGATGCACATGGTCACCGCGCCGTAACGCTCCCCCTTGCGACGCAACGCATACGCGCAGGTGAGCGTGAGGATGGCGCCGGTGGCGCCGAGCGGGTGGCCCAGCGCGATGGCGCCGCCCATCGGGTTCACCTTCTCGGGGTTGATCCCCATCTTCTCCCAGTCGTGGATGACGGCGAGCGCCTGGGGCGCAAACGCCTCGTTCAGCTCGACGTGGTCCAGGTCCTCGCCCCGCAGGCCGGCGCTGGCCAGCGCCTTGCGCGTGCTGGGCACCGGGCCCCAGCCCATGATCTGCGGATCACAGGCGGCCACGCCCATCCCGACGAGGCGGGCCAGCGGCTTCGCCCCGACCGACTCCGCGTCTGACTCCCGACCGATGACCATGGCCGCCGCGCCGTCAACCACCGCGCTGGCGTTGCCGGCGGTGATCACGCCCCCCGCCTCGAAGGCGGGGCGCAGGCGCGCCATCTTCTGCAGGCTCGCGTCGTCGAGGATGTGCGTGTCGTGGGCCACGCGGACGGCGGGCTCGGCCCCGTCCACCACCACGTCCACGGGCGTGATCTCCTCGGCGAACCAGCCCGCGTCGCGGGCCTCCTTCGCCAGGCGCTGGCTGCGGTAGCCAAACGCGTCGCAGGCCTCGCGGGAGATCTGGTAGCGCCGCCCGAGCTCCTCGGCGGTGTTGGCCATCGCCATCTCCGCGGAGGGGTCGTACAGGCTCATCAGCAGCATGTCCTGGAGGTGCTCGCCCGCCGGCAGGTTGCGCGGGTCCAGCGGGCCGTACTTCTGCACGCCCTGGCCCACCTTCTTGCCCCGGTAGTTGTAGAGGCAGAAGGGGTACTGCATGCTCTCGGCGCCGCCCACCACCATGAAGGGGCGCTCGGCGTCGTGGCGCACGCCGGCCAGCATGATCTCCGCGCCCACGGCGATGGCCTCGGCGCCGCTGCCGCAGATGCGCGCGACCGTCAGCGCCGGGACGTCGTTCCCGAGGCCGCCGCGCCAGCGCATGCCCTGGGCCCCGTAGATGGAGTCCCGGTGGCTGTGCTGGGCCATGCCCATCACGACGTGGCCGATGAGCGCCTTGTCCAGCGCCGTGTTCGCCAGCGTGGCCTCGATCGCCATGCCGCCGAGCTGCGTGGTGGTGAAGCGGGAGAAGAGCCCGGGGGACTTGTTGTCCACCAGGATGTCGGCCCGCGGGGTGCGGCGCGCGCCGTCCAGGATGACGACAGGGTTGTTCTTGAGCATGTCCGCCCCCTACTCGTTGAGGAAGGCCGCCGGGACGCGGGGGCCGTTGACGGTGAAGTTGGTGAGCCCGATCTTCAGATCGCGCGTGCCCTTGCAGCGGCCGAATCCCTGGGCCTCCAGCGCGAGCCCCTGCTCCAGGGGGAGCTGCAGCCCGCGGCGGGTGACGTCGCAGAGGATGGCGTCGATGGCCAGCGAGTGGTGGCCGATGTCCACCTTGGGCAGGCGCTCGGGCACGGCGACGGGGGAGGGGTCGAGCGGGGCCAGCTGCACCTGACCCGCGAGGTGCTCACGGACCAGGGCCTTGGCGGCGGCCAGCGGATCGGCCGCCGGCTGCCCGTGCGCCCAGCCCCAGGCGCAGGCCTCGGCGGCCCCCACCGGGCGGCCGGTGCGCATCATCTGGAGCGCGCGATCGAGGCCGATCAGGCGCGGGAGGCGCTGGGTTCCGCCGTAGCCGGGGATGATGCCGAGATCGACCTCGGGCTGCCCCAGCATCAGCTTCGGGCCCACCACGCGCGCCCAGCAGCACATGGACAGCTCCGCGCCGCCGCCCAGCACCGGGCCGTCCAGGGCCGCCACCGTGGGCTTGCCCATGTTGGACAGCTTCAGGAAGATGGGGTGCGTGGTCATGCAGATGCCCACGCAGGCTTCCGGGGTCTTCAGGCTGGCCAACTCGCCGATGTCCGCGCCGGCCAGGCCGCCGTCGTAGCTGGTCAGCACCACGCCGCGCACGCTGTCGTCGGCCGCCACCTCGTCCAGCAGGGCCGAGAGCTCGGCGATCGTGCGGCTGTCCAGCGCGTTCTTCACCTCGGGGCGCTGCACCGTGATCACGGCGATCTCGCCGTCCCGGTCCAGCGAGGTGTTGCGGTGGAAGGGGACCAGCTTCCGGGCGCGCACGCTGGGCGGAACCTCGAAGCCGGGGTTCTTCGCCGCGTAGGCCTCGCAGAGCTCGGCCACCCGCTCCGCGCCCAGCTGCTCGGCGTAGCTGAGGATGCCGGGGCTGAAGCCGAGGGCCGTGCGGGTGAGCCAGTCCGTCTCGCGCGCCGAGCAGACGCCGTGGTCCACGACGAAGTACGTGCGGGCCAGCAGCACGGCCAGAATGCGGTCCAGCACCAGGCGGGCTGTCTCGGCGTCGTGGCTCGCGTTGCCCGGGTTCTTGGGGTCGTGCCAGGGCTTGTTGCCCTGGCTGAGCAGCAGGGCCGGGGCCTGAAACCAGCTCGAGCCGGTGGGGGCGTCGCGCATCAGCTCCTGGCAGTGGGCGGTCAGCAGGTTGCCGCGTGTCCCGTCCATGACGTTGAAGGGGCCGCCGCCGCCGATGGCGTCGTTCACGATGCGGTCCACCTGGGCGGGCGTGGCCACGCCGTCGGCGACGATGCGCACCGCCTCGGAGATGTAGTTGCAGAAGATGTCGTCGGCGGCGAAGCACTCCACGTCCGCCGTGACCACCGGCACCTTCCCCAGCCGTTTGAGCGTCGCCATCATGCGCGCGCCCAGGGCCTCGTCGCCGCTCAGCACCACCTCGATGGGCAGCGAGCGCCAGGCGGGGAAGAAGGGGTGGTTGACGAAGCAGCGCTCCGGGTGCTTCGTGAGCGCGGCGATGTGCTTGCGGGGGATGCCCGAGGTGGCGAAGCCGATCAGGCAGTCCGGCCGGACCACCTGCTCCAGCCGCGAGAGGATGGCGCGCTTGATCGTGAGATCCTCGCTGGCCGCCTCCAGCACGTAGGCGCAGTCCTTCAGGTCGCCGATGTCCAGCGTGGGCTTGAGCGCCGCCTCGACCGCCGCCGCCGTCTTGGGCGAGAGCTTGCCGGTTGCGAGGCCCTTCTTCACGTAGCCGCGGATCCGGGCCATCCCGGCGTCCAGCGCCTCCTGCTTGATGTCGTTCAGCCAGACCACCGCGCCGGGCGTGCCCGCCAGCGCGCTGACGAAACCGTAGGCCAGATCCGGGCCGATGCTCCCAGAGCCGATGACGCCGACCACCATCGCGTCCTCCCTTCCCACCCCCCGACGGCGTGATCCCAGCAGGGGCCCCCGCGGCGGGGCTCCCTCTTATCGCCTCACGGGGGGGTGGTCCAGGGGTCGATCAGAGCTCGTAGGGGTAGCCGTAGAACAGCCCCGCCTCGATCAGGCCCGCGGCGTCGTACTGCACGAAGGAGGTCCACTGGAGGTAGCGGTAGTCGTAGTAGCCGTAGCCGTAGTAGAAGTAGGACATGGGGTACCAGCTGGACCCCGCCGCGTAATAGTAGTAGGCGACGCTGTAGCTGTAGAAGTCGGGCTCGTATGCGAAGCCCCAGATGCTGGTGAACTCGTCGGTCTCCTCCCAGTACTCGAAGTCGGCCCAGTCGCACTCGTCGTAGGAGCCCTCCAGGAATCCCTCCTCATAGGTGCTCTTGATCTCGAGGCTGAAGTCGCAGCTGTCGCAGCTGATCTCGGCGGTGTCGCCCAGGGCGCTGTAGTAGTTGATGCAGTCCCAGCCAAAGGAGCTGTCGTACTTCCCGACGATGAAATACCCGACCCAGCCCGACTCCACGCACTCGTCCACGCTGCCGTCGCAGTCGTTGTCGACCCCGTCCTCCTCCGTCGGGCAGTTCTCGGTCTCCCCCGGGCTCACGTCGGCGTCGGCGTCGTCGCAGTCCCCGCCGATGCGCACGTCGCCCTCGGTCTCCGAGCTGCAGGTCACCACCGCGGTGCTGTCGTCGCCGTAGCCGTCGTCGTCCGCGTCGGTGTACCAGGTCCGGGCGTCGATGGGGTCGTCGTCCACCTCACCGTCGCAGTCGTTGTCGATGTCGTCGCAGCGCTCGCGGCGGTCGGGGTTGACGGTGGCGAGCGTGTCGTCGCAGTCCCCGCCCTCGGTGAGCGAGCCGTCGTCCACGACCTCGCCGGTGCCCGGGTCGTAGGTGGGCTCGTCCTCGTCCTCGAGCGAGCTGAGGACGAAGCCGTCACCGTCCTGATCGTAGTCGCTGGCCCCGTCGCAGTCCGAGTCGAGGCCGTCGTACCAGGTCTCGGTCACGCCCGGGTTGACGTCCGCGTCCTCCTCGTCGCAGTCCCCTCCCAGCGTGGCGTAGCCGTCCCCGGGGTCGTCGCAGGTCACGATCTCCGTGTCGGTAGCGCCGTAGCCGTCGGCGTCATCGTCCTCGTAGAAGGCGTCCGCGTCCACGGCGTCGTCGTCGATCTCGCCGTCGCAGTCGTTGTCCTCGTCGTCACAGCGCTCCGCCGCGCCCGGGTTCACGGTGCGGTCGTCGTCGTCGCAGTCCTCCCCGCGGCGCGCGTAGCCGGTGGGCAGATCGCAGGCCATGATCGTGCTGTCGTCGAGCCCGTAGCCGTCGGCGTCGCCGTCCTCGTAGTACGTGGACTGGTCGGTGGCGTCGTCGTCGATCTCGTCATTGCAGTCGTTGTCGACGTCGTCGCAGACCTCCTCGGCTCCCGGCTTGATCTCGGCGTCGGTGTCGTCACAGTCGTCCTGGTTCGAGGCGTAGCCCTCGCCGAATTCGCAGACCAGGACCGAGATGTCCGGGTCGCCGAAGCCGTCGCCGTCGGCGTCCGGGTGCGCCGCGAGCCCGCCGGTCGCGCCCTCCTCGTCCACGACTTCGTCACAGTCGTTGTCGAGCCCGTCACAGCTCTCCGCGAGCCCCGGGGCGCGCGAGGCGGTGTGGTCGTCGCAGTCCGTCCCGTCCGTGGTGAAGCCGTCGGGCAGCGAGCAGGCCGTGACCTCGCCCGTGAGGTCTCCGTAGCCGTCGCCGTCGGCGTCCGGGTAGTAGGTGTCCCCGTCCTCGGCGCCCACCTCGTCCACCAGGCCGTTGCAGTCGTCGTCGATCCCGTTGCAAAGCTCATCGGCGCCCGGCGAGACCGCCGCGCTGGCGTCGTCGCAGTCCGAGTCGGCGCCGTAGCCGTCCCCGTCATTGTCCACGAGGTGCGGGCGGCCGGTCTCGGTGGCTGGCTCCTTGTCCCCAGGGCAGGCGGTCAGCGAGAGCAGCGAGAGCGTGAGCAGGAGAAGACGCGGCGCAGACATGAAGGCTCCAGAGAATCCAGGGGGGATTCTGCGCGGGGTTCGGGCGGACGTCAATGCATCAAATGGTCAAGGCCGGGTCTTGACGAGATGATATGAGTGATGTATATATCAATCATGTCATCTCAACCCGACCCCATCCTCGACGCCGCGCGCCGCCTCCTCGCCGAGGGCGGCCCGGACGCGCTCACCATGGACGCCCTGGCCACCGCCTCCGGGCTCTCCCGCGCCACCGTCTACCGGCGGATCGGCAGCCGCGAGGCGCTGATCGCGCGGCTCACCGAGGAGGGCCTGGACGTGGGGGAGCGCGGGGACCTGTCCGAGCGGATCCTGGACGCCGCGGCGCGGACCTTCGGGCGCCTGGGCTTCGAGGCCACCGTCGAGCAGATCGCGGAGCAGGCCGGCGTCGGGAGCGCGACCATCTACCGGCACTTTGGCGACAAGGAGAGCCTGATCCTGGCCCTGGCCTCCACGCGCGGCGGGCGCGGGATGATGCGCGGGCTCGAGGAGCAGCTGACCGGCGACCTGCGCGCCGACCTCACGCGGATCACGCGCGAGCTCATGCGCACGATGCGCGTGGACGGCGATCTGATGCGCCTGGCCATCATCGAGGTCCCGCGACACCCCGGGCTGCGGGAGCGCATGCGGGCCGCCCCGGACCGGCTCTCCCGCAGCCTCGTGGCCTTCTTCGCGCGCGCCGTGGCTCGCGGACAGCTGCCGCCCCGCGACCCGGAGGCGCTCGCGTACACCTTCGTCGGGCCGCTCCTCATGCAGGTGCTCCTGCGCGGGACCTTCCTGGATGGGCCGCTGCCCGACCCCGAGACCTTCGCCCCGCAACACGTCTCGCTCTTCCTGTCCGGCGCGCTCAGCGCCGAGGAGGCCCCATGCTCCGATCGAGTGGACCAGACACGCTGACGCTGCCGTTCTCGGCCATCGGGCCCGCGGATCTGCCGATTGTGGGCGGGAAGGGCGCCAACCTCGGCGCGCTGGCCTCGGCGGGCTTCCCGGTGCCGCCCGGCTTCTGCGTGACGACCGCGGCGTATCGGCGCTTCCTGGCGCAGTCGGGCGATCTGGAGCC
The DNA here is from genome assembly GCA_964615375.1 of uncultured Enterobacterales bacterium. Classification (GTDB taxonomy): domain Bacteria; phylum Myxococcota_A; class UBA796; order UBA796; family CAZKWG01; genus CAZKWG01. The sequence goes on from CAZTOW010000012.1 coordinate 175,974, forward strand.
CTACTTCGGCGCGCTGGACGCGCTGGACGGGCAGGACGTGGAGGCGGCGCGGCGGGCGGCCACGGAGATGCGCGCGGCCCTGGGGGCCCTGCCGCTCCCGGCGGAGGTGGAGGAGCGGGTGCTGATCGCGCTCTCGGCCTCGGGCGCGGATCATCCCCACGCGGTGCGCTCCTCGGCCACGGCGGAGGATCTGCCGGGCGCCTCCTTCGCCGGCCAGCAGGACACCTACCTGAACATGCTGGGCGAGGCGGCGGTCCTGGACGCGGTGCGCCGCTGCTGGATCTCCCTGTTCACCGACCGGGCCGTGCTCTACCGGGCGCGAAACGGCTTCGGTCACCGCGCGGTCTCCCTGAGCGTGGTGGTGCAGCGCATGGTGGCGCCGGAGGCCTCGGGCATCCTGTTCACGGCGGACCCCGTGAGCGGTGACCGCGGGATCGTGAGCATCGACGCCGGCTTCGGGCTGGGCGAGGCCCTGGTGTCGGGGCTGGTGAGCGCCGATCTGTACAAGGTGCACAGACGGACGGGCGAGCTTCACACGCTCACGGTGGGAGACAAGGCCATCGCCATCTGGCCCCGGCCGGAGGGCGGGACCTGGGAGGAGCGGCTCTCGGACGAGCGGCGCCGCGCGCGCGTGCTCGACGACGCGCAGGTGCGCGAGCTCACCCGGCTGGGGGTGGCGATCGAGGCGCATTATGGTGGCAAACCCCAGGACGTGGAGTGGTGCCTGGAGGGCGGGAAGCTCTACGTCGTGCAGGCGCGGCCCATCACCAGCCTGTTCCCGCTCCCGCCGCCCCCCGACGACGGGCAGGCCCACGTCTACCTGCACTTCGGGCACGTCCAGATGATGACGGATCCCATGTCGCCGATGGGGCGGGATCTGTGGAGGATCATCATCCCCTTCGGGCGCGGGCCGGAGAGCCTGCTCAGCCCGGCCTTGACCGAGGCGGGCAGCAGGCTCTTCATCGATCCCACGCCCCTGCTGCGGATCACCCCGGCGCGGCGCCGCTTCCTGCCGGTGCTTCGGCACATCTACAGCCCCGCGGCCGAGCTGCTGGAGCGCTGGGCCGAGCGCCCCGAGCTGCGCAGCCAGGAGCGCGCCCACCCGGAGGGGGCCACGATCCGGGGGGCTCTGCCGTTCGCGCTGAGGATCGCGGCGGGGCTGGTCGCCACCTTCCTCTGGATGCCCACGGAGGGCAAGGTTCAGCGCTTCGAGCGACGCTTCGACGGCGTGGTCGAGCGGGCGAGGGAGCGGATCCTCGCCGCGCCCGCGGGGGTCGCGCGCCTGGACGCCTGCGTCGAGGTGGTGGGCAGGATGCTGCCCACGCTGGTCCCGGCCATCGCGCCTCAGGTCGCCAGCGGCATCGTCTCGCTGCGCCGCCTGGAGGGCTGGCTGGCCGGGCGGGCGGCGCCGGAGGATCTGGCGGCCCTGGGGCGCGGGCTGGAGGGCAACGTCACCACCGAGATGGATCAGCAGGTGGCCGATCTCGCCGATCTCGCACGGGGGAGGCCTGATCTCGTGGCGCTGCTGCGCTCGCGCACCCCCGCGCAGGCCCTGGTCGAGGCGCCGCAGGTCGAGGGCGGCGCGGCCTTCGTCGCGGCCTTCCGGACCTTCCTCCAGCGCTGGGGCATGCGCGGCGCCGCTGAGATCGACATCGCCCGGCCCCGCTGGCGGGACGATCCCTCGCTGGTCATGGCCGCCGTCCTGGGCAACCTCGCCGCCGCGGGCGAGCCCGGCGCCCACCGCGCGCGCCACCGCCGCCAGGGCGAGGAGGCCAGCGCGGCGATCACCCGCCTTCAGGGCGCGGTCTCCGGTGGGCTCTCCCGCTGGCTGGTGGGTCGGCTGGCGCGGGTGGCGCGATCAGGGCTCGCCCTGCGTGAGCACCCCAAGTTCACGCTGATCCGGGTCCTGGACACCGTCCGGGCCACGCTCCTGGAGCTCGGGGCCTCCCTGGTCGCCGCGGGGCGGCTGGCGCGGGCCGAGGACGTCTTCCAGCTCCACCTGGCCGAGCTGCGGGCGGCGCTCCAGTCCCACCAGGACCTGCGCCCCCTGGTGGCCGACCGGCTGGCGACGCTGAAGCTCGACGCGCAGAAGAGCCCGCCCCTGGCCATGACCAGCTCCGGCGAGATCCTCACCGTCCCGCTCCCGGCGGACCTGCCCCCGGGCGCGCTGTCGGGCGTGGCGGCCTCGGCGGGGGTGGTGGAGGGCGTGGCGCGGGTGGTGCTGGACCCGGCCCGCGAGGTGCTGCACGCGGGCGAGATCCTGGTGGCGCCGTTCACCGATCCGGGGTGGACGCCGCTCTTCGTCCACGCCGCCGGGCTGATCACCGAGGTCGGCGGGCTGATGACCCACGGTTCCGTGGTCGCCCGCGAGTACGGGATCCCCGCCGTGGTCAGCGTCGCGGGGGCCACCACGACCATCCGCAGCGGGGATCGCCTGCGGGTGGACGGGACGCGCGGGCTGGTCGAGCGCCTGTAGGCCGTCGGGCGTGTAACAGACGTTACTCGCCAGGCTGCGCCAGATCCGGGTTGTCGATGTTCTTCCGGTCCTTGCGCCAGCCCTTGCGGATCTTGCGCTCTTCGGTCCGCGTCTTTCCGCCGAAGCGGTAGTCGAGCTCCACCGCCTGCAGGAGCCACTGGGGCTGGATGGCCGACCAGCCGAGGCCGAGCCGCAGATCGACGTGCCGCCAGGCCCACTGCCAGGAGGCGCTCACGTTGTAGGTGGCGGCCAGCGGGCGCTCGCCCTCGGTGAAGAATTCTTGAATTCCGAAGAGCGTCGGCAGCAGGTCGCTGTCCAGCGGCTCGTCGTAGCGCTTCTCCACGCCGTCGGTGGTGACGGTGTAGCCCCAGCTCACGTCGCGGGCGAGCACGGCCGAGCCCTGGAGGATCAGGCTGTCGCGCCGGTTGAAGCGGTAGTCCGTGGCGATGCGCCCGGAGAGCGTGCGGCTGTTCAGGTCGAAGCTGACCTCGTTGCTGTTGAGCTGGTCCAGCAGGTAGTCGTAGTAGCCGTCCAGGGTGACGGAGACCTGGCCGTTCCCGACGAGCTCGTCCACCTTGGCGATGGGCTCGAGGAGGAAGGAGAGCTGGGAGAGGTCGGGCTCGCCGAGCATGGAGATGTTGCCGACGCTGGCGCCGCCGTGGACCGACCAGCGCTCCTCGGTGCGCGGCAGGATGAGCGAGCCGAAGACGCCCGCCTCCATCTTGCGGACGTGGAAGCCGTCGCCGACGTTGAGCTGCCCGCCGCTGGCGGTCACCGCGAGGTCCAGCGGCCCGAGGCGGAGCGCGTTGAACTTGCCGTTCAGGTTCGGGATGCCCAGCAGCCAGAGGCTCGGGGTGGTGCCCAGCTGAACGCGGGGGAGCACGCCCGCCGTGATGCTGGCCAGACCGACCTTGAACTCACCGAACTCGAGGGAGTAGGCCGTGAAGTCGGTCTGGGCATAAGGGTACTGCGGGAGCTCGGAGCGGCGCGGCTTGAGGAAGTCGTGCTGCGCGGAGGTCAGCGCCGGCGCCTCGGCGGCGTTGGAGAGGTCGATCTGCGGGCCGCCGGGGGCGATGGGCGGCGGTGGACCTTCCGATTCGCCCTCCTCCTCGTCACCTTCGCCCTCGCTGTCGCCGCCCTCGCCGCTCTCGCCGCTGTCGCTGTCCGGGGCGGGCTCCTCGGCGGGCGCGTCGCCCTCGCCGGCGCGCGCGACCCCTGCCGCCATCAGCGACCCCAGCAGGAGAAGCCCCGTCCACAGGTTCGTCCTCATGATGCCTCCCGTGCACGCGGACTCTACCAGAAATAGGTGGTCAGGATGAGCTCGCTCCTCCTGCTCGCCACGGCGGCGCTCGCCCAGGCGCCCACCCTCCCCCCCGACGAGCCGCTGCGGCAGATCCAGACCCCGCGCTTCGTCGTGGTCTACCCGGCCTCCGCCGAGGCGGACGCGCAGCGCGCCGCCAGCGCGCTCGAGCACGTCGCGGGCGAGGTGGAGCAGGGCATGGGGGAGCACCCGCGCCGGCTCACCGTGGTGCTGAACAACCAGCTCACGCTGTCCAACGGCTACGTGACGCTGGCCCCGCGGCGCAGCGGCTGGTGGACGGTGCCCCTGATGGAGGCCGACCCCCAGGTCTTCGGCACCACCCTCTCCTGGCTGGACGCGCTGGCGGTCCACGAGTACCGCCACGTCGTGCAGCTCGAGCACGCGCGGGTCGGCTCGACCGAGGCGGCCTTCCTGCTCTTCGGCCAGACCGGCTGGCTGGTGGGGGCGAGCCTCGCGCTGCCGCCCTGGTTCCTGGAGGGGGACGCGGTGCTGACCGAGACGGCGCTGACCCAGAGCGGGCGCGGCCGCACCCCGGCCTTTCTCCTCGATCTCCGGGTGGAGCTGCTGGAGGACGGCATCCCCACCATGAGCCAGGCGGTCGTGGGGTCCTTTCGGGAGAAGCACGCCGATCACTACTCGCTGGGCTACGCGCTCACGGCCTACGGGGCGAGCCACTTCGATCCGGCGCTCTGGTCGCGGGTCTCCGAGGACGCCGCGCGCTGGTTCTTCGTGCCGCTCTCGTTCTCGCGGCAGCTCCGGCAGGAGGTCGGCATGACCCTGCCCGAGCTGCACCACCTCGCGATGTACGAGCTCCAGCGCGGCTGGGAGGAGCAGATCCAGCTCCGCGGCCCCAGCATGACGCCCCGGGATCTCACGCCCGCGCCGCGCCGCGGGGAGCTGGTGGACTACGCCTCGCCCGAGCCCCAGCCCGACGGGAGCGTGATCGCCTTCCGCTCGGGCAACGAGGACCCGGGCGCCATCGTGCGGATTGGCCCGGACGGCGTCGAGGAGCGCCTGGCCCGCACCGGGATCCGCCCGCAGCAGAGCATCTCGGCCCGCGGGGGGCGCGTGGTCTGGGACGAGACGCGCCAGCACTGGCGCTGGGGCGAGAAGAGCTGGTCCGTGCTGCGGATCCTCGAGCTGGACACGGGGGAGATCCGCGATCTCACAGAGCAGACGCGCCTGTTCTCACCCGCCCTCGCCCCGGACGGGGAGCGGGTGGCGGCTATCGAGGTCGCCCGGGACGGGGCGCAGAGCCTGGTGCTCTTGGACGCACGGACCGGCTCGGAGATTCGACGCTTCCCGGCGCCGCAGGGGGAGCGGGTGCGGGCGCCGAGCTGGGCCCTGGACCGCGAGGCCATCCTGGTGGTGCGGCAGGACCCGCGGGAGGGCATGGCCCTGGGGCGCCTGGACCTGGACCGGGCGCTGTGGGAGCAGCTCACGCCCTGGCGACCCGTGCTGCTCTCCGATCCGGTGGAGATGGGCGGGAAGGTCTACTACATCTCCGGCGAGGCGGGGGTGGAGGACCCCTGGGTGCTCGACCTCCAGACCGGCGCGACAGCCCGGCTGGGCACGGCGTTACACGGTGCTTTCTCGCCGACGCCGCGGCCGGACGGGTCCGCGCTGGTCTACGCCGACGCCCGCCTCTGGGGGCGCGCCCTGGCCGAGGTCCCGCTGCCGAGCGCGCCCCCGGAGCTCCCCGTGGGCGGCCCGCTCCCCACGGAGCGCTGGCTCAAGCCCGTGATCGCCGCGGAGGCCCCGCCCGAGGGCGACGTGCTCCGCGGCCTGGAGCCCCGCGTCTGGGAGAGCAGGCCCTACCGTCGCCTGCCGCACGCCCTCAACGTCCACTCCTGGAGCCCCGTGGTGCGGGCGAGCGGAGACTACGGCGCGGCGATCGTGTCCGGGGACGTGACCGGGAGCATGAGCGCCACCGCCGGGCTCTGGTATCGCCCGGAGGAGCGCGCCCTGGGCGGGGGTGGGCAGATCTCCTGGGAGGCCAGCCTGATCGCGCTGGATCTCGGGCTGGACGCCGGGCGGCGCAGCGTGCTGGGCAGCCCGACCGAGAGCCTCAGCCTGCCCGGCTCCGTCTCCTGGACCGAGCAGAGCCTGGCGCTGGGGCTGCGCCTCCCGATGCAGGCGAGCGAGGGGCCCTGGCTGCGCTCGGCGGAGCTGGGGCTGTGGGCGGAGGGCGGTCGGATCGCGGACCTCAGGTCGGAGGGCGCGCTCACGGTGGAGGATCAGGCCTCGCTGCCCGGTGAGGAGGGCACCTTCCTCCTGGCGGGCTACGACGCGCGCTGGACGCGGCAGGCCATGTCCACCTCCAAGGAGCTGGCGCCGCGCCTGTACCAGAGCTGTAACATCCACTATTCACGACTCCTGCCCGGCGGGAGCCAGCAGGGCTGGGCGGGCTCGGCCGGGCTGGCGCTGGGTCTGCCGGGCCTCGCGCGCATGCACCGCGTGGGCCTGTCCGCGGGTGGGGCGTTCCAGAAGAGTGACGGTTACACCTTTGAGAGCGGCGGGGTGTACCCGCGGGGCTACGCCTACGCGGAGCAGTCCGGGGTCCTGGTGGGCAGCCTGGACTACCGCCTGCCGCTGGGCTACCCCGATGTCGGCCTCGGCGGCCTGGTCTACGTGAAGCGGCTCAAGGCCGACCTGTTCTACGACCACGGCATCGTGGGCGAGGGCGGGGAGTTCTCCATGATGCGCTCGGCGGGCCTGGAGCTCGTGGCGGACACCAGCTTCCTGCGCAGCCTGGGCGCCCTGGGCCTCGGGGTGCGCGCCTCCTGGTTGATCGACGAGGGCGCGCCCAGCGTGGAGCCGGTGCTCGGCGGGAGCTTCTGATCGGGGCGGCTCAGCCCCAGCGCAGCGCGCGGCGACAGGCGGTGGGGATCCAGGGGCCGCGCTCCCACTTCTGTCGGAGCTCGCTCCAGCCGGGATCCCCGGGGAAGATCGCCGGGTGAGCCAGGGTGCGGGCGGCGCGGGCGCGGGCCGTCTCGCCGTCGGGGCTCCAGCGGCGCGGGGAGGGGAGGATGGAGACGAGGCGGGCGGCCTGCTCGGGGCTCAGCGCGCGGGCGCGGGCGCCGAAGTGCAGGCGCGCGCCGGCCTCCACGCCGAAGGTCATGGGGCCGGTCTCGGCCACGTTCAGGTAGAGCTCCAGGATGCGCTCCTTGGACAGGAGCAGCTCCAACCAGAGGGTGTACCAGGCCTCCAGACCCTTGCGGAGCCAGGAGCGCTCCTGCCAGAGGAAGACGTTGCGCGCGACCTGCTGCGTGATCGTGCTGCCGCCCGCGACGGGCTCCCCGGCGGCCTGGTTCTTGCCCAGCGCGGTGCAGATGCCCTCCAGGTCGAAGCCGTGGTGCAGCCAGAAGCGGGCGTCCTCGCTGGCCACCGCGGCGCGGGCCAGGCTGGCGCCCTGCTCGCGGGCGTCGATGGGGCGGTAGTCCACCCAGCGCCAGCGGCCGGCGCGGGCGTGGTGCTCCAGCGCGCGGTCCACCATGGTCCAGGTGAGCGGGGGCGTGACCAGTCCTACAAGTCCCACTTGTAGAATGGAGATCAGCGGCAGGGCCACCGCCAGGTACCGGGCCCAGCGGGCGATCCCGGCGAGCGCGCGGCGGGGCCAGGAGCTCGGCGCGGCGGGGCGGGCAGGCTTCGCGGGGGCGCGCTTCACGGCATGAGCATGCGCCGCCGGCGTCGCCTGCGCCACAGGCCCAGGAACAGGAAGAAGAAGCCCAGGGCCACGCCCGCCAGCGCCCAGGCCTCGTCGATGGTCAGGATGGGCCGGACCACGTAGATCCGCGTCCGATCCGCCGCCAGCCAGCGCCGGGCGAGCTCCACGACCTGCGCCTCCGTCACCGCCGGGACCGCGGACCGGAAGTCGGCCTCCTGGAAGGGGGCGTCCAGCACGAAGCGGCTGCCCAGCCAGAAGGCGCGGGTGTAGCTGTCCTCCTGGCTGATCGCCCAGGAGCCGAGCACCGCGCCCCGCGCCCGCGTGAGCCAGTCCGCGTTCACCTCGCCCCGGCGGAGCCCGTCCACGGCGGCCTCGAAGGCCGAGGCGGCCACGTCCGTGTTCTCGCAGTCCACGTCCGCGGTGAGCCAGAGCTCGCCGCTGTCCGACTGCGCGCTGGTCCAGCCGCTCACGCCGTAGGTCAGGCCGCGGCGCAGGCGGAGATCGTCGTTCAGCCCGATCTCCAGGTGCTGCATGGACACGCTGGCCGCCCAGACCAGGCGGTCGTTGGCCGCGGGGCCGCGGGCCACCAGGGCCACGGTGCACTGGTCGTCGATGAAGAGCTGGCGGAGCACGCGCCGTCCGCCCAGGATCGGGTCGGGGCCGAGGTCATCGGGGGGGCGGAGGGCCTGGCCCGCGGGGGCGTCCCCCATCTTCGCCGCCACCAGCGCGAGCACGGCGGCCGGATCGTCGGGGCCCACCACCACCAGCGCCGCGTTGTCCGCCGTGTAGTGATCCCGGTAGAAGCGCCGCAGCCGATCGATGTCGATGCTCTCCAGGCTCGCGTCCTCGCCGATGACGCGCAGCGCGCGGGTGGAGCCGGGCCAGAGCTCCTGGCGCGCGGCCTCCTCCTTGCCGACCCCCAGGCCCAGGCGCTTGAGGGTGCGGACGGTCCAGCCGTCGCGCCCGGAGCGCTCCTCGAAGACGACCTCGCGCTCCTTGTCCAGCTTGTCCGCCGGGAGCGTGGGGTGGAAGGCCACCTGGTCCAGCCAGTCCAGCAGGGTGTCGGTCTGGCCCGCGGGCAGGCGCGCCCAGTAGGTGACGCGCTCCTGGTGGGTCTGCCCGTTGAAGACCCCGCCCGCGCGATCGATGACCGCGCGGATCTCCGCCTCCGCCCAGCGGTCCGTCTGCACGAAGAGCATGTGCTCCAGCAGGTGGGAGGCGCCGCTGGTCGTCTCGTCCTCGTATCGGCTGCCCGCCCGGAAGCTGAGATAGGCCACCACGCTGGTCGCGTCAGGGCGGGGCTGGATCCAGACCTGGAGCCCGTTGTCCAGCGTGGCCGTCTGAAGCACATAGGGCAGCCCCTCGGCGGGCGTGAGCGGCGCCTCAGCCCGCGCCCCGAGGGAGAGCAGCAGGCCGAGGGCCGGGATCACCCGCCGTTCCGGCGCAACAGGGCCTCGAGCTCGGCCACGCGCGCGGCGAGCTGCTCGGCGCGCTGGCGCTCCTCCTGGGCGCGCTGGCGCTCCTCCTGGGCGCGCTGGCGC
>CAZTOW010000012.1:185078-223262 GCA_964615375.1 uncultured Enterobacterales bacterium
GCTGGCGCTCCTCCTGGGCGCGCTGGCGCTCCTCCTGGGCGCGCTGGCGCTCCTCCTGGGCGCGCTGGCGCTCCTCGATGACCATCTCCTCCCCGGTGAGGAGGGTGTGGCCGTCCCGATCAATCCAGCGCAGCGTGGGCTCCTGGAGGTTGCCCCAGTGTGTGGGGCGGACCCCCAGCCAGAGCCCCAGCTGCTGGCTGAAGAGATCTCCCGTCGGCGTCCCCACCATCGGCGCGTATCGCAGCGTCGCGGCGTCCAGGCGCCAGCCCTGAAGCCGGCGCGTGAACGGATGGAAGATGAAGTACTCCGGGACCTTCAGCACGGTCGCGTAGATCTCCATCTTGGGGCCGCGGTCAACGCGCCGCGTGGACTGGCTCGTGATCTCCAGCACCACGTCCGGCGTGCGTCCGTTCTCCTCCCAGGACACCCAGCTCTTGCGGATACGGCGCACCACGTTCTGCGCCACGAACAGATCCGGGCCCCGGAAGTCGTGCGTCAGCACCTGATTCGGGCTGAAGTACACGAACATGTTGACGCCCACATAGAAATCCTGGCGATCCGCCCAGCGCGTCTCCAGGGTGGACTTCAACAAGGGCCCGATCAGGGCATGAAGCTCACTCTCCATCGGTTCCCCGTCATCGTAAGGGAGCTCGTCCTCCCCCGGGGGGCGCACGAGCTCATCGCTCGGCTCCTCAGGGAGGGGAAGAAGCTCGGCGTATGCAGACATGCTTCCTCCATGGGTCGTGGGCGTGAGCACAGCATAACCCGAGGGGGGAGGGCGTGCCTGGAGAGGTGGGGGAGCGGTGGGCTTGCCGGGCGCGGGCGCGGGGGCCATATTCGTGTCGTCCGCATGCCCTGGAAGCCACCCAGCCTCGCGCGTGTGCTCGCCCAGGTGTCCCTGGGCGCCCTGTGCCTTCTCGGCGTCGCCGAGGCCGCCGTCCCGCTCAGCCTCCCGCCTGGGGAGCGCTCCGCCGACTGGCAGGCCGCCGCCGTCCGCGCCGGCTTCTCGCTGGAGCCCCTGGGAGCCGGTGTCGGCGTGGAGCTGATCGTCGTGGGCGCGGGCTGGGAGATCCGCGTCCACGACGCGCAGGGTGGGGTGCGGCGCGTGCCCGTCGCCGCGCCGAAGACGCCCCGCGAGCGGGAGGATCTGCTCTGGGTCGCCGCCAGCCTGGCCGTCCCGCTGGAGAGCCAGGCCCCCTCGGTGCCGCTGCCCGTGATCCCCATCACGCCGCCCGCGCCGACGCCTCCGCCGCCGGCCACCGCGACGACCGCCCGGCCCCCCGCCCGCCGCGCCCCCGAGCCCGCGCCGACCTCGACCGAGGCGCCCCCCGCCGAGCCTCCCGCGGAGCCCGTCGCCCCCGCCGTCGCGACGCCGAGCGCCCCGCCGGAGGCGCCGGAGCCCGCCACCGTGGAGCCCAGCCCCGGCGCGCTGAAGCTGGCTCCTTACCTGGCCGCGGGCGGTGGCCTCACGCTGGGCGGCGCCCTGGAGGAGGCGCAGGTGGCGGACCTCACCGGGCGGGGCGAGCTGACGGCGGGGGTGCTCCTCGAGGAGCGCTGGCTGATCACGGTCGGGGGGGCGGCCTACAGCGCGAGCAGCATCGGGCTGCTGGGCGAGACCGAGGAGATCCATCGGCTGGACCTCACGCTGGGCGGGGGGCTGGCGCTGGGCGGCGACTGGGGGCCCTGGATCCAGCCGCGCCTGGGCCTCGGCCTGCTGCGCTTCTCCTCGGGGGAGCCCGCCACCGCTCTTGGCGGGCTGCGCGTCCCGACCCTGGGGCTCTGCGGCGGCCTCGCCCGGGAGCTCGGCGGCGGCCTCGCGGCCCTGGGGGAGCTTGGCCTCGACCGCGATCTTCGAGCCGTCCGGCTGGTGAAGGAGGACGGCAGCGCCTCCGTCCTGCTCCCGCCCTCCCACCTCTTCGTGGGGCTTGGCCTCCGCTGGTCCCCGGAGTGAGCCCCATGGTTTTCCTGTCCTGGGTGATCGATCCGCTGGGCTCGCGGCACAAGGAGGGCATGAGCCGCTCGAACCTGCGCAGCCTGCCGCGCCCCGCGCCCGAGGCGGGCCCTGATGAGGCCCTCTTCGAGGAGTGGCTGCCGGTCGTGCTCCGCTGGTGCGCGCGCCTCGGCGGCCCGAAGGTGGACCCGGAGGACGCGGCGCACGACGTGATGGTCACGGTGTTCACGCGCCTGCACACGCTCCGCAACCCGGATGACTTCCCCGCCTGGGTCTTCGGGATCACGCGCCGGACCCTGGCCTGGCACCGCCGCAAGGCCTGGGTGCGCCGCTGGGTGCCCGGCCTTCAGCCGGAGGGCACCTCTCCCGGCCTCGGGCCCGAGGCGGACGTGGCCAGCGGCGAGCTGGGGCAGCGGGTCCAGCAGGTCATGGAGGTGCTGCCCGCCGATCTGCGCGAGGTCCTCGTCCTCTGCGACCTCGAAGAGCGCACGGACGACGCCGTGGCGCAGATGCTCGGCATCCCCTCGGGGACGGTCAAGAGCCGGCTGCGGCGCGCGCGTCAGCGCTTCCTGGTCGAGGCCACGGTCATGGGCCTCGGCGATCACCTCGGCGTCTACCAGGAGCGGCCATGAACCCCATTCGTCGCCTCCTTCAGGAGCTCGCCCGCTTCACCGACCCGGACGAGCAGGCCGCGCGTCGCGTCGCCGCCCGCCTCCGCCTGGGCGAGCTGGACGCTCAGGCCACCCGGCCGCTGCTCGAGCAGCTCCCTCTCCCCGACGACTTCGCCGCCCGCCGCGTGCGGCGATCCGTCGAACGCAGCCTCGCCGCGGCGCGCCCGCCCCTCCTCGCTGGAGGGAGGTCCAGACTCCTGGGCGTCGCCGTGGCCATGGCCGCGCTGGTGATGGTGGTCGGCGTGCGCGCCCTGCTGGCGCCGATCCCGCTGGAGCTCCCCATAGACGCGCCAGCGGCCTCCGATATTCAGCTGGCCGAGCACGTCCGGCTCACCGCGGAGGGGCGCGGCCACGCCACCGGCACGGATCGCGCGCCGCGCATCGCCTGGGACGAGGGCTCGCTGGGCGTGGAGGTCACGCCGGGCAAGGGCATCGGTCTGCAGGTCGTGACCGACGAGGCGGTGGTCCGCGTCCTCGGCACGGGCTTCACGGTGCGGCGGGACGCGCTGGGCACCACGGTCAAGGTCCTCCACGGCCAGGTGGCGGTGGACTGCGTGGCCGGCGACGCGCACCAGCTCTCCGTGGGCCAGGGCGTCGAGTGTCCGCCCATCCGACCCCCGGCCCTCCTGGGGCGGGCGCGCGCGCTGTCCGCGCGGGGCGCCGAGCCGGATCTGGTGCTGCTCACGCTCGCCAGGGCGGAGCGGGCGGACAACCCGAGCGCGCTGGCCGGCGAGATCCTCGCCCTTCAGGTCGACACCCTGCGCCGGGCCGACCGCGCCGAGGAGGCCCTGGAGGTCGCCGAGCGCTATCTGGAGGCCGGTTACACGCCGCGTCGCCCCGAGATGCTGCGCATCGCCGCCGCGCTCCGCTTCGCGCGAGGGGGCTGCTCCGAGGCCATCCCCTGGCTGCAGCGCTCCGTTGCCGAGGGCGGCTCCCCCGAAGATCAGCAGGCGCTCGAGGCCTGCCAGGCCCGCGTCCACCAGCCCTGAGGAACCCATGCGCCGAGCCCTCTCGCTCTCCCTCCTCCTCGTCCTCATCGGGTGCGAGGAGCTGGTCTTCACCTTCCCCTCGGACGGCGACAGCGCCGAGGTGTCGGACGACACGGCCGCGGAGCCGGAGACCGACACCGGCGAGGATGTAGGCGGCGGTGAGGGTGAGGGTGAAGGGGAGGGCGAAGGAGAAGGGGAGGGCGAAGGCTCCGACGACACGGGCGAGGACTCGGACGACGAGGACACCGGGGAGGACTCGGACGAGGACTCTGGGGAAGACTCGGACGAGGACTCGGACGAGGACACCGGGGAGGACTCGGACGACGAGGACACCGGGGAGGACTCGGAGGAGGAGGACAGCGGGGACGGTAGCACAGACGATACCGATGAAGATTGACAATTCTACAGTCCCGGTGATCGGTCCGCGCCCCACCCCTCACTGCTCCCAGTGAACAACGAACGAGCGGGCTGGAGCCCGCCACGGGGGCCCGATCATGCGCACTCTCTCCATCACGGCCATCCTCGCCATGCTCTCGCTGACGGGCTGCGACTCCAGCCTGGACTTCGGCGGCCTCTTCGGGTCGGGCAAGGACGAGAGCGCGGACGCGGAGGATGACGCCGCGGACGCCGAGGATGAGGAGGCCGAGTCCGAGGATGAGGACGGCGACGACGACGAGTCCGAGGATGAGGGCGACGACGACGAGTCCGAGGATGAGGACGGCGACGACGAGGGCGACGACGGCGACGACGAGTCCGACGAGGACGAGGACGAGTCCGACGAGGACGAGTCTGACGACGACGAGGACGCCGACGACGAGTCCGACGAGGACAGCGACGATTCTGAGGATGAGGAAGAGGAGGAGGAGGACTGAGTCCTCCTCCCCGTTTGGGTGAGAAGCCGCGAGGGGCCCTGTCCGACCAGGGCCCTTCGTCTTTTCCGGGGTCGCGCTCAGGCCCTCCGGCGCCGCGAGGTCGCCAGCAGCGCGAGGCCCGCCGCCAGCGCGCTCCCCGGTGAGCCTCCGCCGCAGCCGCAGCCGCGGATCGGCTCCGGCAGCGCGTCCGCCTGGATCAGCCCGGCGCCCGAGCTGTAGTCCAGGCCCTCCGCCCCCTGGTCCAGCGCCCCGCTCGACATCCAGGTCTTGAGCGCCTCGGCCTCGCCGTTCCCGCCCGTGGCCGACACCCACAGGGCCCCGAGCCCCGCCGCGTGCGGCGTCGCCGCGCTGGTGCCGTCGAAGCCGAGCCGCCCCAGCGTCTCCGTGCTGACCCCGGCGGGCGCGACCACGTCCGGCTTGAGGCGCCCGTCCTGGGTCGGCCCCTGGCTGGACCAGCTCGCCACGCGCTCATCGGCCACGGACCAGGCCCCCACCGTGATCGCCTGGGCGGCGTCGGCGGGCAGGGACAGGCTGCCGGCGCCGAGCTGCTGCTCCGCGTCGATGCCCGAGGCGCTGTAGAGCCAGCCCTCCAGCCCCTCCGGGTCCGCGCCCGCGTCCCCCGGGGTGAGCTCGACATGGACACGCTCCCCGCAGCCGCTGGCCTGCACCTGCTCCAGCGGGTCGTCGGAGCCCTGCTGGCTCTGGGCCGAGCTCCCGCACAGGCTCCCGTCGCGATTGTAGATGAACAGATCGATGTCCTCCCCGGCGGCGCCGAAGGGCTCGGACCAGCGGAAGCGGACGTCCACGTACCCGTCGTCGCTGTCGATCCAGATCTGGTCTTCTCCAGCGATGGCGATGAGGCCGTCCGCGCTCTGGCTCAGCGCCCCGCTGCGGTAGCGCTCGGCCTCGTTGCCCGCGGCCACGAAGACCGCCACGCCCTCCTCGACGATGAGGTCCACGCACTGCGAGATCCCGCTGCTGCCGTCGGTGGACCACAGGTTGTCGAAGCCCACCGAGAGGTTGATGACGTCCACGTCATGGTCGAGCATGGCCGACATCACCTCGCAGAGCTGGGCGTCGGTCTGGAAGCTGCCCAGCAGCCAGCGCGCGTCGGGGGCGAAGTCGAAGAGCACCTCGGCCACCTCCGCCCCGTGCGCGCTCTCCTCGTCGCCCTCGAACTGGAAACTGGCCTGCGCGTCCACCGGGAATTCGTCCGAGCCCAGGTCCTCCCAGCCAGAGAAGCCCAGATCGACCACCCCGATCGTGGCGCCCTCGCCGGTCACGCCCTCCGCGTGCCAGTCCTCCTGCATCACCACGTCCCAGCCCTCGGTGCGCGTGCTCTTGGGGCTGGCGCGGGCGGGCTCGCGCACCCGGGCCACGCCGGGACGGGCGGCCAGCGCGTAGAGCCCGTCGTAGGCGACGAAGACCTGGACCACGCCGGCCCCCACGGCCTCCACCGCGTAGCCCGCCCGCGCCAGGGTCGCGGCGAGCGCCTCCGGGTCGCCGGAGGGCACGACGCTGACGGAGAGGCCCTCCTCCGGCGGCGGCGAGCGGGTCCGTCCGCGGAAGGTGGCGACGGCGTCCGGTTCCGGGCGCTCGGCCAGGGCGCGCAGAGGAGGGGAGAGCCTGGCCAACGTTGGATCCGCGGGCGGCGGAGCGGCCAGCGCGAGAGACAGGAGCAGGAACATTCGCCCTCCCTGCGTCATCTATCCCGCCGCGCCCGGCCTGTCCCCGGCGCGAGAGGCGCGACGACGCGCGGCCGGATATGAAACACTGTCGGAGCGCCGTCCCGGAGTCGGGGACGGCCGGAGGTCCCCATGAGTCGTCACCTCAGCCTGCTGATCATCGGGTCGCTCGTGGGATGTGCGCTCCCGGTCGAGGATGTCGGCGAGGAGAGCGGATCGAGCTGGTGGGCTGCCGTGGGGCCGGGCCTGCGCCAGGGTGAGCTCAGCTTCGCGGCGGAGGGAGAGGAGCTTCAGGCGAGCACGATCGACGGCCTGGTGGCGCGGCTCTCGTCGGGTGGGATGCACATCGCGACATCAGAAGATCTGTTCAGTATCGAGACGCTGTCTTTCGGCAGAGAGTCTGCGCTCGAGCCGCTCGCAGAGGCCCAACCAGCAGAGGGGGAGTGCCTCCCCGGCGCCGCCCCGGTCCCCTCGGGCGACTGCCCTCGCCGGGTCGAGCTCGCGCGCGAGACGATGACGGAGTGGTGGGCCAACCGCCAGTACGGCCTGCAGCATGGCTGGGAGCTCCACGAGGCCCCGCCCGGCGAGGGCGCGGTGGTGCTCGCCCTGCGGGTGGAGGGCGGCGCGATCGAGCTGGACGAGGACGGGCTCGGCCTGTCGATCTGGGGGGAGCAGGGAGAGGTCCTGCGCTACGCCGATCTCGGCGCCTGGGACGCCACCGGGGCCCCGATCCCCGCCCGCTTCGCGCTCGAGGGCGACACGCTGTGGGTGATCGTGGACGACGCCGGGGCGGAGTGGCCGCTGCTGGTGGACCCGCTGGCGACCTCGGCCACCACCTCCCTGTCCGGCACGATGAGCGGTAGCCAGTTCGGCTTCTCAGTCTCGGGCGCTGGAGACGTGAACAATGACGGTTACGACGACGTGATCGTCGGCGCCCCCAGCTTCTCCAGCGGCATGGGCCGCGCCTACGTCTACCACGGGAGCAGCTCCGGGGTCTCCACCACCGCGAGCCGGACGCTCACCGGCAGCACCAGCGCGTATCTGGGGTGGTCGGTCGCGGGCGCCGGAGACGTGAACAATGACGGTTACGGCGACGTGATCATCGGGGCGCCGGGTCTCAGCACCCTCAAGGGCGCGGCCTACATCTACCACGGCAGCAGCTCTGGGGTCTCCAGCACCGTCGCGACCACCCTGAACGGCTCGTCCTCCAACGACCAGTTCGGCTACTCGGTGGACGGGGCCGGAGACGTGAACAATGACGGTTACGATGACGTGATCGTCGGCGCCAACTATGTGTCGAGCGGCGCGGGCAGGGCGGTGGTCCACCACGGCAGCAGCTCCGGCGTGTCCACCACCGCCAGCCGGACGGTCTCGGGGAGCGCCGGCTACTACCTCGGCGGGGCCGTGGCGGGGGCCGGGGACACGGACGGGGACGGCTACGCGGATGTCCTCATCGGGGCTCACGGCTACAGCTCCTACACCGGGCGGGTCTACGTCTATGAGGGCAGCAGCTCGGGGATCGGCAGCAGCGCCGCGGTGACGCTGACCGGGGCCTCTACCGGGGGGTACTTCGGGGCGGCGGTGGACGGGGCAGGTGACGTCAACAATGACGGTTACAGCGATGTGATCATCGGCGCGCCGAACTACAGCGCGTCCACGGGCGTCGCCTATGTTTACCACGGCCGCACGGCGGGGATCGCGACCACCGCCGCCACCACGCTCGCCGGTCGGAGCTCCAGCGCCTTCGGCGTCTCCGTGGCCGGGCTCGGTGACGTGGACGGGGACGGCTACGACGACGTGCTGGTCGGCGCCTACAACCTGAGCTCCGGGACGGGCGCCGCCTTCTCGTACCTTGGCAGCTCCTCGGGCATCTCGTCTTCGGTGGACGTGACGCTCAGCGGCGTCTCCACGCTCACCTACTTCGGCGTCTCGGTGGCCGCCGCGGGCGACGTCAACGCGGACGGGTACGCCGACGCCATCGTCGGCGCCGACGCCTACGGGACCACCGGATACGGCGCGGCCTATGTCTTCCTCGGCGAGGCGCAGGACGAGGACGGCGACGGCTACGACGCCTCCGAGGACTGTGACGACGGCGATCCCACCATCCACCCCGGCGCGACCGACACCACCGGCGACGGCGAGGACAGCGACTGTGACGGCAGCGAGGTGTGTTACGCGGACGCCGACGGGGATCGCTACCGCACCAGCAGCACCGTGACGAGCTCGGACGGAGACTGCTCGGACGCGGGCGAGGCGCTCTCGACCATGACCAGCGGCGACTGTGACGACACGGACGCCACCGTGCGTCCGGGGGCCACCGAGACGGTGGGCGACGGCACGGACCAGGACTGCGACGGGGACGAGCTGTGTTACGCGGACGCGGACGGCGACGACTTCCGTGTCGCGGACACCGTGGCATCTGCCGATGACGACTGCACGGACGCGGGCGAGGCGGCCAACACGGTCACCGGCGGAGACTGTGACGACACGGACGCCGACGTCCACCCGGACGCGACGGAGCTCCCCGGGGACGGCGTGGACCAGGACTGTGACGATCGCGAGACCTGTTACAATGATCTGGACGCGGATGGATACCGATCGGACGACACCGCCGTCTCGACAGACAAGGACTGCTCGGACGCGGGCGAGGCGCTCTCCTCGGACACGGACGGAGACTGCGACGATCGCGACGCGGACGTCAACCCCGGCGCCGAGGAGATCCCCATGGACGGGACCGATCAGGACTGTGACGGGTCGGACGGGTACGACGCCGACGGCGACGGGCATGACGACGAGAGCATGGGCGGCGACGACTGTGACGACTCGGACGACTCGGTCTACACGGGCGCCGACGAGACGCCTTACGACGAGATCGACCAGGACTGTGACGGGGCCGATCTGGTGGACGTGGACGGGGACGGGGTGGACGCCAGCGAGGTGGGCGGGGCGGACTGCGACGATCGCGACGACAAGGTCTACCCGGGCGCCGCCGAGTACGATGACGGCCTCGACAACGACTGCGACGGCTACACCGAGGACGAGGACCCCGACCAGGACGGGCTCTCCACCCAGGACGAGGGCTCCTACGGGACGGACCCGGGGGATCCCGACACGGACGGGGACGGGGTCTCCGACGGGGACGAGATCAGCGACGGGACCGATCCCACCGATCCGAGCGACCCCGCGGGCGGGGAGGGCGAAGGTGAGGGCGAGGGTGAGGGCGAGGGCGAGGGCGAGGCCAGCTCGGGCGGTGGGTGCGGCCTCGGCCTCGATCCCTACTACTCGGCGCTCCTGGGCCTGGGCGGGCTCGGGCTCGCCCGCCGTCGGCGTCGCGGATCAGGGCGTCGTTGAGAAGCCCGACAGGAAGGCGCGGACGCCCTCCTCCTGCCGCGCGCGGCCCTCGGCGCAGGTGGCGATGGACTCGAGCTGCTGCGCCAGCAGGCGGCGGCCGCCGGTCCAGGCGCCGACGCGCGGGGCGAAGAAGCGCTCCACCTCCGCCCGGCCCTCCTCCGAGCAGAAGCCGGAGCCCAGCCAGGTCAGGTAGCCGCGGGCGGGGGCGGGGATCAGGGGCTCCAGGCGCTCGAGGTTCTCCTTCGCCCAGGTCCACTGGGCCAGCGCCGTGTCCTCCCGCGCCAGCAGCCCGAAGAAGAGAGGCAGGGCCTCCCGCGCGTCGATCTCCTCCGAGCTCACCCAGTCCAGCATCGCCGGCACCACGCTCGGGTCGCGGGTGAGCCCGAGCGCCTCCAGCATCATCTCCCGCCGCGCCCGATCGGGCTCCGCGCGGAGCTGGTCGCGGAGACGCTCGAACCAGGCCATCCCGCCGCCCTGACCCGCGAGCGCCAGCACCACCGGGACCAGCTCGGGCTCCACGCCGTCGCGCGTCGAGAGCCAGCGCTCGGCCAGCGGGCGGGCGGCCTCGGCGATCCCCGGGTCCTGCCCGGCCAGGCCTACCAGGCCGATGATCTCGGGCCGCAGGAGCCGGGTCTCCTCGTCCTCGTCCGGGGCGGGCGCGAGCCCCAGCTCCGCGGCCAGGGGGCCGTAGGTCTGGCGCAGGAAGCGGGCGTAGCTGGGGCGCAGATCGGCGGGCACCAGGTGGGCGTCCAGGGCGGCGGCGATGGCCAGGGTGGCGGAGGTGACGCGGGGCTCGTCCAGGGCCAGCAGTCCGGGCAGCGCCCCCAGCAGCGTGGCGGGGGCGAGCTCTCCGCGGGTCACCGCCCCGCTCGCGTCCTGCAGCACGCCCACGCGCTCGGCGGTGCTGAGGCTGGAGCCCTCGGCCAGCAGGGCCAGGACCGCGGGCTCGGGGTAGCGGGCCCGGTAGTAGCCGCGCTGCCCGTCGTTCAGGACCAGGGCGTCCGAGCAGGCGCTCGCCCCCTCCAGGGGCAGCTCGGCCGCGCCCCGGCGCACGACGGCGCAGGCCCGCTGCTCGCCTGCGGGTGTGTCAAATCGCACACACGCGGGCTGCTCCCAGCGCCCACGCGCCGGGCCGCCGGGCAGCCAGCGGGCCTGGGTCATGGATAACACAGGTGTAACATCCATGGTACACGAGAAGCTGAGCTCGGGCAGGCCCGGACGCTCCAGCAGGCCGGAGAAGGTCCGGCTCAGGTCCACGCCGCTCTCCGCCGAGAGCGCGCCCACGAAGTCCTCGGCCGTGGCGCTGCCCCAGGCGTGGGCCGAGAGGTAGCGCCGCACCCCCGCCCGGAAGGTCTCCGGCCCCAGCCACCCCTCCACCATGGTCAGGATGGCGCTGCCCTTCAGGTAGGTGATGCCGTCGAAGGCGCCCTCGATGTCGTCGATCACGCGGATGGGCTGCCGCACCGCGCGCGCCGTGCTCAGGCTGTCCGCAGCCATCGCGTCGCCCTGCCAGGCCACGCGCGTCACGTCCACCTTCCAGTCGGGCCAGCGCGCCTCCAGCACGCCCAGCGACATCCAGGTGGCGAAGGACTCGTTCAGCCACAGATCGTCCCACCAGGCGGGCGTGACGAGGTCGCCGAACCAGTGATGGGCGAGCTCGTGGGCGATGACCTCGGCGTAGTCGCGGCGGCGGCCGGGCGTGTCGTCCTCGGGTCGGGAGAGCACCCAGCCCTGCTCCATCGTGACGAGCCCGGCGTTCTCCATCGCCCCCCAGCCCACCGGCCGCGGCAGGGAGACCACGTCCAGCTTGGCGTAGGGGAAGGGAAGGTCGAAGTAACGCTCCAGATCCTCCAGGATGGGGCCCGTCACCTCGACCGCCCAGCCGGCGTCGGCGGCCCGCCCCCGCGGCACCAGAACGCGCACCGGGGTCTGCGCCCGCCCCCAGCGCCCGGCGTCCACCTCCTCGAAGGGGCCGACGGCGAAGGCGAAGAGGTAGGTGGGCAGCGGCTCCGTCTCGGCGAAGTGTACGGCGCGCAGGCCGCCCGGCTCCGGCGTCTCCGAGACCAGAGGGGCGTTGGCGTAGGCCCCGAGGCCCTCGGGGACGTGCAGGGTGAGCGCGTAGGGGGTCTTGAATTCAGGCTGATCGAAGCAGGGGAAGAGGCGCCGCGCATAGAGCGGCTCGAGCTGCGTGAACAGGTAGGCGTCGTCCGCCTCGCGCTGCGAGAAGGCGCCGGACGTGTCCACGCTGGAGACGGGGGCGGTGTAGTCCACCTCCAGCACGATCTCGCCGCGGGCCGTGCCCTCCCAGGCGAAGCGGACGCGCTGCCCGTCCTGATCGACCACCCTCGCCGGCCGCTCCTGGTCACCTGCGCGCAGGGTCGCCCCGTGGATCTCCAGATCCTGCGCGTTGAGCCACAGCGAGCGCGCGCCGTGGTCCAGGGCCACGGTGATCTCGGCGTGCCCGGCGATGGTCTCCGCGGCCGGGTCCACGCGCAGGTCCAGCGCGTAATACAGCGGCCGGTGCTCGGTGAGCCGCAGCGGGGGAGGGGAGGCCGCCAGCGTGAGCCCGGCCAGCAGGGGGATCGCGAGGGGGGGCAGCATTGGCCCAGCATAGCCCGCGACCGGTCTCACTGGGTTAGGCCCCCGACCGGAGGTTCCCCTGGGAGACAACTTCGCGAACTGGTGGGGCGGGCTGGTCTGCGCGCTCATGCTCGTCCCCATCCTCTTTGTGTGGGGGCGCGTGGCCTACGGGCTACTGCGCGGGCTGTGGTCCGAGTTCATCACGAACGGGAAGAAGAAAGCCGTGGATCCTGGGCTCGCCCTGCTACGGGAGGTGAGCGTGCTGAGCCCACAGGAGGCGCGCGAGCAGGCGGAGCGGGCCCTGGCCTCGGGTCGGCTGGCGGTGGAGCCGGCGACGGGTGTGCCCGGCTGGTGTGATGGACTGGACCCGGAGCTGATCGCGTTCTTTCGGCGTTACAACAGGGTCGCTGTGCCCGGAGTGAGCGCGCTCGGGGGCAGCGCGGCCGGCGCCGCGGCCTTCCTCCCGGGTCACCGGGTGCTGGGCCCGGCCAACGCCGAGGGGGATCGCTGGTGGGTGGTGGCCCCGGGCAGCCACGCGCTGGTGCTCTCGGAGGAGAGCGCCCTGGACGCGCGCCCGCTGGGGCGCCTGCCCGGCCTGAACTTCGTGCTGGTCTGGATGGACCGGATGGCCCTCGCCACGCAGGGTGGATCATGAGAGCGCTCGGCCTGGCGCTTGCGCTGGGGCTGGCCTTCGCGCTGGCCTGCACCTGGGGCGAGCCCGCGCCCGATCCCGGCCTCACGGTCGAGCAGATCACGAAGCTGGTCCGCAAGGACGTGGGTGACAAGGCCCCCTGGGCCAGCGCCGTGCGCGCCGGGCTGCTGGCCGCCCGGCAGGTCCCCGATGAGCACCACGTCTGCCAGGTCCTGGCGATCATCGAGCAGGAGAGCGGCTATGCCGCCGACCCGGAGGTGCCCGGCCTCGCCAAGATCGCCATGCAGGAGCTCGAGGCGGAGGCGAAGGACAAGCTCGGCTTCCTGGGCCCCGCGGCCGTGGGGATGCTGCTGGACGTGACCCCGGAGGGCGAGCAGCAGAGCTTCCGGCAGCGCATGCAGAAGGTGCGGACCGAGCGCGACCTGGATCGACTGTTCCGCGACATGCAGGCCTACCACGCCGCGAAGGCCCCGCGCGTGGCGAAGGCCCTGGACATCCTGGCCCCCCGCCTGCGCGAGCGGCTGAACCCGATCAGCACCGCGGGCTCCATGCAGGTCAGCGTCTCGTTTGCCCTGGAGAACGCTGCTGACGCGAGCGCCGAGGAGGTGCGGGAGGCGCTGTACACGATCGACGGGGGTGTGCGTTTTGGCACGCTCCGTCTGTTCGCCCACGAGGCCAGCTACGACGCGCCCGTCTACCGCTTCGCCGACTACAACGCAGGGCTGTACGCGAGCCGTAACGCCGCGTTTCAGAAGATGCTGCGGGACCTGGTCGGCGGGGACCTCACCCCGGACGGGGATCTGTTGATCTGGAACGATCGGGGCCGCCCCGCGGACCAGGACGGCCAGTCCATGCGCGCCCTGCTCTCCTGGCGCGCCAGCGCGGCCCCCGAGCTCCAGGAGACCCAGCTCCGGCGGGATGTGAAGCAGGAGAAGACGCTGGACTTCGAGGAGACCGAGACCTGGCGTCGCGTGCGGGAGAGCTGGGCCGTGAAGAAGGCGGCCGAGCCGCCCTACGCCGCGCTGCCGGAGGTCTCCCTGGACAGCCCGAAGCTGCGCAAGGACCGGACGACGAAGTGGTTCGCGGAGAGCGTAGATCGGCGTTACAAGGACTGTACGAAGCGGAACGGGTGAGGTGGGAGCGCTCCCACGCGCCACCACCGAGGCGAGCCCCGCGGCCGCTCAGAGCTCAGGCTCCTCCTCGTCCACGGCGGGCTCCCGAGCCAGGGCCTTCCCAGCCATCGCCAGGAGGCCGCCCGCCAGGGCGATCCCCGCGCTGACGAGGAGCGGTACCACGAACACGTCGCACATGAACAGCAGGCAGGCGCCGAGGGTCATGGCGAGGAAGTAGGCACCGGCCAGGCCGAAGATGCACATCACCGAGAGGCCGATCCCCAGCAGCAGGGTGGAGAGGACGGAGCGTCCGGTGAGGTGATGGCGATCGGCCTCGGCTCCTTCCTGCTCCACCTCCTGCTCCACCTCCTGCCCCACCTCCCGCTCCACCGCGCGGATCCGCAGGTCCAGGCGGCGCTGCAGACGGCGCGCGTCGCGTCGCAGCGCCTCCGGGTCGTCGAGCCGGCCCTGGTCCAGCGTCGCGCGCGCCACCGAGGCGGCGGGGCGGCGTCCGGGCCGCGCCTCGGCCATCGCCGCGCTGACCCTCCGCGCGAGCTCCAGGATCTCCTTGCCCTGGGTCTCCAGGGTCCGGTCCAGGAGCTCGCCCAGCAGGCGGCGGGTCAGCAGGGCGGTGGAGCCGGCGGCGTAGGCCATGTCCTCCAGCAGCGCCTGAAGCTCGGGCTGGCGAAGCTCCTCGCGGGTGAGCTCGCTCAGCTCGACCCTGAGCTGCGCGGCGCCCATGCCCGTGGCCAGCGTCTCCTGTGCCGCGCGGGCAGCTGGATCCGGGGTCCCCGACCCGCTCTCCAGCGATCCCAGCGCGAGATCCCGCAGCGCGTCCCAGCGCCCCCTCAGCCGCTCGGCCAGGGCGCCGAAGGACAGGGCGGCGGCGACCTCCTCGGGCACCATGAGCAGGACGAGCCCGGAGCCGGTCGCGCCGAGCAGTGACCTCCGTGTGAGCATGTGACCCCCCAGGTGCGGAGTATACCAGCCGCGGCGGTCTGCCCTGGGCCCACGCCACCGCGCTCGCACGCTTTGGAGACGGTGCGCGTATCCCCTTGCCCGGTCGAGGCATCCCAGAGGCACGGAGATCGTGCCCCACCTGAACCCCCCAGGAGTCACCCATGTCGACCGCCACCGCCGCCGCCCCCGCCCTCCCTGTCTCCCGCCTGTCCTCGCTCCCGGCCCCCCGCGCCGTGGGCGGCTTCCCGCTGCTGGGCGCGCTGCCGTCCATGCTGCGGGACGGCCCCGGGACCATGCTGGCCGCCGCCCGCGCCCACCCCGACGAGGTCTTCGCCTTGAAGCTGGGCCCGGTGCAGGTGCCGGTGGTCTACAAACCCGAGCACCTGCAGCAGGTCCTCATCGATGACGCGCGCAGCTACACCAAGGCCGGCATGTGGCAGGCCACCCGCCCGCTGCTGGGCGAGGGGCTGGTGACCAGCGACGGCGACGTCTGGAAGCGCCAGCGCCAGCTCATGCAGCCGCTGTTCACGCCGCGCTACGTCGCCGGTCTCGGCGGGCTGATGGTGAACGCCATCGACGCCCAGATCCAGGACATGCTGGGTCGCGCCGGCTCGCCGATGGAGGCGGGCGCCGAGATGACGCAGATCACCCAGCGCGTGCTCATGGACACCATGTTCGGCGGCAGCCTGGACCGGACCCAGTCCGTCGTGCTCGCCGACCACCTCATCACGGCCTTTCAGGCCATGAACGTTCGTATCTTCACCTATTACCTCCCCGAGTGGTTCCCCCGGCCGGGCGGGCGGGCCTTCTTCCGCTCCGTGGCCGCGATCGACGAGGCCATGCTCTCGCTGGTCGCGCGCCGTCGGCAGGAGCCGGGCGGACACCGGGACATGCTCTCCCTCCTGATCGAGGCGCGCGACCCGGAGACGGGGGCGCCGCTGGCCGACCGCGAGATCCGCGATCAGCTCGTGACGCTCTTCGTGGCCGGGCTGGACACCACCGCGGTCATGCTCACCTGGCTGTTCTACCTGCTCGACCAGCACCCGGACGTCGAGGCGCGGCTGCGCGCAGAGATCGCCAGCGTGGTGGGGGATCGCCTGCCCACGGGCGAGGACGTGGCCCAGCTCAGCTACACCCGCCAGGTCGTGCAGGAGACGATGCGCCTCTACCCGCCCGCCTGGATCTTCCCGCGCTACACCGCGCAGGGCGCCGAGGTGGGCGGCCGGCGGATCGCGCCGGGGGCGAGCATGCTTGTCAGCTCCTGGCTGACGCACCGCGACCCGCAGCACTGGGATCGGCCCGACACCTTCGACCCGGACCGCTTCTCGCCCGAGCGCACCGGCGCGCGCCATCGGCTGGCCTACGTCCCCTTCGGGGCGGGCGGTCGCATGTGCATCGGCAGCCACTTTGCGATGATGGAGGGCATCCTGGCCACGGTCATGCTGCTCCAGCGCTTCCGCGGGAGCGTCCTCCCTGGCCAGAGGGTGTCCGCCGCCGCGGCGAGCACGCTCAAGCCGAAGGGTGGGCTCTACATGAAGTTCCAGCCTGTGGTCTGAGCGCGATCAGGGCTCGTCGAGCTGCTCGGTCGTGTCCTGAAGCGCGTCGAGGTTGGCGCGCAGAGAGCGATCGAGCAGCCACAGCAGCAGGGCCCCGACGAGCGCGATCCCGAGTAACACCCGGTTACGCCATGATTTGCGCGCGACCGGGTCCTCGGGTGGGCGCTCCAGCGCCAGCCGGGCCAGCAGCTCCGGCGAGGGCTTCCGCGCCGGGCCGCGGTAGTGGTGCTCCACCTGATGCTGCTGTAACGCTGTGTTACGGGCGATGCTGACCCAGCGCTCGGCCCGGCGCTCGGCCCCCATCCGCGCCGCGGCCAGCTCTCGCTCCGCCTCCCGGGCGTCCCCGGCGAAGAGGGCCAGGAGCCCGCGCACGAAGCGCCTCGTGGGCGAGGGGCGGGGCTCGAGGAGCTGCGTGGCCTCCGCCCGCACGCGGTCCCAGGGGGTGAGCGTCAGGCCCGGCCGCTGCTCAGAGATCTCCAGGCGCGGGAGGTCGTGGGCCCGTGCGTGGGCGAGGGCGGCCTGGGCGAGGAGGGCCAGCGGGTCCTGCTGGTCGAAGGTGCGGGCGTCCAGCCAGCGTTGGAGGGCGGCCAGATCCTCGCGGCGCAGGCGATACCAGCCCTGCCCGGCGATCACGGCCTGCGCGCCGGGCTCGGCCAGCGCGTCGTCGAGGCGCAGGAGCAGGGGCTCGATCTGCTCGGCCAGCGGGCCCACCAGCGGCTCCAGATCGCTGAGGCCCTCGCCCTCGCCCACCAGCTCGTCGAGGGCGAGGATGGCCTCCTTCGTGCCCCCCTGCACGCGCAGGGTGGCCCGCAGCCCGCCCTCGCCTACGCCGCTCTCCCGGGCCAGGCGTCCGAGGCTGCTGGACGGCACGTCGTCGGAGAGCTCCAGGTGGAAGCCGCGGTTGCCGTGCAGGGCGCGCACGTCTCAGTCCTTCGGGCCGGGCGCGGGCTGGTCTGGCGCGGGGCTGGCGGGCGCGTCGATCTCGGCGTGCGTCCAGGTGCGCTCGAAGACGGTGGCGCCGCTCAGGTCGAGGACGGTGATGGTGAGGCGCTCCGCGTCCGCCCGCAGGAGCCCCAAGCCCAGGTGGGAGGCGGCGTACAGCGTGCCCTCGGTGGGGCGGGTCGGCCGCGTCCCCGCGCCACCCGTGCCCATCACCACCTGCACGAGCCCCTCGCGCTGGATGACCTGCGCGTCGTGGTCGTGGCCGGAGAGGATCACGTCGGCGCTCTTCAGGATCCGCGCGTAGGGTCGGAGCTCCTCGGTGTCGCCGTGCCCTCCCCCGGACCAGAGGGGGTGGTGCCCGTAGACGACGACCCAGGGGGTCTCGGCTTCGCGGATCTGCTGCTTCAGCCAGCGGCGCTGGGCGGCGTCCGGCACGTTCGTGTCCAGCGCGATCAGGGTGACCGGGCCTGTAACCCAGGTGTAACGCCGCGCGGGCATGTCCCAGACGGAGGCCGTGCCCGCGGGCGCCGTCCAGCCCACCTGGGCATCGGGGTCCTTGCCCATGTCGTGGTTGCCCAGCGCGGGGTGGAAGCGCAGTCCCAGCGCCCCATAAGGCTGGACGAAGGCGCGATCCCAGAGCGGGTCATCGGGGCCGGACACGCCGTCGTCGTAGAAATTGTCCCCCAGCAGGGCCACGCCGTCACAGCCCGCCGCGCAGGCGCGCGCCAGCAGCTCGGCGACGCGCGTCTGATCGGCCTCCCCCGTGCCCGCGTCGCCGAAGAAGGCGACCGTGGCGCCGGGTTCGGCCAGGGCCTCGGGACACAGGAGCCGCGTGAGCAGGGTCAGGGCGAGGATCATCCCTGAAGCGTAGCGCGCCCCTTTGTCCATGGCGAGCTCAGCGTCTGCGCCGCAGACCGATGAGCGCGAACAGTCCGGCCAGCAGCCCCAGCGAGGGCCGGGCGGGCTCGGTGGCGCAGCCGCAGCCCCCGCCGCCCTTCCAGTCCTCCCAGACCGGGCCGGTCTCCGCGTCGCCGGTGTCGGCGCTGTCGGGGCTGCCGGTCTCCTGGGGCCCGGTGTCTCCGGTCTCCTGAGGACCGGTGTCACCGGTGTCACCGGTGTCGCCGGTGTGGGGCTCCACGGGCACGTCGTCGGAGGGGTCCAGCGGGTCGGTGCCGCTCGCCACCTCGTCCCCGTCGCCCACGCTGCCGTCGTCGGTGTCCCAGTCCAGCGGGTTCGTGTCGTGCTCGCGCAGCTCGCTGCCGTCGCTGAGCCCGTCGTCGTCCGAGTCGGCGTCCGTGGGCGAGGTGCCGGTGGACAGGACCTCCTCGCCGTCGGAGAGCGCGTCGGCGTCCGTGTCCGCCTCGGTGGGATCGGTGCCGTAGGTGAGCACCTCGTCGCCGTCGGTGAGCCCGTCGGCGTCGGTGTCGGGGAGGGTCGGGTCGCTGCCATAGGCGTCCACCTCCTCTCCGTCGGTGAGCCCGTCGTCATCCGTGTCCGCGTCGAGCGGGTCGGTGCTGTGGGTGAGCACCTCGTCGCCGTCGGTGAGCCCGTCGTCGTCGCTGTCCGGGTCCAGCCGGTCGGTGCCGTAGACGAAGCCCTCCTCCTTGTCGGTGAGCCCGTCCTCGTCCGTGTCCGTGGTGTCGGTGATGTCGTCGCTCGGGTCCAGCGGGTCGGTGCCGTCCGCCAGTACCTCCACGCCGTCGGGCGTGCCTCCGTCGTCCGTGTCCGTGTCCATCGGGTCCGTGTTGTAGGTGTTCACCTCCTCGCCGTCGGTGAGTCCGTCCCCGTCCGAGTCATCCACGATGGGATCGGTCCCGTGCGTGTTGACCTCGTCCCCGTCGGTGAGCCCGTCGTCGTCCGTGTCTTCATCCAGCGCGTCCGTCCCGTGGGTCAGCACCTCGTCGCCGTCGATGAGCCCGTCGTCGTCCGTGTCTTCATCGGTCGGCTCCGTGCCGTAGACGGAGACCTCCTCGCCGTCCGACAGCCCGTCGTTGTCCGAGTCCGCGTCCAGAGGATCCGTGCCCGTCTCGCCCACCTCGGTCCCGTCGGAGAGGCCGTCGTCATCCGTGTCGGCGTCCAGCGCGTCCGTCCCGTGGGTGGCGATCTCGTCGCCGTCGGTGAGCCCGTCGTCGTCCGAGTCGTCGTCGAGTGGATCCGTCCCCGTCGTGAGCACCTCGTCCGCGTCGGTGAGCCCGTCCGCGTCCGTGTCGGCGTCGTTGGGGTCGGTCCCGTAGGCGTCCACCTCGTCTCCGTCGGTGAGCCCGTCCGCGTCCGTGTCGGCGGCGGTCGGATCCGTGGAGGTCTCATACGTCTCTTCCCCGTCGCTGAGCCCGTCCCCGTCCGTGTCCGGGTTCAGCGGATCCGTGCCGCCGGCGACCTCGTCCCCGTCCAGGAGCCCGTCGTCGTCGGTGTCCTCGTCCAGGCGGTCCGTCCCGTACACGTCCGTCTCGCTCTTGTCGGTGAGCCCGTCGCCGTCCGTGTCGGTGGTCTCCAGGATGTCGTCGCTCCCGTCGAGGGGATCGGTGCCGTCGGAGAGCACCTCCACCCCGTCGCCCACGCCGCCGTCGTCCGTGTCCGCGTCGGTGGGGTCGGTGCCGTGCGTGTTGACCTCCTCGCCGTCGTCCAGCCCGTCGCCGTCCGTGTCGGGGTTGGTGGGATCCGATCCGTGCTCGGTGGCCTCGTCCCCGTCGGTGAGCCCGTCCGCGTCCGTGTCTTCATTCAGCGGATCGGTGCCCCAGGTCCCCACCTCGTCGCCGTCGGAGAGGCCGTCGTCGTCCGTGTCTTCATCATTGGGGTCCGTGGTGTAGGTGTTCACCTCCGCCCCGTCGGAGAGCCCGTCATCGTCCGTGTCCGCGTCCGTGGGCAGGGTCTCGGTGTCGTTGACCTCCGTCCCGTCGGAGAGCCCGTCGCCGTCCGTGTCGGCGCTGTTGGGATCCGAGCCCCAGTCGTCCACCTCCACGCCGTCGCTGAGGTCGTCGTCGTCCGTGTCCGCGTCCAGCGGGTCCGTGTCCGTCTCGCGGACCTCCTCCCCGTCCTCCAGCCCGTCGTCGTCGCTGTCGGCGTCCGTGGGGCTGGTGCCCTCCACGTTGACCTCGCGCCCGTCGGAGAGGTCGTCGTCATCCGTGTCCCGGTCCAGCGGGTCGGAGTCCCAGGTCAGCACCTCGTCCCCGTCGCTGACCCCGTCGTTGTCCGAGTCCGAGTCCTCCGGGTCGGTGCCCAGCTCGTCCTCCTCGTCGTCGGTCAGCCCGTCCGCGTCGCTGTCCGTGTCCGGGTCGCACTCGTTGCCGATCCCGTCCCCGTCCGAGTCCTCCTGGTCGGGGTTGATGTCCTCGTCACAGTTGTCCGTGTCGTCACCAACCCGGTCGCCGTCCGTGTCGATGTCCCAGGACAGGTTGACCTCGTCCAGGGCCACCGCCTCGGTCCCGTCGCCCTGAAGGTAGGCGCACCAGTACAGTTGGGAGGCGTCCAGCTCGTCCATGTGGGCGTCGAGCGTGTCCTGGTCGTTGGACTCGTCCACGCCCGAGGAGGTGGCGAAGCCGCCGCTGTACCACCACCACGTCTCTCCATCCTCGGAGAGCACGTAGCTCAGGCTCCCGCCGTCCGGGTCCTCCACCGCGGAGAAGCCCGTCCACACGAAGCTCGCGACGCCAGGGGTCTCCGGGTCGGTGGAGCAGACCTTGGCGAGGGTGGGGTAGCGCTCGTCCGCCGGGCCCACGCTGCCCGGGTCGGGGCCAGCGTAGGTGGAGATCTCGGCCTCGAAGCCGTCGTCTGTGCTGCTGACGCCGTTGACGCTGTCGGCGTCCACGCGGATCCGGCCCTCGCCGCCGCCCCCGCCGCCGCCGATGTAGGTGCCTGAGCTCACCACGTCCCCGCCCGCCGCCGAGAGCTCGCCCGAGAGCGTGAGCTCGCCCACGCGCAGCCACACGGTCCCGCCCGCGCCCGAGCCGCCCGAGGCCGAGGTGTAGGACGTGCTGGTGGTGGATCCGTCGGCGCCGTCCGCGGCCAGCGCGCCGGCCAGGCTGGCCTCGCTGGCCATCACCAGCACGACGCCGCCGCCGTCGCCGCCCGTGCCGCCCTTGTAGCCGTGGGAGGAGCCGCCGCCGCCCGCGCCGCCGCCGCCGTAGTGCAGGGTGCTGAGCTCGGCGTCCCCCGTGATCCCGCCGCCGCCGCCGCCGCCGCCGCCGTAGTGCGAGCCGCAGGTGTCGCCGCCGCCGCCGCCCAGCGTGTCCGACCCCACGTTGCCCGCCGCCGCGCTGCTGTCGTAGCAGCTCGAGCTCCCGATGCTGCCCGCCTCGCCCGCGTCGCCGCCGTCGCCGCCGGGGCAGGAGCTCCCGCCGCCGCCGCCCGCCGCCACGTCGGCCGCGCCGCCGCTGCCGCCCGATCCGGCCCGGCTCCCTCCGCAGCCCGTCCCGCCGCCGCCGCCGCCGCCGCCGCCCGCGTGCCCGCCGCCGCCGCCGCCGCCCGCGCCGTCGTCCGAGTTGTCCGTCCCGTCGCCGCCGCCGCCGCCCGCGCCGTAGCCGCCGCTGCCGCCCTTCGTGCCCACGGCCCGGGACGAGCCCTCGCCGCCGCCGCCGCCGCCCGTGCCGTCGGTGGCGCCGTCGTCGCCGCCGTCCCCGTCCACGCCCACCCAGCTCTCGCCGCCCGCGCCGCCCGTGCCGCTGGTGTTGCCGCCCGCGCCGCCCTCGTAGCCGAGCCCGCTCGCGTCCACCGCGCTCTCGCTGTCCACGGTCAGCGCGCCGGCCGCGCGGAAGGCCACGACCCCGCCCAGGCTCCCGTCCCAGGCGTCCGCCGTGATCGTGGAGGCCGTCAGCGTGACGTCGCCGTAGTTGGGCACGCGCTGGGCGAAGACGACGTGGTTCACGCCGTCGTAGTCGTTGTCCAGGTCGGAGACCGTGATCGTGGCGCCCGAGACGCCGGTCACGCGGACCAGCTCGTAGCTGCCCACCCCGTCCAGATCGCTGGTCGTGCCCTGCGCGTCCAGCAGGAGCAACTCGTCGCCCTCGCTGAGCCCGCCCGCGTAGCCGTCCAGCGCGACGGCCGTGTCCCCCGCCGAGAGCGCCGTCGTGATGGGCCAGGCGGCGCCGTCGGCCACCGTGCGGTCGCCCGAGGCGTCCGTGCTCAGGTTCCAGGTCGTGCCGCTGAGGCTCAGGTCGCCGTCGGCTCCCGTGCCGCCGAGATCGCCGATCATCCGGGCCAGCCCGCCGTCCACCCGGACCTCGTCGGGCTGGTAGCTGACCTCGTCGGCGTCGTCGAGCGGCCAGGTGGCGGTCGTGGACGCCAGGAGGGGCGCGCCGACGAGCAGCGCGAGGGCCACGGGGAGGCGACGGGTCATGGTGGGACTCCCGGACAGGTGTTCAGGACATCATCGCACAACGCGCGCGCCGCTGGGGAGCCCGAGCGCTCACCGGGTTAGCCCGAGCCCGTGCCCCTGCCCCTCCAGCACAGCCTCGACCAGCTCCTCGTCCTGGAGACCGTCGCCCGGACCGGCTCCTTCGCCGCCGCCGCGCGCGAGCTCCACCGCGTGCCCTCGGCGGTGAGCTATACGGTCAAGGCGCTGGAAGAGGCGCTCGATCTCGCACTCTTCGACCGGAGCGGGCACACGGTGGCGCTGACGGCGGCGGGGCGGGCCATCCTGGAGGAGGCGACGCAGGTGCTGGGGCGGGCGCGGCGGCTGGAGCAGCTGGCGGCCTCGCTCTCGGGGGGCTGGGAGCCGGAGCTTCAAGTGGTGGTGGAGGGGGTCTACCCGATGCGCCCCATCACCGAGGCGCTGCGCGCGCTCTCCGAGCGGCGGGTGCCGACCCGGGTGCGCCTGGACGTGGAGTACCAGGACGGCGTGCCCGAGCGCTTCGAGGCCGACCACGCCGATCTCATGCTGCTGCTGGACTGGCCGGGGGACGACCGCCTGCGCGCCACGCCGCTGCCGCCGCTCACGATGGTGCTGGTGGCCTCGCCGCGGCACCCGCTGGCCGGGCTCACGGCCATCGACCGGCCCACGCTGCTGCAGCACACCGATCTGGTCGTGCGCGACTCCTCGTCCCGCTACGCCCGCGCCCCGCGCCGGCCCTACATGGGCAGCCACCACGTCGTCTACCTCTCGGACTTCCACAGCAAGCGGCTCGCGCTGCTGAGCGGGGTGGGCTTCGGCTGGGCGCCGGAGCACCTGGTGGCCGAGGATCTGGCGCGGGGGGAGCTGGCTCTGCTGGACTTCGCCGAGGGCAGCCGGTGGACCTACCACCCCGCGCTGATCTCCCGCCGGGACGCGCCGCTGGGGCCGGCGGGGCGGCTCTTCGTGGACGTGCTGCTGGCGACGGTTCATCAAGAAAACTGCTCGACAGCATCATGAAGATTCGCTTTCATTGATGGAGTGGGCGCCGTAGGCTCTGGATCGTCCCTCGCTGAAGCGGAGCGATCATGACCCTGCGATTCCTCTCCGGCCTGCTCTTCGCGCTCACCTCGGGCTGCGTCACCGACTACGACATCAAGGGCATCCCCGGCCCCGACGCCGAGGGCGAGGCGGCGGGCGAGGGCGAGGGCGAGGCCGGCGACACGGGCGAGGAGAACCCCACCGCCGACCAGCAGAGCGGCGACAAGCCCGCGGACGTGGGCGAGCCCGGCGGCGACGACATGCCGGAGGACAGCGGGGACACGGGCGCGCCGGCCGAGGAGGAGACCGAGGAAGAGGATCCGGCCCCCGAGGACGACTGCGACCACACCTCGGACCTGATCTACGTCATCGCCCGGGACGACGGCGCGCTCTACACCTTCGACCCGGAGGCGCTGACGTTCTCGCGCCTGGGCGTGCTGCGCTGCGGCACCAGCGCCACCCCGGAGAGCATGTCGGTGGCCCGCGACGGCGTGGCCTACGTGCGCGGCTCCGACGACGGGCTGTACGCGGTGGACCTCACGACGCTGGCCTGCTCGGCGACCTCCTACAGCGACCGCGAGACCGGCTTCGGCGCCTTCGGGATGGGCTTCGCCACCCAGGACGCGGACACCTGGCGGGACGAGCTCTTCGTGGCCAACGAGGGCTGGCTGGGCCGCCTGGACACCAGCTCCTTCTCCCTGAGCTCGCTCGGCCGCATGCCCAGCCAGGCCGAGCTGAGCGGCAACGCCGACGGCGAGCTCTGGGCCTTCTTCCCGCTGGAGAGCCCGGCCACCCTGGCCCGCCTGGACAAGGAGGACGCGAGCGTGCTGGAGGAGGTGGCGCTGCCCCGCTTCCCCGACGCGGGCGACATCGACACCTTCGCCTTCGCCACCTGGGGCGGCGAGTGGTGGCTCTTCGTCCGCGAGCACGGCATGGGCAGCTCCACGGACGTCTACCGGGTCACGGCCGAGGGCGAGATGACGAAGGAGCTGAGCGAGGTCGGCTTCGACGTGGTGGGCGCCGGCGTCTCGACCTGCGCGCCCACGGAGTAGGGCGCGGCGGGTCAGGTCGCCAAGGCGCGGCCGAAGGTCTCGTCCTGGCGAGGCATCGCGGACGCCCCTCAGCCCCGCCGCGCCCGCCGCCGCGCGACCAGGGCCGCGAGCCCGACCAGCAGGCCCGCGCCGCCCCAGGGCTCCTCGCGCCCGGAGCTGCTGCACGCGCAGCCGCCCTTGTAGAAGTCCGACCAGGCGCTCCCCGTGTCCGGGGTGCCGGTGTCGGGCGCGCCCGTGTCCCAGGTGTCCAGCCCGCCGGTCTCCCCGGTGTCCTCTCCGCCGCCCAGGTCATCCGTCCCGTCCAGCGGGTCCGTGCCGTTCAGCACCTCCTCGCCGTCCGAGACCGTGCCGTCGTCCGTGTCCGGGTCCAGCGGATCCGTGCCCCAGGTGTTGACCTCGTCCCCGTCGGTGAGCTGGTCGTCGTCGCTGTCCTCGTCCAGCGGATCCGTGTCCGTCTCCAGGACCTCGTCCCCGTCGGAGAGCCCGTCATCGTCCGTGTCCGGGTCGGTGGGGTCGGTGCCGTGGATGCCGTCCTCCTCGCGGTCGCCGAGCCCGTCCCCGTCCGTGTCCACGTCCTGTATGTCGTCGGATCCGTCCAGCGGATCGGTGCCGTCCAGCAGCACCTCCACGCCGTCGGAGACCCCGCCGTCGTCCGTGTCCGTGTCGTTTGGATCCGTGCCGTGGGTGTTCACCTCGTCCCCGTCGGACAGCCCGTCCCCGTCGGTGTCCTCGTCGAGCGGGTCCGTGTCCGTGTCGTTGACCTCCGCCCCGTCCCCGAGCCCGTCGTCGTCCGTGTCGGCGTCCAGCGGATCCGTGCTCGTGCTGTTCACCTCCGTCCCGTCGTCCAGCGCGTCGTCGTCGCTGTCGGCGTCCAGCGGGTCCGTCTCCGTGCTCAGGACCTCCTCACCGTCGGTCAGCGTGTCGTCGTCCGTGTCGGCGTCCGTCGGGTCCGTGTCATGGGTGTTCACCTCGTCCCCGTCGGTCAGCCCGTCGTCGTCGCTGTCCGTGTCCAATGGATCGGTGCTGTAGGTGTTCACCTCGTCCCCGTCGGTGAGCCCGTCGTCGTCCGTGTCGGCGTCGGTGGGGTCCGTCCCGGTGGTGTCGACCTCGGTGGCGTCGCCGAGCCCGTCCCCGTCCGTGTCGGGCACCAGCGGATCGGTGCCGGTGGTCTCCACCTCCTCCCCGTCGGAGAGCCCGTCATCGTCCGTGTCCACGTCCGTTGGATCGGTGTCGTGCGACTCGACCTCATCGCCGTCGGAGAGCCCGTCCCCGTCCGTGTCGGGCACCAGCGGATCCGTGCCCAGGTCCACCTCCTCCCCGTCGCTGAGTCCGTCGTCGTCCGTGTCTTCATCGAGGCGATCCGTCTCGTAGACCCCGGTCTCCTCCTTGTCGGTGAGCCCGTCCCCGTCCGTGTCGGTGGTGTCCAGGATGTCGTCCGAGCCGACCAGGGGATCGGTCCCGTCCACCAGGACCTCCGTTCCGTCGGAGACCCCGCCGTCGTCCGTGTCGGCGTCCGTTGGATCCGTGTCGTGCGTGTTCACCTCGTCCCCGTCCGAGAGCCCGTCCCCGTCCGTGTCCGGGTTGGTTGGATCGGTGCCGTGCTCGGTGGCCTCGTCCCCGTCGGTGAGCCCGTCCCCGTCCGTGTCGGGATCGTTGGGGTCCGTAGACCACTCGCTCACCTCGTCGCCGTCGTCGAGACCGTCGTCGTCCGAGTCGGCGTCCAGCGGGTCGGTCTCGTAGGTGTCGAGCTCGGCGGCGTCGCCGAGGGCGTCGTCGTCCGTGTCGGCGTCGTTGGGGTCCGTCCCGGTCTCCAACACCTCCACGTCGTCCGTGAGCCCGTCGTCGTCCGAGTCGGTGTCGTTGGGATCCGTCTCGTGGGTGTTCACCTCGTCGCCGTCGGAGAGCCCGTCCCCGTCCGTATCGGCGTCGTTGGGATCCGTGTCGGTCTCGCGGACCTCCGTCGCGTCGTCCAGCCCGTCGTCGTCGCTGTCAGCGTCGTTCGGGTCCGTCTCGGTGTTGTTGACCTCGCGACCGTCGCTGAGGTCGTCGTTGTCCGTGTCGCGATCATTGGGGTCGGTGTCGTAGGTCAGCACCTCGTCGCCGTCGGAGAGCCCGTCCCCGTCCGTGTCGGCGTCGTTGGGGTCCGTGTCGTGGGTCTCGACCTCGTCACCGTCGGAGAGCCCGTCCCCGTCCGTGTCGGCGTCGTTGGGGTCCGTGTCGGTGGTGATCACCTCCTCGCTGTCCGTGAGCCCGTCGTCGTCGCTGTCGGCGTCCTCGGGATCCGTCTCGTAGGTGATCACCTCGTCGCGGTCGCTGAGCCCGTCCCCGTCCGCGTCCGCCGTGCTGGAGATGTCGTCGTCGGGGTCGGAGGGGTCCGAGCCGTCCACCAGGACCTCGTCCCCGTCCGAGATGCCGCCGTCGTCGCTGTCGGCGTCGGTGGGATCGGTGTCGTAGGTGAGCACCTCGTCCCCGTCGTCGAGCCCGTCGTCGTCCGTGTCGGCGTCGAAGGGGTCGGTGCCGTAGGTGTCGCTCTCGTCGCCGTCCTGCAGCCCGTCGCCGTCCGCGTCGGGGTCCAGGTAGTCCACGGTCCCGTCCGCGTCCGTGTCGTCGGTGCGGGGATCGCCGTCCGAGTCCGCGTCCTCGTCCTCGGTGAGCAGCCCGTCGCCGTCATCGTCGGTGTCCTGGACGTCGATGGTGCCGTCGCTGTCCGAGTCCGCGTAGGTGCAGGCCTCGTAGACACCCAGGATGTCCAGGAAGTTGCCGACGCTCGCGCTGCCTGAGCCCGTGCTCACCGACTCGAAGCCGATGTTCGACGTCGTGCTGCTGGCGGTGAACGAGCTGACGTACACGCCCCAGTCGCTCGTGTCGGTGGTGTAGGTGTCGATGGCGACGCTGTCGACCTCGAAGCGCGCGACGTCCGTGCCGCCGCGCCCGCGGTGGCCGACCACCAGCACGTACTCCGTGCCCGCCTCGGTGCTGATCTCCTGGAAGAGGCGGGAGCTGCGGGTGGCGTTGATCTCGGCGAACTGCGCGCCCTCCAGCGCGGGGACGTCCAGGAACCCGTCCCCCCAGATCTCGATGATGCCGTCGCTGGCGCTGGTCTCCCAGCCGGGCACGTCGTCCTCGTCGATGTACTCGTAGGTCCCATCGTCCACGTCCGGCTCCTCGAAGCCGGCGTTGGTCAGCAGGTCCGTGGCCGAGGGGCAGTCGATGGTGCCGTCCCCGTCGGCGATGGCGCTGGGCACGCCCAGGCTGTTGACGCCCCCGTCGATGACGCCGTCGTCGTCGGCATCATAGGCGGCGTAGCCGGCCTCGACCAGGTCCCAGACGGAGTCCCCGTCAGCGTCCAGGTCCTGCTCGTTGTTGGAGCCGTCGCCGTCGCCGTCGGACAGGAGGGGCTCCGAGAAGTCCAGGACGCCGTCGTTGTCGTCGTCCTGGTCCAGATCGTCCTCGACGCCGTCGTCGTCGAAGTCGCCCGCGGCAGCATGCGCCGGCGACCCGAGCACCAGGAGGGTCAGCAGGCTGAGGGCGGCGAGCGGGAGAGGCTGGAGGTTCTGGCGGGACATGGGGGCTCCTTCGTGGGAGGGAGCCTAACAGGATGAAACAAGGGACATGAGTATAGTCATGTGCGCGCTGAAAGGGGGGTGGGAGAGCTGCTCTTCGACACCGTCGTGACGAGTCGGCACTCCCCCACTCGAGCGCCCGAGACTCCCAACACGGCCTCCTCTCTCAACAGCGAGCGGTAGAAGCGCAGGAACCGATCCGGCAGCCGCATCGGGTGCGCGAACGTGTAGAGATCGGCGTGCAGGTCGAAGTCCAGGCTCCCAGGGATCGCGTTCCAGCAGCGGTGCCGGCCGAAGCCCAGGATGTCCTGGGAGGCGCGCACCTGGAGCACCGCCAGCAGATCGCTGGCCCAGCACTCGTAGACCGCGAGGTAGCGGCCCACCGGGTCGGGCTCGTTCACGGCCACGAAGGCGCATGCGCTGAGATCATAGGCATATACCCAGGCATCTCCCTCCTCGCCGTCGCGCGCGACGATGGCGAAGGTGGGCGACCTCCCCTCCGGCCGCCCCTGCGCGAGCGAGCAGAGCTGCCGGAAGATCCGCCTCCCGTAGAGGAAGGCCGCGAAGTGCTGGAGCTCCACGCGGAGCGCCTCCGCCTCCGCGGGGCGAAGCGCCGTCCGCCCCGTCGCGGGCGTGTAGTCCTCCAGGAAGGGGACGTCGCCTCGGAAACGTCGGTCCGGGCCCGGCCCGCGCTGCGTCACCCAGGGGACGTTCGGGCGATCCGACACCAGGACGCCGTCGCGCATCCCCACGCGCCGCCCTGGGGGCAGCAGGTCCAGCGGGTGCCCTGGCAGCAGCGCCCGCGCGGCGCCGAGGACGTCCTCGCCCACGTAGAGGAAGGCGTTGTGGTTCAGCCAGCCGCGCGCCTCGTCGAAGGCGAAGCCGCCCGGCATCAGGAGCGAGAGCGCCGGGGTGATCCCACGCGCCGCCAGCAGCTCCTCGACCTCGACGATCCGGCCGACCCGCCGCCGCAGCGGCTCTGAGCTGCTCCGCGCGCCCTGGTAGGAGAACTCGTGGAAGTGATCGTTGCCGGTGTGAACCCAGACGCCGGGGCGCACCTGATGGCGAGCCACCGCGTCCACCATCGGGGCGTCCACGCGCACGTCGACGTGGCTGAAGAAGCTGCCGTGACCGTCCGCGTCCCAGACGAGGTAGGGCAGGTTGTCCCACTCTTCGACGGCCTCGGGGCGGGTCTGGTCTCCCGTGAGCAGCGCCAGTCGAAGCGTGCCGATCTCGACGATGTCTCCCGGCTCCAGCAGGTGTACCGCGTACCCCAGCTCTCCCAGGATCCGTCGCAAGGCGGTCGAGGAGCGCGCCGGAATGTAGACGGGGATCGTCCGGTCCAGGCGCGCCAGCGTGGGGAGGTCGAGGTGACCCTCGTGCTCGTGGGTCAGGAAGATCGCGTCAGCTCTCGGCATTCGCGTGAGATCCAGCTCCCGCGGAGGGTGGACCACCAGGCCCGTGCCCCGCACATGCGAGAAGTCGTCCCCGAAGAGCGGGTCCACGAGCAGTCGGGAGCCGCTGTGCTCCAGCAGCCAGCCATAAGCGCCGAGGAAGGTGATCTCGAACATTGGACACCCCCGAAGAACAACGTCGAGAGGATGGACAGCGAGAGAGCGGCGCGGGCCGGCGTGGCCCGCGCCGTGGCTCTCTGGGCTCAGCTGCCCCAGCTCGGCGTGCCGGCGCGGGTACCGGAGCGGATCGCCAGCTTCTCGGCGGGGGCGGGGGTGGACTTGGGGGTCTGGACGCGGGTCTTGCTCGGGGTGTTCATGGGGATCTCCTGGTCGGGTTGCGCCGTCCGTGAGCGGCGGCGGTGCTCATCGGCACATCCATGGGATGCCCAGGGTCGCCAGGAGGATACGGACCCGATGAAAAAACTCCGGTGGTGCGCTCAGGGGCGCGAGGCCCCCGTCCCACCGCCCCCCACCCTACAACCGAAACGCCCGCTCGAAGCTCCCTCCAATCGCGATCTGGTCCGCCGCCGACCCCGCCAGCTCCAGCGCCGAGATCGCCGGCGTCGACGACACGTACAGGCTGAAGGCATGCCCTCGCGTGAACAGCCGCGCGCCGGCCGCCCACTGGAGCGCGGACAGGTCGTCGACGGGCGCCAGCACCTCGGCGAACACGCTGTGGATGGGGATGGGCCGGAACTCCAGGCCCAGGCCCGCGCTGAGCGCGGCGCTGTCTTCC
Organism: uncultured Enterobacterales bacterium; assembly: GCA_964615375.1. Classification (GTDB taxonomy): domain Bacteria; phylum Myxococcota_A; class UBA796; order UBA796; family CAZKWG01; genus CAZKWG01. The sequence goes on from CAZTOW010000012.1 coordinate 215,569, forward strand.
ACGCCGGGCGCCATCGCCCCGGTCCCCACGGCCCGCAGGTCCAGGCGCCGGTCCAGCAGGTCGCGCTCCAGGACGAGCTGGCCGTAGACGCCGGGAGCGTCGAGCTCGGACGCGAAGCCGCCCCCAAGCGAGAACGCGAGGTCCAGCGGCGCGCCCCGCTCCCCGTGCTGGGCGAGGGGGCGCAGCTTGAGCTCGACGGCGCCGAGGCCGGGGGCCCGGTAGTCGCTCACGAGCACGTCCATCCACCCCAGGCTGTAGCCGATCTGCATGCCGATCCCGCTCGGGGCCTCGCCGAGCGAGAGCTGGTGCCCCACGCGCAGGGCCACGCTGCGGGCGGGCCCGACGCCGGCGGTGGGGAGCAGGCCGGTGCGGCTGCCCTCCAGGCGGAGCGCGTGGGGGTGGAGGCTGGGGGTGGGCTCGGCGGCGGCTGCGGGCGCGGCGGGCGTGGACCCCAGCGGTCCGAGGGCGAGGCCCTCGAGCAGGGCCGTGGCCTCCTCGGAGTGCCCGCCCCCCTCGTCGCGGTTGTGGAAGTACCAGCTCGCGTCCTTGCCGCAGGCGCGGAGGATGAGCTCCCCGCCGGGGTGCTGGGCGACGAAGGGGGTGAGGTCGTAGACCACGCCGTCGATCAGCGTCCAGCAGTCGTCGGGGCGATCGTGGCGCCCGAGCTCGGCGGTGGTGAGCGCGGCAGGGGCGGGCGCGGCGTCGGAGGGAGCGGCCAGGGCGACGGAGAGGAGGGCGATCAGCACCGGTGGAGCTCCAGGAGAATGGATAATCGATAAGGCCAGGCTCAGGGGAGGAAGGTGGCCGACCACTCGCCCAGGTCGGCGCGGATGCGCTCCTCGGTCAGCCCGAACTTCGCGAGGTTGTACCTGTGCTCGCTCTTATAACCCTTCTGCTTCGCGTCCTGCGCGTCAATCGCGGCCTGCAGCGCGGCGTCGGGGACGTGGCCGACGTGGGCCAGGATCTCGGCCATCTCGCCCGAGAAGTCGCTCATCAGGCGGTCGTAGCGCACGATGCGCACGCGGCTGTGGTCGATGGCGCCGCTCTGCCAGTCGCGGTGGAAGCGCCGGGCCAGCAGCACGAGGCCCTGGTAGAGCCGCTCCAGGTGGCGCTGGCGGATGGGCTCGGGCAGGCTCCAGAAGCCGACGAGCCCGTCCAGCACGCCCGTCACCAGGCTCATGCCGCTGGGGATGGCCGAGAGGGGGTCGCGCGCGAGGTAGAGCACGCGGGCCTCGGGGAAGCGCCTCAGCAGGGCCGGCAGGCGCGGGCCGAAGGAGAAGAGCTTGGCCACGTTCCGCCCGGCCATCAGCCCGTGCCAGACCAGGGCCCGCCGCCAGATGGCGTCCAGCCAGTCCATGTCGCGGGGGGCGGTGTCGCGCAGCTCCGGGTCGAAGCGGTCGCGGTGCTCTTCCTCGTCGAAGGCCAGGAAGAAGCCGTAGAGGAAGAAGCCGTCGGCGTAGCGCGCCAGCAGGGAGACGTCGTCCACGTCGACGTGGGTGAGGCTGGTCTCGTGCGCGGCCTTGGCGTGGAACCTCGTCGGATCGAAGCGCTTCATGACGGGCAGGAAGGGGCGCAGGATCGTCTGCTGGGTGAGGCTCGCGTGGATCATGCGCCAGACCTGCATCCCCACGCCCACGCCGTGATCGACCAGGAAGCGGTGGATGAGGGTGGTCCCGGTGCGCGGGTTGCCCAGGATGACGATGGGACGGAGCGGCCCCACCCGCCCGATGGCCGGGAAGAAGAGGCGATCGAGCGCCATCCCTACCGAGGTGACGAGGTGCAGCACCAGCAGCCCGCAGCCCACCAGCAGCGGGGCGAGCTTGCGCGGCGTGGCGGTGCGAAGCGCGCGCCAGACGAGCAGAATCCGACCGATCATCGTGGCCCCTACCAGCGCAGCAGCGCGAACGCGATGGACAGCCCGGCGCCCGTCCCGAACATGAGCACAGGGTCTCCGCGCTTCAGCCGCCCCTCGGCGTCGGCCACGGCCAGGGCCATGGGCAGGGAGGCGGCCACGCAGTTGCCGTAGCGCTCGATGATGCGCACGACCTTGTGGGCGGGGAAGCCGTACTTCGGGATGATGTCCAGCACGGGCCCGCTGGCCTGGTGCGGCACGACCAGGGCCACGTCGTCCGGGCTCAGGCCGGCGCGGGTGAGGATGCGCGCCAGCAGCGGGACGACGTGGGTGGAGGCCGCCCGGTACAGCGAGATCCCGTTCATGTGGAAGTAGTAGTGCTCCAGCGAGGTCTCGGGGTCGAAGGGGTGGTGGCGCAGCCCGCAGCCCTGGACCTCGGCCAGCCCGGAGAACTCGGGCCAGGTGGACATCTCGAAGCCGAGCAGCGCGCTCGCCTCGCCCTCGGGGGTGGGCTCCAGCAGCACGGCGGCGGCCCCGTCTCCCAACAGGGTGGAGCTCTCCGGCTCGCGGTAGTCCCGGTTCTTCGTCGCGATCTCGGCGCTGACGACGACGATCCGCCGGTAGGCCCCCGCCGTGATCAGCGCCGCCGCCTGCTGCAGCGCGACGACGAAGCTGAGGCAGGTGGCGTGAATCGAGAAGGAGGGGATGCCCAGCCCGTGCCACCCGAGCGCCTGCTGGATGAACACCGAGCTGTCGGGGATGAGCTGGACCGGCGAGGCCGAGGCGTTGATCAGCAGGTCGGGCGGCGGATCATCGGCCAGCGCCGCCTTGACCGCCCGCGCCGCGAGCGACTGCACGCTCTCGTCGGCCACGCGCCGCTCGGCCACCCCGGCCCGATCCAGGATCCAGCGCTCGGACTTGCCTACCCGCGGCGCCAGATCGGCCGCCGTCTCCACGCGCTCCGGCACCGCGAGGCCGGTGCGCACGACTCGGACCTTCATTCCGTCTTCCCTTCCGATCTCGCTCTCAGGTAGCCCATGATGTCGGCCATGTCCCGCTCGGCGACGGTGCGCTGAACGAAGCCGGGCACGTAGAATTTCGTCTTCGTGAGCGTGGAGTAGGTCAGCAGGTAGCCGTCCTCCAGCGGGTCCACCCGGTACCAGCCCTCCGTAGCGGCCACGACGTTCTCGCGGGTCGTGTCCAGGGTGAAGGTGGCCCAGCTCTCCGCCTCGTCCCAGTGCATGCGGAGGTTCAGGTCCCCGCCCAGCCCGACCACGCTCACGGACATGGCGACGCCCCAGTCCCAGCGGCTCAGGCGGCCGTACTCGGCGGCGCTGACCAGGTTCGGGCTCTCCGGCACGCGCGCGCCGTAGTCGAAGACCTCCTCCCAGATCTTCGCCGGCTCCGCGCGGACCAGGGCGAGCCCGGTGCTCTGGGCCCCGCTGTCGCTCACGCTCGCCCGAACCACGACCTCCCCCGCCCGGAGGCGGGTGAGCTCATCGGCGCTGAGCTGAACGGCAGGCGGCGCCGCACCGGAACTGTTGCACAGGACGCACCAGAGCGTTGCGCCCAGCGCGATACCGTGGGCGAGGCGAGGAGCCCATACTGGATCACTGGAGGTTCTCATGCGCGTCACCCTGCCCCTGGTGCTGCTGTTCGCCTGTACGGGTATAGCAGACAAGACGACCCCCAGCGACACCGACTCGGGAGCGGGCGGCGGGAGCGGGCTCACCCCGATGGAGGTCACGGCCGAGGTGAGCACCGAGGTGCACACCGTGGTCACGGTCACCTGGACCACCGCGGAGCCCACCCAGGGCTATGTGGAATTCGGCAACGACGCCGCCTACGGGATGCGCACGCCGCTCACCGAGAGCGGCACCACCCACAGCGTCGTGCTGCTGGGCCTGCACGCCGACACCGAGGCGAACTTCCGGGTGATCACCGTCAGCGACACGGGCGAGGAGACGCCGACCGACAACTACACCATCCTCACCGGCAGCCTGCCGCCCGAGCTCCCCGCGCTGACGGTCACGGGCGAGGTCAAGAGCTGGAACGGGAAGTACCAGGTCCTGCCCATCCAGGGCACCGGCTACGTGGTCGCGGTCATCGACGACCAGGGCCAGTATGTCTGGTACGACGTGCTGGACAGCGACCGCAACGTCATGCGCGCGCTCATCGCCGCGGATCGCGAGGGCATGGTCTACTGCCTGACCACCGTGGGCGGCGAGGGCGGCTCGGTGACGCCGTCGGTGGTGCGGCGGGTCTCCTGGGACGGCTACAGCACCGAGGAGCTGGTCTTCGAGAACATGGACCACGACTTCACGGAGCTGCCCGACGGCACCTACGCCGCGATCACCCTGGTCCACGGGGAGAGCGGGGAGATGGGGCTGGCCGACAGCATCGTGGAGATGTCCCACGACGGCACCACGTTCACCGAGATCTGGAACGCCTGGGACGACGCCTACCTGGCCGACTGGTACAACCCGGACTCGATGAACTGGACGCACGCCAACGGGCTCGACTACGACCCCGTCGAGGACGTCTACTACATCTCGCTGAAGGAGATCGGCACCATCGTCAAGGTGGACCGGGCCACGGGCACGCCGCTGTGGTACCTCAACGGCAAGGCGAACGGGTTCAGCTTCACGGAGGGCTCGGAGATGGTGCAGATGCAGCACCAGTTCGAGCTCCAGCCGGGCGGGATCCTGGTCTTCGACAACGGGACCGGGGACCGCGGCTACTCGCGGGCGGTGGAGTTCACGCTCGACGAGGAGAAGCTGGAGGCCGACCAGATCTGGGAGTACATCCGCGACCCGAGCGTGGTGGTCTTCGCCAAGGGCGACGTCGCGCGCTTCGAGGACGGCACCACCCAGGTCGTGTGGTCCAGCGCGGGCGAGATCCAGAACGTGGACGCCGACGGCACGGTCCACTGGCAGTTGAACACCGAGCTGGGCTACGGCATCACCTTCGTCCAGATCGTGGACAGCCTGTATGCCGAGTAGCCTGCTGGTCCTGCTGCTGGCCTGCGGCGGCAAGGACGACGAGGAGACCGGGACGGAGGAGGAGCCGCTGTCCGGGGTGCTGACGCTGTCGGACGAGAACAACTTCTCGTACACCGGCACCATCGACGCGCCCTCGTTCACGGTCAAGGAGTACTCCGACCTGAGCGTGGACTTCAGCGGGCTCAGCTCCGACATCCAGTGCCACGACCTCGACCCGGTGGCGGACCTGGACAACGTGACCCTGCTGGCCTTCCCCTACCTGTCCGAGGAGGAGGTGGAGGACGGGCTGAGCAACGACACGCTCCAGCAGGTGGACATCGTGCTGCCCGTCAACGTCTACCCGGGCGACGCGACCACCGTGCTGCTCTCCGAGTTCACCTTCCTCGGCACCTACCCCGAGATCATCGAGGAGTACTTCTACGAGGGCAGCGCCACCTGGATGATGATGTTCGCCACCGGCAAGCAGCTGGGGGTGGGCGCGCGCGCGCTGGTCTTCCTGCACCCGTCCGCGAGCACGGAGACCACCGAGATCGCCGTCGAGCCCGCCTGTGGCGTGCTGGACTTCCAGGCGGACCTGAGCGAGCTCACCCCCATCCCCGCGCCGAAGGAGGGCGGCTGGACGCTCAACTGGTCCACGCTGAGCACCGACGGGCACGGCAACGCGCTGGAGGCGGGCTCCATCGACAGCGCGATGGTGGCCTGGTTCGCCGACCTGAGCGTGGACGAGCTCCAGGCGCAGTTCCTGGACCTCGAGCTCCTGGCCGACGGGCTGTGGACGCAGGACATCGAGGGCGGGACGGCCGTGGCCCTGGACCACCTCATGGACGCCGACGGCCAGCCCTTCGTGGACGCGAGCGCCGAGGGCACCTGGCTGCTGGCGCTGCGCTGCAGCCTCTGCCCGAACCCGGCGCCCAAGTTCCTGACGGTGCTGGACGTGCGCTGAGGGCGCGGGTTTACGGGCGGCGCGCGCTCGGCTACGCATGGGCCATGCTCGTGCTGTTCGCGCTCCTCTCCTCCCCCGCGCTGGCCGTGGATCTGCGCTTCGCCGTCGTCGGCGACACGCAGGCCACCTCCGGCGAGCGCATCAACCTGGACGTCTGGCCGGCGATGGCCGAGGACATCAACGCCGTCTCGCCCGATCTGGTGCTGTTCGCGGGCGATCTGGTGAACGGGACCTACGATCTGGACCTGCAGATCGCGGCCTGGGAGGAGTGGGACGAGGTCACCGGCGTGCTGGACGCCCCGCGCTACGCGGCGGCGGGCAACCACGACTTCTTCGCCGACGGCGCGCAGGCGGCCTGGAGCGAGACCTTCGACTGGCTACCCCGGGACAACAGCCCGCCGGGCGAGGAGGGGCTCAGCTACTGGGTGGACGTGGGCGACACGCGCTTCATCGCCCTGCTCACCGACGCCGAGGGCGGCTGGGCGGTCCAGCCGAACCTGGCCTGGCTGGAGGACGCGCTGGTGGACGGCGCGGGCCAGGCCCACACCTTCGTCTTCACCCACCACCCCATCAGCTTCTCCGCCTACGAGAGCATCTTCGGCGGGACGGCCGGCGAGCTGTGGCAGCTGCTCCTGGCTTACGACGTGGACGCCCTGCTGGCGGGCCACTGGCACGTCTACCAGCCCGGCCTGCTGGGCGGCGGGCCCCCGGAGGCCGGGCGCTCGGGCGGCGGGAGCACCTGGGAGCTCATCGCCGGAACGGGCGGCGGCGGCCAGACCGACCTCACCGACCGCCCGGACAACCTGGGCTACGGCTTCGCGCTGGTCGAGATCGACGGGGCCCGGGTCAGCGTGTCGCACTACCGGGACGAGGACGGCGACGGGCACTACGACGACGTCGTGGACAACTGGGTCCTGCGCGACGCGGGGCCGCCGGAGCCCGCCCTGCTGGCCTGGTATCCCCTGGACGACGGGCTGGAGGACGGTTCGGACGAGGGCCCGGCCATCCCGCTCGGGCTCTTCGGCGACGCGGAGAGGACCGAAGACGGCTGGAGCGGCGGCGCGCTGGAGCTGGACGGGGACGAGGACTACGCCCAGGCCGAGGCGATCAACAGCTACGAGCACGATCTCCACGGCGATCTGACGCTGGCGCTCGCGGCGAGGGCCGACGGCCTGGAGGCGGGAGAGTGGGCCAACACGCTCGCGGCCTACGGGTCCAACGATCCGTACACCGAGGACGAGACGTCGAACTACGCCTGGTGGCTCTCGATGCAGCGGGATGGGACCCTGGTGGCCTTCTGGGAGTTTGAGGACGGGACCAACGTGACGCTCACCTCCACCGAGGCCGCGGCGGTAGACGCAGAGTGGCACCACTACACGCTGGTCCGCGACGTGGACGCGATGGCCGTGCGATTCTACGTGGACGGCGCGCAGCTCGGCGACGCGGTGAGCTTCGACCGTCTGCCGACCGGCGGACAGCGCGGTCTGTTGACCCTCGGCACGGATCCACCGCCCGGAGACGCCACGGAGTGGGCGGGGGCGCTGGACGAGCTCTGCCTGCTGGACCGGGTGATCACGGAGGAGGAGCTGGCGCGAGTGGTGGCGGAGCGGAGCTGCGCGTCGCTGGCGGGGGAGGTGGCGACGGACACGGGGGAGACGGGGGGTGGGGACTCGGGGCCGGGGGGCGAGGAGGAGACGGGCGAGGGCGGCGGGAGTGGGAAGGATGAGGGCGCGGGGACGGGGTGTGGGTGTGGGGCAGGACCACGCGCAGCGGCGTCCTGGTGGGCGCTGCTGGTGGTGGGGTGGGGGGTGGGGCGTCGGGTAAGGGTATACTTCCGACCATGTGGTCTGCCATGAGCAGACGACTCCGGCCCCCTCAGGGCGACGAGAGCGTGTTT
>CAZTOW010000013.1:0-203589 GCA_964615375.1 uncultured Enterobacterales bacterium
CGTTGACGTCCTCGTCCTCGTCGTCGCAGTCGGTCGCGTCCAGCTCGCCCGTGCCCTCGATCTCCTCGCCCGTGCCCGGGTCGAGGGTGGGGCCGTACTCGTCGGCGTAGTCGGCGTCGGCGTAGCCGTCCTGGTCCTGGTCGTAGTCGTCGTCGTCGCCGCAGTCCTGGTCGTAGCCGTCGTACCAGATCTCGTCGGCGCCCGAGTACACGCTGCCGTCCTCGTCGTCGCAGTCGTCGCCGCCGAACTCCTCGCTCAGCTCCCCGTCGCCGTCCAGGTCCCAGCAGCCCTCCTGGCCCACGCCGAAGGCCTCCAGCGCGCCCTCCTCGTTCGTGCCGATGGCCAGCACGAAGGCGAACAGGATGGTGTCCCCGGCCGCGATGCCGTCCTCCTGGTGCAGGTAGACCATCTGCTGGTCGGAGCTCGCCCCGTCCGGGTCGCCGTCGAAGCCAGCGGCGATGGCGTCGGTGACGTAGACCTCCACCCCGCTCTTGTAGTTGACCTCCTCCGAGGCCGGGTCGCAGAGGCCCATGGCGATGGTACGGTTGTTCGTCCGCGTGGTCGTCGAGCGGCCCTGGGACTGCGCGTACTCCTGCACGCCGTCGCCGTCGTTGTCCTGGAGGTCGTTTCGGGTGTTGGTGGAATTGAGCGAGCCCGTCGAGTCCGCGGGATCGATGAGGTGCAGGTAGGCGAAGTTCTCGATGTCCTCGTCGGACGTGTTGGTGACCGCGAAGTGGACGAGCACGGCGTACCCGTCCTCGTCCCAGGTCTCGGTCTTGACGACCTCCAGATCGCCGACCTCCCAGATGTACTCGGAGCCCAGGAGCCCGTCGGCGCTGATGTCCGCCGAGGAGATCGTGGTCCAGTCCACGGACGCGCTCGAGCTCTCCAGGCCCTTGATGTAGCCGGCGTACTCGAAGGTCTCGCCGCCGAGATCATAGGCGAAGGAGCTCGCCAGGAAGGGATCGATCGTGGTCGAGCTGCCCGCGTAGTAGGTGAAGTCGTACCAGTCGGGCGTCGAGCCCACGTAGCCCAGGATGCCCTCCTCCTCGTCGGGGTCGAAGGCGAGCCCGTCGGCTCCGTAGGCGATCTCCACGCCGGTGCCGCTGATCAGGAGCGGATCGGCGTGCGCGAGGGTGGGGACCAGCAGCGCCAGCAGCGCGCTCAGGGGGGTGGTACGACTCTGTGGCATGTCAGCTCCGATTCAGAAGACAAGAGACGGGCGCAGGGGAGGACGCGCGGGACATGCCGGCGCCCTCCCGGGAGTGCAGGCTACTCCTGATCCTGCTGGAGGATCTTGAACTCCACGCGGCGGTTCTCCGCGCGGCCAGCCTCGTCGGCGTTGGACGCGATGGGCACGGTCTCGCCGTAGCCCACGGCCGAGAGCCGCGCGCGGTCCACCTTGCCCGTCTTGACGAGGTAGTCCACAACCGCGTCCACGCGGGCCTGGGAGAGCTTCTTGTTGTAGGCGTCGCCGCCCAGATCGTCCGTGTGCCCGCCGACCTCGATGAGCTTGATCTGCGGGTTGTCGTTGATGATCTTCGCGACCTCGCCGAGCAGGTCGAAGGAGACGGGCTTGATGGTGGCCTTGTCGAAGTCGAAGTAGACCTTGTCCAGGATCACGATCTCCTTCTTCGTCAGCACCGCCTTCGTCGGGCAGCCGTCGGAGAGCTCCGGGTCGGCGCGCGGATCGATGGGATCGTTCGGGCACTTGTCGCGGAAGTCGGGCACCCGATCGCGGTCGGCGTCCGGGCAGCCCTTGGTCTCCACGGGCCCGGGCTCGAGCGGGCAGGCGTCGACGACGTCCAGCACGGTGTCCTTGTCGTTGTCCGGGTCGGGGCAGCCGTTGGCGTCCTCGAACTGGTCCATGTCCTCCGGGTCGAGCGGGCAGCGGTCGCTCACATCGAGGACGCCGTCCTTGTCGTTGTCCGGGTCGGGGCAGCCGTCGACGTCCTCGAACTGGTCCTTGTCCTCGGGGTCGTCCGGGCAGCGGTCCACGTCGTCCACGATGCCGTCGGCGTCGCGATCGAAGGGGCCAATGGGAGCGTAGGCCAGCGCCAGCGCCACGCGGAAGTCCGGCGCGCCCACGCCCGCCAGCAGGCCGGAGCCCAGGCCCAGCGTGCCGACCAGCCCGCCCTCGCCGAGCCAGGTCCCGTAAAGGTGGCCCTCGACGTCCTTCTTGTTCCAGGGATCGAAGCCGTCCACGAAGGGCAGCAGCGCGGTGAGCTCCGCGCCGGCCAGCACGGTGTCGGTGATCAGGTAGTTCACCCCGACGCCAGTGTTGAGGTTGTTGCCCAGGCTCAGCGTCTCGTCGATCGCGGCGGCGCGCCCGAGGCCCACCCCGAGGTTCGCGTTCCACCCCAGGGGTCCGGCGAGACCGCCCGCCGCGGCGCGAAGCCCGCCGGAGAAGCCGCCGTTGGCGACGAAGGCCTCCTCCGAGCCCGTGGGGAGCTCCAGGTAGGGCGCCACGGCGAGGCCGAAGACGCCGTCCTCGTCGCCCAGCAGCGGCACCGTCGCCCCGAGGCGCAGGTCGCCCAGCGCGAACTGCCCATCGAAGGTCTGGGCGTCCGCGCCCACGCCGAGCTCCTCGGCGACGCGAACCACCGGGTAGACCGGGATCTCCAGGTCCAGGCGCGCCTTCCCCAGGAGGTTGTAGCCGCCCATCAGCCGCGTGGAGAGCTGGCTGGCGACCACCTCCTCCTCGGTGCCGTCCTCGAACTCGACCACCAGCGGGCTGTCCGCGTAGACCAGCGCGCCGCCCGCGTACCAGGTGCGCGCCTCGCCGATGCTCGGCGCGGTGAGCTGGAGGGTGCCCTGGCGATCGAACAACGAGCCCGAGACGTTGAAGGTGTCGACGTCCTGCGCGTGCGCGCGCGCGCCGCCCATGAGGAGGAGGACGACACAGGACCGAAGGAGCAGCTTGTGCATGTCTTTCAACACCTGAGCGAGGCGAGGCGGAGAGGAGGGCGCTCGCGGGCAGCAGCGCCCACGAGCAGACGGATTCTAGCGCATTTCATGGACCCCAGCATGAAGGCGGACCCTTCGCGGGGTGTCGCGCGGTGCCAGGATGGCCGTGATCTCCGGCCTCTTCATTTCCGCATCCGCAAAATGGCTCGCTCTTCCAGCATTCTTTCACCTTCTGCAAGAGGTCGGTGCGGACCGGTCGCTTCAGATGACAAGGGCCTCGCGCGCCGTGAAAGAGCGACCGACAGAGAAGGGGGCGAGGCTCACCGCGCGCCCGAGCACGTCCACGCTCGGGAGGTCGCGCCCCGCCTCAGCCAGCCGCAGCCCGACCTCGGCGGCGAAGGGGCCGAACATGGCGCCGTGCCCGGAGTAGCCGACCATGCGCAGGAGGTTGGGCAGCGCCGGGTCGTAGCCCAGGAAGGGGTTGTGGTCGGGGGTCACGCCGTAGAAGCCCGAGGTGGTGGCGGTGACCCCGGCGAACTCCCCGATGGGCGGCAGGTGCTCGGCCAGCTCCATCCAGGTGGCGAAGGCCTGGCTCTCCGGGCCGCTGCGGTGGGAGAATTCCGCGTCGATACGGTCCTGGTCCTCGTAGCTGAAGTCCGGCTCGGCGGCCGCGTCGTGGGCGAAGCCGCTCAGCAGGCTCGCCCCGTTCTCCGGTCGGCAGTAGGCGCCGCCCGGGGTGATGACCAGGGGCATGGCCAGCAGCTCGGCCTCGGTCATGGGGCCGGCGCGCTCCAGGAACCAGAGGTAGCGCTTGAGCGGCACGACGAGGAGCGGGGTGGCGCCGAGCACCCGCCCGGTCCGCAGCGTCCAGGCGTTGGTGGCGTCCACGAAGAGATCGGCGCCCCGCCAGGCGCCCCCGGCCAGCACCTCCTGGAGGCGCCCGCCCTGGGATCGGCTCTCCAGGACCGGCGCGTTCTGGACCACCTGCCCGCCCAGGCGGCGCAGGGCCTCGGCGGCCTCGTTGTAGACGACGGCGGGGTGCAGGAAGCCGTCCGTGGGGCACCAGGTCGCGCCCGTGATCGCCGCGCCGTCCACGAAGGGGAAGCGCCGGGCGGTCTCGTCGGGGTCCAGGAGCTCGGCCTCGGTGAGCCCGCAGCGCCGCTGCATCTCCACCCGCGCTGCGGCGGCCTCGGTGGCGCCCTCGAGCAGGAAGAGGTAGCCGTTCTGGACGATGGGCGCCTCGTCACCGCCTACCAGCTCCTGAAAGCGCCGGTAGAAGTCCACGGAGAAGCGCATCCCGATCACGGTCTCGGGCGTGGAGAACTGCTGGCGGATCCCGGCGGCGGTGCGGCTGGACGAGCCCGCCCCGACGTGCATCCCCTCCAGCACGGTCACACGCCAGCCCGCGCGCGCGAGCCGGTAGCCGGTCAGGGTCCCGATGATGCCCGCGCCGATGACGACCGCGGCTCGTTCCATGTGCGCTCGCTCGAAGAGTGGGGGACCATAGTGTATCCGGCCTCGGGTTATGACGGCGCATGCTTCCTCGACCTGTGGTGCTCCTCATCCTCGACGGCGTGGGCTGGGGCCGGCGCGACGAGACCGACGCCCTCCACCTCGCGCGCACCCCCCACCTCGACGCGCTGCTCTCCCGCGAGCCGTGGTGCCTGCTGAAGGCGCACGGGACGGCGGTGGGGATGCCGTCGGACGCCGACATGGGGAATTCGGAGGTCGGCCACAACGCGATGGGCGCTGGGAGGGTCTTCGACCAGGGCGCGCGCCTGGTGAACGAGGCCATCCAGAGCGGCCGGATCTGGGCGTCCGAGGCCTGGCAGGACGTGATCCGCGGAGACACCCTGCACCTGCTCGGGCTGGTGAGCGACGGCAACGTCCACAGCCACGTCCAGCACCTGCTGGCCCTCGTCGATCGCGCCGTGGCCGACGGCGTGCGCCGCCTGCGCGTGCACGTGCTGACCGACGGGCGGGACGTGAGCGCGCGCTCGGCGCTGACCTGGGTGGAGCCGCTGGAGGCGAAGCTGCGGGAGCTGCCCATCGACGCCGGCGTCGGCAGCGGGGGCGGGCGCATGCACATCACCATGGACCGCTACGAGGCGGAGTGGGACATGGTGGACCGGGGCTGGCGCTGCCACGTCGGCGGCGAGGGCCGGCGCTTTGGCTCGGCGACCGAGGCGATCCAGACCTTCTACGCGGAGGACCCGGCGGTGGACGACCAGTGGCTGCCCGCCTTCGTGGTGGGTGACTACGACGGGATGCGCGACGGCGACGCGGTCGTCCTCTTCAACTTCCGGGGCGACCGGGCCATCGAGATCACGCGGGCCTTTGAGGAGGGCGAGGAGTTCTCCGCCTTCGAGCGCGCCCCTCGGCCGAACGTGATCTACGCGGGCATGATGGAGTACGACGGGGACCTGAAGCGGCCGCGCCGCCACCTCGTCTCCCCGCCGGCCATCGACGACACCGTGGGTGAGCGTATGTCGGCGGCCGGGCTGCGCGTGCTCGCGCTCTCCGAGACGCAGAAATTCGGCCACGTCACGTACTTCTTCAACGGGAACCGCTCCCAGCGCCTGCCCGGGGAGACCTGGGTGGAGGTGCCGAGCCCGCTGGGGCCCTTCGATCGCGCCCCGGCCATGGCGGCGCCGGAGGTGGCGCGGCGCGCGGTGGAGGCCATCGCGTCACGCGACTACGATCACGTCCGCATCAACCTGGCGAACGGCGACATGGTCGGCCACACGGGCGACATGGGCGCCACGATCACGGCGCTGGAGGTGGTGGACGAGGCGGTCGGCGCCATCGCGGCGGCGACGCGCGCGGCGGGCGGGGTCCTGCTGGTCACCGCCGACCACGGGAACGCCGAGCTGAAGGTAGAGCTGGACAAGAAGGGTCGGGTCGTGCTGGGCGCGGATGGGCGTCCGAAGCCCAAGACCAGCCATACGCTCAACCCGGTCCCCTTCGCCCTGGTGGACCCCTCGGGGCGCTGGAGGCTCACCGTGCCGACACGAGACCTGGCGCGCTGGGCCGAACCCTCCGCGGAGACGCCCAGCGCGGGCATCGCGCGCATCGGCGCCACCCTGCTCGCGCTGTGCGGCCTGCCGGTGCCCGAGAGCTACCTGCCGCCCCTGGTGGAGCGGACCGGCTGACTCAGTCGCAGTCCACCGGGGAGCCGTAGGTGATGATCACCTCCTGACCCTCCTCCGGGGCGCCCTCGGTGAAGGTCACCGTGTTGGTAGCCTCGTCGAAGGTCCAGTTCCCGGTCTGGACGGTCCCGTCCACCATGACCACGATGCTCGGCTCCCAGGCCGTGTGGGTGAGCTCGAAGGTGTCCTGCTCCACGCTGGCCTCGGCCAGCTCCTCGGCGCTCGCGCCCCAGTCGGAGCACAGGGAGAGGAAGAGCCCGCCGGTCGCGGCCACCGCCTCGTCGTAGCCGACCCCCGGCTCGGCCGAGTTGCCGCGACCGCTGCATCCGCCCGGCACGTCGCCCGCGACCGCCGAGATCTTGGTCAGCGAGGTGGAGCCCTTCTTGGCCTGGATGTCGGCGACCAGCGCCTCCCAGTCGCTGCCGCAGCTCACGTCCCAGATGTCGTCGCAGGCGGACTGATCGGGCTCGTCGGAGACCACGATGATGTGCAGCAGGGCGTCCTCACGCAGGAAGCCGGCGTTGCACTCGCCGCTGTCGGTGTTCTCCACGCCCATGGCCGCCGGCTTCAACAGCGCCTCCACGTCCACGATCCAGGTGCAGCCGTGGCGCGTGTCGCACTCCTGGGCGGCGTCCTGGAAGATGCTCTCGTAGCCCGAGGTGTCCGGCGTGAGGATGCCGCCCTGGTTGCAGCCCTCGTCGTTGTTGCCGACGATGATCTGCCAGTCGGTGGTCAGCGTGCCCAGCGTGGAGATGAAGGTGGAGATGTTGTCCGCCACCGCGCGGGTGTCGTCGTCCATCGACCCGCTCTGGTCGAGGATGAACATGATGTCCGTGGGCGGGTCGGCGGGCACCGTCCAGGTGTCCTCCCACTCGCCGCCGTACTTGCCGGTGCCGTACTCCGTGCCCGTGCGCGTGCCCATGGGCTCGTTCGAGCTGACCGAGAGGGCGGCGTCGAAGGTGGTGGCGTCAGTGGGCGCGAAGGTGAAGTCGAGGGCCAGGGACTCCCCGGGCTCCAGCTCGATGGGCAGCGAGTAGCCGGTGTTCAGCGTGAACGCCTCGCCCTCGAAGTTGATGTCCGTGATCCGCAGGGTCTCGGAGCCCACGCTCTTCAGCTCGATGGTGTTGTCCTTGGTGCAGCCTACGTAGGTCTCCCCGAAGTCCAGGGGATCGGGGTCGATCTCCAGCAGAGGAGAGTCGAAGGCCGCGACCAGCTCCACCGCCACGACCTCGTCGTCCGGGTCGTCCGAGCTCACCAGCGCGTTGGCCTCCGGGGTCCCGCCCGAGGGGATGAAGGCCACGTCCACGTCCCGGCTCTCGCCCGGCGCCAGCACGAAGGCGGTCTCGTCGGAGACGATGGTGAAGCCCGCGTCCTCCGCGCTGATCGTCACGCTGTCCACGTGCAGATCCTCGGAGCCCACGCTCTCCACCGTGAACGTGCGCACCATCGCGTCGTCGGACTCGCCAAACGTGCCGAAGTCCAGGAGCGTCGGAGTGACCTCGATCTCCGGCCCGTAGGCGTCGTCCCCCTCAGTGGTGGACTTGAAGCCCTGCTCGTTGCAGGCGGCCAGGAGGAGGAGGAGGGACCAGGGGCGCATTGTGACCTCTCGTGCGGGGGGTCGGGGCGTCGAAGACGCAGAGACTCCAGGGCTGACGCACCATACCGTGAGTCAGCCCCTCCCCGCTACAGGAGGGCGCGATGAGCGCGTCAGGCACGATCAGAACGCAGATCGCGCCCGAAGGCCGTCCGCGGCGCGTCGCTCAGGTGAGCAGATCCTGGATGGCGGCCCGCTCCTCGAGCAGCTCGTTCGCCGTCGCCTGGATCTTGCCCCGGGCGAAGTCGTCGTGCTCCAGGCCCTCGACGATCGACCACTTCCCGTCGGCGATGGTGACCGGGTAGGAGAAGATGAGGCCGGCGGGCGCGCCGTACTCCCCGCGGGAGATGACGCCCATGCTCACGTAGTCGCCGGGGGCCGTGCCGCGCCACCAGCTCGCCATGTGGTCGATGGCCGCGCTCGCCGCGCTCGCTGCGCTGGAGGCGCCGCGGGCGTTGATGATGGCCTTGCCGCGGGTCGCCACCGTGGAGAGGAACTCGCCCTTCAGCCAGTCCAGGCCGCAGGCCTCGGACACCGGGCGACCATCCACCTCAGCATGCACGAAGTCGGGGAACATCGTGTCCGAGTGGTTTCCCCAGATACCCATGCGGCGCACGGAGCCCGCGCCCACGCCGAGGCGGGTGGCGATCTGGCTCTTGGCGCGGTTCTCGTCCAGGCGGGTCATGGCGCTGAAGCGCTCCGCCGGGATGTCCCGGGCGGTGTTCATCGCGATGAGACAGTTCGTGTTGCAGGGGTTCCCCACCACGATGACGCGCACGTCGGAGGCCGCGTGGTCGTTGAGCGCCTTGCCCTGGCCCGTGAAGATGGGGCCGTTGACCCGCATCAGGTCTGCGCGGTTCATGTCCTTCGTGCGCGGGCGGCTGCCCACCAGGAAGGCCTGGTTCACGCCGTTGAAGGCCACGTTCGGATCATCGGTGATGTCGATGCCGTCCAGCAGCGGGAAGGCGCTGTCCTGGAGCTCCATCACCACGCCCTCCAGCGCCTTCATGCCGGGCGGGATCTCCAGGAGCTGCAGCCGGATGGGCTGGTCCTTGCCGAAGCAGTCGCCCGAGGCGAGGCGGAAGAGCAGGGCGTAGCCGATGTTGCCCGCGGCGCCGGTGACGGCGACGCGCAGAGGGGCGGTCTTCATGAGATCTCCTGAGGGCGCGAGACGAGCGGCCGGACCTGGACGTCCTCTTCCTGCGCCCGCAAGCGGGCGCGGATGAACATGCCGAAGCCGAAGATGAAACCAAGCGGCAGCAGGGACAGCAGGATCGTCGTGTTGAAGTAGGCGGAGCGCGAGGCCGCGCTGGGGTCGATGCAGACGGGGCAGGCGAGCGCGAGCGAGGGCGCCGCCAGCAGCCCGAACCCGAGGAGCAGCGCGAGCGCGACGCGGAGCATGCGGCTCACAGGTACACCTGCCAATAGAGGAAGGGCCAGAGGACGACCACGAAGGTCCAGAACACCTGCGCGGTCTGGAGCTGCTCCAGCGTGGCCGTGCCACCCTGAACGCGCCGCGCGACCCAGCCGAGACCCAGGATCGCGCCCACGGCGTGGAGCGCGTGCATCCCGACGATCAGGTAGAAGAAGCTCGCGTAGGAGCCCGAGCTCAGCGTGAGCCCCTGCGCCAGCAGCCGCGCCCACTCCACGCCCTGCAGCCCGACGAAGAGCGCGCCGAGGCCCAGCGCCACCCAGAGCTGGCGCTTCGCGCTGGCCGGCTCGCGGCGGAAGGCCCTCACCCCCAGGTGGAGCACCACCCCGCTCGCCAGCAGGAAGAGCGAGTTGATCCCGGTCTGCTCGACGGGCAGCCGGGGCTGATCCGGCGGCGGCCAGACCATGGTCTGCGCCTTCACCACGAGGTGCGAGCTGACCAGCGCCGCGAAGAACATGATCTCCGACAGCACGAAGATCAGCATCCCGAAGACGCCGTTGGACAGCACCGGCTCCCGCTTGCGGGGAGCCGGCCGAGAGTGGACCAGCCTGAGCGAGCGCTCCGCCATCCCGTTCTCCCTAGTGCGCGGCCCCGCCGTGCGCGCCGCCGTGGGCGGGCGCCGCGTGCTCGCCGTGGCCCCCGTGACCGGGAGCGGTGTACTGCATCGGCACGTTCTTCGCCGCGACGTTCTCCCAGTTCGCGCCCTCGTGCTCCATCACGTCCGGGGCGACGCCGGCGAAGAACACCAGCATGAAGCCCAGGCAGACCGTGAGCATGTAGACGACGACCTTCGGCTGCACGGTCAGGTGCATGAAGTACTTGATGACCAGATAGGCCTTCACGAAGGCGATCCCGAAGGCCGTGATCAGCGTGACCGCGGGGATCTCCAGGAAGGGCCCCACGACGCTGATGATCAGCAGGACCAGGAGGATCCCCCAGATCTTCACGTAGTTGTAGTGGTGGGTCTCGTGGCCTTCCGTGTGGCCGTGCGCGTGCTCAGACATGAAGCCCTCGCGACCTACTTGGCGATGTACAGCAGGGGGAAGAGGAAGATCCAGACGATGTCCACGAAGTGCCAGTAGATCCCTACCAGCTCCACGCGCTGCAGCTCCTTGCCCTTGGCCGCGTCGGCGGCGACGAAGAGCATGGCGATCATGCCCGCGATGACGTGGCTCGCGTGGACGCCGGCGGCCGTGTAGTAGAACTGCCAGAAGCCGTTGGCCGTGATCGTGTAGCCGTGCGAGATCTCGGTGTACCACTCGAACGACTTGACGATGAGGAAGGTCAGGCCGCCGAGGCAGGTGAAGTACAGCAGCTTCGCCGCCTTCTTGCCGTTCCCCTCCTCCGCCGCCTGGTGCGCCAGCACCGCGCTGAGGCTCGAGGTCAGCAGGACGAAGGTGTTGAAGGCGCCGATCCGCCAGTCGGTGACCGCGGCGTACTCGTGCCACTCGGGGTGCCCGAGCCGATGCATGAGGTACGAGGCCAGGATGCCGCCGAAGATCACGATCTCGGAGGCGAGCAGCCACCAGATCGCCAGCCTCCCCGTCGGGAGCCCGGCCGCGCTGCGCGTTGTTGCGATAGGCTTGGTCATTGGGTCCTCAGCTCAGCTCGGGAGGTTCTGCGGCCAGTAGTCCTGCTCGCGACCAGGGACGCTGTACTCGTAGGGGCCCCGGTACACGGTCGGCATCGGGTTGAAGTTGCCGTGCGGGGGGGGCGAGGGGCAGGCCCACTCCAGCGAGTTGGCCTTCCAGGGGTTGTCCCCGGCGGCGGGCCCGCTCCGCAGGCTCTTGATGAGGTTGATGAAGAAGACCACCTGGAAGACCAGCATCACGACCAGGGCCACCGTCGCCAGGACGCGCAGGTCCTGGAGGTGCCCCTGCATGCTGTCGGAGAAGTTGGTGTAGGACCAGATCCGCCGATGGTCTCCACCCGCGCCCGTGAAGAAGAGCGGGATGAAGATGAAGTTGAAGGGGATGATGGTGCCCCAGAAGTGGATCTTGCCCAGCGTGTCGTCCATCATCTTCCCGAACATCTTGGGGAACCAGTAGGTGATACCGGCGTAGAACCCGATGATCGCGATGGGGAAGAAGGTGTAGTGGAAGTGGGCGACCACGAAGTAGGTGTCGTGGAAGAAGATGTCCGCGCCGCTGGAGCCCAGGTAGATGCCCGTCACGCCGCCGATGAGGAACTCGGCGATGAAGGCGAGCGCCCACAGCATCGGCGTCTTGAAGCTGATCGAGCCGCCGTACAGGGTCGCGATGTAGAGGAAGCACATCTCCGCGATGGGGATGGAGATGAGCACCGTGGTGACCGTGAACACGTTCGCCATGCGCGGGTCGATGCCGGCGACGAACTGGTGGTGGGCCCACACGAAGAAGCTCAGGATGCCCGTGCCGAAGACCGTGTACAGCACCGTCTTGTAGCCGAAGATCTTCTTGCGCGCGAAGGTCGTGATGATCTCGGCCACCACGCCCATGGCGGGCAGCAGCACGACGTAGACCTCCGGGTGCCCGAAGAACCAGAAGAGGTGCTGCCAGAGGACCGGGTCACCGCCGCGGGCGGGATCGAAGAAGGCCGTACCCAGGCGCTGATCGAAGCCCAGCATCAGGGCGCCGGCGATCAGCGGGCCGACCGAGGCCATGAACAGGATGCTGGCCACCACGATCATCCACACCACGATGGGCACGTCGTACCACTTCATCCCGGGCGCGCGCGAGTTCATCGCCGTGACGATGAAGTTGATGCCGCCCATGAGGAAGGCCACGAACTCCAGCGCCACCGCGACCAGCCACAGGGTCGAGCCCATGGGGGTCAGGTTGTAGTCCCCCTTGGCCGAGAGCGGCGGATACGAGGTCCAGGCGCCGCCGAAGGCCCCGCCCTCGACGAAGAAGCTCGCGATCAGCACGAGCGCGCTGATGAGGAAGATCTGGTAGGAGAGCCGGTTCAGCCGCGGGAACACCATGTCGTCCGCGCCGATCATCAGCGGGATCAGGTAGTTGCCGAGCGCGGCGATGAGCACGGGCATGGCGACCCAGAACACCATGATGGTGCCGTGGCTCGTCACCAGGGAGTTGTAGTCATGCGGCGAGACGTTCCCGAAGAGCGGCACGCTCTGTCCCGGGAAGGCGAGCTGCATCCGGAAGACGTAGGAGAAGAACCCACCAATGAGCGCCATGAACATGCCCGTGAACATGTACTGCTTGGCGATCATCTTGTGGTCCGTGGACCACAGGTACTTGTGGAAGAAGCTCTCCTCGTGGTGGTGTCCCGCGTGCTCGTGCCCCGACGCGGCGGGGACAGCGGACTCGTGCTCGGCCATGGTGTTCCTCTTTACGGTCTGCGCTAGCGGGAGGCGACGCTGGGGGCGTGATCGGAGATCCAGGCGGCGTGGGCGGCCGGCTGCTCGACAATGAGCCTGGCCGGCATGAGGCCGTGGCCGATGCCGCAGATCTCCGCGCACTGGATGTCGTACTGGCCGGCGCGGGTGGGCTCGAACCAGCCCTTGATCACGCGACCGGGGATCATGTCCTGCTTGAGCCGGAAGGCCGGCACCGAGAAGCTGTGGATGACGTCCCGGGAGTGCAGCTCGAAGTTGTAGGTCTTGCCCTCCTCGACGTGCATCTCGTTGACCAGGGTGATGTCATCGGCCGTGTCGAGCTTGCCGTCCGCGCCCGTGTGCTGGAAGACCCAGGCCCACTGCTGCGCGGTGATGCGCACCACGTCGTCGCCCTCCTTCACCTGGAGCTTGACGTCGTACCAGACGCGCACGGCCCCGAAGATGATGAAGAGGTCGAGGAAGATGATGAGCCCGTGCGGGATGGTGATCCAGCGCTTGAGGTGCGGCTCGTCACCCGTGTAGTACTCGGCCTTCTGCCCCTCGCGCGCCCGGAAGCGCCAGAGCAGCCAGAAGAACATGCCCTCCGACAGGATGAACCAGAACCCCACGATCACCGTGATGAGGAGGATCAGGTTGTCTACGCTGCCGGCGTAGGACGAAGCTTGAGGAATGTACCAGTCAGGCATGGGAGATCCCTGAGTCCTACATGGAGATGACGACGAAACCAGCCCCGACGAAGAGCACGACCAGCACCATGATGATGATGAAGGTGCTCCTCTCGAGCGCGTGAGCGGAGAGCTGCTCTGCCATGGTCCTGACTCCTAGAGCGTCTGGATGTAGGCGACCACGTCCTTCATCGCCTGCTCGTCCGGCAGGGTGCCGATGATGGCCCGCATCTGGGCGCCCGTGATGTCCTTGGGGTGGGCGCCGCGGACGCCGCCCTTGAAGTTCTGGAGCTGGCGGAGCAGGTACCAGTCCGCCGACTCGTTCAGCGGCGGCGCCTTGACCGCCTCGTTGCCCTGCCCCTTGTCGCCGTGGCAGCTCGCGCAGAGCGCGTAGCGGGCCTGCCCGTTCTGGGCGTTGCCGTCGGTCACCGTCGCCGCGGCGCTGGTCGTGGGGAGCCCGGCGACGTAGCCGGCGACCGCCTTGACCTCCTCCTCGTTGGCCAGGCTCAGCGTCATCGGCCGCATCTTCAGGCCGTTGACGTCATCGCCGTGGTAGCCGCGATAACCTTCCTTGAACTTCGTGAGCTGCGCCTCGACGTACCACGCGGGCATCCCCGCGATGGGCGGCGCGCCGAGCTGCTGGTTGCCCGCCCCCTGCGCCCCGTGACAGGACACGCAGTTGCCGAAGAGCGCTTCAGGGGTGTTCGGCTTCTGCGCGCACCCCATCGACGCCACCAGCGCCAGCACGACCAGGCTCCTGCTCCGCATCTTGCCCCTCTCCGCTGCTTCGAGAACCGCCCACCTCCACAGGTGGCTCCCATCGACGCAGAGGCGTCGCGCGAGCGAAGAGGGGGGCGCCCGAGGGAGGCTCCCGTCGGGGTCCCCTCGTATACCCTACTTCTGCACGCGCAGTCAACCGCCCCTATTCACTTGGAGATCTCCCAGCTATTCAGTCAACGTAAGGCTGAGGGACGGTTCATCCGGCGGGAGCGCCTCCCGGGCGTCCGCCTCCCCGTGGACCCAGTCCAGGAAGGCCACCGCCACCTCCAGCGTGATCCGCTGGACGTCCTCCACGGGGAGGTAGCCCTCCCCGCACTCGTCGAAGGAGGGAGAGAGCTCGCAGGCGTCGCTGAAGCTCAGGTGCCCGGCCCCCTCCACCACGCCGAGCGCGCGCGGCCCCACCGTGAGCCCCTCGAAGATGGGCTGCGCCTCGGTCTCCGCCGGGGTCGTGTCGTCCAGCGTCCCCGCCAGGATGGCCATCGGCACGTCCACCGCCGCCACCCCGTCGCCGAAGAGCGTGGCCCCGGCCGGCGTCATCGGCACGCTGGCCCACACGCGGCCGTCCGAGAGGTCCGCCACCGCCTCGCCCGGGTGCTCGGCCTTCCAGGTGTCCAGGATCTCGCACCACAGATCGTCGCTGCCCTCGCACCAGGCCGTCAGCCCCTCCACGTCCAGCGTGGCGCCCGCCACCGCCACCGAGGTGTAGCCGCCGTAGCTGTGCCCGCTCACCGCGTAGCCCGCTTCGGGGTCCGCGCAGCCCTGGAGCCCGCTCTGCGCGTCGCCCACCTGCTCCACCAGCCAGTCATAGGCCAGCGCCACGTCCGCCGGCCGCAGGAGCGCCATCTCCGCCATCCGCGCCCCGTCGTCGTCGAAGAAGGTGTTGCCCGCGTGATCGGGCGCCACCACGATCCAGCCCCGGCTGGCCAGGTGCTCCGTGTAGAAGAGGGACTGCCAGCGGATCCCGCCGCTCCCGTGGCTGAAGACCACCACCGGGCGCGCCGCGGCGCAGTCCGGCGTGCTCCACTCCAGCGCCGTGCCCTCGAAGAAGTCGTCGTAGCGGTAGCGGGCGGCCGCGCCGTCGTCCTCCTCCTGCGCCGGATACCAGACCTGCACCGCCTCTTCTTCGCCGTTCTCGCGGGTGAGCGTGCCCTCCATCGTGCCCACGGCCCAGGGGCCGCGCTCGGCGGGGGCGAGGTAGGGCGCCGCCTCCTGGCCCGTGTCCTCGGGGGAGCCGTCGGTGTTCTTGTCGGGGTCGCAGGCCAGGAGCAGGGAGAGGAGCAGCATGGGGGACAATTAGCGCGGTCTCGGGAAGGAAGGCACCCCCTCCTCCCGTCGATTATTCTTGTCTGGTCCCTCCTGGTGCTCGCCCCCTCCCCCACCTCCTGCCCCCGAGCGGCCCGCCATGATCCGCTTCCTCCACACCGCCGACCTGCAGCTCGGGATGCCCTTCCACTGGGTCCCGGGCGACCGCGGCGCCCAGCTGCGGAGCTGGCGCTTCGAGGCCATCGACCGCTGCGTGGACCTGGCCACCAGCGAGGACGCCGCCTTCATCCTCGTCGCGGGAGACGTCTTCGACGCCAACACCGTGGACGACCGCACCGTCATCCAGGCCTGCGCCCGCTTCGGGCGCGCGCGCATGCCCGTGGTCGCCATCCCCGGCAACCACGACCACGGCGGGCCGGGCAGCGTCTGGCGGCGCCGCAGCTTCCTGGACAACAAGCCCTCGAATTTCACGGTGCTGGAGGGCCGGGACCCCGTGCTCGTGGGCGGCGCCGTGCTCCTGCCCGCCCCCCTCAACCACCGCCAGGAGCGCGGGGACACCACCTCCCACTGGACCCCCGCCTTCGGGCGCGAGCTCGCCCCCAACGCCGTGCGCATCGGGCTGGCCCACGGGAGCGTCCAGGACTTCACCGGCGAGGCCATGAACCAGATCGACCCCCAGCGGGCCGAGCGCGCCGACCTCGACTACCTCGCCCTCGGCGACTGGCACGGGGCCCGCGAGGTCGGGCGCCGCGCCTGGTACGCCGGAACGCCCGAGCCCACCCGCTTCCTGGACAACGACGCCGGCAACGCCCTCATCGTCACCGCCGCCCGCGCCGCGCCCCCGCGCGTGACCCGCGTGCCCGTGGCCCGCGGTCGCTGGATCTCCCACAGCGCGCATCTGGACGGCGCCGACGACATCGTGGAGCTCGGGCGCTGGTTCGACGAGCTCGCCGACCCCCTCGCCACACTGGTCCGCCTGGAGATGAGCGGGATGCTCTCCTTCTCCGACATGGAGGCCCTCGACGGCCTGCTGCGCCGCTGGGAGGATCGCCTCGTGATGCTGCGCCGTAAGGACGCCGAGCTCGTGCCCGTCGGCCGCGAGGACGAGCTCGAGGCCATCGCCACCCGCGGCTACGTGGCCAGCGCGATCGGCGCCCTGCGCGCCGCCGTCGAGGCCGGGGGAGACCGCGGCGCCACCGCCGCCCGCGCCCTCCGCCTGCTCTACCGCCTGCACCGGGGCGTCGCCGCGCCCAGCCCGGAGCCCACCCCATGATCTTCACCTCCGTCTGGGTGAAGAGCTTCGGCGTGCTGTCCGAGCTCCGCGCGCCCATCCCGCTGGAGCCCGGCCTCACCGTCATCCACGGGCCCAACGAGTCCGGGAAGAGCACGCTCGTCGACGCCCTGCGCGCCGCGCTCACCCTGCGCCACCGGGTGGGCGGCGACGTGCGCCAGCGCCTGGCCCACGTCCCCCGCGGCGGCGGGATCCCGGAGGTCAAGGTCGGCTTCGAGCACACCGCCACCCGTTACGAAGTGGAGAAACGCTTCGCCGGACAGCGCGGGACCGCGCGGCTCAAGGTCACCCACCTCGACGGGCGCGTGGAGGATCTCGCCGACGCCGACGCCGAGGCCCGGCTCCAGGGCGTGCTGGGGATCACCGCCGGCGCCGACGGCAAGCGCGACGAGGAGCTCGGCCTCCTCCCCCTGCTCTGGGTGCGCCAGGAGCGCTCGGCCCTGCTGCCCAGCGCCGATCTCAACGAGTCCGGCCGCCAGTCGCTGTCCGAGGTGCTGGGCCGGCTCTCGGGCGAGCTCCTGGGCGGACCGGACGCCGAGCGCCTCTTCGACGCCGCCCGCCATCAGCGCGACCGCTTCTACACCCCCACGGGCCAGGCCCGCCGCGCCGCCGACAGCCCCCTCTTCGGCCCCCAGGAGGCGCTCCGCGCCGCGCTCACCCGCCGCGAGGCCCTGGAGAGCCGCAAGGCCGAGCACGAGGCCCTGCTGGATCGCCAGGATCAGATTGGATCTGAACTAGATCGATTAGCAACAATTCTGCCAGCCCTGGAGGCCCGCGAGCGCGAGACCGCCGCCCGCGCCGAGTCGCTCCGGGCCCTGCGCGAGCAGGTCGGGGCCGCCCGCCGCACCGTGGAGCTGGCCACCGCCCGCGCCACGGAGTCCCGCCGCCGCTGGGACGAGCGCACCGCCCTGCTGGCGAGGCTCAGCGAGGAGCGGGAGCAGGGCGAGCGCCTGAAGGCCGAGGTCCAGGCCGCCCGCGAGGCGACCCAGGGCCTCCCCGCCATCGTCGCCGATCGCGAGCAGGCCCGTCAGGCCGCCGAGCTCGAGGACGCACGCCAGCGCCGCCTCTGGGAGCGCGCCGACGCCCACCTGGAGGTCATCCGCCTCCGCGTCGAGGTGGAGCGCAAGGCCGCCGAGCTGGAGCGCGCCCGCGCCCTCCGTGACGAGCTCGCCACCGCCCAGAAGCGGCTCGCGACGCTCAAGATCGACCCGAGCCAGGTGGCCCGGGTGGAGAGCCTGGAGCGGCAGGACTACACCTCCCGCGCCGCGCTGGAGGCCGCATCCGCCCGGGTCAGCGTGAGCGCGCTCAGCGAGGTCGGGCTGATGGTCGGCGACCGTCCCCTCTCCCTCTCCCAGGGCGAGGGCTGGAGCTCCAGCGTCAACCGCACCATCCGCCTCCGCGTCTCCGAGCTCGTGGAGATCGAGATCCAGCCGGGTGGCAAGGACCTGGACGCCCTCCGACTCCGGGCGGAGGAGGCCAGCGCCGGGCTCGCCCTCGCGCTGGGGGCGCTGGGGGTCGGATCCCTGCACGAGGCCCGCGCGCTCTCCGAGGAGAAGCGCTCGCTCGCCCAGCACGCCGAGCAGCTCGCCCGCCAGCTCCAGGGCTTCGGCGAGGGCGGGCCCGAGGCGCTGGCCCGAGGCCTCGACCAGCTCCGCCTGCAGCTCAGCGCCCGGGAGAAGGCCCGCGCCGCCGCCACCCGCGAGGGAGATCCTGCCCTCCCCTCCGATCCGGTCGCCGCCGCCGCCGCCCGCGCCGAGGCCGCCGCCGGTCGCGAGCGCGCCCGCCAGACCGCCCAGAGCGCCCGCGACGCCCTGGCCGCCCAGGAGCGGGATCGCGTCGCCCGCGAGGCCGAGCGCGCCCGCGCCGAGGAGCGCGCCCGCGAGCACGCCTCCCGCCTCGGGCAGCTCGGCGCCCAGCTCGCCCGCCTCCAGGGGGATCAGGGGGATGAGCCCACGCTGCGCCGCCAGGTCCAGGAGGCGGGCGAGATCCTCGCCACCGAGCGCACCGCGCTCAGCGCGCTGG
Organism: uncultured Enterobacterales bacterium; assembly: GCA_964615375.1. Taxonomy (GTDB): domain Bacteria; phylum Myxococcota_A; class UBA796; order UBA796; family CAZKWG01; genus CAZKWG01. The sequence continues at coordinate 18,441 of CAZTOW010000013.1, forward strand.
AGGCCAGCCTCGAGGCCCTCCACCCCGCCGAGGTCGAGGCCGCGCACGGCACCGCCGCCCGCGCGCTGATCGAGGCCCGCGAGCAGCGGAGCGCTCTCGAGCGCCAGCGGGCCGAGATCCTCGGCGCGCTCTCCGCCGCCGACCTCGTGGGCCTGCACGACCGACTCCAGGAGGCCCGCGCTGCCGTGGAGACCGCCGACGAGCAGGTCCGCCGCCTCGGCGAGCAGGCCGACACCGCCCGCCTCCTCTACGAGACCCTCGACCACGCCCGCAACGAGGCGCGGGAGCGCTACCTCGGGCCGCTCCAGGACGAGACCGCGCGCATGCTGCAGGTGCTCTTCCCCGAGGCCGTGGTCCTCTTCGACGACCAGCTCGAGCTCCGCCAGCTCAACCGCGCCGAGAGCGACACCTTCGACGTGCTCTCGGTGGGCACGCGCGAGCAGGTGGGCGTCATCACGCGCCTGGCGATGGCGAGGGTGCTGGCGCGCTCCGAGCCGGTGCCCGTGATCCTGGACGACGCGCTGGTCGCCACGGACGAGGGGCGCTTCCTGCGGATGATCCCCATCTTCGCCGAGGCCGCGCGCCACCATCAGATCCTGCTGCTCACCTGCCACTGGAGCCGCTATCGGGCCATCGCCGAGGTCGCTGACCGGGTCATCGACCTGACCGACTTCAAGCGCTGATCAGGCCTTCTTCTTGCGGAAGACAGCGGCGATCTTCCCCGGGATCCCCGTGGCGATGGCGCCCACCACCAGCAGACCGGCGACCACGCCGACCGCGATGTCTGCGGCGATCCCCACCAGCGTGCCCAGCAGCCCCGGCATGGACGCGGTGAGGTCATGGACGAGGTGCTCCAGCGGCTTGATGCCCTCCAGCAGGATATGGCCGCCCACCATCAGCATGGCCACGGTCCCGATGATCGAGATCGCGTGCAGGAGCTTCGGCGTCCCCGCCAGGATGAGCCCGCCCAGCGCCTTGCCCGGCCCACCCCGCTTCGCGATGGCCTCGCCCATGTCGTCCAGCTTCACCAGCAGCCCGACCACGCCGTACACGCCCACGGTCATGATCACGGAGATGGCGTAGAGCGTGAGCGTCTGGGTGAGGAAGGGCTCGCTCTTCACCTCGCCCAGCGAGATGGCGATGATCTCGCCCGAGAGGATGAGGTCCGTGCGGATCGCGCCGCTCACCCGCATCTTCTCGAACTCGGCGGGGTCGGTGACCTCCGGCTCCCCCGAAGCGCCGTGGGCGTCCTCGCGCCCACGGACCTTGTGGAGCACCTTCTCCACGCCCTCGAAGCAGAGGAAGGCGCCGCCGGCCATGAGGATGGGCAGGATGGCCCAGGGCGCCACCAGGTTCAGCACCAGCGCGCCCGGGGTGAGGAAGACGCACTTGTTGATGAAGGAGCCCCTCGCCACGGCGAAGACCACGGGCAGCTCGCGCTCGCGGGCGATGCCGATGGCCTGCTCGGCCGTCACGGCCATGTCGTCCGTCACGACGCCGGCCGTCTTCTTCGCCGCCAGCGTGGTCAGGGCCCCCACGTCGTCGGCGGCGGCGGCGCCCTTCTTGGCGGCCATGGCGGCCATCGCGGCGACGTCGTCGGCGATGGTGGCGATGTCGTCGAGCAGCGCGAGCAGTCCAGACGCAGGCATTCCCTCTCCTGGCGCCCTCTGGCGGTGGGGCGTGAAACTCTCCGACTAACGGCGTTCGTGACCTCAGTACAGGGCCAGATCGTCCGTCGCGGCGATGACCTCTTCGAAGGTCGTCAGTCCCTTCGCCAGCTTCTTGATGCCGTACTCGCGGAGCGTCAGCATGCCGTCGTTGAGCGCCTCGCGCTTGATCTCCTGCGAGGGCGCGCGCTCGTGGATGAGGCCGGCGATGCGCGGCGTGATCGGCATGACCTCGAAGAGGCCGGTGCGTCCCTTGTAGCCGGTGTGCCGGCAGCGCGGACAGCCCGCCCCGCGCCGCACCTTGAGCCGCCGCCCGCGCGCCCCGGGGATGCGCAGGGCCACCGCCTGCTCCTCCGTCAGCAGCTCGTCGAGGGCGCAGTGCTCGCAGACCTTGCGGACCAGGCGCTGCGCGACCACGCCCAGCAGCACGCTCGACAGCAGGTAGGGCACGACCTCCAGGTCCAGGAGGCGCCCGATCGAGCTCGACGCCTCGCTGGTGTGCAGGGTCGAGAGCACGAGGTGGCCGGTCAGCGCGGCCTGGATCGCGTTGTCCGCGGTCTCGGAGTCGCGGACCTCGCCCACCATCACCACATCCGGGTCCTGGCGGAGCACGGTCTTCAGCGCCGTGCCGAAGGTCAGCCCGATCTTCGGCTGCATCGCGATCTGGTTGAAGTTCTCGTGGACCATCTCGATGGGGTCCTCGAGGGTCACGATGTTCACGGAGGGCGCGTAGATGTGGTGCAGGGACGAGTAGAGCGTCGTCGTCTTCCCGCTGCCCGTCGGCCCGACCACCAGGATCATCCCGGCGTTGCTGGCCAGCGTGCGCTTCATGATCTGGAGCTCGCGCGGGAAGAAACCCAGGTCATCCAGGCTCTGGAGCAGCACCTCGGGATCGAAGACGCGGATGCAGGCCTTCTCGCCGAAGGCCGTCGGCACGGTGCTGACGCGATACTCGACGTCCTTGTCGCGGAACGTGGCCTTGAAGCGACCGTCCTGCGGGCGACGCCGCTCGGCGATGTCCAGGCGGGACAGCGTCTTGATGCGGCTGACCACCGCTGGGTGGACCACCTTGGGCAGGCGGTGGACCCGGTGCAGCACCCCGTCGATGCGCATGCGCACCCAGCTCTCGTTGCGCTTGGGCTCGATGTGGATGTCGCTGGCGCGCTGATCGAAGGCGTACTGGAGCAGGTACCAGACCGCCCGCACCACCGGCTGGTCGTTGGCGTCCACCTCCGCCGCCCCGCGCATCTCGTAGAGCTGCTCGAGGTTGCCGATGTCCGGCAGATCGCTCTGGTACTCCACCTCGGCGGCGCGCATGGAGCGGCGGAAGCCGTGAAACTCGACGATCACGGCGATGATCTGGGACTTCTGGGCCAGCACCGGGCGCACGGCCTTGCCCTTGACCCGCACGATGCCCTCGAAGAGCTCGGTGTCCCAGGGGTCCACACAGGCGATGGTCACGCTGTCCTGGGTCTCGGCGAGCGTGATGACCAGGTGCCGCTCGGCGAAGGGGCCGCCGAAGCTCTCCGTGACCAGCTTGAAGTCCATTCGCAGCGGGTCGAGGTAGACGAAGGGCAGGCTCACGTGCTCCGCCACCAGCCGCGTGATCAGCTCCTCGGTCAGCAGCTCGTCGGCGACGTCGTGGCGCTTGAAGCGGAAGCTGGCGATGAGCTCGATCTCGTGGACCCGGTAGGTGACGCGGTGGCGCCCCAGCAGCCGGCGCATCTCCGCGCGGCGGTCCAGCAGGATGTGGCGCGCCTGGTCCTGCCCGCGGTTCAGCACGTCCTGGCGCTGCCCGGCGTGAATCAGACCGCGGCGGACCAGCAGGTCCAGGATCTCGGTGAGTCGGGGGATGTTGATCACGGAGGCAGGATAGCGCAAGGCGCTGAACAGGTGTAGCTGGGTGCGCGCGCGAGCCCAGGGGACCAGGATAGACCCCGGTCGAGGCTCCCCCCATGCACGATCTCCCCCACTACGACCCTCGCGAGGACGCCCTGCGCGAGCGCGGGCTCACGCTGCCCGAGGCCACCGAGGACTTCCCCTGGGGACACCGCGGGCTCAAGGTGCGCGGCAAGCTCTTCGCCATCATGGGCGCGGAGCCCGACGGCTTCTTCGTCACCTTGAAGCTGCCCGACTCCAAGGACGAGGCCCTGGCCATCCCCGGCGCCGCGCCCACCGGCTACGGCCTGGGCAAGAGCGGCTGGGTCTCGATGCGCTTCGGAACCGAGGAGGAGCCGCCCATGGAGCGCCTCTTCGCCTTCCTGGAGGAGAGCTATCGGGCGGTGGCCCCGAAGCGGCTGGCCAGCAGGCTCAGCAGCCCGAACGCCGGCAGCGCCAGCGCGAAGGTGAGCGCGAAGTAGCCGGCGTAGCCGATCCACTCCACCCCGTAGCCCGAGACCACCCCCGCCAGCGTGCGGGTGAGCCCCATCCCCGCCGACAGCAGGGCGAAGCGGGTCGCCGTCTGCTCGCCCTCGGTGGCGCGCATCAGGCAGGCCAGGAAGGCGGCCGTCCCCAGCCCGCCGCAGAGGCTCTCCACCGATCCCGCCGCGAGCACGCCCGCCTTCGAGGGCCACAGCGCCACCGCCGCGTAGCCGAGGTTGCTGAGCGCCTGCGCCCCGCCCAGCGCCCACAGCGAGGGCCACAGCCCCCAGCGCGTCACGATCTCCCCGCCCAGCAGCGCCCCGCCGATGCTGAGCGCCGTGCCGAGCCCGGTGGAGAAGAGCCCGTAGCTCTCCAGCGACAGCCCGGCGTCGATCCAGAAGGGCCCGATCATCGGCGCCATCGCCGCGTCGCCCAGCTTGAAGATCAGGACGAAGCCGATGACCCCGACCACGCCGGGCTGCGTCACCCAGGCCAGCAGGGCGCGGAGCCAGACCCCCACCGGCTCCGGCGGGGGGCGCGCGGAGGCCGGCAGGCGCGCGGCCAGGAGGGCGAGCCCCCCGGCGAAGACCGCGAGCCCCAGGAAGATCGTGGACCAGGGCAGGGATCCCGCCAGCCACACCCCGCCGCCCCCGGCCGCCAGCATCGCCGCCCGGTAGCTCGCCACCCGGATCCCGTTGGCCCGCCCGTGCAGGGCCTCGGGCAGCGCCCCCGCCACCCAGCCGTCGATGGCCACGTCCTGCGTGGCGCTGGCGAGCGCGATGGCCAGCAGCAGCGCCGCCGCCGCCGGCCCCGGCTCCAGCCGCCCCAGCGCCGCCAGGCTGAGCGCGATCACCCCGAGCGCCCCCGCCGCCCAGCGCGCCACCGTGCCCGAGCGGTCCACCAGCGGCGCCCACAGCGGCTTGAGCACCCAGGGCAGGCCGAGCAGGCTGGCCAGCCCGATGTCCCCGAGCGAGACCCCCTTCGTCTTGAGCCAGATGGGCACCAGCTTGTCGATGATCCCGAACGGCAGCCCCGAGGCCAGGTAGAGCACGATCACCCAGCGCTCCCAGCGGAGCGGGGGGGCGCGCTCGCTCACGCCCGCCCCCAGGCGATCAGGTGCCGGTCGCTCACCGCCTCCACGCTCAGCGCGAGGCCCGCGCGCGCCAGGCTCGCCCGGACCTCGTCTGGGCTCAGCGCCGCGCACAGCGAGTTGTAGAAGTCCCGCTTGAGCACGTCCGGCTCCCCGCCCGAGTAGCGCTCGACCATGTCCGCCGCCGCCTCCGGGCTCTCCGGGCGCATCAGGTCCATCACGAAGACCGGCGCCCCCGGCCGCGCGTGGCGGCGCACCGAGGCCCAGATCAGGTCCGGGTCCGGGAGATGGTGCATCAGGCTGTTGGAGAACACGAGGTCATAGGCCGGCTCTGGCAGCCGCTCGTCCGGCAGGCGCCCGAGGATCAGGCGCACGCGCTCCCCGAGCCCGGCGCGGGCCAGCGCCTCGTCTCCGTAGCGGAGCATGGCGTCAGAGCCGTCCACGCCGTCCACGCGCCAGCCGGGCAGCGCGCGCGCCACCCTCAGCGTGATGTCCGCCGGCCCGCAGCCGAGATCCAGGGCCACACCGCGCGCGGGCAGGGCACCCACACGGGCGAGCAGGAGGCTCAGGACCAGCGCATGCGGCTCCTCGAAGTCGGCGAGCGCGTAGGCGCGGGCCTGGTCGTCCTGCTCCATCAGCTCCGGCTCCAGCACGCGGTCCATGCTCACCTCCGTCCTGGCCTGCTATCCCAGCGGCGCCCGGTTGGAATCGAATGCGAAGCGCGCTATCCTCGTCCAATGATCAGCGCGCTCCTCGCCTCCCTGCTCCTCGGCGTGGCCCAGGCCGGCTCAGGCCCCTGGGTGATCGGGGAGGGTCAGACCGATCTCTACGTGGGCAGCGAGGCCGCCCGGCTCGAGCTGCTGGCGCAGTCCACAGGCTCCTTCGCCCAGGAGGACCTCATCGAGGTCGGAGAGGGCATCTCCACGCTGGGCGCCAAGGCCATCCTCACCTACGGCCTGCTGTCCAACACCGAGATCGATCTGATCATCCCCTACTACAACGTGCGCGCCAACCGCGAGGACGCGCCGCTGTGCGACGCCGTGGGTCTGGGCGCCTGCCAGACCACCCGCGGGGTCGGGATCCTCAGCACCCACCTGCGCTGGAACGCGCTCAACGAGCTCTACGGGGCGCCCCTCTCGCTGACGGTGGGCGCGGAGCTGCGCTACGGCGACCTCACCGCCGAGACGCGGCAGCGCATCACGAACCTGGGGGAGGGTACCTTCGACGCCGGGCCGGTGCTGAGCCTCGGTCGGACCGGCGGAATCGGCGAGGGCGGCTACTGGTACGCCTTCCTGGACGCCGGCTGGCGCTACCGCTTCCCCCTGGTGGAGGAGGACGAGATCGCCATCCCCGGCGCCGAGATCTTCGGGGAGACCGACTTCATCGCCGTGCCCCGTGGGCGCCTGGGCCTGGGCCCCTTCGCCACCGTCTTCTGGCGCCCCGAGGGTGTGGACTTCGAAGACATCGACGTCTCCGACATCGACCGCTTCGGCTCGCTCCGCGTGCTGAACGTGGCCGGCGGCGCGAAGATGACCATCCAGTCCAGCAAGAAGGTCTCGTTCTCCGCGAGCGTGCTGCGCACGATCTACGCGGTGAACAACCCCATCGTGCTCACCGTGGACGCCGGCCTGACGGTGAGCGACCTCGGCTCCAGGAGAGAGTAGATGCTGGAGCCGGGCGAGCAGGTAGACGGGCGCTTCGTCGTCGAGGAGCGCGTCGGCGCGGGCGGGATGGCCGAGGTCTGGCGGATCCGGCACGTCTCGCTGGGCAGCGTGCACGCGCTCAAGGTGCTCAGCTACCCGCACCCCGGCCTGCGCGAGCGCTTCCTCCGCGAAGGCCAGATCCAGGTGCAGATCCGTCACCCCAACGTGGTCGCCGTCTCCGACGTCATCGAGCACCGCGGGCTGCTCGGGCTGTTGATGGAGTTCGTGGACCACGTCAGCCTCCAGGAGCTCGTGGACCGCCAGGGCCCCGTGCCCATCGAGCAGGCGCTCCCGCTGTTCGCCCGCATCCTCTCCGGCGTGCAGGCCGCGCACAGCGCGGGCGTGCTCCACCGCGATCTCAAGCCCGCCAACATCCTCATGGCGCGCTCCCCGGAGGGCCTGGTCCCCAAGATCACGGACTTCGGCATCGCCAAGGTGGTGCGGGAGGGCATCCCCGTGGGCGCTACCCGGGAGGGCTCGATGATGGGCACCCCGGGCTACATGGCGCCGGAGCAGGCGTTGAACGCCAGGAGCGTGGACCAGCGGGCGGACGTCTTCGCCCTGGGCGCCATCCTCTACACCATGCTGGTGGGGGCGCCCCCCTTCGATCTGGAGAGCGAGGACATCTTCCAGAACGTCATGGACGGGAACTACCCGCCGCTGGACCAGATGGTGCCCAGCGTCCCGCCGCACGTCGCCGCCGCGGTGCATGGGGCCTTGAACCCCGATCCCGCGGCGCGCCTGCCCACGGCGCGGGCCCTGGCCGAGGCGCTCTACCCCGACCAGCCCGAGCTCCTGGCCCTGGTCGTGGCCCCGGAGACGCCGCGGCTCATCAGCGTGACCGGCGCCCCGGCGGGCCCGATCACCGACTCGCTCGCGCCCGTGACCTACGCCGAGACGATCACCCCGGAGGGCGCCCCGACCACGTCGAGGCCCCCCGCCGCGAGGCGCTCCCGAGCGCCGGCGATCCTGGCGACAGTGGGAGCCGGAGGGCTTGTCCTGGCCCTGATCGGGCTCCTCGTGTTGCGGCCGGAGGACACGCCGGCCCCGAACCCCGAGGCGCCCGCGTCGAGCCCACCCACCCCGGCCGAGGTCGCCGCCACCCCGCCGATGACCGCCCCGCCGACGTCCGCCCCGCCGCCGACGACGGAGCCCTCGCTCCCCGCGCCGGAGGCGGCGGTGGCGACGCCCAGCCCAGCCGCCGCGCCCGCGACCGCCAGCCCCAGCGCGAAGGCCCGCGCGCGCGCGCCCGAGGCGAGCCAGAGCGCCCCGACCTCCTCCGCGCCGCCCGCCGCCGAAGCGCCCCCCGAGAGCGCCCCGACCTCCTCCGCCTCCGTCGAGGTCGCCGCGACACCGACCCTGTCCGCGCCCGCGGAGACCGTCCCCGAGGCCACCCCTGAGCCGGCCCCCGAGGTCGCCCCCGCCGTCCCCTCCCTGCGCGGCGCCTGGTCCGGGACCGTCGGCGGACGCCCTGCGGATCTGAAGATCACGAGCCAGAGCGGCGCCGCGTTGAAGGGCGAGCTGATCCTCACCCTCGGCAGCACGCAGGTGGTCGTGCAGCTCAGCGGCAGCCTCAACCCCGAGACGGGGGAGCTGAGGTTGGCGGAGAGCGGGGGCGACAACCTCGTGCTGAACGGGACCCTGAGCGGCGACGCGCTCTCCGGGACCTACATGCGCGAGGGCATGGGCAGACCCCAGCCCTGGTCGGTGCGGCGTTGAGCGTAGCTGGCGCCAGCCCAGGCCATCCTCGGCGTCCACACGGATGATCACCGAGCATCAGGTCATCCTCGGAGACGCGCGCGATCTTGGCCAGCTCGCGGCTGGATCCGTTCATCTTGTGATCACCTCCCCGCCCTACCCCATGATCGCCATGTGGGACGGGATCCTGGGCGAGCTCTCCCCCACCGCCGCCGCCGCCCTGGCCGCCGAGGACGGGCCCGCGGCCTGGGAGGCCATGCACCGCGAGCTCGACCGCGTGTGGGCGGAGCTCTGGCGGGTGCTCTGCCCCGGCGGCATCGCCGCCATCAACATCGGCGACGCCACCCGCACCCTGCGTGGCGAGTTCGCCCTCTACAGCAACCACGCCCGCATCCTCAGCGCCGCCCTCCGCCTGGGCTTCACCGCCCTGCCCGACATCCTCTGGCGAAAGCCGACCAACGCCCCCAACAAGTTCATGGGCTCCGGCATGCTGCCCGCGGGCGCCTACGTCACCTACGAGCACGAGTACATCCTCGTGCTCAGGCGCGGCGGCAAGCGGGAGTTCTCGGGCGAGGAGGATCGGGCGCTCCGCCGCCGCAGCGCCTACTTCTGGGAGGAGCGCAACCAGTGGTTCTCCGACCTCTGGAGCGATCTCCCCGGGGCAGGTCAGGGCGTGCAGGCCAGCCGCGACCGCAGCGCCGCCTTCCCCTTCGAGCTGGCCTGGCGCCTCATCCACATGTTCTCGGTCCAGGGCGACCGGGTGCTCGACCCCTTCCTGGGGACCGGGACCACGCTGGCCGCCGCCATGGCGTCGGGCCGCCACGGCCTGGGCGTGGAGCGCGACGAGACCCTGCTCCCCGCGACGCGCGCCTGGGCCCAGGAGGTGCTGCGCCTGGGCAACGACCGCGTCGACGCCCGGCTCCAGGCGCACCGGAGCTTCGTCGCCGCGCGGACGGAGGCCGGCAAGGCGCTGCAGCACCACAACGCCTTCTACGATCTGCCCGTCATGACCTCGCAGGAGGTGGAGCTCGCCCTGCCGCGGCCCGTCCTGGTCGAGCCCGACGGCGACCGCGCCTGGCGGGTGAGCCTCGCCCTGGAGCCCAGGAGGAGAGCCCTGCTCTGACTACCCCTTCCCCCGCTCCTGGAAGGTCGCGAGTTGCTCGGGGCTCGCCTCCCGCTGGTGCAGCGCCTTCCACTCGGCGTAGGGCATCCCGTAGACCACCTCCCGCGCGCCCTCGTAGTCCAGGGTCTCCCCGCGCTCCTCGGCGGCGGCGCGGTACCACTTCGCCAGGCAGTTCCGGCAGAAGTGCGCCAGGTTCATGAGGTCGATGTTCTGGACCTCGGGGTGGGCGCGCAGGTGCTCCACCAGGCGGCGGAAGGCGGCGGCCTCGATCTCGGTGCGGGTGCGGTCGTCCACGGGAGAACCTCCTTGGCGAGAATCTATAGGGATGAGGGATCCGCGCCATCGCCGGCTCGCCCGCCCGTGCTACGCTGTGGAGCATGCGCTCCGATGATCTGGCGGCCGCGCTGCTGAGGCAGCGCGTGGTGCGTGGGGACCGCGCGCTGGCGGCGAGCCTCGCCGCGGCGGGCGAGCTCATGCGCCTGACACCCGGCCAGGTGCTGATGCGCCAGGAAGAGGATGGAAACGCCATCTTCTTCCTGGTGAAGGGCTCCGTGCGCGTGCTGGTGAACGGCCGCGCGGTGGCCTGGCGCGAGGCGGGCGAGACCGTGGGCGAGATGGCCGCCATCGACCCCCGCGCACTCCGCGCCGCCACCGTCGTCAGCCAGGAGAACACGATCGCGCTCCGCCTCTCCGAGCCCCAGATCGTCAGCATCGGGGCTCACTTCCCGAGCCTGTGGCGTCACCTCGCCGCCGAGATGGCCGAGCGCCTGCGCGAGTCGAACCGCGTCATCCGCAGCCCCAACCCCCGCCCCGTGATCCTGATCCGCGGCGGCAGCGCATCCCTGCACGAGGTGCTCTCCGAGTCCCTGGGCGGCGCCGGCCTGCTGACCCGCCCCTGGCCCGAGGACGCCGCCCCCGAGAGCTGGTACGGGCCCGTGAGCGAGGCGGACTTCGGCGTGCTGGTCTGCGCCGGACCGGACGAGCAGGGCGCCCTCTGGCTCGGGTTCTGCGCCGGGATCCTTGGTCGCGGGCGCGCCTTCGTGCTCACCGACCCCGACGACGAGCGCGCCTGGCCCTGCGCCGAGCGCCTGCCCTGGGACCCGGAGACCGACACCCAGGCCCTCGGCCCGGCCCTGGCCCTGGCCGCCGCCGCCGCCGATCTCGGCCCGCGCTGAGGTCCAGGCGTGCTATGCTGAAGACATGGCCCTCCCCGCGCTGAAACAACAGGTCGCCACCCTCGAGGACCTCGCCGCGATCCCCGAGGAGGAGCGCTGGCACGAGATCCTGGACGGCGAGCTCACCCAGCGGGCGATGCCCACGCCGAAGCACGGTCGAGCGCAGTCCAGGGTCGCCGGCTCGATGAGCCCCTTCGATCGCCGCCGCCGCGGCGACCCCACCCGCCCCGGCGGCTGGTGGTTCGCCACCGAGGTCGAGATCGAGTTCGCCCCCCATCAGGTCCTGCGCCCCGATGTGGCCGGCTGGCGCCGCGAGCGCGTGCCCGAGCCCCCCGAGGGCTGGCCCTGCCGCGCGCGCCCGGACTGGGTCGCGGAGGTGCTGTCCAAGGGCAGCGAGCGCCAGGACCTGCTCACAAAGATGGGGATCTACCACGCCTTCGAGGTCCCCCACTACTGGATCCTCGACCCGGACCAGGGGCGCCTGCGCGTTCACCGCTGGCAGCCCCAGGGCTACGCCATCGTGCTGGACGCCCGCCGCGGCGAGCGCGTGCGCGCCGAACCCTTCGAGGCGCTGGAGCTCTCGGTGACGGGCCTCTTCGATGATGACGAAGAGGAAGAGGGGCTCTGACGCGCGTCGGGTGAGGAGGGTCCACGACCTGACCTGGGACATGGAAGGCTCCCTGAACTCGCCGGGGGATGCACCCCTACGGGGGCTCACGGAACCACGACTGGCGGGGTTGTCCCAGCCCGTAGCCCCCGTAGGGGTGCATCCCCCGAAAGCGACGTTCTGGAACAGCCTTCCTTGTGAAGCATGGGATGGCAGAAGCCCGCTCGGCGCAACGCCGAGCTTCGTGCAGAGCACGAGGCTGGACCTGACCACCCCACCCGACGCGCTGTCAAAGATGCGCTATTGGAACACGCCCCGCGCCGCCGCGCAAGGCCCTCACTCGAAGCGCTCGCCGTTCTTGACGGTGAACGCGATCTTCGTCGTGTTGTGGATGTCCTGGAGCGGATCGCCGTCCAGCACGATGAAGTCCGCGAGCTTGCCGGCCTCCACGCTGCCGATCTGGCCCTCCAGGCCCAGGTAGCGGGCCCCGTTCAGGGTCGCGGCGCGCAGGGCCTCCATCGGCGTCATCGCCCCCTCCGTCGCCAGGGCCCACAGCTCCCAGTGGACCCCGAGCCCCTGGAGCTGCCCGTGCGCGCCCAGCGTGGTGAGGGCCCCGGCCCGCATCAGCGCGGCCGTGTCCCGGGCCACGGACAGGTGGTTCCAGTCGGTGTCCTGGGCCATGTCCACCCGCCAGGCGCGGGCGTCCAGCGAGCGCCGGGGGAAGTGGCGCAGCAGGCGCTCGTCATAGAGCGGCGTCCTGTGCTGGTAGAACCAGCGCTCTCCGCTCATGCCACCGTAAGCCACCAGCAGCGTGGGCGAGCTGGCCGTCCCCAGCGTGTCCGCCGTGGGGCTCCCGCCGAAGAGGCCCAGCACGTCCGCGTAGAGCGGGGAGACGGAGAGCGCGTGCTCCACGGCGTGCATCCCGTCCACGACCATCGTGAGATCCTGCCAGAGATCGCCACCTCCCTCGTTGACGCAGAGCACATGCTGATCCCTGCACTCCGCGGCGTACCACTGCCGGGCCTCCCTGCGGCCCTGCTGGTAGACCTTGACGCTCTGCGCGCCGTACATCGTCAGCCGCTCGAGGTGGCCCTTCGCCGCCTCCCGATCCGGGGTCACGGCGTTGCCGTTGCCCAGCGCGCCGTAGAGCACGGCGCCCGTGGAGTACACCCGCGGACCCTTCATGAGCCCGGCCTCCACCCGCTCGGCCTGGGTGAAGACCAGTTCGGTGGCCGCGCTCGGGTCGTGCACGGTCGTCACGCCGAAGTCCAGGGCCGTCTGGTAGCGCCACTCCTGCTCGGGCATCACGTCGCCCGAGCTGAAGTGCAGGTGCGCGTGAACGTCCACCAGCCCAGGGATGATGGTGCGGCCCGTGCAGTCCACCACCGTCGCCCCGGCGGGCGCGGCCCCGCCCTTCTCCACGCTGCGGATGCGGTCGCCGTCCACGATGACGGTGGCGTCCTCGATGACCTCGTCCCCGCGCATGGAGACGACCCGCGCATGTGTGTAGGCGACCACGCCCTGCGGGCGCGCGCGCGGCAGCGCGAGGTTGAGCTCGATGACCTGCTCGTCCGGTGGGGCGGCGCCCTCCTCGGGGCTGCGCAGCGCGCCCTCGCCCGCGAGGGGCCGGCGGTGGAGCACGGGGCCCTCGGCCCAGACCAGCGCGCTCCCGTCCGGGCTCCAGCCCAGCCAGGATCCCTCCTTCTTCGTGATCTCCAGGGCCGGCACGCCGCCCTCGCCCAGGCTCACCGTCTGGCCCCAGCGGGGCAGGGCCGCCACGTAGACCTTGTGCTCGCGCTGGTAGGCGACCCGCGTGAGATCGGGGCTGGGCAGGATGAAGTCCGCCCCGCCGAAGCTCATGTGGTCCTTCTTGTCCGTGCCGTCCAGCTTCACGCTGACCAGCGCGCTGTCGCCGGGCCCGCGCGGCTCGCCAGGGCGGTCCTCCATGTACCAGACCCGGCCCTCGCGCAGGGTGAGGCGGGGGGCCGGCGCCCCGGCGCCGCGGTTGGGGGTCGTCGTGACCACCCGGCTCTCCCAGGCCCCCTTCCTGCCCGCGCGGCTCAGCAGCGTGATCTCGAACCAGGGGGCGTCGCCCAGGTCCTCGTCCGCGCTGGCTTGCGGCGCGCGCAGCACGACCAGCTGGCTCCCGTCCTCGCTCCAGGCGGGGTTGACGAGCTGGCCGGAGAGCGGGAGATCCTCGGTCTTGCCCTTGCGGGTCAGGTGCAGGCGACCGCCGGTCTCGTCGTCCCAGGAGGTCCAGGCCAGGGTCTGGCCGTCCGGGCTCCAGGCCGGAGAGTAGCCCGTCCCCGGCGAGATCCGCTCCACCGCGCCGTCCGGGCGCCGCACCCACAGCGCCCCCATGGCCGAGAACGCGATGGCGCCGTCCGGGCTCCAGGTGGGCCAGCGGATCACCCGCGCGCGCACCTGATCGGGCACCTCGCGGGCCCAGCGCGGGACGTCGTGCAGGGTCCAGCTCCCCTGGGCGTGGAAGGGCAGCTCCTCGCGCTTGCCGTCCATCCCCAGCCGCCACAGCTTCCCGCCCGACCACAGGAGCAGGCGCCCGTCGGAGGCGAAGGCGACGCCCGGGTAGACCCCGTGCAGGGCGAAGCCCTCGAGGTGGTCCATCTCGATCCAGTCGGCCAGCACGGTCCGCGCGCCGGTGTCGAGCTGGAAGCGCTCCAGCAGGGTGCGCTCGCGGTCGCGGGAGAGGAAGACCAGCGCCTCGCCGTCCGGCGTCAGCACCGGCCGCGCCGCGCTGCCCGGCCCGCCGATGACCAGACGGATCTCGCCGGTGTTGCGGTCGATGCGCTGGATGGTCCACAGCCCGCCCACCGGGTTCTGATCGTACTCGAAGCGCCCGTTTCGCGAGGAGAAGTAGATGTAGCGGCCGTCCGAGCTGAAGGTGGCCTCGCCCGCGTGCGGGTGATCGTCCTTGCTGGTCAGCGCCACGCCCTTGCCGCCGTCCAGGTGCAGCAGCCAGAGCTCGGTGACCCCGATGCTGCGGGTGTCCACGGTGCGGCGCCGCCCCAGCAGCCAGGGCCCGCTGGGGTCCCAGACGGGGTCGGTGAAGCGCGCGTCCGGGTCGTCCGTGATGGCCCGCGCCTCGGTGCCGTCGGCGTTCATGACCCAGATCTGCTCGCTGCCGCCGCGGTCGGAGACGAAGGCGAGCCGCTTGCCGTCCGGGCTCAGCTTCGGATCGGTGTCCCAGGCCGGGCCGCTGGTGAGCCGGGTGGCCTCCCCCCCGGCGAGCGGCATGGACCAGAGATCGCCGAGCAGGTCGAAGATCACGCGGTCCCCGCGCGTGGTCACGCTCATCCAGGTCCCCTCGGACAGGCTCAGCGACACCTCGTGGGTGGGGCCGTGGGGGGCGTTGACGTCCCACGCTTCCTTCGCCTCCGCCTCGGCCGGCGCGGGCTCCGCGGCAGAGCTGAGGGAGGAGAGGGCAGACAGCAGCAGGACCAGGAGGGGGCTTCGCGTAGGCATGAACGGCCCTCTATCTCATCCCACCTCCAGACGAGGCCAGGACAGAAACTGTCCTCTTTACAGGGAGCATACAATCGTTTTACCGAGGACCCCGAGGATCCAGGGTAGAGTCCAGGAACCAGGATCCACCTTCGACACTCTGTAAGGAGAAGCGACCATCCGACGTTGAAATCGAGGAGCGGAACAGGGGCGTAGAAACTGAACAGGAGTACGGGATGTCAGCAAGCCCATCCCGGCCGCGCGGTCCGTGGGAGGACGCGATGTCGGTTCGAGCCAACAACGCCATGCAGCAGGTCATGGCGCTCTACGAGGCCCTGGCGCGCGGGGCCATGGCGCCGCTCTACGAGGCGCTCGACGAGCACGTCATCTGGGAGCTCTTCGCGCCCACGGAGCTCCCCTTCGCCGGGGTCTGGCGCGGGCGCGGCGGGGTGAGCCGCTTCTTCAGCGCCCTCTTCGGCGCCGTGGCGGAGAGCACCTTCGACATGCGCGAGTTCGTGGTCATGGGCGACCGCGTCGTCGCCATCGGGCGCCACCACGGCACGGGCCGGCAGAGCGGGCGCCCCTTCGACGTCCCCGTCATCCACGTCTGGGATCTGGTCGGCGGGCGCGTGACCCGCTGGCGCTGCGCGCTCGACTCGGCCGCGGTCCAGCAGGCCGTCTGCGGCGAGCGGCTCAGCGAGGATCCGCGCTGAAGCGGAGCGTGCCCTCGCCCGCCTCCGCCACCACCCAGGCCCCCTCGCGCTCGAATTCGATCGTCTCGCCGTCCAGCGTGAGGCCCGAGATCGCGCCGTCCTCGTCCCAGATCTCCACGCTCATGCCGGTGTAGATGCCCAGCGCGCCGATCTCCAGGGCGTCTGCCGTCAGCGTGAGCGCGGGGCCGTCGATGACCGCGAAGCTCCCCTCCCCGGGCACCACGCGCAGGACCAGCGCGCCCGGGTCGTCGGCCCAGGAGTCCACGCCCGCGCTCGACGGCGCCAGGGTCCGCACGCTCTCCCGCAGCAGGGGCACGATGGCGCCCTCACCCAGCAGCAGCGGGCCCTGGCCCAGAGGCGCGTCCAGGGTCACCTCCCCCGAGACGCGCTCGCCCGTCCACCAGTCCACCCAGCCCCCCGGGGGCAGGGAGACCTCCCAGGTCCTGACGTCCCGCTGGTCCACGGCGGAGACCAGCAGGTGGGGGCCGACCAGGAAGGTGGTCTCGGCGGTCGCGTGCTCGGGGTCGGCGCCCTTGAGCGCGGCCGGCAGCAGCGGGGGCGTGCCCTGCTCGGAGGCCTCGACCATCAGCGCCTGGAAGTAGGGGAACAGGCGCGTGTGGAGCTGCGTGTAGCGCCGCCCGGCCTCCGGCACGGCCTCGGTCCAGTCGCCCTCCAACAACCAGTAGTTGTGGTCGCTGCCCCCGCCCACCTGCATGAAGGGCAGCAGCGCGCTGAACTCGGTCCAGCGGATGATGGTCTCCTGGTCGGCACGATCGTGCCGGTATCCCCCCGTGTCCGAGGCGAAGCAGGGGAAGCCGCTCAGCGCGAGGCTCTGGCCCGCGCGGATGGCCGCCGGGAGCCCGCCGACGTGCCCGTCCTCGCCGTGGGTCCAGAAGCCGCTGTCCAGGTCGCCCGGCCAGATGCAGTCGGTGATGGCCCCGGATCCCCAGGCGCCCGCCCGCCCCAGCAGGAAGCGGTCCCCGTCGGTGTAGGGCGCGGCGTAGGCCCCGTGGTAGGCCTCCACGAAGCGGTGGTGCCAGGTGCGCTCGTCCCCGCCCCCGTCGAAGCTGGTCTGGAAGCGGGTCTCGCCGTAGCCCAGCTGGATGTCCTCGCCATAGTCCAGCTTCCACCCCTGGATCCCGATCCCGGCCGCGGCGGCTGCCCGCGCCTGCCAGCGGTCCTGGGCCTCCTCGCCCGTCAGGTCCACCAGCTCGCCGAAGTCGTTGAGCGGGATGGCCAGGTCCACGAAGAGCCCGTCCTCGGCGTAGGCGTCGAAGTCCAGGTCCTCCTCCTCCAGGTAGGGCGTGGTCCAGGCCAGCCAGCGGAAGCCGTTGGCGTGCAGGGTCTCGACCATGCCGTCCCAGTCGGAGAACTTGTCGGGGTCCGGGGCCATGCTGTTGTAGGAGGTCTGCCAGGGGTTGTCGATCCACATCACGCCAAACGCCAGGTCCTCCTCGCGGATCGCCGCGGCGTCCTCCAGCACCTGATCCCCGCTCTCGTTGACGTTGCGCCACAGCATCGGGGCGAAGGCCCAGGTGGGCGGGAGCCGGGGCAGGGCGGTCGCGCGGGACCACATCGCCGGGAGCTCGGCGGGCTCCTCGCTGGAGAGCAGCAGGAAGGAGAGGCCCGCGGGAGCGTTGACCACCGCCGTCACCCGCTCCTCGTCCTCCGACGCGGCGTCGAGGACGGCCGGCTCGTCGCTCAGCAGCCCGAGCCCCCAGCCGTCGGCGCCGAAGATCCAGGGCACGGGGACGTGGGCCTCGTTGTACGAGCTCTCCAGGTCCAGGTCGAGCTCGATCTGCATGGCCTTGACCCGGCCGCGCTGGTTCACCGCGTCGAAGCACTCTCCGAGCCCGTAGAGCGGCTCGCCGTCCGAGCTCTCCAGGCTGACGGAGACATAGGGGGCCGCCGCCTCGCCGGCCGCGGGCTCCACGCCGTCCTCGCCCATCCAGACGCGCAGGCCCAGGCCCTCGGCGCGCTCCTCCCGGGCCAGCCAGGCCTCGTCCCCGCTCTCCAGCGTGAGCTGGAGTCGGTCCCCGTCCCAGGCGGCCGTCTCCGCCGCGTCCCACCGGATCGTCGGGACCGCCCAGTCCAGCTCCGGGTCGTAGAGGTTCCAGGGGTCGTAGTTGAAGCTCGGGTCGTAGGCGCTCACCCGGCCGAGGCGCAGGCCGCCCTCGGGGAGGAACGCGCTGTCCAGGCGCAGCGTGAAGGGGTCGAGGGAGACCTCCACCCCCTCCCAGCCCTCGGGGGCGGGCTCCTTGGAGTCCTCTCGGCAGGCGATGAGCAGCAGGATCGAGAACATGGCGCGGGACCTCAGGATTCCAGGCTAATATCTCGGCGGAGGAGCTGACACATGCGCACCTTGAACCCGCTCACCCTCGACGCCATCGTCCTCTCCGTGGCCAGCGCCCTGGGCGCGACCGGCTGCGGCATCCCGCTGGACGGCTACGATCCGCTCCCCTGCGACGACGAGGGCGGCGTGGCCTGGCTCGGCGACCTCTCGCTGGAGGAGCCGGCGGACTACGTGGCCCTGCGCGAGCGAGCCTTCTGGGACACCGGAGGCGCCTGGGAGACCACCCAGAGCGAGGGCGAGCCCTGCGCCAGCGCCACCGACGGGGGAGCCTGCGAGGCCGCGCTGGAGGCCGCGAGCGCGGAGAGCGGCTTCCAGCTCGGCGAGTGCATCGACGCCTGCGACGAGACGATCCTGGTCGTCAACCGCGGCGACGAGGTGCAGATCGCCTCGGACGCCGACAGCGTACGCGCCGCGCTGGGGACCGTGGACACCCCGGGCGAGGCGGCGCTCTCGGTGAGCCTCGGCGGCTACAGACTGAGCTGCGACAGGGTCGAGTACGGTGGGGTCCGCGCCGCGGCCGACGGATACGAGGTCATCGCCACCGCCTACCAGTCCACCTGCGCGCCCATCGTGGTCAAACGCTACCAGCTCGGCGTCGGCGCCGACGGCGCGATCTCCGTGCTGGACGAGGAGGTCGCCAGCCGCTCCCAGGCCTGCATCGGGCGGCGCCCGGGCGGGCTCCGCTCCCGGGGCTGCCGCGGGCGTGGGCGAACCGGGGCCTGGCTGGCTGGCATCGCCCACCTGGAGGCCGCCTCTGTCCACGCCTTCGCCGAGCTGGAGGCCGATCTCGCCCGCCACGGTGCCCCGGCCGAGCTGCGCGCGCAGGCCGCCCGCGCCCGCCGCGACGAGATCCGCCACGCCCGGCAGATGGCGCGCCTCGCCCGCCGCCATGACGGCGTAGTGACACCACCTGTGGTGCGACCCTCGCCCCCGTGTGATCTGGAGGCCCTTGCCCTGGAGAACGCGGTGGAGGGCTGCGTGCGCGAGACCTACGGCGCCCTCTTCGGGGCCTGGCAGGCGCGCTTCGCCGAGGATCCGGCCGTGCGGGCCACGATGCGCCGCGTCGCCGAGGACGAGGCCCGACACGCCGCCCTGAGCTGGGCGCTGGCCCGCTGGCTCGAGCCCAGGCTCAGCCCGGAGGCCCGCGCGCGCGTGCTCGCCGCCCGCGAAGAGGCCCTCGCCACCCTGCGGGCCGAGATGGAGGCCCCCCTCGACCCGGAGACCGCCCGCGTGGTGGGCGCTCCCCCGCCCGAGGCCCAGCGCGCGCTGGTGGCGCGGCTCAGCGCGGAGCTGGGGCTGGGGCTGGGCTGAAGGCGCCTCGCCTCGCGCTGTTACAGCCTGGGAGCTGTGCTCTACGAGCTCGTGCCGCCCCGGAGGCGGGTCCCCACGATCATCGCCTCCTGTCGCCTGTACTGATAGATAAGGGCTGACACTGCATACCCTTCGTGAGTGGGATCCTGATGGCGGGGGCGCTGGTGGGGTGGCGAGGCGGTGGGGGCTGGGGGCGGCGCTGCTGGCGGAGGGGGTGGCGTTGGTGGTCAGGGGGTGACGGTCCCGGTGAGGATGGGGCCGCTGCCGAGGAGGAGGTGGGCGGCGCCGGCGTCAGTGGTGCCTTCGTCGTCGCCCGGCGCGCCGAGCAGGATGTCTGCACGACCGTCGGCGTCCATGTCGCCAGCAGAGGAGATCGAGCTACCAAAGGCGATACCTGTTCCCGACCCGACAATCATCTTGTCTGCGTCAGCAGGCTGAAGACCGCCGCTCACTGGCCCATAGAGCAGGTAGACGGCTCCTCGGGTATACCCTTCCTCTCCATAGTAGTCGCCGTTCTCGCTGTTGGTCGGCTCTCCGATCATAATGTCCGCGAACCCGTCTGCGTCCACGTCTCCAATACCCGCCAGCGTCTCTCCAATATACAGGTGATCGCCCTCTACCCCAGAGAAATTCGCCTCCCCATCGGCGATGCCGCGAAGTCCGGGGGCGTAGCCCAGGTGAAGATACGCGCGGCCCCAAAGCTCGCCGGCAGGCCAGTTAGGAGAGCCTATCAGCAGATCCGGTGTCCCGTCTCCGTTCACGTCCCCCGCGCCGCTCAGGCTGTACCCTGCACGATCTCCACCCCACTCCCCGGGCAGTTTCAGATCTGCGTCCGCCAGGTTCAGCGTCCCCGGCTCCGGGCTGGTCAGGACATAGGCCGCTCCAGCACCACTGCCCGTGTAACACTGGCCATAGGCCCCGACAAACAGATCGGCCAGCCCGTCGCCGTCCAGATCGCCGACGTGCGCCAGGGTCGATCCAGCGTTATCGCCAGCGTCCTCGCCGAACAACTGAACATCAGCGTCCGTCCGCTTGTATTCGCCGGAGAGCGGCCTAAGAAAGAGCACGACCCCTCCGTGGGTGTCCCCGCTCTCCTCGTCCGCGTCGGTCCCCACACACGCACCCAGGTCGCTCTCATTGTCTGTGTCTATCGCTGGCCCCCCGATGAGCAGATCCTCCTGGCCGTCTCCATCGACGTCACCCGGAGCTTCCACGGTAGCGCCAAACTCTTCGATCCCATCCAACCCCACAACCCAAGCATCTGCGTCGTCGGTCGAGAGCTCACCGACGACAGGTCCGTTTAGAAGATAGGCTACACCAACGTCGTAATCCCCATCCAGGTCCTCTCGTGGGGCACCGACCATAAGCTCAGGATAACCATCTTCATTCTGGTCGCCGATGGCTGCATGCGCTGGTCGGTAGAATCGACTCCCGAGATCGTAAACGTAGAGCGATGCGTCGGCCTCAGCAAGTGAGCGAGACCCTGAGATAGCACCAAATACAACGTAAACCGTGCCATTGATCGCCGTCTGAACCACCTGCAACGATGAGACGAGCAGGTCTTCCCGACCATCTCCGTTCAAGTCACCCGCCGCAGCCACTCCTCTCCCGACGTAGTCCTCTTTCTCTACCCCGAGCAGCTTCGCATCGGAGGTCCGAATGTCGAGTGGACTCTCTGACGAGCAGACCGCGTTGGCCTCGCTTCCGTCTACGTCCAGACAGTCATTGTAGACCCCATCCATGCAGATCTCGGGCGCGCCAGGGTACCTCTCCGCGTTGGTGTCGTCGCAGTCAGAGTCGTCCTCCACCTGACTGGGATCCGCCTCACAGGCCACCGTGCTGACCGCAGGGTCTCCAAAGCCGTCCCCGTCCTCGTCTGCATACCAGACCTGCTCGATGCAGGGATCGCAGTCGGCTGTGTCTCCAGATTCGCCCGATTCACTCTCCAGCCAGGATTCCGACGAGGTGCCATTCGAATCCGCGCCAGGGGTGTACTTCTCCGGGACGCAAGCGCCGAGCAGCAACAGGAGCAGCCTCATGGCCCAACCCTCGCCATAATCGGAGGAGTGATGACGATCGGGACATCCTCCTTCGACGAGCCGGGGAAGAATTCGAAGGCGCCGATGTCCGGTGCGCCAACCATGTAGTCTCCGTTGAAGTCGTCGAACATCGCCAGGTCGATGCCCAGATCTACCAGATCAACTCCTGAGTCGTCTGTGCCGAGCTCGCGGCAGACCGAGCCTGCGCCGATGTCGTAGTCCAGGGCCTCGAGGACATCGGGGGCAGAGGTAGTCACAGTAGCTGCAAGTTCACTTCCCTCAGGGCGTCCCGGCCTCGTCTCCATCGTGCTGAGCGTGCCTCCCGCAGACTCCGCCGCAAGATCCAGATCCGCGAGGACGGCTGCCGCCAGTCCGTGCGCTTCGACACCCCAGTCCGCCTGAACGTCGGCGAATGGCTTCAATCCACCTCCTGCCTTCCAGAACACTTCCTTGCCAATGGACGACCACCCTAAATAGCAGTTGTAGTCAGACCTGTGGTACCAGATGGACTTGCGATGCGGAAGTGCTGGAATATTCTCTTGCCAGGCCACCTGTGCCTGCTCAGCATCCCCCCCTCCCGAGATCCCGTTCCTCGCGATCAGGTTGTTCAACAGCGACAGTTGCCGCAAGGCATCGACACCCCCGTTGTTCACCACATTCACTCCCGTCAACAGATTGTGCGCCACCGTGTTGTTGACGATGTACACACGCCCCAGCGGGTACGATGTGTCCTCCACCTCCACCTGAATCCCCCGGCCCTCGTTCATGTAGATCAGGTTGCGATACACGAAGACCTGACCCGTGCGCTCTATCGGTGTCGTGGTCGTGTTGTACCAGGCACTGTTCTTCGAGTTCGTGATCAACACGCCTGTCGCGTTCTGGAAGATCCGATTCCGGTACACATGGATGTCCTGTGACCCATCGTTGATGGTGATCCCTGCGAAGTGCCCGTGGCCCCAGATCACGTTGCCGCTGACCACCGTGGTCTCTTCCGACAGCGGGGTCCGCGGCCGGACGCCCTTCAGATCGATCCCGTCCTCCGCGAAGCCCTCCTGCCCCCCACCTGCAGGCAAGCTCCCACCCTCGTACCGATCCTGATACCCGTACGCCGTCGCCGTGCAGACGCTGGAGGTCGTCCAGGGGAGGTCGGCTGGACACCGATGGTACAGGACCCAGGTGCTCGCTGCCCCCCCACAGTCGGCGCTCCGCGCGAACGTGGAGTCCAAGGACTGCAAGCCGGACGTTGGATCCGTGTAGTTGCTCCTGCATTGCTTGGAGTGTGACCAGATCCGATTGTCCGCGATCAGGTGACCCGAAGACCCTCCCTGCGAGACGATCCCGTCCACGCCACGGACGTCGTCCCCCCACATCCGGCTCCCGCGGATGGTGCAGTTCGTCGCAAGGTGACCGATCGCGACGTCGGATCCACCCGTGTCGTAGCCGTTGGACCACAACAAGCTGTCGATCACGGCGATCTCTACAGGGTAGCGACGGGTGTCCACGATCCAGGCCAACGCGGCGGTGTAGTCTTTGTCCAGGATGGACTCGGCGTACACCGCCTCCACGTTCTCCTCGGTCACCCCAAACCCGATCCCGATCCGGGCGTTGTCGAAGACGCTCAGGCTCTCATACAGATGATCCCGCGACCCGAGCCGTGCGCTCAGCGCCTCGCCGAATCCGGCGATCCGGAGCCCATGAACGTAGACGTGACAGCAGTCGTAGAACGCGATGCCCAGCCGGGTGTCCCCATACTGGGGCTCGTGGCCCGTGGTGGCCGAGCCCTGGATCAGCGGCGCGCTCCCCGTCGATGGACCAGGCTGATCACTCTCCCCGCCTCCGTAGCTCGAGAGGACGAGCGGGCGCACCTCCGTGGCCTTCAGCTCGCGGATCGTGAGGATGGCCTGGTCACCATAAGCGTTGGTCGGGGGGCTCGCCCAGTCGATATAGGTCAGGGAGCTCGACGTGGACACGCGCTCCTCCAACCCATTCCAGGTCCGCCCGCGTCGGAAGAAGACCTGCGCGCCGACCACGCAGGTCCACGCGGGTTCGGCGCCACCATAGACCTCCTCGTTCAGCCAGTACTCTACGCGGCGCAGGGTCTTCCATGGCCGCACCTCCAGCTTCCCACCCAGGGCGACCAACGTGCCCGGGTTTGCGTCATCGCCATCCCGCGCGTCCACGTATCGGCTCCCCGCGACCACCTGCTGCAGACAGGCGCAGGGCAAGGTCCCCCCTTGTTGCCCAACCAACGATCCGCTCCCGGGCTGAAGCCGGAAGGGCCCGGAGGTCTGCTCAGGCTGCGTGGGCCACACCTCCTCACGCGCCGCTCGGACGCGGGACCTTCCCCTCTTCCACCTCGCGGGACCGGCCAGCGCGGCCTGCAGGGCGTACCAGCTCTCGTCGTCCAGGCGGAGTTCCTCGGGAGCGTCCTGCTCCGGGGTCTCGTCCAGGATCCCCTGAGCCACCAGCCAGGATCGGGGGAGCGTTCGGACACCACGACGTGGCCTCCGCTCCGGCGGCGGCGTGACCTCGTCCGCGCAGGCGCAGAGTGCAGGCGCGGTGGACTCGAACACCGGCGGCGGCGAGCCCCCCTTGCGCGGCGCGGACGCCTCCGGCCAGCGCTTCGAGGCCAGGATCGCGTCCGGCACGTCGTGGTTGCCCGACGCGCCGCAACAGCGGTTCACCCCGGCCTCGCGGGCCCGCAGCTCCGCGATCGCGGTGTCCATGGACGGGAACGGGCTCGCGCGCTTCATCTTCGCCTCCTAACGCATCAACCTTTGGCGATCACATCCAGGCTCACCACGGCCTCACCAGAGAGCGTGCCGGAGAGGAACCAGCACACGTAGCGAGTGAACGTCGAGACGGGCACCCAGCTCACGCTCTCCGCGGTGAGCGAGACCTCGCAGGCGCTTGAAAAATCCAGGTAGCAGCCCTCTTCGTTCACCAGGGCATGCCGCAGACAGAGCTTCGGCGACTCGCCGTCCGAGGCGCTGTGGACGGTACACACGACGTGCAGCTCCGTGTAGCCTCCGAGGTCCAAGGCGCCCGACAGATCCGGGGCGCTGTCGCGGGTCAGCGTGACGCGATCGAGGATTCTCCAAACCATCATGGACATGGCGACCTCCTTCAGCTCTTGAAGGTGAACACGAGGGTGGCCGAACACACGGCGCGCTCGATGTTGGTGCCGCTGGCGTTGGCCACCGCGATCCCGTAGCGCATGTACAACCCGAAGTTGGTCGTGGTGGAGTACGCCGTCTGGATCACGTCCTGGTTCGCCGAGACGGCCGAGAACAGGTCAACCGGGCCGTTCCAGCGCCGCCCGTCGATGCTCCACCAGAAGACGACTCGCCAGGTGAACTGGGCCGTCCTGTTCTCAGTCGACGTCTGCACCTGGAGAGAATCAAGATAGGGTCCCCACTCGAGGGCCTCAGGGAGCTGGATGTCAATGTAGCTCGGGGTGGTCGTGCCGTCCGTCTGGAGCTGCATCTTCTGGATGAAGCCGACCACACGGACCTTGGGCTGACCGGCGAACGTGCGCAAAGGGCACCTCACGGGGATGAACATCATAGGGTCGAGCGCAAGGCGACATGCCCTGAGCTCCTGATCATCCTGACACGGGCTCGGGGCACATGGAAGACATCCAGAGTATGTGTTTGATGGAAAAAAAAAATATCATTAGTTTGTGTCCCCCTCATCGTTCCATGCACCTCCAGCCGTTCCGGCTGCGACGCCTGTGGGCCGTTCACAGGGCAGCGCTCAGCACCCGCGCCGCGTACCCAGACCGCCCGCCGCGCGCCCCGCCGCGCGGTATGCTTCGGCGATGGGCACCGACGACCACCGCACCTACGCCGACCCTCTGGAGGAGGTGGGCGACCCCGCGCCTCAGGGGAGCAGCCAGCCACGCTACACGCTGGGCGAGCTGCTGGGCACGGGCGGGATGGGCGAGGTGCGCGCCGCCACCGACACCGTGCTGGAGCGCGAGGTCGCCATCAAGCTCCTGCGCGAGGACCGCGCCGGCGAGCGGGCCCGCTTCCTGAGGGAGGCGCGGATCACCGCCGCGCTCCAGCACCCCAACATCGTGCCGGTCCACGACCTCGGGCAGGCGGAGGACGGACGCCCCTACCTCGCGATGAAGCGGGTCCAGGGTCGCTCGCTCGCCGAATTACTGACCCACGGTCAGTTAGGACCCACGAGCCAGCGCCTGGAGATCTTCCGAAAGCTCTGCGACGCCGTCGCCTTCGCCCACAAGAACGGCGTCCTGCACCGCGACCTGAAGCCCGACAACATCATGGTGGGCGAGCTGGGCGAGGTCCTGCTCATGGACTGGGGCATCGCCACCTCCTGGGATCCAGCGCGGCCCGAGGACGTGCCCGGCGGGCTCATCGGCACGCCCGCCTACATGGCGCCGGAGCAGGCCCGCGGGGAGCGCTGCACCGCGCGCTCCGATGTCTACAGCCTGGGAGCCGTGCTCTACGAGCTCGTCACGGGGAGCCCGCCCTACCAGGGGGGCGTGTTCACCGTCCTGGACGCCGTGCGCGCCGGCCAGCTCGCGCCGCCCCGGCAGCGCAACCCGAAGGTCTCGCCCGAGCTGGAGCGCGTCATGCTCCACGCCATGGCGCACCGCCCCGAGGATCGCTACCCCTCGGCCCTGGCCCTGCGCCAGGACATCGACGCCGTGCTGGAGCGTCAGCCCCTGGTCCACCTGCGCTCGACCCCGCTGGAGCGGCTGACGAAGTGGGCGGATCGCCACCGCGGCGCGGTGCGGGCGACGGCGGCGGCGACGGCGGTGGGCCTGCTGGCCCTGGCGCTCGGCTCCTGGCGCTACGCGGTGGACGTCGGGGAGGCCCGGGACGAGGCGGTGGAGGCCGCGGCGCGGGCGCGGGCGGCCGAGCAGGGCGCGGTGGCCGGGCAGGTGGCGGCGGAGGTGGCGCTGGCGGACGCGCTGGGGGGGCAGGGGCAGGTGCTGGAGGCCGAGGGTCACCTGCGCGCCGCGGACGCGCTGCTGGAGGGTCGGGCGCTGGACCGACGGGCGCTGGATCTGGCCTGGTCCCAGCACCTCGCGGACAACTCGCCCCCCATCTCCCGCTGCCAGCCCCACGGCGGGAGGCGCGTGCTGGCGCTGGACCTCGGGGCCGACGGGCGCTCGGCCCTCTCCTGGGGGGAGGACGGGCGGCTGGTGCGCTGGGATCCGCTGGACTGCGCGGAGCGATCCGCGGAGCGCCTGGGCGCGAAGCCGGGCCCGGGGGCGGTGGACGCCCGGCGCGGGCGGGCGGCCGTGGTCGTGGACGGGGCGCTGATCGTCTCGGACGGCTCGGCCCGCCGCCAGGTCGCCGCCCCCGAGGGCGCGCGCGCGGTCGGGCTGGACGGGAACCGCGTGTGGGTGCGCGACGGCGAGGCGAGGATCTTCGTGCTCTCTCCGGGTGAGGACGCGCTCCGGCCCGCGGAGGCGCCCGCGGTGGGCGCGGCCCTGTGGCGACCGGCGCTGGGCGGTCAGCTCTGGCTGGCCGACAGCACGCGCACCGGCGGGGAGCCGGGCGGGGTCTGGCGCGCCGCGGACGGCGCGGCCCTCCTCCAGGAGAGCGGCGTGAACAGCGTGGCGACGAGCTCCGACGGCCGGGTCGTGCTGCTCGGGACGGCCACGGAGCGGAGCCTGCGCTTCCTCGACGGGGGCCCGGGGATCTCCATCGCCCAGGAGCCCGTCAACGCCGTGGGCGTCGCGCCCGGGGATCGGGTGGGCTGGGCGCAGGGCTTCGACGGCTCCGTGCGCGTGCTGAGCCTGGACGACGGGGCGCAGCTCGCCGCCTACGTGGGCCCCGGCGACCTGCCCAGCGCCATCGCCGTGACCGAGGACGCGCGCCTGCTGGCCATCTCCGGCGGCGCGGGCGAGGTCCTGCTCTACCTCCGCCCCGCCTGGCCCGCGCGGCACCCCCCGCAGACCAACCGCGAGGTCACCCACGGCCTGGCCCTGGGGGACGGGGGGCGCCTGCTGCTCCTGGGCGACGATGACGGCCGGATCACCCTCCTCGACGCGGCGACCGCGCGCCCCCTGCGCGGCTGGAGGGGCTACCCGACGGGCGTGCGGCAGGTGGCCTTCTCCCCCGACGCGCGCCGGATCGCCGCCGCCGCGCGCTACGACGGGCTCGTGATCGTGGACCTGGAGCGGGGGGAGCCGCGGCTCATCTCCACCCCGGCCCGCACCGTCTCGGTGGCCTGGCTGCCCGCGGGCCTGTTCACCGTGGACGTCGAGGGCCGGCTGCTCCGCCTGGACCCCGACACGGGCGCGCTGACGACCCTGGGGCAGGGCCTCCACGCCGCCTCCTGGGCGCTGGCCGCCGTGGGCGAGGATCGTTTACTGACCGCCGGTCATATGGGCGAGGAGACCGGGCTCGCGCTCCTGTCGGCGAGCGGCGAGGTGCTGCGCCGCTTCCCGCTGGATCAGATCGGCTATCAGGTGGCCGTCTCACCCGACGGACGAAGGGCGGCGGTCGGCGGGCACAGGGGCCAGGCCGTGGTCTTTGACCTGGAGAGCGGCCAGGAGCTGCGGCGCCTGGAGGCGGACGCCGGCCCCACCCTAGGCGTGGCCTTCTCGCCCGACGGCAGCCTGCTGGCCACCACCGGCTACTCCCGCGACGTCAAGCTCTGGGACCTCGCCACCGGCGCCCTGCTGCGGGCCGTCCACCAGCACGACGGCCCCGGCCTGAACCTCCTCTTCTCCCCGGACGGGAGCGCGCTCTACTCCACCGCGACCGACGGGTGGAGCGTGCTCCCGCTGGACGCCCGCGCCCGCCACGAGGCCGCCGTCGCCACCCTCGCCCGCGGCGGCCCCGGCCGCGCCGCCGCCCTCGCCGCCCTCGGCTGGTGGGAGCGCGTCGAGGAGGTCGCCGACGCGAGCCTGGAGGACCGCCGCAACGTCGCCACCGCCCGCCTCGCCCTGGGCCAGCCCCCGCTGGCGGGCGACGGCGACCTCTACCTCGGGCTGCTGGGGCGGCGGGAGTGATTGGGCAACGGACCTGGGGCCCGGCGAGCTTTGTTCTTAGCCTCAGCTTTGTTATCGCCAGAGCTCTTTATCTCTGACCTCTACCGTTTCGAAAGTTCGATTATATCGGTAGAACGGACTATCTCATCACCTCATGGAGGTGCCGGGCGCTCGTGGGGTCATTACCGCTTTCGCTCGGACCCTAGTCTCTGAACCTTGCCGACCCCTCAGGAGAGATCCTTCCATGTCGGCCTTGGCTGCCTGTTGTCCGTCGCCGGAGTTTCGGGCAATTCACCCGGTTTTCATCCATCGCTCGCGCGCTGGAGGGCCTGCGTCAAGCCTGCTCGCCGTGTCTTGCGGGAGATGAGAGAGAACGGTGGATCAGTCTAAGACCCTCCCGCTGGAGATGTCGAGCACGGCGCGATGGGCGCGCAGCGAAGGGTCGAAGACGTAGATCAACACCGGCGCGGCGGCGGACGCCAGGATCCGCCCCAGCTCGACCATGATGGCAGCGGGCGCCGTCGTCACGACGTGAATGGGCTCATCCGGGTGGCGGCGCAGGATCTGGGTGAGGGCAGCGCGGAGGGCCGCACAGGCCGACAAGAGGGCCGGCACACCGAAGACTTGAACCTCCCGACCCGGGGAGAGGATCAGGATCTCGCTCACCTCCGTGGCGCGCGCGAGCTCATCCCTCGCAGCGTCCGCCAAGGCTCGCGGGCCCTCCAGGACGAGCAGCACGCCACCCCGATGAGGCGCTACACCCGGCTCAACGCGGATCGGTGCGTACCCCGCTACCTCTCTCCCCGAGACCTGGCCGGGCACGAACAGGGAGACCTCGCTCCCGTCGGGAGCGCGCTGGGCGAGGACGACACGCCGCCCGCGGGCGTGGCGATCCAGGCAACGCCCGACCCAGGCCGCCAACGGGTAAGGAGCCTGCACGCTGACCACCATCTCCTCGGGACCGCTGGAGGCGATCTGGAGCACCTCACGCTCTACGTCCTCGAGGGCCTGACGCCACTGCGCTCCCTCCAAGGGGTAGCGACGGAGCGCCTCGTCGAGCGTGGGGCTGGCTCCACGGGGTGCGCGAAGCGCCAGATAGACGGGAGGGCCAGGCGGAGCTTGGAGACTGCCGACCGTGTCCACGCTGAGCAGAGCGCGCCCGCGGCGGGCGAAGACCGTGACCACCACCCGTTCGTTCGTCACCTTGAATTCGGGCGGCGGGCTCCCGATCTGCTCACAAGCCTCCCGCGCCTTGCGCAGCCCGAGACCGAAGCGTTGGACCAGCTTCAGGATCTTCAACCCCGCGGCGAGCTGGGGGTTGCGGTAGTCGTTGACGTCCTCACCGAAATTGGAGGTATTGACGATTCCGAAGGGCCCGCCAGGGCTGCTGATCTCGATCCGATCCCGGAACCACACCCACTTCACGTAGGCGTTCGTCGAGAGCTCATAGGTTCGGTGCAGCAGCGCATTCCCCAGGAGCTGCTGGAGCGCCACGAGCGCATAGTCCGGGCGTCGCCGCTCCTCCAGCTCGCCTCCGACCTCCGTGGCGATGCGTATGTTCGCGAGCGCGATGTCGTCGAGCCTGCGCAGCATCTGAGGGATCGGGCCGTCGATCTCCTTCTGATCGAGGATCTCGCTGTTCCAGTCCACACCCTCGAGACGGATGAACTGAACGTATCCCCCTGGGAACCAGCGCCTCGGTTCACGCCCGAAGAGCAGCAGCGCAGCGTTAGTGGGTACCCCCTCGGGGCTCGTCAGGTGCAGGGCTGCGAGCTGCTCTTCGAGGCTCCGATGGTTCTCCTCCAGGACCTCAGGATCCACAGCCCGCGGAATGAAGTCCCGACGGATCAGATCCAGATCGAGGTCTGCGACCTGAGCGCCGTAGCGCGGACGACTGTCGAAGGGCAGGTCGGCCGCCCGCCTCCGCTCGGTCAGCACGCGCTCCTGCTCGCGGGTGGCGCGCGCGAGGCGCGGCCCGACACGGATCCAGACCAGCTCCTTGAAGCGGACGGGGGTATCGTCGGCCGGCTCGGCCTGAACCGTCGCGACCTTCTGTCCCTGAACCTCGATCACGCCCACGCTCACCGTCGGTCGGGGGAGGATGGCACCGTCCCCGGCGAGGTTGGCGAGCTGCTGGAGCAGGTGATCGGTCACCTCCAGCCCAGAGGGCACCCCATCATCTCGCAGCCCGACGAAGACCACGCCTGGCTTGCGGTGCCCGGGGAGATCATTCGCGAAAGCGCAGATCGCCTGCGCGATCCGGTCTCGAACCTCCCTGTCCCGGCTGGACTCCTTGCGCTCCACCAGCTCGGACTCGAGATCCGTGGCGAGGGCGAGCAGCTCAGCCTCGGTGTACATCCAGCCTCCACTTCATGGTGGCGCTCACCCCTTGCGCTCCAATTCCGCCAGTGTATCCCGCAGCGTGCCCCCCGGTCGCCGGGTCCACCAGCCCAGCGCCTCGACCGCGAGCGTGGGCTCGTCGTGCTCCCAGACGATCCCCACGGGCAGGCTGTCAGGGGGCGCGGGCGGGGGAGCGGGGCGGCGGACCTCGGGGACGCGGGCGTCCAGCGTGGACAGCCAGAAGGCGTTGCTGGACAGCACGTAGCGCTGCCCGGTCTGGCCGCGGACCAGCGCGGAGCTGAGCGCCCCCAGCACGTCCCGGACGTCGGCCAGGCGCAGGCGCACGGGGCGGGCGGGCAGGGCGAGCCCGGCGCGGCGGGCCAGCACGCGGGAGAGCAGGGCCGAGGGCGGCAGGCTGGGGCCGAGCAGCGCGGCGGGGGCCAGGGCGAGCGCCAGATCGGCGTGGGCGAGCGCGGCGTCCTCGGCCCGGCGGAGCGCGTAGAGCCGCGGCCAGAGGCTGAGCGCGTCCGCCCCCAGGGGAGGGCGCTTCGGGCCGCGCCGCAGCCCCCGGGTCCGCGCGCTGGAGAGCACGATCACCCGCCGCACGCCCTCCGCCCGCGCCCGCCGCAGCAGGCGCTCGGTGCCCTCCACCAGCAGCGTCGCCAGCGCCTCCGGCTCCGTCTCCTCGGGCGGGGCGAGCTCGTCGAGGGCGCCTTGGAGGTCATGAATCACGACCTGCACCCCGCGGAGCGCGCGGGACACGGCCTCTTCGCTGTGGAGCCCGCCCGCCTCGGCGACCACGCCCACCGGGGCCTCCCCGCCCAGCTGCACGATCTCCTCGCTCTCCACGAGTCGCGCGCGCGCCTGCGAGGCGAGGTGACCACGAGCGCCGGTCAGAAGCAGCCGCATTGGCGCCGCATAACCCGGACAGGCCCGCGAAAGGTCGGGAAAGATGACGGTGCCGATCTCCGTTGCTATGTTAAAATCAACCTTCTTCCACTACGAAGCCGCTTCGTGTCTCCGCCCCGTCGTCGCCTGGACAGCCCTTCAGAGTCGGTACGTCGTCAATCGCCCTACGGAGCGCCCTCTTGGAGCAGGCCCCTGAGCTCGTCGCCACCGCAGGTCCCCTGAAGGGCAAGCGCTTCAGGGTGACCGAGGATGGTCTGCTGCTGGGGCGCGAGGACTCCTGCGACGTGGTGATCCCCGATCAGAGCGTGTCCCGCGAGCACGCCCGCCTGCTGCTGCACAACGGCACCGTCTGGGTGCAGGACGCGGGCAGCCGCAACGGCGTGTACGTGAACCAGAAGCGCGTGGTCCGCCACCGCCCCATGGGCCCCGGCGACGCGCTGACCATCGGCAACCACGGCTTCACCCTGGAGCTGGACGGGCTGGGCGCCGAGGACCGGCGCGGCCTGCCCCCGGTGCGCTCCTGGCGCGGTCTGCTCGCCGCTGGCCTGCTCGGCGCGGCCGGCGCCGCCCTCGTCCTCTGGCTCTACCACATGCTCCACGCCTGGGCGGTGGCTTGACAGCCACGACCTCAGCCCTTAGCTGACCGCTCTCGTTCTTTCCGCCTACTCGCCGCCGAGGTGCCCCTCAAAGGAGGGGTGAAACAGGGAAGCCGGTGTGAGACCGGCGCGGCCCCCGCCACTGTGACTGGGGACGCTCTTCGCGAGACGCCACGGGCTTCGGCCTGGAAGGCGCGAGGAGCGGATGATCCAGGAGCCAGGAGACCGGCCTCTGCGGTGACTTTTCCGTGCCTTCGGGGTTGAAGGCCGGGTCGCCTCGCCAGGCTGCCTCGCTCTGCCCCGGCTGAGGTCGACCCTGGTCGCTCCCTTGCCGGTCCTGCTGCTCACTTTGGCTCACGCTGAGTCGGGCGAGGGGTCTGTCTCGGCGGCCGAGGGCGACGGGATCGCGCTGTCCGAGCAGGTCGTGGTCGAGGGTGAGCGCGCCCGGGGCCCGGATCCACGGCGGACCGCCGCCGCCGTCACCGTGATGGACGTGGCCCAGCGGGCGACCCCGGCTGACGACGTCGCCTCGCTCCTGGAGATGGCGCCTGGGGCCACCGTCGAGCGCCTGGGCGGGCTCGGGGACTGGAGCGGCGTGGCGGTGCGCGGGTCCAGCGCGCGGCAGGTGATCGTCGCCCTGGACGGGGTCCCGCTCAACCCCGACGGGGGCGCCGTCATCAACCTCTCGGAGCTGCCGCTGGGCGCCTTCCAGCGGGTCGAGCTCTACCGCGGGGACGCGCCCCCCGAGCTCGGCGCGGCCCCGGTAGGCGGGGTGGTCAACCTCGTGACCGGCGAGGACCGCGCGCCCACGGCTGCGACGCTGTCGGCGGGCTCCTTCGGGACCCTGCGCGGGCTGGGGGCGGGCGGCGCGCGGGGCGAGCTGGGCGGGGCGCCCGCGGACGCCTGGGCCATGGTCGAGGGGGTCCGCACGGCGGGGGACTTCCCCTACTTCGACGACAACGGCACCACCTGGAACATGCTGGACGACAGCGTCCACGGCCGCGAGAACAACGAGAAGGCGCAGCTCACCGCGCATGCCCGCGCCCGGGTAGGCCGCGAGGGCCTGCGCCTCACCCTGCTGAACGCCCTGCTGCTGCGCGACGAGCGCCTTCCCGGCAACGCCGACGCCCCCGCGGAGGAGGCCAGCCTGAGCACCTGGCGCAACCTGGGCGTGGCCGAGCTCGGCTTCGGCGACGCCGGACTCCACGGCACGGCGCGGGCCTGGGGCTGGGGGCGGGAGGAGCTCTACGACGACCGGGCGGGGGAGATCGGGACGGGTCAGACCTGGAGCCGCCAGCGCACCGGCTCCGTGGGGCTGCTGGGCAGCGCGCGCCTGGGCGGCTCCGGGCCCTTCGTCACCACCGCCGCGGGCACCCTGCGCCGGGACACCTGGAGCGCCGAGGACCTGATCCAGGGCGCGGAGGAGGGGCCTCGGCGGCGGCTCGCCGGCACCGCCACCCTCGGCGGCATCGGCTGGTTCGCCGCGGACAGCCTCGCGCTGGAGCCGCGGCTGCTGCTCACGGTCCTGGACAACCACGACCTGCTGGGCGCCGCCGAGGTGGCCAGCCCCACCGACGCCGTGGACACCACGCTCCACGTCCACCTGGACCCCCGCCTCGGGCTGATCTGGCGCCCCACCGACACCCTCGCCCTCAAGCTCCGCCTGGGCACCGCCTTCCGCCCTCCCGACATGAGCGAGCTCTTCGGGGATCGCGGGAGCACCGTGGGCAACCCCGAGCTGGTGCCCGAGCGCGCCCGGGGCGCCGACCTCGGCCTGCGGGTGGAGCTCCCCGCCGGCCGCTGGGCGCAGGGCGGGCTCGAGCTCACCGGCTTCCTGAGCCGCTCGCGCGACCTCATCAGCTACGTCCAGACGGGCCAGCAGGTCATGGTCCCCATCAACCTGGGCCAGACGCGCACCGACGGGCTGGAGAGCGCGGCGGAGCTGAAGCTAGGAAATTTCCTAGAATCCTACACCGCCCTCTGCTGGACGCGCTCGGAGAACCTCTCCGAAGACCCGATCTACGCCGGCAAGCAGCTCCCCCGCGTGCCCACCTGGGATCTGTCCCAGAGCACGGCCCTCTCGACCGAGGGCCCCCACGCGCTGCGCCTCAGCCACACGTTCTCGTACACCGACGGCTACACGCTGGACGCGGCGAACGTGCAGTGGGCCGCCCCCCGCGCGCTGCACAGCGCCGCCCTCTCGGTAGAGCTCTGGGGCCCGCTGAGCCTGAGCCTGGACGTGCAGAACCTGCTGGACCGCCAGGTGGAGGTCGTGCCGCGCAACCCCCAGGACCCGGACGACCCCGCCAGGGTGGTCGTCGCGATCACCGATCTCAACGGCTACCCGCTGCCCGGTCGGAGCTTCCTGCTCAGCCTGCGCGCGGTGCCGGACCCGGAGGAGAGATGAACCCGAGGATTCTGTTCGTACTGTTCGGCCTCGTCGCGTGCGAGGACGGGAAGCTGGTCTTCGACGACACGGGCGACGACGCCTGGGAGGAGGAGACCATGGCCATCCTGACGACGGTGTCGTCGGACTACGCCACGGGCGGGCTGGCCACGGTCGACCTGCGGGACGGCGCGGTGGAGGACGGGCTGCTGACCCTCTCCGGGGACTCGGTGGCGCGGGTGACCGAGGGCCAGATCGTCGTGCTGAACCGGGGCACGGAGGACAGCGTGATGCTGTTCGCCCCCGGCGCGCTGAGCGAGCCCACCCTCGAATTCACCGTGGGCGACGGGGCCAACCCGCAGGACGCGGCGATGTGCGGGGGCGCGCTGTGGGTGAGCCTGTACGGGGAGGACTACCTGGGCGCCTACGATCCCGAGACCGGCGCGCAGCTGGCCACCGTGGACCTGAGCGCCTATGACGACGGCGACGGGCTGCCCGAGGCGGGGAGCCTGGTGGCTCTGGACGGGACGCTCTACCTCGCGCTGCAGCAGCTCGACGAGACCACCACCTACTGGAGCGCCGTGGGCGGCCTGGTCCTGGCCATCGACTGCGAGACCCGGACCATCTCCGACGAGTGGGAGGCCGCGCCCGTGCCCAGCCTGCGGCCGGACCCGGACACCGCGGGCGGGCTGCTGGTGCGCACGGGGGCCTACTTCGACGCGGAGGGGGCCTTCTCCTGGGATGGTGGGCTCTACGCGCTGGACCCGGCGGCGGGCTCGCTCACGGCCATCGCCCCGCCCGAGAGCGAGCTGAGCCTGAACTACACCGCCATCGCGCCGGTCGCCGGGGGCTCGGCCCTGGTGGTGACGACCG
This sequence comes from uncultured Enterobacterales bacterium, assembly GCA_964615375.1. Taxonomy (GTDB): domain Bacteria; phylum Myxococcota_A; class UBA796; order UBA796; family CAZKWG01; genus CAZKWG01. The sequence goes on from CAZTOW010000013.1 coordinate 53,823, forward strand.
ACGAGAGCTGGCTGTACAGCGTCCACTGCCTGGACCGGGCCACCGGCGAGCTCACCCTGCTGGAGACGCTGGACAGCTACGTGGCCGACGTGGAGGTCGCCCCGAGCGGCGAGGCCTGGCTGGCCGCCCGCGCCAGCTGGTCCGCCCCCGAGGCGCCGGCCGGCGTCCTGCGCTATGACGTGGAGGCCTGCGCGCCCGCCGGGGACGGCGAGCCGCTGACCTTCAGCCTCGAACCCTACTCTCTCGCGTTCTACTGAGACATGCTCCTCCGCTCCTTCCTGCTGACCTGCCTGCTGGCCTGCGACCCGGGGCCCGACCCCTGCGCGGAGCTGTGCGCGCTCGCGGCCTCGGTCCAGGGGGAGTGCCTGGCCTCCGACGGGCTCGACTGGTCGGCGCTGGGCTACGCGGGAGAGGAGGATTATCGCGCCTCCTGCGAGACCTGGGCCTGGGAGCAGCGGCTCCTGGCCGAGGACGCGGGGGCCGACGAGGACGCGGTCTCCCAGACCTGCGCGGCGCGGGCCGAGGGGCTGGTGGACTGCGCGGCGCTGGCCGCCATCGACTGGGAAGATCCCGCCTGGGAGGTGCCGTGATCGCGATCCTCGCCCTGATCTGGGGCTGCGCCGAGCCCCCGCCGCCCGCGGTGGATCCCATCTTCGTCCGCGGCGGCCTCATCGTGCCGGCGGGGCAGGGCCAGGGCCAGGCGCTGCCCGAAGGCAAGGTGCTGATCTCGCGAGACTGGCGGCCGGGTGAGACGGTCACCGTCGCCGAGACCCAGGCCATCGCGCCGAAGATCCCCGAGTGCGTGCCGCTCTGGCACGCGCCGCTGGGCGACGTCTCCCGCCTCATCGCCATGGGCGGGGAGGCCCCCGACACCGCGCTGTCCTGGTCCCCCGACGGGAGCCTGCTGGCGGCGGGCGCGTACACCGGCGAGCTGGTGGTCCTGGACGGCTGGAGCGGCGAGGAGCTGGCGCGCCGGAGCCTGGCCGAGGGTATGGTCAAGCGCCTCGCCTGGTCGGCGGACGGCCAGACCCTCTACGCCGCCGAGCAGTCCCCCGACGCCTTCCTGTGGGCCTTGAACCCCCGGGATCTCACCGAGCGCTGGCGCGTGCGCCTGGCCGACGAGGTGGGCAGCTCCACCCCGCCCCCGGGCGAGGATCTGTACGGGGTCTACACGCTCCCCACGGCCTACGGGCTCACGGTGCTGCCCTCGGGCGAGCTGCTGGTGGCGACGGGGCACGCCTGGAACGAGGGAGAGACCCGCTACAACCGCGGGCGCATGCTGATCTTCGACGCCCGCGGGCAGCGCGTCCGGGCCTGGCCCGAGGCGACCGCCGACGCCGTCTTCTTCGAGCCCCGCCTGGATCCGGAGAGCGGGCTGGCCATCGCGCCGGTGAACCGCTCGGCCACCGGCCCGCCGCCCGCCGACCTCCCCGTGGACGGGGCCGCGGTGTTGCGGCTCCCCGAGCTCACCCCGGTGGCCACCATGGTCCCCGAGCCGCTCTCCCCCTGGTTCAAGGAGGCTTTTCTCTGGGAGGCGGTGGACGTCTCGGCGGAGGCCGGGGTGGCGATGCTGGGCCTGGGCGACGGGCGGGTGCAGCTCTGGCCGCTCGCGGGCGGGGAGCCCACGGTGCTCACGCCGGGGGCGCCGGTCCTCGCGGGCGAGGTGCCCATCGCCGCGTCGGTGGGCTTCGGGCTCCTCCACGAGGACGCCGCGGTCTTCATCACGTCGAACACCAACATCCCCTACGGCGCCGCCGCCCCGGACCTGCGCCCGCCCTCGGCCCACCCGGGCGAGAACACGCTGTGGGTGTATGGGCTGGACGGCGCGCTGCGCTGGACCTGGCGGGGTGAGCAGCGGCTGGCCGGGACCTCGGTGGGGCCGGACGGGCGCACGCTGGTGGTGGGCGCCGGGCCGCGGGTGGCCGACGGCCGCGAGGATCTCTACGGCGCGCTGCTCTTCGATCTCGGGGGCGAGGCCCGCGGCGGCCAGGAGCGCCTGCTGGCCTTCTGCCCGACGGAGAGCCCGGTCTTCTTCCGCCAGGCCCTCTCGGCGGACGGGCGGGTGGCGGTGGCAGAGGTGCCCACGCGCGGCGCCGACGGTGGCGTCCGCGGCGCCTACCGGGTGACCGTGCTGCGGTGAGGTCGCCCGCGCTGCTCCTGCTCGGGGTCGCCTGCGCCGCCGAGCCCGCCCCGCCCCAGGTGAGCGCCGTCCCCGGCGGGGTGGAGGTGCGTTCGGAGCTGCCGGTGGATCGGGTGGTGGTGATGGACGCCTCGGGCGCTCCCCTGGCCAGCCGCCGCCTCCAGACCCCGCTTCAGCGCGCCACCGTCCCCGCGCCCTGGTCGCCCGGCGCTCCACTTCAGGTCGAGGTTCGGGCGGGCGAGCGGAGCTGGACCCTCGCCGTCCAGACCCCTGCCCTCGGCCCGGCCTCGCTGTCCCTGCAGGCCCCGCTCGGCCAGGAGGCGGAGGCGGTCGACGACGGCGACCGCTTCACGATCCGCGCCGTCCCGGGGGCGCGCGTGCAGGTAGGGCTGAGCGTGCAGGCCCACGCCCCCGCGCTGGCCCGGGTGAGCCGCGGCGGGGCGGTGGAGGAGCGCACCCTCCAGACCACCGGAGAGCGCGCCCTGCTGACCTGGGAGGCTCCCTCCTGCGCCGGCGAGCGCTGCGCGGCGGAGGAGCCGGTGGAGGTGGCGCTGAGCCCCCTCGATCGCCCGGACGAGCAGACGCTCTCCCGCTTCACCCTGCGCACCGAGCAGATCCCGCTGGAGGAGGCCCGCGCCCAGCTCGCCCTGGAGGGGGTGTTCTTCCCCGCCGACCAGCTCGGGCTCGCCGACCTCGTGCGCCCGCCCGACCGCGTGACCCTGCCCTCGGACGGCTGGCTGGCGCTGCTGGACGCCGCGGGGCTGGGCTTCCGGGTGCGGGAGCCGGGCGCGCCCTGGGCCTGGCAGGGGGTCAGCCTGCGGAACAGCGGGGACAAGGCCATCAACGTCGTCGTGCGCGCCCGGATCCTCGGGCCGGACGGCGCCCCCGATCCCGCCTTCCGGCCGCGCCTGCGCGACGCGGACGACGGGACCGGGACCGTCAGCGTGCTCCTGCGGGTGCCGGCGGGCGCGGAGGCGCGGGCGGCGCTGCCGGTCTTCGTCGATCCGCCGAAGCTGGGCGCCGGCCCGTGGACCCGGGCGGTGGAGGTCACGCCGCTGGGGAGCTCCACGCCGCTCCTGTCCTGGAGCGGGCCGCTGGGGGTGAGCCGAGGCAGCGCGATGGTCAGCGCCGGGCTGGGGCTCACGCTGCTGGCGGCCATGGCGGGCGTGGGCTGGGCGGGGCGGCGCATGCCGGGCTGGCTGCGGGACGCGCGCACCTCGGAGCTCACGACCATCGCCCTCTTCGGCGCGCTGAGCTTCTCCGTGAGCGCGCTCAGCCAGCTCGTCAGCATGGGGGTCAGCGCGCTGCTGGGGCCCTTCTCCGCCTTCCTCACCGGCATCCTGGACGACGCGCTGCGCACGGCCCTGTGGGCGGCGCTGATCACCCTGCTGCCGCGCCCCGGCGTCGTGACCCTGGCGCTGGTGGTGGGCTGGCTGCTGCGCGTGCTGGCGCTGGGCAGCATGGGGCCGGTGGACCTGCTCTTCGTGGGCAGCCACGTCTTCTGGCTGGAGAGCTGCCTTTGGCTGTGCGGGATCACGCGCGGCGCGACGACCGCAGAGGGGGGGCGCTGGCGGGAGGGCGCGCGCGTCGGGAGGGCCTTGCGGCTGGGGTTGGGCTTCGGGGTGGCGTCCGCGCTCTCCACGGCCAGCGGGCTGGCCATGAGCGCCGCCTTCTACCGGCTCTTCTACGCGGAGTGGTACGCCATCGCCCTGGTGGCCCTTCCGGGCTTCCTCTACAGCTTCGTGGCGGCGGGCCTGGCGACGCGCTTCGCCGACGCGCTGCGCCGGGTGGAGCCCTGATGCTCCTGCTTCGCGGCGTGAGCTGGCGTTACCCGACGGGGGCGGGGCCCGCGCTGGGTCCCGTGGATCTGGAGCTCCGGGCGGGAGAGTTCGCCCTGCTGACCGGGCCCACGGGCTGCGGGAAGTCCACGCTCCTGCGGCTGGCGGCCGGGCTGCTCCAGCGCCACGGCCACGGCGCGCTGACCGGGGAGATCCGCGTCGATGACCAGGATCCGGCGGCGCTGGCCCCGGCGGAGCGGGCCCGGCGGCTGGGCTTCGTGAGCCAGGAGCCCTCCGACCAGATCGTCGCGGGCACGCTGCTGGACGAGGTGAGCTTCGGGATGGAGAGCGTGGGCTGGCCCTCCGACGAGCTCGCCCCGCGCGCGCTGTTGCACCTGCGCCTGCTGGGCCTGCCCCTGGAGCCAGGGCGCTCCCCGCGGGCGCTCTCCGGGGGCCAGCGCCAGCGCCTGGTGGTGGCGGCGGCGCTCTCGGCCGGGGCCCGCCTGCTGCTGCTGGACGAGCCCCTCTCCCAGCTCGACCCGCCCGGGGCTCAGGCCCTGCTGGCCCTGCTGCGCGAGACGGCGCGGCGCGGGGTGGCGGTGCTGATGGTGGAGCACCGGGTGGATTCATGCAGATTGCATGTGGATCGGGTGATCTTCATGCAGGAGGGTCGGGTGGTCGGCGACGGCCCGCCCCCCGCGGCGAGGGCGCCCGCGATCGTGGTGGCCTCCGAGGCTCCTGACCCGGCCGAGGGCCCCGCGCTGGTGGCGGCCGAGGGCCTCACGGTCCGCTACGGCCCGACGCTGGCGCTGCGGGAGCTCTCGATCCAGGTCCACGCGGGCGAGCGGGCGGCGCTGCTGGGCGTGAACGGCTCGGGCAAGAGCTCGCTCATCGGGGCGCTGTCCGGGCGGCTGAAGGTCGGGGGGGTGCGGCGGGCCGTGCGCGCGGTGGAGGTGCCGCAGGAGGCGGACCTCACCCTGTTTGGGGAGACCGTGCTGGACGAGCTCTCTTATGCGCCGCGGGAGCGGGGGCTGGGCCCGGAGGCGGCGCGGGAGCGGGCGCTCGCGGCGGCGCGCCAGCTCTCGGTGGACGACCTGCTGGATCGCCCGCCCCAGGCGCTCTCGCGCGGCCAGCGGCTGCGGGTGGCGGTGGCGGCGAGCCTGACGGTGGACGCGCCGCTGCTGCTCCTGGACGAGCCGACCGCCGGCCAGGACCAGGAGCAGGTGGAGCGCATGATGGCGGGCCTGCGGGCGGCGCTGGGGCCCGGATCGGCGCTGGTCTTCGCCACCCACGATCTGGGGCTGGCCGAGCGCCACGCGACGCGGCGGGTGGTGCTGGAGGCGGCGCCGGAGACCCAGACCTCGGACGAGACGGTGACGCCCACCCCGGAGGCCCGCTGGCTCCCCGATCCGCGCGCCCGACTGGGCCTGCTCCTGGCGGCCAGCCTCGCCGGGCTCGCGCTGGACCGGCCGCTCTCGCTGGGGATCCTCTGCGGGCTCACCGCGCTGCCCCTGCTCCTCCTTCGCATCGAGCGCCGCTGGCTGGGCGGCGGGATCCTGGCGGCGCTCACGCTGGTCTGGAGCACCACCCTCTCGCAGGGCCTGTTCTACGCCGACGAGCCGCGGGTGGCGGTCCTGAGCCTCGGGCCCCTGCCGCTCTACCGCGAGGGCCTGCTCCACGGGCTCACCCAGTCGCTGCGCCTGCTGGCGATGACCTTCGGCGGGCTCTCGCTCTCGGTCTCCACCTCGCCCGACCGCCTGTTCATGGCCTTGCAGGCGCTCCGCGTGCCCTTCGGCGTGGGCTTCCTGGCGGTCACGGCCCTGCGCTTCGTGCCCGAGGTCGGGCGCGAGTGGCTCACGGTCCGCGCCGCCCGCGCCGCCCGCGGTCGCCCCATCTGGCGCCGCGCCCCCTGGGCCTGGGTGGCCGAGGAGGTCGCCCTGCTGCGCCCGGTGGTGGCCCGCTCGCTCCGCCGCGCCCGCGCCCTGGCCGAGAGCCTGGACGCTCGCGGCTTCGACCCCTCCGCCCCCCGCTCGCGCTACCGGCCGCTCACGATGGGCCGGGGCGAGGCCGGGATCCTGGCTCTCGCGCTCACGGCGGCCCTCCTGCTGCTCCTGGCCCGCGGCCTGTATCTGCTGTACACGGCGGAGCTGCTGTACGTGCCGGCGCTCCGGCCGCTGTATGGGTGGGTGCGGGGGTGGATGTAGCTGCTGGAGTGAGAATTTCAGGGCACGCTGCGCAGGCAGAGCGCGCTGGGCGCGGCCTGACGGACAAAAGACAGGTGTTCATCCCTCGAAGGAAACGATCGCTCTCCGTCGTTTTCCATGCTGACTTTCATCGAGCCAAGGCAACAGCTGTGCGAGTCCCTCGGAGGAACGGATCCGCGCCCCCGAGAGGGGAGGTCGACCAGATGGGAAGGAGGACTCGTGGGGGTCAGCTGCGCACACCGCTTGGAGAGCTGTGTACAGGCGATATGAACCTCAGGGGCAGCGGCGAGCACGCCGGCGACGACCTCGGGCCGCGGGTTCTCGTGAGTTCCTCGGCCGATGGAGAACAGGACGCGGGAGGGCCGCACGAGCGCTGTCAGCTCGCTGGCGAACCGCGCAGGATCTTCGCCGCCGCCTGGCCTGCCTCCATGATGGGGGAAGACCAGGTGCTCAGCGTGGAGTGGCGCTCCTTCGGCCTTCAACCGCTCGAGACCGCCGCGATCGAGGTCTCCAGGAAACAGCACCAGACCGCGACCACCCCGACTCACCTTCACCACGCCCGAGAGGCTGTTTGAAGTCAGAGCGCGGCCATGGAGATCTACCCCTTGCACGGTGGACAACTCGGTCACGGCGGAGGGGTGAAGAATGGTCACCTCGAGCTCCCCAGAGGGCAGTCGGTCGTTCTCGTCCACGGTCAGTGCGTGCCGCACCGTCCCTCGCTGGCGAGCATCCGCGAGCGCTCTCTTGAAGTCCTGCCAGGCCCCTGACCTGCGTGGATCCCCGTTGACCAGAACCTGCCCGATCTTCAACCCAGGTTGGCAGAGGAGCTGAATGGCCCCGCCAAGATGGTCTGCGTCGGCGTGGGACACGATGAGGGTGTGAATGTTGTCTACCCGAAGCAGTTCGAGCGTCTCCAGCAGCGTCGAGCCCTGGCCTGCGTCGATCACCGTCACCGTGGCGCGATCCCGAACCACGGCCGCGTTCCCATGTCCGACATCGAGCACAAGTATCTCAGACATCAGCATCCTCGAGCGCAACAGGCGGAGCGAGCTCAAAGTCCACCAGATACAGGTCGGCGACGTCCTCTGCGCCCGTGTTCACCTTGGCGAAGAAATATGAGTCAGGTTGCGCCTTAGCTCGCAACGACTCAGGCAGCAGGTCGATGGGGAACCGAACATTGACATGACTCTTCCATCCAGGAAGGATCGCGTCGAGTACCGTGAGGCCGCGCTCGTCGGTCCTCTCCAAGACATGAACGAGAGTTCGCCAGGGCCTCCGCCATGGCCGCAGATCTCCGTTGAGCTCGGCGACGCAATCATCCAGTCCTTGCTGGAAGACCAGCTCATCGAAGCCCTGTCGAGGGAGCACCACCGGAAGCGTCCTTCGGTGCTGACGTATTGTGGTATCGCAGTCCGTCTGATTTAGAACCGTGAGAAGAAGCCCTGGTTGTCCTTGCCGAATCCACTGCGCCAGCAGACTCGCTCCGCTGTACGAGACGGACTGCTTCACATTCAGGCGGTGGTCGCAGACGAGGACATTGCCCCGGGAACGGGCGAGCCCCAGCATCTCTTCCAGGTTCGCCTTCAGATCCGTTATCGGGAAAGGCTGGTATCCACTGTCGCTGACGAGGTTGGCCACCTCCTCAGCGTTGTCTGGATCGTCGTCCACGATCACCACTCTTCGCAGCTCGATTGAACTGACCTGGATCATCGAGCCTCCTCACGCAACAAGGGAAGTTCTACCCCAAAGGTCGCACCTCCCAGCGCGCCATTGGCGACGGCCCATGCGCGCCCCCCCATGTCCTCCGCGACATCTCGGACGATGGTGAGGCCCAGCCCGGACCCTTCCGGGAAGGCCGTCTGCCCTGGACGCCAGATCTCATCGAGGGAGATCCCGCGCACACCAGGGCCGCTGTCGGAGACGATGATCGCCACAGTGGCCCCGTCGCAGGTCGTCTCGACCCGAATTCTCCTCGGATCGCGAGACTCGCGTGGAAGTTGCAGCGCCTTGATGGCGTTGACGATGAGGTTGGTCAGGATGGCCTCCACGTTCGCAACCGTCCCATGGACCGATGGCGCCTCCGCCGAAAGATCCAACTCCAGCGTGATTTTCGACTCATCGAGAAAGAAACCGAGCCGATCCAGCAGCGCCCTTATGGTCTGGTTGAGATCCACACGACCCTGGGCGCGCTTCTTCCGCTGGAGGAGGGACAGCGGCAGCGCCGTCCACGCACTCAGCGCCCGCGCGTTTCGCTGCAGGAGCGCGAGCGGGCTCTTCAGCGTTGCATCGAAGACTTCAGGCGGCAACAGGCGACCCCGCTTCTCGATCCGCGCAGCGTTCAGAGCGACGCTGCCCACGGTCTTGTCTGTCTCGTGGGCGAAGACGCTCGTGGTCACGCCGACCGTTGCTAGCGTGCGGTATAGCTCCATGTCCTCGCGGAGCGCTCGCACCTGCCGCTCGGAGGCCGCAGAGAGCTCATCCACCGCGGCGCCGATGCTCGCCCTCTGATCTTCGGGGAGCGTAGAGATGACCTTCTGAACTGACTTTCGCGAGCTCTCCAAGCTCACTGGAGCAGCGCGGCGCTGATTCCTCCGTTGCTGGTCGCGCGCTTTGACGCGCTCGACCGCCATCCAATTCAACGAGTCCTGCGCGAAGCGTCGCAGCTCCTTGAACGTCTCATCTTCGACGAAGCCACTCCGATCCGTCTTCTGGACAAGGAGCTCTGCCCGGTCCTCCACGACCATGCGACCGATGGCATTGTTCGTAGACGGGCGCTCCTCAGGACTCCGAGCGCGTGCCAGGTTCATGTCCAGCCAGTCGTGTCCAGGCTCACCGTATGGTGCAATGCGCATGCCACGATGGTACAGATGCACGCCTCCGACGGCCTTCAACCATTCCCGAACCTGCGGGAGACTTACACCTCGGGATGGATTGAAGCTCTTCACCTCCAACAGGTACGCCCACAGCTCGAACACAGCGGGAATCGCCTTGTAGGGTCCGAGCTTCGACTCCCAGCGGACGTGTCCGCTGGCGTCCTGCACCTGGACATTGGCCATCCCTTCCACCTTCAGCTCGGCCCTCAAGTGGTAGTCTGCCGCGTCGAACCAGGCGTCTTTGACCCGACGCTCCAGATCGTCGAACCCCGAGCCCTCCAGAACGGCACGAAAGCCCGTCTTGTTCTGAAATGGATCGTTCAGCAGCACCAGCGAGCGCGCCAGACGCTCGAGCTCCGCGCGCCCAAGCGAACGCGCCAGCCCGCCGATGACAAGATCCGTCCCCGGGAATCCCCCGGTGCGCTCCCGAAGAATATCAAAAGGCACGTCCTCGACCACGCGGACGCCATCAAACAACGACCAGTCCACGCGCAGCCTGTATGCGACGCCGGGCTCAGCGGCGGGGCGCGTCTCCAGCTCAACCCACTCTCCCAGTCGGAGCGCGGCGAGCCGACCGAGCCCCTTGTCACCCGCGGGTACGCGCCCGAGGCGGGTGCGCGCCCGAGAGGCCTTCGCGGATCGCCCGAGCACCAGCCATCCGTCGCGGATCGCCTCCAAGGTCATGCCGACGCCGTCATCCGAGACCCGCAATACTCCTCCGGGTCGTTCAACCCCCTCCAGCATGACCCTGCACTCGGTGGCGTCCGCGTCATAGGCGTTCTTCACGAGCTCGACAATCCCGATGTCGATCGACGGGATCAGCTCCTCACCCAAGCGCTTGAGGATGTCGGGCGCGAAGCGCATGGGCTCCGCGGCGACGGGCGATGGTGCCAGTGCGACTCGTTGGGCGCGCGCCATCCGGTCTCGAATCCTCAAGATCAGAATATCACGGCGCCCCACGCCCCGCTCAGCGCCCCGGCGCGAACAGCGGGGCCAGCCAGGCGGGGTGGCCGGGGTCCAGCGGCGGCTGGTCGCTCCCGTACTCGGGGCTGAGCCGACCCGTCCAGGCGGCGTCGCTCATCCGCGCCATCCCAGGGGTCCAGAGGGCGTGGATGTCCTGGGTGGGGCCGACGGCGACGACGGGGCCCTCGCAGGAGGGGGCGACGACCAGGAGGGGGCGGACGGCGCCGGTGCCGACGTGCAGCACCTCGCCGCCGAAGTCCTCGTCGGGCGGGCGGACGTAGACGTCGACCACCACGCGCTCCCAGTTGACGGCCTGATCGGTGAGCGTGATCTCCGGCTTCGGCCAGTACAGGCTCGGGTACCAGCCGTCGATGGCGTCGCCCTCGTACTCACCCGCCGGCTGGAAGCTCACGGCCCCCTGGAGCCAGCGCTGGTCGGCGGCTGCGAGCGGCGCGGGGCCGGCCTGGGCGAGGGCGATGTCGCGGAGGCGGAGCAGGGTGCGCTCAACCTCGGAGAGGTGTGCCAGGAGCTCGGCCTCCGCCCGCTGGGCGAGCAGCTCGCGCATGGCCCCGGCGATCCCGGCCAGGGCCTCGTAGAAGGCGGGGTAGGGCTCGACGAGGACCTCGGGGAAGGAGCATCCCCCCTCGTTGGCGTAGGGCGCGAAGAGACGGGTGTCGTGACGGAGCAGGGTCCAGGTGGAGAGCTGGAGCATGGCCGTGCGTCGCGCCCCGAGGTCCCCGGCCCAGGGGCCCGGCCTCGCCCCGGCGCGCCCGTCGGCCAGCGCGCGCACGGCGTCCAGCCAGCGATCCCGCAGCGAGCCGGTCCAGTGCTCGGGCGGGAGCTGGCGCAGATCCCGCGCCCAGACCGCGGCCCGGGTGCGCTGGGGCTCGGGCACCCAGGAGAAGGCGCTCGCGTTGCCCAGGGCGCCCAGCAGCGCGGCGAGCTCCGGGCGCGCCCCCACCGGGGCCAGGCCGCCCAGGATGGCGCTGTCCACCGCCAGGGCCGGCGGGAGCAGCGAGAAGCGCTGGAGGAGCCCCGGCCCCGCGCCGAGCTCGACCCCGGAGACCACCAGCCCGAGCTCAGACGCCGCCAGATCGCGCTCCCAACCCGAGCTCTCCGCGAGCGTGGCCACATCCCGCCCCGCCATCCAGGCCCCCAGGCTCTCGGGGTCGGCCCCGTCGGGCTCGCCGTAGACGCCGCGCACCCAGCGCCGGACGGGCGCCCAGCGCGCGGCGATCTCGGGCTCCGCCGCCAGCCCGCTCAGGGTGAGGGCACCGAGGGCCGCGCGTCGATCGACCTCCAGCCCCCCGCCCTCGGCCTCGCGCCCGAACCCGAAGGCCCCCTCGCGGAGCCAGGTCACGGCCCGGAACCAGCGTTGCCCCTCCTCGTCGGTGTAGGGCGCGGCGGGCACGAAGGCCGAGGGATCCAGCACCCGATCCCGCCCCTGCAGGTTGACCGGGACGGGCGGACCCGCGGAGCCGCCGCTCCACACCTCGCGATCGTTTAGCCATCCGTCTCGGAGAACGCCGAGGATGGCCCTCGCCTTCGCCGTCACGGCCTCATCGGCGCAGCCCGCCTCCAGCCGCGCCTCGTCGGGCTGGGTGGCGAGGGCGAGCGCCACGCAGAGGTGAAGGTGGACGTCCATGCGCACCTGCTCGGGCAGGGCGTCGGGGAGCGCCGCGGCCTCCATGGCCCGGAGCGCCGCGACCAGATCGGGCAGCAGGATGCCCGCTTCCTCTGCCACGATCTGGTCGAGGAAGATCTGGTGCAGCGGAAAATTCAGGCTGTCCGCCGTCACCAGCAGGGGGAGATCCTGCCGGTAGATCTCGCGATAGCCCCCGATGTAGGTCCCCATGTCCTGGTCGAGGACCATCATCTGGCCTTGGACGAGCTTCCGGCCCTCGCCCTCCGTCAGCGCGAGGGCCTTCGCGACGAGGCCGAGGTGCCGAGGCTCGGCGGCCTCGACGGGGGCGTGCAGGGCGAGGGCGAGGAGCAACATGGGCTCACGGTAGCACGCCCCAGCGCGCTCGGAGCCTCAGTCAACGAGGAACACCTGATTGAACCCGTAGCTCTTGCACTCCCAGGCGATGAGCTCGCGCCCGGCCAGCAGCTCTCCCCCGCGGACGTCCAGACAGAGCCCCTCGGGAGAGCGGATCTGAACATTCGCGAGGATGTTGACGAGCGCAGGGAAGGTCGCATGCCCCTCGTAGCCCTCGGTCCCGAGCAGGTCGAAGCGCTTCTCGTCCACACCGTAGACCTTCCAGGACTGGCCCGCCGTCCCGCCCAGGCAGAGTTCGATGGTGACAGGATTGCCGCGGCCGTGATGGGTGACGCACCAGGTCCCCTCCTGCGCGAGGTCCGAGCTCAGCATCGCTCCGCCAACGAAGGAAAACCGCTGGTTCTTCGAGGTTCGGGGTACAGACAGACCGCCCACGTTCTCCACGCTCTGCTTGCACGCCCAGAGGATGAGGCGGGTGCCCGCCGCCGCCTTCTCGCCCTCCACGTCCACGCACAGCAGGTTGGTCGTCTTGAGGGCGAAGCGCTGCCCAGCGCTCGGGGTCTTCACGACGGAGAAGATGGAGAAAGGCTCGACCTTGAAGGTCTCCCAGGGCCCCCGCTTCTCCCGATCGGCGACCAGCAGGCCGCCCCGGCTCTGGTCGGCGCTCACGTATCGGCCGTTCCAGGCCTTCAACGCGATCCCTCCGTCCACGGACTCCAGCGTGAAGGTCTCCCAGGGTCCCCGGGAATTGCGATTGGCGATGAGCTCCATCCCGATGGTCTCGTCCGCCGTCACGTACAGGTTCTTGGGGGTCAGCAGCGCCACCTTGCCGCCGCCCAGATCCTCGATGGTGAACCTCTCCCAGGCCCAGGGGGTGCTCCGGTCCGCGACCAGTCGCTGCGTGGTCTCGCGCTGATGCGACACGTACTTGCCGCTCGCGTCGATCAGGTGGAAGGAGCTCGCCTTCATCGTCTCCGCGGTGGGGTTGGTGAACACCTCGGCGAGCGCGGTGGGGAGCGTCGAGAGGAGGGCCAGAGACATGAGAAAGGTACAGACGCGCATGGGCGCACCTCGAGACAGGGCTGGTGTAGAGACCCGCGGACGAGACTGTCCACGAAGTCTGTACAGCGATCATAGGGCCAGACGGCGGACCCAGGCTATCAAGATTTCTTGAGTTGGACGTCCTGAGCTCCCGGCCCCGGCGTGAGCGCCCGCCAGGCCCGCTCCGCGGCGAGGCACAGGAAGAAGGGCAGGTAGATCGCGGGGCGCGTCCAGGCGGGCTCGACCCAGGCGTCGCGCTCGAGGTCCAGCGTGCTCAGCACGGCGTAGGCCAGCGGGACCAGCGTGGCCAGCACCGTCCAGGACCGGACCCCGCAGAGCAGCGCCGGCACCCAGGCCCAGGCCACGTACCAGGGGTGGACCGTGGGCGAGAGCAGCACGAAGGCGCCGCCGGCCCACAGCGCCACCTCCGCCGGATCCCGCCGCCGCCACGCCGCCAGGACCGTCACCATCGCCCCCAGCCCCACCGCCAGGCGCCGGGCGGGCAGGTCGTCGTTCATCGTCATCCATGAGACATTCTCAAGGATCGGAAAGATTGATCCATTGAAGGACCAGCGCCGCGTGTAGTTGCCCAGCGCGAAGAACATGGTCTCGCCCGCGTCCCAGAAGGGGGCCGAGAGCAGCAGCAGCAACCCGAGCCCCACCCCCAACGCCGCGAGCCGCCTCCCCCGCGGCCCCGGCGCCCGCAGCAGGGTAGGCAGGAGCAGGGCCGGGAAGAGCTTGACCCCCGCCCCCAGGGTGGCGGCCCACACCCCGCCCGCGCCGCCCAGCCCCCGCCGCCCGCGATCCCAGCCGCGGATCGCCAGCACCAGCATCAGCAGGGCGAGGCTGTCCAGGTGGCCGCTGCCCGCGCTCTCCACGGCGCCGAGCGGGTGCAGGGCGTAGAGCCAGGCCGGCGCCGTGCTCCGACCCCGCCCCGCCAGCGTGGACGCCAGGGCCCAGGCCAGCAGCGCGTCGCAGAGCCCGAAGGCCAGCTTCATCCCCAGCGGATCGTAGAGCAACGCCGAGACGGCCGTGAACAGGGCCATCGCCACCGGCGGGTAGATGGTGGGGATGGTGGGGTGGCCGACCTGCGCGCGGATGGGGTCGGCGGGCCAGCCCTCCCAGGCGGGCGGGTGCAGGTAGGGGTTGCCGCCCAGCAGCACGGCTTTGCCCTCCCACAGGTAGCGGTAGAGGTCGTCCGACAGGGACACGGGCGAGGCCAGCAGCACCACACGGATGATCAGCGCCGCCACCCCCACGCGCGCCGCTCCTCCCTGCGGCTTCGGCAGGACCACCACGCCGACGCCCCAGACCAGCAGCAGCGGAATGGCCGCTCGCACCTCCTCCCGCAGATCGCCCAGCGAGACCAGGAGCAGCGCGCAGACCAGAGACCACACGAGGGCAGGCATACCCGCTATCTTCCTCATTGCGTGTCCGTCGTCGACCCCCCTCCCGCGCTCGACAGGCCCCGCTGGCGGGTCGTGCTGGTCCGTCTGCCCCCGGGGGGCTCGGCGGCGCTGATGTCGGTGCTCCCGCGAGATCGGACGATCGACGCCGATGATCTGCCGATCGTGCTGCGCGTGGTGGACGACCAGGAGGCCGCGCACCAGACCGCTGAGCGCCTGCGCCTGGTGGGGGCCAGGGTGGCGCTCCTGGAGGAGAGCGCGCCCCCGCCGCACAGCCCCTACTGCCCGGAGCACGTCACGGCCCTGGCGGCCCGGAGCTGCCGGCGCTGCAAGCGCGCGATCTGCGCGGAGTGCGTGATCGCGGCCGAGAGCCGCCCGCTCTGCGCCGCCTGCTTCCGCCGCCAGCAGCGCGAGCGCCGGGAGCTGCGCGCGCGCCAGCTCTTCATGGTCTTCCTCTTCGCGGTCTTCCTCTTCGAGCTCTCCCGCTTCCTCCGCGAGGAGGCGGCGAGCGTGGCGCCCGACGGGGTCGTGACCGTGGGCCTCTACCAGTTCGTGCCGCCCGGTCGACTGCACGCGCCCATCGTGCGGCGCATGAACCAGCAGCGCGGCTCCGACGAGGAGTCCCTGCGCGACATCGGCCCCTGGTTCGACCAGGAGCGCGAGCGCTACACCGGGCGCGCCGGGCCCTACCTGCGCCTGGAGCTGCGCGGCCCCTGGGCAGAGCAGGTGCGCCCCCCCTCGCTGGGCGAGCCGGACGATCCGCTCTGGCGCATCGCCCTCCAGAGCTGGCGTTACGCCGGCTACTTCAGCGAGCTGGTCGAGACCCGGGGCCTGGACCCGGACGACGTGGCGGTGCGCGTCTACGTGGTCTACGGCGAGAGCGAGAGCGATCTGGCGGCCCACTCGCGCGGCTCGGAGAAGGGGCGCCTGGCCATCGCCTTCATCGCGCTGGACGAGCAGAACCCGACCTACGCCCTGGCCACGGTCGCGCACGAGCTCGCCCACACGCTGGGCGCGCGCGACCTCTACGACGAGGCCAGCAGCCTCGCCGTCTACCCCGAGGGCTACGTGGAGCCCTTCGCCGACCCGCTCTTCCCCCAGCGCTACGCCGAGCTGATGGCGGTAGACCGGCCGCTGGGGCTCCGCGAGGAGGCGGAGGCGCGGAGCCTGTCCGAGCTGCGCATCGGCTACCGCACCGCCGCGGACATGGGCTGGATCGGCGAGGAGCAGGCGGCCTGGTTCTATGATCCGCCGGACGGCCGCGCCCAGGAGGCGCTCGAGGAGGAGTCGCCCATCAGCGAGGAGCCGCCGCCGACCCCGGAGTGAGCGCCTTCGCGTCCGAAATTGGAATGGCCCACCGGGCTCGGGGGAAATAGAGTCGTCCTGACCCCAGAGCCCTCGGAGCCGCGATGCTGTCCCTGCTGTACGCCCTGCTCCTCTGGTGCGGCCTCTCCTGGGCCGGCGAGCAGAAGGTGGTCTACGATCTGCGCCTGGACGGCCGCTCGGTCGGCAAGCGCGAGCTCACGCTCCGCTACCTGCAGACCAGCGGGGGCGAGATCCGCATCCTGGAGACCTGGACGGAGCTGACGGTGGTGGTGGCGGGGACCACCCACACGCTCAAGAGCCGCGCCACCGCCAAGGCCGGCGGGAGCCCCGGCTTCGTGAGCGCGGTGCAGCTGGACGGCAAGAACACGGAGATCCAGGGGCGCCTGCTGCCCGACCGGCGCTGGATGGTGACGGTGGCCGAGGGCGGCGAGCTCAAGACCTGGTACTACCGCGGCAGCGAGCTCACGCTCACCAGCCTGGACCTGCTGGACCCGCGCCGGCACCTGCTCCTGCTGGACAACCCGACGGCCTACGTGCTGGCGGCGGAGACCGGGGTGGTGACGGGCGGGGCGACGCGGGATCTGGGCGAGCGCACCGTCAAGGTCGGCGCCGCCGAGGTCTCGGCGCGCTGCGCCTCCTTCGAGCCCGACACGGGCCCCATGGAGCTCTGCTGGTCCGACGAGGGCCTGCTCCTGAGCTACGCCACCACCCTCTTCGGCAAGCAGATCGACGCGGTCGCCACCGAGGTCCCCGCGCCCGCCGTCTTCGGGACGGTGGAGACGCCCGCGCTCGAGACCGGGGGCACCCTGTCCGAGGAGCCACTGTAGGAGCGAGAATGTCCAGAGTCCATGCCGTTTCGGCGCTTGTGTTGCTCGGTCTCCTCGGCTGCGAGGAGCCGGAGAAGGGGACCACGGAGCTTCAGTACCGGATCACGCCCGACAACGTCGATCTGGGCAGCATCCGCTACGATCAGGACGATCCGCCCTCGGCCACGATCACCGTGCTGAACCTGGACACCCGCACGCTCCGCGTCACGGCGGAGGATCTCAGCGGCACGGGCAGCGGGATGATCGTGTTGAAGGCAGAGAACTTCGACGAGGTCGAGCCGGACGAGACCGCGAACCTGGAGCTGGCGGTCACCGACGACGTGCTGCTGTGGGACGAGGGCGCCCAGAGCGCCGACCTGACCATCTCCGTGGGCTACTACCCCGCCGACACCGGCGCGGCGGAGGAGCCGATCGAGGACGCCGTGGTGGTGCCGATCACGGTCACCATGGACTGCGATCTGGACGACGACGGCGCGGAGGCGGACACCACGGGCGGCCCGGACTGCGACGACGCGCTCAGCGGCGTGGGGCCGGAGGCCACCGAGCTCTGCGACGGCCTCGACAACGACTGCGACGGGCTCGAGGACGAGGACGACGCGGCCGACGCGCTCATCTGGTACCGGGACGGGGACGAGGACGACTACGGCTCCGCCGAGACCACCACCACGGCCTGCGAGGAGCCCGACGGCTTCGTGGGCAACGGCTCGGACTGCGACGACGGCAACGCCGAGATCTACCCGGGGCAGACCGAAGAGTGCAACGGCGTGGACGACGACTGCGATGAGGCGGTCGACGAGGATCCCGAGTGCCTCACCGAGGGCTGAGCGCCCTGCTCCTGCTGGCGCTCTCCTGCGCGCACCCCTCCGTGCCCCCCAAGGAGCCGACCATGAACACCGAGGCGATCGCCGGGGTCCAGGATCCCGCGCTGGCGCAGCTCCTCTCCGACCACTGGGAGTGGACCCTGGCGCGCTGGCCCGAGTGGGCCACGCGGCTGGGGGACCACCGCTACGACGACCGGGCCACCGATCGCTCGGCTGAGGCGGTGGAGGCCGATCTTCGTGAGCTCCGCGCCCTGCTGGACCGCGCGGAGGCCCTGGACCGCGGCGCGCTCCGCCCCGAGGACCGCACCACCCTCGCCCTGTTCGAGCATGAGCTCGCCAGCAGCCTCCGCGTCAGCCGCTGCCGCATGGAGCGCTGGTCGGTGGGCGCGCGGGACAACCCCGTCACCTGGATGAACGAGCTCGCCGAGAGCCAGCCGCTCAACGGGCCCGAGGACGGGTCCCGCCTGGTCCGGCGCTACGCGGCGCTCTCCCGCTCCATCGATCAGGCGCGGGAGACGCTGACCCTCGGGCTCCAGGAGAGGCTCGTGGCCAGCGCCGAGAGCGTGCGGCGAACGCTCACGATGATGGACGGGGCGCTGGAGGCGCCGCTCGAGGAGTGGCACGTCGTGGCCCGCGCCGCCGAGCCCCGGGCGGGCTGGACCGAGGATCAGACCCGCGCATTCGCCAGCGAGGTGCGCGCGGTGGCCGAGGGCGCGCTGAGGCCGGCGATCACCCGCTACCGCGACCTCCTGCGCGACCAGATCCTGCCCGTCGCCCGCAACAGCGAGGGGCTCTACGCCCTTCCCGGCGGCTACGAGTGCTACGACGCGCTCATCCTGCGCCACACCTCGCTCGACCTCCCGCAGACGCAGATCTTCGAGTACGGCCAGAAGGAGCTCGAGCGCATCCACGCCGAGATGCGCGAGATCGGGCAGCGCCTCTTCGGGACCCGCGATCTGGCGGCCATCTTCGAGCGCCTGCGCACCGACCCCGCCCTCTACTTCCAGACCTCCGAGGAGGTCGAGGCGTACGCCCGCCAGGCCCTGGCCGCCGCCGAGGCCGCCGTGCCCCGCGTCTTCGATCGCCTGCCCGAGACCCGCTGCGAGGTGCGGCCCATCCCCGACTACGAGGCGCCGTTCACCACCATCGCCTACTACATGCCGGCCGTCCCCGGCGAGGCCCCCGGCTACTACTACGTCAACACCTACGCCCCCCAGACCCGCCCGCGCTACGAGGCGGCGGTCCTGGCCTTCCACGAGAGCGTGCCCGGCCACCACCTGCAGATCGCATTCGCCCAGGAGCAGGGCGAGCTCCCTGCCTTCCGCCGCCACATGGGGACCACCGCCTACGTGGAGGGCTGGGCGCTCTACACGGAGCGCCTCGCCGAGGAGCTGGGGCTCTACGCCTCGGATCTGGACCGCATGGGCATGCTCTCCTTCGACGCCTGGCGGGCGAGCCGGCTGGTCGTGGACGTCGGCATCCACGAGAAGAGCTGGCCCCGGGAGTTCGCGGTGCGCTTCATGCGCGAGAACACGCCGCTGGCGCTCAACAACATCGAGAACGAGGTGGACCGCTACATCTCCTGGCCGGGCCAGGCGGTGGCCTACAAGATCGGGCAGCGCGAGATCCTGCGCCTGCGCGCCGAGGCCGAGGCCGCGCTGGGGCCGCAGTTCTCGCTGGCGCGCTTCCACGAGGCGGTGCTGAGCGGCGGCGCGGTGACGCTGCCGGTCCTGGCCGATCACGTCCGCGCGTCGGGTTATGAGGCGGCGAGGAGGTGAGATGATCCCAATGATCCTGGCCCTCTCCGCGCTCATCGGCTGCGGCGGCCCCGAGAAGGCCGACCCGGTCTCGGTGGACGAGAGCTGCAAGACCCTCGACTTCGGCTATGACGACCCCTCCGAGGACGCCCGCCTCGGGCTGGAGCGGACCAACTGCTACCGGAACCTGATGGGGCTCGGCCTGGCTGTCCTGGAGCCCTCGCTGGACATCTCCGCGCAGAACCACGCCGAGTACATGGCGACCAACCAGACGCTCACGCACGAGGAGGACCGCGACGCTGAGGGCTACACCGGCGACCAGGTCTGGGATCGCGCGGAGGGCGCCGGCTACGACTGGCCGAACAACACGCTGATGAGCGAGGTCGTCTCCTTCGGCTACGGCCCGGAGGCCGCGGTGGACGGCTGGGTCAACTCCGTCTACCACCGCATCCCGTTCACCGCCCCCGAGATCGTCGAGACGGGCTTCGGGCAGGACGGGCGCTACAGCAGCATGAGCTTCGTGACCGAGTACACGGTGGACGACTCGAAGGCCGTGCTCTACCCGGTCAACGGGCAGATCGACGTGCCCGCGCGCTTCAACTCCGACGAGGAGATCCCCGACCCCGCGCCGGACCAGGGCTACGTGGGGCCGCCGATCACGGTCACCGTCACCGGCAGCACGGACCCGGGCACGGACACCAACCCCTACGTGCTCGTGCTGCGCTCCGCCTCGCTCACCGGGCCCGACGGGGAGGTCGAGCTGATCACGCTCACCCCCGACGACGACCCCTACCTCTTCCAGGCCATCGCCCTCATCCCCGCGGAGCCGCTCCAGGCGGGCGCCGAGTACGAGGTCGAGGTGGACGTGACCTGGAGCGACGGAGAGGAGAGCCTGTACGCCGCCTTCCAGACCGCGTCAGACTGATCGCGCTTTCCGGGGGACACGCCTGGGGGTTATGATCGCCGGATGCTGGCCCTCCTGACCCACCTGCTGCTGGGGCCTGCCGCCACGGCCGCCACGCAAACGCTCTCCGAGGAGCTGCCCTCGGGTTTTCTGCTGGACGGCGACGTCTCGGAGTGGACCCGGCCCCCGGACCTGACCCTGGGGCCGGAGCATCAGCTCTCCGGCGAGGGCGTCAGCGGGCCCGACGACTTCTCGGCGCGGATCTGGTGGAACATGGGGCTGGACGGCCTCGTGTTCGCCGCGGACGTGCGCGATGACGCCGTGCTCCTGGCGCCCAAGGACGGCGACCCGCTCTACGGCGACCACCTCTCCCTGTGGATCGCGCTCCCCCCGGCCGAGCTCCCCCCGGTCGGCTTCGCCAGCGAGCGCGGCCTGAGCCCCGTGCTGGCCGCCGCCGACTGCGCCGCCGCCGAGGACCCCGACGCCTGCAAGAGCTGGCTGGCCGCCCAGGCCCCGCGCCGCGCCCGCCTGGGCCGCCTCTTCGTCCGCCAGTACACCTTCACCAGCGCCGAGGTCGTGGAGACCTGGTCCGGCCTCTGCGTCCCCGCGCCCGCCGAGTCGCCCACGCGCGCCCAGGGCGCCTGTCGGTCCAGCGTGACGAAGCTCCGCAAGGTCGAGGGTGGGTACCAGCTCGAGGCGCGCATCGCGCTCTCCGAGTTCCCCGCCACCCACGAGAACCCGATGAACTACCTGCGGCTCCTCGTGGACGCCGTGGACAACGACGTTGGGCTCAACGAGCAGGAGAGCGCCTTCTCCAGCGACGCCGACGCCGATCCCAACCGGCCCGCCACCCTGCCCCGCTACGACCTGCGCCGACCGCCCCTCTTCGACAGCGACCCGCCGGTCTTCGCCGCGCTGGAGCTCTACGACCCGAGCCCCGGCCTCTTCTACTTCCCGGCCTTGAAGCTGGCGCAGGCCTACACCTTCGAGAACCTCGCGCTGGGCGGCCAGCGCACCCCCGCCCTGCCCAGCCCCGCCATCACCGCGCTGGACTGGAGCCGCCCCCGCCGCCTGGCCACCATCGGCGAGTTGGAGGTCTACGAGCTCCCCGCCGAGGGCGCCGGCTGCGCGGGCTGCGTCGTCGGGCGCCGCCTGGCCCTCGTCGAGGAGGACCGCGTCGTCGGCACCCAGGACCTGGGGCGCGGCACCGTGCGCGGCTTCGCCCTCCGCGGCGACGCCCTGCACGTCATCGTCGCCGAGAGCGGCGCGAGCGACCCGCTCGTGTCCGGCTCTCCCCGCGAGCACCGGGTCACCGCCTACGCCGTCGGCGAGGACGCCGCGATCACCACCCTCTTCCAGGACAGCCTGATCGAGGGCGAGCCCGACGACGGCTTCGTCTACACCGGCGTCTCCGTCCAGGTGACCCCTGACGGCTCCGCGTTTGGCTTCGTCGGCAAGCGGGCCCACGCCGAGAGCCCCGACCAGAGCGCGCCGTTCTCCCGCCTCAGCCAGATCGACGTCAGCAGCGGGCAGTACGTCGCGGGGGAGGACGCGCTGTAGGGGAGCCTCAAGCCCCCGTAGATCCAAATCCTCCACTCCCGCGCTGAGTCTCCACAAAGGACTCCACCCTCAGCACGGGGAGCTGGGCCACCGGCGCCAGGACGAGCTGGGCCACCCGCATGCCGCGGGTCACGGCGAAGGGCTCCGCGCCGTGGTTGACCAGCAGCACGCAGAGCTCGCCCCGGTAGTCGCTGTCGATGGTGCCGGGCGCGTTGAGCACGGTCACGCCGTAGCGCAGGGCGAGGCCGGAGCGCGGGCGCACCTGCCCCTCGTAGCCCGGAGGGATCGCCACCTGCAGGCCCGTGGGGATCAGGGCGCGCTCGCCGGGGTCCAGCACCAGCTCCACCGCGGCGGCGAGGTCCATGCCCGCCGCCCCGGCCGTCTGGTAGCAGGGGAGCGGGAGGCCCTCCCCGTGGGGGAGGACCCGGACGTGCAGCGCCGCGATCACAGCCCGCTGGAGGCGTCCAGGGCCTCCTTGCGGGAGAGGCGGATCTTGCCGGCCTTGTCGATGTCGATCACGCGCACCAGCACCTCATCGCCCTCCTGGACGACGTCGGTGACCTTGGCGATGCGCTCCTTGGCCAGGTGGCTGATGTGGACCAGGCCCTCGGTGCCGGGGAAGATCTCGACGAAGGCGCCGAACTCCACCACCCGCTTGACCACGCCCAGGTACATCTTGCCGATCTCGGCCTCCTGCGTGAGCTCGCGGATCATGCCGATGGCCTTCTCCGCCGCGGCGACGTCGGTGCTGGCGACGTCCACCTTGCCCGAGTCGTCCACGGAGACGCGCACGCCGCACTGCTCCTGGATGCCGCGGATGGTGCGACCTCCCGGGCCGATGATGTCGCGGATCTTGTCGGTCTTGATGTGGATGGTCGTGATGCGCGGCGCGAAGCGGGACAGCTCCGTGCGCGGCGTCTTGATGACCTTCGCCATCTCGTCGAGGATGTAGATCCGGCCCTCACGCGCCTGGCTCAGCGCGCGGTGCATGATCTCGCGGGGCACGCTGTCGATCTTCGTGTCCATCTGGAAGGCGGTGATGCCCTTCCGGGTGCCGGTGACCTTGAAGTCCATGTCGCCGAGGTGGTCCTCGTCGCCGAGGATGTCGCTCAGCACCGCGAACTGGTCGCCCTCCTTGATGAGGCCCATCGCGATGCCGGCCACCGGGGCCTTCATCGGCACGCCCGCGTCCATGAGCGCCAGCGTGCTGCCGCACACCGTGGCCATCGACGAGGAGCCGTTGCTCTCCAGCACGTCGCTCGTGCAGCGCAGCACGTAGGGGAAGCTCTGCTGGCTGGGCAGCATGGGGGCGATGGCGCGGTGGGCCAGGGCGCCGTGGCCGACCTCGCGGCGGCGCGGGCCGGTGAGCCGGCGCGCCTCGCCCGTGCAGAAGGGCGGGAAGTTGTAGGTCAGCATCCAGCGGCGGGTGGGCTCCACCATGCCGGCGTGGTCCAGGCGCTGCGCGTCGTCCTCGACGCCGAGGGCGGCGGTGACGAAGGCCTGGGTCTCGCCGCGGGTGAAGACGGCCGAGCCGTGGGCGCGCGGGGACACGCTGACCTCACCGCTGATGGCGCGGATCTCGTCCGTGGCGCGGCCGTCGATGCGCCGGCCCTGCTCGAGCACCTGGGCGCGCATGGCCTTGCCGACCAGCTTCTCCCAGGAATCGACCACGAAGCTGTGGATCTTCTCGGCCTCATCGGCCTCCTTGCCGTCCACCAGGCTGAGGATGGCGGCCTCGCGCGCGGCCTTGATGGCGTCGCGGCGCTCGTGCTTGCCGGTGATGCTCAGGGCGGCGGGCAGCGAGCTCTGGGCGGCGGCGGTGAGCGCGGCCATCAGGGCCTTGTCCGGCTCGGCGGCGGCGGGGGCCTCGCGCTTGGCCTGGCCGGCGCGGCCCTTCAGCTCCTCGATCGCGTCGATGATCTTGCGGATCTCGGCGTGGGCGACGTCCATGGCCTCCAGCATGACCGTCTCGGAGACCTCCTGGCCCCCGCCCTCGACCATGCAGATGGCCTCGCGCGTGCCGGCGACGACCAGGTTCAGGTCCGCCTTCTCCGTGATCGCGTTCGCCGGGTTGATGATGAGCGCGCCCTCGTGCAGGGCCACGCGCACGCCGGCGATGGCGCGCTTGACGGGGATGTCGCTCAGCATGAGCGCCGCCGAGGCCCCGCACAGGGCCAGCACGTCCGTGTCGTTGTCCACGTCGAAGCTGAGCACCGTGGCGATGACCTGGGTCTCGAAGCGCCAGGTCTTCGGGAACTGCGGGCGGATGGGGCGATCCATCAGGCGGCCCACCAGGGTCTCGCGCTCGTTCGCGCGGCCCTCGCGCTTGAAGTAGCCGCCGGGGATGCGGCCGTAGGCGCCGGTGCGGTCCTGGTACTCGCAGGACAGGGGGACGAAGTCGCCGAGGCCGGGCTTCTTGTCGGCGACGGCGGTGACGAGGACGGCGCTGTCACCCTGGCGGACGACGACCGAGCCGCTGGCCTGCTTGGCCAGCTTGCCGGTCTCGATGGAGAGGGGGCGACCACCGATCTCGATGGTGACGGTATGAAGGGGCATGAACTCACCTCTGCGCATGTGCGCTGGGAAAAAAGAGACGTCCCGCGTCGTCTCTCCCTGCCTCGAGGCGTCAGCCCGTAGACCTTCGTGGCCAGAGCCGCGGCTCGGGGCACGAAGACCTGCGGGGAGACGATCGCGGAAGAGATCGCCGTCGCGGGGTGGAGAATGGAGACTTCCGAAAGAACGAGGGCGGCAGGATGTCCTGCCGCCCTTCGCGTGCCTACCGCCGCAGGCCCAGCTTCTCGATGACCGCCTGATAGCGATCAGGGCTGGTCTTCTTGAGGTAGCTGAGCAGCCGGCGCCTCTGGCCGACCATCTTCAGGAGCCCGCGCCGCGAGGAGTGGTCCTTCGCGTGGGCCTTGAAGTGCTCGGTGAGGCCGTTGATGCGCTCGGTCAGGAGCGCGATCTGGACCTCAGGAGAGCCCGTGTCGGACTCGTGGGTGCGGTAGGTCTCGATGAGCGAGCTCTTACGCTCGACGGTGACGGCCATTTTCTACTCCTCGAAAGCCGGCTTTCCGCAGGTATTCGAGGGGCCGATCCTCCTCGCGTGCCACGGGCGCCGGGGTTTGCGCACCTCATGTGCCCCGTTCAAGCGCCGTCGTCAAGCGGCCGGGCGAGATAGAGCGTCGGAAGGAGGTTCCCCCCATGCTCGCGACCATCACAGGTGCGACTGGCCTTCTCGGCGCCAACCTCGCCGAGCTCCTGCTGAGCCGGGGCTGGCGCGTGCGCGCCACCCGCCGCGGATCGAGCCGCACCGAACACCTCTCCGACCTCGACATCACCTGGGTGGAGGCCGGGCTCGACCAGCCGGACGCCCTCGCCCGCGCGATGGAGGGCGCGCACGCCGTCTTCCACTGCGCCGCCGCCGTCAGCGTGATGCCCCGACCCACGCCCGAGCTCGTGCGCACCAACGTCGACGGCACGCGCTCCCTGCTCTACGCGCACCGGCGCTCCGGGGCCGGGCGCCTGGTCCACGTCTCCTCGGCCGTGTGCGTGGGCCTCTCCGAGGACGGCACGCCCGTCGACGAGCGCGCCCCCTACAATTTCGAGCGGGAGGGCCTGAACGACGGCTACTCCCAGACCAAGCTGCAGGCCGAGCGCCTGGTGCTGGAGGCCGTGGGCGAGGGGCAGGACGCCGTCGTCGTGAACCCCACCTTCATGTTCGGGCCGCGCGACAGCAAGCCGAGCTCCGGCCGGGTCATCGTGGAGGTGGCCCACGGGCGCCTGCCCGCCCTGCCTGGCGGCGCCAACAACTTCGTGGACGTGCGGGACGTGGCCGCCGGGATGCTGGCCGCCTGGGAGCGCGGGCGGGCCGGGCAGCGCTACCTGCTCACCGGCGAGAACCGGCCCTGGGGCGCCATGTTCCTGCGCATCGGCGAGCTGCTCGGCGTGCGCGTGCCCGGCTGGCATGCGCCCCGCCCGATCATGGCGCTCATCGGCTGGGGAGGGGACCTGGGCCAGTGGATCTCGGGCAAGGAGCTCACGATCAACAGCATGGCCGTGCGCTGGTCCAACACCCGGAATTTCCAGTTCACCTGCGAGAAGGCCCGGCAGGAGCTGAGCTATTCGCCCGGCGACCCGGACGAGGGCGTGCGCGCGGCCATCGCCTGGTTCCGCCACGCCGGGATGATCCCGGGATGATCGATCTCCGGGGGAGATGACACTTGCGGGAGAGCCCGATCGCGTGTGTAGTGGCTAGCTCAGCCCTCGGGAGACCCCCATGACGCGCAACGCCCTCCTCCTGACGCTGACGACGGCCTGCACCGCCGCTCCCAAGCCCGTGACCCCCGAGGACTGCTCGGTGGAGCTGAGCGCCACGGAGGTGGTGAACGCCTTCACGCTCAACTGGAGCGCGACGAGCGAGACCACCGCGGCGATCACCTGGGTCGCGGGCAGCGATCCCGAGCAGAGCCTCGAGCTCACCGAGGCCAGCATGGATCACGAGGTCACGCTCGTGGGGCTGCCGGCGGAGTCGGAGATCGTCTACAGCGTCGTGCAGAGCGACGGCTCGGGCTGCGAGGGCAGCTTCCAGACCGAGGTGCTCCCCGACGGGCTGCCCTCCCTGGTCGTGAACCGCTACGACGCCGAGCTGGCCTCCTCCGAGCCCTACCTCCTCGGCGCGGCGATGGCGATCGACGACCGGAACGCTGCCTTCCTCCTCGACCGTCAGGGGGGCTGGCGCTGGTACTCCATGGACCCGCCCGAGTACCAGGGCGCGCAGGCCTCCATGGAGCTCGGCTCGAACCGCGTGCTCTACACCCGCTTCGACGCCAAACATGCCCAGGACCTCTCCTCCATCCAGGTGCGCGGGCTGGACGGCACGGTCTACGACGAGCGCGTGACCACGGGGGCGCACCACTTCTTCCGCCAGCTCGAGGACGGCTCCATCGGCTACCTGGCCACGGACATCCGCGGCTGGCGCGACCCGGAGACCGGCGAGGACCTCCAGGTGGTGGGTGACGCCCTCACGGTCCTCAGCCCCGACGGCGAGCTGAAGACGATCTTCAGCGTCTGGGACCACCTGGAGGTGGAGAAGGGCTCCGAGTGGGACCGCGGCTTCTTCGCCGGGGCGCAGGACTGGACCCACGGCAACGCGCTGGACTACGACGCGACCAGCGACACCTGGCTCATCTCGCTGGGCGGAATCGACTCCCTCCTCCTGGTCTCCGGCGAGGGCGCGCTGCTCGACACCATCAACGAGGACACCTACACCTTCGTGGGCGCCGACCCGATCGTCTTCCAGCACGACGCGCACTGGACCGCGGACGGGACCATCCTCCTGCTCAGCCACAACGAGTCGGCGACCGCGGCCGTCGAGTGGGAGCGGGACGAGGAGGCCCGCACCATGACCGCGGTGTGGTCCTACCAGGACGGCACCCGCGCCAGCGGCCTCGGCCAGGCCCGCGAGCTGGAGAACGGCAACGTCATGGTCAACTTCGGAGGCTTCGGCACCATCCGCGAGGTCACGCGCGACGGCCAGATCGCCTGGGAGGCGCAGGCCCGGGAAGGGTACTTCTTCGGCAACGGGGAGATGGTGACGGATCTCTACGCTGGGCTGTGATCCGCGGGGCGCCCCAGCACCCAGGCCAGCAGCACCGGGAATTCCACCAGCACATGAAAGCTGGCCAGCGCGGCGTAGCTGGAGAAGCTCCCCACGTAGTCGCTCCACCACAGGGGCAGCGCCGCCGCGGTCCCGCCCGCCACCAAAGCCGTGAGCCAGCGGCTCTCCAGCGCGCGCCGCCAGCGGGGGCCGCCCTCCTCGCGGGGGCTGGCCTGAGGGAGCACCCACAACCAGATGGCGTAGTGCATGCCCTGGAGGAAGGAGAAGGTGGCGACCACCCGGGTCGCCTCCGTGGGGGACACGCCGCGGGGGAGCCAGCCCTTCGTGAGCGCCTCGGGCCGGTCCAGCGGGCCCGCCGGGCCGAGGCCCTCGACCGGGAGCAGGCCGTCCAGCGCCCCCGAGAGGATCAGCGCCGGGACCAGGACCGCCCAGAGCAGGGTGAGCGCCAGCGTCCGGGCCCGACCCTCCCGCGCGTGAAGCAGCAGGAAGAAGGCCGGCATCAGGTTGTGCAGGTGGGAGAGCACCAGGAAGTGCTCGCGCGGCCAGCTCAGGCTTGCGCCTGCCCCCAGGCCCACCAGCAGCCCGAGCCCCACGCGCTCCGCCCAGCGCCCCCGTCCCAGCAGGAGCGCGCCGCCCAGCGTGGCGTAGACGATGCCGATCTCCACCCGCCGCGCGTCGTCCGGGGCCCAGAGATCGGCCCCGAAGGCGCGCACCCCGATGACCAGCAGCAGCGGAAGCACCAGCGGCGCCACCCCAGCGCCCAGGTAGCGCCCGAGCACGTAGCGCAGCTCGGCCAGGTTGTGGGCCAGCCCCAGCAGCATGAAGCCGAAGACCGCCAGCCCCAGCGGCGCCGCCAGCGCGAGCGAGAGCGACAGCCCTGTCGCCAGAATCAGCGGCAGGGCCGGGACCGGGCGGGCGAGCGGGGCGCCCGTCTCAGCCTTCCGCGCTCAGGTGCGTGAAGTCAGCGACGGCGCGGAAGGCCGAGGCCACCGCGTACAGCAGGGCGAGGCGCTGCTGACGGACCGCGAGGTCCTCACACATGACCAGGACCTGATCGAAGAGGGCGTCCACCGGGCCCTTCAGCCGGGAGAGCGCCGCGAGCGCGCCGGCGAAGTCCAGCTCCGCCTCGCAGCGCTCCGCCTCCTCCCGCGCGGAGAGCAGGGCCGCGTGCAGCGCCTGCTCGGCCGGGTGCTGGAGGGCGGCGGGGTCGAGCGTGAGCCCGCCCGCGTCCTTGGTCAGCCCGATGACCCGCTTGAAGGTCGTCTTCAGCGCGCCGAAGCCGTCGGCCCGCGAGAGGGCCAGGAGCGCCTCCAGCCGCCGCCTCAGCGCGACCACGTCCTTGTCCCCGGTCGCCAGCACCGCGTCCACATACTCGGTGGCCCCGAGCTCCTGGAGCTGCGCCCGCAGGCGGGTGAGGGTGAACTCCACGAGCTCCTCGCGCTGCGCGAGCCCGTTGAGCGTCCCCTCGGCGTCCCAGACGTGGATGGCGTTGTTGAACAGCGCGTAGAGCGAGACCCGCACCCGCGCCGCCAGCAGGATCTGGACGACGCCGTTGGCCGCGCGCCGCAGACCCAGCGGATCCCCGCCGCCCTTCGGCTTCTGGTCGAGCAGGAAGCATCCGACTAGAGTATCTAGTCTGTCCGCCAGCGCCAGCACCTGCCCGGCGGGTGTGCCGGGGAGCGCGTCTTCGGCGTTGCGCGGGAGGTAGTGCTCCTCGATGGCCAGCGCGACGGCGGGCTCCTCGCCCTGGTTCGCGGCCAGCAGGCGGCCGACGTGGCCCTGGAGCTCGGGGAACTCGCCGACCATCAGCGTGGCCAGATCGGCCTTGCAGAGCAGGGCGGCGCGCTCGGCCACGGCGGGGCTGGCGCCGAAGAGGTCGCTGAGCTCGGCCACCAGCGAGACCAGGCGCCGCGACTTGTCGGCCATGGTGCCGCCCTTGCGGATCCAGCCCATGCCGGCCAGCGCCTGCCAGCGCGTCTCCAGGCGCACCTTGCGATCCTCGGCGTAGAAGTGCCGCGCGTCGTGGAAGCGCGCCGCCAGCACCTTCTGGTTGCCGTGGCCGATGAGCTCGGCCACCTCGGGGTCGTGGGCGTAGGGGTGGTTGGTGACGACCAGGAAGCGGTGGTCCAGCTCTCCGTGCTTGAAGAGCGGGAAGACGCGCTGGTGCACCTTCATGCTCTCCACCAGCAGGCGGGGCGGCAGGTGCAGCAGCTCGGGCGCGATGGTGCCCACAACCACGACCGGCCACTCCACGAGGTTGACGACCTCGTCCACCAGATCGGGCATGGCGCGCAGCTCGACGCCCAGCTCCGCGGCCTTCGCCGCCAGCTCGCCCAGGATGCGCTCGCGGCGCACGGCCGGATCGGGCTCCACCCGGCGGTCGGCCAGCCCGGCGAGCCAGTCGGCGCTGCCGGTGACCCGGAGCGGCTCGGGGAAGAGGCGGTGGCCGATGGTGGTGTCGGTGGTCTCCAGGTGGGCCACCTTCGCCGCGACGCGCTCGCCGCCCAGCATGCAGATCACGCCATGCAGTGGGCGACCCCAGCGGATCTTGTGGGAGCCCCAGCGCATGGACTTCGCGAACGGGATCCCCAGCACCAGCGCTTCCAGCCCGGCGGCGAGGACATCGGCGGTGCGCTCGCCCCCCACCTGCTGGCGCACGGCGATGACGCGGCCCTTGGGACCGTCCACCACCTCCAGCGCGTCGGCGCCGAGGCCATAACGACGGGCGAAGCCCTCGGCGGCGGGCGTGGGCTTGCCGTCCTTGAACGCGGCGCTCTCGGGCGGCCCGGTGATCAGCTTCTCCTCGGTGGCGCGGGCCAGGGCGAGGTCGGCGACGGAGATCGCCAGCCGGCGCGGCGTGCCCCAGACGCGGAGCGCGCCCATGGGCAGCCCCTTGAGCAGCTCGCGGACCCCCTGCTCGAGCGAGGCCATCGCCGGGCCGAGGAAGCGGGCGGGCAGCTCCTCGCAGCGGATCTCCAGGAAGAGCTCGGCCGTGTTGACGACGCTCATGCGATCCCCATCCAGGCCTTCGCGCAGCCCAGGGCCAGGGCGCGGACCCGGCGGATGTACTGGGCGCGCTCGGTCACGGAGATGGCGCGGCGGGCGTCCAGCAGGTTGAAGGTGTGCGAGCACTTCATGCAGTAGTCGTAGGCGGGCAGCGGCAGCCCGAGCTCGGCCAGACGCACGCTCTCCCGCTCGAAGGCGGCGAACTGCTCCAGCAGGAGCGCGGTGTTCGCCTGCTCGAAGTTGAAGCGGGACTGCTCGACCTCGTTGCGGTGGTAGACCTCGCGGTAGGTCATGCCGTCCACCCAGGTGAGGTCGAAGACGTTGTCCACGCCCTGCAGGTACATGGCCAGGCGCTCGAGCCCATAGGTGAGCTCCACCGAGATGGGATCGAGCTCGAAGCCGCCACACTGCTGGAAGTAGGTGTACTGGGTCACCTCCATCCCGTCCATCCAGACCTCCCAGCCGAGGCCCCAGGCGCCCAGCGTGGGGGACTCCCAGTCGTCCTCGACGAAGCGGAGATCGTGCCGCTTGAGGTCGAAGCCCAGGGCCTCCAGCGAGCCGATGTAGACCTGCTGGATGTCCGGCGGGCTCGGCTTCATGAGCACCTGGAACTGGTAGTAGTGGCCGAGCCGGTTCGGGTTCTCGCCGTAGCGCGCGTCGGCCGGGCGGCGACAGGGCTGGACGTAGGCGCAGTTCCAGCGATCGGGCCCCAGGCAGCGCAGCGCCGTGGCCGTGTGGAAGGTGCCCGCGCCCATCTCCTGGTCGAAGGGCTGCAGGATGGCGCAGCCCTGCGCGCCCCAGTAGCGCTGCAGCGTGAGGATGATGTCCTGGAAGTTCATCGGCGAACCCGCTCCGAGGAGAGAGCGCGAGCCCTAACGCAGCCCGGAGCCGGCGGCACGAGGTGGGCGGACCTCAGCAGGTGCGGGGGATCTGGGTGGCCACGGCGCCGACCCGGATGTGGGAGCAGGCGTTGGTGGTGCTGACTCGGCCGGGGGACGTGGATCTGCGGAGACTTCGAAATCTGTGATCGAGGCAACCGCAGCAGCGGGTCTCCCTGGCCGCCTGGACTGGCGAGGATCCGCGTGCTACCTTCATGTCATGCGAGACGGAGCCTACACCGCAGAACGGGCCGCGGCGCTTGCAGGGGTGCCACAGCGCACCGTCCACGACTGGGCCAGAAAAGGCGTGCTCGTGCCATCCGTGTCCTCTGAGCGCGTGAAGCTCTGGTCCTACAGCGATCTCCTCGGACTTCGGACCATCTACTGGCTCCGTCACGCGAAGCGGGCGCCAGACGGGAGCCTGGTGCCGGCGACGCCGATGCCAGATGTGAAACGCGCGCTGGCTGGGCTCCGTGACCTCGACGTGGAGCTCTTCGAGGGCGACCGGCCATCGATCGCCGTGACGCGAAGCGGCGAGGTTCTTCTCCGACCCGTCGGACGTCCTGCCCAGTGGGCTCATGGACAGCTCCTGCTCATCGACGCCCTCGACGTCATCGCCCCGTTTGATTCGCTCGAAGGCGGTCGGGGTCCGGATCTCGTGGCTCCAGGACTGTTCGTCCGAATCCTACCGCGAAGGATGGCAGGGGCTCCCCATGTCGTCGATACGCGCATAGAGACCGAGGCGCTCTACGCGCTCGCGCTCCGAGGTTTCGACATCGATCGAATTCATTTTCTTTACCCTGAGCTTTCCTCTGAGGCGCTCGTGGACGCCCTCCAGATCGAGAGACAGCTTGCTCGGAACCTCGCACAAGCCGCATGACCCTACGCCTGGCCCTCGACCAGAACTTTCCGACTCCGATCGTCAAGGCGCTCCAGGCGTCGATCGTCGAAGTCCAGATGCACCCGGTGTTCGAGATCGATCCGAGGTTGTCGCGCCTCGACGACTGGGAGCTGTTGCTCGCCCTGCGCCATCATCCAAGTGGATACGCGGGACTGATCACGACCGACGCGAGGATGCTCTCTCAGTCCAGGGAGCTCGCAGTCCTTCAGCAGACGAAGCTCTCTCTCGTGGTCGCCGAGGGCTCGGGCCATGACCCCGTGAAGGCCACCGGGCTCGTGCTCACGCACCTGCCGAGGATCGCGGGTCTGATCCAACCGGACAAGGCCCAGGTCTGGTCCCTGTCCGCAAACACACCTCCCGCGAAGACGCCCCGAGATCTGTTGGGCCAGATCGCTGCGAAGCACAAGATCTCCTACAATGAGCTCTTCTCGAGCGTGAGCCTGGACGACGCGCTGCTCGCGAGAGACCCGCTGGGGAAGAGACGGGGCTGAAACAGCAGAAACCCGTGAGCTCTGGACGCACACGGGGGTTGGTCAAGGGAGCGCTGGGGAAGCGGCCATTGCCGGTGCTGACTCGACCGGAGATCAGGGTATGCAACGGGGACGGCGAACCACGCCCGCGAGCTCACCTGACCGAGGAGAACGACATGCGCACCGTCCACCGAGTCACCTCCCGGCGCAGCTTCCTCCGCCTCGCGGGCGCGGGCCTCGCCGGGCTGGCTGTGGGCTGCACCGACAAGGGCGGCGAGACCGGGGACGAGACCGGCGAGACCGGGGACACCGGGACACCGGACTCCGGGGGCGGCGAGACGGGGGAGACGGGCGCCGAGACGGGGCACACGGGCGAGACCGGCGCAGACACGGGCACGCTGCCTGAGGTGTGCAACCCGACCTCCGAGCGCGGCCAGGGCCCCTACTACCGGGAGGGCGCGCCTCTGCGGGACGACTTCAACCCGCTCGGCGAGGAGGGGACGCCCCTGCGGATCTACGGCTACGTCAAGGACGGGACCTGCGCACCCCTCGCCGGGGTGACCATCGACGTCTGGCATGCCGACCAGGACGGCGCCTACGACATGGACAGCGACGACTACCGCTTCCGGGGGCGCGTCGTGTCGGACGCCGACGGCTACTACGAATTCACGACCCTCTACCCGCCGCCCTACCCCGGCGACGACGGGCTGCTGCTGGCCCGGCACGTCCACTACATGGTCTACGCGGACGGCTACACGACCGTGATCACGCAGCTCAAGTTCGAGGAGGACGAGCACCTGGACGAGCCCGCGGACTCCCCCGTCGTGATGGCGCTCGCGGACGACGGATCGGGGGGCTACGCCGTGCAGTTCGACCTCGTCCTGGTGCCGTCGCCGGGGGGTGGGACCGGCGGCGACACCGGGAGCTGAGTCGCGCCTCAGCAGGAGCTGGTGACGCAGATGGGCGGCCTGCCAGCCTTGACGTTGGAGCGGACGGTCGCGCGCTGGATGGAGAGGGCGTTCTGGTTGGCGTTCATGGGGGACTCCTTCAGGGTGTCGGGGGTGACGCCTGGAGGGAATGCAAGGTGCGTGCCGAGGGTCGGGCGTGAGATGCCTGAGGTTGAATCGGTGCTCTGCTCATGCGGGCGGCTGCGCGCGCATGCGCGAGCGCCCACCCCGGGGAGCGCGGCGCTGTCATAGGCTGTCATGAGCATGCTGAGAGGGGTCGCGGTACTGGTTGGGTGTGCGACGCGAGACGGTCGCCAACCCACCAACCAACACTCTCAAGGGAGCTGACATGCGCGCCATTGGCCTCTCTCTGTTCGCCATCCTCTCAACCACCGCCACCGCCGCCACCGTGAGCCTCGAGGATCCGGGCTCGATCGTCACCCTCACCCCAGGCTTCGAGCCGCTGGCCCTCCTCACGGACGACACCGTGGCGGCGACGGATCTCAGCTTCCTCGGCCAGATCTACACCAGCGCGAGAGGCTGGACGACGGCCACCCTCCACCTGGACCTGGAGAGCGATCAGCTCACCCTGAGCCAGGGGGGCCGCTCGCTCGGCAACTTCGAGATCCAGGATCTCCTCTCCTACTACGGCGCCCTCGTGCTGGAGGAGAACGACTTCTCCGGCCTCGACCCGGCCATCAAGGCCCTCCGCATCGCCGGCGAGATCGACATCTCCGGCGCCACCTTCAACCCGAAGACCCTGCGCTGCGAGCCCGAGCTGGACGACTTCGGCGAGTGTGACAACCGCTGCGAGGATGAGGGCTACCCCGGCTCCCTCACCGGGGCCGCCTGGGCCGACGGCGGCTGCGTGCTCCTCTGCACCTGCTACGACGAAGACGGGAACAAGATCGGCACCTTCATCGAAGAGGACAACATCCTGTCGCGGTGATCGTGTGAGTTTGCTTGGGGGGGGATCGAACAGGATCAGGTGCCGATCAGGATACCTGGCACCTGACCGGCAGGCACCTGACCGGCACCTGACTCACCTGACCGCGGTCGCGCCCCCTCGCCACCGGTTATGCTCGGTTCTCCCCTCGTTCGCGGAGACCCGATGACGCCGCTGCTGCTCCTGTTCGCCTGCCAGGATCCGAAGGACGACGTGCGCCGAGGGCCGGCGAGCGGGGCGGGCAGCGACGAGAGCGGCGCGCCGGACAGCGGCGACGAGAGCGGCGGCGACGAGAGCGGCGGCGGCGAGAGCGGCGGGACGGACACGGGTAGCGCCGACCCCTGCCTGGCGATCACGCCGAGCGGGGACCCCTCCACCGACCACGCCGCCATCACGAGCTGCCTGGCCTCAGGAGAAGCCGCCTTGCAGGCAGGGACCTTCCTGCTCGACGCCGGCCTGACGCTGCCGGCGGGGGCGCGGCTGAGCGGGGCCGGGGCGGAGGCGACGACGTTGAGGCTCACGGCGGCGGCAGAGGGCAGCAGCGCGCTGCTCTCCTTGTCCGGCTCGGCCGAGGTCGCCGGGCTTCACCTGGACGGCGACGGGCGGCTCAGCGCGGCCTATGTGAACGCGGCGGTGGTGATCACGGGCTCGGGAAACCTCGTGCATGATTGTGTGCTCGGCAACGACAGCCAGTCGCCGGCCGGGGTCCACGATCAGGGGGTCTACTTCGTGGACGCCTCAGGCTCGGGCAACGTGGTGCGCGACGTGGAGATCCGCGGCACTTTCTACGGGGCGATCTTCGTGAGCGGGCTCGTGGCGGGCTCAGGAAACCGGCTCGAGACCAGCACGATTCACGACACGCGCTGCGACTCGGTGACGCTGGTGGGCTACGGCGAGGTGGTGGGGAACACCATCTACGAGACCGGCTGGGACTGCGAGAACGGCCCCATCCCCGGCGGCGGGATCTACAGCCTGTGGAACACGGCTGGCGGGCTGGTGGAGGGCAACACCATCCACGACACCTGCGGACACGGCATCGACATGGACGGCGTGCAAGGCATGGTGATCACAGGGAACACCATCTACGACCCGGGCTACGACTGGGACGGCGCCCAGCCCGCATGCGAGGGCGCGGCCGGCATCGCGCTGATCGACAGCAGCTACAACACGATCGCGGACAACGTCGTGGAGAACAACGAGCGCCCGAACAACGCGGGCTGGGACCCGAACGGAGTCTACGCCGCCAGTGGCGCGAGCGCGTTCTCGGATCTGCCCTATGGATCCTCGACGATCGTCGCCTTCGCGCTCACCCAACGCCCCAGCAGCCCGGGCCAGACCGTCGGCAATGTCGTGGCAGGAAACGAGTTCCGGGCCGCCTGCGCGAGCGGCTGTGGCGGCGTGGGCTACTTCCTCAGCCGCGGCACCGGCACCGACGCGAGCGGCGGCTGGTCCGCCGAGACGACCAGCTACCTGACCGCGAACGACCCCTACGGATCCAACGTCGGCAGCGTGCGCTGCGGCGGCAACTGGTACGCCGCCAGCAGCAGCTGCCCCGGTGACCCGGACTGCAACTCGGACGACGACCAGCACACCTACGACTGGGCGCGGAACGACGACTGCCGGGACTACTGATCTGGAGCAGGGGGCAGCAGCGCTGGCCAGACCCCTGACCCCTGACCCACTGCCCTTCACAAGGGCCCGTCAGCTCATGTCGCCCTTCCACTCAGCCTTCACCTGGGTCGTCGGGGTTCCACCCCCGCTCGTGACGCCTCGGCCTTTCTGCCAGCCGTCGCCGAAGACGTTGCCGCTGTCGAAGGCGCCGCCGTCATCGAACTGAACGGCATCGCTGTCGCCCACGAGCGGATCGACCAGGGGATCGCGAAGGTCGGCGGCCGGCGTATCGTGCACGGCCTCTTCGGTATTGGGAGTGTGGATATCGATCATGGCGTGAACCTGCTCCAATCTCCTGTTCAGGATAGCAGCTGGACCACCCGACGACAAGAGAGGCGGATGTCTGGACCGATCCTGCCGTCTGGCATCGACCGACGAGAAGGCGCAAGGACTCAGCCAAAGTCACGCCCCTACACAGCCCAACATCACCCCCCTCACCCCCCATCCCGCGCCAGGCGCAGCCCCGTGGCCGAGCTCCAGGCGTCCGGGGGCGCGCCGAAACGCCCGGCGGGACGGCAGAGATAGGCCGCCGAGCGCCAGGATCCACCGCGCACGGCCCGGAACGGCGCCAGGGCGTCCTCCTCCCAACAGAGGCGCTCGCCCGCGATCCGCGCCCCGAGGCGACGGTAGGGGTTGGCGCACAGATCGCGCACGAAGCCGGCCAGCCCGCAGACACCATACGGGCTGCGATCCAGCGGGCGAGCCCCAAGGGGGAGCGAGGCCGGCGGCCCGGGGAAGCTCTCCAGGACGGCGGCGTAGGTGGGCTCGAAGTGATCGCCCCAGGGGAGCGCGCGGCCGTCCGCGCCTCGCGCCGCCCGCTCGCGCTCCCACTCGCTGGGCAGGCGCCAGGGCTGGCCCGAGCGCGCCGCGGTCCAGGCGGCGAAGGCGTCGGCGCAGCGGGCGTTGAGCTGGGTCATCGGGTGATCGGGCCCGCCAGGCGCCCAGGGGGGGAGCGATGGTGCCAGGTGTACCTGACCCTCCCGCCAGACGAAGACCCGCGCCGCGCCGGGCGAGGGGTCGGCCGGGTCCAGCGGCGGGTTCAGGGCCCGCCATCCGGCCTCGTCCCCGTGCGCGGCGAGATCCGCCAGGAAGGCCGCGTACTCGGCGGCGGAGACCGCGTGGCGGCGCAGCACGAAGGCGTCCATCCACACGCGCTGGCGCGGCAGCGCGTCGACGGCGAGCGGATCGCCGCCCAGGATGGCCCAGCCCGCGGGGATGTAGACGTCGTCAGGGCCGAGCGCATTCAACCCCGGGAGCCTCACCGGCGCCGGATCGCGCTCGCCGGGCGGGGTCTGATCCCAGTGCTCCTGCCGCCCCAGCAGGAAGGGCAGGGCCACCGCGGCCCGGCCGGGGGCCTCGAGGTGCGCGACATATCTCCCCCGCGGCAGGCGCAGCGCGTCCAGGGGCGCCCGCGCCTCCAGCACGGGGACCTCCACCAGCCGCCGATCCTGCTCCTCGTAGCGGCAGATTCGGACCCTCGCGTCCGATGGCTCACAGCGCAGAGTCAGCGCCCCATCCCCCTGCAGCCAGCCCTGGTGCCGACCGCGCCCGACCTCGGTGAGCAGCAGCGCGTAGCGGCGGGCGGCGTCGGCGTCCTGGCGCGCCTCGGCGGACTGAACCCGGTCGCGGTAGAGGTCGGCGAGCGCGTCGCGGGCGGGGTCCAGGGCGGGGGCGAGCTCGAGGGCGGCGCGCAGGGCCTGCTCCAGGGCCAGCTCGGCCTCGTCCTGCTCGGCCAGGGCGCGCGCGGCGGCGGCCTCGGCCTCCCAGACAGGGCGCTTGCGATCCACGGGGTCCGAGGCGCGGATCTCGGCGCCGAGCCGTCGAGCCTCCGCTCTCGCCTCCGCCGCCTCGGCCGCCTTCACCGCCACCCGCTCCAGGAGCCCGGCCGCCTGCCCGTGCAGGACCCGAGCCTCCTCCAGCCGGCGCTCCCCGTCCAGCCAGGCGCGGAGCCCGGCGGCGAAGGTGGCGGCGTCGGGGCGCGCGGACGGCTCCCGGCGCATGGCGGCGCGACAGAGCTCCAGCAGGGGGGCAGGCGCGGGGCGGCCCGCCGCGATCCGACCCGCCACATCGGGGGGATCTCCCTCCCGGTTCGCCCGCAGCGCCGAGACCGCCCCGCCCCCGAAGGGCGCAGCCCCGCACAGCGCCGCGTAGAGCAGGGCCCCCAGGGCCCAGACGTCCGCCGCCGGACCCACCAGCCCGCCCGCCGCCTGCTCGGGCGCCATCCAGGCCGGGGTCCCCACCACGCCGCCCACCGCCCGCTCGCCGGCCAGCGCCACCCCCCAGTCCAGCACCAGCACCTCGCCAAAGGGCCCGAGCACCACGTTGTCCGGCTTGAGATCGCGGTGCACCACCCCCTCTCCGTGCGCGTGGACCACGGCGCGCGCCACGTCCAGCAGCGCCCCCACCAGCCTGCGCAGCGCCACCTCCGCCTCGCCCGCGCCGAGCGCCTGCGCCTCCCGGATCGCGTCGGCCAGGGTGTCGCCCACCACCTCGCGCATGGTGAACCACAGCCGCCCGTCGGCCAGCTCGCCCCGGTCGTGCACCGGCACGATGTTGGGGTGCTGCAGGCGGGCGGTCAGCCGCGCCTCGTCCAGGAAGGCCGCGCGCGCCGCCCCGTCGCCCAGCACCTCCCAGGAGAGGATCTTCATCGCCAGCGCCCGCTCGAGCTGGCGGTCGTAGACGCGCCGCACCTCGCCCATGCCGCCGCTGGCCAGCAGCCCCCGGTCCTCGTAGCGCTCGGGCAGCAGGCGCGCGCCCTCGCGGGCCTCGCCGGGCGCGAGGGTGGCCAGGGTCGGATCCGGCGCGCCGTCAGAGGCCATCGTGATCAGGTTAACATCGGCTCATGGCGCGGATACGGTCAGAGGCCGACGGGACGACGGTGGCGCTGCGGGCGCGCACCCGGGTCGGGCGCTCGCGCGGGGCGGAGCTGCGGCTGACGGACGCCTCGATCTCCGGCGAGCACGCGCTGCTGCTCTGGACAGGCCAGGGCTGGACGCTGCGCGATCTGGGGAGCACCAACGGCACCTCCCTGGGCGAGCGGCGGCTCAACCCCGGCCAGCCGGAGCCCCTCGCCGAGGGGGACACGATCGGCTTCGGCTTCGCCCCGCGCTGGAGGGTGCTGGACCTCGGTCCCCCCGGGCCGCTCGCGCTGGAGGGCGAGCGCGTGATCTCGGGCCTGGGCGAGCTGCTGCTCCTGCCCGACGCCGAGCACCCGCAGGCCACCGTGGCCCGCGCCGAGGAGGGCTGGTGGCTGGAGAGCGCCGAGGGCGGGCGCGCGGTGGCCGACGGCGACGAGATCACCCTGGGGACGCGGCGTCTGCTCCTGCACCTGCCCGAGCCCTGGGTGGAGACCTGGCGAGCCGACAGCGCCCCGCCGGCCGTGGACGAGCTGGAGCTGCGCTTCCAGGTGAGCCTGGACGAGGAGCACGTCACGCTGACCGGCTGGCACGGCGGGCGCGAGTTCCCGCTGCACGCGCGCTCCTACCACTACCTGCTGCTCACCCTGGCCCGCGCCCGGCTCGCCGACGCCGCCGACCCCAGCCTCCCGCCCGCCGAGCAGGGCTGGCTGGACGTGGACCGGCTCTGCCGGATGCTGGGCGTGGACGAGCGCACGCTGAACACCTGGGTGTACCGGGTGCGCCGCCTCTTCGCCGAGGCGGGCGTGCTGGAGCCGGCCGCGGCCATCTCCCGGCGACCGGGGAAGATGCGCATCGGCTCGGGCCGGCTGGCGGTGGGGCGACTGGAGGACTAGATAATCTAGCCTGACACGTCCACCGCCAGCGCGACCGGGGTGGAGGGCGAGGGCCAGGTGGGCGCGGAGGCGATCTTCTGGAAGCGGAAGACCTCTCCGGGCGCGAGCCGGGCCAGCGTGCCGGCCAGCTCGAGCGTGCTGACCCAGGTGAGCCGCCAGGCGCGCTGCGCGTCCCCGGGCGTGACGCCGAGCTGTCCGGTGAGGAGGGGGGCGCGGCCGGGTGCTACGCGGCTCCAGGTGTACCAGACCGCGGCGTCCATGGGCACGGCGGCGGCGGTGGTGGCGACGAAGGCGGCGTTCGGGTGGACCAGGCTGGCCTCGTCGGGCGTGGCGGGCCCCGCGCTGCCCGGCCGGATCTCGAAGCGATCCACCCCCGCCAGCGAGCGCCCGTGGTTGAAGCGCCAGTAGGCGGTCTCGGGCTCCCAGGGGGCGGCGGCGTCCGGGGCGGTGACCCGCAGGTCGCCGATGGGCTGCCCGCCCTCGTCCGACAGATCGTAGGTCCCCGGCCACAGCTCGCGGCCGGGCAGGGAGGCGGGCCCGCGGGCGGCGAATTCGGCGCTGTCCTTCTTCAGCGAGATGAACAGGGCCTGCTCGGGTCCAGGGCCGCTGTAGACCGGGTCCTGCTCGAAGCCCATGGCCCGCAGCAGCGTGGCCACCCGCGTGTTCAGCTCCTGGTGGGAGATGCTCACCGCGCCCATGCCTTGGTCGTTCCTGGTGATCCCCCAGCGCTGGATCACGCGCAGGCAGGCCCAGGAGAAGGCGCCCCGCCAGTCCTCGCCCACCGGGAGCTCATAGGAGGGCTGGTCGGCGCGGGCGGCGTTGAAGACCGGGAAGCCGTCGCCCAGCCGGCGGGCGCTGGCGGCGGCGGAGCGCGCCCCGAGGACGCGGACCCGATCCCCTGGGGCGCTGGCCCCGCGCCCGGCGGCGTGGCAGGTGTCGAGGAAGGCCGTCAGGTTCACCCGGCGCCCGCCCGCGGTGAGCGCGCGCTCCAGGTCATCGAAGCGCAGCGTCCCCGCCAGCCCGCCCGCCCCGTCCGGTCGGACGTCCGCCGGGCAGAGCACCGGGTCGCCCTTCTCATCCACCGCGCCGTGACCGGCGAAGACCAGCAGTCCGCGGGCGTGGGGCGAGCCGACCAGCCGCTCGCGCAGCCAGCCGCAGGCGGCCAGGATGTTCGCCCGCGTCGGGGGGCGCGCCTTCCTCCCGCGATCCCCGCCCTCCACGGCGTCCGAGGAGAGCACGCGGATGTCCGCCTTCTCCGCCCCCAGCCCCTTCGCCAGCGCCGCCCACTCGCGGGCGTCGGCCGACGTGCCCATGAGATCGCTGGTCCCTGGCGGCAGCCCCGCCGCCCGATCGTAGAGGCTGTAGTCGTGGACGCCGATGAGGACTGCAGAGAAGGAGCCGGGGAGCGCCATGGGAGACCTCAGGAGTGAGAGGGTTGTAACACAGGGACCTCAGCGACCCGCGGAGGCGTCGAGAGCCTCCTGGTCGGTCCACTCCGTGCCGTAGCCCAACAGCACGGCCGAGAGCGTGAGCTCATAGGCGGGGAAACCCGCGCCGGAGCCGGAGCCCGAGGCCGTCCAGCTGTGGGGGTCGGCGCCGTCCCACACGGTGAAGATCTCCTCCGTGCTCATCCCCTGGTCGGTCTCCAGGTCCCAGAAGAAGCGGATCCAGTCGTACTGGGTGCCGCGGTTGGTCGTCGGGCCCGAGGCCAGGCAGTAGTCGCCCGTGAAGTCGTAGGCGTCCATCCCCGCCACCGCGCCGCCCTCGCAGGAGAACTCGGCCGAAGAGTCGCCCACGCCGTCCTGGTCCCAGTCCAGGCTGTAGTGCGGGTCGTACCAGCAGTCGCTCTCGTCCGTGCGGTTCCAGATCACGGCGGCGTAGTAGCTGGCGATCCCCTCGTTCACGGCCGCGCTCTGGTACTCCTCCGAGGTGATGCTGTGGCCGGAGCTGGTCCAGGGGCAGTCCGTGGAGCTGGCGGCGTAGCTGAAGGCGGCGCCCGACCCTCCATTCGACGCGGCGGCGACCTTGTGACCCATCTCGTGGGCGATCACGAACTTGTAGTTGTCGCTGGGAATGTAGAGAGCGTCGTCCGACTGGCGGTAGCAGTTGCTCCCGCTGCCGGGGCAGGCCTCGTTGTAGAAGGTGAAGGTCTCGCCGGAGAGCCCGGCGTCCCGGCGCTGCAGGGCCCAGCCCGCCGCGGAGACCAGGTTCCAGGCCTTGTGCGGGCCCCAGGTGAAGGTCTCGGTGGTGCTGGCCGTGGGGGAGAAGGACTGGGTGGAGCTGGCCCAGATGGCCGGGGTCGAGGAGTCGTCGTAGACCTTGATGTAATTGCCGTAGATGTCGGCCTTGGACAGGATCCGCACGTTGTAGGTCTTCGTGCTGCTGAGCGTGAGCGTGGTCGTGCAGCCGGCGTCCGAGCCCTCCGGGTCCGTGTAGTCGGCCCAGACGCTCGCGCCCGACGACGTGGTGATCTCCATGTAGACGCCGCGGGCCGGCTTGGGATCGTTGTCCGTGTAGAAGTCGTCGGATCCGCCCACGTCGTAGTAGTCGGTCTCCAGATCGGCGCAGACCGTGACGTTGTAGGTGGCGGCGAAGGCCGGGGCGCTGAGCAGCAGGGCCGGGACGGACAGGGCGAGGGCGAAGATGGGGCGCATGAGTGCTCCAGGCGTCCCATGGACGCGGAGAGTGTTGTGTGGTGTCGCGGGGCGTCTCGTTCGCTCCCAACACCCACAGCCTATGGCCGCCCCTCGCCGGGCGCTCATGACAGCCTATGACAGTGGGCGCCTCGGCCGCACCCCGACACCCCCGACCTCCACCGGTTAAGCCCGCTCCCCGTGCGACGCGCCCTCCTCCTCGCCGCCCCCCTCTCCGCTGCCGGCGGCATCGTCGCGCACGGGATCTATTTCCTCGCCCACCAGAGCTACGGCTTCGACGACCGCCAGAACCTGATGCTGGCGGGGGCGCTCTTCCTGCCCTACGTGCCGGCGGCGCTGCTGGCGGGGCCGGTGGGGCGGCGGATCGGCCACCGCGCGGCGCTTCACGCGGTCAACGCCGTCGCCATCCTGTCCGGTCTGCTGCTGGCCACGACCCCGCCCGTCTGGGCGCTGTGGCTGCTGGCCCCGCTCTACAACGGGGCGGCGGGGATGTTCTGGCCGCTGGTGGAGGGATACGTCGCGGGCGGCAAGCACGGCCCGGAGCTGCACCGAACGCTGGGCGTCTTCAACCTGACCTGGTCGGCGGCGCTGGCCCCGGCCCTCTGGATCGTGGGCGCGCTGGGCGAGAGCCTGCCCGCCACCTTCGGCGCGCTCATCGCCCTGCACGTCGTGGTGGGGCTGCTGGCCGCGGGGCTGCCCCGCGATCCACCGGACCACGAGGAGGAGGCGCGGCCGGTGGCCTCCCCGGTCTACCAGGCCCGCCTGCGCGCCTGCCGGGTGCTGCTGCCCATGAGCTACATGGTGATGGACGCGCTGGCGCCGCTGCTGCCCGGGATCTGGAGCCGCGCGCAGGTCGACAGCGGGCTGGGGGCCGTGCTCTCGTCCACCTGGATGATCGCGCGCTTCGGGGCCTTCCTGGGGCTCACGGCCTGGGCGGGCTGGCGGGGCAGCGGGGCCTTCCTGGTGGCGGCCACCGCGGCCCTGCTGGCAGGCTTCGGGATCGTGCTGGGGGTGCCGACGGCGCTGGCCGTGTTGCTGGGTCTCGTGGCCTTCGGCGTGGGCCAGGGGGGGCTGTACTTCGCCGCGATCTACTACGCGATGTCCGCGGGCGGGGACGCGGTGGAGTCGGGCGGGAAGCACGAGGCGGTCATCGGGCTGGGCTACCTGGCGGGGCCGGCGCTGGCGCTGCTCGGGATGGCGGCGGGGGTGCCCCCGGTCCACGTCGTCGGGCCGGCGGCGACCCTGGGCGCGTTCTGGGCCTGGGCCCGGAGCAGAAGAGGCTGATCGTCGACAAGCGCGGATGACGCGCCCCGCGTCGCCAAGACGCGACCCCCGGTCGCGCCTTGGCGCTTTCTTGTTGGTCGATAGCTCACAGTCGGGCGTTTCCTGGGGTTCGATACTTCATGGACACGTCAACGCCCGACTGCTGTCGCTATCTCCCCGCATCCCGTCCGGAGCGCGTATATTAACGCGCTCCTGCTCGTGATGGCTCCCCGAGGCGCGGACCGGGACGGCCACGGTGGTCCTGGGCCAGCGCACGCTCCTGTGGTGGGTGCTGGGGGGAGGGTGATACACAGAAGAGGATGAGCCCCCCCCGCTCACGTCCGACCCGGCTCCCCCTGGTCTGTCTCGGTCTCGCCGCCTGCGCGGAGGTCGAGCCGGAGATCGCCAACTGGTGCGAGGTGCCCCCGCCCGAGGCGGCGGCCCCCGTCGTGGAGCCCGATGGACGGCTGATCTACGAGATCTACGTGCGCTCCTTCCAGGACAGCGACGGCGACGGCACGGGCGACCTTCAGGGGGTGATCTCCCGCCTGGACCACCTGGCCAGCCTCGGCGTGGGCACGATCTGGCTGATGCCGGTCTTCGAGAGCCCGTCCGCGGCGGGCTACAACCCCGAGGACTTCGAGGCGGTGGAGCAGGACTACGGTGACGAGGCCGATCTGGCCGCGCTGGTGGACGCCGCCGCCGCCCTGGACATGCGGGTCATCGTGGACGTGGCCATCAACCACAGCGCCGACACCCACCCCTGGTTTCAGCGCGCCCTCTCCGATCCCGACGACGAGGACGCCAACCGCCGCTACCTGATCTCCAAGCACCAGTGGGACGACGTGCGCTGGTACCCCACCGAGGACGAGCGCTACTTCTACGCCTTCTTCGGCGAGGACCACCCCGACCTGGACTGGACCGACCCGGTGGTGGCGAGCTACATGCGGGACATGCTCACGGGCTGGCTGGATGCAGGTGTGGGTGGATTCCGGGTGGACGCCGTGGTGCAGCTCATCGAGGAGGACGGGGAGGTGGCCAACACCCCCGGGAGCCACTGCGCGATGGCCTGGCTCGACGCCAGCCTGAAGGCGTCGCACCCGGACGCGCTGCTGCTCGCCGAGGCCTGGCACCAGGCGGTCGCGGGCAACATCATCTGGCTGGGCTCGGAGGAGGCGCCGGAGAGCGATCAGGTGATCGACGTCCCGCGACGGTA
This sequence comes from uncultured Enterobacterales bacterium, assembly GCA_964615375.1. Classification (GTDB taxonomy): domain Bacteria; phylum Myxococcota_A; class UBA796; order UBA796; family CAZKWG01; genus CAZKWG01. The sequence continues at coordinate 98,742 of CAZTOW010000013.1, forward strand.
CGCCATGCTCGACGCGCTGGAGCAGGGCAAGCCTGATCCACTCGCGCTTGTATTGGATCAACAGATCGCGTCCAATTTGGACGCGCGCCTGGCGCCCTACCTGAGCTCCCACGACGTAAAGCGCCTGGCCTCCCTGATCGAGGAGCGCGCGGCGCGGCGGATGTGGATGACCTTCCACCTGCTCGGCCACGGCCAGCCCATCCTGTACTACGGCGACGAGATCGACCTGCCGGACAACGACGACGGCAGCGGGCAGGACTACGGTCAGCGCGGGCCGATGGCCTGGGACGACACCTACAACGGCGGCTTCACGACGGGCACGCCCTGGTACTCGGTGGACAGCCGCTACCTGGACGGGCTGAACGTGGCCGCCCAGGACCAGGACCCGGAGAGCATGCTGAGCCTGGTGCGCGCGCTCACCGGGCTGCGCCAGGCCAGCGAGGCCGCGCGGCTGGGCGAGACGACCCGGCTCCAGACCGACCAGCCCTCGGCGCTGGCCCTGCTGCGCCGACAGGACGAGGAGGCGGTGCTGGTGCTGCTGAACCTCTCCTCGGCGAGCGTGAGCGGCCCCACGCTGACGCTGCCGGCGGGCCTCGACGGCTGGGTGGACCTGACCGGGGGCGCGCTCACCCAGAGCGGGAACGCGACCCAGACCGAGGATCTTCCAGGCTGGGGCTACCGGGTGCTGGCCACCCAGCAGCTCGCGTCCTATGCGGTGCCGGCGGCGGAGGAGCCCTCCGCCAGCCCCTGATCGCCCAGCCTCAACGCCGCGCCTGCTCCGGCCGCGCGCGCTGCTGGGCCGCGGCCAGGGTCCCGGCCACCCGCCCGTAGTAGTAGCAGGCCAGGACGCTGCCGGCGAAGCCGCTCCCCGCCCCGCCGTTCGGCAGCATCCCCGCCACCTCGCCCGCCGCATACAGGCCCGGGATGGGCTCCCCCTCGGCGTCCAGCACGCGCGCGTCGGTGTCGATCACCACCCCGCCGAAGGCCTTGGCCAGCCCCGGCGTGAGCCGCACCGACCACCACAGATCCGAGGTGAAGAGCGCCTCCGGCGTGAACTCGCGCCCGAAGGCGTCCACGCCGCCCGTCTCCGAGAGCAGGCCCACCTCCGCGACCGTGGCCTCCAGGCCCTCGGCGTCCAGCCCCGCCAGCGCGGCGAGCGCCGTCGGCGTGGCCGCGACCGCCACGTCGCTGGAGAGCAGCGCCAGCTCCTCGAGCGTGAGCTTTTCCTCCACGCCCGGGTCCTCCCAGTTGTACTGAGGGCGCGTGACCGTGACCCGCTCGGCGAGCCTGTCGGGGAGGATCGCGTAGATCTCGTCGTCCGGGGCCGCGTCGAAGAAGTCGAAGGAGCGCGTCATGGCCTCGTCCATGAAGCGCATCCCGAGCGAGTCCACCACGAGGCCCTGGTCCAGCCCCCCGAGGATGAGCGCCTCGCCCTCGTCGCGCTCGGGATCGGGCACGGCGTGGACGTAGACCCCGATGTGCTCGCGGGCCGAGAACGCCGCCCCCACGCGCTCCAGGAAGGCGAGCCCGCCGCCGTCCGACTCGGGGTTGGTCTCGTAGACCATCCGCCGGCCCGCCAGATCCGGGCGCGCCGCCTCCACGCGGCCCTGGTCGCGCAGGAAGCCCCCCGTGGTGATGATGACGGCGTCCGCGTGCAGCGTGCCCTGCCGCCCCGTCTCCACGTCGGTCCAGCGCGCCCCGATGACCCGGCCCTCGCGCACCAGCAGCTCGGTGGCCTCCACCCCCAGCCGGATGTCCCCCTGGAAGTTCTCGATCAGCGCGAGCCGGGTCTCCTCGCCGCGGACCTGGTGCATGCGCGGCGTCACGCCCGCGTCCGGATCCGAGCTGAGCCCGATGTAGATGAAGCCGCGGTCCACCAGCCAGTCGAGCGTCTCCGAGGACGCCTCCAGGAAGGCCAACACGCCGGGCTCAGCGCCCGAGACCCCCGTGAGCGAGGACCACTCCGCGGCGGCGTCCTCCGCCGAGTCCTCCACGCCCGCGGCGGCCTGATAGCGGGTGCCGACGGCGAAGGCCCGGGTGGCGTAGGTGATCCCGGCGCCCGCCACGCTGTCCCGCTCCAGGATGACCACCTCGGCCCCGGCCTCGCTCGCCGCGATCCCCGCGGCGAGGCCCGCGGGCCCGGAGCCGATGACGAGGACGCCCGTGGACTCCAGCGTCGCGCCCGGCGCCCCGGGCTCCGGGGGCTCCCGCTCGGGCGTCGGCGTCGGCGTCGCGGTCTCCTCTCCGCCCTCCGGGGGCGTGTAGACCGGCTCCTGCGCGCCGGGGCGCAGCTCCCAGGTCCCCTCGGGCGAGGCCCCCGGAGCGCAGGCCATCAGGACCAGCATCGCCCCGAGCCCCGGCCACCGACCGCTCACTCCGCCTCCAGCGCCAGGGTCGCCGCGTTGGTCCCCGCGATGCGCCCGAAGGTGTAGCAGGCCCCCGCCGAGCCGGTGAAGCCCGCGCCCCCGCCGCCGTCGGGGATCATCCCCGCCACCTCGCCCGCCGCGTACAGCCCCACGATCACCGCGCCGTCCTCGTCCAGCACCCGCGCCTCGGTGTCCGTGCGCACGCCCCCGAAGGCCTTGGCCAGCCCCGGCGCGAGCCGCGCGGCCCACCATACGTCGCTCTCGAACAGGTCGGTGAGCGTGAAGTCCCGCCCGAAAGCGTCGGTCTCTCCCGCGAGGATCATCGCGTTGACCTCGCTGACCGTGTCCAGCAGCCCGAGCTCGTCGATGCCCGTCGCCAGCGCGAGGTTGGACAGCGAGTCCGCGTCAAAGACGTCCGGCGAGTCCGACGCCAGCGCCACGAGCTCGTAGGCCTCGGGCGTCTCCACGTCCTCCCAGTTGTAGGCCGGGCGCGCGACGCGCAGGCTGGCGGCGCGCGCGTCGGTGGTGACCAGGAAGATCTCCCCGTCGGGGAGCTCGTCGAAGAGGTCCAGCGAGCGGGCCAGAGACTCGTCGGCGAAGCGCTCGCCCGAGGTCCCGACGATCAGGTGCTCGTCCGGGGAGCTGAAGACCAGCGCCTCCCCTTCCTCCTCATACGGGTCGCGGATGGCGTGGACGTAGACCCCCACCCCGTCCATGTGGGTGAAGTCCGCGCCCACCGCCTCCAGGAAGGCGACGCCGCCCCCGTCGGACTGGGGGTTGGTCTCCGCCACGAGCGTCCGCGTGGAGAGCTCCGGGCGGGAGCTGGTGACGAGCTCGCGGTCGCGCAGGAAGCCCCCGGTCGCCACCACCACCGCCCCCGCCGCCGTGCGGCCCGTCTCGCCGCTGGCGAGCTCCGTCCAGCTCACCCCCGTCACGACCCCGTCCTCGACCAGCAGCTCGTCCACCTCCACCCCGACGGAGAGCTCACCGTCGTAAGCCTCCAGGATGGCCAGCCGGGAGCCCTTGCCGTCCAGCTGGTGGACGCGCTCCAGATCCCCCGCGTCCAGGTCCGTGGTGACGCCGTCGACGACGAGCCCGTAGCCCTCCATCCAGGCCAGCGCGTCGGCGGAGGCCTCCAGGAAGGTGGTCACGGCCGGCGTGTCCCCGTCCACGCCCGTGATGTCGTCCCACTCCTCGGCGGCGATGGTTGGCGAGTCGCTGACCCCCAGCGCCTCCTGATAGGCCGTTCCGACCGCGAAGAAGCGCCCACCGTAGACGATCCCCTCGCCCGCTGTCGAGGCCCGGTCCAGCACCAGCACGCTGGCCCCCAGCTCGCGCGCGGCCAGCGCCGCGGCCATGCCCGCCGGCCCCGAGCCCACCACCACCACGTCCACCTCGGTGGGGATCGCGTCCGCGCCCCCCGTGTCGTCGGGGTAGGTGGGCTCCTCGAGCGCCTGGTCCTCCTCGGTGGACACGCGCAACGTGGGGCCACGGCCGGGTCGGTGCGCGCCGAGCCAGCGCACCAGGCTCCCGAACACGCCGGGCTCCTCCACCCTCGCGCGCCCGCTCTCGGCCGCCGAGGCCCGCCCCTCCAGACCGGCGACGCCCCGGCCCGCGTCCGGGCGACACGAGGCGACGCCCGTGACGCACACAGCGCTCACGGCGCAGAGGAGCGGCAGCGGCCGACGCATGGGAAGAGTATAGATCAGGCTCGGTGCCCTGCAAAGCGCCTGGCCAGCGCGGCGGTGTGGGCGGGCCCAGTGCCGCAGCAGCTCCCGATCAGGGTCGCGCCGGCCGCCACCCAACCCTCGGCGAGCGCGGCGTAACGCTCCGCCGCCGCCTCGGCCTCGCCCGTCCAACCCATGCCCTCCGCCGGGTGGCCCGCGTTGGCGTAGGCGCCGAAAGGGACACCCGCCGCCGAGATGGCCTCCAGGAAGGGCCGCGTCCGCGCCGCCGGCACGCAGTTGACCAGCACCGCCGCCGCCCCGCGCGCCGCCGCCTCTCGCGCCGCCCGCCCCATCGCCTCGGGGCTGAGAAGGTCCGCCTCCGGCCCCGCCGTGAACGCCACCCAGGTCTCCCGCCCCGTCTCCAGGCAGGCGTCCAGCGCCGCCAGCGCCTCGCCCGCGTGCGGGAAGGTCTCGCACAGCAGCAGGTCACAGCCCGCGTCCGCCAGGACCCGCGCCAGCTCGGCGTGCTCGGGGCCCGGGTCGGGCGGGCTCAGCCAGGGCGAGTAGCAGTCCTCCAGCGGCGCCACGCAGCCGGCCACGAGCTGCCCCGCGGGCACGCTCTCGCGGGCCAGCCGGACGGCCAGCCGGGCGAGCGCCTCCCACCGATCCGGGTAGGTCCGACGCTTCGTGCGGAAGGTGTCCGTGGTGTGGACCCGGGCCCCCGCCGCCGCGTAGTCGCGGTGGATGGCGGCGACCACCTCGGGGGCGTGCTCCAGCGCATACGCGCTCCAGACCGGCGTGGGGATGGGCACGCCCCGCGCCTCGAGCTCCGTGCCCATCGGCCCGTTCAGGAGCAGCAGCCCGTCCGGGCGCGCGATCACAGGTGCGCCTTCCCCGAATTGTTGCGATGCAGCATCCACCCCAGCGCGCAGAGGCAGAAGATGGCCGAGACCAGCAGCAGCCCAAAGGTCGTGCTGGGATCAGGGTCCTTCATGAAGCGCGGGAGCACGACCTCTTGCAGGACTGGACCCATCGAGCCGATCCCGCTGATCAGCCCGGCGGCCAGCGCGGCCTTGCGAGGCGATCCGATGTTCACCGCCCCCGCGCCCGTCAGCAGCGCGTCCGGCCCGAAGAGGAAGAAGCCCACCAGCCCGATGCCCACCGCGAAGAGCGCGAGGTCCTGCGTCCCGCCCACGTAGAGGAAGGCCATCGACAGCACCATCATCGAGGTGAAGTAGAAGCTGAGCCGCGAGAGGCTGCCGCGGAAGACCCGATCCGCCAGGAAGCCGGCGGCGATGGTGCCGGCGAAGCCCGCGGCGTCGAAGATGCTGGACATGTATCCCGCGTCCTCCCCGCTCAAGGAGAAGTAGCGGTTCAGCATCAGCGGCACCCAGCTCCAGAAGGCGTAGCGGATGAGCTTGGAGAAGAAGTAGAAGGTCCCGATCAGGCCGATGTTGAAGATCACGGCGCGCGGCAGCGACCCGTCCTCGCTCGCCCCTCCGGGCGTGGTGGGCTCGCCCGCGACCGGCGGGTCCTCCACCGGGGGGAGCCCCACGTCCTCGGGCCGGTTCCGCTGATTGAACGCCATGAAGGCGAGGATCGCCAGCATGACCAGCGAACCGCCGAAGAAGGACCAGCGGTAGCCGCCCATCCCCAGCATCCAGGCGGCGAAGGGCCCGGCCACCAGCGAGCCGATCTGGAAGTTCGTGGCCCAGGGACCCATGACGCTGGCGCGCTCGCCCCGGTGGAACCAGCGCCCCATGGTGCCCACGCAGCTCGACCAGCCCGTCGCCTGCACCAGCCCGTTGAGCGCCATCAACACGCCAAAGGTCGCCGCCGAGTCCGTGATGCCGAAGCCCGCGTTCACCAGCAGCGTGATCGTCATGCCCGTCAGCAGCACCGCGCGCGGCCCGAAGCGATCCCCCGCCCAGCCCGCCGTGAACTGCCCGATCACGTAGGCCACCAGGTAGACCGCGCCCAGGTTGCCCACCATCTGGTCGGACCAGCCGTGGGTCTCGATCAGATCGGCCTTGGCGATGTTGTAGGGCTTCCGGCAGAAGTAGTAGCCGAAGTAGCCGAGCCAGGTAGCGGCGAAGATCCGCATGCGCCAGGCGCGGAGCTGGGGGTCGAGCGGGCCGGTGTCGGACATGGCGGCACTCTACCGCAATTCCGAACGTCGCGCGTGTTTGCGACCGGGATCTACCGCGCGCCCCGATCCCGGTTAGCCCTCGGGCGAGGGTGCTCGCATGATCGGTCGTCTGGTGAATCTCCCTGTCCGCGTCCTGAGAAAGGTGCGCGATCTCGTCCTCGGGAAGAAGGAGGCGCCGGCGCCCGCTCGGCCCGCGCCCCCGCCGCGCCCGCGCGCCCCGGTGAACATGCACGAGGACGACGACGACGGCGGCGGCGGACACGACCACAGCCACGGCCACAGCCACGGCCACAGTCATGATCATGGTCACGCCCGCGCGCCCGAGCCGCCCCCCGAGCCCGCGCACGACCACGACCACGGCCACAGTCATGATCATGGACACAGCCACGACCACGGCCGGGCGCGCGGCGGCGCGAACGTGACGATGGAGCAGACCCCCAACCCCAACGCGGTGAAGTTCACCCTGGACCGCAAGGTCTCGGAGAAGGGCTCGTTCACCTTCCAGAGCGCGGCGGAGGCGGCGGGCCACCCCATCGGCCGCGCGCTCTTCGCCATCCCGGGCGTGCGCTCGGTCTTCGGGGTCAACAACTTCGTGACCGTGACGCGCGACGAGGAGGTGCCCTGGGATCGCCTCACCGCCGAGATCACGCGGGCCTTGCGCGAGAGCGCCTGAGCCTCGCGCTCCTATCGGGGCAAGAACGCGGTCTTTTCAAGAACATGACCGCGCATCCTGCGCGTCGTCGGCTCGCGTTGTGGTAGCCTGAACGTCCGTTCGGGAGAACCCATGCAAGCCCTCGTCCCCCCGTCGCTCCGCGGCTCCGTCCTGCTCCTGCTCCTCTCCGCCTGCTCCACCGAAGCAGGCCGTGAAACTCAACTCCCCGCGAGCGAGGACACCTGGTCCCAGACCGTGGGCGCGCGCGTCGAGCGCGACCTGCTCGCCTGGCGCAGCGCAGGGGACGCCTTCGAGGCGCACAACCCCGCGCTGGGCCTGCACGGCGCCCTGGACGCGGACGGCGCGCGCCTGAGCGTGGGCGAGGAGCAGATCACCGTCCGCCTCGCGCGCTGGGGCCGGGAGGGCGAGGTCCAGCCCTTCATCGCCGATCCGCCCCAGCTGGGGGCCTGCGCGCTGGGCGAGCCCGAGGAGCCGGGCTGCGTCCGCCAGGTGGAGCTGACGGACGCGGGCATCACCGAGTGGTGGCACAGCCGGGCCGACGGGCTGCAGCAGGGCTGGGAGATCGAGGCGGCGCCGCGGGGCGAAGGCCTGCTGACGCTGGCGCTGGACATCCAGGGCGCGGACGTGGAGCTCGACGAGGACGGCGCGGGCGCCTGGCTGGACCTCCCCGAGGGCGAGGCCATCCGGGTGAGCGAGATCGCCGCCTGGGACGCCGAGGGCGCGCCGCTGGAGGCCTGGCTGGAGCGCTCCGCCTCCGGGCTCGCGCTCCTGGTTGATGACGAGGGCGCCCGGTATCCGGTCACGGTGGATCCCATCTACTCCACCGCCACCAGCACGCTGTCGGGCCCCAGCACCAGCAGCTACTTCGGCTGGTCCGTCAGCGGCGCCGGCGACGTCAACGCCGACGGCTACGACGACGTCATCGTGGGCGCCTACAACTACAGCAGCGGGACCGGGGTGGCCTACGTCTACCACGGCTCCAGCTCGGGCCTCTCCACCACCGCCAGCACCACGCTCGCCGGCTCCACCAGCAGCTACTTCGGCTACTCGGTGTCCGGGATCGGCGACGTCAACAACGACAGCTACGACGACGTCGCGGTGGGCTCGCCGGCCTACTCCAGCAACCAGGGCCGGGTCTACGTCTACCACGGCTCCTCGAGCGGCACGTCCAGCACCGCCGCCACCACCATCAACGGCAACCCGATGAGCTACACGGGCGCCGCGGTGTCCTGGGTGGGCGACGTCAACAGCGACGGCTACGACGATCTGGCGGCCGGCGCGCCCTACAACGGCGGGAACAACGGCTCCGTCTTCATCTACCTGGGCTCCAGCTCGGGCGTCTCCAGCACGGTGACCACGACCCTGAACGGGCCGGGGCCCAACTCCTACTTCGGGTTCTCGCTGGCCGGCGGCGACGTCACGGGCGACACCTACCCCGACCTCCTGGTGGGCGCGTACTACCGCTCCTCGTACACGGGCGCGGCCTACCTGTACCGGTCTACCGGCACGAGCATGTCCACCTCGGCGACCAGCTCGCTGTCGGGCTCGTCCAGCAGCTACTTCGGCTTCGCGGTGGATCTGGCCGACGTCAACGGCGACGGCTACGACGACGCCATCGTCGGCTCCTACAACTACAGCTCGGCCACCGGCCTCGTGAGCTGGTTCCGGGGCAGCTCGTCGGGCGTCGCCACCTCGGCCACCGGCACGCTCGCGGGCTCCAGCTCCTCGCGCTTCGGGTTCTCGCTCAGCAGCGCCGACGTCAACAGCGACGGCTACGACGACGTCATCGTCGGCTCGCCGTACTACAGCTCGTATTACGGCCGGGTGAGCGTGTACCAGGGCGGCAGCTCGGGCCCCAGCAGCGCCACCACGACGATCACGGGCTCGACCTCGGGCGGCTACCTGGGCTACTCCGTGGCGGGCGTGGGCGACGTCAACGCCGACGGCTACCAGGACGTGGTGGCCGGCGCGCCCTACGTCAGCTCCAACACGGGCGCGGCTTACCTCTATCTGGGCTACGCCGACAATGACTCGGACGGCTACGCGGCCGGGGTGGACTGCGACGACAGCGACAGCAGCATCACCGACTCCATCACCTTCTACCTGGACAGCGACGGCGACGGCTACGGGGTGGAGGACAGCACGGCCGGCGGCTGCACCGCGCCCACCGGCTACGCCGCCTACAGCGACGCCGGCTACGACTGCGACGACACGAGCCCGCAGACCTACCCCGGCGCGGCCGAGATCGGCGACGACGGGATCGACGAGGACTGCGACGGCGAGGAGGTCTGCTTCCTCGACGCCGACTCCGACGGCTACCGCGGGGACGAGACCAGCACCGTGGCCTCCGACGACCTGGACTGCACGGACGCAGGCGAGGCCAGCACCAGCGTGCCCTCGGGCGACTGCGACGACGCCGACGACAGCATCAACCCGGGCGCGGAGGAGCTGCCGGGCAACGAGGTCGACAACGACTGCGACGACGTCGAGCTCTGCTACGTGGACGAGGACAGCGACGGCTACCGCGCGGGCGACGACACCGTGGTCTCCGACGACCTCGACTGCGACGACGCCGGTGAGGCCCGGGACTACGCGGACGACGGGGACTGCGACGACAGCGACCCCGACACCAGCCCCGGCCAGGGCGAGGTGCCCGATGACGGCATCGACCAGGACTGCTCGGGCGGCGACACCTGCTACGCCGACGCGGACGACGACGGCTACCGCCAGACCGCCAGCGAGGTGATCGACTCCGACGACCTGGACTGCGAGGACTCCGGTGAGGCCGGGCTCGACGTGCCCACGGGCGACTGCGACGACGCCGACGGCACGTCCTACCCGGGCGGCGAGGAGGTCTGCGACGGGCTCGACAACGACTGCGACGGCCAGACCGACGTGGTCATCCCCACCGAGGGGCCCGGCGCCTACTACGAGATCGACGTCTGCGCCGACGCCGACAACGACGGGCTGCTGGACTACACCGAGCGCACCGTCACGCTCACCGACCCCAACGATGACGACACCGACGACGACGGGGTGGAGGACGGCACGGAGTACGGGCTGGCCGAGGCCGAGAACCCCGAGGCCACCAACAGCGAGTTCGACCCCGACCAGGACCCCAGCACGACCACCGACCCCAACGACGACGACACCGACGACGACGGGCTGCTGGACGGCCAGGAGGACTCGGACGCCGACGGCGAGGTCGACGAGGGCGAGACCGACCCGAACAACCCCGACTCCGACGGCGGCGGGACCTCCGACGGCGACGAGGTGTCCGACGGGACCGATCCGCTCGAGCCCACCGACGACCCGACCTACAGCGGCGAGGGCGAGGGCGAAGGTGAGGGCGAGGGCGGCGGCGAGACCGGCAAGGGCTCGGGCGAGGGCTGCGACTGCTCCACCTCGGGCGCCCCCGGCCGCGGCGGCCTGATCCTGGCGGGCGTGGCGGCGGCGCTCACGCTCCGGCGACGCGAGCGCCGGGGCTGATCGGCCTCAGTGGCCCTGCGGCCTCGTCTTCCCGGGGTTTCCCTCCCGGGGGGTCGAGGTCGCGCTCTTCGTGGTCTTCGTGCCCTTCGCCCCGGTGTTCTTGCTGCCGGTGCTCTTCGCGCCGGAGCTGGTGGTCTTCTCCCCCGCCTTCGTGTAGCCCAGGGCCTCGGCCTCGGCGTCGCCCTCGTCCACGGGCTCGGGCTTCGGCTCGGGGGGCTTGACCTCGGCGCTCTCCTTGGGCGGCGTCTCCGGCGGCTTCGGATCGGGGCGCAGGGCCAGGAAGATGGCCGCCGCGCTGAGCCCCAGCACGGCGATGACCACCCCGAAGACCGCCCAGAAGCGGCCAGACTGGGCGCTGCGCCGGATCACCCCCGTGGTCTGCCCTGCCTGGAAGCCCCCGAAGGGGTTGGCGGCATCGGAGGCCCGCGGCGCCTCCGACGGGCCACGCGCGGCTGGAGGGCTCCAGGCGGGGGGCGGCTCGGGGGTCCGTGGCGCGGGCGCCGCCCGAGGGTCCCGGCTCGGCATGCGCACCCAGCTCGTGGCCGGGCCGTCAGAGTTCCCAAATTCCTTCGGCTTGCTGTCGTCCTTGGAGGACATGCTCGGCTCCATCTCCAGTAGCGCGGGGGAGCGGGCGCGCGACCCACGCAGGTACTATAGTCCCTGGAGAAGAAGAGGAGCGGGGTGCGCGTGTGGCGGGTTACATCATGAGTGACGTGGAGGCGCGTTGAGCGCGGACATGGCTCCATCCCTGTGCGAGGGGCGCTACCGCGTGCTGAACGTGCTCGGTGAGGGCGGCATGTCCACCGTGTACGCCGCTCATGACGAGCGCCTCGGCGTGCAGCGGGCCGTCAAGATCCTCTCCCCCGCGCTGACGCACCACTCCTCGCTGCGAAAGCGCTTCGAGGCGGAGGCGAAGACCACCGCCCGCCTTCGCCACCCGCACATCGTGACCGTCCACGACGTGGGCACGGACCACGGCCGCACCTTCATGGTGCTGGAGCTGATGACCGGCGGCAGCCTGATGGCGCGGGTGGAGGCCCTCGGGCCCCTGCCCCCGCGCATGGCCTGTGAGGTGGTCATCTCCATCCTGTCGGCGCTGCAGTACGCCCACGAGAAGGGCGTGGTCCACCGCGACGTCAAGCCCCACAACATCCTGGTGGACGCCGACGGCGTGCCCAAGCTCACCGACTTCGGCATCGCGCGGCTGCTGAACTCGGGGGAGGGTCTCACCCGCACCGGGGCCGCCATCGGCACCCCCGCCTACATGGCGCCCGAGCAGCGCGGCAACGCGAGCCAGGTGGACGGCCGCGCCGACGTCTTCAGCGCCGGGGCGACCCTGTACACCCTGCTGACCGGCCGCGAGCCCTTCGACATCTACGCCGCGGAGCTCCAGGAGCGCCTGTTCGCCGAGATCCCCGAGATCCTGCGCCCGGTGCTGCGCAAGGCCACCCGCTACGCCGCCGAGGATCGCTACGCCACCGCCTCGGCCATGCTCACCGAGCTGCGCGAGGCGGCGCAGGGCCTCCCCCCGGATCCCGAGGACGCCCCGCCCCTGGGCTCGCCGCTGCCCGACCGCCCCCTCCCCCGGCGCGCCCCCGACACGCTCACGCCCGACGAGCGCTCCTCGAACACCTTCGACGACTCCGACGTGGACGCGGACGAGCCCGCCTTGCCCCTGAACGCCTTCCCTTCGCTCTCGGGCGTCGAGCGGAACGCGGGCAGGCCCGGCGGCACGGACATCGAGCACAGCCTGAACACGAAGGCGGACGAAGAGCCGGGCTCGCTCCGGCGCTCCGCGCTCTGGCTCGCGCTGGCCGCGGTCGTGGCGGCCACCCTCACCGGGCTCGCCCTCTGGCGCTTCGCCAGCCCGGAGGAGCACGGCCGCTCCAGCGGGCCGATCGAGGTCCCCGTCCCCACGCCCGAGGTGGTCCGGTCCACCACGGACCCGGATCCCGGGCAGGTGACGCCGGGCGAGGCCAGCGGGACGGAGCCCGCCCCGACCGCGCCGACGGAGGCCGACCCGAGCCCCGGCGCCCCGCAGCAGAGCGCCAGCGTCAGCTCCTCCGCTGGGACCGGCGCGAAGAGCACGAAGAGCGGCTCCACCGGCGGCGCCGCGACCGGCACCGGCACCCCCGGCGCCAGCTCCACGACCGCCAGCGCCACCACCGCCGCGACCAGCCGCCCCGCCAACGCGAAGCCCGGCACGCTGGAGGTGCAGTCCAAGCCCCGCGCCGACGTCTTCCTGGACGGCGCCTACCAGGGCAAGACCCGCTGGCGCGGCGACCTGGCCCCTGGCGTGTGGAAGGTGGTCCTGGAGAGCGAGGAGGACGGCCGTCACGAGGCCGAGCTCACCGTCATCTCCGGCCAGGAGGCCAGCTACTGCTGGGACTTCAAGCGCGGCGACATCTGCGGGCGCTGACGCCTGGGCCGGGCCTCAGATGACGCGGCCGAAGCGCAGGAAGTTCGCCATCAGCAGGAAGCAGAAGACCAGCGTGAACATCCCGTAGAAGATGTGGAAGGCCGTGATCCGCCCCGGCCGCTCCAGCGAGGAGAGCCGCATGCGCTCGCCCGCGATGTGGATGGCCTCGCCGCCCAGCAGCGCCGCCTCCCGCTTGAAGAGCTCCGAGCGCGCGCCCAGCCGCTCCTCCACCTCCAGCGCGCCGCCGCGCCAGAACTGGCCCTGCTGCTGGAGCCGCAGCGTCATCGCGCCCATGCCCAGCGAGCCCACCATGCCCGTGGCCGTGATCGCCAGGCCCACCAGCGTGTCGAAGATGGGCACGCCCGTCCCGGTCGCCGCCGGATACGCCGCCCAGATCGCCAGGATCAGCCCGAAGGGCAGATAGGCCAGCGTCATCAGCCAGCCTTGGATGTAGGCCCCCTGCGACAGCAGCGCGGCGACCTGGAGGTTCGTGTTCAGCGCCTCCGGCGCGGCCTGGGGGGTCGCGTCGGCGGCATCACGTCGAGGGAGAGGGATCGCTTCCATGGCTCCAGCCTATACGAGAACGGCGGACCCGCAAGCGGATCGTGCTCCTGGTCCGCCCGAGTCCCTCTTGAGCAGATCGCGTGGACGGTCGCGCGCGCGCGGGGCTATCCTCCCCAGCGCACGGAGGAGCCATGTCCCGCACGCCGCTCGCGCAACCGTTGCTCGCCGCGGCGCTCGCGCTCGCCGCCTGTGAACCGGTGAAGGTCCCCGCGGGCGACGACACCGGGGACACCCACGGCGCCAGCACCCCCGACGCCTGCGACGGGCTGCCCGGGGCCGTGATCTGCGCGGAGGGCGCGGCCTTGAGCTGCGACGCGGACGGCGACATCGCCAGCACCCAGACCTGCGACGCGGCCAGCGAGCTCTGCCTCAGCGGGACCGGCTGCGCCGCCTGCGGGCCCGCGCTGAGCGTGGCCTACGCCGACGAGGCCACCCTGCGCGCCACCGGCGCCGCCCTGATCGTGGACGCCGAGCCGGTCAGCGCGGCGAGCTTCGGCTGGCAGCGCCTCGCGATGCGCCCCCTCACGCTCAGCTCGGCCGAGCCCATCGCCGGGGCCTACACGCTCAGCGCCGACGGGGACGGCCTCGAGCTCTACGACGAGGACGGCGTGGCCCTGCCCCTCCCCGCCACCCTCGACGCCAGCACGCTCCCGCGCACGCTGCTGGTCCGCGCGACCACCCGCGGGACCTGGACGCTGAGCGCGACCTACACGGGCGAGGCCAGCTGCCCGGTCTCCGACGCCGTGATCCTGCGCGGGGTCGGCGAGGCCTCGCTCAGCGGGCGCCCCCGCGCCGAGGCCCCCTGGTGGGAGAGCGCGGACACGCTGCACGACACCGACGATCTGTACGCGGCCCTCGACCCCTACCGCCACGCCGAGCGCGTGGGCCTGCCCTACGACGCCTACGTGGTGGCACACCGCTCCCCAGAGCAGTGGGCCGGGGATCCCAGCCTGAGCGACCAGAGCGGGGGCGCGGAGTCGCTCACCCTCTCGGGCGAAGGGATTGAATCCAACACAAATATCCTATGGAGCGGCGACCCCGACAGCGGGGACGGCCTGGGACAGCCTTACGACATCGTCTTCGACTTCGGGCAGGATGGGCGCCTGGACCCCGGCGACCTGATCGACGGCTTGGACGCGGACAGGGCCGGCGTCTACGTGCTGGGCGATCTCACGACCTCGGGCCAGCACGCCGTGGAGAGCTTCGACCACTCGGGCGGGAGCTGGCTCGGCCAGCGCGTGTACTATCCGGCGGACATCGCCAGCATGGGCGAGCTGCCCCTCATCGTCATCAGCCACGGCAACGGCCACGACTACACCTGGTACGACTACCTGGGCGAGCACCTGGCCAGCTGGGGCTACGTGGTGATGGCCCACCAGAACAACACGGGCCCTGGCATCGAGACGGCCTCCACCACCACCGTGACCAACACGGACTACCTGCTGTCCAACGCAGACAGCATCGAAGACGGGGTGCTCTACGGGCACCTGGACGGGACGCGCATCGTCTGGATCGGCCACAGCCGCGGCGGGGAGGGCGTCGTGCGCGCCTACGACCGCATCCTGGACGGCGACATCGAGCCGGTGAGCTTCACGGCCGAGGACGTCGTGCTCATCTCCAGCATCGCGCCCACCGTCTTCAACACGGTCGACGACTCCGACCCGCACGAGGTCCCCTACCACCTGCTGGCGGGGGCGGCGGACGGGGACGTCACGGGCAGCGTGGACTGCGAGCAGTGCCAGTTCTTCCGCATCGCCCAGGCCGCGGAGGGTCCGGTGCAGGTCACCTATGTCCAGGGCGCCGACCACAACGACTTCAACTGCTGCGGCTTCGACGACGGCGTCGGGCCGGACCAGATCGGGCGGGAGGAGGTGCAGGCCATCGCCAGAGCCTACTTCCTCGCGCTCATCCAGACCTGGGTGGACGACAACCCGGCCACGCGCGACTACTTCACGCGCATGTCCGACACCTTCCACCCGCCCACGCTCGACGCCGACGATCGGCTGGCCACCACCTTCCGCGACGCCCACGCCGAGGGCTACCCCGTGCTCGACGACTTCCAGACCGGGCCGGACACCGCGGTCTCCAGCGCGGGGACGGTGGTGACCGCCACCGTGGACAGCCTGGAGGAGGGCGCGCTCAAGGACCAGGATCTCAGCTTCGCCTGGTCGGACGAGGACCCGATGAACGGCATGACCCAGGCCGTGCGCCCGCCCGACGACGCCCGGGGGGCCGTCTTCCAGTTCGAGGCCCCCGCCACCTGGGCGGTGGAGGTCCCGGCGGAGCACCAGGACTTCTCGAGCTACGGCGTGCTCTCCCTGGCCGTGGCCCAGCAGAGCCGCGCCCCCCAGACCGAGGAGCTGGCGGGCGACCTCAGCTTCACGGTGACGCTGGTGGACGCCGCGGGGGTGGAGAGCACGGTGGACATCGCCAGCCAGGGCGCCGTGCCCCTGCCCTACCAGCGCAGCGGCTCCGGCAGCGGGCGCGGCTGGGCCAACGAGCTGGTCACCGTGCGCCTCCCGCTCAGCGACTTCGAGACGGGAGCCGACCTGGACCTCACCCACATCGCCAGCGTTCGCCTGAACTTCGGGGAAGGCAGCGGCTCCGCCATGGGTCGGATCGGTCTGGACAACGTGGAGCTCTCCCGATGATCCGCCTCCTCCTCCTCGCCGCCCTCGCCCTCGAGCCCGCCCAACCCGGGCCCGCCCAACCCGGGCCCGCCCCGCAGGTGCTGGACGACGGCCGCGGCGTGCGGCGGATCCTGGCGGTCCAGCCGTTCACGCTGGGCCAGCCCTACACCTACGAGTGGAGCGCCGAGCACCCGCAACTGACCCACGGTCAGTTATTGATCCTGGAGGCCGACCCCGCCTTCCTGCTCCCCAGCGACACGCGCCAGGCCGTGCTCTACGCCGGGGCGGTGCCCGTGGAGCGCCTGAGCACCGGCTGGCCCTCGGGCGTCCTGGCCGTCATCGTGCCGGGGGACGCGGATCTGTCGGCGACCCTCCTGTACTTCGGCGGCTACGAGCTCCCCGAGCGGGTGAGCGCCGACGACGGCGCCGTCCGGCTCAGGCTGGCGGAGCGGCAGGGGATCCGGCCGCCCGTGGCGCCCGCAGCGGCGCCGGTGGTGCAGCTCTCCGACCGGGAGGCGCTGGGCGCGCTGGCGGCGGAGCTGCTGGCGGGGTGGGGGGGTTGATGCTCCTCCTCCTCCTCGCCTGCGGCGGCGCCGATCCCGCCTGGCCTCCACGGCCCGGCCTGAGCTGGCAGATCCAGTACTCGGGAGACCTGGACCTGAGCCTGGACGCGGACGTCTACGACCTCGACCTCTATGACACGCCCGACAGCGCGCTCCAGGAGCTGCACGACGCCGGCAAGCGCGTGATCTGCTACTTCTCGGCTGGCTCTTACGAGGACTGGCGGGACGACGCCGACCAGTACCCTCCCGAGGCCCTCGGCGAGCCCCTGGACGGCTGGGAGGGCGAGTGGTGGATCGACACGCGCGATGAGACGGTGCGCGAGATCCTGGCCGCGCGGCTGGACTACGCGGTGGAGCGCGGCTGCGACGCCGTGGACCCGGACAACGTGGACGGCTACCAGAACGAGAACGGTCTGGGGCTCACGGCCGAGGATCAGCTCGACTTCAACCGCTGGCTGGCCGAGGAGGCCCACGCCCGCGGGCTGCTGGTGGGGCTGAAGAACGATCTGGGGCAGGTGGACGCGCTCCACCCTGACTTTGACTTCGCGGTCAACGAGGAGTGCGTGGACTACGACGAGTGCGGGGTGCTGGCGGCGTTCACGCAGGACGACAAGCCGGTGCTGCACATCGAGTACGTGGACGACTGGTCGGACGCGGATGCGAAGGCGGACGAGGTCTGCGGCGTCGGGCCGAACCTGGACACGCTGGTCAAGCTCTGGGACCTGGGCCCGGAGTGGCTGCCCTGCAACTGATCCTCAAGCGCGCCTCCGCGCCTCCGCCCGGCTGCCCACCAGCCCGAGCCGCACCAGCCGCGCCGCGATCCCGCTCCGGCTGCGCTCCAGCTTCTCGGACAGCTCGGCCACGGTGGAGCCCTCCTCCCAGCCGTCCATGAGCGCCTCGTCCTCGTCCTCGGTCCAGCTCTTCCCGGCGGAGGCGGGCTTTGGCTGCTCGTGGCGGGCGGCGACGGCGCGGGTGAGCTCGCGCGCGCTGAGGCGAGGGCCCTCGGGGTGGAAGAGCCTCCCGCGGATCTCGGCCAGGAAGCGGCTCGGGGCCTCGGGCGGGGCGTGCAGGTAGGCGGCGTCGATGGCGCGGGTCAGGCCCACGTAGAAGATGCGGCGCTCCTGCTCCATCCAGGGGCTCTGAGGCACGCCGCCGGGGTGCTCGACCGTGCCGGGCACGCTCCCCACCTGCGTCGCGGGGCAGGCGCCCTCCAGGAGCCCCGGCAGCAGGACCACCGGCCACTCCATGCCCTTGGCCTTGTGGATGGTGGAGACCCAGACGCAGCCCTCGGGCGAGGCCCCCGCGCGCGGGTCCAGGCCGGCGAGCGCGGCGGGCGCCTCCGCGGGCGAGCACCCCAGCCCGCGCAGGAGCGCATGCAGGGCGTGGAAGGCGGCGATGGCGGTCTCCTGGTCGGCCTCGCTCTTCAGCCAGCCGCGGAGCTGGGCCTCGACGTCCTCCTCGCCCAGCAGCACATCGAGGGCCTCGCCCGCCGTCTTCTCCCGCCCCATGCGGCGCAGCAGCCCGGCCAGCGCGCGCAGGCTGCGCACCGCCGTCCGGTTGAGCCCGCTGTCCTCGTCCACCCGCTCCAGCAGCGGCAGGAGACCCTTCTGGCCGCGGGTCCGCATCAGCGCGAACATGGGCTCCCGCGCGACGTAGCGGTCCGGCGCGCAGAGCACGGGCCAGCACGCCTCGGGCACCACCGGGGCCGTAGACACGGCGGCCAGCAGGTAGCCGAGCGCGAGCTCCGGCCCGCGACCACGCAGGAGCACGCCCAGATCCTCGGTCTCCATCGGCACGCGCGCGGCGGCGAGGCTGGCCAGCACCGGCGCCCCCTGCGGTCGGCCCCGGTAGAGCACGGCGAGCTCGTCCGGCCGCCAGCCGTCCTCCAGGAGCCGCGCGATGGTGTCGGGCACGTCCTGGATCTCGGCCACCATGCCCTCGGTGGACCCGCGCCCCTCGATGGGCCGGCGGGAGGGCCGCGGGTTGTGGCGGATGAGCTGCGTGGCGGCCCGCGCCAGCGCCGGGCCGAAGCGGAAGCTCTGGGAGAGGGTGTACTCCTGGACGGGCAGGCCGGGGAAGGTCTGGGCGAAGTCCGAGAAATACCGCGGGTGCGCCCCGCACCACTCGTTGATGCCCTGGTCCTCGTCGCCCACCGCCATCAGCGCGGTGCCCGGGTGCATGAGCCGCTGCAGCAGCGCGACCCGGCCCGGGTTCACGTCCTGGAACTCGTCCACCAGGATCTGGTCCAGCTCGCCCAGCAGGCGCGGGTGCCGGCCCAGGACGCCGACGGCGGTGTAGACCATGTCCTCGAAGGCCACGCGCAGCGTGTCCCCCTGGAGCCTCAGCTCCTCGAAGGCGCCGTAGGCCTTGACCAGCGCGGGGTTCCCGGTGAAGACCGCCCGGCCCGGCGGCACGAGGTGGGCCTTCCAGAAGGCGACGGCGTCGGCGATCTCGGTCGGGGTGTCGAAGTGCTCGCGCAGGGGGCGGTAGACCTCGCGCGCCCACTGCGCCGTCCCCTCGGGCAGGATCTCCAGCCGGCGGGAGAGCAGGCCCTGGCGCTCGGCGACGCGCAGCACCTCGAAGCCCAGCGCGTCAAAGGTGCTCACCCGCACGCCGCTCACCCCCGCCTCCCGCAGCCGGGCCTCGAAGGTCTGCTGGATGGAGCGGTTGAACATGACGACGCGGATCCGCCGCGCCTCCACCCCACGGCCCAGCAGGGCCGTGACCCGCCCCACCAGCGTCGTCGTCTTCCCCGCCCCCGGCGCGGCGCGCACCACGGCGTGCCGATCGAGGGGGTGTTCGAGGATGCGGCGCTGCTCGTCGGTCCAGTTCATGGCGTCGGAGGGGGGTAACCCGCCACCGACGCCCGCGCCTCAGGCCCCGCGCCCCAGCCGGTCGTAGCGGCGCTTGACGCGCTCGGGGATCGGCGAGCGGCGGATCACGGCCTGGCCCAGCTTCTGCAGGATGACGTGCCCGAAGGCGGCGGGGCGCTCGTGCAGCAGCGAGAGCTCGGCGTAGCAGCGCAGGTAGCACTTCTGGCAGCCCGTGGGCGGCTCGCCGTAGGTCTTGCGGGCGTAGGCCACCGCGGCGTCCCAGGAGCCGTGCTCCAGCAGGTCGACCTTGCCCTCCACCTGGCCGTTGAGGATCTGGCAGGGCCAGAACATCCGGCCCCTCCAGTCCACCCGTGGATTGAGCGTCGGGTAGCAGTTGAAGGGGCGCATGTCCTTGAGCCCCTCCAGGTAGGTCTCCGAGCCCGAGACCGCGCTGATGTTCTTGCGCTTCTCGCGGATGGCCCGCTCGACCAGGGCGTTGAAGCCGGCGTGCCCGCGCAGCCCGGGGTGCGGCCCCTTGCCCTCGACCTCCAGGGCCTGGATGGAGAATTCCAGGCCGTTCTCCAGGCAGAAGTCGAAGACGGCGCTCGCGTCGTCCACGTTGTCCGGCCCGGTCACGCAGTTGACGATGAGCTCGTAGCCCACCCGGTGCTGGCCCGCCGAGTACTTCTTGAGCGCGCGGATGACCTTCGCCGTCGTGCCCGACGGCATCTTGTACAGCTTGTCGGCGCGCGCCTCGTCCATGCAGTCCAGGCTGACCACCAGCCCGTCCAGGTACTGCAGGACCTCGGCGTTCTGCTCGAGCAGGGAGCCGTTGGAGTTCATGCCGATGGCGCCGAAGCGGAGCTCCTTCTTGGCGTAGCGGACGAGCTCGACGATGTCCTTGCGCAGCAGCGGCTCGCCCCCGGTGAAGTAGAGGCCCTCGCTGCCCTCGCGGACGATGGAGAGCACCTTCTTCGCCTCCTCGGTGCTCATCGTGTCCTGCTTGTACTGCACGTTCAGATGCGCGCCGTACTCCGTGCAGTAACTACAGGTGTAGTTGCACAGGCGGGTGATGTAGACGACGGTGATGATGGGCTCGAGGTAGCTCTCGCCGCGGACCCGGGTACGCCAGGCGTTCCGCGCGAGAGAGGTGGTCGCCTGCAACAAGGGGGACTCCGAGGATGGGGGGGTGTTCAGGATACTACGGCGGGGGGCGAATTGCCCGCCCGGCCCGCGCGCGCGCCCTGTCGCGCCCAGAGTCCGCCTTCGCGGCTGGTCGCTGCGCCACCCCTGACACCCATGTCGCGACCTCCCCGATCGGCCCTGCGCGGGGCACGCGGACAACCCGCCTCGAACGCCAGTTCAATCCCCTGGCACGCCCCTTGCTCTTAGAGCGGGCAGGAGGTTCGACACCATGTCCCGGTTCCCGCTCTTCGCCGCCCCCCTCGCCGTCATCGCCCTCTCCGCCTGTGAGACCGAGAGTGAGCACACCGTCCCCGAAGGCAGCTTCGTCCCCTACGCCGTCAGCGACGACAGCGTCGCCCTCGAGGAGCTCGAGGGGCTCACGATGACCATCGACCGCGAAGCCGCGACGCTCACCGTCCACCTCGCCGACGGCAGCGAGCAGGTGGCCGATCTCCTGCTGCGCGACCGCTCGGAGTGGGAGGCCGACTGCTACACCATGAACAGCCACGCGCTCACCGAGGTCTACGACGTGGACGTCGAGTCCCTCTCGCTCGGCGCGGTCGAGGTCGCCCTCCCCGTGCTGACCGCCAAGTGCGGCGGGCGGCCCATGCTGGGCTCGGACGGCGGCGACGAGACCTTCTCCGGCACCGTGTTCACCTTCGAGACGGCGCCCTGATCGGGTCGCTGGCCCTCGGCGCGGCGACGGGGATGGGGCTGATCTGCTCCATCCCCGATCGCTGATCCAATCCCGATCACCCTCTCCCGATCATCGCCCCAAAAGCCCGCTCTCCCAGCCTGGCACGCTCTTTGCTTCTCTCCCTGGCGTACCGCGAGCCCACGGAGAGCCACCATGATCGAGATGAAGAGCTGGGGGCTGGTCACCGCCGCCCCCCACGAGCGCCTGCTGCAGATCCGTTCTGGGAGGGTCGTGCGCAACCAGCAGGGCGGGAGCTGCTGGAAGTGGCCCGGCGACACCATCGCCCGGGTCGACACCAGCGTCCGACGCCTGCACTTCACCGCCGACCAGATCACGCGCGAGCGCACCGGGGTGCAGGTCACCGGGCTCGCCGTCTTCCGCGTCGTCCAGCCGCTCCTGGCCTGGCGCATGCTCAACCTCGAGCAGCCCGAGAGCTTCCAGCAGATCCTCCGCGAGATGTTCGTCGGCGCCACCCGCCGCCTCGTGGCCAACCTCACGCTGGACGAGTGCCTGACCCGCCGCAAGGACGCGCTGGCCGCCGAGCTCATGGCCGAGGTCGCGCCCGTGGTCCAGGGCTCGGGCAAGGAGGGCGACGACGCGCACCAGGGCTGGGGCGTGGCCCTGGACACCATCGAGATCCAGGACGTCCGCGTGCTGTCCAGCGAGGTCTTCGAGCGCCTGCAGGCCCCCTACCGGGAGGAGCTCGCGTTGTCCGCCCTCGCCGCCCGCGCCGTGGTCGAGCGCGAGGAGGCCCGGCTGACCGCCGAGCGCGCCTCCGCCCGCGAGGACGCCCGCCGTGAGCTGATGAGCCTGGAGGAGCAGCGCCTGGAGGCCGAGCGCGCCCGCGAGCGCGTCCTCCGCCAGCACGAGGCCGAGCTCGCCCGCCGCAAGGCCGAGGAGCACCTGCGCGGCCTCGAGCTGGAGATGGACGCCCGCATCCGCCGCCTGGAGCGCAAGGCCGAGGTCCAGCGCGCCTTGGCCGAGCAGGAGGCCGAGAGCGGCGTACGCGTGGCCGAGCAGGAGGCCGCCCGCGAGCGCC
This sequence comes from uncultured Enterobacterales bacterium, assembly GCA_964615375.1. Lineage (GTDB taxonomy): Bacteria > Myxococcota_A > UBA796 > UBA796 > CAZKWG01 > CAZKWG01. Next base: position 120,996 of record CAZTOW010000013.1, read on the forward strand.
TGCTGGGCGAGGCCCGCGCCGACGCCATCCGCCGCGAGCGCGAGGCCGCCTCCACCGTGAGCCCCGACCGGCTCCAGGAGATCCTGCTGACCGAGACGCTCCCCCGCATGGCCGAGGCCTTCCGCGGGAGCGTGGAGCACGCCGTCATCGTCGGCGGCGGCGAGAGCTCCGTCATCGCCCAGGGCATCGCCCAGGTGGCCGCCACGCTGCAGGCCTTCGGCGTGCAGCTGCCGCGGCAGGCGTGATCGCGGGCGCGACGCGCCACCGCTGGCACAGCACCCCCCGATGGCCCGCCCGTTGCGCCCCGCGCGGCGGACGGCGTACATTCCGGGGAACGGCCGGCGGCGGGCTCCTCCTCTCCCGCGCCCAGGAGATGGAGATGTCGGTTCAGGGCGGATCAGGTCAGGGACGGGTGGCGATCGTGACGGGGGCCTCGGCGGGCATCGGGCTCGCCGTGACGCGGCAGCTCGTGGCGAAGGGCTACACGGTGGTGATGGTGGCGCGGACGAAGTCCACGCTGGAGCGCGAGGCCGCCGCGGTGGGCTCGGGCGCGGTGCCCTGGCCCCTGGACGTGGGCGATCTGCGCGCGCTGGCCGAGCTCCCGGCGGCGGTGGTGGAGCGCTTCGGGCGCCTGGACGTCGTGGTGAACAACGCCGGCGCCCACGCCCGGGGGCCGCTGGAGTCGATAGACCCGATGGCCCTGGCCGAGATGGTCTCGGTGAACCTGAGCGCGCCCATCGTGCTCTGCCGCGCCGCCCTGCCCCACCTGAAGCCGGGGGGGACGGTGGTGAACATCGCGAGCCTGGCGGGGCGCGTCCCCTTCCCCGGCGCCGCCACCTACTGCGCCACCAAGTCCGGGCTGCGCTTCTTCACGTCCTCGCTGGCCGAGGAGCGGCCCGAGCTGCGCGTGTGCACCGTCAACCCCGGCCCCGTGGACACCGGCTTCTTCGGCGAGATCGAGCGGGTCCACCCGATGGTCTTCTCCCAGCCCATGGTCAGCGCGGACGACGTGGCGGCCGTGGTCATGGAGGCGATGGAGGGCGAGAGCCGCGAGATCTCGATCCCGCGGGCGTCTGGCTGGCTCACCGCCCTGGGGAACACCTTCCCCTGGCTGCGCCGGGCGCTGCTGCCGATGATGCGGCGGAAGGGCGAGCGCGCTAAAGCCCGGTATATCGAGGAGAAGCGCCGTCAGAGCGGCGCCGCCTGAGCCCCAGGGCCAGGGCGAGCGCGCCGAGCCATCGAGTCTGTGGTAGTGTGATGATGGAGGTGCGCAAGCGGGCGATCTCCACCATGAAGTCAACCGATCATCAGGGGATACCTAGATGAAAAAAAGTCTGAGTGGACATGATGTGGTCCTACACAGGTCTCCTGCCTCAGGGTTCGCGCTCCTGTGCCTGGGCGTTGTTGTGGGGTCAGGCACCGCGCAGGCCTGCCCTGGCGCCTACGCCTCGGCGTCCTGCGACCCCAGCGGAACCGCGATCTGTGGCTCCGTCAGCGGGAGCTACCTCGAGTGTACGCTTCAGAACGCCTACGGTGGCAGCGCCATGCGCGCCTATGCGGTGACTGGAGGAGCGACACTCTGTGGGACGGGCAAAGACATCTGCGTGTGGGGAGAAGAGATTGCTGCCACAACGAACCTCTTCTGCTGCAATCTGAATGGGACGACCGAGACCTATCTGCGTATCAACGGCACCGACGACGGCCCATCTGGAGATGAGATCTATCTCCAGTATGACACCTATGATCTGGACAACTACGACACCAGCGCGATCTCGGTGTTCGAAGGCATCGTTCAGGCATCGGATGGTGACGACCTGGTCATCGGCTCCAGGATCGCAAGCACCACCTACCGCGACAAGCTGTACGGTGGTGATGACGATGACTCCATCGACGGTGATGATGGATCCGACGAGATCGGTGGCGGCGTCGGCAATGACGACCTCGCTGGTGGCAACGGCAATGACATCATCAACGGCGACTCAGATGGGGACAGCATCGAAGGCAACGGAGGCTCGGACACCATCGACGGTGGGCAAGGCCAGGATCTGATCTCAGGCGGGGCTGGCGCGGACGCCGTCCTTGGGGGAAGCGACGGCGATACGATCTGTGGCGATGATGGCGACGACGGGACCCTCAACGGAGGCTCGGGGAATGACACTATCTGGGGTGGCTCCGGCACGAACGACTATGGGGACGGTGGGATAGACGTGGACTACTGCGACGTCGAGAACCCGACGTCCTGCGAGCACACGTTGACGACTGGTAGACCTACCGCGTGTCCTGGCCCCTGATCTGGAGGACAACGCCATGATCATGCCACATTCGTCAAGGACCCTCATGCTCCCCGGGGTGATGATCTTCTCTCTGGGCTGCCTGCCCCAGGAGAAAGAGTCGTCAAGTTGGGAGACAGCTCTCGAGGGTGAGACCTCGGAGCCTGCTCCCGATGTGGCGACCTCGACCTGGTTCCCTGATGAGGATGGCGATGGTCATGGCGACGCCCATGGCAGTGCCCTCGAGTCCGTCAGCGCCCCGGAAGGCTACGTGAGCTCCCACGATGACTGCGATGACACCAATGCGACGGTGTTCCCAGGTGCCGAAGAGCGCTGCAACGAGATGGATGACGACTGCGACGACATGATTGACGAAGCCGACGCGATGGATGCTTCAACCTGGTATCTGGATGAAGACGGTGACGGCTGTGGCATCGCTGCGGGCGAGATACGATCCTGTTCAGCTCCTGAGGGGTATGTGCCGACAGAAGGTGATTGTGATGACACCAACGCGACGGTCTCCCCGGACGCAGAGGAGCGCTGCAATGGGATTGACGACGACTGCGACGGGGTGATCGACGGCGAAGACGCAACCTCGAGCTGGTACGAGGACCGAGATGGCGACGGCTATGGTGACCCTGCGACAGAGGAGACGCTCACGGGCTGCGACGGGGACTCCGGTGAGGTTTCCCAGGCTGGCGACTGTGATGACGGCGATCCGGCGATCTCACCCGACGCTGAGGAGGTTTGCGACAATGAAACAGACGAAGACTGCAATGGCACCGCCCGGGACTGTGGGCTCTGGGGCGAGCACGCGCTGGCGGAGGCGACCGCCATCTACAGAGGCAGCGAGATGGCGGAGCGCGTGAGCTCAGCGATCGCCGGGGGAGACGCCGATGGAGATGGGCGTGGCGATGTCTGGCTGACAGGCCGGACCTCGCTGGGCGGCGATCAGGCGAGCGCAGTATACCTGATCCTGGGGATAGAGGCTGAGGAGGTGGTGGCCGCAGAGCGCGCGGACGCGATCCTCACCACGGCGATGGTCGACTATGAAGTCTATAACCAGGTCGAGGCAGGCGACGTGGACGGAGATGGCTACGATGATCTCTGGGCCGCCATTCAGAGCGGCCCCGGCTCCGAATGGCTCTGCCTCCTTTATCCACCCTTCTCGGGCACGACCAACGTGGAAGATGATGCGGAGCTCTGCTGGGAGGCTGACGATGACGATGACCTTGGCATCAGTGGCGCGCGAGATGCCGGTCAGGACATCAACGCCGATGGCATGTTGGATGCAATCGCCGGATACGCATGGTATGGAGACCGCGAAGGCGTGATCTTCTACCTCTATGGTGAGGATGTCACGGGCACCAAAGACCTGCGCGGCGCCCCTGTCGTGTTGACAGGCAACGAGAACGAAGACTTCGGTGTTGCGACCTCAATCGTCCCCGACAGCAACGGGGACGGATACCCCGATGTCCTGATCGGGGTAGATGACCCGGAGCGTGACCTCACCTTCGTTGGCGCGGCCGTGTTGGTCGATGAGCCGCTGGACGAGGGCAGCTACCTCGCCGAGGATGTCGGGAGATATCTGACAGGTCACTCGTCGGGAGACTATGCAGGCAGCAACGTGGCTGGCGTGGGCGACCTGAACGGAGATGGCTATGGTGACTTCGCTGTTGGCGCGCCAGGCGCGTCCGTAGATTCTGAGGATGAGGGAGTCGTGTACATCTTCCTCGGTCCGCTGGAGGCCCGAAGCGCTCTTGCCGAAGCGGACACTACGCTTGGTGGGGGCGGCGAGCTGCGCAACCTCAGCGCCGTGGACGGATATCGAGATATTGATGGCGACGGACTCCCTGATCTTGTCCTCGGCGGCAATGGTGCGGGGTCCCTCTCAGACCCCTACTCGCCAGGCAGGATATGGTTGGTTCGCAGTCCCCCCGCCGGTGGAGGATGGTCCCTGGACGACGCCGACGCGACCTGGGAGGGCGAGAGCGCACGGGACGGGGCGGGCGAGGTCGTCGCCTTGATAGACGACACCAACGCGGATGGATATGCGGACATCGTCGTTGGCGCGCTCTACGAGAGCTCAGTCGCGAAGTACGCCGGCGCAGCCTACCTCCTCAACGGCGGCTCCTACGAATAGCATGGCGCGACCATGTCGGACGCAGTACGAGGGCGGCGCCGCCTGAGCCCGAGTGCCAGGGCGAGCGCGCCGAGCCAGGCGCCGTGGCTGACACCGCCGGTGACACCACGGGCGGTGCTGCATGCGCAGCCCCCTTTCGTCGGGGAGCTGTCGCCCTCGGGGGCGGCGCTGTCCGCCTCACCGCTCTCGCCGGTCTCCGGGCTCCCGGTCTCGTCGTCCGGCGTGTCCGTCTCCCCGGTCTCCGCTGGCGTCCCCGTCTCCACCGGCTCCTCCACCCCCGAGGCCTGGAAGATGAGGGCGTAGGCGGGCTCTCCCGTCTCGTCGTCGTCCTCGTCCAGCGGGGCGCCCAGCAGAACGCCGCTGGAGCCCTCCATCCGCACGCGCACGGTGGCAGAGGTCTCGCCGTTGGCGCTGGCCTCCACCGTCAGGTCCAGGGTCTCGGCATCCTCGGCGGAGAGGCTCCCCGTGATCAGGGTCGCCGTCTGGGTGAGCGTGCCGTAGCCAGCCTCCGCGGCCAGCTCCGGGTCCAGGCGCGTGACGGTCCAGTCTCCCGCATCGGTCACGGTCACGCTGTCATCGTGCAGCAGGAGCACCGTGACCTCGGACGCCGCCGCCGCCCGCGTGCCCAGGTCCAGGGTCAGCGTGCCGGTGGGCTCCAGCGCGACCGCGGCGTTGAAGACGGAGAGCTCGGGGAGCGGAGCCCTCAGCGCGTCCAGCAGGTCCAGGCGACCGCCGCTGCTGACCCGGTCGGCGAGGTCCGCGCTCGGCTCCGCCGTGGCCTTGATCAGGTAGGCCACCTCGGGCGCGGTGAGCGAGGGGTACAGCTCCCACAGGAGGTTGGCCGCCGCCGCCACCAGCGGGGTCGCGTAGCTCGTGCCGCTCTCGGTCTCGTAGTCGGAGCCGCTGTCGATGCCGAGGCTGCACACCTCGTAGCCGGGGGCGGCGATGTCCACGCTCTCCCGCCCGTAGTGCGAGTACGGGTTCAGCGTGTCGTCGTCCAGCGAGCTCGCCACGCTCAGGATGAAGTCTCCGTCATAGCTGGCCGGGTACTGGGGATACTCGTCGTTGTCCCCGTCCCAGCACCAGGCCCCCGAGCCGCAGTTGGCCGCCGCGGCGACCAGCAGCTTGTCGGCGTCCCCCAGCGCCGCCACCGCCTCCTCGAAGGGCCCATACGAGCTCGAGCTGGCCAGCGAGTAGCTCAGCACCCGCGCGCCGCCCGCGCCGTCGTCGGCCACCTCGCCCATCGCCTCGATCGCGTAGGAGTAGTAGAGGGCGCTGCCGCGGTCGGCGATCTTCTGGTAGGCGATCTGCACCCCTGGCGCGAGGCCCGCGCGGCCCACGCCGTTGTCGCCCACGGCCGCCACCAGGCCGGCGATGAAGGTCCCGTGGCCGGGCACGCTCACCCCATAGACCACCTCCGGGTTGCTGTCGCCGTCGCCGTAGTCCCAGGCGAAAGCCTTGGTGCCCTCCAGCTCCTCGTGGGTGAGCAGGAAGCCGCTGTCCTCGATGGCGACCGGGTTGGCGCTCGCCCCGTAGACCATTCCCCAGACGGTGTCCGCGCGCAGGATCTCCAGATCCCAGAGATCGGTACAGTCGTCGGTGCCGTCCGCGTCGGGGAAGCTCTCGCTCTGCCTCGCCGGCATGATCGCGTCGGGCAGCGCGTAGCGGGCGCCCTGGAGCGCGGCGAGGGGCTCGAGCGGGGGCGCATCTGGGAAGTCCGCCGCGCAGATCCGCGAGGTCTGGGTGCAGTAGCGAACGGTCCCACCCAGCGCGCCGATCTCGCGCTTCAGGCCGGGGAGCGCCGCGGGGCTCGTGTAGCCCACCAGGGCGGTGTTCGGGCCTGCCAGGGCCGGGAGCGCAAGCGCGAGGATCAGGGGTTTCATCGTCGCCTCCGGCGGAGCAGATAACGTGGTCGCCCAGGGTACGTCGGCCCGACCCCGCGGGCGCTGCGCGCTGTGTTAGGTGCCTCCGTCCCCCAATCGGAGCCTCCCCCATGCCTACGTTCACGCTGACCTACTTCGACGGACCCGGCCGCGCCGAGCCCATCCGCGTCGCCCTCCGCATCAGCGGCCTGCCCTTCGAGGATCGCCGCCTCAAGTTCCCCGAGTTCGCCGAGGCCCGCGCCCGCGGCGACTTCCCCCTGGGCTCCGTGCCCGTGCTGGACATCGACGGCGTCCGCCTGACGCAGACCCCCGCGATCCTCCGCTACATCGCCCGCATCGGCGACCAGGGCCTCTACCCCGCGGACCCCTGGAAGGCCCTGCTGGTGGACAGCGCGCTGGACACCATGAACGACACGCTCTCCCACGCCCTGCTGCCCAGCCTGTTCGAGCGGGACATGGAGAAGAAGCTGGCGATGCGGGCCGAGCTCGCCGCGGGCCCCATGGCGCGCGTGCTGAGCTACGTGGACGGCCTCATCGCGCAGTCCGGCGGCCCCTTCGTGGCGGGCGCGCAGATGTCCATCGCCGATCTGGTGATCGCGCAGCAGGTCCTTCAGGTCCGCCGCGGCGGGCTCGACGGGATCTCGGCGAGCTACCTGGAGTCCTATCCTCACGTGAACGCCCTCGCCGACGCCTACCTGGCCGAGCCGAGGATCGCCGGGCTCAGCGCGGCCTGATTTTTCGCGCGCGGGTTGGATGTAAACCCGCGCGCGCAGCTCTTACATCTTCCCCGGAAAGATGGAAAGGCTGCCTTTACATCTTCGGGCGAGGGCGCTGAGCCGACGCGAGGGTCAGCGCTCCTCTGCCTCGAAGATCCCGGCGTTGTAGGCTTCGCAGAGGCGCTCCGCGCGGCCCCGCGTGAACCAGGGGAAGTAAGAGGCGTGGACGACGAAGGTGGCGCCGCCCCAGAGGGCGGAGGCGGTGAGCAGGGTCGCCCCCCCGAACGCCAGTGCGTCCTCGTTGCGCCCATCCTCCTGCGAGGCCCGGAGCATGGCCAGGCCGCCGACCGCCGAGAGGCCGGTCCCCAGGAGGTTGACGCCGGCGACGATCCGTCGCTTCTTCAGGCCGCGCTCGTCACCCACCACGCGCATGAACTCGCCGACCCGGACCTTGTGGCCCTCGTCGTCGAACACCATCCACTCGGTGATGGTCGCCCCGGTAGATACCATGGTGCTCTCGACGTCCATCACGTAGAGCGAGCGCTCCGGGCCGTCTCCCTGCGGGAGCGGGAGCGGGGGAGTGGTCTCCTGCGCCTGCTCAGCCTCGACGTGCGGGGCCGCGGGCGGGGGATCCCCGTTCAGCGCCGCCTGAAAAGCGGCCTCTCGCGTGGCGTCGTCGTCGGAGAGCGACAGCTCGAGGTAGGGCGCGATGGCCTCGGGCGACACGATCCCGGCGCCCTGGAGCGCGCTGAGCACCTCGCGGGTGTCCTGGAGGCGCGCCATGTCACCATCGTCGGTGAGCGGGTTGGCGATCCAGTCGCTCAGGATCCGGGAGCGCTCGACCGGGTCCGCAGCCTCGCACAGGGCTTGGATGACAGCCTCGTCGGTAGCAGGCAGCGGTGGGCTCTCCTCACCCGCCCACCCCAAGGAGATCGCCGCGAAGAGAAGCGTTGTGAGCATCGGCACCCCAATAATATAACTTAATTAGTTTATGTGCGCGTGGCCGCCTCGCTCACGAGCTCGCGCTGGTGTACCGCCGGAGCGAGCGCACCCAGAGCGCCCGCGAGATCACCAGCAAGGCCGCCGCGATCCCCAGCGCCTGGACCGCCAGCGATCCGTCCATGCGCCCGAGCAGGGCCATGGCCGGGTAGCTGGTGGTGAGCGCCACCGGGACGACCACCGTGAGCGCCAGCCGCGCCCAGCCCTTGTAGACCGTGATCGGCCAGCGCCCGGCGTCGGTGATGGCGCCCAGCAGGAAGCTCAGGTTGTCCACGCGCACGAAGCGGAAGCTCAGGCAGATGACGCTGATCCAGACGCTGTACATGGCGGCCAGGCCCGCCATCAGCATCCCCGCCGCCGCCAGCACCCCGCCCAGGGTCGGGGCGGGCAGCTCGCGGAAGGCGAAGCCCCCCACGATCACGGCGGCCAGCACCTCCCAGAGCCGGGCCGGCGCCACCCGCTGCGCGCTGGCCAGGAGCTGCGCGTCCACCGGGCGGATCAACAGGTAGTCGAAGCTGCCCTTGCGCACGGCCTCGACCACGGCGTTGAGGTTCGGCGCCACGAAGGCCCCCACCAGGCCCGACAGGAGCAGGAAGAAGGCCGTGACCAGCATGGACTCGTGCAGCGTCCAGCCGCCCAGGTCCGTCGCGTGGTCGAAGACGAAGATCAACGGGACCAGGCCCATGAACGCCGTCCCGGCGCTGACCAGCATCTCGACCACGAAGTTCGAGCGGTACTGGATCGCCGTGATCAGCGAGACGCGGATCAGCGCGGGGATGGGGCCGTCAAGCACCGAAGGCTCCGTAGCGGCGCACGCCCGCCCGCCAGACGCTCACCGCCAGGGCCCCCGCAGCCACCACCCAGCCGAGCTGCACCCCCACGAGCTCCAGCGGGCGCGCCTCGTTGCCCATGAGCACGTCGATGGGCGCGCCCAGCGAGGCGTGGAAGGGCAGCACCCGCGCCACCTGCGAGAGCCCGTCGGGCAGCAGGGCCATGGGCAGGAAGTAGCCGGAGAGCGTGGCCCAGACGGCGAACCAGGCCTGGTAGAGCCCCTGCGACTGATCGGCCCAGAACGCGATCATCCCGAAGACCGCCTGGATGAGCCAGGTCAGCAGGAAGGCCAGGAACACGCTCACCACGAAGAGGGCCACCCGCGCGGGCTCCGGCGTGAACAGGATCTCCGGGCGCCAGATCGTGAGCGCGCCCAGGATCGGCAGCAGCACCAGCACGCGCATCGGCATGGCGGAGATCGCGCTGGCCAGGTTGTACCAGAGCGGCGAGATGGGGCGGAGCAGCCAGGGGGAGAGCTCGCCCGTGCGGATGAGGTAGTTCAGCTCCCACAGCACCCAGCAGCCCGTGAGCTGGCGGACCAGCAGGGTGATCGCGAAGTAGCGGGCGAAGTCGGCCTGCCCGTAGCCGGCGATGGGGCCGGCGGCGGCGGCGGCGTTCCAGAGCGCCAGCATGACCAGCGGCATGGTGGCGCTCAGGATCCAGATCACCATCTCCGAGCGATACGCCACGATCTCGGCCACGCCGATGCGCAGCAGGGCGGGGAGCGCGCGCAGGAGCTCGCGGAGCTGCGTCACGCCGCCCCCTCGCTGCCGAAGACCCGCGCCATGACCTCCTCCAGCGGCGGCTCCTCCACGCCCACGTCGGCCAGGGGCCAGCGCTGAAGGACCTCGGCCAGCAGCGTGTTCACCCGCTCGGCGGGCACGGTGGCGACCATGCGCCCGTCCTCGTCGGCGTGAAAGCCCAGCGCGCCCAGGGCGGGATCGGCGGAGCGCACCACCAGCCGCCGCTCCGGCGCCACCTGCGCCGCCAGCCCGCTGAGCGGCCCGTCGTAGCGCAGCCGCCCCTGGTCCACGATGAGCACGCGCGGGGTGAGCGCGGCGATGTCCTGCATGTAGTGGCTGGTCAGCAGCACCGTCGCGCCCAGCCGCTCGTTGCACTGGCGGATGAACTTGCGGACCTGCACCTGCATGGTCACGTCGAGGCCGATGGTCGGCTCGTCCAGGAACAGGACGGAGGGGCGGTGGATGAGCGCCGCCGCCAGCTCGCACTTCATCCGCTCGCCCAGCGAGAGATTGCGCACCGGCTTGTCCAGGAGCGGCGTGAGCGACAGCATGTCCACCAGCTCGTCCAGCGTCTGGCGGTACTGATCGCGCGGGACGCCGTAGAGCGCGCGGTGGAGCTCGAAGGTCTCGATCGGCGGCAGGTCCCAGAGGAGCTGCTGCTTCTGGCCCATGACCAGCGTGATCGCGCGCAGGAACGAGGGCTCCCGGTGCTGCGGCGTGTGGCCGGCGACCCGCACCTCCCCCGCCGTCGGGTACAGCAGCCCCGCCAGCATCTTGAGCGTCGTCGTCTTGCCCGCCCCGTTCGGGCCCAGGAAGCCCACCCGCTCGCCCGGGGCGATGGTGAAGCTGAGCTCGCGCACCGCGTGGACGTCGCGATGCTCGCGGTCCCAGAGCGAGGTGATGCTCCCGCGGAGCCCCGGCTTCTTCACCGGGACCTGGTAGGTCTTCGACAGCCCGCGGACCTCGATCACCCGCACCTCGCGCCAGGGGAGCTAACCCGGCGGGGCGGAGGTGGGGGTGGAGGAGAGCTCGGAGAGGATCTGGGTCCTCAGGGTCACTGCCCGTGCGGCGCTGGGGGCATCGGCGGAGAGAAGGCTGATCGCCTCGTCGCAGAGCTTGAGCGCCTCCTGGAGACGGGAGCTTCGGAGAGGGCCGGACTGAGCGTAGAGGGTGAGGGCGAGGTGGAGGTTGGCGTCTGCGACGCCTAGGGAACGCGAGAAGGACAAGGCCAGTCTACGGGCTTCTCTCAATGTACGCTCCGCCTCGCTGAGGGCGGAGCCGTGCCCCCGTTGGCCGAGTAGACGATATGCCACCCCAATCTGAAGGTGCGCGGCGCCAAATAGCTCAGGATACTCCTGTACCGACACCCTGTCGATGACCTCGCGACACTGGATCACCGCGAATTCGACGAGATCAGGACGACCAGGGCTCATTTGCAGCGCGCTCTGCGCGACCCCGATACGAGCTGCAGCCCACTGATCGAGGCCAACTTTGTCCGCTGATTGACTCGCGATCTCGAGATCAATCGTGAGGGCTGAGTGTGCTGCAAGACCAGACCGATCCGAGTCCATCTTGCGTAGCAACTCTGCGAAATTGTGACGCTGAATCGCCCAGCTCCGAGGATGAATCTCAACACCTGTCAATACCGCCCCGATTGCCGCGGGACCAAGAGCATCCAAGGGTCTGACACCACCGACGGACGCCAAGCGCAGGAGCGCGAGGCCAAGGTTGGACTGCAGACTGGCCCAGCTCGCCAGATCTGCCTCCAGATTCGCCGTCTCGAGAGCCTGTCGGAAGTATTCTATCGCACGTTCGAGGTGCTCCCGCTCATATGGGCCAGACTGCATGCTCAGATTGCCCAGGTTCATGATGGCGCCCGTCTGGAGCGGGCGGATCCCTTCGGACTCGGCCAAGACTTGAGCCCGCTCGAGCGCTTCTCGGGCCTCACGAAGGTTCTCCTCCTGCTTCCCGGAGCGCCGCGCCATCAATGCGAGTCCGAGATGGTACGATATCACGGCCTGGATATCAGGTGGAAATGGATCCAGGTCTCCGTAACAAACCTCTCGACAGGCAGTCACGGCCTCTTCGATTCGAGACAGATCTCCAAGGCTGACAAGCGCCACGAGCGCGCTGGCACGGACAGCCATGCTGTGCACCTCATGTTGGCGGATGCCACCCATCTTCGACTTCCGCGTGGCATCTACGAGCTCCAAGGCCATCGAGAGGGGCTCTCTGTGGGCGCTGCCGACTCCGATCAAGCTCTCAGCGATCTTCGCGGCAAGCATCGGGAGCTCTGGATCTCCGCCTTCTACGAGCTTCCTCAACCTCGACACTGCTACATCGAAGTCTGCACCAAGCTGGTAGACCGAAGACTGACCCAACTGAGTGGCGCGCAGCCAAGCCTCACACACCCCCACGCAGTGCCTCCTCTCCGCCTCTTCAAGCGCTTTTACCCCCAACGTCTGCCGTGCCGCCAGCCGCAGCAGCCCCAAGGGCCGCGCCCGTTCACCATCGATGGCCGCCAACCCACGCCGCGCCAGCTCCTGGACAGGCTCCCAGCTCTCTACCTGCGCCACCGCCTGCACCACGTTCAGCCATCCACCCGTCTCTGGCCCCACCGCCAGCGCCGCCGCGGCCCGCCGCGCATCCGGCGAGACCGACCGCAGCAGCCCTCCCGCCAGCGCCTGCACGGGGCCCTCCGAGGAGGCCGCGATCTGCTCGCTCACCTCCGCGATGGACAGAGACCGCAGCGCGTCCCCTGCCATCGCCAGGGCGCCCGCGTGGCCCCCCAGCAGGTTGATCAGCCCGTCAGCCTCGCCCGCCTCCACCGGCTCCCGGATCTCGGGCGCCCGCGCCAGGAGGATCAGCCTGGCGAACTCCAAACCCAGCGGCTCCAGCACCAGCGAGTAGGCCCCCCGCGCCTCGACGAGCGCGCGCTCGTCCCGCTCGCTGAGGACCAGGGTCGCCACGCGCCCCGGCCCGCGAGGGATCAGCACGGAGAGATCGGCCTCACTCACCCGCTCCGCGCCCGCGAGCACCAGCAGCGCGCTCCGACCGCGCAGAGCGTGGTGCAGCGCGCCGATCCTCTCCGCGACCTGCTCGATGTCCTCGGGCGCGGGGCCCGAGGGCCAGTCGAGCTTCAGCGCCTTCGCCAGCGCGCGCAGCCCCTCGAGCGGCCTCGACGTGAGCTCCACCCAGACCGGCTCCCGCTCCCGACGGAGGGCGTCGGTGACGGAGGCGGCCAGCGCGCGCTTCCCCGATCCAATCTGGCCCGAGAGCACCACCACGGCCGGACGATCTCCCGGCGCGAGCCATGCGAGCAGACGCTCCCGCTCCTCGTCGCGGCCCAGCAGCGGCGACGGAGGCGTAGGGACGGGAAGCCCGAGCGGCGGTGGGACGTCCACGCCCCGGCGGAGCGGACCCAGCGCCTCCTCGGATAGGCGCCCCGCCAGGAAAGGGAGGAGGCGCGCCCAGCCCGCGGATCCATCCGCTGACCGGAGCTCCCCGACCGCGTGCAGGGGCCGCCGGAGCACGGGGGCCGCCCCGCGCGCCTGCTTCGGGCGCCAGAGCGCGAGCCCCTGCCCAAAGGCGGCCCCCATCGCGTCCTCTCGCGACACGGTGGCGAGCCGGTCCGACACCAGGAGCGAGGGTAGCGCGGGGTCCACGGCCAGCGCCAGCGCCCACTGCGCCAGATCCTCCCCGGCGCCGGACAACATCCCGACGATCACCTCCGCCAGCCCCGCGGCGAGGAGCTCCTGGTCCTCCACCCCAGCTCCAGAGGCCCGCTCTACCGCGCGCCAGGCTCCGGACACGAACCAGGCGGCGGTCGCCGGAGAGTCCGCCACGAGCGGCCCCAGACCAGCGACCCGCGCCAGCGGCCCGGCGCCCGCGCGCTGACCGAGGAGATCGAAGAGCTCCTGGGCGAGACGCCGCAGGGCCGGCGAGAGCAGGAGCTCCTGCGCACCCTCGGGGATCAGCGAGGTCCTTACGACCACCCCTTCGGAGAACGCAGGTGTGGGCCCCTCCCCCTCGAGCAGCGCGATCACGGGGCGACGCAGCACCTCGCCCGATCGGACGGCATCCACCGGCCATCGCGTGAGCGCCAGCAGGGCGTCCACCACCGCGGCGTGCTCCTCCTCCTGAAACGTCGCCGGGACCTCGATGACCTGCCCCGACCAGCGCCCGCGCGCTCCCAGGATCTGAGCCTGCGTCAGCGGCCACCCGATCAGATGACTCCAGGCGAAGCGCGGCGCGCTCATCGGCTCAAGCTGCGCCTCAACCAGGCCGCCATCGGATCCAGGATGATCTCGCGGCTGCCCTGGTCACCCGCGACCGCTGGCCGCAGAAGACCATCCTGTCGGAGCGCGCCTGCCTCGGCCTCGCTGAGCTGGTAGGGGTCCGGCGACAGCGGAGACGTCGTCATGCAGCGGAGCACGTCTGGCTCGGGCATGAGCTCCGCGACCTTTCGCAGGGCGACGCGGGCGAAGTAGTCGTGGTTGCGGTCCAGGAAGGTGGACAGCATCTCTTCGGCGCGCCGGGAAGGATCCTGACCGGCGTTGTACAGCCAGGCCAGGAGGCGCAGGAAGCGGAAGGGCACGACGCCTGGCTCATCCGAACGGAGCACGCCGAGCACCGACTGGGCGAGCGCGACCAGATCAACCAGCGCCTCGCCCTCGATCTTCGGCGTCTGCGCTCCGGCCCAGGCGCGCACCATCTCCAGGGCCTCCGGCGGTGTCGCGGGCGGGACCTCGGTGACCTCGAAGTTTCGCCGCACATCCCAGTCCATGTACTCCTTTCGGAGCCCGAGGAGGAACACGGTTGGACGGAGCAGGTGCAGGGGCCCGAGCACGTGGCTCAGGACCTCCGAGCGAGCGCGATGCGAGCTTCCTGAGGCTGAGGCGAATTCGTCGAAGTCGTCGAGCACCAGGATGGTGGGCAACCGCGCGCGCGTACATTGGTCCAGGAAGTGGTTCAACACGTCCACCAGGATCTCGGAGCTGACCCGCCATCGACCCTCGATGCGCTCCACGCCGCGCAGCGCGGACGCATGCTTCTTCAGGATCCCGGCCGCGATCCGAAGGCCCGCCTTCCCTTCGGCGGTCTCGGGGACCGCTATCAGGCTCTTGATCTCAGCCTCCAGCGCGGCCTCGCTGGTGCGGCTGAGATCAGCCTGGACCGTCCGCTCCTCCTGCCTGGAGAGGGTCGCGCCACGCCAGGTCTGCACGTAGGTGATCGCGCTGGTCATCGCATGCAGGGCCTCACGGACCCCCGCGTACAGTCGCTGCTCCTGGCTGAAGCGCTTGTGGACGATGGAGAGGAAGGTCTCCTGGGGCACGCTCCCTTCGGCTTGGAGCGCGAAGTCTCGCGCGAGGAGCAGGAGCTCGTCGGGAGCGCTCGATCGGTTCGTCTCCTCCTCAATGCTCAGGCTGACGAGCCCATCCGTGAGCGCCTCAAAACTGGAGTAATGCTTTCCAGAAAAACGAAAGATCAGCCAGCGTTCAGGATCCTTGACCAGACCGCCAGGCTCCGCGTCGCGCACCATCTCCAAGGCCCGGAGGATGAGCGCCGACTTGCCGACACCTTCGTAGCCGACCACTGCCCGTCGATGGCGAACGGCGAGGCTTCCCTCGCGCAGCGCCCGACCCGCGTGCGCGACCGCACGAAAGAGCTCCTGGACCAGCCCGTCTCGATCACCAAAGGCAAAGAGCTGGCCCGGTTCTGCAGAGCTCGGGACGTAGAAGAACGGGCGCGCGCTCATGTTCGGAAGACCCTGAGCCAGACTTACCACGATCCGAGCTCACGCTCCAGAAGCGAGCCTTCGCAGGATATGTACCTCTGAGGAGTCTCCCCATGCTGCTCACCCTCCTCCTCGCCTGCACCACCGTCATCACCGTCAACACCCGCCCCGAGGGCGCGCAGGTCTACATCACCGACTACGCGCCGAGCCCGTCGATGCCGCCGGTGAGCTACGAGGCGGCGGGCACCTCGCCGCTGGTCTGCGAGATCGACTACCTGGGCTGGGAGAACTACTACGTGTGGGCCCAGGCCCCGGGCTGCACGCCCGAGGTGCGGCACATCGACAACGAGATCAAGCTCGGCCCGGCCGTGGGCGGCTTCTTCTGCGCCTGGCCGCTGTGGATCTGGGCGCTCGGCCCGGACGACGCCCCGGTGCAGATCGACTTCACCGACGGGCAGCCCTGAGCCTCCCGCGCGGCCTCCTCGCCCACGCGCCCAGGAGCGCCAGGAGCGCCGCGCCCGCGCCCGCGCCCCGACCCGACGCGCCGCAGGCGCAGCCCTCGCCGCCCTTGGGCCCAGCGGTCTCCGCTCCCGCCGCGGTCTCGAGCCCTCCCTTCAGCGTGTCTCCCTCCCCCGGATCGCCCGTCTCCTGGGGGCTGTCGAGGATCTCCGACCCCGCCGCGGTCTCGGCCGTCTCGGCCGAGTCTCCACCCTCCCCCGTGTCGAGCGCGGAGGGGTCGAAGCCGAGGATCAGGGACACGCGGCCGGAGTCCAGCTCGAAGTAAGGCGCCGCGAGGACCACATCGTCGCGCCCGTCCCCGTTCGTGTCGCCCGCCGAGGAGACGGCGTGCCCGAGCTTCGCGTAGCGCCCGTCGCCCTCCACCGCGAAGAGCGGCGTCGCCCCGAGCCCGGCGCCCGATCCCAGAAAGACGGAGACCCCGCCCGAGTCGGCCAGCGCGGAGGGAGACCCGACGACGAGGTCCCCGAACCCGTCCGCGTTCAGGTCCCCGACGCCGTCCAGCGCCGCGCCGAAGTCGTCGCCTGCGCTCTCCCCCGTCAGCGTGGCGGAGGGCGTCACGGAGAAGCCGCCCGGCGCGCCCGCGAAGACCAGGACCCTCCCCCGCTCGGAGGCGGCCTCTTCCGCCCCGACCAGCAGCTCCTGGAGCCCGTCGCCGTCGACGTCCTCGGCCCCCAGCGCGCGCCCGCGCCCGATCTCGTCGTCCCCCGCGAACAGGGTCTGCGCGGCGGAGCTCTCCACCCCCGTCGAGCCCCCCCGGAAGAGGTCCACCCGCCCGCGCCCGTCATGATCGGGCGCGCCCACCGCGATCTCCGCGTAGCCGTCCCCGTCGGCGTCCCCCAGCGACAGCACCGCCTCCCCGAAGCCGTCCCCGCCGGCCATGCCCGAGAGCGTCGTCGCGCCCTCGGTCGAGAGCCCCTCCGCGCGACCGGCGAGCACCCACACCACCTCGCTCCCGGTGCCCTCCGCGCCAGGCGCCCCGACCACCAGGTCGTCGAGGCCGTCCCCGTCCAGATCCTCGCCGCCAGAGACGGTCAGCCCGAAGCGGCTCCCCTCGCTCGAGCCGCTCAGCGTCTCGACCGTGGCCTCCGACAGCCCGCCCCCTGCCCCGTACCAGACCAGGAGCGTGCCCGCCCCGCCCTCACGCTCGTCGCAGCCGAGGGCGAGATCGGCGAGCCCGTCCCCGTTCAGGTCTCCCGCCGCGGCCAGGGGAGCGCCGAGCTCCTGCGCCTCCTCGCCCTCCACGATCGCCTCCGGCTCCTCGCCCAGCCCGCCGGGCTCGCCCAGGTAGATCCGCACCCGCCCCCGGTCGTCCCCCCAGCCTGGCTCCCCGACCAGGACGTCCCCGAGCCCGTCTCCGTCCAGATCCCCCGCGTCGGAGACCGCGCTGCCCAGCGCGGACGAGGTGGTGCCCTCCAGCACCTTCGTCTCCTCGAGCCCCCCCGCGCCGTCCCCCAGGTACACCGTGGCGTACCCGGGCCCACCGTCCGGCGCCCCGACGGCCAGATCCGGGATCGCGTCGGCGTTCAGGTCCCCCAGCGCCGCGAGCTCTCTGCCCAGATTGACCTCCTCCGCGCTGCCGGGGATGGGCTCCAGCGCCGCGTAGTCTCCGTCGGTCGCGCCCATCAGGACGTGGACACGGCCTGTCTCCTCGCTCCAGTTGGGCTCCCCGATGGCTAGATCATCTAGCCCATCCAGATCCAGGTCCCCGACCCCCGCCACCGCGTAGCCCAGCTGGCCGTCCTCCTCTTCGCCGATCAGCACGGCCTCGTCCTCGTTCTCCAGGCCGTCCACGCTCCCCAGCAGCACGCTCGCCAGGCCCGCGTCATCGTCCGCGCAGCGGTCCCCCGCCACCGCGTCCCCGTAGCCATCCCCGTTGACGTCCCCCGCGCGCGCGAGGCTCCAGCCCAGGCACCCGTCGCTGGAGGGCCCGTCGATCCAGCTCGACGCCTCGCTGTCCGGGCCGTCCTCTCCTCCCGGGTAGAGCGAGACGCGGCCCTTGCTGGAGTCCCAGTCCCCCAGGATCAGGTCGTCGTAGCCGTCACCGTCCGAGTCCCCGGCCGAGGCCAGGCTCAGGTTCGTCCCGAAGAGCCAGCGCGCGTCGGTGAGCGTGAGGTCCGGCTCCTCGGCGAGCCCGCCGTCCGTGCCCAGGTGCAGGAACACGAGGCTCGGCCCCTCGAGATACTCCTGCGCGCCGATGGTCACGTCCGCCCGGCCGTCGTCGTTCACGTCCCCGACCGCGCCCAGGGCACGCCCCAACCCCTGCAGGTCGATGCCGCCCTCGATCAGCCCGTCCGGGTCCGCGGCCAGCCCGTCCGGGGCGCCGAGATGCACGTTGACGTACCCGCTCCCCCCGCTGGCCTCCATGTCGGCGCCCAGCAACGCGTCGTCGTAGCCGTCGGCGTCCAGGTCCCCCGCGCCGAGGAGCGTGTGCCCCAGCTCGTCGTAGGGGTTCTCCCCCTCCCACACACGACCCGCGCTGGCCTCCACCCCGCCCGCATCACCCCGGTAGAGCCAGGCGCGGCCCTGGTTCTCGCCCACGTCCCGCGCCCCCACCAGCAGCTCGGCGTGCCCGTCCCCGTCCACGTCCCCGGCCCCCGCCAACGCGCTGGGGAAGGGGCTCGTGTTGATGTCCCCGACCACGATCCACGCCTCCTCGACCCCCGCCAGGCTGATCGCGAAGCCGCGAGAGGGTCGCGCCGCCTCCGGGCGGGGAGCGGGCGCGCAGGCGCCGAGGGCGAACACGGTAAACCAGGGCCGCAGCCTGATCTGAACGCGCATAGGGTGCACTGCAACCTCGATGACCCGTATTCTACGCCAGGCGCTCGTCGTGCGCCCTACCCCACCTCGAAGCTGCTCACCGCCACGCGGCCCTCCGCCACCGCCTCCTGGAGCGCCGCCCAGCGCTCGACCGGCGGCAGGGACCAGTCGATCGGGAGATCGGCCTCGGGCAGGGCCACGGCCCAGCGCTGGCGGCCCGGTCGGTCGTCGGCGATGAGGTCGAGGCGGTAGCCGCCGGGCTCGCGGGGCAGGTCCGAGAGCAGGACGCGCTCATCCTCAGACGCGGGCGAGAGCACCTCCCAGCCGCCCGGCCCGCGCAGCAGCAGCACGACCAGGCGCTCGGGCGGGCCGGGGTCGGCGAGCTTCAGCGCGAAGGCGTCCCCGGGCCGCACGGGCTCGGCGGACAACGCGCTCTGCTGCATCGAGACGGCGAAGGGGCGCTGTCCACCCCAGACTCCGGGGGGCGGCACGGACCAGCGCTCGCGGGGAGGGCCCTCCTCCATGCGCTCGCGCAGCGTGTCCAGCAGCCGGGCCAGCTCGGGGTCGTCGCGGACGCGCGCCAAAAGGTCGGCCTCCTCCCCGGGCTCCAGGGCGCCGGCCAGGAAGGCCAGCAGGCGTCGCTCGGTCATGGGGCCTCCAGAGAGGCCAGGGCCTCCGCGGCGTGGCGCTGGAAGGTGGGGAAGCCGGAGCGCGGGAAGGGCACGCGCTCGGACCAGCCGGGGCGCAGGGCGGCCTCGAAGGCGGCGCGCAGCCCGCGGCCGGCGGGGAGCGAGACCACCACCTGAAGTGGATCCCGAAGCCGCGACAGCTCGATCGCCAGCCCCTCGCCCAGCGCGCCCCGCAGCCGACGATAGTGAGCCTCCCCCGCTGGATCGCGCAGCGACTCGGGCAGCTCCTCGGAGAGCAGGCGCCCCCAGGTGGAGTCGCGGTCTCCCGTCCGTCCCTCCCGCGCCCAGGCCCGCAGGTGCGCGAGCCGGCCCTTCAGCGCGACCAGCAACAACCAGGAGTGGAGGTCAGCGCGCGCGGCCTCGTCCAACGGGGCCAGGCGATTGACCCGGGGAGGGGCGCAGGAGGGGGAGAGCGGGCGACCCAGATCGAAGGAGAAGTCGCGGGCGAGCTCGCTCCAGGCCCAGCCCCAGCACAGGCGTCGCAGCGCGCTGGCGGTCCGGGCGAAGAGGGCGTCCAGGGCCAGCACCGGCTCAGCCAGCTTCGCCCCGCGCGCCGCCAGCAGGGCCCGCGCCCGCGCCCGGCCCCGCCCCCGGTTCTGCGTGACCAGGATCCAGTCCGTCTCCGTGCGGCCCGCGGCCCAGGCGCGGATCAGGCGCCGGACGACGTGGGCGTCCAGCCAGCCCTCGACCTCCTCGGGGTGGGCCGCCAGGGCCTCCGCCGCCAGCGCCGCCCGGGTCTCCTCGCCCGGCGCCCGCCAGAGCGCGCCCGCCGTGGCCCGCCACACGCCCCGCCCCGCCGCGCACGCCCCCAGCCGCGCCCGATCCGAGGCCGGGAGCTGGGTCAGCAGCCCCTCCATCGGGGTCTGGCCCGCGGTCTCCAGCACGCGCGCCGCCAGATCCGCCCAGCCCGGCAGCGCGCCCTTCCCGCCGATCATCCGGTAGAAGAAGGCCTCGCGCAGATCCTCGACCACCCGCCGCGCGATGTCCGGCGCCAGCCTGCGATCGGCGGCGATGGCGCGGAAGACGCGGGTGGCCTCGGGCAGGAAGAGGCGCTCCCAGGGGCGCTTGAGCGACCAGGGGTTGCCCGAGAACCAGGCGGCCCAGAGCCCGGCGCACTCGGCGTCGCGGGCGGGGTCGGCGGCCCAGCGCTCCCCGGCCCAGCGGCGGCGCTCGCGGTCGTCCACCCGGGCGGCCAGGAAGCGCAGGCGCTCGAGGCCCCAGGCCAGCCGGTTGTGCAGGGTGGAGGTCAGATCCTTGCGGACGGCCCGCTCGAGGGCCTCGCGGTGCAGGAAGGGCTCGGCGGGCTCGCGACCGAGGGCGGGGAGCTCGCGGGCGGGGGCCAGGGCGGCGAAGAGGGCGCGGGGCGAGGGCGCGGGGGGCGCCTGGAGGAGCGTGCGGGCGAGGTCGGACTCCACCCTGGGTTGTATCCGCCAGCCGGGGAGCGCGCCCTCGGTCCGGCCCTCGCTCAGCGCGCGCGCGGCCCCGTCCGCCCAGGTGAGGGCGCGTTCGCGTTCCGAGAGGAAGCTGCTCCAGGTCATGACGGGCTCCGAGCTCAACCACAGAGGGTCGGGCAGCGCCGTCCCCGATCCGTGCGAGCTCAGGGACACGCCAGGAGCCTGGTGATGGGGCTCAACACCAGCAGATCGCCCACGCGGAGCTCGAGATCGCCCGCGACCGGGAGCTCCGGCTCGCCCGCGCGCCGCAGCCGGGCGGGCCGCGCCAGCGAGACCCGGCCCTCCCCGAGCCAGCGCAGGTGGGCCCGGCTCAGGTAGGGGTCCACGGGCCCGGGGGCGGGGTACAGGCCGTCTCCGCCGCTCTCGGCGCGCCCGACCCAGGACCCGGCCTCCAGGCGCAACATCCGGCCGTCCTCCGGGCCGCCCACCAGCTCGAGCGCGGACGGCGGGCGCTCCTCCCAGGGCAGCGGCGCCTCCAGGGTCGATCCGCGGAAGGTCGCGGCCCCCGCCACCACGGAGAGGTCCAGCAGGAGTCCGAGGGCGGGCTCGGCGGCGAGCGCCTCCCAGAGGGAGCGGGCGTCGTGCGCGGGTGGGAGCGCCCCCCGAAGGCGGGCCAGGCGCGGGCTCAGGCGGATCGCGCCCAGCTCTCCCCGGCGCTGCACGCCCCCCAGGCTGGCCAGCAGCGCGTCCCGGCGCGGCGAGACGGCGTGGCGGGCCAGGGTGAGCTCGCCCGTGGCCTCAGGGAGGGTCAACAGCAGGTGCTCCACGCCCAGGAAGCCGCGCCGGGCCTCCTCGGCCAGCCCCAGAGCGGCGCCGAGCCAGCGGGCGGCGTCCGGGGCGCAGGCCGGCCAGCCCGCGGGGAGCTTCGCGGCCTCGGCGGCCTGCTCGAGCTCGGCCGTGCTGGAGACGGAGAGGGAGAGCAGGTGCCAGCGCGCGTCCGGTCGGGGCGAGGCCAGGGCGCGCACCGCCCGCCGCCCGGCCGCCGCCGCCTCCCCCAATGCCCTCCCCTGAAGGAGCGCGTCCAGGAAGCCCTCGTCGAAGGCGCGGATCGCCTCCATCGAGAGCCGCCCGCGCGCGGAGACGCAGGCGCGGGCCCCGGCGGCGACCAGCCTTCCGGCTATATTATCTAGTTCCTCTCCCGCGGCGCTCCCGGCCTCGCAGACCTCCAGCACCACCGCCCGAGCCTGTCGCAGGTGGGGCGTGAGCAGGTGCCCCGCCGTGCCCGCCCCCTGCTCGCCCTCCCCGCTCGTCCCCGCGCCCACCAGCAGCCGCCCGCCCTCCGCGTCGGCCAGCCCGTGGCAGACGACGTGCAGGAGGGTCTGCATCTCGGGGAGGACGGTGATGTCGTCGTCCACGGAGGCGGCCGGGGAGAGGCCGCGGTCGCGGGCCAGGGCGTCGAGCTCGCCGAGGCGGGCCGCGCAGAGGGGGTCCCGGGGGTCGGGGCTCCAGGTGAACAGGCGGGGTTTGCCCAGCCAGCGCGTCGGGCGCGGGCGCGGGCCGGCGCAGAGGCGGACCACGACGGCCTCGCCCAGGGCCTCGAGGGGGGCGCGATCCAGGGCCAGGAGCTCCCAGGGCAAGGCGCGGGCCAGGGGGTCCGGGGCGTCCACCACCAGGACCGCCGCCTCACCGCGCCCGCGCAGCTCGCCCAGGAGCCCGGAGAGCCGCTCGCGCGCGCCCGAGGCCTCCCCCAGCAGCGCCCCCAGCCTCCGCCCGGCCTCCTCCTCGGCCCGGGTGCGCGCCGCGTCCCGCCCGGCGAGGGCCAGGCCCGCCGAGGGGCGCAGCAGGGCGGCGATCTCGGCGGCGGCGGCCTCCAGGGCCCCCGGGGGCAGCCGGGCCTCGTGGGCGCGCTGGTCCGGGGCTCCCACCTCGACCAGCGCCCCGTCCGCGCGCGGGGAAAGGCGGATCAGCACGACGCCCACCGGACCACCTCTCCGACGTTATTAGCAGGCTGGACCCGCTCCTGCGAGGTGGCGCCCTGCCCCCCTCCTCCCGCCCGCTCCTGCCCACCGAGGAGACCTGGGACGCGCCGCCCTCGGCGTCGAGCCCGCCGGGCTCCCCCGCGGATCCGCTGCTGCCGCCGGAGCTGGTGGTGGCGGGGCGCTACCGCCTGCTGGAGCTGCTCGGGCAGGGCGGGATGGGGCAGGTCTACCGGGCGCGGGACGAGGCCCTGGAGCGGGACGTGGCCCTCAAGGTCATCTCGTCCACCCGCCTGCTCTCGGCGCGCGATCTGGAGCGCTTCCGGCAGGAGGCGCGGCGCACGGCCATGGTGGAGCACCCGGGCGTGATCCCGGTCCACGACCTCGGCGTGCTCCCCGACGGGCGGCCCTTCTTCACGATGAAGATCGTCCGGGGCCGCACGCTCGACCACCTCATCGAGGAGCACCACGCGCGCTTCGATCCGGTGGAGCAGCGCCGCCTCGTCGAGCTGCTGGAGCGCGCCTGCGAGGCGGTGGCCAGCGCGCACGCCCGCGGGCTCCTCCACCTGGACTTGAAGCCGCAGAACATCATGGTGGGGGCCTTTGGCGAGGTGCTGGTGCTGGACTGGGGGCTGGCCCGGCTGACCGAGGACGCGCCGCTGGAGAGCGTGATCGCGGGGACGCCGGCCTACATGGCGCCCGAGCAGGCCCGCGGTGAGCCCGCCGACGCCCGCGCCGACGTCTTCGGGCTGGGGGCCGTGCTCTACCAGCTCCTGTGCGGGAGCCGGCCCTTCGCCGGGCTGGGGGCGGTGCCCATCCTGAACGCGCTGCGGCGGCACGAGGTCCCGGAGCTGCCCGCGCGCGCCACCATCCCGGAGGATCTCGCCGACCTCTGCGCCGCGGCCATGGCGCCCCTGCCCCAGGACCGGCCGGCGGACGCCGCGGAGCTGGCTGAGGCCGTGGGGGCCTGGCTGCGCGGGGCGCGGCAGCGGGCGCAGGCGGAGGCGCTGGTGGCGGAGGCGGACGGGCTGCTGGCGCGGCGGGAGGGGCTGCTGGCCCAGGCGGAGACGCTGCGAGCGCAGGCGCGGGCGCTGCTGGCCTCGCTGCCGCCGGGGGCGGGGGCGGCGCGCCGGGCGGAGGGCTGGGCGCTCGACGACGAGGCCCGACTCCTGGGAGAGGAGGCCGAGGATCTGGACACGCGGGCCGCGCAGCGCCTGGAGAGCGCGCTGATGCTCTCGCCCACGCTGGAGGCGGCCCACGACCGCCTGGCCGACCGCCTGCGCGCCCTGCACGGCCAGGCCGAGGCCCGTGGGGACGCCCAGTCGGCCCGCCGCACCGAGGCCGCCCTGCGCCGCCACGGCCCGGCGCGCTACGCCCGCTACCTCTCCGGGCTCGGCAGCCTGAGCCTGCGCACCGACCCGCCCGGGGCCCTGGTCGAGCTCTACCGCTACGAGGAGCGCCTGCGCCGCCTGGTCCCGGTCCCCCAGCCCTCCCCCGGGAGGACGCCGATCCTGGACCTCGCCCTCCCCGCGGGCAGCTACCTGCTCGAGCTCTCGGCGCCCGGCCGGGCCCGGGTGCGCTACCCCGTCCACCTGGGCCGCGAGGAGCGCTGGGAGGGGATCCCGCCGGAGGGCGGCGCGCCTGAGCCCGTCCCCCTGCCCGCGGCCCTGGGCGAGGACGAGATCTACGTCCCGGCGGGCCCCTTCTGGTGCGGGGGCGAGCTGGAGGCCCTGCCCCACCCGCTGCCCTGGCGGCGGCTCTGGGCCGACGGCTTCGTGCTCCAGCGCCGGCCCGTCTCCAACCAGGAGTGGATCCACTACCTGCACGACCTCGTGGACGGGGGCCAGGAGGACGAGGCCCTCGCCCGCGTCCCCCGCGCGCCCTCCACCCGCCCCGGCGAGCCCGGCGCGCCCATGTGGAGCCGGGACGGGTCGGGGCGCTTCGTGCTGGGCGTGGACGCCGAGGGCCACGTCTGGCGCCCGGAGCAGCCCGTGATCCACGTGAGCTGGGACGACGCCGTGGCCTACGCGCGCTGGCGCGCGGCGCGGGACGGGCTCGGCTGGCGCCTGCCCACCGAGCTCGAGTGGGAGAAGGCCGCGCGCGGGGTGGACGGCCGGGTCTACCCCTGGGGCCAGCACTTCGACCCCGACTGGTGTCACAGCCGCGAGAGCCCGCGGGCCGCCGAGGGTCCGGTGGCGCCGGGCAGCTACCCGCAGGACGAGGGGCCCTACGGCGCGCTGGACATGGCGGGGAACGTGCAGTGCTGGTGCGCGGACGCCTTCCCGGCGGGCACCCCGGTCGCGGGGGGGCGCGCGGGGCCGGCGGTCGATCCGGGCAGCGAGCGGCGGCGCGTGGTGCGCGGCGGCTCCTTCCTGCACGCCGCCTGGTTCTGCCGACTGGACGTGCGCAAGTTTCAGCCCGCTCACGGCGTCTGGGGCATGCTGGGGCTCCGCCTGGCGCGCGGCCTCTCTGCACGAGATGGGGACAGCGGAAGCTGAGCCTCGGACCTGCGCCGAGGGCCCTGTGCTAAGATCCTTCGGCGGCTCACTCACTCCCCCAAGGAGCGCACCATGCCTGTCGGCACCTGTCCAATCTGCAAGTCCTACCCCTGCACCTGCTCGAAGAAGATCGCGGGGGGCATCGCCGCCACCATCAATTCCGGCGTGATCGGCCCCGGGGACGGCACGGACATCCAGCCGGATCCGACGAAGATGGAGGCCACCGCGGCGGTCAGCGCCGCCACGGCCCAGGTCGTCCGGGAGGCGGTGGTGAACCGCAAGGTGCTGAAGAGCTCGCGCTGAGCGGCCAGACGGCCGGGCGCGCTCAGCCGAGCGCCTGCAGCGCCGCCAGCACCGCGTCCACGTGGCCCTTGACCTTCACCGGGCTCCAGACCGCGCGCACCACCCCGCTCCCGTCCACCAGGAAGGTGGAGCGGATGGTGCCCTCGACGTCCTTGCCGTACATCTTCTTGTGGCCCCACACGCCCGCGGCGTGATGGAGCGCCAGCTCCGTGTCGGCCAGCAGCGGGAAGGGCAGGCTGTACTTCGCCTTGAAGTTGTCGTGGCTCCGCACCCCGTCCCGGCTCACGCCCACCACCGTCGCGCCCGCCGCCTGGATGCGCGCGAAGTTGTCCCGGAAGTCGCAGCTCTCCGTCGTGCAGCCCGGCGTGTTGTCCTTCGGGTAGAAGTAGAGCACGTAGGGCTTGCCGGCCAGCGCGGCCGAGGAGAGCCGCCCGCCGCCGTCCGTGGGCAGGTCGAAGGTGGGCGCGGGATCACCGATCTTCAGCATGAGCGCTCCTGGAGAGCGGAGGATCTAACTCACGCCCGCGCGCGGGGAACTGGTATTCGATATACTGGTATCTCCTCGAAGGCCCGGAAGCCGTAGCGCTCGTACAGGCGCAGCGCGCGCGTGTTGCTGGTCGCCACGCTCAGCGTGAGCCGCGGCCCGGGGAGCGTGAGCGCCTCAGCCACCGCGTGCGCGATGAGCGCCTCCCCCAGGCCCCGCCCGCGGAAGTCCGGGTGGCGCCCGACGCTGGCGATGTCCACGCCGTCATCCTCCACCACCACCCGCGCGTAGCCCGCCACCCGCTCGCCCGCGCAGAGGAGCTGGGTGGGCGGGGTGGCCCGCGCCATGTTGTCCAGGAACTCGGCGGGCGTGGGCACCATTGCCCCGGGGATCTCGGAGAAGGCGCGCAGCACCGTCTCGTAGAGCTCCTGCCCGCGGGCCTCCCCGTAGGGCTCCCAGCGGAGACCAGCTGGCGGCGGCGGCTCCAGGACCGGCTCGCGCCGACGCTCCATGCGGAAGATCGTGTAGGCGAGCGCGTAGCCGCGGGCCTCGAGCGCCGGAGCCCACCCCTGGCGATCGGGGAGCACGCTCACCTCCAGCCAGTCCCGCGGGCCCTCGGCCGCGATGGCCTCCCCGCAGGCCAGCAGGGCGTCCAGCGCGGACGGGTCGAGCGCCCCCGGGCCTCCCGCCACCACGAAGAGGTCCGCCACGTTGTCCGCGGACGCGCAGGTGTCGATGACGGCGCCGCAGAGCCGAGGCCCGTCCGGTCCAATCACCGCCCAGCGCGCGCCCTCGTCCCGGCACAGGCGCGTCAGCACGCGCGTGGCGAAGCGCTCATCCACCCCCGGGACGCGCGGGAGCGACCGGCACAGCTCCAACGAAGGCGCGCGGAGGACCTGCATCCAGGCCCGTTATCCGCCCTCCTGCACCTGGGCCAGCAGGGCCTGGCACTGGCTCGCGTCCTCGCCCTTGAGCGCCGGGCAGGCCCGCAGCAGCAGCCCCTCGGCGTCCTTGAGCCGCTCCGCCTCGGCCAGCGTCCCGGCCAGCCAGGCCAGATCCGCCGGATCGGCGCCTGGATCCGCCGCCTTCTGGACGGCCTGGTCCAGGCGCCCGCTCTCGGCCAGGGTGGACAGCTCGAGGCTCAGCACCTTCTGGCGCGAGCGCGCGTCCGGCGGCTGGAGCAGCTCGGCGACGACCACGGACTGCTCGGCCCGCCCGGCCTTGGAGAGCAGCAGGGCGTGGTTGAAGCCCGTGGCGAACAGGGCCGGGTCCAGCTTCGTCGAGCCCCCGGCGATGGCGGCCAGCTTCGTGTCGGCCGCCACCAGATCCTCCGCCTCCACCGCGCAGCGATAGCCCAGCTTGTCGAAGCGCAGGCGCAGGTCGGCGCCCATGGAGGCCCGCTCGCCCGCGGGGGTGGCGACCACCTCGGCCAGGCAGTCGGCCGGGCGGCTCGCGTTGGCAAGCGCGCTGGCGAGGTTGAAGCGCGCCGTCGCCGGACCCTGGGCGCGGATGGCGGCCAGCACCACCGGGCTCGCCGTGGGGAGGGACTTGTAGGCCATCTGCCCCGCCACCTCGCGCAGCAGCGGGTCGGTCTCGCCGCGGACGATGGCGGCGCTGAGGATCTCCCAGCCCTCCTTGGGCCGCCCCTCCGCCGCCAGCAGCCAGGCCTCCGCCGCGTCCAGCGCCGAGCCCTTGGGCGCCACCTTGCGCGCCTGCGTCAGCACGCTGCGCGCCCGCGGCAGGTCCTTGTCCTCCACCAGGATGCGCACCAGGAGCGAGGCCCCCTCCACCACCATGTGCTGGAGCTTCTCCTCGTCGCTCTTGCGGAGGATCCCCGACATCATCCCGGTGTTGTGGACCTCCACCCAGCTCTCGCCCTGAAACGCCACCTCCAGGTCCGCGCGCGCGCCCTTCATGTCGCCCACGGCCGCCCGCGCCTGCCCGCGCAGGATGCGCGCGTCCAGCCGGTCCGGGTTCCGCACCAGCACGGGATCCAGCACCTTGATCGCCCCGGCCGCGTCGCCCGCGTTGTACAGGTCCGCCGCCCGCACCACCTGGCTGACGGTGTCCACGCCCAGCGCGCCCATCAGCTGCGTGGCCTCCGCGGTGCGCCCGCTGGCCTGCGCCACCAGGCCCTCGATCATCGTGACCAGATCCTCGCGGGCCGAGCCCCGGCAGGTGCCGACGAGCTGCTGCGCGCCGGAGACGTCCTTCTGCTCCAGGCGAAGCTGGGCGTCCAGGCAGGCGATCTCCGGGCCGGGCAGGTGGACCTCCGCCGCGTCCAGCGCCGCGCCCGCGCCCTTGTAGTCGCCCGTGCGCAGCAGCACGCTCTGGAGCGCCATCTGGGCGTCCAGGGACTCCGGGTCCAGAGAGATGGCCTTGTTCGCCGCGCTCTTCGCGGCTCCAAAGTCCTGGCTGGCGAAGGCCGCCTCGCTCAGCGTCGTCCAGCCCCCCGGCTGGTCCGGGTACAGGCCGGTCAGCTCGGTCAGCAGCGACTTCGCGTCGCGGCTCTTGTTCTGGAAGAGCAGCGCGTACCCGAGGCCCTGCATGGCCAGCCCGCACTTCGGCTCGGCCTGGAGCAGCTCACGGAAGCGGGCCTCCGCCCCCTTCGGGTCACGCGCGCGGAGGGCCTGGTAACCCTGGTCGTAGAGCTCTATCCCGCGCTCGGAGGTGGGCTCCCAGGCGGCGTGAGCGGGGAGCGAACCAAAAAGAAGGGCGCCGCACAGCAGGCGCCGGAGGGGGCTGGGGGGTGGCCTTGAACCAGGGGGCATCTGGGTCCTCGTCTCGGGGGGCACAGCGTTGATCCTGCACACGATTGACCACATCGGCCACTCGCGGTTCGCGGGATCCGATCCGGGGCGCCGTGGGGCTAAGATATCCTTGTGCCCCGCGACGACCTCACCCCCCTCTCCGAGCTGCTCAGCCCCGACGTGCGCGCGCGGGTCGAGCGACAGCTCGTCGAGTTGGAGCGCCACGTCGGCGCCCTGCCCGAGCGCGAGATGCGGCGGACCCTGCTGACCGGGCGGGTGGCGCAGATGGCCGACTCCGAGCTGGTCGCCCTGCTGACCCTGCTGGTGGGCCGGGTCTCGGAGGGGGCGCCGGGGGCGCGGGTGCTGCTCATCGAGCTCGCCCTGGACGACAGCGTGCTCTCCACCCTCTCCTATGGGCGCAAGGCCGCGGCCTACGCGCTCGCGCGCCGCGTGGGGGCCGAGGGCGTGGCGCGCATGTTCCTGAGCCCTCGCCCGCGGGAGAACCTCACGGCCGACGAGGCCATCGACGACAACGAGCACCTCTCGCTGCCGCTGGGGATGCGGCGCTCGGCGGCGCGCACCCGGGACCGCATGCTGCTGGACCGCCTGGTCCACGACCGCGACCCGCGGGTCATCGCGCTGCTGCTGGACAACCCGCGGGTGGTCGAGCGCGACGTGGTGCGCATCGCCGCCATGCGCCCCACCCAGCCCGACGTGCTGGCCGTCGTCGCCCGGCACCGCCGCTGGTCCGGGAACTACCGCGTGCGCAAGGCCCTGGCCTGCAACCCCTACACCCCGCGCCCCGTCGCGATCCGCCTGCTGCCCAGCCTGATGGTGCAGGACCTCCGGCTCGCGCTGCAGAGCGCCAGCCTGGACCCGCTGGTGGAGGAGGAGATGCGGCGCCTGCTCGGCCTGCGCGCCCGCGCCCCCGGACCCGCGCCCGAGCCCGTGGCGGACGCGGAGATCGACGCGCTCGTGGACGCGCTCTCCGCGCCGGACCCGCTGGCCGAGGCGCCCCTGGACCCGAGCGCCCTCGACGAGGCGCGCGAGCACCAGGAGGAGGCCATCACCAACCCCTTCGAGGAGGAGGAGGCCGAGGATCTGCGCGCCGAGATCGAGGCGCTCCTGGAGGCGGGCCGGGGAGGGTTCGCGCTGCGGCCGGTCGAGGAGGACGACCCCTTCGACCAGAGCTGAATCAGGCCGAGGTCGTGCGGTCCTTCGAGCTCTGACGCAGCTCCTCGGCCGGCGTGACGTCGATCTCCTTCATGTCCCGCTTCTTCTCGTCGTCGGGCGTGGTCATGCCGTCCTTGAAGGCCTTGACGCCCTTGCCCATCTGGCCGAGCACGTCCGGCAGGCGGCCGACGCCGAAGAAGATGAGCACCATGACCAGGATGATGATCAGCTCGGTCGTGCCGAGGCTACCGATGGCGAGGTACATGGTGGGGTCATAGCCCGGAGCCCGTGAGGCCGCCACCCCCAAGGACCAGGCGGCCGTCGCGGATCACGGCATCCGCGCGCGGGAAGCCCAGGTGCTGGACCAGCGGGGCGAGCTCGGGCGGCTCGCCGGGAGGCGGCGTGAACAGCGCGAGATCGCCCACGCTCCCGGGCCCGAGCCAGCCGAGCTCCGGCCTCCCCAGCGCGCGCCCGGCGTGCCGCGTGACGCCCAGCACGGCCTCCTCCACCGTCAGCCGCTGCAGCACGGTCGCCAGGCTGAGGCAGGCCCAGAGGTCGTGGACGGGCGAGGACCCGGGGTTCAGGTCGGTCCCCACCGCGAGCGGCACCCCCGCCTCGCGCAGGGCGGCGACCGGCGGGGAGACGTCGCGCAGGTAGAGCTGGGCCCCCGGCAGCAGCACAGCCACGGTCCCGTGCTCGGCCAGCGCCGCCACCCCCGCCTCGTCCAGGCGCTCCAGGTGGTCCACGCAGGTCGCGCCCAGCCGGGCCGCCGCCGCGGCGATCCCGGTGTAGGCCACCTGCTCGGCGTGGGCCCGGACCTTAAGGCCGGCGGCCCGCCCCGCCTCCAGGATGGCCACCGCCTCGTCCAGGGAGAAGGCGCCCACGTCGCAGTAGACGTCCACCGCCTCGGCCAGCGGCGCGCAGCGGGGGAGCTGCTCCTCGATGACCTGGCGCACGTAGGCGTCGCGGCGCTGCCGGAAGTCCGCGGGGATGGCGTGGGCGCCCAGGAAGGTGGGGACCACGCGGACGAGGTCGTCGCAGGCGCGCGCGGCCTCCAGCATGCGCGCCTCGGGCTCCGGCGCGAGCCCGTAGCCGCCCTTGATCTCCACCGTGGTCACGCCCCGGGCCAGGAAGCCTCGCAGGCGCGCGCGGGCGAGCGCGGCGAGCGCGGAGGCCTCCGTCGCGCGGGTGGCGGCGACCGTGGACAGGATGCCGCCGCCCGCCTCCAGGATCTCGGTGTAGGAGGCGCCAGCCAGGCGACGCCGGTACTCGTCGGCGCGCGAGCCCGCCCACACCGCGTGCGTGTGGGGGTCCACGAGGCCGGGCAGCCCCACCCTCCCGCGCCCGTCCACGGTCCGCTCGGCGTCGGGGGCGTGCGCGCTCGGGCCCACATAGACCACCTGTCCATCCCGGAAGGCGATGGCGGCGCCCTCCATCCGGCCGAGCTCCGGGGCCTCGGGAGCGCAGGTGTAGAGCCGAGAGAGGTCGTGGACGAGAAGATCGGCGCGCATGTGAACCCAGGCTCAAGATATCGCACCGTAGAGGGACCGCGTGAAGTCCCTCTGCGGTCCGCTCACAGAGAGGCTATATTCCCGCGCAGGAGGCCTCCCCGTGCTTCGACGCCTGCTCCCCTCCTTGATGGCGGCCCTGCTCTGCCTCGCCCCGGGCGCGGCGGAGGCCGGGCGTCCCGCGCTCGATCCTCAGAACCGCGTCCACGCTGGCCTCAGCGTGGCGGGCGGCGAGATGTTCGACGCGCCCTCCTTCGGCGCGGCCGTCGGCTTCGACAGCCGGATGAGCCGCCTCTTGAGCGTGGACGTGGGCGGCTTCGTGAGCCCGATGCCGCTCGGGGAGGTCCCCGCGAGCTTCGAGGCGGCGGGGAGCTCGATCTACCTGCGCCACGGGATCTACGTGGCGCCCGGCTTCCGCATCCCGCACCGCGCGAGCGAGGGGCTGAGCTGGGACGTGCTCATCCGCGCCGGCTTCGCGGGCGTGTGGTGGACGGACGCGGCGGCCACCTCCACCCGGCTCGGGGACGACTACCTCGTGGGGCTCGACCCGGCGGGGCTGGGCGGCGTGGACTTCGTGCTGCGCAAGGGCAGCCTCGGCGCCCGCCTGGGGGCCAAGGGCTACGCGTTCACGCCCTTCTCCCAGAGCACGCTGGAGCCGGTCCTCGTGCTGCGCCCGCAGGGCACGGCCGAGGCCTTCTACCAGTGGTGAGCGCTCAGAGGCAGAAGGACTCCTCCCAGGTGTTCTCGTCGTTCTCGTCGTGACAGTCGTTGACGGCGGCGTCGCCGTTGACGATCGCGATGAAGCCATAGACGGGGGTGGGGACGCTCTCCAGGTCCACCTCGATGGAGGCCGAGCGCATCCCGGCCTCCAGCCCGTCGTGGTAGGCGTGGTTCCACACGGAGATGTCGCCCGCGTCGGTGATCGCGCGGATCTCCAGGTTGACGTCGTCCTCGACGCCCAGCGTGCCGCCGTTGGCCAGCGCCACCCACAGGGTGAACCTGCCCTCCGCGCAGTCGAGGGGGCAGACGTCGAGGATCTGCACCTGGAGGTCGGGCAGCCCCACGCCCTCGGCGAGCGTGACGTCGCCGGAGCGGAAATTGTTGTATCCCGCCGTCCAGTTCGACTCGGGGTAGGCCAGGATGGACAGGTCGTCCTCGACGTTGGTGATGCTGTAGGCATGCTGGTTCCAGACCGGGCGCCCGGCCATCCAGGAGTCGTCCGCGTCGCCCACGACGCGCACGCCGTTCTGGGAGCCGGTGTAGGCCGCCGAGGTGTAGACGATCTCGGCGTGGCCATCGTTGTCCACGTCCGCGATGGCGGGGTACTCCGAGCAGGTGGGTGAGCTGTGATCCTCCTCGATCAGCTTGACCGCCCCGGTGGCCCCGTCGAAGACGAAGAGGCTCTGCTCATCGGCGTAGACCACCTCGGCCTCACCGTCGCCCTCGAAGTCGAAGACCGAGGAGCCCGTGTAGCCGGAGGAGGAGTCGTCGGTGCGCTGGCTCCAGCGCTCCGATCCGTCGGCCTCCAGCACGATGTACTCGCTCATGCCGGCGACGCCGATCTCCGGCTCGCCGTCACCGTCGAAGTCGGCGATGGTCGGGGGGCCACTCGCGCGCCCGGTGTAGTCGCCGCTCCAGAGGATGGTCCCGTCGTCGTCCTGAAGGCGCACGCTGCCCGAGCCGCTGACCACCATCTCGCCGTAGTCGTCGCCGTCGAAATTGCCGATGGCGACGAAGCCGTCCGAGCGCCCGTTGGCCCAGAGGGTAGAGCCGCCCACGTCATAGGCGGCGTTCCCGACCACGGCCTCCTGCACGCCGTCCTGGTCCAGGTCCGCCACCACGCCCATCGCGGCGTAGGTGCCGCCTGGGAAGCCGGTCCCTGAGCCCTCGCTCCCGCGCCCCAGGGTGGAGCCGTCCGCCCCGTTGAGGATGACCGAGCCCAGCACCACCTCGGCGAGCCCGTCGCCGTCGAGGTCACCGATGCCCACCGCCCCGCACTGACCGTCCGGCACGCCGCTGGCCGACCAGAGCGTCGCGCCCTCCCCGCTCACGGCCAGGGTGGCGAAGGCGCCGGAGCCCACGATCTCGGGCTCGCCGTCGCCGTCGAGGTCGCCGATGGCCGGGGTCATGGGGGCGAGGCCGAGGCCGCTCACGCTCCAGAGCTCGCTGCCGGTGTCCCCCGCCAGGGCGATGATCTCGCCCGCGGCGTTGGCGACCACGACCGCGGGGATGTCGTCCTCCGTGATCGATCCATCGCGGTTCTGGTCGTAGATGCGGCCCACCACGGGGGCGGTGTAGGCGTCCCCGATGGAGGCGGTCCACTCGATGACGGGGGTGAAGGTGCCGACCTCCCCCGCCGTCTCGCAGCTCTCGTCGATGCTGGTCGGCTCCGCGTCCCAGCTCTGGTCCGGGCAGGCGTCGTCGTCACCGCCGCCCTCGTCGGTGTCGTCCCCGGATCCCGAATCCGAGCCCTCCCCGGCCTTGGGGATGTGCTTGAAGTCGTTCTCGTTGATGCAGGCGCCGAGCGCGAGGACGGACAGAACAGCGACGCGCATAGGAGCTCCCTCGTCCAGAATCCAGGGGGATTCGAGATATGACAAGGGGAGCGCTCCCACGCAAGGCGCGGGCCCGACGAGCCCGCCGCCTACAGGCTCGCGCTGGCCCGCTCCAGGAGGCCCTGGAGGCGCTTCGTGAAGCCCTCGGCGTCCTCCAGCCGGCCCTCGGCGATGTTGGCGTAGTCCAGGAGCAGGCGGGCGAAGGGCTCGATGCCCTCCTTGCCCTCGCTCTGGAGGCGCGCGAGGTTCTTGACCATCGGGTGCTCGGGGTTGATCTCCAGCACGCGCTTGCTGCCGCCCACCTTCTGGTTGGCGGCGCGCAGGATGCGCTCGAGGTTGGCGCTCATCGCGCCCTCCTGGTCCACCAGCACCGCCGGGGAGTCCGTCAGCCGGCTGGAGAGGCGCACCTCCGCCACCTGCCCGCCCAGGATGTTCTCCATCCAGCCGGCCAGCGGCGTGGCGTTCTCGCGCGCGGCCTTGGCGACCGGATCGTCGCTCTGCTCGTCCTGGGGCAGCTCGCCGTGGGTGGCGCTCTTCAGCGGGGTGTTCTCGAAGGTGCGGACGTGCATGGCGACCCACTCGTCGACGGGGTCGTCCATCAGCAGCACCTCCCAGCCGCGCTTCTTGAAGCCCTCCAGCACCGGGCTGGAGGCGATGCGGTCCTTGTCCGCGTCCGCCAGGTACCAGATCGCGTCCTGGCCCTCCTTCAGGTCTGCCTTCACCTCGGAGAAGGAGCGCCAGATGCTGGGCGTGGGCGTCTCGGCCGGCTCGCCGTCCTCGCCCACGATCTCCTGGGCCGGGGCCGCCGGAACCTCCAGCGAGCGGGTGCTGCGGAAGCGCAGCAGGCCCACCAGCGCGTCCTTGTGCTCGGTGTCCTCGGCGATGCCCTCCTTCAGGATGTGGCCGAACTCGGCCCAGAAGGCGTCGTAGGCGGCGCGGTCCTTGTTGGAGACCTCGCGCAGCTTCTTCAGCACGCGCTTCGTGAGCTGGGCGCGGATGGCGCGCAGCACCGGGGTCTGCTGGAGGATCTCACGGCTGACGTTGAGCTCGGCCTCGGGCGCGTCCACCACCCCGCGCACGAAGCGCAGGTAGCGCGGCATCAGCGACTCGGCCTGGTCCAGCACCTTGACCCGCTTCTGGTAGAGGCGCAGGCCCGGCTTGAAGTCGAGGCGGTCCATCTCCCAGGGGCGGTGCTTGGGGATGAAGAGCACGGCCTGGAACTGCAGCGGCGCGTCGGCCTGGACGTGCAGACGCAGCAGCGGCTCCTGCCAGTCGCCCGTGACGTGCTTGTAGAAGTTGTCGTACTCCTCGTCCGTGATCTCCTGGGGGTTGCGGGTCCACAGGGCCTGCTCCTGGTTGGCGCGCTGGGCGTCCACCGTGATCGGCCAGGAGACGAAGTCCGAGTGCTTGCGGATGATCTCCCGGACCTTCTCCGCCTCCAGGAACTCCGTGGCGTCCAGGCGCAGGTGCAGGGTCACCTTCGTGCCGCGGCGGGTGCGGTCGCTCTCCTCGATACGGTAGCCGTCGCCGCCGTCGGAGACCCAGCGCACCGGGCTGCTGTCCGGGCGCGCGGACAGGCTGTCCACCACCACGCGGTCGGCCACCATGAAGCTCGAGTAGAAGCCCACGCCGAAGCGGCCGATCAGGCCCTCGGCGGACTCGCCCCGCTCCTTGATCGCCGCGGCGAACTTGCGCGTGCCGCTGTGGGCGATGGTGCCCAGGTGCTCGATCGCCTCGGCCTCGGTCAGCCCGATGCCGTCGTCCTCGATGGAGATGGTGCCCAGCCCCTTGTCCACCGTGATGTGGATCCCGGGCTCGCCGTCCACCGGGCGCAGATCCGAGCGGGAGAGCCCCTCGAAGCGCGCGCGGTCCAGCGCGTCCGAGGCGTTGCTGACCAGCTCGCGCAGGAAGATCTCGCGGTCAGAGTAGAGGGAGTGCGTGACGAGATCGAGGATCTGCCGGACATCGGCTTCGAAACGATGGGTCTCCACGGCCGGATCTCCAAAGTGGGGTGTGGGGATGGATTGGCCGTGTGGCTAGGCACCAAGCGGGGGGGCGTCAAGGTGGGGGGCACGCTCAATCGAAGAGATGCGCGTATTCTGGGAACTTGCTGCGGAGCAGCATGGTGTAGGGGGAGCGGCGGCTCAAGAGGAAGCGCAGGAGGTCCTCCGCGCGCCGGGTCCTCAGGTCCTCGGCTCCGTGCTCCGCCCGAGCGTTTCGATACTCTCGCTCCTTCTCGGACACCAGCGCGTACTGCGCGGTGATCGCGGCGCGCAGGTCGTCCGCCTTGTCGATGCGCCTGCGACCCCCAGGCAGAAGATGGAGCTGCCCGAGCTCCTCGGCCGAGTTTCGAGCTGCCGCGTCGTCCGGGCTCACCGCAAGGAAGCGCGCCACCAGCTCAGACCCCACCCACTCGAGCCGCTGGTCCAGCCGCGCCTCGACGCCATCCCGATCCGGGAAGAGCAGCCCGTCCGTCGGCCACCGCTTCGATCGGCGCCCATTACAGCTCCTGCACGCTGGGAAGAGGTTCGACCAATGAAACCGCAGGTCGACGCCCGCTGGGTCCGCCTGGGGCACCCGGTGGTCCACCTCCAGCACGCCGAGAAAGATCGACGACTCGCAGAGATAGCACTTCCCGAGAAAGTCCTCATACAGGCGGCATTTGCACTCGGGCTCCGTCCAACACCCCTCACGGAGACTGTCGAGGCACGCGGGCGCACCCTCGGATCGCGCCACGTCCATCATGACAGGCGCCTCCGCAGCTCCAGGTTTCTCCAGACTTCCAGCGCCAGCGTGTGCGAGCGCGCCGAGAGCTCGTCGGCCAGAAGTCGGAGCCGCGTCTCCTCCTCCGGGCTCCGCTCCACCCGCCCAGCCAGCGCGGCGAGCTCGGCGAGCTTGCGGCCGGAGTCCAGGTCCAGATCGTCCTCCAGCCCGAAGTGCTCCACCATCAGCGTGCCGAAGCGCATCCCGCGGAGGTCGTCGCTCAGCACGGAGGCGCGCGTGCCGAGGTCGAAGACCACCGCGTCGGGGATGGACGAGATCACCGCGGGGGAGTGCGTAGCGACGATGAACTGAAGGCGGGGGAAGACCGCCGTCAGGAAGGGCAGGATGCGCTCCTGCAGGCGCAGGTGGAGGTGCGCCTCGATCTCGTCGATGATCACCACGCCCTCGGGCTGGAAGCTCGGGTCGTCCTGGCCTTCAGCGAGGAGCGCCTGGCGCAGGAGGAGGTCGATGAAGATGGCGAGGGCGGCGTTGTGGCCATCGGCGAGGGTCTTGAAGTCGAAGGTGTAGCCGGTGGGCAGCTTCAACTGGAAGTCGAAGCGCCTGCGGTCGAAGACGAGCTCGAGCGCGGGCTCCTCCAGCAGCTCCCCCAGCTCCCGCCGCACGCTGTCGAACCAGCTCTGGATGCGCCGCGCGATCTCGGCCCCATCAGGCTCGGACTGCACCAGCGCCTGCTGGACCTTCTGGTTCACGAGGTGCTGGAGCCAGTTCTGCGAAACAGGCCTCAGAACTGCGGAGACCTTTGTGCCGGGATCAAGCCTCTGTGGGCCCGGAACCTCACCCACCCGGAGCCTTCGGGTCGCCTCGTAAAAGGCTACCAGCATCTTTCCGGCAGTAAGGCACTGAAGTACGCGCTTGATGTGCACGTCCCACTGCGCGGCCACGGGGTGTGTTGTCCAGTCTTGCTCCTCACCCCGCTGACGCCGGAGTGACAGCCAATGCCTCTGCGAATCAACGCTGTGTACCACATCAATGACGGGCAGGTCCTCAGACAAGGACGGCACGGCTCCCCGAATGAAGACTTCGAGATCCAGCTCCTTCCACAGCCCCTCCAACACCCCGCTCTTCCCCGACCCGTTCGGCCCCGTCAGCAGCAGGTGTCGAAAACCCCTCTCCCCCGGCGGGATATCGATCGTCAGGGCCTCGATGTTCCGGCAACGGCGGATGTCCAGTCGCGTGATGTAGGGCACAGGCCCCTCCGTCGCCCCTGTACTACCCCGGGCAGCGGTGGCGCGACACGCGACGGATTGAACCGCCAAGGCGCCAAGGTCGCCAAGAAGGGCGTTCTCTTGGCGCTCTTTGCGTCTTGGCGGTTCATTCTCCTCTGCGGTGTGGTCTCACCTCGTCTTCAGCCAGAGAAACCGCGTGCGCGCCGCGCCTCGCCGGGCCCAGACCTCCCACCCACCACCAGAACAACCGTTCAACGCCCGCTTGCCCTCGCGCCGCCGCCATCATACCTGCCCACATCTCTCTGGAGCCCCCATGCCTCTCCGCCCCACCGCCCCTGCTCAGGACTGGGAGCTCGCCGGCCGAACGCTGAACGTCACGCTCGAAGATCGGGACGCGCCGTACCAGCCCTACGCGATCCTGGTCACCAGCGGAGACCAGATCATCGGGCACGAGATCGCCCACCCCGACGAGCTCCAGCGTGTTTTGACAGACCTGCTAGACACCCCTGTCAAACCCCGGACGCTCCGGGTGTCCGACCCTCGCCTGGCGGGGATCGCCGCGGCGGCCCTGGGCCCGATGGTGCGGGTTCAGGTCGGTCCGACGCCCGATCTCGACCGCACGATGGATCAACTGGAGCTCAGCATGCTCCAGGGCCCTGGCTCCGAGCTCCCCTTCCCCGAGGACCTGGACGAGGACCTGATGGCGAGCTTCCACGAGGCCGCCGCGCGCCTCTGGGCGGCGCGTCCGTGGAAGGTGATCCCGTCGGACGAGCACGTGCTGAAGGTCTCGACGCCGCGCTGGCCGGACGGCTGCCTGGTGGTCGTGGGGCAGCTGGGCGAGAGCCACGCGCTGATCTTCTTCGCCTCCCTGGCCGACTGGGAGGGCTTCCGCGCGAGCGCGCAGGCCATGGCGGAGACCGGCTCCTTCCAGGGGATCTCCGCCACCTACCTGAGCCTGGACTTCGACGAGGCCGAGACCGTCCCGGGCGAGCACCGCGACCTCGTCCGCCGGCAGCGCTGGCGCCTGCCCGCCCGCGGCTGGTACCCGATGATCCGCGCCCACCACGACAAGGCAGGCCCGGTCGAGGTGGTGGACGAGAACCTCTTCGAGGCCGCCCTGGTCCACGAGGCCATGGCGCGCTTCGTGGGCCAGCACCGCGCGACCCTGAGCGCCGAGGCGCCCGCGCCCGTCACCGAGCGCTACCGGATCAACGTCCGCGGGCGCAGCGGAGAGGTCACGATCACCGTCCCTCACCCCGCGATCCCCTGGCCGCCCGAGGACGCCGACTGATCGCGCCTACTCGGCGATCCAGCACCACTCCGGCTGACCCTCGGGGAGCCCCTGCGCCCAGGGCTCCGGGTCCACGTCCTTCGGGTGGTCCAGGAAGAAGGGCCAGGCGATCCCCATCGGATCGTCGGGGATGGTGTGGCCGCCGCCGTGGTCGCAGTTGACCACGAAGTGCCCGTCGGTCAGCAGCCCGCTCGTGAAGCCCTCGCTGGACTGCTCGAAGGAGAGCGTCTGGTACAGGTCGTCCTCGCCCCCCCAGACCACGACCACCGGGATGTCCTCCTCGGGCGTGCTGTAGGCGATGATCCCGTCGGTCCCGCCCGAGAAGGGCACGGTCGCCGCGAGGTAGGTCGAGCGGTGCATGGTCAGGTAGGTGGTCCAGAGCCCGCCCGCGCTCATGCCCGTGGCGTAGATCCGGCTCAGGTCCACCTGGAACTGGTCGTCGAGGCAGGCCAGCAGGTCGTCGAAGAGCGCGAGGTCCACGTTGTCCTCGGGCTGGTCCAGGAAATTCCACTCGTAGGGGGAGCAGCAGCTCTCCGGGGCGACCACGATGGCGCCCTCGTCGGCCAGCGCCCCGATCCCCAGATAGCGCACGGCCTGGCTCGCGTTCCCGCCGAGCCAGTGCCAGCCGAAGACCACCGGGGCGCCCACCGGATCCTCTGGGAGACGGAGCTCGAAGCTGCGCTCCTCCCCGCCGGAGAGGAAGCCCTCGTTCGTGCCTTCGGTGAGGGTCGGGCAGGCGCCGCCGGAGTACTCGGGGGCCGTGTAGGTGGGCTCGGGCGCCGCGGTCTCGCCGGTCTCCGAGCCCCCATCGCCCTTGTCCCCGCCCGCGTCCGCGCCCGGGGTCCCGCAGCCCATCAGGAGCAGGAGGGCGGCTCTCACTCCGCCTTCTCGATGCGGATGGCCTGGATCTTGCCCTTCAGCGGCCCCACGGCCCCGTAGGTCCAGCCCTTGCCCTTCCCGTCGGCCACCGAGCTCGCGATGGGGTAGCTCTCGGAGAAGTCCGGGTCCGTGCGCTCGACGTTGACCTTGTCCAGGTTCTCCAGGTCGGGGATGCGCACCGTCAGCACGTGCGCGTTGCGGCCCTGGTAGGCCACGCCCTTGTGGATCTCGACGGCGCGCCAGGGGTGCGACTCCCAGTCGGTCTCCGACGCGCCCGAGATCAGGATCACGCGGGTCCCCACCGGGGCCATGACCACGATGGACCCGATGTTTCCGCTCTCCAGATCGCCCTTCTTCCCCGTGGGGTAGATCTGCATGGTCGTGCGGTTCCCCGAGAAATTGATCCCGGTGAACGCGATGATGTCACAGCGCATGTTCTGAGCGATATCCCAGCGCAGCATCCGGCACTCCTCCCGCGTTGACGGTGTGGCCGCGGACGCGCGCCACCGTGACGAGCCCGCAGTTTAACGCGAGGACGGCACGGCCTGTCAAACAGAGGCGTGTCAATCCGGGCCCTGTTATCCGCGGAGCATGGTCGTCCTGATCACCGGGTGCAGGTCTGGCTTCGGGCTGCTGAGCGCGCTCGAGCTCGCTCGACGGGGGCACACCGTCTACGCCGGGGTCCGCCAGCTCGCGCACGCGAGCGCGCTGAAGGAGGCCGCGGGCGCGCTCGACGTGCGCCCGATCGCCCTGGACGTCACCCGCCCGGAGCAGCGCGAGGCCGCCGTCGCGCAGATCCTGGCCGAGCAGGGCCGGCTCGACGCCCTGGTGAACAACGCCGGCCAGGGCCTGCACGGCTTCCTCGACCAGATCGAGGAGGACGAGCTGCGCGAGCTCTTCGAGGTCAACGTCTTCGCCGTCTGGGGCATGACGCGCGCCGCCCTCCCGGCGCTCCGCGACGCGCGCGGGATCGTGGTGAACGTGGGCTCCATGAGCGGGCGCATGGCCCTGCCCTCCTTCGGGGCCTACGCCGCCACCAAGTTCGCGCTGGAGGGCATGAGCGAGGCCTGGCGCCACGAGCTGCGCGGGGCCGGCGTGCGCCTCGCGCTCCTTGAGCCCGGCCCCTACCGCACCGAGCTCTTCGGGCGGAACCGTCGCCTCGCGCGCCGCGCCCTCGATCCCGCCCACCCCTCGACCCCCGCCATGCTCGCCGTCGAGCGCGCCGCCGCCCGGATGGACCGGCGCGCCGGGGACCCTGCAGAGGTCGCGCGCCGCGTCGCCGATCTGGTCGAGCACCCCGCGCCACCGCTGCGCCACCCGATCGGCCCGCTGGTGCGCCTCAGACTTCTCGTGCGCGCCCTGCTCCCCTACCGATGGTGGGAATTCCTGCTGGCTCGCGCGCTTGCGACGAAGTAAACTTCCGGGCGATGCCTGCGCCTGGTGAGCTGAACAAGTCCCAGAAATTCGTACGACTGGTGGAGCTCATGCTCCGCCGCGGAGGGATCCGCGCGTCCGAGGCGATGGAGCAGTTCGACCTGGACAACCGGACGCTGCGCCGCTACCTCGCCGACCTGCGCGAGCTCGGGCTCCCCATCCAGGACAAGGGGCGCGGGCGCAACCGCATGCTCACCCTGGACCCGAGCTACGGCCGCCAGAGCGTGCAGCTCTCGCTGCTGGAGATCGTGAGCCTGCACTTCGGGCGCACGCTCTTCGACTTCCTCTCGGGGACCCACTTCGCCGCGGACATGAACGACGCCCTGGAGCGCATGGCGCCGATCATGGACCGCACGGACATGGACCTGACGCGCGACCTGGACCGCAAGCTGATGGCGGTGCCGGAGCACTTCAAGGACCACGCCGAGAGCGGCGACACCATCGACGAGATCCTCAGCGCGCTGCTCTACCAGAACCCGGCCACCGCCCGCTACGCCCGCCCGCAGGGCCCGGTGCGCACCTACCGCCTGCAGCCGCTCACGCTGGCGACCTACCGCCAGAGCCTCTACCTCTTCGCGCTCGACGAGGAGGAGGGCAAGATCAAGACGTTTGCCCTCGACCGCTTCAAGAGCTTCAAGCGCAAGCGCAAGGAGCACTTCAGCTACCCCACCGACTACGACCCGCGGACGCTGATCAGTGACTGCTTCGGGATCACGGGCGGCGGCGTGGTGGACGTGGTGCTGGCCTTCGGCCCGCGCGAGGCGCCCTACATCCGGGAGCGCGTCTGGCACCGCAGCCAGACCGTGGAGCCGGGACCGGACGACGGCGTGCTCCTGCGCATGCGGGTGGGGATGAGCACGGAGCTCGTGCGCTGGGTGCTCTCCTTCGGGCCGGAGGTGCGCGTGCTCGCCCCGGACGCGCTCGCCGAGGAGGTACGCCGCCTGCACCTGGAGTCGGCCAGCGGGCAGGGCTCCGAGGCCCCGGCCGCCGCGGAATGAAGGCCCCGCGCCTCCTGCCTGAGGGCACGCTCAACAGCCTGACCTACGCCTGGCCCGAGCTGCTGGACCCCCGCGACCCCTGGGCCGGGGACGAGGCCCTGCCCGACAGCTACGACTACGCGAACTACGCGGCCTTCGGCGGAGCCGATCCGCCGCTGGACCCGGCGACCTACGCGGGCGCGGACGCGGAGTTCCTGCAGGTCTACCGCGACATCCTGGACGGCCGGCGCGCCTGGGACGAGATCCGCGCCCCCGCCGCCCGGATCGGCGTCTGGGGGCCCGCGGGCCACGATCTCCGGCCCCTCGAGGCCGCCCCGCAGCGCGTCCCCGACGAGCTCCTGGCCGACCACTCCGAGGACTGGATCCCCGACATCGGCCTCCAGGCGCCCGACCGGGTGCTGGGCCCCTGGGTCGAGGGCCCGCTGCCCGCCCGCGTCCGCCTCGCCGCCGCCGCCGCCGTGGCCTTCTCCCCCTGGGTGGAGCCCGGCGTCACCCCGGCCGAGCGCGTCTCCCGCTCCAAGCCCAAGCCCTCGAAGGCCTACCGCGCCAGCCTGCGCGCCATCTCCATGGCCCCCCCGATGATCTGGGCCATCGAGGGCCAGCACCTGCGCCCCCACCTGCCGCTGGGCCGGCGCTTCCTCCCCACCGGGCCCGTGAGCGGGCTCCCCGAGGCTCCTGCCGCCCTCGGGCGCGCCGTCCCCTGCGAGGAGGGCTGGTTCCTGGCCTGCGCCCTGCCTCTCCCGGGCCTGCCGCCGCGCGCGGGGCTCACGCGCCGGATCTTCCTGGAGCTGCTGCGCCTGCGCCGCGACGAGCGCCGCGCCACCTGGGAGGACGCCCTGCGCCGCCGCCCCGAGGTGCTCTACCGCACGGCGCTCTCCTGGGCCTGGCTGGAGAGGCGGACTTCGGACTGGTCCTGGGGCGCGCGCGAGGAAGAGGCTTCCCGCCTCTGAACAGGTATGCTATAGTCCTGTTTCCCTTCGAGACAGGAGCCCCCCCATGGCCGACACCGCTACCCTGCTCCGCGAGAGCATCTCCATCGCCGCCTCCCGCGAGCCCGTGATCACGAAGCGCTTCTACGCGATCTTCCACAGCCGCTACCCCGAGGTGGTGCCGCTGTTCAGCAAGAACGCCCCGGAGAAGCAGCAGGAGATGCTGCAGGGCGCCCTGCTGGCCGTGCTCGACCACCTGGACGACGCCGCCTGGCTGGAGGACACGCTCGGCGCCATCGGCGCGGGCCACGTCAGCTACGGCGTGCAGGACCACATGTACCCCTGGGTGGGTGAGTGCCTGATCGCCGCGCTGGCCGAGCTCTGCGGCGACCAGTGGACGAAGGAGCACGAGGCCGCCTGGGCCGGCGCTTACGGCGCGCTGATGGGCATGGCGCTGGCCGGCGCCCAGCGCGCGCGGGCCGAGAGCGCGGCGAGCTGATCGCGGCGGAAGCTGCGCCAGGGCGATAGGCTCGGGGGTGGAGCTCCCTTC
The DNA here is from genome assembly GCA_964615375.1 of uncultured Enterobacterales bacterium. Taxonomy (GTDB): domain Bacteria; phylum Myxococcota_A; class UBA796; order UBA796; family CAZKWG01; genus CAZKWG01. The sequence continues at coordinate 164,955 of CAZTOW010000013.1, forward strand.
ATGCCCGCCCTCCTCGCCCTGCTGCTCACGCTCCTGCTCTCCGCGCGCGCTCAGGAGTCCACGAAGGGCGGCTGGCCGCACAGCGCGGAGGACAGCGAGGCCGAGGCTCCCGAGGCCGAGGCCGCTGACGCCGAGGAGCCCGACGTCGAGGATGAAGGCCAGGATCTCGCCGATCCCCGCGCCCGCTTCCTCGCCTCCTCACAAGCGATGTCGCGGCGCCTGCAGCGCGCCTTCCCCGACGGGCACCCCGAGCCGAACTACCGCTTCGCGGCGGAGATCTACGCCCAGATCGCCCCGCTGGTCGAGGAGCGCCCCGGCGTCATCCGCCCGGAGATCCTCGGCCTGACCGTCAAGGGTCGCCCCATCTGGGCCTTCCGCGTCAGCCGGCCCGGCGACGAGATCCACGCCCGCATCCTCGTCTTCGGCGGCATCCACGCGCTCGAGTGGATCTCCAGCGAGGTCGCCACCAGCTTCCTCCTGGACCTGGCCCGCCACCCCGCCCGCGGCGTGGAGGTCGTGGTCATCCCCATCCTCAACCTCGACGGGCGCCACCGGGTCGAGCAGGACCTCCGCCACCCGGGGCCCCAGCCCTACCGGCGCGGGAACGCCCGCGGCGTGGACCTGAACCGCGACTACGAGGTCAACCGCAGCTCCGAGGCCATCTGGAAGCGCATCGTCCCCGGCTACTACCACACATCCCCCGCCCCGCTCTCCCAGCCGGAGAGCCAGGCCCTCGACCGCCTCGTGGCCCAGGGCTTCGACGTCTCGGTGAGCCTGCATGCCTTCGGCGGCTACGTGTACTACCCCTGGTCGGGCCTGTGGGATCGCCCGCCGCACTGGAAGGAGCACGCGCTGTTGGGGGACGTCATGGTCTCCGGCATGGCCTCCCGGCCCTACCAGTCCAAGCAGCTCGCGCGCTGGGGCTTCTTCTTCCGCGCGCTGGGGACCGAGCTCGACCACATGTACGGCCGCCACGGGACCTACAGCTTCCTCATCGAGCTGACCCGCTCGGGCATCGAGCCGCTTCACCCGAAGACCTGGAAGAACTACTTTCGCTGGTACAACCCGGCGGACCCGGGCCCCGCGCTCGGGCAGGGGGTGGGCGCCCTGCGCGCGCTGGTCGGTTACGCCAGCTTCGAGGGCCTGCCCCCCCGACCCAGCCCGCCGTTCTCGCCCGAGGATTCCCAGTGACCGAGGCCGCGCACCCACACCCGCACCATCACCCGATCACTCAGAGCATCGACCGCGCGCTGGGCTGGCACCGGGACCTGAGCGCCACGATCCGCCGCCTGGACGGCGCCTTCTCGCAGTGGCACGTCGGCAGCGCCCTGGGCGAGCCCTGGCGTCGCTTCGTGGAGGCCGTGACCGACCACATGCGCGTGGAGGAGGAGCTGCTCTTCCCCGGGCTGCGCGCGCTCGCCGCCGGGGAGGCGCCCGCGGGCGAGGGCTTCGAGGCCGCCCTCGACGAGATGCGGCACGAGATCGCCGAGGTCGCGCAGATCTGCGGGCCGCTGCGCGCCGTCTCCACCGAGGCGGGCGAGCTGGAGCCCGATCTGCTGGAGCTGCTCGAGCAGATCGACGCGCACGCCGAGCGCGAGCAGAACCTCATCCAGCCCGAGGGCGCCCGCCTGCTGGCGGAGTGGCGGCAGCGCCAGACCCACCCCGAGCCGGAGCACGCGCCCCCGACCGACGACGGGGTGCTCTTCCGCGTGCTGCGCCGCCTCCTGCGAGCCGGCGCCGCGGGCTGACTACTTCTTCGGGATCTTCAGCTTCATCCCGACCTGAAGCGCGTGACCGCCGCCGAGGCTCTCGCCGTTCGCCGCCTGGATCTTCGGCCAGGCCGCGGAGTCGCCGTAGTACTTCCTGGCGATGGAGCCCAGGTTCTCGCCCTTCTTGACCGTGTGGGTGGTCATGATGGCGACGTCGGACTTCGCGGCCTTCGCCGCGGGCTTCGCCTCCGCCTTGGGCTCGCTCTTCGGCGTGGCCTGGGCCACCGGGGCGCTCACCGTCGCCGCGCCCGTGGCGTCCGGCTGGGCGCTGGCGGCGAAGGGCTGCTCCACCGGGACGGAGACCGTCACCGCGCCCGCCGCCGCCGCCGGGGCCGCCGCCACCGGGGCGCTCACCGTCGCCGCGCTGGGGGCCACGGGGGCCTCCGCCGCGGGCAGCGGGGGGAGCTCCTCCGCCGCGACGTCCGCGCCGACCACGTCCGCCTCCGCGCTCGCCTCCGTGCCCAGCCCGCCGAACAGCAGCGCGGCCAGCATCAGCGCCGAGGCCGACCCCGCCACCACCGCCGTGATCCCGGCCCAGGTCCTCACCCGCCCGCGCAGCGTCTCGTTCTCCGCCTCCAGCGAGATCACCTCGGTGCGGAGCCGCTTGGCCTCCGCCCGCAGGTTGCGGATCTCGCCCCGCTCGCGGCTGGCGACCCGGGCGCGGTACTCCTCGGCGTCCTGGACGTGCCGGCGCAGCCCCTCCTCCACCGAGTCGCGCAGACCCGGGGGCAGGAAGGCGCCGTTCGCCGCGGCGGCGTCCAGCCAGGAGAGCGACTCCTGCCACTGCTCGCGCGCCGCCAGCACCTTGCCCAGGAGCATGGCGGCCTCGCCGTCGTTGGGATCCAGGCAGAGCAACATGCGAAGCCGCTCGGCGGCCGGCGCGAGCCGACCCTCCTGAGCCAGCGCCAGCGCCTCGTCATACAGCGAGGTCGGGGCGTCGATGCCGCAGGCGTCCAGGGCGCGCGCGATCTTCGTGGTCGCGCCGGTCTCGCCAGAGCCGCGGGGTGCTTCGTCTTCGAAAGAGAGGAGGGCGACGGACATGTCGGCCACCATGGCGGGGAGGGAGGGAGAGGAGGGAGCTTCGAGGCCGGGGAGACCGCGAGGCCGAGGCGGGAGAGGGGCAGGAAGACGTGGAGGTGCCTTCCAGGAGTCCTATTGACATAGCAAGAGCGTTCGCGAATGTCCACCGCTCCACAGCGCAAAAGCGCGCAGACGCGCGCTCTTCGCCCAGGTTGCCCGTGGAACGCCGCGAGCTCAGGACCCGATACCCAGGGCGCCGAGGATCGTCCTCAGCGCGCGCGGCAGGGTCAGGAGCGCGAAGCCCGCCGCCCCCAGCCCCCCCACGCTCAGGATCCCGCCCAGGGCCGCCCAGGGAAGCAGGCGCAGCGGCGAGGACGAGGTGCGACGAATTATCTTGCTTTCAGGCTGATGATGCGCGCCGGACCGCTCATCGAAGCTCCGCCCCACCAGCCCGTCTGCCGTCATCGGGCGCCAGGTGGCCCGCGCCGCAGGGACGGCCCCCGCCGCCCAGGTCGTCAGCGAAGGGCCGGAGGCCAGCCGGCGCAGGTCCGAGACCCGCCGCAGCACCTCGCGGGCGCTGGGGCGGGAGCCCGCCTCGAAGGAGAGCATGGCCGACAGCAGTCCCACGACCCCGCTGCGCGCGGGCTCCTGGGTGTTGAGCGCGTCCAGCGCCGCGGCGAGCTGGGCCGCCTGCTGGTCCGGGCGCGCGGAGAGCCGAGGCAGCGGACGACCGTGGGCGAGGTGGTAGAGCAGCGCGCCGAGCGCGAAGACGTCGGCCGCGGCTCCCCCCACCCCGCGCTGCTGCTCTGGGGCGAGCGGGGCCGTGATCACCCGGGTCTTCCCCTCCCGCGACGTCAGCTCGGCCCGCGCGAAGTCGAAGCCCAGCACCTTGACGCCGCCCTCCGCCGAGACGCGCACGGCGCGCAGCCCGATGGCCCGGTGGCAGAGGCGCAGGGGCTGACCGTCCTCGCGCGGCGCCCGCCAGGCCAGGTCCAGCGCCCCCGCCACCTCCTCCACGATCTCCAGGGCCGCGCTCAGGGGCAGCGGACCCCGGGCCACCAGCGCGGCGAGATCGGCCCCCGCGGCGGCCTCCATCACGATGGCCGGGCGCCCGTCCACCGAGCTCATCCCCAGCGCGCCGATGATCGCGCGGTGGCGCAGCAGGCCGAGCATGCGCGCCTCGTCCCGCAGCCGGGCGAGCTCGTCGGGCCCGCTGTCCGGGTTCAGGACCTTGAGCGCCACCTGCCGCGCGAAGCGGCCGGCGGCGCAGAGATCCGCGAGGTAGAGCGTGGCGTTCTGTCCGCGATGGATGACCTCGCGGACGGTGTAGGTGCGGCCAGCGGGGCGGGCGGCGTCGGGCGGGAGGATGAACATGGGCGCTCCGTGTGAGACGCCCACCTACAGAGCAACAAGCGTGCCTCAATGATCTCAAACACTTAGGGGGTGACGGAGACCTGTCGACTTCGTCGACCTCCGTCACCCCCCGTCGCCTTCGGATCGCTCACCAGGGCTTCAGCCAGCTCCAGGTAGGCTCGGCCCAGGTCGCGGTCTCGCGGGGAGGAGGCGGGGGCGGGGGCTGCGGCTGCACCCACTCGGTGCTGCGGCCGGTGTAGCCGTCGGTCACCAGGCTGCCCACCCAGTCGGCGTTGTCGTAGACGCGGTCGATCTGGTCGCGGATCTCGGCGATGTCCTGGGCGGTGACCACGCCGTTGCTGGTGGCCTTGTAGAACTGCACGGTGACGCGGATGGGGAAGCGCGTGTCGCGCTCGATGGCCAGATCGCCGAACTCGTCGTAGATCCCCTCGGTCTCGCCGTGGCCGACCACGGCGACCTCGACGTCGCTCCGCTCGGCGCGCAGCGAGGACTTGGGCGCGGCCTGGGCTTCGGCCATGGGCGCGGCGCCAGCCACCCCGTAGTCGTAGTCCCACTCCTCGCGGACCACCTGCCGCTGCTTGAGCGGCACCTGCACGATGAGCACGACGTCCAGCCCGGCGTCCTCGGTGGCGGCCCAGCCGGGGGTCGTCTCGTCGCCGCCGCTGGCGCGGAAGTCGGTGAGCCGCGTGGCGGTGAAGGGGGCGCGCTCGCCGTCATCGTTGAAGTACAGCACCTCAGAGAGGTAGCCGCCCTCGTTCTCGACGACCTGCATGCTCGTGCCCTCGCGGGTCGCGACCATGGTGAGCACCGCGGGGTTCCCCGGCGCCGACTGGTAGTTGTAGAGGACCGGGGTGAAGGTGGCCTCGCCCGAGCGCGGGATGGGCAGGAAGCAGGCCTGGGCGCTCACGATGACGTCGGTGTCGCGGCTGGCCCACAGCGAGGTGCGCGAGCCCGCCCAGCTCGAGGGGTCGTGCATGTAGGAGCGGGGGGCCTTCAGGATCTGGGAGAGCGAGACGTTGCGCAGCGAGCGGCCGTCCTCGTTGCCCACGCGCAGCCAGAGGCGGCTGGGGTCGATGTCGCCGGTCAGATCGGTGTAGTTGTCGAAGCGCACGACCGGCATGGGGTGGAGGGCGCCGCTCGCGTCGCGCACGCCGATGGTCATGTCGCTGATGTTGGGGCCCCAGACGGAGCCCTTGGAGCGCGCGGTGTCCTCCCAGGTCACGTTGACCGCGACCAGGCCCTGCTGCTGCACGAGGCGCTGGACGTTCTGGTCCCAGACCATGGACTCGACGCGCGAGATGGCGTTGTGGAAGGCGGTGGTGACGCCGTCGGCGTGGGCGGGGGCGAGGAGGGTGAGGAGCGACAGGACCGGGGACATGGACGCCTCCAGGGAGCGGACGTTCTCGTTGTTCGTCCACACAACGGAGCACCCCAGCCCGTCCTTACAGTCCCCTGGTGCGCGCATCGCGGACGCGGTACAACGGCCATCGATGCCCCCCGCCCTGCTGCTGCTGCTCTGCTCCGCCGCCCATGCCTTCGACGTGCTGAAGACGGAGGATCTGCTCCACCGCATCGACGAGGTCTCGGCGCGCGCGGGCGGCCCCATCGTCGTGGCCGCCGCGGGCGGGAACACGGAGGCGACCCTCCGCCGGATGCTGCGCCTGCACCCGGAGGCCCCCTGCACGCTGGAGCGCGTCCCGCTCATGGGGGAGCCCCAGCAGGACATGAGCCGCCTGCTGGAGCGAAAGGGCGAACATTGCGGCCTGCGGGTCTCGCCGGGAGGAACCGAGGGCGAGTGGCTGGTCTCCGAGCACGGCGACTGCGGGGGGAGCGCCAGGCCCGAGGAGGTCGGCTGGATCCCCACGGAGTCGGCCTCGACCGAGACGCCGCTGGCGGTGACCGTCGGCGAGGGCAGCGCGACCTCGACCAGCGCGAGCGTCCCGCCCCCGCGCCCGGTGGGGAGCCCGGATCCCGCCCGGCTGCTCCTCCTGGAGGCGAGCCTGCCCGATCCGACCACGGCCCTGCTCTCCAGCGTCTTCGTCGGCTTCGGGAGCGGACACTTCTACGCGCGGGACAACCGGGGAGGCTGGCTCTTCGCCGGCCTTCAGGCGGGCGGGCTCGCGGTCTACGGCCTGAGCCGCTTCGCCGGAGCCCAGAGCTTCACCGCGAGCGGTGAGCAGGCGGCCCGGGTCTTCGGCACGCTCGGCCTCACGCTGACGGTGGGCTCCCGCCTGGTCGAGGCCGGCACCGCGCCGGGCGCCGCGCACGTCGCCGCGCAGCGCCAGATCGAGCGCGAGCTGCCTTAGAAGCCGCCCTGCATGGGGGGAGGCTCGGGCGGGGTCTGAGAGCCGCCCATGCCGCCGCCGCCCGGGCCCATGCCCTGCCCGCCGCCCATGCCCTGCCCGCCGCTCGGACCGCCGCGGCGCGCGCGGATCTCCTGGAGCTTGCGCCACTGATCGACGGTGACGACCTTGCGCAGGTCCAGGACCAGCTTGACGCGGTTGCGCTTGAGGGCGGCGTCGGCCGCCAGCGCGGCGTCCAGCGCCTTCATCACGACCTTCTCGTCGGGCGAGTCCCCGCTCAGCGCGTGGCGCAGATCGAGCTCGGCGCGCTCGGCGGAGGCGTGCAGATCGATGGCCTCCTTGCGCGAGTTGTAGAAGAGATCCTTGATCTTGGTCTGCTGCTCCGTGCTGAGCCCGAGCTCGGCCGAGATCTCGGCGAAGTTCGCCATGAAGTCCACGTCGTCATCGCCCTGCTCGGAGCGCGGGCCGCCCCCGGGAGGGCCGCCGCCACCGGCGAGGGCCATGGGCGCGAGGAAGAGATGGACGAGGAAGAAGAGCGCGTTCATGGTGCCTCCAGGTGGGTCAGTAGAAGAAGTTCTCGTCATCGAAGGTCTCGGCGCCGAGGTCGCCCATCGGGTCGAGCAAGGTGAGGGCCTCGGTGCCCGGGAGCTCGGAGGGGTCCCGCTCGGTCATCGCGTCCACCTCGTCCAGGAGGGCGAGGATGTCCGGCTCCGGGGCGGGCTCGGGCGCGGGTCCGCGGGAGGAGAGCGCCACGCCGATCAGCGCCGCCGCCGCCAGCGCCAGGGCCCCGGCCCGCCCCGCGCTCCGGCGTCGGGCGCGCGCGCGGAGGCCCCCGGGGGTGGGCGCCTCGATCCGCGGGGGCGCGGCGAGGGCCGGGCGGGCGGCGGTGGCGGCGACGAGGGCGGCGCAGCGCGGGCAGCGCTCGAGGTGGGCGCGATCGGCGGCGGAGAGGGGCTCTCCCGCGGCCAGTCGGGCGAGGACGGGCTCACACATGGGGGGCCTCCAGGCTCCCGCGCACGGTGCTCAGCGCGCGGGCCAGGTGGGTCTTGACGGTCTCGGCGCCGAGCCCGGTGGCCTCGGCGATCTCGGGGATGGTCCAGCCCTCGTCGAAGCGCAGGCCCCAGAGCTGGCGCTGCCGCGGGGGCAGGCGCTCCACGAGGGCGCGGACGCGCGCGACGTCCAGGGCAAGCTCGGGCGGGACCTGCTCGAGAGGGCGCTCGGGGAGATCCTCTCCGAAGGGGATCCAGCGGCGCACGGCGCGCCAGCGCAGGGACCGCAGGCACTCCCGGGCGACGATCTGCCGCAGCCAGCCGCGCAGGGCCGCCGGGTCGCGGAGCGCGGCGCGGCGTGTCCAGGCCCTCAGCCAGGCCTCCTGGAGGGCGTCGGCGGCGTCCGCGGCGTCACCCAGCATCCGCGTGGCCATCGCCAGCAGCGCGGGGGCCTCGAGCTCCAGCGCCCGGCAGAGATCCTGCTCGGCGAGGGCGGCGCTCGGGGCGGCGGAGGCTGGCACGGGCAGGTCCATCACTCTACGAGACCGCGCCGGGGCCTCGGGTGGGGGACACGATTTCTTCGAGACCGGCGACGCTCAGAAGTAGAAGCGGGCGCCGATGCCGCCGTCGACCTCACCCTCGGTCTCTGGGATGAGGATGATGGCCGGGGCGATCTCCAGGAAGACGTCGAAGGGCGCGCGATCAGGCAGCACCGTGATGCCGATGGGCACGCGCAGCCCGACCCCCTCATCGTCCCAGTCGTCGTCCCAGTCGTCGTCCCAGTCGTCCCCGAGGCGCAGGCGTCCGCCCACGCCCACGTAGATGGGGAAGGAGACCCCGCCCGCGTCGGGCGCCTGGAGGATGGTGATGTTGTAGAGGTAGTCCACGTTCAGGTGAAGGCGATCGGTCCGCAGATCCCAGCCCGCCGCCGCCTGGAGCATCCACTCGTCCCCGGGCCGGTAGCCGAAGGAGAGCCCCGAAGGGTCGCCCGCGACCACGCCGATGCCGAACCCATAGGGGCCATCCGAGGCGTGGGCCGTCGCGCCGAGGCCCCACAGCAGGGTGGACACGAGTCCAGCGCCGATCGTCTTCATCGCAGCTCCTCCAGCATGCGCTCGTCCCCATAGACGGTAACGAGCTTCTGCAGGACGGGCCCGAGCAAAGGATCACGAAACCAGGAGACCCAGGTGGGGTCGGCCAGCAGGGTGCGCAGGTCGAAGCCCTGTCGCAGCGCGGCCATCAGGTGCTCCTCGAACGCGATGACGTCGCGGTCCTTGCCCGCCAGCTCGGCGAGCCGGAAGTGCGCGGCCCAGTGATCGGGGCGCAGCTCGGCGGCGGCGTGCAGGTCGGCCCGCGCCTCGTCGGGGCGCCCCAGGGCGAGCAGGAGCTCTCCGCGATCGTAGCGGGCGGCGGCGTTCTTCGGGTCGAGCTCGATGCAGCGGGAGTAGGCGTCGAGCGCCTCGTCCAGCTTCGCCATGCGGTTGAGCGCGTAGGCGGCCTCGTAGGCGACCACCGAGGAGGGCTCGACGGCACGCTGCCAGCGCTCGGCGAACGCGAGCGCGTCGGCGTAGAGACCGCCCTGGTTCATCTGCTCGGCGCGGGCGGCGGCGGCCCTGTGGAGCTCCGCCCGGTAGTCCGCCGGCTCCCGGGCGGCGAGGGCCGCGCCGAGGAGCCAGGGAGCGCCCAGGGGCACGATCAGGCCCGGCGCCGACGCGCGACGAGCAGGGAGAGGCCGGCGAGCACGCCGAGGGCGGCCTGACGCGGGCTCGCGTCGGCGCTGGAGCAGCCGCAGCCGGTCTTCAGCGCGACGCCCTCGCTGTTCACGGCGTCCTCACCCTCATTCTCGCCCTCGCCCTCGCCCTCGCCCGCCTGGCCGCTGTCGCCGGAGCTGCCGTCGGTGTCCCCGGTCTCGCCGCCGGTCTCGCCGCCGGTGTCCCCGCTGTCCACGATGGGCGCGGGCGCCACGCCGTAGACGCAGACGTCGTCGATGTTCCAGCCGCCGAAGCTGAGCCCCTCGTCGGAGATGATGTCCCAGCTCAGGACCACCGCCCCGGTGCCGTCCTGGGGCAGCTCCAGCGTGTGGAGCATCCACTGGTCGTCCTGGGTGTGCTCGTCCCCGGCGTCGCGGTCGCTCTCGTGGTTGGACCAGATGGTCTCGCCGTTGGCCCCGACGGTCGCCTGGTCGTAGTAGCCGTCCTCGACGCCCAGCCAGCGCCGGTACTGCAGGACGACCCGGTCGTAGCCGGCGACGTCGATGCTCGGGCTGGACAGGCGGTTCCACTTCTCGTTCTGGTACTCGCCGTTGTAGTCGCCGCCGCCCAGGTCGTTGCCCCAGACGTTGCGCCCGCTGGCGGCGTAGTCGGGATCGCCGCCGTCCCCGCGGGGCCGACCCCAGGTCCAGTCGTCCGCGCCGAGCTCGTCGCGGCCGTCCAGGAGCTCGTGGGTGAAGTCGCCGTCGTCGTCCTCGAAGTCGTAGCAGGTGATCTGCGTCATCTCGCCGACGTAGAAGGTGTACGGCGCGATCCGGCCCACGGTGGGCGCGGTCAGCGTCTGGCCGTCGGTGCTCTCCAGCTCCACGTAGTACTGGACGATGGTGCCCTCGGGCTGGGCGGGGATGGCGCCCCAGGCGCTGGCCTCGTCCGAGTCCAGCGGGGCCGACTGCCAGGAGGCGCCGTCGTCCGTGCTGTAGTAGACGGTGGCGTCGCCTCCAGCGAAGTCCGCGCACTCCGGCGCGACGTTGGAGATCTCCGCCGTCAGCTCGAAGTCGGCGCCGGTGGCGAGCTGGTTCTCCAGCGGGGTGTGCTGGAGCACGACCAGGGACCCGCCCTCGCCCGCCGGGCCGAGCCCGTGGTATCCGAAGGCGGTGATCAGCTCGCACTGGTGGGGCGTGCCGTCGGCGAGGTCGCCGTTGTCGTCGTCCGCGCTGAGGAACTCGTCGTAGGCGTCGGGGATCTCGGGGCCGCCCTTGAGCCCGTCCACCACCAGCCCGGAGAGCACGTCGTAGGCGGTCGCGGAGTCACCGGCGTAGGTGTTGTCCAGCTCGGTCCAGAGGTCCCAGACGGCGCCGGCGAAGATGAGGCCGTCCTCGTGGACCTCGCCCACCCAGTCGTCGGGGTAGACGCGATCGGAGTCGATCTCGCGGATGCCGGAGCCCGAGCTCATGAAGTAGGGGGCGATGGTGGCGTCCCCGGTCTGCAGGGCGGAGATGGTGTCGCCGATGCCCTCGGAGATGGAGCCGTCGTAGGTGCCCGACTCCATGTTGTAGTAGTGGAAGCCGTGGCCCCACTCGTGGTAGTTCACGTCGGCGATGCGGCCGGTGTTGTTGCAGCCGCTCCCCTCCTCGAAGAAGTTGACGCTGCCGTCGTAGTAAGCGTTGCAGGCCGAGTTCTGGTTGACCTTCGACGCGATGACGTCGCGCGAGCCGCAGGAGGTGCGGCCCTCGGTGACGACGGAGACCTCCGGCGCGTACTCCTCGTTCCAGGCGATGACGTCGTGCAGGAAGATGTAGGAGTCGATCTCGGCCTGGGAGGCGTCGTCGTCGGTCCAGGTGGCGTCGCCGGTGAGGGTGAGCGAGCCATCGTCCTCGCCGCGGGCGTCGTTGGTCACGCAGACCTTGTCGCCGGAGAAGGAGGTCGTGGCTGAGCTCGCCCCGTCCAGCGACCAGGCGCCGTCCTCGTCGGTGGTGGTGCTGCTGCCGTCGTCGCCCTCGATGTCCGCGAACAGCACGGGGCTGTCGGAGAACTCGCCGTTGACGGTGCGCGTGTCGTGGGTGGCCTCCAGCGTGCCGGAGAGGAAGCGCACCTCGTTGTAGACGTTCAGCAGCTCGCCGGTGTGCGCGTCCACGAGCACGTTCCAGAGGCCGATGGGCGACGCGGTGCGGCTGCGGAGCTCCCAGACGAGGTGGTAGTGGAGCTGGTTCCGGTCGTCCAGGGGCAGCACCAGGAGGCGGGCGCCGAGGTCCTGGTGGGCGCTGGTGGGGGCGGGGCCGCGGGCGATGGCGATGGCCCGCGCCTCGTCGGCGCTGAGCTGCGGCGCGGTGTCGACCAGGCTGGCCTCGGGGTAGGTCTCCACGCCGAAGAGGATGAGCTTCCCGAAGCGGATGCGCGCCTCGAAGGCGCCCTCCCGCACGGGGACGTCGCCCAGCGCGCTGGGGACGCGCTGCTCGAAGCGCACGTACCAGGTGTCCGTGCGCGCGACGTAGCCGGCCTTCGCCAGGACGAGATCGCTGGGGTCTACGCCGATCAGACCCGGGTTGCGGTCGAAGAAGCCCCGCAGGGCGGCCTCGACCTCGTCCGCGGTGCGCACCTGCCCCAGCGCGATGCCCGGTCCCCAGGCGCGGTGGGGCGCGCCGGTGCGCTCGTCGAAGCGGGCCATCCAGCCATCACCCTCGCCGCGCAGGAAGTCCGTCCAGGCGGCGGACTTCTGGAGTCCGTACTGAACGTCCTTATGGTACAGACGGACGCGGTCGGGCTCCGATCCGATGTAGATTCCCTCATCGGGTCGGAAGGCCAGGGCAGGGAGGACGAAGAGGATGAAGGCGTGCAGGGTGGCCTCCTGTGGATCCCGGGATCCGGCGCGCTGGGGACTGGGAGGATGATCTTGCCGCGGTCCAGGCGAAGCGCAAGGGGACTTTACAGGTCAGCGCTCCTGTCAAGCGTTCTTTTGCTTTCCGGGGCTCTCCCTGCGGGCTGCGAGGACCCCGCCCCCACGCCCACGCACGCGCTCCCCACGCTGCCCGCGCGCCAGGAGACGCTCTCCGACCAGCCCCCCGGGGTGGAGCGCCCGCTGCGGCTCGCCCGCCTGGCGCTGACGGGCGAGGTGCGCGGGGAGATCGAGCCCTGCGGCTGCCCGACCCTGCCCTTCGGCGGCTTCGCGCGGCGGGAGCGCCTGCTGGACCAGCTCCGGGCCGAGCCGGGCGGGCCGGTGTTCCAGCTGGACGCGGGCGAGCTGCTGCTGGAGGGGCAGAGCACGCGGGCGCGGGACGAGGAGCGGATCCGCCTGGTGCTGGACCTTCAGCGGGCGGTGGGGGTGGACGTCTGGGTGCCGGGGCCGACGGACCTGGGGGCGCTGGGGCTGGAGGGCCTGAGGGCCGAGGCCGCGCGCGCCGACGGGCCGCGGATCCTGAGCGCGACCCTGGCGGACCCGAGCGGGGCGCTGGTGCTGGCGCCCTCGGCGGTCCTGGAGCGGGACGGCGTGCGGGTGGGCGTGATCGGGCTCTCGGCGGGGCCCACGGACGCGGCGCTGCGGGCGCAGGTCCAGACGCTGGACCCGGTGGAGGCGGCGCGCTCGGCGCTGGCGGCGCTGCCGGGGGACCTGGACCTGGTGGTGGCGCTGGGGAACACGCCGGACGACGTGGCCGACCGGGTCTCGGCGCAGGTCCCCGGGCTGGCGGCGGTGCTCACGACCCGCGGGGCCTCCTTCCAGGATCCGCGGCGGCCCACGGGCGGGCTCGCTCCGGTGATCGAGGCCCCAGATCGAGGGCGCTACGTGCAGGTGGTCCAGGCGCGGCTGGGCTCGGAGGGCGGGGCGCCGCTGACCCTGGAGCCGGACGCGCGGGAGTGGCGGGACCTGGCCGGGCTCGCGCGGATGACGGGGGAGGACCCGAAGACCGTGGCGCGCCGCGCGGAGCTGCAGGCCCGCTTCGAGACCCTGGGGCGCGGGCGGAACCTGGCGCTGGCCGAGCCCATCCCGCTGGGCGCGAACCTGGACGGGCAGACCCGGGTGGACAGCCTCCTGCGCGACTTCCGCGCCGACGCCCTGGCCGACGCGGCCACCGAGGCGGCGAAGCCCACCACGCCCGCCGCCCGGGGCTACGCCAGCTCGGGAAACTGTGTGAATTGCCACACCTCCGAGTTCGCCCGCTGGGCCTTCTCCGATCACGCAAAGGCCTGGGAATCCCTGGTGATGCGCAAGGAGACGAAGAACCCGGAGTGTGTGGGATGCCACACCACCGGCTACGGAGAGCCCGGCGGCCTGGGCGAGCTCACCCCGACCAACCTGCGGCGCATGAAGGGCGTGCAGTGCGAGAGCTGCCACGGCCCGCTGCGCGGCCACCCCAACGACGACGCGGTGCGCTCGCGCCCCATCGCCGAGTCCACCTGCCGGAGCTGCCACGACGCGGCCAACAGCCCGGACTTCGACTTCGCCACCTACCTGCCGCGCGCGACCTGCCAGGGCGGCGCGCCCGAGACGCCAGAGCTGCCCGAGGTGCCGGCGAGCCCGCCCGCGGCGCCCTGATCGCGCCTACCAGTTGGCCAGGAAGCGATCGACCTCTTCGCGCTCCAGCAGGCCGAGGCTCAGCTCCAGGCAGCCCGAGCAGATGGTGACGCCGTTGATGGCGTAGATGCCGCGGGCCTCGAACGGCGTGGCCCCGCAGAGGCTGCAGCTCGCCTCGTCGGGGGCGGCCATGCTGCGGCGGTGCTGGCCCACGTTGACCACGCAGCGGTCGCAGATCACGGCGTGGCTGCCGGCCATCAGGTGGGAGACCTCGTGGGGCCCGCGCCCGCAGGAGGAGCAGCTGAGGTGCTCGTCGTCGGAGACGCGCCGGGGCCGACCGCGCCCGCCGGGCGGGGTGACGTAGGCCAGGAGGCGGTCGACGTGCCGACCGGCGCCGCGCTCGCGGGCGCGCTCGCTGAGGCGGCGGACGGCGTCGGGCTCCCCGTACATGGCGAGCCCGGTCCAGGCGGCGACGCTGAGCTCGGGGTCGGCGTTCTCCGCCCAGGAGCGCAGCAGCTCCTTGCCCGCGCTGCTGCGGCGGGTGGCGATGGCCAGCAGGAGCAGGGCCTGGTAGGCGCGGGCGCGGTTGCGCTCGAGGTCGAGGTTGCGCCGGTGGGCGCGCACGTCGGGGGCGTTGGGGTGGCGCTCCACGGCGGCGCGACGCAGGTCGGCCTCGTCCACGCCGAGGCCGCCGGTCAGCACGGGCTCGGGGAGCGCGCCGGAGGCGGCGAGGGCCTGGCCGCCGAGCTCGGGGCCGAAGTGGCGCCCGGGATCGCGGAGCTGAGCCGCGGTGTCGTCGGCCACGGCCCCCAGCGCCATGCTGGTGGCGGCCTCCCAGAGCTGGAAGCGCAGGCTCTCGTCCTGGGTGCGGTCGATGGTGGCCAGCACGGCGCCCGTGGTGGACGGCCCCACGGCGCGGAGCTCCTCCAGGATCACGCGCACGCGCTCGCGGGTCAGCGAGCGGGTGTCCACGTCGCCCCCCGGCGGCAGACGGTCGTACTGGCCGACCTCCACGCCCAGCGCCTGGGTGAGCCAGGCCACGTCGCCCCCCGAGCGGCGGGTGCGCGCGAGCTCGATGAAGCTCGGCATGTGCTCGGGGTGCTCCTTCAAGGTCTCGCGGAAGACGCGGATGGCCTCGTTGGGATCGCCCTCCTCCAGCAAGGTGCAGCCCAGCGCGTGGCGGGCCGTCAGGTTGTCCGGGTCCAGCAGCAGCGCCTGGTGACAGGCCTCGCGGGCGCGGCTGTACTCGCCGAGCTGGAACCAGGCCATCGCCATGCGCGAGAGCACCTTGGGATCGTCCGGGCGGTCGCGCAGGTACTGGCGATAGTGCTGGATGGCGTTGTTGTACTTGCCGAGCTCGTAGGCCACCTGGCCCAGGTAGTAGCGGGCGATGGGGGCGTAGCGGTCGTGCTCGCGCAGGCGCACGAAGAACTTCTCGGCCTCCTTGTGCCGCCCGGTGAGCAGCGTGGAGATGCCGAGATCCTTGAACAGGGACGGCGTGACGTCCGGGGTCGGGTCGAGCTCGAGCGAGCGCACGAGGTGGTACTGGCTGCGCTCGACGAGGCGGCGCGGGTTGCCCCGCTGGCGGGCGAGCTCGGCCAGCGCGCGGCCCAGGAAGAGGTGCGACTCCCAGGCCTCCGGGGCGAGGCGGCAGGCGCTCTCCATCTGGCGCACGGCGGCGCCCACGTCCCCGTTCAGGCGCTCCAGGCTGCCCAGGGCGAGCCGCAGATCGGCGCGCTCGGCGTCCAGGCGCAGGGCCTGGTCCAGGTAGCGGGTGGCGGCCTCGGGGCGCTCCATCCCGATGAGCGCGAGGCCGGCGATGACGAGCCCGTCCACCGAGACGGGGTCGTCCTGGAGGACCTTGCGGGCCACCCCCAGCGCGCGGTTGCACTCGGCCTCGCCGCCCTGATGGAAGAGCCCGCGGGAGAGCAGCGCGCGCGCGAGCTCGAGGCGCAGCGCGGGATCTTCGGGGGTCCTGCTGGTGGACTCCTCGAGCCGGCTGATGGTCCAGTCGAGCTTCTGGTGGGGGAATAGGGAGCGCATGCGGGGTGGAGGAGGCGCCGGGTGGGTGTGGAACGCCCTACCGTATCACTGTCCAGCGAGGAACGGGAGCGGGGACGCGAGGATCGGAGCAGGGCGGGCGAGGACGCCAGCCGAAGCCTCGGGAGCGGTTAAGCGGCCCGGCATGGATCCCGAGCTCCTCGCCATGGCGCGCGCGCGCGCCCGGAACGTCCTCGCCCCGCTCTTCCTGTGCAGCGGCGCCACCAGCCTGGTCTACGAGACGCTGTGGTCGCGCGAGCTGCACCTGGTGGTGGGCACCAGCCAGCTGGCCATCTCCACGACGCTGGCGGCGTTCATGGCCGGGCTGGCGGCGGGGGGCTTCGCCGCGGCGCGGGTGGTCCACCTCGCCCAGCGCCCGCTGGTCTGGTACGCCGCGCTGGAGGTCTTCATCGGGCTCTACGCGCTGGCCTTCCCCAGCGTCGTGGCGGCCTGGATGCCGGCCTATCTGGCGTTCGGGGAGGGCGGGGCGCGGAGCGCGCTGGCGCTGGGGATGTTTCAGTTCGGCTCGCTGGGGCTGCTGCTGCTGCCGCCCACCATCGCCATGGGCGCGACCCTGCCGCTGCTCGCGCGCTTCGCGGTGATCGAGGAGCGCGAGGCGGGGCTGCAGGTGGGCAAGCTCTACGGGGCCAACACGCTGGGGGCGGTGCTGGGGGCGGGGCTGGCGGGCTTCGTGCTGCTGCCGGACCTGGGCCTCACGACGACGACGCGCCTGGTGGCGGGGGCGAACCTCCTGCTGGGGGCGGTGGCCTACGCCCTGGGGCGGGCGGCGCCGGAGCTGCCGGTGGGGACGAGGGCGAGCGCGGCGCGGGCTGAGGGGGAGAGCCTGGGCCTGTGGATCGTGGCGGGGCTGGCGGGCTTCGCGAGCCTGCTCTACGAGGTGAGCTGGTTCCGGGTGCTGGTGCTGACCCTGGGCGGGAGCGCCTACGCCTTCTCCGTCATGCTCCTGGCCTTCCTCCTGGGCATCGGGCTCGGCGGGCTGGCGGGAGGGCCGCTGGCGGACCAGGCCTTCGCCCGCGGCGGGCGGGTGGGGGCCCTGCGCTGGCTGGCGGGGATACAGGTCCTGGTCGCGGCGCTGGCCTGGATATCCATGTATGGATATAGTGAGCTACCCTACCAGTACGTGAGCCTCTTCGAGACGGCCGAGGGCGCGCCGGAGTTCTTCTGGCCGGTGATGCTGCTGCTGGCGCTGGCGGTGACCCTGCCCGCCTGCCTGGGCATGGGGGCGGCCTTCCCCTTCCTGGTGCGGGCGGCGGTGGGGCCCTCGACCCCGGGAGAGGACACGGGCGGGCCGCTGGGCCGGCTCTACGGGGCCAACACGCTGGGGGCGATCCTGGGCGCGGGCGGGGGCGGCCTCTTCCTGCTGCCGGAGCTGCATGTCACGGGCTCGGTGCTGGTGGGCTTCGCGGCGAACCTGGGGGCGGCGACGCTGGCGCTGGGGCTGAGCCGCCCGGGGCGCGCGCGGGTGCTGGGCGCGGCCCTGGGGGCGGCGGCGCTGGTGGGGCTGGTCCATCTGCGGCCTCCACCCTGGGATCCGCTGCTGATGACGGCGGGCATGTACAAGTACGTGACCGACATCGAGGATCGCAGCCGGGAGGGCGTGTACGCCTACGCGGTCGAGCCGTATGACCTGCTCTTCTACGACGAGGGCCTGAGCGCGGTGGTGACCGTGGCGCGGGTCCGTTCCACGGGGAACATCTGGCTGGCGAACAACGGCAAGATCGACGCCTCCTCGCAGGCGGACATGCCGACGCAGGTGCTGGTGGCCCAGCTCCCCTTCGCCTACCGGCCCTGGGCCCAGGACGTGGCGGTGATCGGCCTCGCCAGCGGGGTGACGGCGGGCTCGGTCACGACGCAGCCCGCGCCCACCCGCATCGACGTGGTCGAGCTCGAGCCGGCCGTCGTCGAGGCGAGCCGCTGGTTCGACGAGATCAACAACACGCCGCTCAGCGACCCGCGCGCCCGCCTCTACACCAACGACGGGCGCAACCACGTCCTGCTGAGCCCGGAGCAGAGCTACGACGTCATCATCTCGGAGCCCTCCAACCCCTGGCTGACCGGCGTGAGCAACCTGTTCACGCGCGAGTTCTTCGCGCTGGGCAAGAGCCGCCTGCGGCCCGGCGGGGTGTGGTCGCAGTGGGTCCAGATGTACGGGATGGACTACGAGGACCTGCTGAGCCTGCTCCGCACCTTCTCGGAGACCTACGCCTACGTCACCCTGTTCAGCACGATCGAGGACGCCGACCTGGTGCTGGTGGGAAGCGACGCGCCGCTGGAGCTGGAGATCGGCCGCGTCGAAGGGATGATCCGGGCGAGTGAGGCGGTGGCCATCGATCTGGCGCAGGTCAAGGTCTGGAGCGCCTACGACCTGCTGGCCCTCTACCACCTGGACCGCGACGGGATCCTGGCCCAGGCGGGAGAGACGGCGCTGAACACCGACGACAACATGCGCATCGAGTACTCGGCGCCACGCCACCTCTACGACGACACCTCCGAGGAGAACTTCCTGAACCTGCTCCACCCCAGGAAGATCGGACCCACGCTCCCGCTCGAGGCCCTCCACTCGCACACTGACTTCGTAGAGCTCGCCCGCGCCTACGCCCGCCGCGAGGACTGGCTGCGCGTGCTGCTGGTGCTGGAGGCCGATCCGGAGGTGCTCTCCGTGCCCGAGCGGGCCCGCCTGGTGGGCGCCTTCGGAGACCTGATCCGCACCGGACGGGACCCGGAGCTGACCGCGGTGGAGAACATGCTCACGCTGCTGATGGCGGCGCCAGGGGCCTCCGACCCCGCCCTCGAGGTAGACCCCAGCTTCGGATCAGACCCCGCCCTTGGAGAAGAGCCCACGGGTACGGCGAAAGATGAGCTCGACCGGCCCTGAGAGGCAGTAGAGGCCGGCGAGGGTGACGAAGGCGGTGGACAGGTTGTAGCGCACCGAGATGACGAGGATCGCGCTCAGGAAGAGGGCCACGCCGATCATCGCCGCGCGCCGGGAGCGCCGCACCTTGAAGGTGCGGTAGGGCACGCGGCTGACCATGAGCCAGCTCAGGATGAGCGTGATGATCATCACGTTCTCGGGGTGCAGCACGGACGTGCGCCCGCTGGCGGCATGCGCCATGACCCAGGTGGCGACGGTGCCGCCCGCCGTGGTGATCGTCAGACCCTCGGAGAAGGCGTGGGCCTTGCCGTCGCCGTGGTTGATGTTGAAGCGCGCCAGGCGGAAGGCGCCGCACAACATGAAGGAGAAGGCACCCGCGAGGCCCCACATCCCGAAGTCCCGCACGCCCCAGGCGTAGAGCAGGACCGCCGGCGCCATCCCGAAGCTCACCACGTCGGCGAGGCTGTCGAGCTGCACGCCGAACTCGGTGCCCGTCTTCGTGATCCGCGCCACGCGCCCGTCGAGCATGTCGAAGATGCCCGCGAAGAAGATCATCAAGGCAGACTTGTAGAAGTTCTGCTCCACGCCTACGCCGGTCGCCAGGATGATGGCGTAGAGCCCGCAGAACATCCCCGCCGAGGTGAACCAGTTGGGCGGGTTCAGGAAGTGCTTGAGCATGTTCGGCCAGCGCTCCAGGGTCGTGCTCCGGGTCGGGGACAGAGAGGCCCCCCGCCGAGCATAGAGAGCGCGGGCTCGGGGATCAAGCACTCTCAGCCCTCGATCAGCGCCTCGTGGAGGGCGCGCTGGGCCGCCGCCGCGCGCTCTCGCGGGAGCAGGGCGGTCCAGGTCTCGCCCGTGGCCCACCAGCCGAGGAGCTCGCCCGCCTGGGAGGCGGCGCGGAGGGCGCGGGCCACCACGCGCGGGTCGGCCACCACCTCGCGCCCCACCGCGCTGACGGTGGCGACGGGGCCGAGGTCGATGGCCCCCGGGGGGAGCGGCAGGGCGCCGTGCAGGTTGCGCTGGTCGAGCAGGGCCCGCTGCCCGCGCGCGCCGGGGAGCAGACCGCGGAGCGCCGCGGGGAGGGCCTCGAGATCGGCGTCCTCGGGCAGCAGGATCTCGCGCAGCTCGGTGTCGGCGGTGACGCCGACCACGCGGTCAGGCGCGGGGCCGGGCGGGAGGCGGGTGCCGGAGCCGGGCGGGCGGGCGGTGGCGGCGGCGCTGAGCGTGATCCCGACCTTGCGGGCGTGCTCCAGCGCGTCCGCCAGCAGCACCTTGGAGCCGGCCCGCGCCAGCGCCAGCCCCGCGTCCAGGCTGAGCGTGTCCAGGCGACGGGCCCCGGGGACCACCCGCGGGTCGGCGGTGTAGACCCCGTCCACGTCCGAGCAGATCTCGCACCACTCGGCGCCCAGCGCGGCGGTCAGCACGACGGCGGTGGTGTCGGAGCCGCCACGACCCAGCGTGGTGACCTCCCCCGCGCGGCTGACGCCCTGGAAGCCGGCGACGATCGCCACCTTCCCCTCGTCCAGCGCGCGCTGGATGCGGTGGGGCCGCACCTCGACCACGCTGGCGGCGACGTGCTCCTCGTCGGTGAGGATGCCGGACTGGCTGCCGGTGAAGCTGGCGGCGGGGACGCCCATGTCCTCGATCGCCATGGCCAGCAGCGTCATGCTGACCCGCTCGCCCACGCTGACCAGCAGGTCGAGCTCGCGGCGGTGCGGCCTCGGGCTCACCTGGCGGGCGAGGGCGAGGAGCTCGTTGGTCGTGTTGCCCATGGCGGACACGACGACCACGACCCGCCAGCCCTGGCGCACGGTCTCCACCACGCGGGCGGCGACCTGGCGGACGCGGGGGACGTCGGCGACGGAGCTGCCGCCGTACTTCTGGACGACGATGGGGTGCGCGGGAGGGGCGGTCATGGTCAGGGCAGGGGCAGGGCGACGAAGCGCTCGAGGCGGTGGAAGTCGGGGCGATCCCCCGGCACCGGCTCGAAGGCGAGGTAGCGGCGCGCCTCCCCCTGGCCGTGGATGGCGTAGGCGTTGACGCGGTGCGGGCCCTCGGGGAGGAGGGCGCGCGGCACGCGGGCGAGCCCACGCCAGCGATCTCCCTCGATCTCGGCCTCGTATTCGAGCGCCAGCTCTCGCGGTACGGGCCGGCGCACACCCTCGAGCTGGAGCACGAGGTGGTGGCCGTGGGGCCCGAGCTCGATCTCCGTGTAGCGCTCGCCCGGCCCGAGCACGAAGAGCTCCACGACCTCGTGCTCCCAGAGGCCCCAGGTGGGTCCGGGAGCGCCGGGCGGCGGGGGATCGCCGTGGAAGGGCGCCTCCACCGTGAGCACGAGCTCACCGTCGTCCTCCAGCGTGAGCAGGACCGCCTCTTCGGGGCCGACGGAGGCCCCGCTCCACTCCCGCTGGATGTGCAGGCGCAGGCTCACGGGAGCGCCTCGACCGCGTCCAGGTAGATCCGGTTCAGCCCGCGCTCCTCGGAGCGGAAGCCGGTGACGTCCAGGAGTTGGAAGGAGCGCACGCGGCGCGGCATGGGGCGCCGGCCGGAGCGCGGGTCGCCGACCAGGGTGAAGTCGTCCATGGTGAGCTGAATGCCCGTCCAGGTGTCCGTGGGGACGTCGAGGAACTTCCCGGTCCACTGCTGGCCGTCCTCGTCCTCCAGCATGCAGCGCACGGAGGCCGGGAAGCGCTCGGCCCGGATGGCGAAGCGGAGCGTGGACGGGCCCTGGTTCTGGAAGGGGATGATGAGCGCGTCGTCCCGCTCGCGCTGCACGTTGGTGCTCCACACCACGACGCGGTTGCCGTCGGGCAGGTCGAGCAGGTCGAGGGTCGAGCCGCCCTCGTTCTGCCAGCGCAGCACCCAGGGCGCGGGCGTGTCGGCGATGTCGAAGTCCTGGCGGTAGGGGAGCCGCGTGATCTTGCGGCGCTGCATGTCGATGTAGCTGGAGAGCGCGCGGTCCCGATCCGCCAGCGCCTCCCGCCCGCCGAGCAGGGCGAGCTCGCGCGTGGCGCCGTCCACGTCGCCCACGCTCAGCAGCGACAACGCCAACCAGTAGTGGATCTCGCCCCCCAGCGGGCTCTGCGCGTCCCGCACCAGCGAGAGGGCCCGCCCGTAGTCGGCGCTCACCACCTCGGGGCTGGTGCCCAGGGCCGAGGAGAGGCGCGCGTCATAGAGCGCCTCCCAGGCCATGTACTCCCAGTCTTCAGCGGGGCCCTCGGCGCGCGCGAGCCCCGCGACCAGCAGGAGCCCCAGCATCAGCCCTCTTTCCCGATCCACTGGTAGCCGACCCCGTGCAGGGTCTGGATGAAGCGCGGGCTGTTGGCGTCGTCCCCCAGCTTCTTGCGGACGGTCAGCACGTGGGTGTCCACGGTGCGGGTGTTGATGTTCGCGCTGTAGCCCCAGACCCGGGCCAGCAGGGTCTCGCGGTCCAGGATGCGCCCGCGGTTGTCGATCATGAAGCGCAGGAGCTCGCGCTCGCGGTGGGCGAGGCGCTCGATCACGCCGTCGGGGCGACGGATCTCGTAGTTGTCGAGATCGACCTCTACATCCGTGAACTTGAAGACGGCGCGGGCGGGGGCCCGGCGGAGCATGGCCTCGATGCGCGCCTTGAGCTCGAGCAGCGAGAACGGCTTGGTGATGTAGTCGTCCCCGCCGAGCTCGAAGCCCATCAGCTTGTCGGCCTGCCCGGAGCGCGCGGTGAGGAAGACGATGGGCCGATCGAAGCCGGTCTGGCGGAGCGAGCGGCAGATCTCGAAGCCGTCCATGGCGTCCGTGCCCGCGGGACCTTCGTGGAGCATGATGTCCAGAACGGCCACGTCCGGCGGGAAGCGGCCGGCGATGTCGAGGGCCTCGGTGCCCGTTCGGGCGCCATAGACGTCGTAGCCCTCGCGACGAAAGAACTTGAGGAGATCCCTGAGGAGCTCCTCCTCGTCCTCGACGAACAGGATGCGCGGCATGCTTCAGGCTCCGGGCTTCATCGGGGAGGCTCGACCGTCCTCATGGTCGGGCCGGCGGTGCGTAGAGGGAATCGTAGCGTAAACGTGCTGCCTTTTCCGAGGCGGGACTGCACGAGGACCTTCCCCCCGTGCGCCTTCATGATCTCCTGCGTCATGGTCAGACCCAGCCCGGCGCCCTTCTTCGTGCCCACCCGCGGGTCCGAGCCGCGCACGTAGGGGTCGAAGATCCGGTCGAGATCCTGAGGATGAATGCCGATCCCTTTGTCCGAGATGCTCACCTCCAGCGCGCCGTCCACAGCCCGCGCGCGCACGCCGATCCAGTTGCTCTCCTTGGAGTACTTCGCTGCGTTCGAGACCAGGTTGATGACGCAGCGTACCACGGCGTCCACGTCGTGGGCGACCGGCGGCAGATCTCCGGGCAGATCCACGTCCAGGTCCATGCGCCGCACCTCCTCGGAGCTGCGGATGCTGTCCAGGGCGCGGCGTACGGTGTCCTCCAGGCTGCCCATGCGGATGCGGGGCGCGAGGTTGTGCCGCCCGCCGGGGAGGAGGGCGTAGTCCAGCACGTCGTCGACCAGGCGGCCAAGGCGCTCGCTCTCGCGCACGATGGCCCGGTAATACTCCTGCTGCTCCTCAGGCGTCTCGGCGAGCCCGAGCATCAGGGCCTCGCCTTTGAGGCGGATCTGGGTGAGCGGGCTGCGCAGCTCGTGGCTCACGTTCGCGGCGAAGCGCGTCTTCATCTGGGCGAGGTCGAGCTCGCGCATGACGATGCGCACCGTGAAGATGACGCCCAGCACGAGCGCGAGCAGCGCGAAGATGACGGCGGCGTTGCGCAGCCAGATCTGGCGCTGGCGGGCCTCGGACTCGGAGCCGAAGAGCGGGCCCTTCTTGATGACCAGGGCGCCCCCGGGCACCCAGGGCAGGTCGCGGCTGGCCAGCACCACGCTCGGCGAGTCCTCCTCGGGGTCGTCGGGCGCCTGGAACCAGGCCGCCACCGGCCCGTCGCGGGAGAGGAAGCGGCGCGAGCGGTCGTTGAGGTCCTGGCGGATGGTGTCCCAGTCCAGGGCGAACATGTAATTCGTCTGGTTGACGCTGCGGACCGCCCAGAGGTTCCGCTGCCCCATGGCCCAGCGCAGCCCGTCGCCGCTCGGGCGCGCCCCCTCCGGCGAGCCCAGCACCTCGCGGGCCTCGGGCAGCAGGCGCTCGGCCCAGTAGAGCAGCCTCGCGCGCTCGGAGACGCGGGTGCCGGCGTCCGCGGCCCACGCGGGCGTGGGGCGGGTGTTCACGAGCGCGAGGGCGCGCCGGGCCAGCGCGGGCTCACCGCCGCGGCCGACCACCCAGGTCTCCGCCAGCAGGTCCTCCACCAGCTTGCGCACCTCCTCCGCCCCCCGCGCCGGATCGGTCCGCGTGTGGACCCGGGCGATCTCGTAGCGCGCCAGATCGCTGACCCGGAAGCCCCAGGGATCCCGCGTGTCGCCGCCCTCCGCCACCAGCTCCTGGTAGGCCGCGAGCGCCTCCTCCTGCTCTCCCTGCTCCACCAGGAGGCGGGCGCGGTGGAGGCGGGCCAGGGCGCGGGCGGTGCGCGAGGGCGCCGTGCGACCCACCTGCTCCGCCGCGATCAGGCGTTGCTCCAGCGTAGCGCCGGAGCGGGACAGGCTCAGCAGGCGGGCGTAGGGGCCGGTCAGCAGCACGCTCGCCTCGCGCGGATCCTCGGGTCCGGGCTCGGTGAACGGGGCCATGAGCGCGCCCTGGCTGTCGAACTGCAGGGCCACCAGGAGCTGGGGGTGGAGCTGCTCGGGGCGCACCAGGGGGCTCGGACCCGAGCGGATCCGGCGTTCGAGCTCGTTCTCGAAGGCGTTCATCCGCGCGTTGGCCTCGGTGAAGAGCTCATCGGCCTTGCGGTCGGCCTGCTGGCGCGCCTCGGTCTCGAAGGAGACGGGATCGGAGGTGGTGAGCGCGAAGTAGCCCAGCAGGAGCAGCGCGGGGAACACGCTGGCCACCACCATCGCCAGCACGACCAGGCGCTCCTGGAGGCGGAGCGCCTGCTCCAGCGCCGTGACCTCTCCCTGGCTGCCGGAGAGCAGCCGCTGGATCACGCGCACCACGAACCACCAGAGCCGCCCGCGCAGCGCGCGGACACGCTCCGCCGGCGTCGGGCGCTCAGGAGGTGGTTGGTCGACCATCGGAGGCATCATAGTTCAAGGCGGTCAGGGCTCGCTCACCAGCCGAGCGGAGAGAAGAGGGCCAGCGCGCCCGCGGCGCTCCCGGCGCGGCTGTCCCCGGGCGCACCCACGCCCAGCTCCGGGAGCCCGTCGCCGTTGAGGTCTCCCGCGGAGCAGAGGGCCTCCCCGGCGCGAGCGGCGTCGGCGCCCAGCACCTGCAGGTCGGCGTCCGCCGCGAGGAGAGCGCCCGAGAGATCCCCGTAGAAGACCAGCGCCCGGCCCGCCCCCTCCCCGTAGCCCGGGGCGCCCAGCGCGAGGTCCGCCGCCTCGTCCCCGGAGAGCTCGAGCCCGACCAGGCTCGCGCCGAGGAGGTCTCCGGCGGCGCCCGCGAAGCTCGCCCCGGCCTCGTCCACGCTCGCCGGCAGGGCCTCGCCGCCCAGGATCAGCCAGGCGGCGCCGCCGTCCGCGCCGTCCTCCCCGTCCGCCCCGGGGGCCGAGATCAGCGCGTCTCCGTAGCCGTCCTCGTCCGTGTCCCCCGCCGCGGCCACCGCCTGGCCCAGGCCCGCGCCCTCCGCGCCGACCCAGGCGACCGGAGCGTCCGCGAGCGAGGCGCCCGCCGTGAGCGGCCCGGCCCAGACCCAGAGCGCGCCCGCACCGCCCCCGGAGGCCGGCCCGCCGATCAGCAGCTCCTCGAGCCCGTCCCCGTCCAGGTCCTGCGCCGCCACCGCGGACCCGGCCCGCGCCCCCGCCTCCTCGCCCCACAGCCAGAGCGCGCCCTCCAGCGAGCCCCCCGCCATCGCCCCGAGGATCGCCACCCCGCCGGCCCCGTCGGACACACCCGGCGCGCCCACGGCCAGCTCAGGGAGGCCGTCCTCGTCGCGATCCTCGAGCCAGGCCAGCGAGGCACCGGCCTCCGCGCCCGCGGCCCCCAGCAGCGTCGCGTCGGCGATGTCCGCGGGCAGCTCGCCGGCCAGTGGTCCTAGTATCGTCAGCGCCCCGCCCGCGCTGTCCCCCGCCTCGTCCGGCGCGGTCGCGTCGCCCAGGATCAGGTCCGGCCAGCCGTCCCCGTCCACGTCCCGCCCGCCGATCAGGGCCGCCCCGAAGCCGCTCCGCGCCTCCGCGGCCAGCGAGGCCACCGCCTCGGACCGGCTCACCCGCCCGCGCAGGGGCCCGCGCAGGAGCGAGACCAGGCGCAGGTCGTCGTAGGGCTGGCTCGTGACCCACAGGTCCCCCGCCCCGTCCCCGTCGAGGTCCCCCGCGCCGGCCGCGGCGCTCCCCAGGCGCTGGTCCACCCCCTCGCCCAGCACGGTGGCGTCGGCGTCCTCCAGGGCGATCTCCCCCTCCCAGGCGCAGTCGCCCGGCGCGCCGTCGCAGTCGTTGTCCAGGCCGTCCCCGCAGACCTCGGCGAGGTCGGGGGCGACCTCGGCCGTGCTGTCGTCGCAGTCGGTGGCCTCGTTCACGTAGGACGCGTAAGCGGTGGAGGGGTCCTCACAGGAGATCGTGCCCTCGTCCTCGACGTCCCCGTAGCCGTCACCGTCCAGGTCGCGGTACCAGACCCCCGCCGTGCCCGTGGACAGCGAGGCGTCGGCGTCGTCCACCAGCCCGTCGCAGTCGTTGTCCAGCCCGTCGCAGACCTCCGCTCCGCCGGGGAAGACGGCCTCGTCGGCGTCGTCGCAGTCCCAGCCGGTGGCGGCGTAGCCGTCGGGCTGCTCGCAGCTCGTGACGACGGCGCTGGGGACCCCGTAGCTGTCGCCGTCCGCGTCCAGGTACCAGTCCAGCTGGTCCTGGGCGTGCTCGTCCACCTCGCCGTCGCAGTCGTCGTCCTCCCCGTCGCAGAGCTCGTCCGCCGCGGGGTGGACCTCCGGGTCCTCGTCGTCGCAGTCCTGGTCGGAGAGGAAGCCGTCCCCGTCGGCGTCGGTGGCGGCCGTGTCGGGCTTGTCGCCCGCGCAGCCGGCCCCGAGGGTGAGGGCGCCGAGAGAGAGGGCCCCGAGGGAGAGGGCACGAAGGAGGCCGGTCGTGGACGTGCGCATCGGCCGCCTGTATCCTGAGCCTGGGTTCCCGTCCCGGGGAGGTGCGGCATGAGGAGGAGCTGGATGCTGGCGATCGTGCTCGCGGGCTGCAGAGGCGAGCCCGAGGCCGAGCCGCTGCGCTGCAACGGCCACGAGGCCCTCTGCGAGCGCCCCCTGGACGAGGTGGTCTTCGCCGGCACCCACAACAGCATGTCCAGCTCGGACGCGGGCTGGAAGCTCCCGAACCAGCACCACGGCATCCCGGATCAGCTCGAGGACGGCGTGCGCGCCTTCCTCATCGACACGACCCTGGACGAGTCGGGAGAGCCCGCCCTCTGCCACGGCTACTGCTCGCTGGGCAGCACGCCGCTGGCCGAGGCGCTGGGCTGGTACGTGGAATTCCTCGACCAGAACCCGGGTGAGGTCCTGATCTTCATCCTCCAGGACGACCTCTCCGTGGACGAGACGGTCGCCGTCTTCGAGGAGACCGGCCTGGACCGCTACGCCTACGCCTGGGAGGGCGGGGAGTGGCCCACGCTGGGCGAGCTGGTGGCCTCGGACCAGCGCCTGCTGGTCACCGCCGAGGTCGAGGGCCCGCCCCCCGCCTGGTACGGCCACGCCTGGGACCTCTTCTGGGACACGCCCTACGGCTTCGACTCGCCCGAGGAGACGAGCTGCGAGCTCAACCGCGGCGACCCGGCGAACCCGCTCTTCCTGATGAACCACTGGGTGGGCGATCTGGCCTCGGAGGAGGCCGCGGCCGAGATGAACGCCTTCGACGTCCTGCTGACCCGCGCCCAGGCGTGCGCGCAGACCTGGGCCCACGTCCCCAACGTCATCGCCGTGGACTTCTACGATGAGGGCGACCTGATAGAGGTGGTCAATCAGATGAACGGCCAGTAAGGCAAGCTCTGTGAGGTCAGGAACCCGATGCGCGCGCTCCGCGTCTCCCGTCATGGCGGCCCCGAGGTCATCGAGCTCGTGGACCTTCCCACCCCCGAGCCCGGCCCCGGCGAGGTCCGCGTCCGCGTCACCCACGTCGGGCTGAACCACCTCGACGTCTGGGTGCGCCGCGGCGTGCCCGGCCACCGCTTCCCCCTGCCCCTGATCCCCGGCAGCGACGTGGTCGGCGTGCGCGAGGACACGGGCGAGCGGGTGGCCCTGCACCCCGGCTTCGGCTGCGGTGCCTGCGCGCGCTGCCTCTCGGGCCAGCACAGCCTCTGCCGCCGCTACCTCATCCGGGGCGAGCGCACCGACGGCGGCTGCCGCGAGCTGCTCTGCGTCCCCGAGAGCCACCTGCTCCCCTGCCCGCTGCCCGGCGAGCAGGCCGCGGCCCTGCCCCTGGCCCTCCTCACCGCCTGGCACATGCTGGTGGGGCGCGCGCGGATCCAGGCTGGGGATCGCGTGCTGGTCCAGGGCGGGGCCAGCGGCGTGGGCAGCCTGGCCATCCAGATCGCCGCCCTGCACGGGGCCCGGGTCGTGGCCACCGCGTCGAGCGAGGACAAGCGCGCCCTCTGCCGCGCGCTGGGGGCCGAGATCGCCGTCGGCTACGAGGAGCTATCTGACACCGTCAAAAACTGGACCGACCGCGAGGGCGTGGACGTCGTCGTCGAGCACGTCGGCGCCAGCACCTGGGCCCAGAGCGTGCGCGCGCTGCGCTGGGGCGGCGCCCTGGTCACCTGCGGCGCGACCACCGGACACCAGGTGGAGCTGGATCTGCGCGCGCTCTTCTTCAAGCAGATCTCGCTGCTGGGCAGCACCATGGGCTCCATGGGCGAGATGATCGCCGCCTGGGAGCAGGTGCGCGCCGGCCGCGTCCGCCCGGTGCTGGACCGCGTGCTGCCCATGAGCCGGGCCGGCGAGGCCCAGACGCTCCTGGAGTCCCGGGCCGTGGCGGGCAAGATCGTGCTGACCCAGGATCTGGGGGATTGAGCGCGAGGATCCGTGGCAAGGCTTTGGATGTGTTATCTCTCTCGTACAGGAGGTGCCCCTATGACCGCCCTGAACCTGCGTCGGTTCACCGTCGCCGAGGTCGACCGCATGATCGAAGTCGGGCTGTTGGACGCCGACGAGAAGCTTGAGCTGTTGGAAGGAGCGTTGGAGCTGATGTCACCGCAGAGCGCCGATCATTCCTGGGTCCGCAACCTCGTGCTCGAGATGCTCCGGGAGGCCTACGGACCGCGACATGCCGTCTATTCACAGGATCCAATCCTCGCCGCCGCCGACAGTCGCCCCGAGCCTGATATCGCCGTCCTACGCGAGCCCGTGAGCGCCTACCGCGGGCGCCTCCCTACGGGCGCCGACCTCCTCCTCGTGGTGGAGATCTCGCTCTCCTCTCTGGAACGCGACCACCGAAAGGCCGCCATCTATGCGCGCGCGGGCGTCCCGGTGTACTGGATCCTGGACGTGGTGGGTCGCCGCCTGGAGGTCCACACCGAGCCCGGCCCGGAGGGCTATGGCGTCGTCACGCTCCTGGCTCCCACGCGCAGCGTCCAGCTCCCCGACCGTGAGATCCGATGGGAGATCGCCTCGTTGCTGCCCTGATCCCGCCCGCGCCCTACTCCACGGTCACGCCGAACAGCGATCCCGCCCAGCTCTGCCAGGCGCCGCGGATGGCGGAGGCTGGCAGGTCGCCGAGCTCGTAGGCGCCGGGGCAGGGCGAGCGCAGGGGGGCGTCGAGCGCGGTGTCCACGGCGTCCCAGGGGAGCGCCGGGTCCGCCTGCACGCAGGCCCGCCACAGCGGGACCTCACAGCCCAGCGCGGCCAGGGCGAGGGCGCGGCACAGATCCTCGCGCCCGCCCTCGCAGCGGGAGGCCCGCAGGTCGGGGAGCCCGTCGCGGCGCAGGGGCAGCTCGGCGCAGTCCGGGTGGGTGGCCCGGACGATCTGCCGCGCCACGCGGGCCTGTGAGCCGCCCTCGGCGCCCTGGGCCTCCGCCCGGTCCAGGATCCAGTCGGCCCAGGCCAGGTACTCGGGCACGTCGTCGGTGGCCCCCGCCAGCTCCAGGCAGTCCGACGCCAGATAGCCGCCGTTGACCGGGGCCTCGTCCAGGCGCGGGCGCGCGCTGGCGCAGAGCGCGAGGCCCTGGGCGCGCAGCGTGCTCGCCCGGGAGGGCTCGGAGAGCTGGGACAGCGAGGACAGGGCCATGATCCGGTTCCAGCGCAGCTCCAGCGCCAGCCAGGGCTCCGCGCTGGCCTGGTCCTCCGCCTGCTCAAGGGTCAGCAGGGCGTCCTCGCAGCGGCGGACCCGCGTGATCCCGGCGTCCTCCGGCATCTTCCGGCAGGCGCCCGCCAGCAGCACCCCGCGGGCGGACAGCGCGCCGAGGGTGGCGCCCGCCGCCAGGGCCTCCTCCACCTGGCGCTCGGTGGCGGCGTAGGCCTGCGGGTCCCAGGGGCGCGCCTTCGCCACGTAGTGCCAGCGCTCGTCCCACACGCGCACCAGAGCGGCCAGCCCCAGCGCGTCCGGGGTGGGCCAGAGGGAGACGGCCTCGGCGGCCCCCCGGGCGATGGCGTCCAGGTTGGCGTCGGTGTTCTGCTTCCACTCCGTCTTGTAGACGCGCAGATCCCTCCACACCCGCGCCGTGGCCCGATCGGCGTCGCCGCGCCGCACCAGCGCCCAGGTCCCGCCGCTCGCGGCCAGGAGCAGCCCCGCGCCCAGCGCGCCGCCGACCAGGAGCCGCAGCCGGGAGCGGGGGCGCGCCGGGGGCGGCGCGGGCGGGGCGACCACGGGCTCGGGCACCCGGATGGTGGCGTCCAGGGCCGCGATCTGCGGGGTGGGGACCGGGATCGGGACCTCCACCCCGCGCAGGGCCGCGATCAGCTCCGCCGCGCCCGGACGCTCCCGGGGATCGCGCCGCAGGCAGCGCTCGACCACCCCGCGCCAGCGCGCCGGGAGCCTGGTCCCGTCGAAGCCAGGCTCCCCCGGGCGCGATCCCGCGAAGCCCTGACAGACGATGAGGCCGAGCCCGTAGAGATCGCTCTGGAGCCACAGCAGGGGCTCGGGCTCCATCAGCTCCGGGGCCGCCCAGCCGGGCGTGCGGTCGTGGACGCGCACGTAGCCGGGGGCCGCGGGCACACGGCGCAGGGTGTCAGGATCGATGAGGCGCAGCGTCCCGTCGGGCGCGCGGACGAAATTCGAGGGTTTGACGTCCCCGAAGGCCACGCCCCGCGCGTGGAGGGCGCCCAGCAGCTCCAGCAGCTCCAGCAGCAGCGCGTCGAGGGCCTGCGGCGCCACCCCCCGGGCCAGCATCGCGTCCAGGGGCTCGCCCTCGGCCCAGCTCAGGCTGAGGTAGGGGTAGCCCACGGTCGGATCCGCGGCGTCCAGGGCCAGCCCCGCGGCCACAATCTCGGGGACGCCCGGGAGATCCTGCAGCGAGGCGAGGGTCTGGTAGCCCTCCAGCACGCTGGCCAGGTCCCGGTGCAGCCCGCCGAGCTGGCCGCGCCCCTCCAGCGCCGCGCGGCGGATCACGACCTCCAAGGCCGGATCCACCGGGACGTGCAGGATGCGGGTGACGCAGGGACGCCCGTCCACGTTCGATCGCCAGACCGATCGCTGCTGCTCCGGGCTGTGCCGGAGCGGCTCGCTGAGCTCGTGGCCTGGCAGGAAGAGGTTCATCGGGACCCGTCGAGGTAGCCCCGCGCGCGGGCCGCGTCCACGATCTCCGCGGCCACGGGCAGCGCGGCCTCCCCCCCGTATCCCGCCCGCGCCAGCACCACCGCGACGGCCAGCCGCCCGGGGGCCTGCGCCGCGCAGGAGGGCGTCGTCTCCGGCTCGGCCAGCACCACGGCCCAGGCGTGCGGGGCGGCCTCGGCCCCCAGCCGGATCCCGTAGGGCGCCTCGTCGCTTCGCCCGTCGTCCGTGGCGGTCCCGGTCTTGGCGTAGAGCCGCGCGCCCTCCATCCCCGCCACCCGCCGCGCCGTGCCCCGCTCCACCGCGTCGCGCATCCCCGCCAGCAGCAGGCCCGCGTCCTGCGGATCGTCCAGCAGGCGCCGCTCCTCGCAGGGCGCGTCCAGCAGCAGATCCGAGGGACAACGCCGATAGACCCCGCCCGCGCCCACCGCAGCCACCATGCGCGCCGCCTGCAGCACGCTCATGCGCGCCGCCCCCTGACCGTAGGCCGTGCTGGCCAGCGCAAACGAGCCCGGCGGCCCCGGGTCGAAGCTCCCCCGCCAGTCCACCTCCAGCCCGTCCTCGACCAGGCGCCGCATCGGCTCCGGCCCCAGCGCCAGGCCCACCTGGGCGAAGGTGGCGTTGCAGCTCACGGAGAGCGCGCGGGCGAGCTCGATCTCCCCGTGCCCGCCTCCCCCGACGTCGTGGATGGCCCGCCCCCAGCCCGGCGCCTGGTAGCAGCCCCGGCCGTCCGGGCAGGGCCCGCAGGTGAGCGTCCGGCTCCCCTGCAGCGCGCAGCCCTCGCCCGCCGTCTCCCAGCCCTCCCGCAGCGCCGCCAGCGCCGTGAACAGCTTGAAGATCGAGCCCGCCTGCAGGAAGCCGCCCGTCCCCGTCTTGTCCCGCCAGGGCCCGTAGCAGCCGAGCCAGCGTGGGTCCCCCTCCAGGAAGTCGGAGACCCAGCTCTCCGGGCGCCCCGGGTCCAGGTCCGGCCACTGGGCCCGCGCCAGCACCTGCCCGCTGTCCACGTCGATCACCGCCGCCGCCCCCGCCAGCCCCCCGCGCGTGAGCCGGGCTCGGAGGGCCGCGCTGGCCGCCCGCTGGAGCTCCGCGTCCAGGCTCAGCCGCACGCTCCTCCCCGGTACGTCCGCCGCCACCCGGGCCAGGGCCGGCTCCCGCGCGTCGGGGCGCAGGCGCAGCAGGGACAAGAGCGGCTTGTAGTCGAGCCGGCTGAGCCGGGTGGCGACCACCGGGTCTCCCCCCGCCCGCGCCAGCGCCGCCGCCCGACCCGCCTCGTCCGGCGGCCCGTCCTGGAGGTGGACCACCCGGGCCGAGCGCTCCCCCCGAGCCACCCAGGCCGTGCGCGGCCCCTCCGCCTCCTCGAGCCCGCGCAGCCGCGCGTCGAGCTGCCGCTCCAGGGACCAGGACCCCAGCGTCACCCCCGCGCCGTAGGGCCCCAGCACCGTCCCCAGCGCGTCCCCCAGGGGCCAGATCCGCGCCCCGCTCGCCGGATCCGTGCCCGCCAGCGCGCTCCCCTCCCGGTCCAGGATCTCCCCCCGCGGGATCCGCGCCGCCAGGCCCTCCAGCCGGGGATCCGCCGCCATGCGCACCGTGCCGTCCCGGTTGAGCTGAAGCGCCGCGCGCAGGCTGATCTCGTCCCGCTGCAGCCAGGCCCGCTCGGCGAAGCTCAGGCCCAGCAGCCCGAGCAGGAGCGCTCCCAGCACGGCCCCCGCGGCGATGCCTCCCCGCAGCTCGCGATGCGTCCCCGTGTCCACCACGCGCTCGCCCGCCACCGCCAGCCGCAGGACCAGGGCCACCAGCACCACGAAGGCCACCGTCGCGCTGCGCCCGGCCGAGAGGAAGGGCGTCACCACCCCCGTCAGCGGCAGGTAGCCCGTGGTCCCCAGCCCGATGACCAGGAGCTGCGCCAGCAGCAGCCAGCCCAGGCCCGCCGCCAGCAGCATGCGCTCCGGCGTCCGGCCGCGCAGCGCGATCTTCAGCGTGGACCCCAGCGTCACCGCCATCAGCCCCAGGTAGAGCAGCAGCCCGCCCAGCCCCAGGACCTCGACCAGATTGGCCAGCGCGAGGTCGCTGTGGCCCTCCGGCACCGTGGCGAACTCCGCCCGCCCGAGCCCCTGCCCCCCGGGCCCGCCCGCCGCCATCGCCCACAGCGCGTAGGCCAGCTGCACCCCGCGCGGATCCCCGTTGGTCCAGGGATCCACGAGCATGCGCACCCGCAGCCCCACCGTCTGCGGCAGCGCCTCGGGCTGGGCCACGGCCAGGGCCAGCGCCACCAGGCCCAGGCTGCCGACGATGGCCCACTCCACCCAGGAGCGCGTCACCATCCCGTAGATCGCCAGGAAGACCAGGGCCAGGATCAGCGTGGGCCCCAGATCCCCCACCGCAAACAGCCCCGCCGTCAGCAGGACCTGGGCCGCGATCGCGCCCAGCAGGTGCGCGGGCCGCGGCAGCGGGAGCCAGCCCCCGGTGCGCTGGTAGCGGAGCTGCTCCGCCCGCCGCCCGAGCTCGGCCGCGAGGAAGACCACAAACGCGATCTTGATCCCCTCGATGGGCTGCAGGAGCCCGAAGAGCGAGATGTGGGCCCCGTTCACGGGCGTCGAGAGCAGCAGCCCGGCGAAGGTGAGCAGCGCGCCCAGGAGCACCGGCCAGCGCAGGCGGCAGAGCAGATCGGCCGGATCGGGCGGCACGACCAGCACGAGGAGGCCCAGCGCCGCCCCGATGAGCATCCCCTCGGCGTGGTCCGGGGCCAGCAGGCGGCTGGCGTGCAGGGGGTCCGCGTAGCCGAAGCGCAGGCCGAGCCCGAGCCCGCTCATCCCCGCCAGGGCCGGCAGGAGCAGCGGCGCCCCGACGTGCCGCCCCGCGCGCCGCAGCGAGAGCGCCCTCCCCAGCGCCAGCAGGCCCAGCGCCGCGGCCCACTGGAGCCCTCCCGTCCGGGCCAGCTCCCGGAACGCCTCCTCGCTGCGTCGCGTCAACATCTCCGGGTGGATGCTGCGTCGCAGCATGGCCTGAGCCAGCGCCCCGTCCACGGCCTCCGGCAGCAGCCACCCCAGCACCAGGGCCACCACGCCAGCGACCAGCGCGAGCTCGACGATCAGCCAGGCCCGCCGCGCGCCCACGCTCAGGCCCGCTCCAGGCGGAGGGTCAGCGCGCCGCCCGAGAGCGCGAGGCTCGCCGGCAGCCGCTCCAGCGCGACCTTCGCCCCGGGGGCGAGGGGCGCGCCGTCCACCACCACCGGGTTGGCGTCCGGCGGGCGGTGGACCGCGACCCGCTCTCCCTCGATGATCAGGTGGAGCTGCACGCGGTTGACGTGGGCGTCGGCCCCCAGCAGCGGGAGGAAGCCCGGCGGCGCGCCCTCGTGCGGCCTCCCCAGCCGGGTCTCGCCGAGCGGCAGCAGGCGGCGCTGGTCCAGCCAGCACAGGCGGATGACGCTCAGCGTCTCCGCGACGCGGCGGGTTCGATCCATCCCTGCTTGCACCTCGGGCGCGCGCAGGGTGAGCTCGCCGGGGGCCGAGCTCAGGGCGGGACCGGCCTCGAAGCGGGCGCGCACGAAGGCCCGACCCGGCTCCAGGGGGGCGTCGCGGTCGCAGCGCAGGCGCACCACCAGCGGGCCTACCAGGCTCGCGCCGAGCCGGGCGCGCTCCTGCTCCAGGGTCCGCAGCAGGCCCTCGCTCATGCTCGCCGCCAGCGGTCGCAGGGTCTCGTGATCGGCCAGCGCCAGGAAGACCGTGTAGTCGTTCCAGACCAGGCGCCCCCCGTCCACCTGGCGCTGACGGCATCGCCCCATCACCGCGCGCAGGGCGAGGCCGACGCGCTCGGGCGTGATCTCCGGGTCCTCGGGGTCCAGCAGGCGGCGGGCGCGGTCCAGCAGGCCCCCGGGCGCGAGCGCGCGGAGGTCGATCTCGAAGCTGTCGGAGCCCTCGCGGCGGATGGCGCTCACCGGGGCTCCTCCTCCAGCAGGACCGTGAGCGCCTCGCCCGAGGGGCCCAGGAAGCGGAGGGCCTGGCCGGGGAGCACGCGGGCCCGACCGGACAGGGATCGCCGCGGGCGCTGGGCTCCGTCGGGGCCGGTGACCTCCAGCAGCTCACCCTGGTCCAGCGCCTCCAGCTCCCAGCCGGCGGCCGTGTGGCGCAGCACGGCGGCGCGGCGGCTCACGAAGGCGGCGCGGTCGGTCAGCACGACGTCGTTGGGCAGGCCCTCGTCCCCGGGGCCTCGACCCAGGAAGTGCTCAGCCCGGCGCGCGGAGAGCGGCGTGCGCTGACCCGCGCGATCCCCGTCCTCCACCCGCACCCAGGCCGCGGCGAGCACCTCGCGCTCGACGGCCCTGACCGCGTCGCGCTCGCCCTCCACCACCTCGAAGGAGAGCAGGGGCGGCGGCCCGGTGAGCGTGGGGAGCCGGTTGCGCAGCTCCGCGTCCAGCTCGCGCGCCAGCGCCGGGTCCTCCACCCAGGCTTTTACCGGGCCGGTGGCGTCCTGGAGCTCGATCCGCACCGTGACGCCGGTGGGGAGCTGCACGCTGTCCCTGGCTCCCCGGCGGGCGAGGGCCTCGATGGCCTCCGCCGCGGCGCGCAGCAGCCCCGGGCGGTCCAGCCGGTCCTCGGCGGGGCGGAGGGCGCGGAGCAGGCGGGGCCAGAGGGCGGGCATGGATCAGGCGCCAAAGAGGCGCAGGGTGTGGTCGCCTCGGGTGACGGTGCTCCGCCAGAGGCGCTGGCGCCAGGGCCGGCGCTTGCGTTGGTCGAAGAGGAGGATCCAGCCCTCGCGGACGCCGACCTCGTCCAGGTATCCGAGCGTCTGCTCGATGGCGGCCTCTCGCACGCGCTCCAGGGTCTCGCGCTCGCGGACGCGCTTGATCTCGACGACGAAGCGGTCGGGGCCGTAGGTGACGAGGAGGTCCAGCGCGCGGCGGTTGGCGGCGTACTCACGGAGCACCGTACCCCCCCCGTTAACGATCTTCTGCAGGTACGCCATGAAAGCCAGGTGTGGGAGGGCCTCGGGGTAGAGGGGCATGTCCCGGGGCAGGGTGTCGCCGTTCTCGCGCCACCAGGCGAGGAAGCCGTCCACCAGCGCCTCGAAGTCGAGGCGGCCTTCAGGGGTGAGCCACTTCATGCGCGGCGCGGGCAGGTTCTCCTGCAGGTTGTAGCTGAGCTGGCGAGCCAGCACCTCGCGGCAGAGCGGGTTGGCCGGCTCGGCCCCATCCCGACCCCTGCGCAGGAGCCCCATGTCCAGCACATAGACCCAGTCGTCGTGGTCGTAGGGGATGGGCTCATCCCCCGTCAGCACCGCCTGCACGATGCGGGCCACCCGTGGCTCCCTCAGGCGCTCGGTGAGGCTGACGAGGTGCGTCGTGCGCGCGAGGACGAGGCGCTCCTTGGCCTCGTCGATGTGGGTGGCGGTCACGGGCTGGGCGCGGTCGGGGACCAGCTCCATCACCGCGCGCCGGGCGAGGGCGTTGACCAGGAAGGGCTGGCCCTGCGTCCACCAGAAGGCGCGCGCTACCGCCGCGGGCTCGAAGATCTGGCCGGTGTCTTCGGTGTGCTGCCGGTAGAGCTCGCCCACCTCGTCCTCGGTGAAGTCGCGGAGCGTGATCGACTCGGCCTTCACGTTGAAGGGGGAGCCCGCGCTCACCGGGCGGCCGTCCTTGGCCTGGGTCAGGTAGTCGCGGAGCTCGCGCATCCCGATGAGCGCGACGGAGGCCGGGAATCGATCCGGGCGCTCCAGAAAGCCCGCCCGGAGCTGGCGCAGCAGGCTGACCATCGCCGGCCCCGACACCACGTCGGCCTCGTCGAGGAGCAGCGTCACGGGCCGCGGGGACTGCTCCGCGCACCAGGCGGCGAGCCACTGGCGCAGCCGCGATCCCGGCTCGTGGTCGAGGAACGCGCGGCGGGGAGGCGGGCGGCGCTCCGGCGGGAGCTGCCAGGAGGCGGCCTCGTCGATGGAGGCCATCCACAGCGGCTC
The DNA here is from genome assembly GCA_964615375.1 of uncultured Enterobacterales bacterium. GTDB lineage: Bacteria > Myxococcota_A > UBA796 > UBA796 > CAZKWG01 > CAZKWG01. The sequence continues at coordinate 202,265 of CAZTOW010000013.1, forward strand.
GGCCTCGAGGACGCCCTCCACGCCCTGGCTCTCCTCGAGCGTCGCGTAGACCGCGATCCGCCCCTCCTCGCGCAGCCGGGCGCCGAAGGCCCGCATCGCCGTGGTCTTCCCCGTCTGCCGCGCCGCGTGGACGACGAAGTAGAGCATCTCGTCCACGAGGGCCTGAATCCCCGGGACGCGGCGCTCGGCGGGGAGCATGTAGTGCCGCCGGGGGTCGCAGGGGCCGGTCGTGTTGAAGGTGCGGGGCATGGGCGCGATCTATCGCGGCGGGTGGCCGTAGGGGACCCGGGCTCAGCGATCCTGGGGGTCGGGCTCGCGGTCGGGGACCTTTGCCAGGGCGGCGTCGAAGCGGGACCGGAGCGTACGGCCGACCTGGCGCGTGACCCGATGCAGCGCGTGTTGCTCGAGGTGTGGGTGCAAGTCGACCTCTCCTTCGGGGCCGGGGACGGGCTCGGGAGCGTCGATTCGGATGAGCTTAAGGTTCATGGGCCGCCCCAGAGGACGTAGACGCCGCCGTCGCCGGGGGCGCCGAGGATGAGGTCGCTGTAGCCGTCCTGGTCGAGGTCGGCGCCGGCCAGGTCCGCGCCGAGCTCGGAGCCGGGGGAGCCTTCGAGGGTGGCGTAGGGTTCCCAGTCGTAGGAGAGCTCGCCGCCCAGGAAGAGGTAGACGGTGTCTTCTGCGCCGACGAGGAGGTCGTCCTGGCCGTCGCCGTTGATGTCGCCGGCGTTGGCGAGGGAGAGGCCGGTCTGAGAGGTGCCGGAGAAGGTGAGGTCGGCGTCGGAGGTGGTGAGATCGCCGGTGGGGTCGAGGAAGAGGTAGAGGAGATCTTCCTCGGGTGCGCTGACCAGGAGGTCGAGGGATCCTGAGCCGTCGAGGTCCATGAGGAGGACAGAGGTTCCGAAGCTATTGGTATCACCAATCAATCGCGCCGTCTGCACACCTGCGAACTCGTAGATGAGCGTGACCCCTCCATTGGACTGGGCGCTTGGGAGACCAACTGCAGCAAGTTGGGATTCCTCCGCGCTGGCGAGGTGGAGAGAGGTCCCGACGGCCACCCTCAATTCTTCTTCGATGGTAATAACCGTTCCGATAGCGAAAAGCGCTTCAACAGATTCGATTTCAGGCGTAATCAGCCCTACATCGATAAGGGAGATCTCAACGTCAACAAATTGAGTATAGCCAGAATCAAATCTAAACATCTTCAGCATTCCCAAGGTGCCCGGCCCATACGTCAACTCGTGGCAATAATCGACTTTAACTGAACCTATAGCCCACATTCCAGGGGTCACCTCCTCTCTCGGGTTGGATTTCCGCGTAGGCGTAGG